>NZ_JAHUWR010000005.1:0-532729 GCF_019218905.1 Pseudomonas sp. PDM24 | reverse complement strand
CGCGAAGGCGGTGTGTCAGTCACCATCAATACTGACTGACACACCGCCTTCGCGAGCAAGCCCGCTCCCACATTTAGATCTGTGTATCAGGCGCTGACGGGTTGTGCCTTGGTGACTAGCTCAGCTTTGGAAACTGGTTGATAAAGAATGTAGTAATACGCCCCCAAACAAATCAACCAGCAGAAAATCGCCGTCCACACGTTGTGCGAAAAGAAGTGCGCCCCCTGCATCATCCGGCTGATGGAAAACACCGAACCCAACGCGAAGGCAAAGACAAACGCCTTGCGTGCCAGACGCGGGCGACGGTCGCGCAACACGAAGAACAACGCAAACAGCGTGAAACCGGTTGCCGCATGACCACCCGGCCAGCAGCGGCCCGGCTTGTCGGTGTGCGGACGAGGGCTGAGCAGTTCGCTGTAGGTTTCGTGCCCGCCGAATTGCTCCAGACTCCATGGGCATTGCACCGCCGTCACCGCTTTGACCGGGGTGACAAACGAGGTTGCCAGTGCCAGAGACAACACCAGGCAACCCAGTTCACGCTTGAATGGTTTGAGCCTGTCCATGAAAAAGGAACCGATGAAGCCCAGAATGGCGAACACCGAAAAGGCGATGACCACTTGCTTGGCCCGGTCATGCAGGATGTCTTCCAGGAAGTAACTGTGCCGTCCTATGAACTCGCCTGCCACTGGGTCATAGAACCGCTTGGCAAGGTCCATGTCCAGGGAGGTCAGTTCGAGCAACAGCAGGGTGATCGCCGCAATGGCGGGCACTCCCAGGCATAGCCAGGCATTCAGTGGCCTGGAAGCGGGGCGGGCAGCGGTCGAAGCCATGGCAATTCCTTGGTGGGTGAAATGTTCTGAAGAGCACAACCGCGGGAGTCTGAACACGCCTCTGTCGTCAGCCTGTGAATCGATGGTGAAAAAGTTGTTAAGGCCGTTTCAGGTTTTTTTTGTCGGATTTACCCCTGCACGCCACCCTATCCCTGAGCCACACTTGGCCTTAAGCTGCGCGCCAAGACAGCCGTTACTGTGTACGGAGGAGGTGCCGATGCGAATTCTATTGGTTGAAGACAACCGCGATATCCTGGCCAATCTGGCCGATTATCTGGGGCTCAAGGGTTACACCGTGGATTGCGCGCAGGACGGTTTATCGGGCCTGCACCTGGCGGCCACCGAGCATTACGATTTGATCGTGCTCGACATCATGCTGCCCGGCATCGACGGCTACACCCTGTGCAAGCGTCTGCGCGAAGACGCCCGCCGCGACACGCCAGTGATCATGCTCACTGCCCGCGATCAACTGGATGACCGTTTGCAAGGCTTCAAATCCGGTGCAGACGACTATTTGATCAAACCCTTTGCCCTGTCCGAACTCGCCGCGCGGATCGAGGCGGTCATGCGCCGTGCCCAAGGGGGCGGTCGCCGTGCCTTGCAGGTAGGCGATCTGAGCTACGACCTCGATACCCTGGAAGTGACGCGCGAAGGCCGCCTGTTGAAACTCAACCCGGTGGGCCTGAAGCTGCTGGCTGTGTTGATGCAGAAAAGCCCCCATGTGTTACGCCGCGAGGTCCTCGAGGAAGCCCTGTGGGGCGATGACTGCCCGGACAGCGACAGCCTGCGCAGCCACGTCCATCAACTGCGTCAGGTGATCGACAAGCCGTTCGACAAGCCCTTGCTGCACACGGTGCATGGCGTCGGTTATCGCTTGGCCGAGGGCCGTGATGGAGTTTAAACAGAGCCTTGCCCAACGGATCATCATCGCCTTTGCGTTGATGAGCGCGCTGGTGGCGGGAGCCTTCGCCATGGGCATTGTGGCGACCGTGCACCTGGTGGAAGAGAAACTGATTTCGGCAGGTCTGGGCGGCGATTTGCAACGCCTGTTGCTGATGGACAGCGTGTCGGACTGGAGCCACCGTCCCGAGCCGGACCAGCTGTTCTATTTCAGCGGCGGCCCGGGCGACTTCGAATTACCCAAGGATTTGCGGCACCTGGACTCAGGCTTTCATGAAGTCTTTCGCGAGCAGCTGTCATATCACGCGATGGTCGAAATCGTTGACGGTCGGCGTTACGTGCTGATGCAGGACCAGAGCGATTTCGAAGAGCGTGAGCGGGTGCTGTTTGCCGTGGTGCTGGTGGGTTTCGTACTGAGCCTGGCATTGGCGGTATTTTTGGGCTGGGTGCTGGCGCGCAAGGTCATGGCGCCAGTGGTGCGACTGGCCCGTCAGGTGCGTCATCGCGATCAACTGCTAGGGCTGGCGCCGCCACTGGCGCCGGACTATGCCGCCGATGAAGTGGGCGAGCTGGCCGTGGCCTTCGACGCCACCCTTGGGCGTTTGCGTCAAGCATTGACCCGTGAGCGATTGTTCACCAGTGACGTCAGCCACGAGCTGCGCACGCCGTTGATGGTGTTGGCCAGTTCCTGTGAACTGTTGCTGGAAAACCCTGGTATCGATCAGCGCGGCCGTGCTCAGGTGGAGCGAATTGCCCGTGCGTGTGCCGAGATGCGCGAGCTGGTGCAAACCTTCCTCATGCTGGCTCGCGCTCAACATGAAGACGCCAGCATGGCTCCCCAGCAGACCCTGAGCCAAGTGGCCGACGGGCTACTTTCTCAATGGCGCGAGCCGATCGAAGCCAAGGGCCTGACGCTGAACTTTGAGCCGGGCAATCCGCCGGACACCCGCTATAACGCGACCCTTTTGCATGCGGTGATGGGCAACCTGTTGCGTAATGCGCTGCATTACACCGAGCACGGTTACATTCGCCTCGCCCTGACGGATACAGGGTTCGTGGTCGAGGACAGTGGAGTCGGCATTCCCGAGGAAAAACGCGAGGCGATGTTCGAGCCTTTCGTACGCGGCAACGAGAAACGCGGCGAGGGCCTGGGGTTAGGGCTATCGCTGGTGCAACGGATTTGCGAGAACCAGGGCTGGAACGTCAGCCTGACCAACATGGAACCCAATGGTTGCCGCTTTCAGGTGGATTTGAGTCCGTCTTTGATCTGAAGGAAAAACGAAAAGATCCTGAATTGGCCCTGTAAAACCCTGAAATAATTCCGGGTTTTACATGACAATTTTTTCACAAAGGCACGACCTGACACTGACACGACGCTACCTAAGGTGGTGGTCATCAGAAGTTCAGGAGGCTGCAGTGATGGCTGGTCCGATCAAACTCGATTTTTCCGAAAAGTACGACGATCAACACGCCCAGAAATATTTGCGCAAGCATCAGGAGGGGCTCGGCCGCCGACTGTCCCACTGGCGTGACGAACAATTGGCGCGAAAAGCGCTGACGCTGGCCGGTGAGCCAGGATTGGTCCTCGATTTACCGTGCGGCGCGGGGCGTTTCTGGCCGCTGCTGGCGGAAAAACACAACCGCGTCATCATCGGGGCCGACAACTCGGAGTCCATGTTGAAGACTGCCATGCAGGCGCAACCCGCCGACGTGGTGAAACGGGTACAACCCTTGCACACTTCTGCATTCGACATTGCCTTGCCCGATAACGCCGTCGACAGCATTTTCTGCATGCGCTTGCTTCATCACATCGGTGAAGCCGAGCATCGACTGACCATCCTGCGCGAATTCGAACGAGTCACCCGTGACAGCGTGATTGTTTCGCTGTGGGTGGACGGCAATTTCAAGGCCTGGAAACGCAAGCGCGCGGAGAAACGACGTAGTCAGGAGGGTTACCAGAATCGATTTGTGTTACCGGCCGCCACGGTTGAAAAGGAATTCGAGCAGGCGGGTTTTCGGATCCAGGAACACCTGGATTTTTTACCGCTCTATGCCATGTGGCGGGTATACGTATTACGCAAGAGGTAACAAGATGGCAATGCAATGTGCAGCACAAACAGAAGTGGCTTCTCAGGACCGCTTCGACTACTTCTGGAACCTGCGCGGTGAATGGGTAGAAGAACCCAACGTCCGTCGCGGTGGCGAAAGTGGTGTGCAGCGCGTTAGGGGCAGTGATGGACAGTTGCTCTACACCAAGCGTCAAACCGGGCATATCTATCGCAGCGCGTTACACCCGTTCGGCCGGCCGACGGTGTTGCGCGAACGCGATGCGCTCATTGGCCTGCGTCTGCTCAACGTTCGTGTTCCGGAAATCGTTTTTTGCGGGGCGCAGCGCGATCCCATGCACAAATGGCGCGCACTGCTGGTTACCAAGGCCCTGGATGGCTTCGGGGAAATCCAACACTGGTACGCGGGTGGCGGTCGCGAGCGTTACGGTGAGGCGGTGCACGATCGCGTGTTGAAGGATCTGGCCGACAACCTGGCCCGCATGCACAAGGGCCGTTGGCAACACAGCTGTATCTACATCAAGCATGTATTCGTGAGGGTCACCGGCGAAGGCGAGTCAGCCAAGGTCGAGGTGGCGTTGATCGATCTGGAAAAATGTCGGCAGCGCTTGACCCCCCATCAAGCGGCGGCGCACGACCTGAAACAACTACGTCGCCACTCGTCGTTCAGCGATACGGACTGGAAAAAACTCGTCTATTTTTATGAGACGGCGTTTGGCAGCGCTATCAAAGGCTTATAACAATGAAACTCGAAATTGCACGAGGTTTGTTTTTAGCCGGAGCCTTGGCAGTTGCTTCATTGGCGGTGGCGGCCTGGGAGCAACCCCGCACGCAAGTCCTCAGCTCCGTGCACGGTGACGCGCATTGTCCGTTGCCCCGGGTTGCCAAGGCACCCGTGGCCACTCAACCCGATCATGACTTGTTACTGTTCATGTTCGGACTTTCTCAGGGACTGAGGCCACAGAGTTGAACAGATTGAAGCCCAAATAAAAGGCCTCGCAGATGCGAGGCCTTTTTTGTATCCGATCGTTCAATGTGGGAGCGGGCTTGCTCGCGAATACGGTCTGACATTCACTAGTGATGACGACTGACACACCGCCTTCGCGAGCAAGCCCGCTCCCACTTTGGTTCTGCATCGCCCACAGGGTTATGGGTGTTTTTCAGGTTTGTCGGGCTTGGCCAGCAACGTGTAGATGCACGGCAACACGAACAAGGTGAACAGCGTCCCAATCGACATCCCCGTCGCGATCACCGTGCCGATGTCGAACCGGCTGACCGCACCCGCGCCCGTGGCGATGATCAACGGCACCATGCCGAACACCATCGCCGCCGTGGTCATCAATACCGGACGCAGACGAATGGCCGCCGCTTCCTCCACCGCTTCGCGAGGCGACAGGCCCTTCTCCTTGCGTAGCTGGTTGGCGAACTCGACGATCAGGATCCCGTGCTTGCTGATCAGCCCGATCAACGTCACCAATCCCACCTGGGTATAGATGTTCATGCTCGACCAGCCAAGGAACAGCGGGATCAACGCGCCACAGATCGACAGCGGCACGGTGACCAGAATCACCAGTGGGTCGCGGAAGCTTTCGAACTGGGCTGCCAGCACCAGGAAGATGATCGCCAGCGCCAGGGCGAAGGTGACCCACAGCGCGCTGCCTTCCTGAACGTATTGCCGTGATGCGCCGGCATAGTCGACGGCGTAACCCGCCGGAGCTTCTTCTCGAGCGATCTGGCGCACGGTGTCGATGGCTTCACCCATGCTGACCAGCGGGACCCCGGAAAGAATTGCCGAATTGAGTTGCTGGAACTGGTTCAACTGACGCGGTCGCGCCCGGTCGGTCACGGTGATCAGGGTCGACAGGGGCAGCAATTCGCCCTTGGTGTTCTTGACGTAATAATGGTTCAGCCAGTCGGGGTTATCCCGGAAGGGTCGTTCCACCTGCGCAATGACTTTATAGCTGCGACCTTCGATGGTGAAACGGTTGATCTCCGCTTCACCCAGCAACGTTGCGAGGGTGCCGCCCAGGTCCTGCATCGACACACCCATTTGTGCAGCCTTGGCGCGATCGATATCCACCACGACTTCGGGTTTGTCGAAGGCCAGGTCGACGTCGACGAAGGCGAATTTGCCGGACTCCATCGCCCTTTTTTTCACCCGGTCCGTCACTTCCAGCAATGACTCGTAGGTGTTGGCCGAGTTGATCACGAATTGAAACGGCAAGCCTTCGCCGGTACCCGGCAGGGAAGGCAGGTTGAAGCCGAAGATTTGTAACCCGGGGATGCTCTCCAGCTTGCTTTGGACCTCGGGGAGGATCTGCATCTGGGTCCGGTCGCGTTCGTTCCAGGGTTTGAGCAGGAAGCCGCCGATCCCCGATTGCACGCCGTTGAAGCCGTTGATCTGGAACGAGGAGTAGTACTCGGGGAACTCCTTGAAAATCGCGAGGAACTCGTCGGTGTAGGTGTTCAAGTAGTCGAGGTTGGCCGGCTGCGGGGCACTGGCCATCATGAAGATGACGCCCTGGTCCTCGTCCGGCGCCAGTTCCGATTGGGTGAATTTGAGCAGGACCGGAATCAGGCAGAGCACGATCACCGCGAACACCAGCACCACCGGCCGGGTATTGAGGGTGCCATGAAGCACACTCTGGTAGCGGCGCTTGAGGCCTTCGAAGATCACGTCCAGGCGATGGGCCAGGCCGGTAGGGTTTTCATCGTGGCGCAGCAGCAGGGCGCACATCATCGGCGACAGCGTCAGGGCTACGACGCCGGAAATCACCACCGCCCCGGCCAGGGTCAGGGCGAACTCCTTGAACAGCGCTCCCGTCAGGCCGGTCAGGAAGCCGATCGGCGCATAGACCGCCGCCAGGGTGATCGTCATCGACACCACCGGCATGGCGATTTCCGCAGCGCCTTCAAGCGCGGCATCCAGCGGTGTCTTGCCTTCTTCAATGTGCCGATGGATGTTCTCCACCACCACGATGGCATCGTCCACCACCAGCCCGATGGCCAATACCATCGCCAGCAAGGTCAGCAGGTTGATCGAGTAGCCCATCATCTGCATGAAGAACATCACGCCGATCATCGACAGCGGAATGGTGACCACCGGGATCACCACCGAGCGCAGGGCGCCGAGGAACAGGAACACCACCACGATCACAATCAGCACCGCTTCGAACAGGGTTTTCACCACTTCGTCGATAGACGCTTGAATGAACAGCGTGGCGTCGTAGGCGATTTCACCTTTCAGGTTCGGCGGCAGCTGGGCCTCCAGCTCCGGCATGATCTTGCGCACTTCCCTGATCACATCCAGCGGGTTGGCGCCTGGCGTGGCCTTGATGCCAATGTACACCGAGGGCGTGCCACCGAAAGAGCTGATGGTGTTGTAGTTCTCCGCGCCCATCTCGACCCGCGCCACGTCCCGTAACAGCACGCGGCTGTCGCCATCGACCTTGAGCGGAATCGCGCCGAAGGCTTCGGCGGATTTGAGTTCGGTGTTGGCGTTGATGCTGGTGACCACATACTCGCCTTTCACTTCGCCGGCGGCGGAGAGGAAGTTGTACTGGCGCACGGCGTTGGTCACATCGCTGGCGCTCAGGCCGTAACCGGCGAGTTTCACCGGGTCCAGCCACAGGCGCATGGCGAATACCTGGTTGCCAAGAATCTCGGCTTCGGCCATGCCCGGCAGGGTCGCCAGTTTCGGCTGGATGACCCGTGACAGGTAATCGGTGATCTGCGGATTGCTCAGTTCGTCGCTGAAGAAGCTGATGTACATCAGCGCCGAAGCGTCGGCGGCTTCCTTGCTCAGCACCGGGTCTTCGGCGTCCTGGGGCAGCTGGTTCTTGACCTCGTTGGCCTTGGCCAGCAGTTCGGTGAACAAGCGGTCGCTGTTGGAGCCGATGCGCGCGTAGATCGAGATCACCGAGAAGTTCTGGCGACTGACCGACGTCATGTAGTCAATGCCTTCGGCGCTGGCCAGGCTCTGCTGCATCGGTTGGGTGATGTAACCCTGGATGGTTTCGGCGTTGGCCCCGGGGTAAGCGGTGGTCACCGTGATCAGGGCGTTTTCCATTTGCGGGTATTGGCGCAGTGGTAACTTGCTCCAGGCCTGGAAGCCCAGCAGCACAATCAACAGGCTGACCACGGTGGCGAGCACCGGGCGGCGGATGAACGGGTCGGTAAAAGCCATGGGGATTCCTTGATCAGTCAGCGCGCGGCTGACTGCTCTTCTCGGCTAGGGTCTTGTCGTCGCTGATGGCAATGTGCGCGCCGTGGTCCAGTTTGATCTGGCCCCCCGTGACCACTTTTTCGCCGTTCTGCACGCCTTTGGTGATCATGACCATTCCATCGCGGCGTTCGCCGGTTTCGATGAAGCGCCGCTCGGCGATCAAAATCGGCTCGCCCTTGTCGTCTTTTTCGAGGCTGCCGTCTTCGGCCTTTTTCTGCGCGACGACGTACAGCGAGTTGCCATAAAGGGTGTAGGTGATCGCGCTTTCCGGCACGACGATGCGTGGCTGCGGATCGGGCAATATCACCTGCAGACTGGCGAACATCCCCGGCAGCAGTTTGTCATCGGGGTTGGCCAGGGTTGCGCGCACCAGCACGTTGCGGGTGCTGCTCTCGACCTTCGGGTTGATCGCACTGATAGTGCCGGGGAAACTCTCTGTCGGGTAGGCTGAGACAATGACTTGTACCGGTTGGCCGAGGGCTATTTTCGGCACCGACTGTTCGGGCACAAAGAAGTCGACGTAGAGGCTGCTGATGTCTTGCAGGGTGGCGATCATCGTGCCGCTGGCCACGTAGTCGCCGACGTCTACCTGACGAATGCCGATGGTGCCGCTGAACGGGGCGAGGATGCGTTTTCTCTCCAGTGCCGCCTTGAGCTGATTGACGGTGGCACGGCTCTTTTGCAACACCGCCGAGAGTCGGTCGAACTCGCCTTTGGAAATGGCCTGGCTGCCCACCAATTGGCTACCGCGACCGTAATCCAGTTGCGCCAGTCCCAGGTCGGCTTGAGCGGTTGCCAGCAGGGCCGTTTCAACGGCGGTGTCGAGTTGCAGGATCGGCTGACCGGCCTTGACCTTCTGCCCCGACTCGAACTGCACCTCCTTGACGGTGCCAGCGATCTCCAGGCTGAGGTCGACCCCTTGCAGCGCCGTGAGGGTGCCGACCGTTGGCAAACGGCTTTGCCACGGACGTTCGGTGGCGGTGGCCACGGCGACATTTATCGGCGGTTTCGGCACGGAGAAGCCTTGCATCATCGTGTAGATGGAAAAGGCTTTGTAACCGGCCAGGACCAGCACGATTAGCAGAACAACACCCAACATGATCAGCATGCGGCGACGCAGCATATTTCCATTTCCTTGGAGAAAATCAGGTGAGACAGGCGGGAACATTACTCCGAGTGTGGCAGTGAATCCAACTGCCACTTTTTACAGGCGAGCACAAAACCTGTAGGAGCGAAGCTTGCTCGCGAAAGCGATGTATCAGTCAGCGGAAATACCGACTGATACATCGCTTTCGCGAGCAAGCTTCGCTCCTGCAAGGGCGGGTGAGATCAGATCAGATGAAGATGGTTGTCCCAGAGCCCGGCAGGCAATTCCAGAGGTTTTGCGACAAGGGTTGTCTGGCGGCAATCGTAGTAGCGGCAGCGTCCTTGGCCGGAGGTCACGACGAAACCATCAGCCACGGCCCCGACACCGGCGCAGTCGGGAAGTGGCGCATCCAGGCGCACTTCACCACTGTCCAGGTTCCAGATAAAAAAGCGGTTGCCCCGCGGCGCGGTCAGGGCGACCAGACGCAGTTCGCTGTGTACGGCGACGCTGGCGGTGTAATGCCCCATGGCCTGCAACTGATGCTCGGGGACCGGGAACGCCACGAACGGTTGGCCGGGCCGCTTGATCGCCAGCAGCTCCGATGACTCGTGGGCATCGCCCATGAACTGCTGGCCGGCGACGATGGTGCCGTCGCTGGCGACGCCCAAATGCCGCACGCTGTTCATCTGCTGGGCCAGTGTTTCCTTGCTCAACAAAGTGCCATCGCGCTGCATTAAAACCAGGCTCGGCTCCATCGCGTTGAGGTTCATCTCGACCCGGCTTTCGGCCTCGGTACGAATGCCGCCGTTGGCCACAATCAGCGTTTCGCCATCGGGCATCCACGACACCTGATGCGGGCCCACGCCATGGGTGGAAAGCTCGCCACTGTGCACCAGCCGCTCACCTTCGAATTTATACACACCGAGCAGGCCTCGGCCCGGATCGGAGGTGTCGTTCTCGGTGGCGTACAGCCAGTCGCCGCTCTGGTGAATCACTGCGTGACCGTAAAAGTGCCGGTTTGGCTGCGAGACCACGGTTTGCAGCAGCGTGCCGTCGCGCAGGTCGATCAGGTAACTCCCGGTGCCCGGACGCCGAGCGACGAACAGCGCTATCGGCCGCGTCGGGTGGTTGATGATGTCGTGGCAACGCTGGCCGACCTGGGTGGCAAACACCCGGGTGCCATCCAGCCGATAACCGACGGCGTAGTGCTTGCCGTCACCGTCGTCCCGCGCCGAGAGCAGCAGCGGGCTTTTGTCCTTTTGCTTGAACAGCGTCCAGCCGCCCAGTGTCACCGCACCCAGCAGCAAACTCCCTAACGTCAGAGCCTGGCGTCGCAGCATGGCACTTGCCCTCATCAGTCACCGTCGTTGGCGTTGAAGCCCAGTTGGATGCCCAGCGCCTTGGCCAGTTCGCCTTCGTGCAGGCGATGGACAACGTTGAGGCTGTCGTAGATGGCGTTGAGCTGCTGGCGCCCGGCATCGTCGGTGAGCATGTCGGTGAGCGAGCGCTGGTTGCTGGCGAACAGCTTCAGGGACGCTGCGTAGGCCGCATCGATCTTGTCGGCCAAGGGTTTCTGCTCGCTCGGCAACAGCCCGCGCAGGCCTTTGTTGTCGACACCGAGCCAGACGGTTTGCGCCGCGCTCAGGCTCGCTTCCAGGCTTTTCAGCGACGATTGGCTGCGCCAGGCATCGGCCTGGAACGGCTGTGGCGTGCCTTTGCTCTGACGGCCCATCGGCGTGCCGAGTTTTTTCTTCAGGGTGTCCAGCGCGGTGACCTGCACGCGCAGCAGATCGGCGATCGCTTCGTGGGAGTCGGCATAGCGCTGGTTCGGGAATTTGCTCATCTGCGCGAGCATGCCGTCGTTGGTGTTCCAGCGCGAAAGGATCTCTTCGGCCAGTTGCTTCTGACGTTCGCCAATGGCAGTCAACAGCGGGCAGTATTTGGCTTTCTGAGCGCTGTCGGCCATGTCGATCTTGCTGTCGAACAGGATGTATTCATAGGCCGAGAGCCCCTGAACCACAACGCTGGACTTGGTCAGGGCGGCGGCATCGATCTGTGGCTGCGCGGTGACCAGTTGCTCGACCTGACGGCCCACGAGGTTCTTTTTGTCCGGCCAGAACTGCACCTGCCAGGAACGGTTGCCCTCGGCCAGCGGCCCGATCAGCAGCGGTTGCAACTCGGCCCAGGCTTTCTGCGCGTGCAGGAAGTCGGCGCGGGCGGTTTCGAGGTTTTCCTTGCCTTGGCAGAACGCCAGGGCGCTGACCGCCAATTGACGGTCGGCTTCGACCCAGCGGCTGTAGGTTGGCAGGATCACTTGCTTGGCGATGGCCGCTGACGTGACCGCTTGCGGGTCCTGAGGCGAACAGGCGCCCAAGGCGAGGGCGGCAAGGCTGGTGAACAACAATTTGGGACGGAACATGTCGGGCTCCCGCTGAAGGAAAACGTATTAAAGGGAATTCAAAAACGCCAGCAATGCAGCGCGCTGCTCGGCATTGAAAGACAAAACCTGTTGCTGCGCCGCCTGTGCCTCGCCGCCATGCCAGAGCACGGCTTCGAGCAAGTTGCGGGCGCGACCGTCATGCAAAAATTGGCTGTGGCCGCTGACCGCTTGTGTCAGGCCTATGCCCCACAACGGCGGGGTGCGCCAGTCGCGGCCGCTGGCCTGGAACTCGGTGCGGTTGTCGGCCAGGCCGTCGCCCATGTCATGCAGCAGCAGGTCGCTGTAAGGGCGAATCACTTGATTGGCCAATTCAGGTTCCGCGGCGTTGGCGGCGGTGGTGTATTTCGGGGTGTGGCAGGACTGGCATCCCGCCTGGAAAAACAGATTCTTGCCGGCCAGCACTTGCGGCGCGCCGACATCGCGACGGGCCGGTACCGCGAGGTTACGGCTGTAGAACAGCACCAGACGCAGGATGTTATCGCTGACTTCCGGCTCGCCATCCGGGCCATTGCCGTTGGGCGCCTGCTTGCAAGCGGTTTGCGCGTCGGTGCAGTCATCAACGGATCTCAGGCTAGTCGTGAGGCCCATATCACCAGAGAACGCGTGAACGTTTTGTTGATTGAGGTTCGGTTGCCCGGCCTTCCAGCCAAATCGCCCGAGGACGGTTTCCTGCTGCGCGTCGTCCCAGACCCGGTTCGGTCGTCCGGCGATGCCGTTCTTCTCCCGAGCCTGGGCCTCGGCGTTAGCCAGGATGGCCTCGTCGGGAATCGCCTCAAGCAAGCCCAGGCCAATCATCGGCGGTGCGATGCGCGCCGAGAAACGCGTGTCGGGGTGCATCGGGCCGTAGCCGAGTTGCGTGATCTGCAGGGTCGGCTTACGCAACTCGATTTCGCTGCCGTCCTTGAACCGCACCGGGACCGCTGTGTAATCGACGCGCACCTTGCCTTCCGGAACGACGCCGGGCACCGACATGTCCTGGAACTGCCCGCCGTAGACCGGCTCCGGAACCACACCCAGTTGTTCGATGACTTTGGCATAAGCCGGCGCATCAGGGATCGACAGACGCACCAGCATCGACACCGCATTCGGTGCATCGGGCGCGGGCGGGTGACCGCGCCCGTCCTTGATGTGGCAGTTCTGGCAGGCGTTGGTATTGAACAACGGGCCAAGGCCATCGCGGGCGGTGGTGGTCGACGGCGCGATCACCCAAGGGCTGCGAAAGAAACTGTTGCCGACGCTGAAATCGACGCGCCGTGACGGCGGCAGATTGGCGGACGGCAGGGAGAATGCGTTCTGATCGGTCTTGCGCACCGTTGCGCTGCCGCCGGAGCGGGCTTCACCGGGTTCGGCCTGGGTGAAACGCGGGGCGTCATCGCAGGCACTCAGGCCCAGGGCCAGCAACAGAGCGGACAAGCGAAGAGGCAGCGAGGGCATCGGACATCCTGCAAGACGAGCAAAACAAGGGCGCAAAGTCTAACAGGGCAGGAGAGTTTGAATAAGAGGAATTATCGTTTGGTTGATGTGGGGCAATAACTCTCAGCGCAATCCAATGTGGGAGCGGGCTTGCTCGCGAAGGCGGTGTATCAGGCAACATTGACGTCGACTGATACTCCCTCTTCGCGAGCAAGCCCGCTCCCACATTTTGATCTGCGTCTGGGCTAACAAAAAAGGCGACCCGAAGGTCGCCTTTGTAGCCAGCGTTGATCAGAACTCGTGATCAGCGTTGTCCGGGTTCAGGTCGCTGATGCCCAGTTTGCCGGCGGCCGCTTCGATCGAACCGGTCTGCTTGACCAGCGAAGCGATGGCGTCACGCACGATCTGGTTGCCAGCAGTGTTACCGGCAGCGATCAGTTGGTCGTAGTGCTCACCCTTGTTGGCGTGATCGACCATGACCTGAAGCTTGGCTTCGGTGGTAGCCAGGTCGGCTTTCAGGGCGGTGTCGGCTGCCGGGTCGGCTTTGGCGACCAGCGACGACAGGCTGGCGCCGGTCATTTTGCTGCCATCGACGCGGGTGTATTCGCCCAGGTACACGTTACGCACGCCTTTGGCGTCGTAGAAGTGCGAGTTGTGGGTGTTGTCGCTGAAGCAATCCTGTTCGTCTTCCGGGGAGTTGGCTTCCAGGGAAACCTTCATGCGCTCGCCCGCCAGTTCGCCCAAGGACAGGCTGCCCATGCCGAACAGCATTTTGCGCAGGCCGGTTTCAGCCGGTTCCGCTTCCAGGGTGGCGCGGTAGTTGTCGGCCACGTTCGGCTTCCAGTTACCGACCATTTCTTGCAGGTCGTTGACCAGCAATTGGGTCACGGATTTCAGGTAAGCGCGACGACGATCATTGTGACCGCCGGTAGCGCCTTTGCCTTCCAGGTAGTCGGTAGCCGGACGGTTGCCGGCGCCAGGGCCGGTGCCGTTCAGGTCCTGGCCCCAGAGCAGGAATTCGATGGCGTGGTAGCCGGTGGCGACGTTGGCCTCGGAACCGCCCAGCTCGTTCAGGCTGGCGAGTTTTTCCGGGGTGATGTCTTTCACGTCGACCTTGTCTTCGCCGACCTGAACTTTAGTGTTGGCGATGATGTTGGCGGTGGCGCCCGGGTTACCCAGTGCGTGTTCGTAGGATTTGTCGACGTAGTCGATCAGGCCTTCGTCCAGTGGCCAGGCGTTCACCTGACCTTCCCAGTCGTCGATGATGGTGTTGCCGAAGCGGAACACTTCGCTCTGCAGGTAAGGCACGCGGGCCGCAACCCAGGCAGCCTTGGCGGCTTTCAGCGTATCGGCGTTTGGCTTGGCCAGGAACGCGTCGACGGCGGTTTGCAGGGTTTTCGCGGTGGATTCGGCATCGCTGTAAACGGCGAAGACGATGTCGGCGTAGTGCGCAACCACAGCCTTGGCGGCGGCTTCATCGACTTTACCGGTAGCAGCAGGCGCAGCCGGGGCAGCGGTGCTGGCGGCCGGGGTCGGCGCTTGTGGAGCGGCAGCCTTGTCTTTGCCTTCGCCGCAACCGGCGAGGGAAATAGCGATGGCCAGCAGACTGGCGGTGGCCAGAGGCATACGAATCATGGCGAACATCCTGCTTCGGTGATTGATGGACGCGCGAGGGGCGCGCAAAACTGCGACATAATGCAAATCTTTCGCATTCTGTGTAAAGGGTTGTTCCTGTAAATATTTCTTATTCACGCAAAGATGTGGGGCGCATTAAAAGATCGCAGCCTCGTTTCACTCGACAGCTCCTACAGAGGAACGCGGTCCACGTAGGAGCTGCCGAAGACTGCGATCTTTTCGCTATAAAGAAGAACTTACAAGATAGCCGCGTTACTGCGTTGGGCTTGCTTGAGGTAGGCGCTCAATTCCCGTGCCGGCAGCGGTTTGCTGTAGTGATAGCCCTGACCTTCGTGGCAGCCTTCGGAGATGATGTAGGCCTCTTGCTCGGCGGTTTCCACGCCTTCGGCGATCACCTGCATGCCCAGGCTCTTGCCCAGCTGGATGATGGCGCGAACGATGGTCGCATCGTCGTCGTCATCGAGCAGGTCCTGAACGAAGCTCTTGTCGATTTTGATCTTGTCCAGCGGCAGGCTTTTCAGATAACTCAGGGATGAATAACCGGTGCCGAAGTCGTCGATGGCGATCAGTGCGCCGGAGCGACGCAGGCTCAACAAGTGCTGGGCGGCGGTGCTGATGTCTTCCATCAGGCCGGTTTCGGTGACTTCCAGTTCCAGGCTGCGCGGTGGCAGGCGGTACATCTGCAGCAGGTTATTGACCACCCGCGGCAACTCGGCGTGGTGCAATTGCACGGTGGACAGGTTCACCGCCATGCGCAGGTCGAACCCCTGATCGTGCCATTCGCGCAATTGTTTGCAGGCCTGATCCAGCACCCATTCGCCGATAGCGATGATGGTGCCGTTCTGCTCGGCCAGCGGAATGAACAGGTCCGGCGGCACTAGCCCGTGTTCGGGATGTTGCCAGCGAATCAACGCCTCGACGCCCACCACGCGATGATCGCGGTAGCTGATCTGCGGCTGGTAGACCAAGTAGAACTGGTCGCGGATCAAGGCATCGCGCAGGTCTTTTTCCAGCTCGCGACGCCGCCGCATTTCCGTGTCGACGCTGGCGATATAGAACTGATAGCGGTTGCGCGAGCGAGTCTTGGCCAGGGTCATGGTCTGCTCGGCTTTTTGCAGCAACTTCTCGGTGCTGTCACCGTCCTCGGGGAACAGGGTGATGCCAATGGTGGCGCGCAGACGGATTTCCTGATGATCGAGGGCGAACGCCGCTTCCAGATCATCAAGAATGCTTTGGGCCAGTTCGGCCGCTTCATAGGGTTGTTCAATGTCGGCCTGAACCAGTGCAAACTGGTCGCCACCCAAACGGGCGAGGGCGCCGAGGCGACCGCTGTGAGCCCGCAGGCGATCGGCCAGGGCCAGCAGCAATTGGTCGCCGGCCTGATAGCTGAACTGTTCGTTGATGCCTTTGAAATCATCGAGCCCGACACACAGCACCGCGACCCGACGCTGCAATTTACCGGCGTCGACGAGGATCTTGTCCAGTTGCTGCTGCAATTGCTGGCGGTTCGGCAAACCGGTGAGGAAGTCGTACTGGGCCATGCGCAGCAGGCTGTTTTCCGCTTCGTGGCGCAGGTGGGTGTTGCGCTCGATGGATTCGAGCAACTGGTTGGCGGTGTTGATCCAGACGCCCAACTCGTTTCTCTCATGCCCCTTGAGCTGGGGAATCTTGTGGGCGCTGGGCCGGTCCGGGTTGATTTCGGTCAGGTGTTCGATAATCCGCGACAGCGGTTTGGTCAGCAGCCAGTGATAGACCAGATACAGCACCAGGGCCATGGCCATGGCGCGCAATACGCCAGAGATGAAGATGATCACGGAACTGACAATGAAGCCCTTGCCGTAGGTGGCGGTGTCGAGGGTAATGCTCAGGTCGCCGTAATACTCGCTGTATGGCCCGCGGCCCACCAGTTGGGTGGTGAAGGTGCGTTCCTGGCCGAGGATCAGATCGGTCAGCCAGCGGCTGTTGGAGTGCTGCAATTCACGGGTTTTTTGCGCGAGCATGGCTTCGTGAGGGTGGCCGATGGAGGCCATGCGCACGGCGTCGTCCTGAAACAGGCCTTCGATCACCTGCATGCCCATTTCCCGGTCCAGGCTGTAGACGGCCTGGGTCGAAGGGTCACGGAACATATCGAGGATGCGCTGGGCATCGCTGGCTACGGCCTGACGTGTTTTGTAGGCATCGAAAACGATCTGCGCGCAGCTCAAGACCACGCCGACGATCAATGCCGACAGGAGCACGACCCGGAGCAACTTCACCGACAAGCTGTTCTTGAGTTCCAGCTTCAAAGGGGTATTCCTTGTTCCGTGCGGGTAGCGTCAAGTTGCCATGAGTATTGGCAATCCCGTGAGGTCAGTCAAAGGGACAATCCAACCCAGGGGATTTTGCCGGTAGCTTGGCCGATAGGCTGTTGTTTGGAGTATTTGCCCTATTAGCACTGTGTCGGTTGTTGAGGCCCTCAACTTGAGGGGCGCGGGACAATTTTTCCTTGTGGTTGATGTTAGACGGCTGTGATGTGAGGGCAAGAGGGCGAATGCCACTCGCGTTGTGGGAAAGCGACCTGATTTTTAATGGAAGCCTCGCCAATCCCATTATGAAATGGAATGGACCGCGTTATCGTTCTTCGCGGGCAAGCCTCGCTCCTACAGGATCATCGACGTTCCCAGATTCAATGCCCCCTGTAGGAGCGAGGCTTGCCCGCGAAGGCGGCTGGAGGAATGTACCCATTTCCCCAGCCCATAAAAAAACCCGGCAAAAGCCGGGTTTTTTGACTGGCGCGAAGCTTAAGCGGTGAAGGTTTTGCCTTCGAACTGCTCAGCCACGAACTTCCAGTTGACCAGGTTCCAGAACGCTTCGACGTACTTCGGACGAAGGTTGCGGTAGTCGATGTAGTAAGCGTGTTCCCAGACGTCGCAGGTCAGCAGCGGGGTGTCGCCGCTGGTCAGCGGGTTGCCGGCGCCGATGGTGCTGGCCAGGGCCAGGGAACCGTCAGCCTTTTTCACCAGCCAGCCCCAACCGGAGCCGAAGGTGCCGATGGAGGTTTTGCTGAACTCTTCCTTGAACTTGTCGAACGAACCGAACGCTGCGTTGATGGCATCAGCCAGCGCGCCGGTTGGTTGACCGCCGGCGTTTGGCGCCAGGCAGTTCCAGTAGAACGTGTGGTTCCAGACCTGAGCGGCGTTGTTGAAGATACCGCCCGAGGAAGTCTTGACGATTTCTTCCAGGGTCTTGCCTTCGAACTCGGTGCCTGGCACCAGGTTGTTCAGGTTCACGACATAGGTGTTGTGGTGCTTGTCGTGGTGATACTGCAGAGTTTCCTCTGAAATGTGCGGCTGCAGGGCATCGTGTGCGTAAGGCAGCGGCGGCAATTCGAAAGCCATGATGATTCTCCTAATCAGGTCAGTTGCGGTGAGCGCAAGGCCGATCACGGGCGGCCAGACATGCGCCGGGGAGTTTGTACTCTTTGCGGCGCAGGGATCGGATCATAGCACCGGGGGTGCGGCATAACCACGCAACAACTGTGTGGAATAGAGGTTCCAGAGCCTTTTGGAATAAATCATGAAGCGATGATTAACTGGAACGCTACGGTGAACATCATGACGGCGACCAGCAGGTCGAGGATTCGCCAGGTGCTTGGCCTTGCCAGCCACGGCGCGAGCCATGCCGCGCCAAGGGCTAAAGTGAAAAACCACAGCAATGACGCACTGGCCGCGCCCACCACATAAGCACCGGGCTCGGTTTGTTGAGCGCCGAGGGAGCCGATCAGCAACACGGTGTCCAGATAAACGTGCGGGTTGAGCAACGTCACCGCCAACGCACTGAGCAGCACCGCCCGCAGTGAGCGTACCGCCTGATTTTCACCCTGTTGCAGGCTTTGTTTCGAGCAGGCCCGACGCAATGCCAGGCTGCCGTACCACAGCAAAAACGCCGCGCCTCCCCAGCGGGAGATGGCCAGCAGGGTCGGGTTTTGCGCCAGCACCGTCGCCAGGCCAAACACCCCGGCGGCCACCAGCAACGCATCGCAGGTCACGCAAAGTGCCGCCACCGGCAGGTGATGTTCACGACGAAGGCTCTGCGCCAGCACAAACGCATTCTGGGTGCCGATCGCCATGATCAGCCCCGCGGCCACCAACAGGCCGTTCACATAGCTTTGCCACATACGTTTTTACTCCGCGTTGGACGCCAGATCCCGCAGTACCTGCAGGGCGCGTTCGGCATCGGCCTGGCCGACGAACAAATGGTCGTGGTAATACCCGGCGATCACGTTGCAACTGATGCCGGCCTTGCCCAGTGCCGTGGCGAACGCGGCGGTCAGGCCGACGGCTTCTAGGGCCGAGTGCACGTTCAAGGTGATCCACGCGGCGATGTAGTCGAAACTGAAACCGGCCTGCTCGGCGTGGGAACGTTGCAGAATCACCGTCAGGCCTTCCCGTTCACGAAAACTGCCGACAATCTCAAGGCCGGCGGGCAACTTGCCGTCGCGCAACGTGCAGAACACGTATTCGCCGTCGTTGAGTTGCGGGCTCATGCTGCGCAGCAGGGTTGCCAATGACGTTTCGCCAGCCATGTCGGTGATCCTTGTTCAAGAGTTCTTGCTGGCCATTCTCCGGTTGAAGGCTGTATAAGAAAAACCAATAGTGCTGATCGCCCATTAGGAAAACTGATGTTCGACTACAAATTACTGTCTGCGCTCGCCGCCGTCATCGAGCAGGCCGGATTCGAACGCGCCGCGCAGGTGTTGGGTTTGTCCCAATCGGCGATCTCCCAGCGCATCAAACTGCTGGAGGCACGGGTCGGCCAACCGGTGCTGGTGCGGGTTACACCCCCGGCGCCGACGGAGATTGGCCGGCGCTTGCTCAACCATGTGCAGCAAGTGCGATTGCTTGAGCGGGATCTACAAACGTTGGTCCCGGCGCTGGACGAAGAAGGCCTGCCGGAACGCCTGCGTATCGCGCTGAATGCCGACAGCCTTGCCACTTGGTGGGCAGAGGCGGTGGGCGACTTTTGTGCGGAACAACATTTGCTGCTCGATTTGGTGGTGGAAGACCAGACCGTCGGCCTTAAACGCATGCGCGCAGGCGAAGTGGCGGGGTGTGTCTGTGCAAGTGAGCGGCCGGTGGCCGGTGCGCGCAGCGTTCTGTTGGGGGCGATGCGTTACCGTGCGATGGCGAGCCCGGCGTTCATTGCCCGGCATTTTCCCGAAGGTGTGCGCGCCGACCAGTTGGCCAAAACCCCGGCCCTGGTGTTTGGCCCGGATGATTTCCTACAGCATCGCTACCTCGCCTCCCTCGGTGTGGATGGCGGTTTCGAACACCATTTATGCCCATCGTCCGAAGGGTTTCTTCGTCTTACGGAAGCGGGGCTTGGCTGGGGCCTGGTGCCTGAATTGCAGGTGCGCGAGCAACTGGAACGCGGCCAATTGCAGGAGCTTTTGCCAGATAAGCCGATCGATGTGCCGCTGTACTGGCATCATTGGCGCAACGGCGGTCAGCTGTTGGGGTTACTCACCGATCAATTGGTGCACTCGTCGAAGCAATGGCTGGTGCCGTTGGACTGACGGGCAGCGTCAAGACCTCACGCCCTACGCCCTACGCAATATGCAAAGCGCAAAACGTAAAACGAAATATTCGGAGCAATTCATGAAAATTCTGGTCACCGGCGCAAGCGGCTTCATTGGCGGGCGCTTTGCGCGTTTCGCCCTGGAGCAGGGCCTGGACGTGCGGGTCAACGGTCGCCGGGCCGAGAGTGTCGAGCATCTGGTGCGTCGTGGCGCCGAGTTCATTCAGGGCGACTTGAGCGACCCGCAACTGGCGCGCGACCTGTGTTCAGACGTCGAAGCCGTGGTCCATTGCGCCGGCGCTGTGGGTTTGTGGGGGCGCTATCAGGACTTTCATCAAGGCAACGTCGAAGTCACCGAGAACGTGGTCGAAGCCTGTCTGAAACAGCGGGTTCGGCGCCTGGTGCACTTGTCGTCACCGTCGATCTACTTCGATGGCCGTGATCATCTGGGGTTGACCGAAGAGCAGGTGCCCAAGCGCTTCAAGCATCCCTACGCAGCGACCAAATACCTGGCCGAGCAAAAAGTCTTCGGCGCGCAGGAATTCGGCCTCGAAACCCTGGCCCTGCGCCCGCGTTTCGTGACGGGCGCCGGCGATATGAGCATTTTCCCGAGATTGCTGAAAATGCAGCGCAAAGGGCGGTTGGCGATTATCGGCAACGGCCTGAACAAGGTTGATTTCACCAGCGTGCAAAACCTCAATGAAGCGTTGCTCAGCAGCTTGCTGGCCAGCGGTTCGGCCTTGGGCAAGGCCTACAACATCAGCAACGGAGCGCCGGTTCCGTTGTGGGATGTGGTCAATTACGTGATGCGCCAAATGGATGTCCCACAGGTTACCCGCTACCGTTCCTACGGTTTGGCCTACAGCCTTGCCGCGCTCAACGAGGGCGTGTGCAAGCTGTGGCCCGGTCGTCCCGAGCCGACGCTATCGCGGCTGGGCATGCAGGTCATGAACAAAAACTTCACCCTGGATATCAGCCGCGCACGGCATTATCTGGACTACGATCCGAAAGTCAGCCTCTGGACCGCCCTCGATGAGTTCTGCGGTTGGTGGAAGGTTCAGGACATTCGCTGACACACAAGGGCAGCCCTTACTGAACCGAGTTCGGGGTTCAGGGTCAACCGGTGCGGCAGCGGGGGTTATACTTCGCCGCATCAAGCCATCACCGCGTTCCACAAAGGTTGACCCTAATGCCCATGCGTAACGATGCCAACGACGACTTCGACGATGTCCCGAGCCTGCGCGCCAGCAGCCTCGATGACGATGATTTTCCGACCACCGCTCGCACTTCCGTGCATTCGCGCACCGCACCGGTGGTCAAGGTCAAAGGCCCGAGCACCGGCCCTTTGTGGGCATTGGTCGGCGCGTTGTTCTTTGCCTTCGCCGGCCTTGCCTGGTGGAGTTTTCAGCAGATCTCGCTGATGGAACAGCAACTGGTGGCGACCCAGGAAAGTTTCGCGCGCATCAGTGAGGAAGCGGCGGGGCGCTTGCAGGACATTTCCGGCAAGGTCGTGGCCAGTCAGTCCAATGTCAACACCGGCAGTGAAGCGTTGAAGCTGCAAATCAAACAGCTTGAAGGCAAACTCCAGGACCAGAGCAAGCAGCTGGAAAGTAAGCTTCAGGACCAGAGCAAACAGCAGCAAGGCGTCCTCGGCCAGACCTCCGAACTGGACAAGCGCCTGGCGCAAATGACCGCGCAAGCCACCGAACAACAAACCGCCAATGCTCAGTTGCAGGCCCAGGTCAAAGCCTTGAGCGGCGAACTGGCCGCGTTGAAGAACGCGTCGGCCGATAGCAGCCAAATCGATGCCCAGCTCAAAAGCCTGGGTGCCGACATTACCGCGCTGAAGAGGCAAGGCAACCCGAGCGCCGCCATCGAGCGCCTGGAGCAAGACATGATCGTGCTCAAAAGCCAACAGGACAACCGCCCGGCCGCCGCACAAGGTGGCACCAACACCGCCGAGTTCGACGCCTTCCGCGGCCAGGTCACTCGCAACATCAACACCCTGCAGGCGCAGATTCAGAATCTGCAGCAACAGCTGCGCACCCGGCCTTAGATCACACAACCTGTAGCAGCTGGCGCAGCCTGCGTTCGGCTGCGCAGCAGTCGTGAAAACAGGCACCGAGTTGTATCAGACAAACCGCGGCGTCTGGATTACGACTACTTCGCAGCCGAACGCAGGCTGCGCCAGCTGCTACAGGTAGAGACCTGCGTTTTCCTGAATATTCATACATAGCCCCAAGCCGTCTACGCTCTTGAAACACTAACAAGAACGGGGGAATGCGCCATGGGGGGGCTTCACAAGCTGGCCTTGCTGGGCGGGTTGTTTTTGCTGTACCTGTCGCCGATTCACGCCGCCACGACGGAAAAGGCTGACAGCCAGGCCGCCGCCCATGGCACCAACCTGCGACTGATCAATACCGACTTCGGCAAGATCAAGGACCCGGAAGGCAAACCGGTGGGCGAGCCGATTCTGGCGCTGATGGCCAAACAGGATGACGGCGAATACGAATACCGCTGGAAAAATCCGGTGACCGGCAAGGTCGAAGACAAGCATGCCTACCTGAAAAAGGTCGGGCATTTTCTGGTGGCGGTGGGGTATTACAGCCCTTGATTCGGTGGTGTCCGGGCTGACGTCTTCGCGGGCAAGCCTCGCTCCTACTCACGATCCCTTGTAGGAGCGAGGCTCGCCCGCGAAGGCCGCACCTCGGTCTATCTACCGAACCTTGTCCTCACGCCCCCGCAACACTCTATTGGGCATGGCAATCGCCGCCGCCAGCCCCAGCAATGACACCGCCGCGCTGACCATCAGCAAATGCCGGAAGGTCAGCAGCAACTCAGCGCGCAAGGCGTCCTGCGCATCCCCCGGCGCGGCGTTCAATCCATCCAGCAAGACATTCCCCGAACTCCCCTCGGCCATCAGCGACGAGCCGGCCAGGTGCGCAAAACTCGAATCCTGTAACAACGCCAGCAGCAGCGCCGACATTAACGCCACACCCATTGCGCCGCCCAGAGAGCGGAACAGATTGGTGGTGCTGGTGGCGACGCCGATGTCCCGTTGTTCCACTGAGTTTTGCGTGCCCACCAACGATGTGGGGAACTGCATGCCGCTGGCGATACCACTGAGCAACATGAACAGACTGCTCAGCACAAACGCCTGAGGCGCACTGAACGCCATGCCGAGAATCGAGAACGGCATCAGCAGGGCGCCAGTCAGGATCATCGGTTTATAGCGACCGCTCACCGAGGTCTGGCGTCCGGCAAAGTACGCGCCTATTGGCAAACCCATGGCCAGCGGCAACAGGTGCAGCGCGGCGCTGTCAGCCCCGGCGCCGGTGACGCTCTGGAAGCGCAGCGGCATCAGCACGATCAAGGAAATCGCCTGGAAACTGGTGAAGAAAATCGTGCACCAGCAAAGAATCGCACTGCGGTTGGCAAACAAGTGCATCGGCAGCAACGGTTCCCGCGCCCGCTGTTCATGCCAGACAAACACGGCCAGCACCACCACCGCACAACCGAGCAAGGCCGATACTTCGGCGCTGCGCCACGAATGGCCCTGGCCGACCTGAGTGATGCCCAGCAACAACGCCGTCAGGCCGATGATCATCAGCAATGTGCCGAAGTAATCGATGATCGGCTTGCGCTGCGGCACGGGCAAACCCACCAGCGTACGGTGGGCCACCCACAAGGCACCCAGGCCCAATGGAAGGTTGATCAGAAATACCCAGCGCCAGGACAGGTATTCGGTCATGTAGCCACCGAGAACCGGGCCGGCCACGCTGGCCACCGCATACATGCTGCTGAAGTAACCCTGATAGCGTCCGCGTTCGCGGGGGGGAACGATGTCGCCGATGATTGCCTGGCTCACCGAAATCATCCCGCCGGCGCCGATGCCCTGAAGAATCCGCGCCAGCACCAGTTGCTCCATGCTCTGCGCCATGCCGCAGAACAACGACGCCAGGGTGAACACCCCCATGCCGAACAGCATCAACTTGCGGCGCCCATACAGGTCGCCGAGTTTGCCGTAGATCGGCACCGCCACGGTCATCGCCACCATGTACCCGGAAATCACCCAGGCCAGCAGGCTGACATCCTTGAACTGCGCGGAGATGGCCGGCATTGATACAGCGACGATGGTCTGGTCCAGCGCGCCCAGAAAAATCGCCAGCATCAGGGCGATCAGCACGCTGCGAATGGCCGGTTTGGGCGTTTCAGGCTGGTTGAGATTGGTCACGGGTAAAACCTGCGGGCAGTAATGGGCCCGCAGCAGGCAAGGCGAGCGGGATGCTCGCCAGTGTAAGTCGGTAGCAGGCTATTCGATAGCCTCGTATGGAAGGCCAACGTAATTTTCGGCGATGGTTTTTCGGCCCGCCTCGGAGTCCACGAAATAGGCCAGCTCCGATTCGCTGATGCGCTGGCTGAACGCGTCGTGCTCGTCGAAGCGATGCAACATCGAGGTCATCCACCAGGAAAACCGCTCGGCTTTCCATACCCGCCGCAAGCAAACCTCGGAATACTTCTCCAGCAAATCCACACGCCCTTCGCGGTAAACCTTCAGCAGAATATTGAACAGCGTACTGACATCGCTGGCCGCCAGGTTCAGGCCCTTGGCGCCGGTGGGCGGGACGATGTGGGCGGCGTCGCCGACCAGGAACATCCGCCCGTACTGCATCGGCTCGACCACGAAGCTGCGCAGCGGCGCGATGCTTTTTTCGATCGACGGGCCGGTCACCAGCGTGTCGGCGAGGGCGGCAGGCAGACGGGATTTGAGCTCATCCCAGAAGCGTTGGTCAGACCAATCCTCGACTTTGTCCTGGGCCGGTACCTGGAGGTAGTAACGGGTACGTGTCGGCGAACGCATGCTGCACAACGCAAAACCACGTTCATGCCGCGCATAGACCAACTCTTCGTGCACCGGCGGCGTGTCGGCGAGAATCCCCAACCATCCGAACGGATAAACCCGCTCGAACACCTTCAGGCTGTCGGCAGGGATCGACTGCCGCGCCACGCCATGAAAACCGTCGCAACCGGCGATGTAGTCACAATCGAGTCGATACGTTTCGCCGTCCTTGTCGAAGGTGACAAAGGGTTCAGCGGTTTTCATGCCGTGAGGGACGACATTGCTGGCTTCGTAGATCGTCTGTGCACCGGCGTCCCGACGAGCGGCCATCAGGTCGCGGGTGACCTCGGTCTGGCCATAGATCGTTACGGTTTTGCCGCCCGTCAGCGCCTGCAAATCGATATGTACCCGGCGCCCGTCGAGGGCCAGTTCGAAGCCTGTATGGACCAGCCCTTCGGCATCCATGCGCTGACCCACTCCGGCCTGACGCAACAGCTCTACCATGCCTTGTTCGAGGACACCGGCGCGGATGCGTCCGAGCACGTAGTCCGGGGTCTGGCGTTCGAGGATCAAGGTGTCGATGCCGGCGTTATGCAGCAATTGGCCGAGTAGCAAGCCAGAGGGGCCGGCACCGATGATGGCGACTTGGGTTTTCAGTGTTTTCATTGTTTTTATGACTCGCAAGCTCCACACGGCCAAGGCCGGTGAATGATTTTTATGGATCGAGTACTTGCATTTTTCACTTGCGAGTCTGTCAATTGAAGGGGAAAACTGAGCCGATACCTGTACATTCTGCCAATCGGTGCGATTATCGCCCCGTTACCCTCGAGGCCTGGATTGAAGTGATGAACAAGCCTGACCTGCCATCGATTCCGGTGTTCAAACTCTATGGTGAAAGCCTGGACTGGCCGACCCCTGACTTGTTGCACTGTGAAACCATTTCCAAACGCAGCCGCGAACATCAATGGGAAATCAAACCCCACCGCCACGCCGATTTGTGTCAGTTACTCTTCGTTTTCAAAGGTCAGGCAGAGCTTGAGATCGAAGGCAAACGCTCACAATTGACTGAGCCGGCCATCCTGATTCTGCCGCCGTTATCGGTGCATGGTTATCGGTTTTCCGAGGACGTCGAAGGTTTCGTCGTCACGCTGGCCGCGCCGCTGATCGCCCACCTGCAAGCACAACTGGGCAATTCGGTGAACGCTCTGGCACAGGCCGAAAGCTACCCGGCGGGCAAGGACAGCGAGTACCTCAACAGCCTGTTTTCAGCGCTGCAAAGCGAGTACACCGGCCATCAACCGGCGCGGGAAATGCTCATGCATTCGCTGGTCAGCGTGATTATGGTGTGGATCAGCCGCCAGGTGATTCAGCGCCAAACCGCCACCCAGCGTCCGCAGCGGGCTCGGGAATACCTCAACGGCTTTATTCAGCTGGTGGAAGAAACCTATCGCCAGCACGTCAAGGTCGAGGACCTGGCTCATCGGCTGGGGATTTCCGTGTCCCACCTCAACGGCACGTGCCGTGAACTGGCGGGGCAACCGGCGTTGCAGATCATGCATGAGCGTCAATTGCTGGAGGCCAAGCGCTTGCTGACCTACACCAGCATGACCATTTATGAAATGTCCGACGTGTTGGGGTTTTCCGATCCGACCAACTTCACACGCCTGTTCAGGCGTCGCGTGGGGATTTCGCCCAAGGCCTTTCGCGACCGTTTGAAGGCCGATCAGGACAACGAGACCTGAACCCCTTCGTCATCGGAGGGCGTTGAGGGTCGCGTTGTGGGGAATGCAGCGCTCGAAGTTGCAGCTCGCAAAGTCACGGGGCTGTTGTCGCAACTGCTCGACACGCCAGGCGGCTGTGCCATACAGCGCCAGTGTCGCCGCGCAAGTGATGAAAATGGCGAGGTATCTTCTTGTTTTTATGTTCATGGCGTTGACCTCTGAACGAATACCTTTCGGTACTGCTTTGAGCATAGGTCAGCGGTGATGAGTTGCCAGCAAAGCGGCCTTCGCGTTTAACGCGATATTCAGAACATTGATGCCCCCTTGTGGGAGCGGGCTTGCTCGCGAATGCGGTGTGACATTCAACAATGATGTCGACTGATCCACCGCTTTCGCGAGCAAGCCCGCTCCCACAGGGGGTCTGTGTGTTGAAGGGGAAAGCAATCCCTCCATTGATCCGGTTACAGGCCTAGATCCCATTCAGGTTCTTCGGGAAATCTGAGCACCAAAAAATCCAGCATGCTGCGCAACGCCGCCGGCATGTGTTTGCGTGAGGCATACACCGCATAGATATTCAGCTGCCGGGGCTCGGCCTGGGGCAACAGGCGGATCAGTTCGCCGCTGTGGATATGCACGCCGGCCAGGTAACTGGGCAGCATCGCCACGCCGGCCCCGGCCATCGCCGCGCGCAACAGCGTGCTGGCTTCGTTGGCGCTGATGTTGCCCTGCACCGGCACCGAGACGGGCTCGCCGTCCTGTTCGAAATGCCAGAGGCTCTTGCCGAAGTAGGAGTGGGTCAAGCAATTGTGCAGGCTCAGGTCCTCGACCCGTTGCGGCGTCGGGTGCTCGCGCAGGTACGCGGGGGAGGCGCAGATCACCGAGCGGCAAACCGTCAGCCGTCGGGCGATCAGGTTCGGGTCCAGGTCATTGCTGGTGCGGATGGCCAGGTCGATGCGTTCATCCACCAGGTTCACCGTGCGGTCGAGCATTTGCATATCGATGCTGACGCCGGGGTAACGTTTGACGTAAGCCGCCATGGCGTCTGCCAGTTGGGCCTGGCCGAACGAGGTGCTGACGCTGATCCGCAGCAGACCTCGTGGTGCGTCGTCCGGCTCGCTGACGGCGGCTTGCATGTCGGTGGACAACTCGAGCATCTGCCGACAGCGCGGCAGGATCTCGCTGCCGGCGGTGGTCAGGCTCAATTTGCGCGTGGTGCGGTGCATCAGGCGCGCGCCGACCCAATCTTCCAGCTCCGCCAGATACCGGGAAACCACCGGCCGTGACAGGTCCAGGTGATCCGCGGCGGCCGATTGGCTGCCCAGGTCCACCACCGTAACGAACACCCGCATTGCTTGTAGACGATCCATGATTTGCCCGCTTTTAGAAACAAACTATGTTCAAGCATCGCATTTTTTGTATCGAGTCAGGCAACTAAGCTCTGTCCCATCGCCAAGCATGGCATTCGGACAACGGAGCAACAGATGATCGGCTTCACTTCAATCAAACGCATTCTTCTGGCAACCGCCACGCTCGGCTTCGCGGCCCATGCCGCGGCGGCGTCCACCTTGACGCTGGACGTCTACAACCCTGGCACCAATGCGATCTTCCCGGTGACCTCGGTACTGGTCAGCGGCGAGAAGGAAGCGATTCTGCTGGACGCGCAATTCGGCAAAGCCCAGGCCGAACAGGTGGTGGAAAAAATCCGCGCCAGCGGCAAACAGCTGACCAGCATCTACATCAGCCACGGTGACCCGGATTACTACTTCGGCCTCGATACCGTGACCCAGGCGTTCCCGAAAGCCAAAGTGCTGGCCTCGGAACCGACTGTTGATCACATCAAAAAAACCGTCGACGGCAAACTGGCGTTCTGGGGCCCGAAAATGGGCGCTGACGTGCCGAACAAAACCATCGTGCCGCAGGTGCTCAAGGGCGACAGCCTGATGCTGGAAGGGCAGAAATTGCAGGTGATCGGCCTGGACGGCAAGCAGCCGGATCGCAGCTTTGTGTGGATCCCGTCGATCAAGGCTGTGGTCGGTGGCGTGGTCGTCGCCGAAAACATTCACGTGTGGATGGCTGACACCCAGACCCCGCAATCCCATGCCGATTGGCTGACGACGCTGCAGGCGATTGAAGCGCTGAAGCCGAACACCATCGTGCCAGGTCACTACCTCGGTGAGAGCGCTCGCTCTCTGGCGGCGGTGCAGTTCACCGCCGATTACATCAAGGCGTTCGACGAAGAAACCGCCAAGGCGAAAGATGCTGCCGAACTGATCGCCGCGATGAAAAAACGCTACCCGACCCTGGGCGAAGAAAGCTCACTCGAGCTGAGCGCCAAAGTCGCCAAGGGCGAGATGAAGTGGTAATCCGCTGAGATTTTGAGGCGAGGGGGGGACGCAGACCCTGTAGGAGCGAGGCTTGCCCGCGAAGAATGCACCGCGGTTTTTCAGGTATTACGCGTCATCGTTCTTCGCGGGCAAGCCTCGCTCCTACAGGTTCTGCGTCTAAATTGCCCCCTCGCCACAAAAAGCCCTGAGTCACACCTATACAGATTCACCCACGCCAACTGGAGAAACGTCATGAGCAACATCGCAATCATCGGTGCCACCGGTCGTGCCGGTAGCCAACTGTTGGAAGAAGCCCTGCGTCGCGGTCACAGCGTCACGGCCATCGCCCGTGACACCTCGAAAATCGCCCCGCGTGCCGGGGTCGTGAGCAAAAACGTAGACGTACTCGACGCTGCTGCATTGCAAGCCGCCGTGGCCGGGCATGATGCGGTGATCAGCGGTGCGCACTTCTCCACCATCCCCGCCAGCGCCGTCATCGAGCCGGTGAAGAAGGCCGGGGTCAAGCGTCTGCTGGTGGTCGGCGGTGCCGGTTCGCTGTTGCTGCCGGGCGGCGGCCGGGTGATCGACAGCGAAGGCTTCCCGGAGGAATACAAGGCCGAGGCCAGCGCCGGTGCCGCGTTCCTGAATACCTTGCGTCAGGAACAGGACCTGGACTGGACCTTCCTGTCGCCGTCGGCAGAGTTTGTCGAAGGTGAGCGCATGGGTACGTTTCGAATCGGCAAGGATGACTTGCTGGTGAGTGCGCAGGGCCGCAGCTGGATCACCTTCGCAGACTTCGCGATTGCGCTGCTTGATGAAGTGCAAACACCGAAGCATTCCCGCCAGCGGTTTACTGTCGGGTATTGATGGCGCGGCTTAAATCATTCGCGAGCAAGCCCGCTCCCACATTTGATCTACGTCGTACACAAGTACGGTGTTCACCGGAGATTCAATGTGGGAGCGGGCTTGCTCGCGAAGGGCTCAACGCGATTGAGCCTGCTCCACCAACCACCCCATCAATTCGCGCAACTTCGGCGAAGGCGCCGGTTTCTCGGGGAACACCAGGTAATACGCCAACCCGGTTTTCACCTTCAAATCAAAAGGCATGACCAGCCGTCCGGCACTCAGGTCATCGCCGATCAACGACCAATCGCCAATCGCTACACCTGTCCCCTGAGACGCCATCGACATCGCCAGGTCCAGGGTTTCGAAATGCTGCCCTTTGCCGACATTGCTCAGCCGAATATCCGCAGCCTTCAGCCAGGCGTTCCAGTCCCGTTCATCGCGGGTGGGGTGCAGCAACAAGTGCTGTTGCAGATCGGCCGGTGTGTGCAAAGCCATCGGCCCTTCAAGCATCGGTCGGGAACACACGGGCGTCAGTTGTTCATCGAACAAATGCTGGGAGGTCAGTGAACTGTCTGGCGGCGGGCCATACATCACCGCCGCGTCGAACTGCTCGCGATGAAAATCCACGCCGTGCTTCACCGTGGTGGTCAATTCCACCGGTACATCCGGGCGTTCCTTTTGCCACTGCAACAGGCGCGGTAACAGCCAGCGCATCACGCAGGTCGGGGCTTTCAGTTGCAGGGTTTCGCGCTTCTCGCCGATCTGCTCCACCGCCTCGTCGATCAGCCCGAAAATCTGCTGCACCCGTGGCAGCCATTCCCGTCCTTCGGCGGTCAGGCTCAAGCCTCGCGCCTGGCGAATGAACAGCTCATAACCCAGATGATCTTCTAGCCCGGCGATCTGCCGGCTCACCGCGCCTTGGGTGATGTGCAGTTGTTCGGCGGCCCGGGTGAAGTTGCAGCACTGCGCGGTGATCAGAAAAGTGTACAGCGCCGGCAGGGGAGGCAATCGTTTCATTGGGATCCAAGGTATGACGTGAGGACATGGCTAGTATGACTTTTTATCCATTGTTGCGGCTACGTGTCGCCCGTTCCAATGAGGCCATCCCTGGACCTGCCAACCCATCATAAACACTGCGCAGGCCCGGCGTCTCAAACGAACAAAAAGGGCAAAGACATGGCGACGTGCGGCGAAGTATTGGTCAAGTTACTCGAAGATTACGGGGTCGAGCAGGTGTTCGGCATTCCCGGGGTGCACACCGTGGAGCTGTATCGCGGGCTGGCCCGTTCGAGCATCAACCACGTCACTCCGCGTCACGAACAGGGCGCCGGTTTCATGGCCGACGGTTATGCGCGCACCAGCGGCAAACCGGGTGTGTGCTTCATCATCACCGGCCCTGGCATGACCAACATCACCACCGCCATGGGCCAGGCTTATGCCGACTCGATCCCGATGCTGGTGATTTCCAGCGTGCAATCGCGCAGCCAATTGGGCGGCGGTCGCGGCAAGCTGCATGAGCTGCCGAACCAGAGCGCACTGGTCGGCGGCGTGGCAGCGTTCTCCCACACCTTGATGTCGGCGGCTGAGTTGCCGGGCGTGTTGGCCCGCGCCTTCGCGCTGTTCCAGGCTGGTCGTCCGCGTCCGGTGCACATTGAAATCCCGTTGGACGTATTGGTCGAAGAGGCCGATGACTTGCTCGCCAGCGTGCCGGTGAACATCGACCGCGCCGGTGCTTCGCCCAGCGCGATCAGCCGCATGACCGACTTGCTGGCCGGTGCCAAGCGCCCGTTGATTCTCGCCGGTGGCGGCGCCATCGATGCCGCGGCCGAATTGACCGAACTGGCCGAACTGCTGGACGCGCCAGTGGCCCTGACCATCAATGCCAAGGGCATGCTCGAATCCCGCCACCCGCTGCTGATCGGTTCGACTCAAAGCCTGGTAGCCACTCGCGCGCTGGTCGCCGAGGCCGACGTGGTGCTGGCCATCGGCACCGAACTGGCTGAAACCGATTACGACATCACCTTCGCCGGCGGCTTCGAAATTCCTGGCGTGCTGCTGCGCGTGGACATCGACCCCGACCAGACTGTGCGTAATTACCCGCCGAAAGTCGCGTTGGTGGCCGACTCGCGCAACGCCGCTCAGGCCTTGCTGAGTGCGCTGTCCCACAAGTCACTGGCCGAGCGTCGCAACGATTGGGGCCAGGTGCGTGCCGCGCATTTGCGCGATGAGTTGGCCGCATCCTGGGACGCCCCGACGCTGGCCCAGACTCGCTTCCTGGAAACCGTTTTGCATGAATTGCCGAACGCGGTATTCGTCGGCGATTCGACCCAACCGGTGTACACCGGCAACCTGACCTTCAACCCGGAGCGCCCGCGCCGCTGGTTCAACTCGTCCACCGGTTACGGCACCCTCGGTTATGCCTTGCCGGCGGCGATTGGCGCCTGGCTCGGTGGCCGCATCGAAGGCGGCGCACGCCCTCCGGTGGTGTGCCTGATCGGCGACGGTGGCCTGCAATTCACCCTGCCGGAACTGGCCAGCGCGGTGGAAGCACGCACCCCGGTGATCGTCCTGCTGTGGAATAACCAGGGCTACGAAGAGATCAAGAAATACATGGTCAACCGCGCCATCGAGCCGGTGGGCGTGGATATCTACACCCCCGATTTCATCGGAGTGGCCAAGGCCCTGGGCTGTGCGGCCGAGGCGGTCAGCAGTGTTGACGGATTGCGTGATGCATTGCGCCTTGCCACCGATCACCAGGGCCCGACCCTGATTGAAATCGATCAGACCCAGTGGATGAAGGCGGTGTCGCAATGAGTTTTCCAACTACTTTGGATGGCCTGTACATCAACGGCCAATGGGCCGCCGGCCACGAACACTTGCGCGTGATCAACCCGGCGACCGAAGCCCTGTTGACCACCGTTAATGGTGGCGATGCACAGGCTGTCGATCAAGCCGTCACAGCCGCGACCCATGCGTTCAAAGCATGGTCGAAAACCACCGGCGCCGAGCGCGGGGCGATCCTGCGCAGAATCGCCGCGGGCGTGCAGGCCGGTCGCGAGCAGTTGATGAAATTGCAGTCGAGCAACAACGGCAAACCGCTGTTCGAAGCGGCCATCGACGTCGACGACGTGATCGCCACCTTCGAGTATTACGCCGAGCTGGCCGAAGGCCTGGACGCGAAGCAAGACAGCGCCGTGGCGTTGCCGAGCGATGATTTCAGCGCCCGTTTGCGCCGCGAACCGTGCGGTGTGGTGGGGCTGATCGTGCCGTGGAATTTCCCGATGGTCACCACCGCCTGGAAACTCGCCCCGGCCCTGGCCGCCGGTTGCTGTGTGGTGCTTAAACCGTCGGAAGTGACGCCGCTGCCGGAGCTGGAGCTGGCGACGATCATTGCCGAAGCGGGCCTGCCAAACGGAGTGTTCAATCTGGTCTGCGGCACCGGCCTGGCGGTTGGCGCACCGCTGTCGGCTGATCCGCGCATCGCCAAGATTTCCTTCACCGGCAGTAACGCGGTGGGCGTGCAGGTGATGCAGCGAGCGGCAGAAACCGTAAAGGGTGTGAGCCTGGAATTGGGCGGCAAATCTTCGCTGCTGGTACTCGCCGATGCCGACATCGAACTGGCCGTGGAAGTGGCCTGTGGCGGTGGTTTCTTCAACGCCGGGCAAATGTGTTCCGCCACCAGCCGCGTGCTGGTTGCCGATGAGCTGGCGGAAGAATTTGTAGCGCGATTGAAGGTGCGCGCCGAAGCCATTCGCGTGGCCGACCCGTTCGATCCGAACGTGGAAATGGGCGCACTGGTCAATCAGGCGCAATACCAACGTGTTCTGGGCCACATCGACCGTGGTTTGAGTGCCGGGGCGAAGCTGATCTGCGGCGGTAATCGCCCGGCGGACCTGCCTCGCGGCTATTTTTTGCAGCCGACCGTTTTCATCGACGTGCCCCTCGACAGTGCGCTGTGGTGCGAAGAGATTTTCGGTCCAGTGATCTGCGTACGCAGTTTCAGCTCTGAAGCCGAGGCGATTGCCCTGGCCAACGACAGCCAGTTTGGCCTGGTGGCCAGCGTGGTCACTCGCGATAACGAGGTCGCGGATCGGGTCGCCAACGCTTTGCAGGCGGGGCTTGTATGGATCAACGCGCCGCAAGTGATTTTCCCGCAGACCGCCTGGGGTGGCTACAAACAGAGCAGCATCGGTCGCGAATTGGGGCCGTGGGGTTTGCAGGCTTTCCAGGAAATCAAACACGTGATTCGGGCCGTCTGACAGCACGAAAAAGGTGAGCGCATGCCTCGCGATGAGGCATGCGCCAGCGTCATGGCTTCAATGAGTTTTTATCGATAGTCAGGTGTTTTGCACGACCTCAGGATGAACCCGCCGGTGCAGCTCAAGTCCTTTGAAACCGGGGACTGTAAGCCGATCTGGCCGCGCGGATGCAACGGTTGCGACCAACCTCATACTTAAAAAAACAAAGGGAGTCCTTCATGGGCGAGCACGATCTGAACAGACGTCAATTCATCAAAACCGTGGGCGTGGCGTCCGTGGCTGCGGCGGCCATGAGCATGCCGTTCATCAAGGCCAATGCCAGCGACACACGCTTCCAGGGCAAGACCTTGCGCTTGCTGACCTGGTCCGATGACACCGGCCTTGCGGCACTGCGCAATATCGCCGCGACGTTCGAAGCCAAGTACGGCTGCAAGGTCATCGCTGACCGCACCGGCAGCACCTCGGAAATGGTCGCCAAACTCAAGGCCGGCGGTGATCGTCCGCAGTACGACATCATCACCCTGGCCGGCGTCGGCGCCGAAGGTCTGGCCGCCGCCAACCTGCTGGAAAAACCCGATCTCAACCGTATCCCTAACCTGATCGACGTGCCGGAGCAATACCGCACTGGCGCCAACGGTCACGGCATCGGTTACCTGCTGTGGTGCAACAGCCTGGTCTATAGCACCCGCACCATCAAGGAAGCGCCGGACAGCTATGCCGCCCTGTGGGACGCGGAGCTGTCGCCGAACATCTTCCTGCCGCCGCCGAACTGGACCGAGGCCATGGACCTGATCATCATCGCCGCCAAACTGGCCGGTGGTGACGAACACAACATCGAGCCAGGCTTCAAGAAACTCGCCGAGCTGAAAGACCGCGTCGTGACCCTGGGCGAAAACCCGAACCAGATCGCCGAGCTGTTCCGCACCGGTTCCCTGGACATGGGTGGCTTGTACGCGCCGGCGTTCTTCCCGAAACAGATTCGCGATCCAGCCTACGGTCTGGGCGCCACGTTCGGCATGAAGGAAGGCTTCTACACCGACCTGATGCTGTCGGTGATGCCGAAGAATCGTCCGGGCGATACCGACCTGGCCTACGCCTTCATCAACCACTCTCTGGACCCGCTGGTGCAGGGCAAGATGGCCGAAGACATCTACAACGGCCCGGTCAACGCCAAGGCGATCATCTCCGCCGAAGCGCGCAAGAGCCCGTACATCCTCACGCCGGAGCAGATTGCCGAGAAGGCGATCATGCACGACAACGCCTTCCTGGCCACCGTGCATGACCAATGGATTCGTCGTTACACGGAAATCTTTTCTTCCTGATCGAGTGGCTTACGCAAGCCTTCTGGGACACCACAAATCCAATGTGGGAGCGGGCTTGCTCGCGAATGCGGTGTGACATTCAACATTGATGTCGACTGACACGGCCTCTTCGCGAGCAAGCCCGCTCCCACAGGGTTCAACGTGGTTTCAAGTCTTGTGTTCGCTCAGCTGCTTTCCATTGACGAGACCCTTGCTATGGAACACCAACCTCTGACCCATCCGGTAAGCGCCGCACCCGTGCGCATCAATCGGGGTGTCTCACCGACGGCGCGCGCGTGGCTTTTTCTCTCGCCGTCGATGCTGTTTCTCGGCGTGCTGATTGCCGCCAGCCTCTTGGTACTGCGCATGAGCGTCGGCACCAAAGGCGCGGAGTGGTCCGGCTTCAGCCTGGCCAGTTACGCCCAATTGCTGGAACCCTATTACCTCAAATCGTTGCTGCTGACCTTGCGCCTGGCACTGATCAGCGCGGTGATTGCGGTGCTGCTGGCGATCCCGGTGGCCTACACCATGTCACGGCTGACCTCGCCGTTTGTGCGGCGGATCTTCCTCGCGGCGGTGCTGCTGCCCTTGCTGGTCAACCTGCTGCTGCAAAGCTACGGCTGGCTGGTGATTCTCGGCCCCGGCGGCATGCTCAATCAGGCGCTGATGGGCCTGGGCCTGATCAAGCGGCCGATCATGCTGCTGTACAACCAGAACGGCGTGTTGATGGGCCTGGTGCAAACTGCGTTCCCGTTGGCCGTGCTGCCGATTGCCAGCGCCATGCGCGGTGTCGCCCGCACTTACGAAGAAGCCGCTGCCACCCTCGGCGCCAGTCGCTTGCAGGTGTTCCGCCAGGTGGTGTTGCCGATGAGTTTGCCGGGGATCATCACTGGCGCGACGCTGGTGTTCGCCTACAACGCCAGCAGCTTCGTGGTGCCGCTGCTGCTTGGTGGTCGACGCGTGCCGATGCTGGCGGTGATGGTGCATGACCAGATCGCCCCGCTGATGAACTGGCCCGCCGCGTCGGCTGCCGGTGTGGTGCTGATCGTTACCACCCTGGCGATCATGACCTTGTCCGAATACATCACTGGCCGTCGTCGGCGCATGCTGGAGGCTTCCCAATGAGCACCCTGATCAAGAAGCGCCATTCGCTGCTGCCAGGTGATACCGGCAAGTTTGCCGGCATCCTGTCGGGCTTCATTTTGCTGCTGGCGGTGCTGCCGATTTTGACCATGATCGTCATGTCGTTCAGCGGTGCATCGAACCTCGATTTCCCGCCCAGCAGCTACAGCCTGCAATGGTACAAAGCCGCCTGGAACACCTTCGTGTCGCCGGACGCCAGCGATGTGCTGAGCCTCGGCAAAGCCATGACCACCAGCCTGATGGTGGCCTGCCTGACCATGATTTTCGCCACGATTATCGCGGTGCCGGCAGCCTATGCCCTGACCCGTTGCGAGTTCCGCGGCAAGGCCGTGGCGCTGCAATTGATGTCGCTGCCACTGGTGTTCCCGATGGTGGTGTTGGGCCTGGCCTTGCTGCTGGTGTTCGACAGCCTGCCGTTCCACATCACCACCTCGCGGCTGGTGATTGCCCACGTGATTCTGGCGCTGCCGTTCGTGGTGAAAAACTGCACCGCGGCGATGCTTTCCATCGGCAGCGAAGTCGAAGAGGCCGCGCAAATGCTCGGCGCTTCACCGACTCGGGCGATTGTCGATGTGGTGGTGCCGCTGATGAAGTCGGGGATTCTGGCGGGCATGTTGCTGGCGTTCATCGTCTCGTTCAACGAATTCACCGTGACCTATTTTCTCTACACCATCGACGTCATGACCGTGCCGATCTGGATGTACAGCCGCACCGTGTCTTCGCTCGACCCTACCGTTTTCTCGTTTGCCGTGCTGATCGTGCTGATCGACTTTGTACTCATTTGGGCGCTGGAAAAGTTGGTTGGCGAAGGCGGCGTTTCGTTCTGATTCTTGAGGTGCAACATGACTGGTCTGATTCTGGAAAACGTCGAGAAACATTACGGCTCGGCCTGCGCGGTAAAGGATGTGAACCTGCATTTGCCCGAGGGCAAACTGGTGTGTTTCCTCGGCCCTTCGGGCTGCGGCAAAACCACCTTGCTGCGGATGATCGCCGGGCTGGAAACCCTGACCGGTGGCGAGATTCGCCTGGACGGCGAAGACATCGGCCATACGCCGGCGCATCAGCGTAATTTCGGCATGGTGTTTCAATCGCTGGCGCTGTTTCCACACATGACGGTGGGGGAGAACATCGCCTATCCGTTGAAACTGCGCGGGGTCAGCAAGGCTGATCAACAGGCGCGGGTGGTGGAGTTGCTGGAGCTGATCCAGCTGCAGGAAATGATTGATCGCCCGGTGGCGAAACTCTCTGGCGGTCAGCGTCAGCGCGTGGCGATTGCCCGGGCGATTGCTTCGCGGCCAAAAATCCTCCTGCTCGATGAACCGCTGTCGGCGCTGGACGCCAAGCTGCGCGAATCGATGCAGGTGGAAATCCGTCAGCTGCAACAACGTTTGAACATCACCACCATCATGGTCACCCACGACCAGCGCGAAGCCATGACCATGGCCGACATCGTGGTGGTGCTGGGGGAACATCGGGTGCAGCAGGTGGGCTCGCCGATTGAAATCTACCGGCATCCAGCCAATGAATTCGTCGCGGATTTTATTGGTTCGGGAAACATTTTCCCGGCCACGGCGCTGGGCAACGGCAAGGTCAGCTTGCCCGGTGGCGATGCGCTGCAAGTGCCAATCTGCAGCAGCATTGTGGTGGGGGAGAAGGTGAAGATGCTGATTCGCCCGGAAGACCTGCAACTGTCGCAACCTCAGGCCACAGCGGGCAATCGCTTGCTCGGGAAGGTGACGTTTGTACGGGATATCGGGGCGACGATTGAAACCACCGTCGAGTGTTCCGGGGTGTCGTTTACCGCATTGAGTACGCCGTGTCAGGGGGTTGGGTTGAGCATTGGCAATCCGGTGTCGGTGACCTTGCCGGCTGAGGCTTGCCGCGTGTTGAGCGCCTGACTTTAGAGGTGGGTCGCCTTTGCCGGCCCCTTCGCGAGCAAGCCCGCTCCCACAAGGGATCTGCGGTGTTCACTTATTTTGTGTCCACCACAAATCCAATGTGGGAGCGGGCTTGCTCGCGAAGGGGCCATCAGCCACACCGAAAACGTCAGATCAAACCGACAACCGCAACCGCGCCAAATCCCGCAGCGGCGGCGCGCCAAACAATCGGCTGTATTCCCGGCTGAATTGCGAAGGGCTTTCATACCCCACCCGATAACCTGCCGCCGAAGCCTCCAGCCCTTCGGCCAGCATCAACCGCCGCGCCTCTTGCAGGCGCAACTGCTTCTGATATTGCAGCGGACTCATCGCCGTCATTGCCTTGAACCGGTGATGCAATGTCGACACGCTCAGGTTCACTTCCCGCGCGAGATCATCGATGCGCAGCGGTTGCTCATAATTGCCGTTGAGCCATTTGATCGCCTGGCTGATGCGATGGCTCTGGCTGTTGGCGATGGCAATCTCGTACAGCCGATGCCCCTGCGGGCTGCGCAACAGCCGATACAGAATCTCTCGACAAATCAGCGGCGCCAGCATGGCGATGTCTTTGGGTGTGTCCAGCAAACGTGCCAGACGCAGCACGGCGTCGAGCATTGCCGTGTCGATCTGCTCGACATACAGGCCGCGACCAGTAGGCCGTGTGGGGACGCCGATGGGGCCGGCGTCGGCAATCAGCGCGGTGATTTCCGCGGGGTCGATGTCCAGCCGCACGGCGAGGATCGGTTCTTCGGGCGAGACATTCACCACCCGCCCGCTCAACGGCATCGAGACCGACACCACCAGGTAATTCAGCGGGTCGTAGTTGAAGTATTCATCCGCCAGCCGCACTTCCTTGCGCCCCTGGGCCATGATGCACAGGGCCGGTTGCGCCAGCACCGGGGCGAAGTCATGGTTTTGACTGTGGCGCGACATGAACAGCGAACCGACGGCGGTGGCATACGTGCCATCCTCCATCGTGTTACGACGGATGAGGGCGGCCAGTTCCGCGCGCTGTTTTTCCATGTCGGCATCCAGCGGGGCTTGAAAGTGATCGAGCGACGACATGCTGGGCATCCTCGGTGACGCGTTGGTAATGGGCTGAGCTTAAATTTGTGCAAGGGACAGCGGTAGACACATCCTGCCAAAAGCTTGCCTGATTCTGCACGAGGTAAATACGCGGGGCTGCTATGGCAGGTCAGCGTCGGGAAAACTTGCTTGAAAGTCGTGTTGCAGCGATGTGACAGTGGTTTACATGCTGTTACAGACGTTTTTTGCAGCCGCGCAGGATTGTGCAATGCGTCGGCAGGAATCGACTAACGACGACTGCGACACGCCGCCTAATCTTGGATCCTGTCGCAGCCCGTCCCCGGCTGCCACTGGATGACCTGGGAGGGTTGAACATGTCTACGCAAATCCCCGTCAGTCATATGGCCTTCATTCGCGCCCGCGCCGGGCGTTCGGCAGAACTCGGTGCGCGCCTGAGCGCGCTGATCGAGCCGTCGCGCAACGCGCCGGGTTGCCTGAGTTTTGCCCTGCAGCACTCGCAATGCGATCCCGAGCTGTGGCTGGTGTCCGGTTTCTGGGACAACCAACAGGCCATGACCGCTTACTTCGGTAGCCCGGCGATGCAGATTTTTGCCGAGCTGGTGCAGGAGCTGGTGGTCAATAGCCTGGATTTTCATACCTTCAAGGATGTCTCGGTGGCCCAGGCCCTTGGCCAGTCCCAGGCAGCGGTACACAAACTCGTCGGTTGAGGGTTTAATGGCGCAATTCTCCATTAGCCAGGATCCGCGACATGGCACGCAAAGCCTTTGAACACTTCGAAGCCGTTTCAGCAGTAGTACCGGGCGAGGGCGGTTACCACGCCGCAATTGCCGTCAAAGCCCTCGGCGGTTCCGGTGCCCCGACTTTTCACAAAGTGCTGGAAGGCCAGACTTTCAAGACCGCTCATGAAGCGGACGAGGCCGCGGCCAAAGAGCTGACCCGCCTCAAAGACGTTAAAGAAGACGCCGACCTGCTCTGGTAATCACTTGACCGCCCCCGGGCGGAACATTTTGAACAATGCCTCTGGCCCCAGCTGAAAGTAATCCGCCGGCCCGCCGCCGCGCAGAATCGGTTCTGCCGCGGCGGTGTCGTACACCCCATCCTTCAACAGCCATTTGGCGATGTGCACGGCGACCACTTCGCCGAGAATCAGCCAGCTCGGCACCACTTCCTTGTTGGCGCGCTGCAACTGAATGATCTGCGTGACTTTGCATTCAAAGGACACCGGGCTTTCGGCAACCCGTGGCACCTGAATGATTTTCGACGCCGCAGTGGTCAGCCCGGACAGTTCGAACTCGTTGACCTCAGGCCCGACCATGGCGCAGCTCCGGTTCATCTGCTCGGCCAGCGGCCGGGTCGCCAGGTTCCAGGCGAATTCGCCGGTCTGCTCGATGTTGTTCAGGCTGTCTTTACGCCCGACGCTGGAAAACCCAATGATCGGCGGGATGTAGTTGAAGGCGTTGAAAAAGCTGTAGGGCGCCAGATTCAAGCAGCCGTTGGCGTCCTGGGAAGAAATCCAGCCGATAGGGCGCGGGCCGACGATGGCATTGAACGGGTCATGCGGCAGGCCGTGGCCGTTGGCGGGTTCGTAGAAATGGATATCGTCGGGCATGAACGGGTTCCTGAGGCGTTGATTCGGAATCGATCATAGTGCAAGGACGAGCGGGTTATTTCCAGCGATGAGATCTAATGTGGGAGCGGGCTTGCTCGCGAAAGCGGTGTATCGGTCAGCATCCTTGTTGAATGTTAAACCGCTTTCGCGAGCAAGCCCGCTCCCACAGGTTGACCGAGTTCTTTCAGAAGAAAATGCGGTCGAATGTGGGAGCGGGCTTGCCCGCGAAGAGGCCATAACAGCCTCCATCAATGTAATGGTCAGTCCGTCTCGATCCGCGAATGTTTGCGGGTGTCTTTCATGGTGATGTACACCAGCAACGACACCGCGATGCACGCCGTGACATACCAGTAGTAACCGGTTTCCATGCCGATGCTCTTGAACCACAGCGCGATGTATTCAGCGGTACCGCCGAAGATCGACACGGTCAGCGCGTAGGGCAAACCGACGCCCAGCGCACGGATCTCGGTGGGGAACAGTTCAGCTTTGACCACCGCGTTGATCGAGGTATAGCCGCTGACGATGATCAGCGCCGCCATGATCAGGAAGAATGCGCCCCACCAGCTCTGGACAGTGTGCAGGGTGGTCAGGATCGGCACGGTGAACAACGTCCCGAGGATACCGAAGGCAATCAGGATCGGCCGGCGACCGACTTTATCCGACAGCCCGCCAACGATCGGTTGCAGGCACATGAACAGAAACAGCGTGGCTGCCGAGATGCTGGTGGAGTCGGTGATGCTCATGCCGACGGTGTTCACCAGGTATTTCTGCATGTAGGTGGTGTAGGTGTAGAACGCCAGGGTGCCGCCCATGGTCAGGCCGACCACGGTCATCAGTTCCTTCGGGTGGCGCATCAAGGTGCGCATCGCGCTTTCCTTGGCCTTCTCTTTCTTGGTGAACGACTCGGTTTCTTCCATACCACGACGCAGGTACAGCGCGACCACGGCACACAGCGCACCGATGGCGAACGGGATGCGCCAGCCCCAGGCGTAGAGTTGCTCGGTGGTCAGGGTCTGTTGCAACACAATCAGCACCGCCAGGGCGATGAGTTGGCCGGAGATCAGGGTCACGTACTGGAAGCTGGAATAGAAGCCGCGACGCTCCTTGGTCGCCATCTCGCTGAGATACGTCGCCGAGGTGCCGTACTCACCCCCAACCGACAAACCCTGCAGCAGGCGAGCGAACACCAGCAGGATCGGCGCACCGATACCGATGGTTTCATAATTGGGGCTCAAGGCGATCAGCAGCGAGCCGAAACACATCAGATACACAGAGGCCATCAACGCACGTTTACGACCGGCGCGGTCCGCGTAGAGGCCCATCAGCCAGCCACCGATCGGACGCATCAGGAAGCCCACGGCGAAGATCGCAGCGGTGTTCATCAGCTGTGCGGTGGAGGAACCGGCGGGGAAGAAGGTTTTGGCGAAGTACAGGGAGAAGGCGGCGTAGACGTACCAGTCGTACCACTCGACCATGTTGCCGACAGAGCCGCTGAAGATCGATTTGATCCGGCTGGCGGTGGTTCTTTCTTTAGCCGGCGCGGCAGCCGACCCAAGAGGCAGGGCGTTGGAGTTATCCATTGAAGGATCCTTCATTTAATTGTTTTTGTGGAGCGCGTGTAAACGCAGCCTGCCAGGGCTATAGCAGGAGCTGTGCCAAGAGGAGGAGGGCCGCTTTAGAGGGGGTAGGAGGTTTTGTTGAGCGGAAATCCGCTTATTGCGCGCAAGGTAACGAGCGGATTTCCGCGCACGAACCGGCCCCCTGTAGGAGCGAGGCTTGCCCGCGAAGAGGCCATCAAGATCGCCAAAAGCTTCGCGGGCAAGCCTCGCTCCTACAGGTCCGGGTTGTTCGGGTTGTCAGGGGAGTCCGGAGGTGTCCCGGGTCAGATGAACATCTCCCGGCTCAACCCATGCCGCTGCATCTTTTCATTAAAGGTACGGCGCGGCAGTTGCAGCTCTTCCAGCACCGCTTTCACATCGCCTTTATGCCGGGTCAATGCCGCGCGCAGGCAATGGGCTTCGAAGGCTTCTTGCTGCGCCGCCAGTGACTGGCCAGGGTCGATCCCCGCCGGTTCCGGTTCGCCGAGGCCCAGCACTTGTCGTTCGGCGACGTTCGCCAGTTCACGCACATTGCCCGGCCAGTCGTGGCTCAGCAGATGGCTCAGTTGCGGCCCGCTCAAGGGCGCAAAGGTGCGACCCAAACGCTCGGCAGCGCTTTGAGCGAAGAACTCGAACAACAGGGGAATGTCTTCACGCCGATCGCGCAATGGCGGCAGACGCAACTCGGCGACGTTCAATCGATAGGCCAGATCCTCGCGAAAGCGTCCGGCCCGGGCTTCATCCAGCAAGTCGGGTTTGGTCGCGGCGATGATCCGCAAGTCCACGTGGATGCTCTGGTTGGAACCCAGGCGCTCAAGCTTCTGCTCCTGCAGCACCCGCAGCAGTTTCACCTGCTGAGCCAGCGGCATGCTTTCGATTTCATCGAGAAACAACGTGCCCCCGTCGGCGTATTCGAGCTTGCCAATGCGTTTACCCTGGGCGCCCGTGAACGCGCCGCTCTCATGACCGAACAGTTCGGCCTCGAACAACTGCTCCGGAATCGCCGCGCAATTCAGCGCCACGAAGGCTTTGTCGGCGCGCGGACCGAAGTCGTGCAGGCAACGGGCGACCAATTCCTTGCCGCTGCCGGTTTCGCCACGGATCAGTACATTGACCGGCAGCATTGCCAAATCCAGCACTTGGCGGCGCAGGGTCTGCAACCCACGGGACACCCCCAGCAGCGTGGCATCGAGTTTGGCGCGATTGTCCGCCTGCTCATGCAGCGCGCGGTTTTCCAGCACCAGTCGACGCTTGTCCAGCGCCCGACGCAGACTGCTCATCAGGGCTTCCGGGCTGAAGGGTTTCTCAAGGAAATCGTAGGCGCCATCGCGCATGGCTTCGACGGCCATCGGCACATCACCGTGACCGGTCAGCAGGATCACCGGCAAATCAGCATCGCGGCGCTGGACTTCAGCCAGCAGCTCCAGCCCCGTCATGCCGGGCATGCGCACATCGCTGAGAATCACTCCGGGGAAATGTCTGGGCAGTTGCGCCAGGCATTCGTCGGCGCGACTGAACAGCTGCACCTCGAACCCTGACAGGCTCAGCCACTGTTCGACAGCGCTGCGGATGCTGCTTTCGTCATCGACCACCATCACCGAATTGAGCATCAGGCAGGGACCTCCAGATCAATAGGTAACGTCAAGGTGAATACCGCGCCGTTTTCGCCATTGTCAGCACTCAAGCGTCCGCCTGCTTCGTGAACGATAGCGAAGGATACGGCCAGCCCCAGACCCAGGCCATCGCCCACCGGTTTAGTGGTGAAGAACGGATCGAAGACTTGTGCCAGATGTTCTTCGGCAATGCCGCCACCGTTATCGGCGACGGTCAGGCGCCACAATTGTTCATCGGCTTCGAGGCGGATTTCCAGACGTTTGCAGGGTTTGTCGTGCATCGCATCCAGGGCATTGCGCAGCAGGTTGATCAGCACCTGTTCCAGGCGAATCGCATCGCCACGCACCCAGGCCGGGCGCGTCAGGTGCAGCACCAGACTGACGTTTTCGTCCCGCAAGCGCGTATCCAGCAACTGCAAGGATTGATCGACCACCGTTGCCAGGTCCAGCCGTTCACGCAGGCCGCTGGGGCTTTTGCGGGCGAAGGTTTTCAGGTGGCCGGTGAGCGCGGCCATGCGGGTGAGCATATCGTCCACCGGTTTCAGCGCCTTGTAAGCGTCTTCAACCCGACCATGATCGAGCAGCAGGCGCAAGGTCGCCAGTTGCATGCGCTGGGCAGTCAGCGGCTGGTTGATTTCATGGGCCAGCGCCGCCGACATTTGCCCCAGCGCCGCGAGTTTGGCCGATTGCACCAAGCCATCCTGGGCGGTGCGCAAATCCCGGGTGCGTTCTTCTACGAGTCGTTCGAGTTCTTCGCGGCTGCGCTGGCGCAATTTCGCCAGCCGCCAACGCTGATTGAGAAACAGCAACAGAAACACCACGGCCAGCCACACCCCGGCAGCCGCGAGCCCGGCGTTGCGCAGGTCTTCGAAGGCTACCTGCGGGCGGCGCAGCAAGTGCAGCGTCCAGCCTTCGGTGGCCAGCGGCAGGGACTCCCAGAGGTAATCCGCCGTACCCTCGGGGCCATTGACCCGGGTCAAATCACTGTTGTCGTCGAAGCGCCGCACCGAACGATATTCAAGCGGGGTCAGCGGCTGCTTGTCGTATTGGCGGGTGGTCTTGAGCTCAGTGTGATCGCTGGCGCTCAGCGGCCGCAGCAGGCGATAACGCCAGCCCGGCTGGTTGGCGATGAAGATGATCCCGCGCGCATCGCTCACCAGCAACGTGTCGCTGCCCTGACGCCATTCGCGCTCCAGTTCCGGGAATTCGAGTTTGACCACCATGGCACCGAGAAACTCACCACTGTCGCTGGTCACCGCGCTGGACAGGAAGTAGCCGGGAATGCCGCTGGTCACGCCCACCGCATAAAAACGCCCGGTGCCCTGAGTGCGGGTCTGGCTGAAGTAGGGGCGAAAGCCGTAGTTGTGGCCGACGTAACTGCTGGGCAGGCGCCAGTTGCTGGCGGCCACGGCGAGGCCGGTGTGGTCGAGCAGTTCCAGGGTCGAGGACTGTGCGGCGCCGTTGATTTTTTCCAGTTTGCGATTCAATGCAAGCTGCTCTTCGGGGCTCACTTCACCGTTTAGCGCGGCGCGCAACTCCGGGTCCAGCGCCAAGACGGCAGGCAGGGCGCGATAGCGTTCAATCAGGGTGTGCAGGGAGTTGGCGTACAACGCCAATTGCTGACTGGCGCGGGCGGCGTCTTCTTCCTGCGCCTGACGCTCGGCGTGGCGGATGGCCAGGGTCGCGGCGAGCGCTGCACCGGTGATGATCAACAGGGTGTACAACGACAGACGCAAGGTACGGGAAGTCGGCAGCATGCTGTAGGAAACAGGTTGAAGGTTGGGCTGGCACCATACCATGAGGCCGCACATCCTTCGTCCCAGCATGACATGTTCAGACGGTAGTGAATTTACTCGATCGAGAGCGCAACATGGTCTGGGTATACGCCAATTCGTTAGTCACCTCTGCTTAGATCAAAGGGTTAAATCGATATCCAAAAAAAAGGCCGGGTCGTCTGGGGAGACGGCCCGGCCTTTTCAGCAAGTGAGGGAAGCGCTTACTGCACTTCCACCGCCAGGCTTTCACTGATCTTTTTCTGCCAGATGGCAGGACCGGTGATGTGTACCGACTCGCCCTTGCTGTCGACCGCAACGGTCACAGGCATGTCTTTGACGTCGAACTCGTAGATCGCTTCCATGCCCAGTTCGGCGAACGCCACCACGCGGGATTTCTTGATGGCTTGCGCCACCAGGTAAGCCGCGCCGCCGACAGCCATCAGGTAAACGGCTTTGTGGTCCTTGATCGCTTCGATCGCGGTAGGCCCGCGCTCGGATTTGCCGATCATGCCCAACAGGCCGGTTTGCTCGAGGATCTGACGGGTGAACTTGTCCATCCGCGTCGCGGTGGTAGGACCGGCAGGGCCAACCACTTCTTCGCGTACCGGATCAACCGGGCCAACGTAGTAGATGAAGCGACCCTTGAGGTCCACCGGCAGGGTTTCACCCTTGTTCAGCATCTCGACCATGCGCTTGTGCGCCGCGTCGCGACCGGTGAGCATTTTGCCGTTGAGCAGGACGGTTTCGCCCGGCTTCCAGCTCTGCACTTCTTCCGGGGTCAGCGTGTCGAGGTTGACGCGACGGGCCGATGGGCCGGCTTCCCAGACGATTTCCGGGTAAGCGTCCAGCGGTGGCGCTTCCAGCGAGGCCGGGCCGGAACCGTCGAGCACGAAGTGCGCGTGACGGGTGGCGGCGCAGTTCGGGATCATGCACACCGGCAGGGACGCGGCGTGGGTCGGGTAATCCATGATCTTCACGTCGAGCACGGTGGTCAGGCCGCCCAGGCCCTGGGCGCCGATGCCCAGTTGGTTGACCTTCTCGAACAGCTCCAGACGCATCTCTTCGATACGGTTGGACGGGCCGCGCTTCTTCAGCTCGTGAATGTCGATGGATTCCATCAACACTTCCTTGGCCATTACCGCGGCTTTCTCGGCGGTGCCGCCGATGCCGATGCCGAGCATGCCCGGTGGGCACCAGCCGGCGCCCATTTCCGGAACGGTCTTGAGCACCCAGTCAACGATCGAGTCGGACGGGTTGAGCATGGCCATTTTCGACTTGTTCTCGGAACCGCCACCCTTGGCTGCCACGTCCACTTCCACGGTGTTACCCGGAACGATGGAGTAGTGAATAACGGCCGGGGTGTTGTCCTTGGTGTTTTTGCGAGCGCCCGCCGGGTCGGCGAGGATCGAAGCACGCAGGACGTTTTCCGGCAGGTTGTAAGCCCGGCGTACGCCTTCGTTGATCATGTCGTCCAGGCCCATGGTGGCGCCATCCCAACGAACGTCCATGCCCACGCGCACGAACACGGTAACGATACCGGTGTCCTGGCAGATCGGGCGGTGGCCGGTAGCGCACATGCGCGAGTTGATCAGGATCTGCGCCATGGAATCGCGAGCCGCCGGCGATTCTTCACGCAGGTAGGCCTCGTGCATCGCCTGGATGAAATCCACGGGGTGGTAGTAGGAAATGAATTGCAGGGCGTCGGCAACGCTCTGAATCAGGTCGTCTTGCTTGATCACGGTCATGAGTCGCGCTCCTCTAAAAGACGGGAACATTCAATAAGGTGCTTGCAGCTTGGGTGCATCGGTCGGTTGCAAGCACCTTTCAAGGCACGCCGGGCATGCTGGCGCGACGCTAAAAAGGCGCGGCAGTATACCGCGCCTCGCAGGCGGGCACATCCGTTGACAGTCAAACGTTGGTCGCATACCGCCCATATTGATGAACCCGCCCCAATGCAGAACCTGTAGCAGCTGCCGAAGGCTGCGTTCGGCTGCGAAGCAGTCGTAAAATCTGAGATTGCGGTATGTCAGGCAGACTGCGTCAGCCGGATTCACGACTGCTTCGCAGCCGAACGCAGCCTCGCAAGCTCGACAGCTGCTACAGCGAACGCAGCCTTCGGCGGCTGCTATAAGGAATGCTGCAAGGCTCGGCTCACATGGAGTTAGGGTCATGGCTTTGACGCCAGTTTTCTGCCCCGAAAATTGAATGGTCATTTATCAGACTCGCCACTAAAGTGGCATCCGGCCTGTAGAGTAGGACACTCGATCAGCCTCCTTTCCCACGGTGAATCAGCGATTGACCCATAACGCCATTCAGCGGCTTTTGCTTAAACGCTTTGCCCTTGCAGCCGGCACTTACGCCTTGGCTTTGCTGCTGCTGTGGCTGGCGTTTTTCACCGGTCACTACCAGGAATCCGTCACCGGCATGGCGATCGGCAGCGCGTTGGTGGTGCTCAGCCAGGCGGTGTTGTTCGCGGTGTTCTCGAGCGGTCGCAACCTGCGTTTTTCCGATCCGAGCCTGACCGAAGTGCAAATACTGCTGGGGCTGGGTTGGCAAACCTGGCTGATAGCGCACCTGGACGAGGCGCGCGGCGCGTTTCTGGTGTTTTACCTGCTGATTCTGTTGTTCGGGCTGTTTCATCTTTCGCGCACGGCTTTCGCCCGTTGCGCGTTTCTGGTGTTTTTCAGTTTCAGCGCCATCACCTTGTGGGAGGGCTACCACTTTCAGCTGCCCGACCCGACGCTGGCCCTGTTGCAGGTGTGCGTGCTGTTGGTGGTACTCGCGTGGCTGGTGCTTTACGCCCGTTACGTCCAGATGTCGCGCCAGCGTATGCGTCAGCGGCGGTTTGCCTTGCAGGCGCATCAAGACACCCTGCGCGGGATGATGCGCCAGCTCGAAGGCCTGGTGGCGACCGACGAACTCACCGGGCTGTTCAACCGCCGGCATTTCCTGCGCCTGGCCTCACGCGAGTTGAACGCCATGGAAGCCGATGTGGTGCATGGCCTGGCGTTGATCGACCTCGATCACTTCAAACGCATCAACGATGTTCATGGCCATGCCGCCGGCGATCAGGTGCTGCAAGCGTTTGCCGGAGTGGCCACCGCCTGCCTGCGCGATGGCGATGTTCTGGCCCGTTATGGCGGTGAAGAGTTCGTGGTGCTGTTACCCGATTGCGATGCCGAGCGCCTGACGGCGTGTTGTGAGCGGTTGCGCATTGCGTTCATGGATGTCGAATTGGTCGGCCTGGATGTGCGCAACCTCAGCCTGTCGGTGGGCATGACTTTGTTGACGCTCGGCGACGATCTGGATGATGCCTTGCACCGCGCGGATCAGGCGCTGTATCGCGCCAAGCGTGATGGCCGTAACCGTTGCGCGGCGGCCTGGGAGAATGTCGATGCCTGAGTTACGGGTCGGCGAACGCCAATGGACGGTGGCGGCGGGGAGCAACCTGCTCGATGCCTTGAATCAGAACGGCGTGTCGGTGCCCTATAGCTGCCGCGCCGGCAGTTGCCATGCGTGCCTGGTTAAATGTGTCGAGGGCTTGCCCAGCGACAGCCGTCCCGATGCCTTGAGCCATGAGCAGCGTCAGCAGGGTTGGCGGTTGGCCTGTCAGTGCCAGGTGGTCGATGATCTGCAAGTCGAAACCTTTGACCCGTTGCGTGATGGACTTGCCGCTCAAGTGGCCGCCAGCGATTGGCTGAGCCCCAGCGTTTTGCGTTTACGCCTGACGAGTGAGCGACCGTTGCGCTATCAGGCGGGGCAGCATCTGGTGTTGTGGGCGGGCCAGATTGCGCGACCGTATTCCCTGGCCAGTCTGCCGGAAGAAGATCGCTTTTTGGAGTTTCACCTCGATTGCCGTCAGCCCGGGGAGTTCAGTGATTCGGCACGCCAGTTGAAAATCGGCGATCCGATCCGCCTCGGCGAGTTGCGCGGTGGAGCGTTGCATTACGACCCGGACTGGCATACCCGACCGCTGTGGTTATTGGCGGCCGGCACCGGTCTGGGGCCGTTATTCGGTATTTTGCGCGAAGCCTTGCGTCAGGATCACCAGGGCCCCATCCGCGTCATTCACCTGGCCCATGATGCGGGTGAGCATTATCTGGCCAAACCCCTGCAAGCCATGGCCGACGGCCGTGAAAACCTTAGCATCGAGCTGTGGACCGCGGCCGAGTTGTCCGCGGCTTTGGCACAACTGCGCCTTGTTTCGCGGCAAACCCTGGCCTTAGTCTGCGGGGCCCCCGACAGCGTCGACGCCTTTGCCCGGCGCCTGTACCTGGCGGGATTGCCGCGCAATCAACTGCTGGCGGATGTCTTTCTACCCCGTGGTTGAGCGCTGATTTCTCTGTGGCGAGCGAGCTTGCTCGCGCTGGGCTGCGCAGCGGCCCCAAAAGTTTGTGAGCGCTGCGCACTCAAGCGCGAGCAAGCTCGCTCGCCACAGTTGATCCTCTCAGATCAGGACTCACCATGCCCGATACCATCCAGTTTGAACGCGAGCGCGGCCTGCTGACCCTGCGTATCAATCGCCCCGAGAAGAAAAACGCCCTGACGCGTGCCATGTACAGCCAACTGGCGGAGGGTTTGCGGCTTGCCGACAGTGATCCCGAAATCAACGCAGTGCTGATCACCGGCAGCGCCGAATGTTTCACCGCCGGCAACGACATCTTTGATTTCCTCCAGCAACCCCCGAGCAACCTCGACAGCCCCGTGTTCCACTTCATGCTCAATTTGCTCGAGTGCCGCAAGCCGGTGATCGCCGCCGTGGCCGGCGCGGCGGTGGGGATCGGTACGACGATGCTGCTGCATTGCGATCTGGTTTACGTCAGCACCGACGCCCGGTTGCGCATGCCGTTCGTCAACCTCGGGTTATGCCCTGAGTTCGGCTCCAGCCTGATCCTGCCGCGAATGCTCGGGCATGCCAAAGCGGCGGAGCTGTTGTTGCTGGGCGAGGGTTTCAGTGGTGAACAGGCGGCGGTTTGGGGGATCGCGACTGAAGCTTTAGGCAGTGGCGAAGCGGTGTTGGCCAAGGCACGGGAGATGGCGTTGCGTTTCGAGTCGTTGCCGGCGGAAGCGGTGCGCATCAGCAAGCAATTGATGAAAGCGCCGGATCGGGAACAGATACGCAAGGTGATAGAAGAAGAGGGCGCGTTGTTCACCCAGCGGCTGCGTTCGCCGGAAGCGATGGCGGCGTTGTCGGGGTTTATCAACAGGCATTAAACCCGCGGTGGCCGGGCGGGCCTCTTCGCGAGCAAGCCCGCTCCCACATTGGATCTGCAGTGTTCACAGGTTTTGTGTCACCCACAAATCCCCTGTGGGAGCGGGCTTGCTCGCGAAGAGGCCAGACCGAACTACATCTCTTTCGGATCAGCATGCAAAAAGCCCCGCCATTCACATGGCGGGGCTTTTGTTTTTCAGCGCTCGATCACTCAGACCATCGGGTCGCCAACGTGCAGGATTTTCATCCCGTTGGTGCCGCCGGTGGTGTGGTAGCTGTCGCCCTTGGTCAGGATGACCCAGTCGCCTTTCTCGACCACACCCAACTTGAGCAACTCGTCGATCGCAGCCTGGCTGACTTGCTCAGGCGGCAAGGACGCCGGGTCGAACGGTACGGTGTAGACGCCACGGAACATGGCCGCGCGGGCCTGGGTTTCGCGGTGCGGGGAGAACGCGTAGATCGGCACCGAGGAACGGATGCGCGACATGATCAACGGCGTGTAGCCACTTTCGGTCAACGCGATGATCGCCTTCACGCCCGGGAAGTGGTTGGCGGTGTACATGGCCGCCAGCGCGATGCTCTGGTCGCAGCTTTCGAAGACCTTGCCGATGCGGTGGCTGGAGGTCTTGCTGGTCGGGTGCTTTTCAGCGCCGATGCAGATGCGCGCCATGGCTTGCACGGCTTCCAGCGGGTACAAACCGGCAGCACTTTCGGCCGAGAGCATCACGGCGTCGGTGTAGTCGAGCACGGCGTTGGCTACGTCGGAGACTTCGGCGCGGGTCGGCATCGGGTTCTGGATCATCGACTCCATCATCTGGGTCGCAACGATCACCGCTTTGTTGTGGCGGCGTGCATGCAGAATGATTTTCTTCTGAATGCCCACCAGTTCGGCGTCGCCGATTTCCACACCCAGGTCACCACGGGCAACCATCACCGCGTCGGAGGCTTTGATCAGGCCGTCGAGGGTTTCGTCGTCGGCTACGGCTTCGGCGCGTTCGATCTTCGCCACCAGCCAGGCAGTACCGCCGGCTTCGTCGCGCAGTTGACGGGCGTATTCCATGTCGGCGGCGTCGCGCGGGAAGGACACCGCGAGGTAGTCGACTTCCATTTCGGCTGCGAGCTTGATGTCGGCCTTGTCTTTTTCGGTCAGGGCCGGTGCGGTCAGGCCGCCGCCGCGACGGTTGATGCCTTTGTGGTCCGACAGCGGGCCGCCGATGGTCACGGTGCAATGCAGCTCGGTGGCGGTGGCGGTGTCGACGCGCATCACCACGCGGCCGTCGTCGAGCAGCAACTCGTCGCCCACGCCGCAGTCTTTCACCAGGTCCGGGTAGTCGATGCCGACCACTTGTTGGTTGCCTTCGGTCAACGGATGGCTGGTAGAGAAGGTGAATTGATCACCGATCTTCAGCTCGATCTTCTTGTTGGCGAATTTGGCGATACGAATTTTCGGGCCTTGCAGGTCACCCAGCAGGGCGACGAAGCGGCCGTGCTTGGCAGCGAGGTCACGCACCAGCTTCGCGCGAGCCTTGTGCTCGTCGGGGGTGCCGTGGGAGAAGTTCAGACGGGCGACGTCCAGGCCAGCCAGAATCAGCTGTTCGAGAACTTCCGGCGAGTTACTGGCCGGGCCAAGGGTAGCGACGATTTTGGTGCGACGGACGGACATGCATAGACTCCTGAGTTCAAGCGCTAGCAGAGGCTACTATGGTCCGTAGGTGTAGTCATTGTTCGTTTGCACTACTTTTTTTGAAGAACTTGGTTATTAGTTTCTTTATTGAACGCGACAATCGGCACAAACCGTCCTGAAGATTTCCGCCAACGGGTCGATACAGAGCTCAAGACAGGAGATCCCCCATGCGATTCGTGCTCATTGCCGCCCTTGCCATTAGTGCCCTCAGTGTCACGGGCTGCACCCGTTGGTCGATGAACCATCATTTGAATAATGCCTACAGCGCCTATGAGCGCGGCAACTGCGAGCAGGTGATGCTCGAACTGTCCAAGGTCGAGCGTGCCAGCCATGCGCGGCCTTATGTGTGGCCGGAAGTGTCGATGATGCGCGGCCAGTGCCTGGAACGGCAGAAGCTGTTTATCGATGCGGCGCAGACTTACCAGTTCATCATTGCCTCTTACCCGCAAAGCGAATACGCCTACCGCGCCCGTGCCCGCCTGGAAACCTTGCAGAGCCTGGGCCATTACCCGACCCGCAGCGCAGCGGCGGTGCGTCCAACCCGGTTCTGATTGTCATGCGACAGCGGTGAGCTATAGTCCAATGGATCGGTTTAGAGCCTTGCCTCTAATTCGAGGTAACACCTGTGATCGGCAGCAGTAAGCGACAGCGGTTGGAAGGGCTGTCGCACCAGGATCGGGAGAGCGCGGCTGATGCCTATAAAACAATAGAGCAGGCCCGTTCCGAAGTATTGGTGCGGCCCTGCTTAAGGGCCTTGCGTAGCGAAATCAGCATGTTCACTGACCGCCGGATCGAGCGGCATCAACTGCCGTATTTTCTCAAAGTGTTCAACAGCGTCACCGACAAGCCCATCGGCTTTCTGGGTAATCTGTCCGAGGATGGGCTGATGTTGATCAGCCAGTTGCCGATGATGGTGGGCGCCGATTTTAATCTGCGCCTGAAAATCCCCATGGATGGCCATTGTCATCAGGTGATCGACCTCGATGCCTGCTGTCTGTGGTGCCACGAAGACGCAACCCCCCACCACTATGACGCCGGCTTCAGCCTGCAACGGGCACCGCCGGAGTATGGGCAATTGGTGGAGGCGTTGAGGCAGTACTTCAGTTTTCAGCCATTGCCTGCCTCTGCTTGAAGGCTGCGGCGCTTTCACTATTGCCATCGCGGGCAAGCCCGCTCCCACAGTTTCGGCGGTGTTCACCGAAGATCCCTGTGGGAGCGGGCTTGCCCGCGATGGCGTCAGGCCAGACGGCCAATACTTAAAGGCTAGGCTGGCTTAATCGCCCGCTCGATATCCAGCGACCGCTCCGCCAGCATCAACCCCATCTCGCTCATCTGATAAATCGCCATCGCCAGATGCCGCTGTTTGTCTTCCAGGCTGTCCGCCAGGTCCAGCAGCAGAAGGCTCACCGAAGAAAAGGTTTCATAGGTCTGGATGATGAGGGCTTCGGGGTTTGCATCGGATACGACGGTGAACATCTTCATGGATCGTTCCTCGGTGGTGCGTTCTTCGGCAAAGCACGGTTTAGTGTTTTCCCGTTTGAGATAGTGATCGAGGGCCCTGTCGGCAGCTTCGTGGAGTTTTCTCGAGTCGAGGGTGCTGTAGGGCGAACTGGAGGTGGTTTTGAGTGGGTTGGGTCGGGGCGTTATCACGGTTAACTCCTTGTTGGGGCTGCCACCGATTCGGAAATAACGAAAGGGCGGCGACAGGAGAACCTTATGTCGGGACGGACACCACCCACAATCAGACGGGTCGCTGATATTTGTAGGCAGAGGCGCTTCATTCTGTAGTCATTAGCGCAGTTATTCGCGAAGCCTGATGGGAGAGGACAACAAGCAGATTACCGGCCATTAACGTCAGTTTTTACATGGCAGAGCTTATTGCCCCCTCGTTACTACACGATCAGGAATATCGGGTAATGCCTAGGAGAAACTACAAATATTGAAGGTTAGCTAGTCATTAAGATCAGGCTTTTTGGGAATCTGTGAATCTTTAAAATCGGTGGAGATAGAAATAAGTGCCAAAGAGATAAAATCTTGGTTTGCATCTAGCGTTTGTAAGGCGCATCGGATGTTATCCGCTGTTTCGGCAGCCCCTTGCTGCGCCACCCAATTCGATAGCTCCTCTACAGCGGCACACAATGCCAGTTGGTTCTCATTGATCTGCGTTAGCACTGAAGCGAATAGTTTTGCCTCGTCCATGATTGATTCCTTGTGATAGAGCTATCAGATTGTTGGGTGGGACTGCTTCTCGTAATTACTCTGGGGTGGGAGCTAGTCATACGTGCTCGCACATTATATTCATATCGTGACATGACTATTTTGTATGGGATTGGCCATTACATCGTTCCAGCTTTTTTCCATCCCATATACCGCGTCACCATCTCGGCCCCCAGTTCTGAGGGCCGAGCATCCAGCACCGGAACACCATGAGCACTCAACTGCTCATGGAGCTCTGCCCGTACATTCATATAATCCACTATCCCGCAATAGGCCAGCGCCTCGGGCAATGTTTGTACCGGCGCGTGCCGCAGACTGTCGAGCACCTCTTCGCGCAGGCTGACCACCAGCACTCGATGTTGACGGCCCAGGCGTTTGACGGCGGTGAGCAGTTCTTCGTCGTCTTCGTCTCGCAGGTTGGTGACCAGTACCACCAGTGCCCGGCGTTTTTGTCGGGCCAGCAGCTGGTTGATGGCGGCTGGGTAATCGGCAGGGCGTTGCGTGCTGGCCAGGTCGTAGACGGTGTTGAGCAACACGTTGAGCTGGTCTGTGCCCTTGACCGGAGCGAGGTAGCGTGGCGAGTCGCTGGCGAAGGTACACAGGCCCACCGCATCACCTTGACGTAGCGCGACGTAACTGAGCAGCAGGCAGGCGTTGAGTGCATGGTCGAAATGCGACAGTTCACCGTCCTGGCTGCGCATGCGCCGGCCGCAGTCAAGCAGGAACATGATCTGTTGATCGCGTTCGTCCTGGTACTCCCGGGCAATTGGCGTGCGTTGGCGCGCAGTGGCTTTCCAGTCGATCTGACGCAGGCTGTCGCCTTCTCTGAATTCCCGTAACTGGTGAAACTCCAGACCCAGACCACGGCGTTGACGTTGACGCACGCCGAGTTGACTGAGCCAGTTGTCTACCGCCAACAGTTGGCCGCCGTAGAGGTGAGCGAAGTCGGGGTAGACGCGGGTGTGGTGGGTCAGGTTCAGAATGCGTTTGTCGAGCCACAGACCCAACGGACTTGGCAGGCGGATTTCGCAGTGTTCAAAGGTGAAATGGCCGCGTTTGAGGGGGCGTAGCCGATAGCCGATGTGGCTGCGCAGGCCGGGTTGCAGCTCGACTGGCAGTGGCAGGTTTTCGAAGCTCAGGCCGTCCGGCACGTGGTCGAAGAGCTGAATGCTCAAGGGCTGGGCAAGATCATGCTCGACCTCCAGCCGTACTTCGCCCCATCGACCGAGCGCCAGGCTGCCGGGCATATGCCGTTGCACACGAGGCGAGGGCAGTCGTTTGAGGCGGATGGCATCGAGTATCGCCAGGGCCAGCAGCGCCAGGAGCAATCCCCAGTTGATCGATAACAGGCTGGATGGAATGGCGATGTCCAAGGCTCGCAACGTGCCTAGCACGATGCCGATGGCCAACAGTAGCGCGAGCCAGATCAGGAGAAGGCGAGAAGGCTTCATCAGCGCACACCTTTTGTGGTGAGGGAGCTTGCTCCCGCTCGGCTGCGAAGCAGTCGTAGAACCGGTAGACGCGTTTTACCTGACAGTACGCGTCGACTGGTTTTGGGGCTGCTGCGCAACCCAGCGGGAGCAAGCTCCCTCGCCACAAGGAGGCGTCGCATGACTGTGGTCACAGGCGCGGCGCCGGCACTTGATCGAGCAGTTGTTTGAGTACCTGATCGACTTCCAGCCCTTCGATGTCCAGTTCCGGGGCAATCCGCACCCGATGGCGCAACACCGACAGCGCGCAACCCTTGATGTCATCCGGAATCACAAACTCGCCGCCGCGCAACAAGGCCCGGGCGCGGGCGCAACGTACCAGCGCGATTGAAGCGCGTGGCCCGGCGCCGAGGGTCAACCCCGGCCAGGTTCGGGTGGTGCGGGCCAGGCGCACGGCGTAATCGAGTACCTGATCGTCCATGGGCAGATCACTGGCAATGCGTTGCAAGGCCAGCACGTCCTTGGCTTGCAACACGGTGCGCAGCGGTTGCACGTCGAGCATGTCGGCGCGGGTCGAGCGGCTGACCTGGCGCACCATGTCCAGTTCCTGATCGGCATCGGGGTAGTCCATGCGCACCTTGAGCATGAAGCGGTCGAGCTCGGCTTCCGGCAACGGGTAAGTGCCTTCCTGTTCGATGGGGTTTTGCGTGGCGAGTACCATGAACGGTTGCGCGATCGGCAGGGCGCGGCCTTCGAGGGTGACCTGGCGTTCCTGCATGGCTTCGAGCAGCGCCGCCTGGGTTTTCGCCGGGGCGCGGTTGATCTCGTCGGCCAGCAGCAGGTTGGTAAACAGCGGGCCTTTGCGCAGTTTGAATTGCTCGGTTTGCAAGTCGTACACCGCGTGCCCGGTGACATCGCTGGGCATCAGGTCCGGGGTGAACTGGATGCGTGCGTATTCACCGCCGAAGCAGCGAGCGAGGGCACGCACCAGCAACGTCTTGCCCAACCCCGGCACGCCTTCGAGCAGCACATGGCCGCCGGCGATCAGGGCGGTGAGCACGTCGTCGATCACAGTGTTCTGGCCGATCACGGCTTTTTGCAATTCTGTTCTTATCGCTTGGGCTAACTGACTGGCGCGCTGGCGCTGCTGGGCGGCGTGGGTCTGTGTGCCGGGCTCGATCTGTTCACTCATAAGGCGTTCCTCAAGGTTTGCAGCTGGGCGACCTGACGGCTGAATTCAGCGCTGGGCAGCCGCTGCTTCGGTCGCGGGCTCATGGCCTGGCTGATGGCGCGTGTGGGTTGGCCAGTCAGGCGTGCGAGCACCAGCCATTGTTCGGCAACGCCGAGTTGTTCAAAACCGGGATGACGGTGACGGACACGACGCAGGATGTCTTGTTGCAAGGCTTGCAACAGGCTGTGCTGACCGTTGTGACGGAGCATGAAATCGGCACTGGCACGCAGGTGTTCCTGAAGTTGACGACGCGCCCTTGGGGCAGGTTCGAGCAATGGGCCGTTGCGCACGCCGACGTGCCAGAACCCCAAGGCAATCAAGGCAATCAGGGCCACCAGTGCTTGTGGAAAGTTGCGCCACAGCAAGGTCAGCAGACTGTCGTGATCAGTATTGAACAGCAGGGTCACGTCGGTGTCGGCCGTCAGGTACCACAGCAGCCAGGCGTTATCGTACTGGTCGATGACCGGGGTTTTCCAGAGGTCGGCGTCGGTGACCACGGTGATCGAACCCAGCCCGTGAGCCAGTTGCATCATGTGCGTGGCCTTGCCGCTGTTGGCCCAGGCCTGGGCGAGGTTTTTCGGGTCGTCGAGATGGAACGCGGTATCGAAGCTGACGTAGGCCGGCGCCTCTTCGTTTTCCAGGTACAGCTTGGTCAGTTTGGGGTAGGGGTCGTCTTCAGGATCGGGCGGCAGTTCCTTGAGGTCTTTGCTCAGGGACTGGTGCACCTGCACCCGATCGAGCAGCAGGTCATTGCTCTGACCGGTCTTCTCGTCCCACAGGGCTTCGGCGACAAATAAAAGACGTCCGCCGGCCCGGGTCCAGTTCAACACCTGATCCACCTGTCGCGGCGACATGTTCGACCGATCGCCGAGCAACAACAAACTGTGCTGGTGAGGCTCGAGCGTCGGCAAGATGTCGAGGCTGTTGGCGTGGCTGACAGTCAGGCCCTGTTTACGCAGAAAATGCTCGGCCGCCAGGTAGGGGTTGGCCTGTGCTTCGGGGGACGGGCCGTGATCGATTTCTGCCTGATAGGGTATGGCCTTGAAATACAGGTAAACACTCAGCGCACACACGAGCAGGGCGATGATCGCACCGACCGAAAGCCACAAACGCCGGTTCAACGGGCCGCTCCGGGACCGAATAACGCGCGCCAGCCGTCACAGAGTTCCTGCTGCAAATGCGCCGGAGGCAGGCGATGCCCGTAGGCCATGTTCTGCCAGTGCCCGGTGAGGTTTTTACTGAAGGCCAGCAAGGCAGGTTGTTGCAGTTGTTCGACCCGCTGAAGAACTTCACCTTCGGTGTCGGCGGGCTTGAGCGCCATGTTGAAATCGTGCAGCAAGTGGCTAAGCAGGGCGCGATAGAGCAACCCGAGGGCTTCACGGGGATGGGTCTGCCAGAGGCTTTCGGCGCTGGCGGCGATGTCGGCGGGCAGGGTTTCGCGATTGAGGTCCAGGCCGAACGCCTGCTGCGGTAACGGCCGCGCGACTTTACGATTTAACGTGGGTCGACGGCTGACAAAGGCCTGCAGCCAGTCGCGGTAACGCCAGATCAATAGCCCAATGGCGCCGATCACTGTGCCCCACAGCAACACTTCGATCAGGTTGGCCAATACGCCAAAGCGTTGGCTGTCCAGCAAGCTAAACAGCGCCTTCAGCCAGGCGGGTGTTTGACCATTGTCCGCAGTGTCGGGGGCGGGTTTGTCTTCGCCAAAACGATAGCGCGTGACCGTTTCCTTGTTCTTGAACGGCGGCTGCTCGAGGATGGCCTTGATGCTGTCCCGGGATGCCTGGCTGGTCAGAGGTTGTTCCAGCAGACGCGCAGAGTCCGGTGAGATAACCGGTTCGGTGGCCCAGACGCTTTCCGCCGTCGGCACCAGCAGCATCGCGGCCAGCAGCAGCGGGACGACCGCGCTGGTCAAGCGTTGGCGCAATCGGCGAAAGATCAGCTCGATGTCCCAGGCTTCCAGCCGCGTGCGCCGGTTCAGATAAAGGCTGAAACCGCAGGCCACATAGATCGGTTCCCAGACAATCAGCACCAGAGCGTAAAAGGTATTGGTCAGGTGTTCCAGCCAGCGCCAGTCTTGGGTGGCGGCGGTAATCAAGGTCTGCCAGCCCCAGTCGAGTTCGACCTGTTGCGGCAAGAGCATGTAGAACAGCACCATCAAGCCGATCCACAGCGCGGTTTCCAAATGCACGCCGATGATCGTCAGCCATTGGGCGGCACCCGCGTTGCGCTGCAGCAGTACGCGCAAACGTTGTTGGCGTGCTTCGCCCGCCAGACCTTCGAGTTGCACCACCGGCATCAGAAAACTGCGGCTCAGGCTCAGGCGACGCCAGGTCAGGCTGGCCAGCAATTGCGGTTTGAGCAGGCGCGGCCATTGGCGCAGGGCCTGCTTCAGTGTGGGCGTTTCGCCGAACATGGCTTTGGACAGGATGTACAGCGGCAGCCGATCGAACGCTGGTTTGAGCCACCAGAACAGGAATACGGCGAGGGAGGGTGAATCCCACAACAGCAAGGTGAGCAGAGCGAAGATCGGCAAGGTCACGATGGCCCAACTGGTCATCAACAGGCGTCGATGGCGCTGACTCAGCAGCACTCCCAGGTCCATGGCTTCCCAGGTCGTGCGCGGGCGGATCACCACACTGGCATCACTCAGGCGCATGGCGAGTCCGTCCGGCAAACAGCAGATAAGTCGCCACCAACAACCAGAGCGCCGCGCCGACCAGGTATTTGGTCAGCGGCGCGAGCCCGGTCCTCGACGACCAGTAGGCTTCGATAAACGCCGCAATCAGCAGAAACAGCATGACCCCGCAAATCAGCAACACGCTCTTGCGCGCCGCCAACTGCAGGGCTTCGGCGCGAGGCAAACGCCCCGGCGCGATCAAGGCCCAGCCCAGTTGCAGGCCTGCGGCGCCGGCCAGGGCAATGGCGCTCAGTTCGAAGGCGCCATGGCCGATCACGAACGACCAGAACGTTTGGCCATAGCCGATGTACGTCAGGTGCCCGGCCACCGCACCGATCATCAACCCGTTGAAGAACAGGAAAAACGCGCTGCCCAGGCCAAACAGCAAACCGCTGGCAAAGGTCTGAAAGGCGATGCCGATGTTGTGCATGATGTAGTAACCGAACATCACCCAGTTTTCACTGGCCGCCCGTTCGGCCGAACGTCCCAGGTGGCCGGCGACGGGGTCGTACATGCTTTGCATCTCACTGACTTGCTCGGCCGGGATCAGGTTGTAGATCAGGTCGGGGAACAGGTACACCAGCAACGCGAAGCCGATCAGGCTGCCAAAAAACATCAGGCTGGCGGCAAGCACGAAACGCCACTGCTCACGCACCAGTCGCGGGAAATCGGCGAGGATGAAACTCAACACGTTGGCACCCAGTCGACTGCGATGCCGATAAAGCTGTTGATGCCCGCGCAGGACCTGTTGCTGCAATGAATCGATCAGGAAACTGCTATAGCCGCGTTCCTGAGCCAGGGCCAGGTGTTGGCAGAGCCGTCGATAATCGCTGGGGAAACTGGCGACTCCTGAGGCGTTCTTGCCGCGTTCCAGCCGTTCAAGCATGAGTGCAAACTGCTCCCATTCGGCACTGTGGCGACTTTCGAAAAGGCTTTGCTTCATGTGGGGCCCAACAGTCCGCGGGCGATGCCGTTGAGTTCGGCCACCGCCTGCGGCTTCGATACCTGCAACGGTTGCGCGAGTATCGAGGCGAGCTCGTTGACCCGCGCCTCGGAGAGTTCACCCTGGCGCTCGGCAAACCCGAGGATGGCGCGCTGCTCGGTCAGCGTCAGCGTGAAGGCTGCGCGCCGTGGCGGGACGTCGGGCAATTGCGGTCGGGTGAGCGGTTGTTCGCGGTAGATCACCAGCGTACCGGCGGCCAGGTCGCCGAGGCGTTTGAAGGTGGGATGTTGCAGGCAGCTGATTGCTCCGAGAAAGTAGCCGAATGGCAACATGTCGACAAATCGCAGCAGGTTGCGCAGCAAGGACGCGGACCAGCCGATCGGCGTGCCATCGTCATGCACCACGCGCAATCCCATCCATTGCTTGCCCGGCGAGCGGCCCTGATTGAGCACCTCGAACAGCACCATGTACCACCAGCTCACCACGAACAGCAGAATCGAACCCAGCCCGGCGCCGAGTTTTCCGAGAAACGCCAACACAATGAACAGCAGGCCCAGCATCATCCCGCGCAGGCCCAGGTCGATGGCGAACGCCAGCGCACGTACCATCAACCCGGCCGGGCGCAGCGGCAAGTCGATGCCTTCGGGCGTTTCGACGTGATACCGCGTGTCCAGTGGCCGGGACAGCGTCGCTTTCCCTGGCAGTGCTGTGGTGTCGAGCATGGGCAAACCTTGATGTGGCCTGGTCCGTCGGATGCTAGCAGCCTCTCGGGGGAAAACGACATAACTATGTATTGCACGGTGCGTGGTCAGAGGTGATTGAATGACAAGATTTCTGGTCGGGGCGGCCTATGTGCGCCTAGACTTCGCCGGTCTTCAGTTCAGGAACAGCCCGTGACCTCGATCTTCTGGTACGACTATGAAACCACTGGCATCAACCCCCGTTGCGACCGCCCGCTGCAAGTGGCGGGGATTCGCACCGACTTCGATCTCAATGAAATAGACGAACCGGTCAACCTTTATTGCCAGCCCAGTGACGACATCCTGCCTCATCCGGCGGCTTGTGCTATCACCGGTATTACGCCCACGCGTCTGGCCAAACAAGGTTTGAGCGAAGCCGATTTCATGACTCGGGTTCATGCCCAGCTCGCGGCGCCCGGCACCTGTGGGGCCGGATACAACACGCTGCGTTTCGATGACGAGATGACCCGTTACAGCCTGTATCGAAACTTTTTCGACCCCTATGCACGGGAGTGGCAGGGCGGCAACAGCCGCTGGGACTTGATCGATGTGGTGCGCGCCGCTTATGCCTTGCGTCCCGATGGCCTCGTCTGGCCCAGGGACGACGAGGGGCGGGTCACGCTCAAACTCGAACGTCTGACTGCCGCCAATGGTATCGATCATGGGCATGCGCACGAGGCGCTGTCGGATGTGCGCGCCACTATCGCTTTGGCACGCCTGATTCGGGAAAAACAGCCGAAGTTATATGACTGGCTGTTTCAACTGCGCAGTAAACAAAAGGTCATGGATCAAATTCGGCTGTTGCAGCCGATGGTGCATATTTCCGGGCGCTTCTCGGCGGCCCGCAACTATGTGGGTGTGGTACTGCCATTGGCCTGGCATCCACGTAATCGCAACGCGCTGATTGTCTGTGACCTGCACCTGGACCCTCAGGGGCTGCTTGATCTGGATGCCGAAACCTTGCGTCAGCGGCTTTATACCCGCCGCGATGACTTGGCCGAAGGCGAACTGCCGGTGCCGCTCAAGCTCATACACATAAACAAGTGCCCGGTAGTGGCGCCGTTATCGGTAATCCGTCCTGTAGATCAGCAACGTCTGGGGCTGGATATGGCGCTTTATCAGGAGCGGGCGCTGCGGCTAAGTGACGCACAACAAGTTTGGCGAGATAAAGTGGCAGACATTTACGCCAGCGACGATTTCTCTCCGAGCCAAGACCCCGAGCAACAGTTATACGACGGTTTTATCGGTGATCGGGACCGGCGCCTATGTGAGCAAGTCAGGTCTGCCGACCCTGCGCAATTAGCACAAGAACAGTGGCCTTTCGATGATGAACGTTTGCCTGAATTATTGTTTCGTTATCGCGCACGCAACTTTCCCGATACGTTGAGCCTGGAAGAGCAAGAACGCTGGCGAATATTCTGTCAGAAACGTTTGTGTGCACCTGAGTGGGGCGCGCCAAATACGCTGGATAGTTTTCTGGAGGCGGCGGCTCAATTGACGACTAGTGCTACATCGTTTCAGCGAGAGGTTCTGGATGAATGGCAAAATCATGTCCAGTCATTACGCAAACGTTTGAATCTTTGAAAACGAAAATAATTTGCGCTTGAATTTCAGGCATAAAAAAACGCCAGCATTTGCTGGCGTTTTTTTGGTCGCGGATCAGTCTGCGACACGCTTGCGGCTTAGCCCAGCAGGGTAGCCCAACCTTCAACCACATCACCGCCCCACTTGGCTTTCCACTCTTTCAGAGTCTTGTGGTTGCCACCTTTGGTTTCGATGACTTCGCCATTGTGCGGGTTTTTGTATTGTTTAACTTTGCGAGCACGCTTGGTGCCAGTAGTTTTTACTGCGCCGCCACGTGGAGCCTTGGTTTTGGACTCTGGATCCAACAGCGCGATGATGTCGCGCAGGGATTTGGAGTATTCGCCCATCAGGGTGCGCAGTTTGCCTTCGAATTCCAGCTCGGTTTGCAGTTTGTCGTCTTGGGACAGATTCTTCAAACGGGCTTGCAGCTCTTTGATAGCTTCTTCGGTGGCGCGATATTCGTTGATCAAGGACATGAGGACTACCTTATGTTGGGCGCTGGATGGCAGGGTGACAGTGCGACAATAATAGTCAGGGTGTTTCATCAAGTAAACATTTAACCGGAGTTTTATTTAAATTAGTTGCGGAACAAGACACACATTGGAGGGACAGTTAAATAGCGTCACAAATATTCACAGTTGACCTCTTGAAGATTGCCCGCAAGAACACCATCGCGTGGGGCCGCGTGTGCTTGCAGAACCTGTACCAGACCTGCGGGTAAGGCCATACGTCATCAATACTGCAGTTTTGCTGCGCAATCGCTAGAATGGCGGCCTTTGCGAAGTTCTGGAGTTTCCCCCTCATGCGCACTTTTCGGCTGGTGATTGCTTGCCCGGACCGCGTCGGCATCGTTGCTAAAGTCAGTAACTTTCTGGCGTCACATAATGGCTGGATCACTGAAGCGAGCCATCACTCGGATAATCTCAGTGGCTGGTTCTTCATGCGTCACGAAATTCGTGCCGATTCGCTGCCTTTCGGTATCGAAGCCTTTCGTGAAGCGTTTGCACCGATCGCCGAAGAGTTCTCGATGGATTGGCGCATCACCGACACCGAGCAGAAGAAACGCGTGGTGTTGATGGCCAGCCGTGAATCTCACTGTCTGGCCGACTTGCTGCACCGCTGGCACAGCGACGAACTGGACTGTGAAATCACTTGCGTGATTTCCAACCATGATGATTTGCGCAGCATGGTCGAGTGGCACGGTATTCCTTACTACCATGTCCCGGTCAACCCACAGAACAAGGAACCGGCCTTCGCCGAAGTCTCGCGCCTGGTCAAACAGCACGAAGCGGAAGTGGTGGTACTTGCCCGTTACATGCAGATTCTGCCGCCCGAGTTGTGCAGCGAATATGCTCATAAAGTCATCAATATTCACCACAGCTTCTTGCCGTCGTTCGTCGGTGCCAAGCCGTATCACCAGGCTTCGATGCGCGGTGTGAAGTTGATCGGCGCCACTTGCCACTATGTCACCGAAGAGCTGGACGCCGGTCCGATCATCGAGCAAGACGTCGTACGCGTGAGTCACAGCGACAGTATTGAAGACATGGTGCGCTTCGGTCGTGACGTCGAGAAAATGGTGCTGGCCCGTGGTCTGCGTTATCACCTGGAAGACCGGGTGCTGGTGCATGGCAATAAAACCGTGGTGTTCTGATAGCGATACGGTTGAAACTCGAAGGGCCTGAGCGTTCAATCGCTGCAGGCCCTTCGCCGTTTTTTGCACTGAGAACATGACCATGGCCGATCCATTGGACAAAGCCACTTCCAAAGCACCCGCCACATTGGGTGAGGGCTGTTTGAGTCGCTATGACCCGGATGACCTGAGCGCCGAAGACGGCACGGAGTTTCCCGGTGCCGCCGAGTTGTGGGAGCAGTTGCAGGGCGATTGCGACGATGCGGTCGGGGGCGCCTGAAAAAGATCGCAGCCTTCGGCAGCTCCTACAAGGGCGCGGTGTATACCCTAATGTAGGAGCTGCCGAAGGCTGCGATCTTTTAAGCCCGTTTGAACTTCATCAGCTTCCTGAGCAATGGCCGCCCGAGCATCAGCAAAAACACCGGACCACCGACCACCAGGTAGAAGTAATAAGTCACTGTCCGCCAGATCAGAATCGCCGCCGCCGCGGTGGACTTCCCGACCATAGGCGCCAGCAGCGCCGCCGATGTCAATTCCGCCGCTCCGGCCCCGCCCGGCAACAGGCTGAACTGCCCTGCACTCAGCGACAGCATCTGGATCAGAAAACACCAGGCCCACTGCAAGTCCATGCCCAGCCCACGTAACGCCAGATACAACACGCTATAGCGCAAAAGCCAATGCAGGCAGGTCAGTGCAAACACCGTGATCAATGTCTGAAAGGGCAACTTCAGTGTGTCAGTGAACGCCGCCAGGAAGTGCAGGAGTTTTCGTGCCCAGCGCATCCGGGTGGTGCCTTTGACATTGATATGAGCGAGCAACCGACCGCTCAGACGAATCAGCGAGCGGTGGTAGCGAGCCGCCAATACGCAGCTAAACAGTCCGCCAAACATCGAGATGGCGCTGACGGTCAGCAGCCATTCCATGCGCTGACTGAGGTGCTGGAACAGTGCATAAATCAGAATCCCGCTCAGTGCGCAGAGAAAAAACAGCAGATCGCTCAACTGATCCATGGCGAACACGGCGCTGCCCCTGGCCGGTCGTACGCCGTGGCGTGCCAGCAGGGCCATGATGGTCAGCGGTCCGCCACTGCCACCGGGAGTGGCGCAGTAAGCGAATTCGGCGGACATCACCACCCCAAGGCTTTTGACGTGACTGATCTTGCCGCGCTGATCTCCCAGCAACAGGCGCAAGCGCAGGGTGTTGAGCATCCAGCACAGCAGGATCATGCCGAACATGACCAGCAACCATTTCAGCGGAAAGCTTTGCAACCGCGACCATGTCTCGCCGCCGCCCAGCAACGACGGGATGAGCACCGCAGCGAGCAGGGCGACGACCAGCAGAATCCCGCGGCTCATGCGGCGCGACCGACGACGTCGCGTTGCTGTGTCAGCCAGTTGGCCTTGGTCATCGGCACACGTCCCTCGTCGAGCAAGCGTTTGAGGGTGTGCAGCCAGTAGTGACGCGAAAACTCATGGCGCATGTCCACGGGGTGCAGGCCGAGACGAATCACCGGCGCCTGGCGCCAACGTTGCTCGCGCTGATCGCTGACGATTTTCGACAGACCGCGGCGCCAGGCGCTGCGTGCGCTCCAGACCAGACCGGGGGCATCGATTGCGGTGAAATCCGGCAAACGATACAGATGCTGCGAGTCGCTGGTGTAGCGCAGCGGTACCTGGCGCAAGGCCTGGCGGGTGCCTTCGCTCATCAGCCAGGCCGGGGCGACGAAACCTTCCAGTGGCCAGTTATAACGGTGAAACACCTCGATTCCGGCACGCAGGCGGGAGAGGGCGGCTTCCAGAGGCAGGTCGTAGAACTCGCCTTCATGGGTGTAGATTCGGCGCATGAACCAGTCTCGGGGCGTGATGGGGATTGGCCCTTCATCGCAATGGAAATAACCGTGCAGTGCCAGTTCGTCGCCGCGAGCGACGCGGCGGGTCAGCAAACGTCGAAACGCCGGATACGCAGCCAGGTCGTTATGTTTGTGGAAATTTGGCACCACCAGCCAGGTGATCGGCACCTTACCCAATGCGTCGACGGCTTCGACAAAGGCTTGGTAATCGGGCCAGGTTTGCGGCGCAACGTCGTGCAATACCAGTATCAGGCTGGGCGCGTTCATGGGCTCAACCATTGGCGATCAGTGGCCATTGAGTGCCGAGTACCGCGTGATAGTGCCCCAGCAGGCTGTCGACCACGATATCCCAAGAGTAATGCTGCTCGACATGGCTACGGGCTTGTTTGCCCAGCGCGGCGCTGCCCTGACTGAACAGTTCGCGCACCGCGTTGGCCATCGCTGCTGGATTGTTCGGCGCGCAAAGCAGGCCGCATTGATCGGTGACAATTTCCTGAAAAGCCCCAGCCGCCACGGCCACCACCGGAATGCCACTGGCCATGGCTTCAAGGACCACCAGGCCAAAAGTTTCCTGATCACCGGCATGCACCAGCGCATCGGCACTGGCCATCAAGCGCGCGACTTGCGCCGCCGGGTAGAACTCATCGAGGACGGTGACATTGCGCGGTACCAGGGTCGGCATTGATGAGCCCACCAGTAATAGATGGTAACGACGACCCAGGCGTTTCATGCATTTGAGCAGCACCGGCAGGTTTTTTTCCTTGGACCCACGGCCGGCGAAGATCAGCAGGTGTGTATTTTCATCGATGCCCAATTCGGCCCGCAAATCTGGATCCCGTGCATTGGGGGTGAACGTTTGCAGGTCGACGCCCAGCGGTTGTACGAAAACGTTTTTTACGCCCAACCCGATCAGTTTATCGGCCATGATTTGACTCGGTGCCAGAACCCGGTCGAAGTTGCTATAAAGCTTGCTGACATAAGCTTCGACATTGGGTGTAACCCAATTGCCCATGCGATTGCTCACCAGCAGTGGCAGGTCCGAGTGATAAAAACCGATCACCGGCACATCGAGCTGCCGCTTGGCGTCCAAAGCGGCCCAGGCAGTCAGGTAAGGGTCGCCGGCTTCTATCAGGTCAGGCTGCAAATCCTGCAGGACATTGCGCCACGGCGCGAGACGGAGGGGGAAGCGATAACCCTTGCCAAAGGGCAGGGCAGGGGCCGGAACCGTGTAAATACCATCCTGTTCACTCAAATGAGCCCCAGGAATCAGCAGACTGTGACGAATGCCTGGCTTGCTGCCCAGGCGACGGTGTTTGGCATCCAGATAAGTGCGCACGCCACCGCTGGCAGGGGCGTAGAACATGGTTATGTCAGCGATATGCACGATGAACATCCCTCCGGTCCGTTTGTTCTCCCTTGGGTTGACCTATATGAAGGATAGATGTTCGTTTGGGGTTTTGCGGCGGAGGGTGTCAGCGAGGTTTTGCGGGGATTAGCAGACCGTCTTCGCGGGCAAGCCTCGCTCCTACAGGGCCAGTGATGATCCCGTAGGAGCGAGGCTTGCCCGCGAAGGGGCCCTCAAGAGCGACTTAAATCCGGAAACTACCCACCAACTGCTTCAATCGCGAAGCCTGCTGTTCAAGGTCCGAGCATGCCCGCAACGTCGATTGCAGGTTTTCCACGCCCTCCTGGTTCAGCGTATTGATCTCGGTGATGTCCACGTTGATCGATTCAACCACCGCCGTCTGTTCCTCGGTCGCCGTGGCCACGGACTGGTTCATGCCGTCGATTTCGCCGATGCGCAGCGTCACGCTGTTCAAGCGTTCGCCGGCCAGGTTGGCGATTTCCACGCTGTCCTGGCTGTGGCGCTGGCTGTCGCTCATGGTGCTGACCGATTCCCGGGCGCCGACTTGCAGCTCCTCGATCATGGTTTGCACCTGTTGCGCCGACTCTTGTGTGCGGTGCGCCAGGTTGCGCACTTCGTCGGCCACCACGGCAAAACCGCGCCCGGCTTCACCGGCCCGTGCCGCTTCAATGGCGGCGTTCAGCGCCAGCAGGTTGGTTTGCTGGGAGATGCTGGTGATCACTTCGAGAATTTGCCCGATGTTCACGGTTTTGCTGTTCAGCGATTCGATGTTGGTGCTCGAGGCACTGAGCATGGTCGACAGCTGATTCATCGCGGCAATGCTGCGATCCACCACCTGCTGGCCATCTTCGGCCAGGCTGCGCGCGTCGCTGGCCTGACTTGACGCTTGTGCGGCGTTGCGGGCGATTTCCTGGGCCGCGGCGCCGAGTTGGTTGATTGCCGCGGCAACGCTGCTGGTGCGCGAGGCTTGCTGGTCGGAATTGAACATCGACGAGTTCGAGGCTGCCACCACACGCAGGGCTACTTCGTTGACTTGGCCGGTGGCCGAGGACACTTCGCGGATCGAGGTATGAACCCGTTCCACGAAACGGTTGAACGCCGTGCCGAGGATGCCGAATTCGTCCTGATTCTGGATGGTCAGGCGCTTGGTCAGGTCGCCTTCACCGTCGGCGATGTCTTCCATGGCGCGGGTCATGACGTGCAGCGGCTGGATCAGCAGGCGGATCAGCATGCCGAGCAAGGCGATGATGATCGCCACGGCAATTATGGTCGCGATGACTGCCGAGGTCCGGAACTCGCTGAGCATCGAGAAGGCTTTGTCTTTATCCACCGACAGGCCGATGTACCAATTGACCGAGGACAGGCCTTTGATCGGAGTGAACGTGACGATGCGGGTCTTGCCGTCGACGTCGATTTCACTGAGTTCGCTGCCGATGCGCGGGGTGTTTTTCGGGTACGCCTCGCTCAGGGACTTCATCGCCAGGGATTTGTCCGGGTGAACCAGGATCTTGCCATCGGCGCTGATCAGAAAGGCGTAACCCATGCCGTCGAAGTCCAGCGCGTTGAGGCTGTCGGCGATCACCTGCAAGCTCAAGTCGCCACCGACCACGCCGATGCTTTGACCGTCCTTGAGCACACTGTTGACGATGGAAATGACCAGTTGACCGGACGCCAGGTCGATGTACGGTTCGGTCAGTGCCGAGCCGCCGGTGCTTTGGGCGCTCTTGTACCAAGGCCGGGCGCGAGGGTCATAGCCGTCGGGCATCTTGCTGTCAGGGCGGATGATGAAGGTGCCATCCTTGTTGCCCAGATAAGCGCCCATGAAGGTCGAGGTTACCGCCTTCTGTTCGAGTAGTTTGGAGACGTTGTCGGTGTCGGCGTTCAGTGCGACGTTTTGTGACAGGTTCTCGATCAGCAGGCTGCGTCCGGCCAGCCAGGTCTGGATATTGTTGGCCGTTACACTGCCCATTTCTTGCAGGTAGTTGTCCAGGTCGTTGCGTATCGCATTACGCTGCAGATAGTCGTTGTACAACGTGAACGAGGCGAAGGCAGCAATAACGATGAGGGCGGCGGCAAGCAGTATTTTATGGCTGAAGCGCAGATTTTTATTCATGGCTTGGGGGTCCGCTAAAGTCTTAATGTCCAGGGCGTGCTTTTATAAAGGCGCGCAAAATGGGCAGTGTTGAAAGTAAGCTGATATTTCCACCTCTCCTTAGGGAATTACCGACGCTATTTTCAGTCTGGTCTCTCGCTTGTTATCGGCCATGAAGGATCAAAGATTAACCATGGGTGACAAAATGCCTGACTCATCGCAACTCGTTATCGGCGCCGATCTCGCGGGCCAGTCCATCGCCCAGGCCATGCGCCTGGCCAACCGTCACGGCCTGATAGCGGGCGCTACCGGGACTGGCAAAACCGTCACCTTGCAGCGCCTGGCCGAAGCCTTCAGCGATGCCGGCGTGGCGGTGTTCGCGGCGGACATCAAAGGCGACCTGTGCGGCCTGGGCGCTGCCGGCAACCCTCAAGGCAAAGTCGCCGAGCGGATCGCCGGCATGCCTTGGTTGAACCATAAGCCTCAGGCGTATCCGGTGACCCTGTGGGACATTAATGGTCAGTCCGGTCATCCACTGCGTACAACCTTGAGCGAAATGGGCCCGTTGCTGCTCGGCAGTCTGCTGGAGCTGACCGACAGTCAGCAGTCGGCACTCTATGCCGCATTCAAGGTGGCCGACCGCGAAGGGCTGTTGCTGCTGGATTTGAAGGATTTGAAGGCGCTGCTCAATCACCTGCGCGACAGCCCCGAACTGCTGGGGGATGACGCCGCGTTGATGACCACCGGTTCCAGCCAGGCGCTGTTGCGCCGTTTGGCAACGCTGGAACAGCAAGGCGCTGAAGCGTTGTTCGGCGAACCGGCGCTGCAACTGGAAGACATGTTGCAACCGGCCGTGGATGGTCGCGGGCGCATTCACTTGCTCGATGCCAGTCGTCTGGTGCACGAAGCGCCGAAGGTCTATGCGACGTTCCTGCTTTGGCTGCTGGCCGAACTGTTCGAGCAACTGCCGGAGCGTGGCGATGCCGAGAAACCGCTGCTGGCGCTGTTTTTCGACGAAGCGCACTTGTTGTTCGCCGGTACGCCCAAAGCGTTGCAGGAGCGTCTGGAACAAGTGGTGCGACTGATTCGCTCGAAAGGCGTGGGGGTGTATTTCGTCACCCAATCGCCAGGTGATTTGCCGGATGATGTACTGGCTCAACTGGGCCTGCGCATTCAGCACGGTTTGCGCGCGTTTACCGCCAAAGAGCAGAAATCCCTGCGTGCGGTGGCTGACGGTTTTCGGCCGAACCCGGCATTTGACGCCTTGTCGGTCTTGACCGAGTTGGGGATCGGCGAGGCGCTGGTCGGCACCTTGCAGGACAAGGGCACACCCGGGATGGTCCAGCGTGTATTGGTTGCACCGCCACAATCGCGGATCGGCCCGCTGACCGAGACCGAGCGCACCGTGCTGATTGCCGGTTCGCCGTTCAAGGGGCGTTACGACAAACCGGTCGATCGCGAATCGGCTTATGAAGTGCTGATGGGGCGCAAAGGCCTGGCGCCGGAGCCCGAAGCAGTGCCGGGCAAACCTGCACCTGAAGAGCCGAGTTTCACCGAGCAGGCCGGGGAATTCCTCGGCACAGCGGCAGGCCAGGAATTGAAATCAGCGATGCGACAGGCGGCGAATCAATTGGGCCGACAATTGGTACGCGGGTTGATGGGCTCATTGCTCGGTGGCAGCAAACGCCGCTAAAAACCTTTGATTGAACACAACCCCCGTAGGAGCGAGGCTTGCCCGCGAAGCTTTTGGCGGCCTCAAGGGCCTCTTCGCGGGCAAGCCTCGCTCCTACGGGGTATGTGTCAATTTCAGGTTTTGGGTTTGGCGTGAGCCGCCAGCCGTTCGAGGGCCGCCCGCAGGTTCGGGTCGGTAATCCCGTCAGCCGTCGCCTGAATGGTCGCCGCCGCATCGGTCGACAAATTTATCGTATGCCCCGCAGCCCCTTGCTGAACGGTAGGCGGTTGAACCTTGAACAGAATCCGCGTCAGGCTGGCGAACTCGTCGAACAGCTGTAACTGCCGTTGCAGACGCTTTTGTTGATAACGCAGGCGGGTGGCCCAATGGCCGTCGGTGACAATCAGCAATAAACTGCCTTCGCGCCACGACGCCACATGGCAATGCTCGCGGGCAGCTGGCTGCAACTGACTTTCCACCAGACGTTGTAAATGACCCAGGCGTTGAGCGTGGCCAAAAATGGCTTTCAGCGGTTTGGCTTCGCGAAGCAGAACGGCGGGTGCTCTGGCCGTGAGAGGGCGAAATGCCATGATCAGACACCTGAAGTAACAGAGCGGCCATGGTAACAGAAAGCACCCGCTGCCCCCGACCCATTGCTTTGCGAGCGCTTTACCCATTAAATCAACAAGTAACTTGTGCCCTTGATGGGTTGAAGTTCAGCAAAATGCCCTTATTTTAAGTGAGCCCCGTCATAGCGCAGTGCATGCATCGTGGAATAACGCCACTTTCCTCACCATCGTTTCCGGGTAGAATACTCGTTCGCATGCGGCCATGAGGGCTGCACGGGCGACTCACGGGGCCGCCCTCCATCCCTTTAGTGTGGAAGATCCTGCCGATATGTTTGCGCCTTTGTTAAAGAAACTTTTTGGAAGCAAGAACGAGCGTGAAGTCAAGCGCATGCTCAAGACGGTGCAGCTCGTCAATGCCTTCGAAGAGCAAATGGTGGCCCTTTCGGACGATCAATTGCGTGCCAAGACAGACGAGTTCAAGGCCCGCCTCGCCAAAGGGGAAACCCTCGACAAGCTGCTGCCAGAAGCCTTTGCGGTCGCCCGCGAAGCCGGTAAGCGCGTCATGGGTATGCGCCACTTCGATGTCCAGCTGATCGGCGGCATGACCTTGCACGAAGGCATGATCGCGGAAATGCGTACCGGTGAAGGCAAGACCCTGGTGGCGACACTGGGCGTTTACCTCAACGCACTGTCCGGCAAGGGCGTGCACGTTGTGACGGTGAACGACTACCTGGCCCGCCGTGACGCCAACTGGATGCGTCCGCTCTACGAATTCCTCGGCATGACGGTCGGCGTGGTGACCCCATTCCAGCCGCCGGAAGAGAAGCGTGCCGCCTACGCCGCCGACATCACCTACGGCACCAACAACGAATTCGGTTTCGATTACCTGCGCGACAACATGGCGTTCAGCATGGAAGAAAAATTCCAGCGCGAACTCAATTTTGCCGTGATCGACGAAGTCGACTCCATCCTCATCGACGAAGCCCGTACCCCGCTGATCATCTCCGGTCAGGCCGAGGACAGCTCCAAGCTGTACATCGAGATCAACAAACTGATCCCGCAGCTGGAATTGCACGTCGAAGAAGTCGAAGGCGAAGTCACCAAGGCTGGCCACTACACCGTGGACGAGAAGACCCGTCAGGTCGAACTCAACGAAGCCGGTCACCAGTTCATCGAAGACATGCTCACCCGCGTCGGCCTGCTGGCTGAAGGCGAGAGCCTGTATTCGGCGCATAACCTCGGTCTGCTGACCCACGTTTATGCTGGCCTGCGTGCGCACAAACTGTTCAACCGCAACGTCGAATACATCGTGCAGGACGGTCAGGTCGTACTGGTCGACGAACACACCGGCCGTACCATGCCGGGTCGCCGTTTGTCCGAAGGCCTGCACCAGGCCATCGAGGCCAAGGAACACCTGAACATCCAGGCCGAGAGCCAGACCCTGGCGTCGACCACGTTCCAGAACTACTTCCGTCTGTACAACAAGCTGTCCGGCATGACCGGTACCGCAGACACCGAAGCGTTCGAATTCCACCAGATCTATGGCCTGCAAGTCATGGTGATTCCGCCAAACAAACCGTTGGCGCGTAAAGACTACAACGACCTGGTGTTCCTGACCGCCGAAGAGAAATACGCGGCGATCATCAACGACATCAAGGAGTGCATGACTCAGGGCCGTCCGGTGTTGGTGGGTACTGCCACCATCGAAACGTCCGAGCACATGTCCAGCCTGCTCGTGAAGGAAGGCATCGAACACAAGGTTCTGAACGCCAAGTTCCACGAAAAAGAAGCCGAAATCATTGCTCAGGCCGGTCGTCCGGGCGCACTGACCATCGCCACCAACATGGCCGGTCGTGGTACCGACATCCTGTTGGGCGGTAACTGGGAAGTGGAAGTCGCTTCGCTGGAAGACCCGACCCCTGAGCAGATTGCCCAGATCAAGGCCGACTGGCAGAAACGTCACCAGCAAGTGCTGGAGTCGGGCGGTTTGCAGGTGATCGCTTCCGAGCGTCACGAATCGCGCCGTATCGACAACCAGTTGCGCGGTCGTGCCGGTCGTCAGGGCGACGCCGGTTCCAGCCGTTTCTACCTGTCGCTGGAAGACAGCCTGATGCGCATCTTCGCCTCTGACCGGGTGAAGAACTTCATGAAGGCGCTGGGCATGCAGTCCGGTGAAGCGATCGAGCACCGCATGGTGACCAACGCCATCGAGAAGGCTCAGCGCAAGGTTGAAGGCCGCAACTTCGACATCCGTAAGCAACTGCTCGAGTTCGACGACGTCAACAACGAACAACGTAAAGTGATCTATCACATGCGTAACAGTTTGTTGGCCGCCGACAACATCGGCGAAACCATCGCCGATTTCCGTCAGGACGTGCTCAACGCAACCGTCAGCGCGCACATTCCACCGCAATCGCTGCCAGAGCAGTGGGACGTGGCCGGTCTGGAAGCGGCGTTGCAGAGCGACTTCGGTGTAGCGCTGCCGATCCAGCAATGGCTGGACGAAGACGATCACCTCTACGAAGAGACCCTGCGCGAGAAGCTGATGAACGAGCTGATCGCCGCGTACAACGAGAAAGAAGACCAGGCCGGTGCCGAAGCACTGCGCACCTTCGAGAAGCAAATCGTTCTGCGCGTACTGGACGACCTGTGGAAAGACCACCTGTCGACCATGGATCACCTGCGTCACGGCATCCACCTGCGTGGTTATGCGCAGAAGAACCCGAAGCAGGAATACAAGCGCGAGTCCTTCACCTTGTTCTCCGAGTTGCTGGATTCGATCAAGCGCGACTCGATCCGTGTGCTGTCGCACGTTCAGGTTCGCCGCGAAGATCCGATCGAAGAAGAAGCTCGCCTGCGTCAGGAGGCCGAAGCACTGGCTGCGCGCATGCAGTTCCAGCACGACGAAGCACCTGGCCTGGAGCAACCGGAAGTGTTGGGTGAAGAGGTCGACGTAGCCCTCGCCACCGCACCGGTGCGCAACGAGCAGAAGCTGGGCCGTAACGAGCTGTGCTACTGCGGTTCGGGCAAGAAGTTCAAGCATTGCCACGGGCAGATCCAGTAAACCCGTTTCATACGCTGAAATACCCGCGCCGCGACCGGCTTATGCCGTCGCGGCGTTTTGCCATTTAAACCACCGACGCCCCGACGGCGGTGCAGACATCATTTATTAAGGAGCGCATTCATGGCTGTTGGTCTTGGTCCTTTGCCAACGTTGCACCCGGTTGCCGGTTTTGAACTCGGTATCGCCTCGGCCGGCATCAAGCGCCCGGGGCGCAAGGATGTCGTGGTCATGCGCTGTGCCGAAGGTTCCACGGTCGCGGGCGTGTTCACCCTGAACGCCTTTTGCGCCGCTCCCGTGATCCTGGCCAAACAACGCGTGCAAGGCCCGGTACGTTACCTGCTGACCAACACCGGCAATGCCAACGCCGGCACCGGCGAACCTGGCCTGGCAGCCGCCGAGCGCACGTGCGCCAAACTGGCTGAGCTGACTGGCGTCGATGCAAGCCTGGTGCTGCCGTACTCCACCGGTGTGATCGGCGAGCCGCTGCCGGTCGAAAAAATCGAAGGCGCGCTGCAAGCCGCCCTCGACGACCTGTCGGTGAATAACTGGGAAGCCGCCGCTACCGGCATCATGACCACCGACACCCTGCCAAAGGGTGCCAGCCGCCAGTTCCAGCATGACGGCGTGACCATCACCGTCACCGGCATCAGCAAGGGCGCGGGCATGATCCGCCCGAACATGGCGACCATGCTCGGCTACATCGCCACCGACGCCAAAGTCTCCCGCGATGTGCTGCAAAACCTGCTGCTGGACGGCGCCAACAAGTCGTTCAACCGCATCACCATCGATGGCGACACCTCGACCAACGACTGCTGCATGCTGATCGCCACCGGTCAGGCAGCACTGCCAGAAATCACCGAAGCGAGCGGTCCGCTGTTCGCTTTGCTGAAACAAGCGGTGTTCGAAGTCTGCATGGACGTGGCCCAGGCCATCGTGCGCGACGGCGAAGGCGCGACCAAGTTCGTCACCGTGGAAGTCAACGGCGGCGGCAATCACCAGGAGTGCCTGGACGTCGGTTACACCGTGGCCCACTCGCCGCTGATCAAGACCGCGTTGTTCGCCTCCGACCCGAACTGGGGCCGCATTCTGGCCGCCGTGGGCCGTGCCGGCGTACCGAATCTGGACGTGAGCAAGATCGACGTGTTCCTCGGCGACGTGTGCATCGCCAGCCGTGGTGCTCGCTCTGCCACCTACACCGAAGCCCAGGGCGCGGCGGTGATGCAGCAGGAAGAGATCACCATCCGCATCGAACTGGGGCGCGGTGATTGCAGCGAAACCATCTGGACCACTGACCTGTCCCACGAATACGTGAAGATCAACGCCGAGTACCGTACGTAAATTAGGTCCGGACCGAGTCGCGCCCTTCGCGAGCAAGCCCGCTCCCACATTCGATTGCATTTCTTGCGGAAGAACTCGATCAACTGTGGGAGCGGGCTTGCTCGCGAAGGCGGCCGACCAGACACCAAAGATTCTGGTCCATCCCCCTATCAAAAGGTCCCGAACATGAGCCTCCACCTGATCATCGGCGACAAACTGCATTCCTCCTGGTCCCTGCGCGCCGCACTGGCCCTTGACCTGACCGGCGCGTCCTACACCGAAGAACTGATCAAGCTGAACCAGCCGGACACTCGCGAGCGCGTGCTCAAGCATTCGCCAACCGGGAAAGTCCCGCTGCTGAAAACCGAGCACGGCACCATTGCCGATTCCCTGGCGATTGCCGAATACCTGGCTGAACAATTCCCCGATGCCGGGCTCTGGCCCCAAGACACTGCCGCCCGTGCCCAGGCGCGTTCGGCGTGTGCGCAGATGCACAGCGGTTTTTTCGCCATGCGCGGCAACATGCCGTTCGACCTGAGCCACGATGCGCCACTGTCGCCGACCCCATCTGAGGTTCAGGCTGAAATCGAGCGCATGCTGGCGTTGTGGGCTGAATGTCGCGCCGTCGCGACTGAAACCGGCCCGTTCCTGTTTGGCGGCGCGACCCTGGCCGATGCGTTTTTTGCACCGATCGCCGTACGCCTGCGCACCTATCAGGTAAAACTGCCCGAGGCCGACGCGGCCTATGTCGAAACCATCTACCAATGGCCAGCCTTCAAGGCCTGGCGGAAGGCGGGTCTGGAGGAAATAGAGCGGTGAAACGAGTCCATGTAGCAGCCGCGGTTATCCGCGATAGCAGCGGCAAGATCCTCATTGCCCGCCGTGCCGACACTCAGCATCAGGGCGGTTTGTGGGAGTTCCCCGGTGGCAAGGTCGAGGATGACGAATCCGTCGAGATGGCCCTGGCTCGCGAGCTTCACGAAGAGTTGGGCATTGTGGTCAATACCGCGCGACCGATGATCAAGGTCCGCCACGATTACCCGGACAAGCAGGTGTTGCTGGATGTCTGGGAAGTCTCGGCGTTTACCGGCGAACCCCATGGCGCCGAAGGCCAGCCTTTGGCCTGGGTGACCGCGCGGGAACTGGTGGATTACGAATTTCCGGCCGCCAACCAGCCGATCGTCGCCGCTGCACGCTTGCCCGGCGACTACCTGATCACCCCGGAGGGCCTGGAAACCCCGGCCTTGCTGCGCGGTATTCAGAAAGCCATCGCCGGTGGCATCAAGCTGATTCAGTTGCGCGCGCCCAACGGCTACGACCCGCAATACCGCGATCTGGCGGTGGATGCGGCGGGGCTGTGTGCCGGCAAGGCGCAGTTGATGATCAAGGGGCCGTTTGAATGGCTGGGGGACTTCCCGTCCGCCGGTTGGCACATCACGTCGGCGCAGTTGCGCAAGTACGCGGCGGCGGGGCGTCCGCTACCGGCGTCACGCTGGTTGGCAGCGTCTTGCCACAACGCTGAAGAACTGGCGTTGGCCGAGCAAATGGGCGTGGACTTCGTGACCCTGTCGCCGGTGCAGCCGACGCAGACTCATCCGGATGCTCTGCCATTGGGTTGGGAGCAGGCTTCGACTTTGATCGAGGGCTTCAGCAAACCGGTATTCTTGCTGGGAGGGGTGGGCCCGGCAGAGCGGCAGAAAGCCTGGGAAGCAGGGGCGCAGGGTGTGGCGGGGATTCGGGCGTTTTGGCCTGAGGCCTGATTCTGCGTTGAGGCTACTGGCCTCTTCGCGGGCAAGCCTCGCTCCTACAGGATTTGGCAACAACGCCGTCCTTATAGGAGCGAGGCTTGCCCGCGAAGGCGTCCTTGAGGGCGCCGACTAAACCCCGGGTTTCGTTGCCGCTTGCCACAAAATCTCGGCAATCCCCTGACGCTTGGCAATCAACCGTGCCGCCACAAACAACAAATCCGACAACCGATTGATATACGCCAGCCCAACCCCGGCCAATGGCTCGATCGCATTCAACTGCTGACAGCGCCGCTCGGCACTGCGCGCCAGGCAGCGGCATACGTGAGCCTGGGCGATCAGCGCGGAACCGCCGGGCAGAATGAAATTCTCCAGCGGCCCCAACTCTTCATTCCACACATCGATCGCCGCTTCCAGGCGCTCGATTTCCGCCGTATTCAGTGCCTGATAAACCGGCATCGCCAGTTCGCCACCCAAGTCGAACAACCGATGCTGGCAGGGCGCCAACACCTCGATCACTTCGTTCAACCCCGGATACGTATCACTTTGCGCCGCCAACCCGGCCAACAGCACACCCACTTGGCTGTTCAGCGTATCGACTTCGCCAATGGCTTCGATGCGCGGATGGTCCTTGGGCACCCGGCGGCCATCGCCGAGCCCGGTTTCGCCTTTGTCGCCAGTACGGGTGTAAATCTTCGACAAGCGAAAGCCCATGGTTACCTCGACAGCTGATTGAGTTCTTGAGAGACCACCGGAGTGCCCGACAACGGCAGGCGCAAGGTGAAACAGGTACCTTGGCCCGGCGTCGATTGCACTTCCATCTGGCCCTTGTGGTTGTTGGTGATGATGAAGTACGAGACCGAGAGCCCAAGGCCGGTGCCCTGACCGATTTCCTTGGTGGTGAAGAACGGCTCGAACGTACGTTTGCGCACGTTCTCACTCATGCCGATGCCGTTGTCTTCGACCTGAATTTCCGCCCATGGCGGGTTCAGTTTTGTACGCAGAATGATCCGCCCCGGTTCGCGGTCGTCGGTACGTTGGTGAATGGCTTGTGCGGCGTTTTTCAGCAAGTTGAGCAGCACCTGCTCCAGTTCGTTGGCAGTGCCGGGCACCGGGCCCAGTGCCGGATCGAACTGCCGAATGATCGCCTGCCCCTTGAAGTCGAAACCGATCGCCAGGTCGAAGTCGTTGCCGGCGATCTCCACCGCTTGATCGATCAGCGCCGGCAAATCGCAGGGAGCCATCTGCCGGGTACTGCGGCGGCTGAAGCTGAGCATGTGCGTCACGATTTTCGCCGCCCGGGCGCCGGCCTGTTGAATGCCATCGAGTAATTGCGGCACTTCGCGAGCTTTCAAATACTGGTTGACCGTTTCCAGCTCAATGCCGAGTTGCTCGGCCTGTTCGAGGTTCTTCGGCAGATCGGGTGACAGGCGCCGACGAATGTTCTGCACGTTGTGCAGGATTGCACCCAGTGGATTATTGATTTCGTGGGCCATGCCGGCGGCGAGGCCACCGACCGAGAGCATTTTTTCCGACTGCACCATCATTTCTTCCAGGGACAGCCGCTGGGTGATGTCATCGATCCGGATCACCACGCCGCGCCCGGCACCGCCCATCAATGGGTAGAACGTCAGGGCGTAATGCTTGGGTTCATCGTCCTTGAGCCAGGTAACCCGTTCAATCTTCGCCACCGTGTGCTGCTCGACGGTTTGCCTGAGTTGCGGCAGGAATGGTTTGAGCGGTTCGAAGGCGAGGAAGATCGGTTGGTTCAAGGCTTCGTCCAGGCGAGTGCCGGACAGGGCGCTGGCTTCCTGATTCCACTGGGTTACGTAGAGCTGCTCGTCGAGGGCGATCAAGGCCGACGGCATGGAGTCGATGATGCTGTTGAGGTAGTTCTGGAAACCGGTGAGTTTCTTTTCGATCTTGCTGCGCACCTGAACTTCCAGTTCCAGCTTGCGGTTGGTGTGGCGGGTTTCTTCGGCCAGCCCCTGAGCCTGGTCGTAAGCGGCCTGGGAATCGTCGCGGGCGCGCTTGAGCTGCTGCTCCCGGGCCTCGATGCGCGAGAGCATGGTGTTGAACGCTTCGGCGAGGCTGCCGATTTCGTCGTGGTTGCCGCGAGAGGCGCGTAGGGCGTAGTTCTCTTCCCGGGTCACTTGCCGGGACAACTCTTCGAGCTGATGGATCGGCCGGGTAATCAGGCGTTTGATCTGCCGGGCAATCACCAGCCATAACAGCACGCTGAAGATCAGAATCCCCAAACTGGCGGTCAGGGTCCCGGTGTAGAACGCCATCGGCAATTCGCTGCTGGCTACCAGCAGCAAGTGCCCCGGCGCGGTACCGGGGCGGGGCAGGGTGATCACTTGGTTGCTGCGAAACTCGGTGGCTTGCCAGGCTTCCAGATGCCGGAAATGCTCCGGTAGATGGAGCTCGTCGCCCTGCTGCAGCTGCGCCAGAAGCACACCTTTGCCGTCATAGAGCGCTGCTGCACGCAACGGTGTATAGCTGTTGAGCTCGTTGAGCAGACGCTGGGCGGTTTGCGGTGACTTCAAGGCGTCGGAGATCAGGCTTGGGTTGGACACCAGTCGGCCGATGGTCTGCAAGGCTTGGGGGGCCATGCTTTCCTGGGAGATGTAATAGGCGGCGCTGATAAAGGTCAGGTTGGCGACCAGCAAAACGGTGGTCAACAGCACCAGCAGGGCGGCCAGCAATTTCTGGCCGACTGGAAGGTTTTCAAGGCGCTGGCGCAATGGCATCAGGTTCATCGCTGAAAAGGAACAAGTGGCCAGCGTAGCCGCTGCTCAGTCGCTGGGCAATCCAAGGCTGCGCAGATGAGCAATCAGGCGCTCCTGCAATTGACTGAGGTGGGGCAGGTTCAACTGATGCCGCGACGCGACCTTGCAGGCATGGCCCAACAGGTAGCTGATTTCTGTGCGGCGCTGACTCGCGACGTCCTGGTACATCGAGGAGAAATTGGCCGCTGTGGCCTTGATCACTCGTTCGACTTCCTCCCGGAGGTTCTCCGCCGCTGCCGGCTGGCCGCAGCGCTCCAGCAGTTCGGTGAGCTCGGCGCACAGGGTGGCGACTTCGCAATGATGCTGTTGCAAACCACCGTTGCGGCATTCGTGCAGTACGGTCAGTGGGTTGATCGCACAATTGAGCGCCAGTTTTCGCCACAGCCTTGTGAGGATGTCGGTGCTCCACTCATGGGGAATACCGGCGGCGCTCAAGTCCTCCAGCCAGATCGGCGCTACTGGATGGCCCGCATCGCCCAGCCAGGTGTAGCCGTGACCGGCGAACACCACACGCCAGTCGCCATCGCGAAACGCGCCTTCGGTACTGGAGGCGAAGATGCAGCGCGCCTGAGGCACCTGCGCGGCAACCGCGTCCTGACTACCGAGGCCGTTCTGCAGCAGGATCAGTTCGGCGTCGGGTGTCAGGCGGTGGGCGAGGCGGGCCACGGCTTTCTCGGCGTCGTAGGCTTTGCAGGCCACCAGCAGGCGGCTGATGGGCTCGTCGCTGTCGGCTGTTTCGCCGGGCACCGGATACAGCTGAGCTTCGCCGTGTTCGACCAGCGTCAAACCGCCCGCCGTCTGATAGGCCTGTAAGCGTGTCGCGTCCCGCACGATCAACCTGACCGGTACGTCAGCCCGCGCCAGACGTGTGGCCCAAAGGGTGCCGAGGCTGCCGGCGCCGAGAATGTGCCAAGGGGTAGACATCAACTTTTTGCTCGGTTTGACGCAGGCATGTGAGGCTCGCAGTATCGGTTGGAAAAGACCCGTTATAATGAGCCCGATTTTAACCGCAAGCCAAGCGCGCTCCATCGTTATCGAGCGTGCCTTTTTATTGGAGAGATTACATGCCGTCGTTCGACGTGGTATCCGAACTGGACAAACACGAAGTCACCAACGCGGTCGAGAACGCCGTCAAGGAACTCGATCGTCGTTATGACCTGAAAGGCAAAGGCACCTTCGAGTTCAAGGAAAAGGACCTGACCGTCAACCTGACCGCGGAAGCCGATTTCCAGCTCGAAGCGATGATCGAGATCCTCAAGCTGGCTCTGGTCAAGCGCAAGATCGACGTGCAGTGCCTTGAAGTCAAGGATGCCTACGCGTCGGGCAAGTTGATGAAGCAGGAAGCGGTCCTCAAGGAAGGCATCGACAAAGAGCTGGCGAAGAAAATCGTCGCTCACGTCAAAGACGCCAAACTCAAGGTCCAGGCCGCCATTCAGGGCGAGCAAGTGCGCATTACCGGCAAGAAGCGTGACGATTTGCAGGAAGCGATTGCAGCCCTGCGCGCCAAGACGTTCGACATGCCACTGCAGTTCAACAACTTCCGCGACTGACTTTCAAGCGGGAACCTGTGGGAGCGGGCTTGCTCGCGAAAGCGGCGTATCAGTCGACATCACTGTTGAATGACACGCCGCTTTCGCGAGCAAGCCCGCTCCCACCTCGATTGTGTTTAACCCGGCGGGTCTTTCTGCCGCTTATTTTTCGCGTGCCGGATGGCCGGAAATCAGGAGAAAGTAGATGGATTTGAATACTGAAGTGGACAATCTGGTCAAGGCATCCCAAGCCTGGATTCCGATGATCATGGAATACGGTAGTCGCGTGCTGTTGGCGGTGATTACCCTGGCCATCGGCTGGTGGCTGATCAACAAAGTCACGCAAAAACTCGGCGGCCTGCTGGCGTTGCGTAATGCCGACCTGGCGCTGCAAGGTTTCATCAGCAACCTGGCGAACATCATCCTCAAGATTCTGCTGATCGTCAGCGTGGCGTCGATGATCGGCGTGGAAACCACCTCGTTCGTCGCAGCGATCGGTGCTGCTGGCCTGGCGATCGGTCTGGCGTTGCAGGGCAGCCTGGCGAACTTCGCTGGCGGCGTGCTGATTCTGTTGTTCCGCCCGTTCCGCATCGGTGACTGGATCGAAGCTCAAGGTGTTGCCGGTACGGTCGACAGCATCCAGATCTTTCACACCGTACTGCGCACCGGCGATAACAAAACCATCATCGTGCCTAACGGCAATCTGTCGAACGGCATCATCACCAACACCAACCGTCAGCCGACCCGCAAGGTGATATTCGATGTAGGCGTGGCTTACGAGGCGGACTTGCAGAAGGCCCGTGAAGTGTTGCTGGACCTGGCCAAAGATGAGCGCGTTTTGGCTGACCCGGCACCTCAGGCAGTGATTTCTACTCTGGGCGACAGTTCGATTACTGTTTCCCTTCGAGTGTGGGTGAAGACGGCGGATTATTGGGATGTGATGTTCATGTTCAACGAACAGTCCCGTGATCGTTTGAAAACGGCCGGTATCGATATTCCGTTTCCACAGCGGGTGATTCGAATGGTTCAGGAATCTGCGGTGCAGTAAGCAACAAAAAAGGCCCATCCGAAGATGGGCCTTTTTGTTTGTTACCGCAAACTAACTGGATGCGATTACAAAATCGACAGCGGGTAGTCGACGATCACACGGAACTCTTTCACGTCGCCTTCACCTTCGTCGGCGTTAGCAAAGTGCCAAGCTTGACGGAAGCGGACGGACAGATCTTTTGCCGGGCCAGACTGAACAACGTACTTGGCTTCGAAGTTGGTTTCGTTGTGCTTGCCATCTTCACCGTACAGGCCGGTGTAAGCGCTGCCTGCTGGAGTTTTGGTGCCGTCGATGTCCCAACCTTTCACATAACGGGTCATGAAGCTCAGACCAGGAACGCCGTACTCAGCCATTTTCAGATCGTAACGGATCTGGGCAGACTTCTCGCCAGGGGCGTTGAAGTCAGAGTACTGGATGGAGTTGGCGAGGAAGATCGAGTCGCCGCCGCGGTTGTTCTTGCCAATACCGACGTAGTCGAACGGGGTATCGCCATTAACCTTTTGGAAGGCCAGGGTGATGGTGTGTGCTTTCAGGAACGACAGAGCGGTGGCCAGCGAGAATGCTGTGTTGCTGATGTCACCGGCTTTCGCGTCACCGGTGTCGGTGGTGCGGTAGATGTTGAAGTCGGTGTTCAGCGACGTGTCACCACCAAATGGAGTGGTGAGGTTCACGTTGGCGTAGTACTGGTTCCAGATGTCTTCCAGCTTGGCGCCATACAGCGATGCGGAAAGGTTTTCGGTAATGCCGTACTTGCCACCGAAATAGTCGATGCTGTTGGCTTCAACGCCGGCGTAGTTTGCAAACAGACCGCCGTCACGGGCGTTTTTGTCCTGGCTGGAACCCGAGTAGAAGTGACCGGCTTCGAGGTCAAGGTCTTTGACTTCGCTGCTCTGCAGTTGGAAACCGCTGGCAACTTGAGGAAGGATACGGGAACCGCCAACAGCAAACACTGGAGCAGTGCTTGGCGACATGTCGCCGAATTTCAGCTCGGTTTTGGAGACGCGGAATTTAATGGCCCCCCCGGCTTTACCCTGGCTGTCGTTGACATTGCGGCCACCGTTGGCGTTGACGGTGTCGCTACGGCTCATGTTGCCCGAACCGGAAGTGCCATCGCCGCCATCCAGTTTGATGGCCAGGTAACCGAATGCATCAACGCCAACACCAACAGTACCCTGGGTGTAACCGGAGTTGAAGGTGCCCCAAAGACCTTGGGTCCAGTCTTTAACGTCGCGGGCGCCATCTTTGTTGTCACGGTTGAAGTAATAGTTGCGAATCAGCAAGTCGAACTTGGCGTCTTCAACAAAACCTTTGGCTTCAGCCTGGTCACTTACGAAAGGTGCGGCCGTAGCCATTTGAGTACTGGCTGCTGCTGCAACTGCCAGTGCGATCATGCTCCACTTCATCACGCGCATCGTGATTTGCTCCTTTGGTTTTTAGAAGAGTACTGCCGTCCCGCCTGTTTTATTATCCGGGCGGCTCTTTCTTTTTGTGTCGGCGCAAACTTATATCACGCCGACCATGTTGGCGATACTTGCGCATCTAACCTTTCAGCTTCTTTACGACCCTGTCGCAAATGGCTGGGTAGATGTCGCAAATTCACAATTCCGACGCAATCGGACTGACAACTTCAACGTTGTTTTCCATGGCTTGAGCGTCGGTAAAAAAGAGTCCCTTGTCCTGCACTTGAATCTCCATCGGGCAACCCTGCCGCTGTTTTTATTGGCCTTAAGGCTTCCACTTCCAGCGGAGCGCTTATAGACGATACGGGTGTGAATGCAACAAGCGTGCACAAATCGGAATTCTGTTGCTGTTTTTTTCCAAAGGCCTGCCTGTTGCTGTAAAAACCTCATAAAACCGGGGGTTCAAGCTCTTTTTACCTGAGCTTGACGCCATGCTTCGCATCGTGTTTACCACATCGATCCAGTGGGGGCGACAACCAAAAACGTTACCGGTTCACCCCGCCAGTGAGTAGTTAGCGGATGCTGACGCACTGAGCGTAGACGCGTTGTGCGGTTTTGGTGCAAAAAATTTCAATTGTTGTACCGAATTCACACAGTGTCGCTTTGTCGTGGATTCGAACGGCCCGTCGTTTATCGGTCATTCCGGCATTTTTTGTGCGGCGGCTGGTTCTGTCATGGTGCATACCGGATCAAAATGGCTCATGTCGGGGCGCCCGTAGGGCGCAGCCGGTGGCAGTTCGTCGTGAAGCGTGTGGCGTTCGCAGGTATGCTGCCGTCCTGTCGCTTGGTGCGCCGTCATTCGCAATGGGGCGCTAAGCTGAAAAAAGATCACCAGAGGGAGTGTGCGCTGTGTTCGCTTTAGATCCACGACTTCAACAAGACACGTTGCCTATCGGCGATTTCCCGCTCTGTCGGTTGCTGTTGTCCAATGATTCGAACTACCCGTGGTTCATCCTCGTGCCCCGCCGCGAGGATATCAGTGAGATATTTCAATTAGATGTCGCAGATCAACAGCAGCTGTGGCAGGAAACCACCGCGCTGGCGGAAATGCTCAAGGACTCGTTCGATGCGGACAAGTTGAACGTTGCGGCCCTGGGTAATGTCGTCAGCCAGTTGCACATGCATGTGATTGTGCGCAAGCGTGAGGACGCCGCCTGGCCAGCTCCGGTCTGGGGCAAGCAGCCGGCCAAACCCTACAGTCCAGAGCAGATCGCGACAATTCGCGAACGGCTGCGTCTGGTGTTGACCGATGACTTCACGTTTCTGGAGGGCTAAAACATGAGCCTGGAAGAACGCGTTACCGATCTGGAAAGCCAGTTGGCGTTCCAGGATGACACCATCCAGGCATTGAGTGATGTGCTGGCGACGCAGCAACGCGCAGTGGAGCGCCTGCAACTGCAAATGGCCGCATTGCTCAAGCGGCAAGAGGAAATGGCCGGTCAGTTCGAGTCCTTCGAAGAAGAGGCGCCACCGCCGCATTACTGAGCCACATTAGTGAAGAGCAGGCCATAAAAAAACCGCGAACAGCCTGGGCTGTTCGCGGTTTTTTTTAGCCTTGGAATCAGCGACGCGGCAGGGCGGCGATCACATCTTCGGCTTGCAGGCCTTTGTCACGGTTCATCACAGAGAACTCCACGCGCTGGCCTTCGACCAGAACACGGTGGCCTTCACCGCGAATTGCCCGGAAGTGCACGAAAATATCATCGCCGGAATCACGGGAAATAAAGCCGAAGCCTTTGGAGGTATTGAACCACTTGACGGTGCCGGTATCGCGGTTGCTCATGTCATAGCTTGGCGAGGCGGCGGCCGGTGAAGATTTGTAGAAGCTGACAGCCAGGTGCAAAAGAATGGCGATCAGGGCAACGACCAGACTGAACAGAACGGCAGGTTGACCGGCGATGACAGGCATCGGGGCGAACAATGTCAGTGTTTGCAATACCACAGCCAGAACCAGCAAGGCGCTGACCAGGTTTTGCAGTTGATGACGTGGGCCTTTGTTCCAGTAAGGGATAACAGGTGCAAGGGTGAGGTTGAGCAGGCCGAAAAAGGCCAGGTACAGCGCATCGGGTTGTTGCAGGTAAGGTAGCGCTTCGGATCGCAGGCTAGGGATGAAGGACAGCAGCAAGGCTGCTGCGCCCATTAGCAGGTGGACGATTTTCAACATTTTGATTAACTCACGTTAAGACGGATCACAAGGAAGAGCTGATGGAGCACGGTTCGCTTCGGAACAATAAGAGGCGTTGGACACGTTCCCGCTATCAGCCTATGCGCAGCCCCCGGAAAATAGGCGGTAGCGACACACTGCCTATTTAACAGCAAAGCCCGCAGCTACTCAAATCAGGCAGTCCAGCGGTACTCCCGCTGGCCGCTGTGTGCATGACGCTTGCTGAGTATTATTTGCCGGCTGTGTTTCGCGCGGCTTTTTGCCGTTTCGCTGAAAGACATTGCGTCAGTTTTCGTAGGAAATCGTCCGGCCTAGGACGAGCTCCATGATCTCCCCTCAGTTGTTGGCTTATCCTACGTCGATGGTCATAAAGTCATCTAGATATCCCTGTGCGCCTGCGCTTTTATAAGGAAACGGAATATGACTCTTATAAGCAGCAAGGATGGCAAAGGAGTGTCAACGCTATGGTTTATCAAGACAGGCGAAGCGAGGGGAGGGTCAGTCCACTCAAGGACGTGAGGATTGATTCATTTGTCAGCGAATTCGATATGGGCCTGGCCCAGCCATTATCCCGGTCGGTGCGTTTGAATGGCTTTGCGACCTGCTTGCGGCTTGAACAGGTCTATTGGGATATTTTGGGTGATATGGCCAAGGTCAATTGCTGCTCGGTCAGTGCGCTGCTGTCCCATGTGGATCGCGAAGTGCATCTGCGTCACGGCGGGGTAAAGAACTTCACCGGGCTGGTGCGGGTTGTCTGCGTCGTGCACAGCCTGAAGGAAGGAAATTGCCCCATCATGGCTTGACGATGGCGGTTGATCGGGTCGAGTGTCGGTCTGTGCAGTCTTACGGCTGCACAGGCTGCATTTAATGGATATAATCCCGCCCTTTGCCGCAAAGCCCAGCATGCGCGGTAGCAATCTGATCGCCGAGACAACCCCCATGCCGATGTACGACTATCAATGTGCTTCCTGTGGTCATCAGTTGGAAGCCATTCAAAAGATCAGCGCAGCACCGCTGGTCGACTGCCCTGCCTGCCAGGCGCCAGAGCTTAAAAAGATGCTGTCCATGCCGGGCTTCCGCCTCAGCGGCACCGGCTGGTACGAAACCGACTTCAAGACCGGTTCCAAGAAGAATCTGGCCGGTGGCGACAAAGCTGACTAGGGTCTAGCGCCCGGGCTGAATGACACGCGCGAGCTCTTGCATCATCCGGCACCTTATTCAAGTGTGGGGGTGCGGCAAGACCTCCAACCGAATTTCGAATTACGAGAAGTGAAACCACTACCATGATGCGCAGCCATTATTGCGGCCAACTGAACGAAAGCCTGGAAGGCCAGGAAATTACCCTTTGCGGATGGGTTCACCGTCGCCGTGACCACGGTGGGGTGATTTTCCTCGATATCCGTGATCGTGACGGTCTGGCCCAGGTGGTGTTCGACCCGGACCGCGCTGAATCCTTCGCCGCCGCCGATCGCGTGCGCAGCGAATACGTGGTCAAGATCACCGGCAAGGTGCGCCTGCGTCCGGCCGGTGCCACCAACGCCAACATGGCGTCGGGCATGATCGAAGTGCTGGGCTACGAGCTGGAAGTATTGAACGAAGCGGAAACCCCGCCGTTCCCGCTCAACGAGTTCTCCGACGTCGGCGAAGAAACCCGCCTGCGTTATCGCTTCCTCGACCTGCGTCGCCCGGAAATGCTCGAGAAGCTGCGTCTGCGTTCGCGCATGACCACCAGCATCCGTCGCTTCCTGGACGAGAACGGCTTCCTCGATGTCGAGACGCCGATTCTGACCCGCGCCACGCCAGAAGGCGCTCGCGACTACCTGGTGCCGAGCCGTACTCACGCCGGTAGCTTCTTCGCCCTGCCGCAATCGCCACAGCTGTTCAAGCAGCTGCTGATGGTCGCCGGCTTCGACCGTTACTACCAGATCGCCAAGTGCTTCCGCGACGAAGATCTGCGCGCCGACCGTCAGCCGGAATTCACCCAGATCGACATCGAGACCAGCTTCCTCGATGAAAAAGAGATCATGGGTATCACCGAACAAATGATCCGCAACCTGTTCAAGGAAGTGCTGGACCTGGAATTCGGCGACTTCCCGCACATGACCTTCGAAGAGGCCATGCGTCGTTACGGTTCCGACAAGCCGGACCTGCGTAACCCGCTGGAACTGGTTGACGTTGCCGATCAACTGAAAGAAGTCGACTTCAAGGTGTTCAGCGGCCCTGCCAACGACCCGAAATGCCGCGTTGCCGCTCTGCGCGTTCCAGGCGCGGCAAGCATGCCGCGCAGCAAGATCGACGACTACACCAAGTTCGTCGGCATCTACGGTGCCAAGGGCCTGGCGTACATCAAGGTCAACGAGCGCGCCAAAGGCGTTGAAGGTCTGCAATCGCCAATCGTCAAGAACATCCCTGAGGCTAACCTCAACGTGATCCTCGATCGCGTCGGTGCAGTTGATGGCGATATCGTGTTCTTCGGCGCTGATAAATCGAAGATCGTCAGCGAAGCCTTGGGCGCGCTGCGGATCAAGGTTGGTCACGATCTGAACCTGCTGACCTGCGAGTGGGCACCGATGTGGGTCGTCGACTTCCCGATGTTCGAAGAGAACGACGACGGCAGCTTCACCGCGTTGCACCACCCGTTCACCGCGCCGAAGTGCACGCCGCAAGAACTGGAAGCCAACCCGGCAACCGCGCTGTCCCGTGCCTACGACATGGTCCTGAACGGCACCGAACTGGGTGGCGGTTCGATCCGTATCCACCGCAAGGAAATGCAACAGTCGGTGTTCCGCCTGCTGGGTATCAGCGAAGCGGAACAGGAAGAGAAGTTCGGCTTCCTGCTCGACGCCCTGAAATATGGCGCGCCGCCGCACGGTGGTCTGGCCTTCGGTCTGGACCGTCTGGTGATGCTGATGACCGGCGCCCAGTCGATCCGTGAAGTGATCGCCTTCCCGAAAACCCAGAGCGCTGCCTGCGTCATGACTCAGGCACCGGGGCTGGTGGATGCCAAGGCATTGCGCGAACTGCACATTCGTCTGCGCGAAACGCCTAAAGCTGAGTAAGGCTGGCCAGAAGGGCGCATCTTCGGATGCGCCCTTTCTTTATACAATGGTCGAGATTTTTATTTGCTGGCCGGCGCATCATGGCGTGGCGGGCAATGTTTCAAAGATAATTCGGAGCGAGTTATGGCGGGTCATTCCAAGTGGGCGAACATCAAGCACCGCAAAGAACGTCAGGATGCCAAGAAGGGCAAGATTTTCACCAAGTGGATTCGTGAACTGACGGTTGCTGCTCGTCAGGGCGGCGGTGATCCAGGCTCCAACCCGCGCTTGCGTCTGGCGCTGGATAAAGCGCTGGGTGCGAACATGAGTCGCGACATCATCGATCGCGCAGTGGCCCGCGGTGCCGGTGCTGCCGATACCGACGACATGGTCGAACTGACCTATGAAGGTTACGGTCCGGGCGGTGTGGCGGTGATGGTCGAATGCATGACCGACAACCGCAACCGTACTGCAGCGGCTGTTCGCCATGCGTTCAGCAAGTGTGGCGGCAACCTCGGCACCGATGGTTCGGTGGCCTACCTGTTCGAGCGCAAGGGGCAGATTTCCTTCGCGCCAGGCGTGGATGAGGATGCGCTGATGGAAGCGGCCATGGAGGCTGACGCCGATGATGTGGTGACCCACGAAGACGGTTCAATCGACGTGTTCACCTCGTTCGCCGGCTTCTATTCCGTGCGCAACGCTTTGGAGGCTGCAGGCTTCAAGGGCGATGACGCAGAAATCGTCATGTTGCCGACCACCAGTGCCGAACTGGACCTGGAAGGCGCCGAGAAGGTTCTGAAGCTGATCGATATGCTCGAAGACCTGGATGACGTGCAAAATGTGTATTCCAACGCGGACATCCCGGAGTCGGTGGCCGCACAGCTCGGTTGATGCATTTATAAAAGATCGCAGCCCTTGCCAGGCCCTACGCTAAACCCGTAGGAGCTGCCGAAGGCTGCGATCTTTTGACTTTAAGATCGAAAATCAAAAGATCGCAGCCTTCGGCAGCTCCTACACAGTTATCCTCAAGCCACCGCGATCTCTTTCTGCAGGCGTTATGACTTTAATTCTTGGTATCGACCCCGGTTCGCGTATCACCGGTTATGGCGTGGTACGTGATACCGGGCGTGGCTGCGTGTACGTGGCGTCGGGCTGCATTCGCACGGGCTCCGGCGAGCTGCACGAGCGCCTGCAAATCGTCTACCGGGGCGTGCGCGAAGTGATCCAGACCTACGGCCCGGTGACCATGGGCATCGAAAAAGTCTTCATGGCCCGCAATGCCGACTCCGCCCTCAAGCTCGGTCAGGCCCGCGGCGCTGCCATCGTGGCCGGCGCCGAGGAAAGCCTGGAAATCGCCGAATACACCGCGACCCAAGTCAAACAGGCGGTGACCGGCACCGGCGCGGCGAATAAGGAGCAGGTGCAGATGATGGTCATGCACATGCTGAAATTGACCAGCAAGCCGCAAATCGATGCCTCGGATGCCCTGGCCATCGCGATTTGCCACGCTCACACCCGGTCCAGTCTGTTGCCGCATGGTCTGGGCACAGCACGCAGTCGTGGCGGGCGTCTGCGTCTCTGATAGCATCAGCAATCATTTTTTATGGAATGAGGGTTTTGCGCCTGTGCTGTCGGCGCAAAACCTTTGTTCTGTCAGTCGCCAGCACTGATCTGGCCAAGGCTCAAGGATCTGAAACGTGATTGGACGCTTGCGCGGCACTTTGGCTGAGAAACAGCCGCCGCACCTGATTCTGGATGTAAACGGTCTGGGGTATGAGCTGGAAGTGCCCATGACCACGCTTTATCGCTTGCCGTCGGTCGGTGAACCGCTGACCTTGCACACCCATTTGGTCGTACGCGAAGACGCGCAGTTACTCTATGGCTTCTTTGGCAAGCGCGAGCGAGACTTTTTTCGCGAGCTGATCCGTCTCAATGGTGTGGGGCCGAAACTGGCGCTGGCCTTGATGTCGAGCCTGGAGGTCGACGAGCTGGTTCGTTGCGTGCAATCCCAGGACACTTCGGCCCTGACCAAGGTGCCGGGCGTGGGCAAGAAAACGGCCGAGCGTTTGCTGGTGGAACTCAAGGATCGCTTCAAGGCGTGGGAAACCGTGCCGGCGATGTTCGCGTTGGTGCCAAACCAGCCGGGTGGGCCAGATGCGCCAGCTCCAGTCGCCACTGCCGAGAATGACGCGGTCAGCGCGCTGATTTCCCTGGGCTACAAGCCGCAGGAAGCCAGCAAGGCGATTTCTGCGATCAAGGAGAAAGGTTTGAGCAGTGAAGACATGATTCGTCGCGCCCTGAAGGGAATGATCTAAGTGATTGAAGCTGATCGTCTGATCGCTGCCACGGGTGGGCCCCGTGACCGCGAGGAAGTCCAGGACCGGGCGATTCGTCCCGTCAGCCTTGCCGAGTACATTGGCCAGCCAACCGTTCGCGAGCAAATGGAGTTGTTCATCCAGGCCGCGCGTGGGCGCAATGAATCCCTGGACCACACGCTGATTTTCGGCCCGCCGGGACTGGGTAAAACCACCCTGGCCAACATCATTGCCCAGGAAATGGGCGTGTCGATCAAAAGCACCTCGGGGCCGGTTCTTGAGCGTCCGGGTGATTTGGCAGCGTTGCTGACCAACCTTGAACCCCATGACGTGCTGTTCATCGACGAGATCCATCGGTTGTCGCCGATCGTCGAAGAAGTGCTGTACCCGGCCATGGAAGATTTCCAGCTCGACATCATGATCGGCGAAGGGCCGGCCGCGCGCTCGATCAAACTCGATCTGCCGCCGTTCACCCTGGTCGGCGCAACCACCCGGGCCGGCATGCTGACCAACCCGTTGCGCGACCGTTTCGGGATCGTTCAGCGTCTGGAGTTCTACAACACCGCCGACCTGGCAACGATTGTCAGCCGTTCGGCGAACATTCTCGGTTTGCCGCTGGACCCGGAAGGCGCCTTCGAAATCGCCCGCCGTGCCCGTGGCACGCCGCGGATCGCCAACCGCTTGCTACGCCGAGTGAGGGATTTCGCCGAGGTTCGCGCCAAAGGCCACATCACCAAACCGATCGCCGACCTGGCGCTGAATCTGCTGGATGTCGACGAGCGTGGTTTCGACCATCAGGACCGACGCCTGCTGCTGACCATGATCGAGAAGTTCGACGGTGGGCCGGTGGGGGTGGACAGTCTGGCGGCGGCGATAAGCGAAGAGCGTCACACCATTGAAGACGTGCTGGAGCCGTATTTGATCCAGCAGGGCTATATCATGCGCACTCCGCGGGGGCGGGTGGTCACTCGACATGCGTACCTGCACTTCGGTTTAAACATCCCGTCACGATTAGGCGAGATGCCCGTGGTAGACGAGTTCCTCGATGCCGTGGACGATTAGTAACCTTTGCGCGCTGATTTATTCGGGGTTTGTGCTGTCCCAGGACCGTACTTTCGCCGCAAAGCCGCGAATCAATGAAAAACAGTTGCCTGGCCGGATTGGCAACCTGAGGAGTAAGCACTAGAGTATGCGCGCGCAAAACGGGCTTGAGCCGTTCGCACATCGTTGTCGCGTTTATTACGAGGACACCGATGCGGGCGGCATCGTGTATTACGTCAATTACCTCAAGTTTATGGAACGGGCTCGAACCGAGCGGCTCCGGGAGCTGGGCTTTGCCCAGTCGGCGCTGGCAGGGGAGGACCTGTTGTTTGTCGTGCATTCCAGCGAAGCGCGTTACCACGCGCCGGCGCGACTGGACGATGAACTGCTGGTAAGCGCTGAAGTAATTGAATTGAACCGGGTCAGCCTGCGCTTCAAACAGCAGGTCAGGCGGGCTACGGATAATGTGCTGCTCTGCGAAGGGCAGTTTCTGGTGGCCTGTGTGCGCACCAACAGTTTGAAACCCCGGGCCATTCCCGAAGCTCTACGTGCGGCCTTTGCCGACGTGAGCGGCGCGGGTACACACTCAAAGCAGGAGATAAAGCGTGGAAGCTAACGTCGTCGACCATTCCTCCATGTGGAGCCTGGTCAGCAATGCCAGTATCGTGGTGCAACTGGTAATGCTGATCCTGGTAGCCGCATCGGTGACCTCATGGATCATGATCTTTCAGCGCAGCAACTTGCTGCGCGCCGGTCGACGTGCCCTGGAGAGCTTTGAAGAGCGCTTCTGGTCCGGTATCGACCTGTCCAAACTCTACCGTCAGGCCGGCAGCAACCCTGATCCGGATTCGGGCGTCGAGCAAATCTTCCGTGCCGGTTTCAAGGAATTCTCCCGTCTGCGTCAGCAGTCGGGCGTTGACCCGGAAGCAGTCATGGAAGGCGTGGCCCGTGCCATGCGCGTGGCCATCTCCCGCGAGGAAGAAAAACTCGAGCAGAGCCTGCCGTTTCTCGCCACCGTCGGTTCCGTCAGCCCGTACATCGGTCTGTTCGGTACGGTCTGGGGCATCATGAACTCCTTCCGTGGTCTGGCAACTGCCCAGCAGGCGACCCTGGCCACTGTGGCCCCGGGTATCGCCGAAGCACTGATTGCTACCGCGATCGGTCTGTTCGCCGCCATCCCGGCCGTTATCGCGTACAACCGTTTTGCTGCTCGCAGCGAAACCCTGCTGGGCCGTTACTACACCTTCGCCGATGAATTCCAGGCGATCCTGCACCGCAAAGTGCACACCAGCGAAGAATAAGCAGGTAATTTCCAATGGCTTTAATCGCTCGAGCTCGCAAAAAGCGCAAGCCGGTTGCCGAGATGAACGTGGTGCCTTACATCGACGTGATGCTGGTACTGCTGGTCATCTTCATGGTGACCGCGCCGATGCTCAATCAGGGCGTGAAAGTTGATCTGCCCAAGGTTTCCAGCGAAGCCTTGCCGCAGGACAACAACACTCAGGTCCTGACCATTTCGATCAAGTCTGACAAGACCTACTACTGGAACCTTGGCAGCGAAGTCGACACTGATAAGCAGCAGGACAAGGCCATGACCTTGCCGCAAATGACCGACGCGGTGACCAAGATCATTCGCGCTGGTACTGAAGGCGGCAAGCGTACCCAGGTATTCATTCGTGGCGACAAAACCGTCGATTACGGCTCCGTCATGGGCGCGATGGGCGGGTTGCAGAAAGCCGGGGTCGGTAATGTTGGCTTGATTACCGAGGCACCCTGATGCAGCAAATGCGAGAGCCGTCCGCCTCGGAAAGCTACTTCTGGCCTAGTGTCTGGGCGATTGTCTTGCACGTGCTGGTGTTCGGCATGCTGTTCGTCAGTTTCGCCTTCACACCGGAGCTGCCGCCGGCCAAGCCGATCGTCCAGGCGACCCTGTACCAGTTGAAATCGAAAAGTCGGGCGACCACCCAGACCAATCAGAAGATTGCGGGTGAAGCGCAGAAATCTGCTGCGCGCCAGACCGAAGTCGAACAGATGGAACAGAAAAAGATCGAGCAGGAAGCGATCAAGGCCGCGGAACAAAAGAAGGAAGATGCGGCTCAAAAAGCCGAAGAATCCAAGAAGGCCGACGAGACGAAGAAAGCGGAAGAGGCAAAAAAGGCTGATGAAGCCAAGAAAGCCGATGAAGCCAAGAAGACCGCCGAAGCCAAAAAGGCCGAAGAGAAACAATTGGCTGATATAGCCAAGAAGAAATCTGAAGAAGAAGCCAAGAAAGCTGCTGAAGAAGAGGCCAAGAAAGCGGCCGCTGAAGAAGCGAAGAAAAAGATCGTCGAAGACGCGAAGAAGAAAGCCGCCGAAGACGCCAAGAAGAAATCTGAAGCTGAAGAGGCGAAGAAGAAAGTCGCCGAAGACGCGAAGAAGAAAGCTGCTGCCGATGCCGCGAAGAAAAAATCGCAGGAAGCGGCACGTAAATCCGTCGATGAGAAAAAGGCTCAGGCCCTGGCAGATTTGCTTTCCGACACGCCGCAGCGTCAGCAGGCCTTGGCCGATGAGCAGGGTGACGAAGTCGCCGGCAACTTCGATGACCTGATTCGCTCGCGTGCTTCTGAAGGTTGGGCGCAGCCACCGTCGGCCCGCAAGGGCATGAAAGTGATCCTGCAAATCAACATGCTGCCTGACGGAACGATCTCCGGCGTATCGGTTGCCCGTTCCAGTGGCGATGTGCCGTTCGACAGTTCAGCGGTAGCGGCAGTAAAAAATATTGGTCGATTGACCGAAATGCAGGGTCTGAAGCCAGCTGATTTCGCACCCTATCGTTCATTCAAGATGACATTCACACCTGAGGATCTAGCCTTGTGAGAAACCTTCTTCGAGGACTGCTTGTAGTCATGTTCTGCTTTGCAGGACTGGCCACGGCAGATGAAAAAAATATCCTGGTCAGCAGTGGTAGCTCCCAGGCAACTCCAATTGCCGTAGTGCCATTCGGTTTCCAGGGTGGCACCGTGCTGCCGGATGACATGGCCGAAATCATCGGTAACGACCTGCGTAACTCGGGTTACTACGCACCGATTCCAAAGCAGAACATGATCAGCCAGCCAAGCCAGGCCAGCGAAATCATTTTCCGTGACTGGAAGGCTGTTGGCGCCCAGTACATTATGGTTGGCAGCATTGTTCCAGCGGGCGGTCGCCTGCAGGTTCAATACGCACTGTTCAACGTCGCCACCGAGCAGCAAGTGCTGACTGGCAGCGTGTCGGGCAGCGTCGATCAACTGCGCGACATGGCGCATTACATCTCCGACCAGTCGTTCGAGAAACTCACCGGTATCAAAGGTGCGTTCTCGACTCGTCTGCTGTACGTGACGGCCGAGCGGTTCTCCGAGAAGAACACTCGCTACACGTTGCAACGTTCGGACTATGACGGTGCCCGCGCCGTGACACTGCTTCAATCGCGCGAGCCGATCCTGTCGCCGCGTTTTGCACCGGATGGCAAGCGCATTGCCTATGTCTCGTTCGAGCAGAAGCGTCCGCGCATTTTCATGCAGAACATCGACACCGGTCGCCGTGAGCAGATCACTAACTTCGAAGGCCTGAATGGTGCGCCAGCATGGTCGCCGGATGGTCAGCGTCTGGCATTCGTACTGTCGAAAGACGGTAACCCGGACATCTATGTGATGAACCTGGGTTCGCGTCAGATCAGTCGCGTCACCAACGGTCAAGGCATCAACACTGAGCCGTTCTGGGGTAAAGATGGTTCGACCATCTACTTCACCTCCGACCGTGGCGGCAAGCCACAGATCTACAAAACCAGCGCAAGCGGTGGTGGTGCGGAGCGTGTGACCTTCATCGGTAACTACAACGCCAACCCTAAACTGTCGGCCGATGAAAAGACCCTGGTGATGATCCATCGTCAGGAAGGCTTCACCAATTTCAAGGTGGCGGCCCAGGATTTGCAGCGCGGTAGTGTAAAGATCCTCACTGATAGCACTCTGGACGAGTCACCTACTGTTGCGCCCAACGGCACCATGGTAATCTACGCCACCCGCCAGCAGGGCCGGGGAGTCTTGATGCTCGTGTCCATTAATGGACGCGTGAGGCTCCCGCTTCCTACCGCACAAGGCGAAGTCAGAGAACCGTCCTGGTCCCCTTACCTGAACTGACGCGGCGCTACACGTTGTACTTAACACACTGGGGTTCATTAGGAGTTTCACGATGGAAATGCTGAAGTTTGGTAAATTTGCTGCGCTGGCTCTGGCCATGGCTGTAGCTGTAGGTTGCTCGTCCAAAGGCGGCGACAACGCCGGTGAAGGCGCTGTTGATCCAAACGCTGGTTACGGCGCTAACACTGGTGCTGTTGACGGCTCCCTGAGCGAAGAAGCTGCTCTGCGCGCAATCACCACCTTCTACTTCGAATACGACAGCTCGGACCTGAAGCCAGAAGCCATGCGCGCTCTGGACGTTCACGCCAAAGACCTGAAAGCAAACGGCGCTCGCGTTGTTCTGGAAGGCAACACCGACGAACGTGGTACTCGTGAGTACAACATGGCACTGGGCGAGCGTCGTGCGAAAGCCGTTCAGCGTTACCTGGTACTGCAAGGTGTTTCCCCAGCTCAGCTGGAACTGGTTTCCTACGGCGAAGAGCGTCCAGTTGCTACCGGCAACGACGAGCAGTCCTGGGCTCAAAACCGTCGCGTCGAACTGCGTAAGTAATTCGTCATGCGAACGTGCCGTCGTGCTGTAACTGTTTTGGCTCTCAGCCTCGCACCGCTTGCGGTGTGGGCTGCGGTTCCTGTGGTCGAGGACAACTCCGGCTATAACAATAGCGGGAGTAGTTATCCGCCTGCGGGTTACGGTACGAACGGCGCCTATGCCGGGGGAGGGGTTTCGGCCCCTGTCTCGGCACAGGGCGAGCTGTTCAACCAACTGCAATCGATGCAGGAGCAGATCTCACGCCAACAGGGTGTGATCGAAGTTCTGCAAAATGATGTAGCGCGCATGAAGCAAGAGAACCTGGAGCGATATCAGGATCTTGATCGGCGCATAGGAACCGGCGTTGCACCAGCCGCGACTCCTGATAATTCTTCCACCGGTGGCAACTTGAATGCCCCCGGTGCAGCAGTCGGCGCAGGTGCGGGAGCGGCAGCCGCTGCCACTTCCACACAAGCGCCTGCCGCGGGTGGCGAACCGGCTGATCCGGCGAAGGAGAAACTGTATTACGATGCAGCCTTCGACCTGATCAAAGCCAAGGATTTCGACAAGGCCAGCCAGGCTTTCGCCGCATTCCTGCGCAAATACCCGAACAGCCAGTACGCGGGCAACGCCCAGTACTGGTTGGGTGAAGTGAACCTGGCCAAAGGCGATCTGCAAGGCGCAGGTCAGGCATTTGCCAAGGTATCGCAGCTGTACCCCAAGCACCCAAAAGTGCCTGACTCGCTGTACAAGCTCGCTGATGTAGAGCGCCGCCTTGGTCATACCGACCGGGTCAAAGGCATTCTGCAGCAGGTCGTGTCCCAATATCCGGGCACTTCCGCCGCTCAGCTGGCGCAGCGGGACTTGCAGCGCATGTAAGCTTGCTTGGACTGTTTTGAAGAAACCCGCGCTTGTCGCGGGTTTTTTCGTTAGAATTCATGCCCTTTTTATGAAACACGCTTTTTGGGATCTGCGCGTTGGCGAGGTTCCTTGAAGTGCCTGACGGAGGCGGACAGCCTGTTTAGCTGTTACGCCCGTGGCGACTATGCAAGACACATTGAGAATCACCGAAGTTTTCTACTCGTTGCAGGGTGAAACGCGGACTGCCGGGCTGCCCACTGTTTTTGTGCGCCTGACCGGTTGCCCATTGCGTTGCCAATACTGCGACAGCGCCTACGCCTTCACGGGCGGCACCATCCGCACGCTCGACGACATCATCGAGCAAGTGGCCGGTTTTCGCCCGCGTTACGTCTGTGTCACGGGCGGCGAGCCCCTGGCGCAACCTAATGCCATTCCCTTGCTCAAGCAGTTGTGTGATGCCGGCTACGAAGTGTCGCTGGAAACCAGTGGCGCGCTGGATATCTCGGCGGTCGATCCACGGGTCAGTCGCGTCGTCGACCTGAAAACCCCGGGTTCAAAAGAAGCACATCGCAACCGCTACGAGAACATCGAGCTGCTCACGCCTAACGATCAGGTAAAGTTTGTCATCTGCTCGCGGGAAGACTACGACTGGGCCGTGTCCAAGCTGATTCAGTACGGTCTTGACCAGCGTGCCGGCGAAGTCCTGTTCTCGCCGAGCCACCATGACCTGAACGCGCGTGATCTGGCGGACTGGGTGGTGGCGGACAATCTGCCTGTGCGCCTGCAATTGCAGCTGCATAAATATCTTTGGAATGACGAGCCGGGGCGCTGAAATGACTGAACAACTGAACACTGTCGAAAAACGTGCGGTCATCTTGCTGTCCGGTGGCCTCGACTCCGCGACAGTCGTGGCCATGGCGCGTGCTGAAGGCTATAGCTGCTACACCATGAGCTTCGATTACGGTCAGCGGTCTCACGCCGAATTGCACGCCGCCGCACGCGTCGCCCAAGACTTGGGTGTGGTCGAGCACAAGGTGATCGGCCTGAACCTGAACGGTATCGGCGGCTCGGCGTTGACCGACACTAGTATCGATGTGCCGGAAACACCGGGTGAAGGTATCCCGGTGACTTACGTGCCGGCGCGCAACACCGTGTTTCTGTCCCTGGCGCTGGGCTGGGCCGAAGTGCTGGGCGCGCGTGACATCTTTATCGGCGTTAACGCGGTGGATTACTCCGGTTACCCGGATTGCCGTCCCGAGTTCATCGAAGCCTTCGAGCGCATGGCCAACCTGGCGACCAAGGCCGGGGTAGAAGGGCAGGGCTTCCGTATCCAGGCGCCACTGCAGAACCTGAGCAAGGCGCAGATCGTTCAGGCTGGCGTGAAGCTTGGCGTCGATTACGGGCTGACCGTTTCCTGCTATCAGGCAGACGATAATGGCCGCGCCTGCGGTAAATGTGACAGCTGCCGCCTGCGTGCAGAAGGCTTCGCGGCGGCCGGTGTGACCGACCCAACACCTTATTTTTGATTTATTTCAAATTAGGTGTTGAATAGTCCTTAAAAATCAGTATTATACGCGCCACCACACAGCGGGTCGTTAGCTCAGTTGGTAGAGCAGTTGGCTTTTAACCAATTGGTCGTAGGTTCGAATCCCACACGACCCACCATTTTAAAAAATCTGGAAGGCCCACGTAAGTGAGGATTTCCGGGTTTTTTTTTGCCTGCGATTTGAGGTCCACTCAGTCCGGGTGACGCAGGTCAGAATCATCTTTTGCATCCACGGGATATTCTGTAGCCTTGCGCAGCTTCAACGCTATCCACGCCTGATGAATACTCACTCTCCCGGCGGTACCCTTAAGGGTCCGGAGCCGGGTGTATACTCGACTTTCGCGCGAAAGCGCCTGCAGGTCTTGCGAACATGACGCAGATTTCCGAACGCCTTCTGGTTCAAGCCCACCTCGACGCCAAGCAGCCCAAGCCGCTGACCGCCGAGGAAGAGGCTTATTACCGTACTGCCATCGCTGCCGAGCTCAAGGCTCAGGACGCGGTGCTGGTTGCCCACTTCTATTGCGATCCGGTCATTCAGGCCCTGGCCGAAGAAACCGGTGGTTGCGTCTCCGACTCTCTGGAGATGGCTCGCTTCGGCAATGCCCACCCGGCCAAGACTGTGGTGGTCGCCGGTGTGAAGTTCATGGGCGAAACCGCGAAAATCCTCAACCCTGAAAAACGTGTACTGATGCCGACCCTGGAAGCGACTTGCTCGCTGGACCTGGGTTGCCCGGTGGACGAGTTCTCGGCGTTCTGCGATCAGCATCCGGAACGTACGGTGGTGGTGTATGCCAACACCTCGGCGGCGGTCAAAGCCCGGGCAGACTGGGTAGTGACGTCCAGCTGCGCGCTGGAAATCGTCGAAAGCCTGATGGATAACGGCGAAACCATCATCTGGGCCCCGGACAAGCACCTGGGCACTTACATCCAGCGCAAGACCGGCGCCGACATGCTGCTGTGGGACGGTGCTTGCATCGTCCATGAAGAGTTCAAGGCCAAACAGCTCGAAGACATGAAAGCGCTGTACCCGGATGCGGCCATCCTGGTGCACCCGGAGTCGCCGACCGCCGTCATCGAGTTGGCCGACGCGGTGGGTTCTACCAGTCAGCTGATCGCTGCGGCGCAAAGTCTGCCGAACAAGACCCTGATCGTCGCCACCGACCGTGGCATCTTCTACAAGATGCAGCAGCTGTGCCCGGACAAGGTCTTCATCGAAGCGCCAACGGCCGGTAACGGCGCAGCCTGCCGCAGTTGCGCACATTGCCCGTGGATGGCGATGAACACCCTTGAGCGCACGCTGAAGAGCTTGCGCGAGGGCACCAACGAGATCTTCGTTGATCCGGCGTTGATTCCGCAGGCGGTGCGGCCGTTGAAGCGGATGCTTGATTTCACGCAGGCGGCGCGGATGAAATTGGCCGGCAACGCCTGAGGTCTGTCAGTCAAGATGCAAAAACTGTGGGAGCGGGCTTGCTCGCGAAGAGGGCGTATCAGTCAACATTGATGTTGTCTGACACACCGCTTTCGCGAGCAAGCCCGCTCCCACATTGATTTGTGTATAGCTGAATCACTTTGTCTTCTTCGGAATCCGCACGAGCTGGGTGTTGGAGTAGATGTCATGCCAACTGCGCTTCTGCTTGTCGAACAGCGACCAGAAGAACCCCAGCCCGAGGCATATCCAGGACGCGATCGACACCACAAAGCGCAACAGAGCCTGCCACAGGCTGATGGATGAGCCGTCGGTGTTTTGCACGCGGATGCCCCACACCTGCATCCCCAGTGTCTGCCCCGACCAGGTCCAGAACTTGGCAAAGAAACCGAAAAGCACGAACAACAGCACCGTCGATAGCAGTGGATCACCGTCCAGCGCACCGGCTTCGGTCAAGGCACGCATTTGGCCTTCGCCGATGATCGCCATCTGGATCATCTTGTAAATGCCGCTGGTGACGATCAGCAGGGCGGTGCATAACAGAAAGTCGTAGAACATCGCTGCCAGGCGACGACCCAGGCCGACGGCGGGGAAGTCGCCCTGTGGGTAGAGCAGGTGTTTCGACATGGCAGCCTCTGAACGGAAAAAGAAGCCATTTTACGGATTTACGCGCACAAAAAAGCCCCTGATATCAGTATCAGGGGCTTTTTCGTTACAGAAGATCAGGCTTCTGCTTGTACTTCGTCAGCCTGCATGCCTTTTTGGCCTTGCACAGCAACGAACGTCACTTTCTGGCCTTCTTTCAGGCTCTTGAAGCCGTTGCCCTGAATAGCGCGGAAATGTACGAACAGATCCGGACCGCTTTCTGGAGTGATAAAACCAAAACCTTTCTCGTCGTTAAACCACTTGACGGTACCGCTCTGACGTTGGGACATTTCTTATTTCCTTTGACGCAAAAATGAATGACAGTCTCCTTCTGGTGAAAGAGTACTGGGGCTGGTTGCAGGAGAGTAAGAAGACGTCGAACGGGATGTAGCTAACTTGTAGGCTACTGCCCAGGTCACGATTCCAAGCGACCCATGCAAACACAGTGAACAAACTCTACGCCAACTACGGGAGAAAAAACAAGCCCTGCGAAGGCCCGTATTTCCTCGGGTTGGTGGCACTAGCGCAAGCTTATTCGATGGAGTTGTTCAGTTGTTTTCGATCGTTATAAGTAACGTTCATAAACGAAACGTTCGCACTGTTTTATGGCGGCTGCGTTACAGATTAGTGCACTGTTAACCCAGCCGCGTTACTTATAGAAACGGTCGATCAACCACGATAGTAGCGTTGTGGAACAAATGGCATTTTGCTTACAAGCAAAGGCACCTTTTTCCCACGAACAATTGCCCAAACCGGCGTATCCAAAGCGATATAAGCGCTGTCGAGGTAACCCATGGCCAAAGGACCGCTGAGGGTCGGACCGAAGCCACCGCTGCACACGCTGCCGATGATTTCGCCGGCTTCGTTGACGATCTCTGCACCTTCGCGCACTGGCGTACGTTCCTGCGGCAGCAGGCCAACGCGTTTGCGGCTGACACCGGCTTGCTGCTGGGCGAACACGGTTTCAGCGCCGGGGAAGCCACCGGCCCGCGCGCCATCGGCACGACGAGGCTTGGAGATGGCCCACAGCAGGCTGGCTTCGATTGGGGTGGTTTCGGTGTTCATGTCGTGGCCGTAGAGGCACAGGCCGGCTTCCAGGCGCAGGGAGTCGCGAGCGCCGAGGCCGATGGCCGCCACTTCCGGTTCGGCCAGCAGGGCGCGAGCCAGGGCTTCGGCATTGGCGGCCGGTACGGAGATTTCGAAACCGTCTTCACCGGTGTAGCCCGAACGGCTGACAAAGCAGTCCACGCCCAACAACTTCACACGGGCGAACTGCATGAAGGTCATCTTCGCAACTTCCGGCGCCAGGCGTGCGAGCACCGTGACGGCGGCCGGACCTTGCAACGCCAGCAACGCGCGCTCTTCGAACAGCGGTTCGATCGTGCACTGGTCGCCGATGTGCTTGCGCAGGTGCGCCAGATCCTGATCCTTGCAGGCCGCGTTGACCACCAGGAACAGTTCGTCATTACCGAGGTTGGCGACCATCAGGTCGTCGAGGATGCCGCCGGTCTCGTTGGTGAACATCGCGTAGCGCTGCATGCCCACCGGCAAATCGATGATGTCCACCGGCACCAGCGTTTCCAGAGCGCTGGCAGCGTTGGCGCCGGTCAGGCGGATCTGACCCATGTGCGAAACATCGAACAACCCGGCCTGATCACGGGTGTGCTGGTGTTCTTTCATCACGCCCAACGGGTATTGCACCGGCATATCGTAGCCGGCAAACGGCACCATGCGGGCGCCGAGTTCGAGGTGCAGTGCGTGCAACGGGGTTTTCAACAGTTGTTCGGTGGGCATATCCAGCTCCTGAAAATAGTGCAGATGCGCGCATCAGCACTCGATAATGTTGACCGCCAAACCGCCACGGGCGGTTTCCTTGTATTTGCTTTTCATGTCGGCGCCGGTCTGGCGCATGGTGCGGATGACTTTGTCGAGGGAGACGAAGTGCTGACCGTCGCCTCGCAGGGCCATGCGCACCGCATTGATGGCCTTGACCGAGCCCATGGCATTGCGCTCGATGCAAGGTACTTGCACCAATCCGCCAATCGGGTCGCAGGTCAGGCCGAGGTTGTGTTCCATGCCGATTTCGGCGGCGTTTTCCACCTGCTGCACGGTGCCGCCCAGCACTTCACACAAGGCGCCGGCGGCCATGGAACAGGCGACGCCAACCTCGCCCTGACAGCCGACTTCGGCGCCGGAGATCGAGGCGTTTTCCTTGTACAGAATGCCGATCGCGGCGGCCGTCAGCAGAAAGCGCACCACGCCGTCTTCGTTGGCGCCAGGGATGAAGCGCATGTAGTAATGCAACACCGCCGGGATGATTCCGGCTGCACCATTGGTGGGCGCGGTGACCACGCGTCCGCCGTTGGCGTTTTCTTCGTTGACCGCCAAGGCGTACAGGTTGACCCAGTCCAGCACCGACAGCGGATCACGCAGTGACGATTCCGGGTTGTTGCACAGTTGCCGATGCAGCGCTGCAGCCCGGCGTTTGACCTTCAGTCCACCGGGCAGGATGCCTTCGTTGCGGCAACCGGCGGCGACGCAGTCTTGCATCACTTGCCAGATCTTCAGTAAACCGGCACGGGTTTCCGCCTCCGGACGCCAGGCACTTTCGTTGGTCAGCATCACTTGGCTGATGGACAGACCGTAGGTGCTGCAGTGACCGAGCAGGTCCTTGGCGCTTTTGAACGGGAAGGTCAGCGGCGTGGCGTCTTCGACGATGCGGTCGGCGCCGGCAGCGTCCTCATCGACCACGAAACCACCGCCGACCGAGTAGTACTCGCGGCTGCGGATTTGCAGGCCAGCGGCATCGAACGCGCGAAAGATCATGCCGTTGGGGTGATAGGCCAACGGTTTGCGGATCATCGCCAGGTGTTCTTTCTCGTTGAACGCAATGCTGTGTTCGCCGAGCAGGTTCAAGCGACCGCCGCCGCGAATCTCTTGCAGGCGAGTGGCGATGGTTTCGGTGTCTACGGTATCCGGGTGTTCGCCTTCCAGGCCAAGCAACACAGCCTTGTCGCTGCCGTGGCCTTTGCCGGTGGCGCCGAGGGAGCCGTAGAGCTCGACTTTGACGCAGGTGGTTGCGGCCAGCAGCCCTTCACGGCGCAGACCTTCGGCGAAACGCGCAGCGGCACGCATCGGGCCGACGGTGTGGGAGCTGGAGGGGCCGATGCCAATCTTGAACAGGTCGAACACGCTTAACGACATGGTTGTTCTCCGGTTTCTTGTTATAGGCGCAACGCGAAACTGTAGGAGCGAGGCTTGCCCGCGAAGCTTTTAGCGGTCTTGATGGCCTCTTCGCGGGCAAGCCTCGCTCCTACAGGGGAATGTGGTGTTGTTGAATAGGGGGGCGAGTGAGCCCGCCCCCCTATAGATCAAGCGTAGCTTTCGATCGACGGGCAGGCGCAGACCAGGTTGCGATCGCCGAAGACGTTGTCGACGCGACCGACCGGTGGCCAGTACTTGCCTTCGATCAGCGACGCTACCGGGTACACCGCTTGCTCGCGGCTATACGGGTGAGTCCACTCACCGACGATTTCCGCTGCGGTGTGTGGCGCGTTTTTCAGCGGGTTGTCGTCCTTGTCCAGCGTGCCGTTTTCCACCGCGCGGATTTCTTCGCGGATGCGGATCATGGCGTCGCAGAAGCGGTCCAGTTCTTCCTTGGATTCGCTTTCGGTCGGTTCGATCATCAACGTGCCGGCCACCGGGAACGACATGGTCGGGGCGTGGAAGCCGAAGTCGATCAGGCGCTTGGCGACGTCATCGACGCTGATGCCGCTGCTGTCTTTCAACGGACGCAGGTCGAGGATGCATTCGTGCGCCACCAGACCGTTGCTGCCGGTGTACAGCACTGGGTAGTGCTCTTCGAGGCGACGGGAAATGTAGTTGGCATTCAGGATCGCCAGTTGCGAAGCACGCTTGAGACCCGCGCCACCCATCATTCGAATGTACATCCAGGTGATCGGCAGAATGCTCGCGCTGCCGAACGGTGCCGCGCAGACCGCGCCTTCTTTGCGTTCCATCTGGGCGTGGCCCGGCAGGAACGGCGTCAGGTGCGACTTGACGCCAATCGGGCCGACGCCCGGGCCGCCACCGCCGTGTGGGATGCAGAAGGTTTTGTGCAGGTTCAGGTGGGATACGTCACCGCCGAACTTGCCCGGTGCGCAGAGGCCGACCATGGCATTCATGTTGGCGCCGTCGATGTACACCTGGCCGCCGTTGTCGTGAATGATGCCGCAGATTTCGCGGATGCCTTCTTCGAACACGCCGTGGGTGGACGGGTAGGTGATCATCAGCGCAGCGAGGTGTTCGCGGTGCTCGATGGCCTTGGCACGCAGGTCTTCGATGTCGACGTTGCCGCGGGCATCGCACGCGGTCACGACCACGCGCATGCCGGCCATGTTAGCGGTGGCCGGGTTAGTGCCGTGAGCGGACGACGGGATCAGGCAGATGTCGCGACGGTCTTCGCCACGGCTCTGATGGTACGCACGAATCGCCAGCAGGCCTGCGTATTCACCCTGGGAACCGGCGTTCGGTTGCAAGGAGATCGAGTCGTAACCAGTAGCGGCGCAGAGCATCGCTTCCAGTTCATCGGTCAGCTGCTGATAACCGGCGCTTTGCTCGGCCGGGGCGAACGGGTGCAAGGCACCGAACTCAGCCCAGGTCACCGGGATCATTTCGCTGGCGGCGTTGAGTTTCATGGTGCAGGAACCCAGCGGGATCATGGTGCGATCCAGGGCCAGGTCCTTGTCGGCGAGCTTGCGCAGGTAGCGCATCAGCTCGGTTTCCGAGTGATAACGGTTGAACACCGGGTGGCTGAGGATCGGCGACTGGCGAACCAGCGCGGCCGGGAGGGTGCTGACCACCGAGGCGGCGAGGGCGGCGAAATCTGGCAGCGCCTTACCGTCGGCCAGCACGCTCCACAGGGTTTCAACGTCAGCTTGCGACGTGGTTTCGTCCAGCGACAGGCCCAGACGTTCAGCATCGACGACGCGCAGGTTGATCTGCTGAGCACGCGCCTGGTCGTGCAGCTTGGCGGTGTTAACGCCGGTTTTAATTGTCAGCGTATCGAAGAAGTTGGCTTGCTCGACGCTCAGACCCAATGCGCTCAAGCCTTTGGCGAGGATCGCGGTCAGGTGATGAATGCGCTGGGCGATCTGCGTCAGGCCTTTCGGGCCGTGGTACACGGCGTACATGCTGGCGATGTTGGCCAGCAGAACCTGGGCGGTGCAGATGTTGCTGGTGGCTTTCTCGCGGCGGATATGTTGCTCGCGGGTCTGCATGGCCAGGCGCAGGGCCGGCTTGCCGAAACGGTCCACGGAAACGCCGACCAGACGGCCTGGCATGTCGCGCTTGAACGCATCGCGGGTGGAGAAGTAGGCGGCGTGTGGACCACCGAAACCCAACGGCACGCCAAAGCGTTGCGCGCTGCCGATGGCCACGTCGGCGCCGAATTCGCCTGGCGGAGTCAGCACGGTCAGGGCCAGCAGGTCAGCGGCGACTGCGACCAGCGCATTAGCCGCGTGGAAACGCTCGGTCAGTTCGCGGTAGTCGAACACGTCACCGTTGCTGGCCGGGTATTGCAGCAAAGCACCGAAGAACGCGCTGACGTCGCTCAGTTCGCGCTCGTCGCCGACCACCACGTCGATGCCCAACGGCTCGGCACGGGTACGCAGCACGTCGAGGGTTTGCGGGTGGCAATGCACCGAGGCGAAGAACGCATGGCTGCCTTTGTTCTTGCTCAGGCGTTTGCAGAAGGTCATGGCTTCGGCAGCGGCGGTGGCTTCGTCGAGCAGGGAGGCGTTGGCGATCGGCAGGCCGGTGAGGTCGCTGATCAGGGTCTGGAAGTTCAGCAGCGCTTCGAGACGGCCTTGGGAAATTTCTGGCTGGTACGGGGTGTAAGCGGTGTACCAGGCCGGGTTTTCCAGCAGGTTACGCAGGATCGGCGACGGCGTGTGAGTGCCGTAGTAGCCCTGACCGATGTAGGTCTTGAACAGCTGGTTTTTGCCGGCGATGGATTTGATCAGCGCCAGGGCATCCGCTTCACTCAGGCCGTCTTCCAGGCCGAGGACGCTGGTGCCTTTGATGCTATCGGGAATGACGCTGGCGCTCAGGGCTTCCAGGGAGTCGAAACCGAGGCTGTTGAGCATGGCTTGCTCATCACCTGCACGCGGGCCGATGTGGCGGGCGATGAATTCGTTGGCGGTGCTGACATTTACAGAAACAGGAAGTACTTGAGTCATGTCGGCGCTCCTCAGGCTTGGGCGATCAGACGGTCGTAAGCGTCTTGATCCAGCAGTTGGCCGACAGCCGAGGCGTCGGTTGGCTTGAAGCGGAAGAACCAGCCTTCGCCCAGCGGATCTTCGTTGACCAGTTCAGGGCTGCTGTCCAGCGCCGGGTTCACTTCCAGCACTTCACCGTCGAGTGGCATGTACACGCCGCTGGCGGCTTTTACCGATTCCACGGTGGCGGCTTCAGCGCCTTTGTCGTAGGACTGCAGCTCAGGCAGTTGTACGAAAACCACGTCGCCCAGGGCGTTCTGTGCGAAAGCGGTGATGCCGACTGTGACGGTGCCGTCAGCTTCGGTGCGCAGCCATTCGTGATCTTCAGTAAAACGCAACTCGCTCATGGAAACTCCTAAGGGGGCCAGACTCGTCAGGTGGACGCGATTGAATGCTCGGCAATGCCGTACTTTATGGATGGTTACTAAGCAAAAACGCGGCCAATGTTATTTATTCTTTATAAATCAATAAGTTATTTGTTTTTGCGGAAGAGGGAGAAGGACTTGCTGTAGCGAAATCGCTACAGCACAGACTGAAGAAAAAAGCTGAGGTGGATCAAAGCCTTGCACAGCGGCGATCAGGAGAGGGTGTAGCGATATCATTCCACTGTAGCGCTTTCAGTACAGATGGAGGTCGTTTTTGAATTCTGTTTTGAAGGCGATGCAATACGTGTGGGAGCGGGCTTGCTCGCGAAAGCGGTATAACACTCAACATGGATGTTGACTGACACTCCGCCTTCGCGAGCAAGCCCGCTCCCACATTTGACCGAGTGATGCTTTAAGGCTTATTGGGTATGCCGTACTTACGCAACCGATGGGCGATCGCGGTATGGGAGGTTTGCAGGCGGTTGGCCAGTTGGCGGGTCGAGGGGTAGCTGACGTAGAGCTTTTCCAGCAGGGTTTTCTCGAACTCTTCCATGGCCTGTTCGAGGCTGTCGACCTCGCTGTCGCTCTGGCGCGCCACGGAGGTGCCAGCGATGTCGAGGTCGCCGATGTCCACCAGGCTGCTTTCGCAAATCGCCGCGGCGCGGAAGATTACGTTCTGCAATTGCCGCACGTTCCCCGGCCAGCGATTGTCTAGCAGCGCCGGATAAGTGCCCGGCGCCAGGCGACAGACCGGGCGCTGGATCTGCGCGCAGGCCTGCTGCATGAAGTAGCGTGCCAGCAGCAGAATGTCCTGGCCCCGTTCGCGCAACGGCGGGACTTCGACATTCAGCACGTTGAGGCGATAAAACAGGTCTTCGCGGAAGGTACCTTCACTGACCATTTTTTCCAGATCGCGGTGAGTCGCGCTGAGGATCCGCACATTGACCTTCACTTCGCGATCGCCACCAACCCGTCGGAAGCTGCCGTCGTTGAGAAAGCGCAGCAGTTTCGCCTGCAAATACGGCGACATTTCACCGATCTCGTCGAGAAATACCGTGCCCTGGTTGGCCAGTTCCATCAGCCCCGGTTTACCGCCCCGTTGCGCGCCGGTGAAGGCACCGGGGGCATAGCCGAACAGCTCGCTTTCGGCGAGGTTTTCTGGCAATGCCGCGCAGTTCAAGGCCAGGAACGGCGAACCGTGGCGGGCGCTGATGGCGTGGCAGGCGCGGGCCACCAGTTCTTTACCGGTGCCGGTCTCGCCCTGGATCAGCAACGGTGCATCGAGGGCCGCAACCCGTTGGGCGCGAGCCTTGAGCGTACGAATCGCCGGGGATTCGCCGAGCAGGGCATCGAAGCCTTCGGCGTGATCGTGGTGCAGCGCCGAGAGGCGTTCGCCGATGCGGTTCGGTTGATACAGGGTCAGCAGCGCGCCGGCGTCGGTTATCGGCGTGGCGTCCAGCAGCAGGGTCTGGCCGTTGACGGTGATCTCCCGCAGCGGCAGGCGGAAGCCGTTTTCCAGCAACGTGTCGAGCAGCGCCGGGTCGGCAAACAGCTCGCTGATGCTTTCACCCGCCGGTTCGCGGCCGTACAGGGCGATCAGCGCCGGGTTGGCCAGCAGCACCTTGCCAGCGCTGTCCAGAGCCAACACCGGGTCGGTCATGGCGGCGAGCAACGCATCGAGCTGCAAGTGACGGCGCTGGCCGGGAAGAATGTCGACCACCGTCACCGCTTGCACGCCGCGCACGCTGAACAGTGCGTCGCGTAGCTCTTCGAGCACTGCCGGGCTCAAGGTCGGGGCGTCGATGTAAACATTGGGCGGGACCATTTCCACCGCATCCAGATTGAGATTGCGCCCACCGAGCAGGGCCAGGACTTCCTGGGTGATGCCGACGCGGTCGATGAAGCTGACGTGGATACGCATGGGGCGGTTGGGTTCTGGAGTGCGAAGGGTGGCAAGTATGCCTTGGGGCGGGCCAATGGTGAAATCCTGCGCAGGACTTCAGGGCTACACCGAACCAATGTGGGAGCGGGCTTGCTCGCGAAAGCGGTATAGCAGGCAACATTTAGTCGACTGACACTCCGCCTTCGCGAGCAAGCCCGCTCCCACAGGTTCAGCGTTCATCCAGGGTTATTCGAAGTTCTCGAGGTTTACCGGGTCGCCGGATTTCATATCCAACTGCTTCCGGATGTCTTCAAACATTAAATCGTAATGCTTGTGAACCGAGCCGATCTGGCTGTGTGTCTTCGGGATTCCGTACTTCTCGGCGATTTTCGTCACGTTGTTGGCGAAGTTGTAAGCCTCCTCCTTGGGCAGAAAGAAGGTCTCCGTCATGTCTTTTCCCTGCATGCTGCCGTGCATGGTGAACAGAATCCCTTTGCCTTTCTTGGGATCCTGCGAGACTTCATAGTCGAGGTGCACGTTGTAGTTGACATCATCCGGGGTCAGCGCGTGGCGCTCGATGTGCAGATGACCGGGCTCAAACGTTGCCATTGACGTCTCTCCTTACAAGTAAGTTATGTCAGGTGTCGCCGTACTGATACGCGTGCCGGCCTTGCCCTGGACGATCGCTTCGATGTCCGAGAGTGAACCGATCACCGCGGTTTTTCCAGTATGGCGGGCGAACTCGCAGGCCGCCTGGACCTTCGGTCCCATGGAGCCGGCGGCGAAGCCGAGTTTTTCCATCTCATCGGGGTGGGCCTGGGCGATGGCTTTCTGGGTGGGTTTGCCGAAGTCGATGAACGCCGCATTGACGTCGGTGGCGATCACCAACAGATCGCTTTCAAGCTGTTCGGCCAGCAGCGCCGAGCACAGGTCCTTGTCGATCACCGCTTCCACGCCCTGCAGTTTGCCGCTGGCGCCATACATCGTCGGGATGCCACCACCGCCCGCGCAGATCACGATGCTGCCTTTTTCCAGTAGCCACTTGATCGGACGGATTTCGAAGATGTGTTTAGGTTTCGGGCTGGCCACCACGCGGCGGAATTTGTCGCCGTCCGGCGCAATCGCCCAGCCTTTCTCGGCGGCGAGTTTTTCCGCTTCGGCCTTGGTATAGACCGGGCCGATGGGTTTGCTCGGATGCTGGAACGCCGGATCGTTGGGGTCGACTTCGACCTGGGTCAGCAGGGTGGCGAACGGGACTTCGAAGTCCAGCAGGTTGCCCAGTTCCTGTTCGATGATGTAGCCGATCATGCCTTCGGTTTCGGCACCCAGCACGTCCAGCGGGTAAGCGGACACCTGGGTGTAGGCCGCCGCTTGCAGCGACAGCAGGCCGACCTGCGGACCATTGCCGTGGGCGATCACCAGTTGGTTGCCGGGATGGACCTTGGCGATCTGTTCGGTGGCGATCCGGATGTTGGTGCGCTGGTTGTCCGCGGTCATGGGTTCACCCCGGCGGAGCAGGGCGTTACCGCCCAGAGCAACGACGATACGCATAATGCAGTCCTTCTAAACAGAGGTTGCGGGCGATTCGATCTCCCTGTGGGAACCGGGATTGTGTGGGAGCGGGCTTGCTCGCGAAGGCGTCGTGTCAGTCGACATCAATGTTGCCTGTTACACCGCTTTTCGCGAGCAAGCCCGCTCCCACATTGACCGTGTTTCGCCAGGAGTGACCGAGCCGGGCCTTTAGATATCCGCCAGCGCCGACACCAGAATCGCCTTGATGGTGTGCATGCGGTTTTCCGCTTGCTCGAAGGCGATGTTGGCCGGCGACTCGAAAACGTCTTCGGTCACTTCGACGCCGTTGGCCAGGTGCGGATAGCGCGCGGCGATGTCCTTGCCGACCTTGGTTTCGCTGTTGTGGAACGCCGGCAGGCAGTGCATGAATTTCACGCGCGGGTTGCCCGAGGCCTTCATCATCTCGGCGTTGACCTGGTAGGGCAGCAGTTGCTCAATGCGCTCGTCCCACGCCTCCACCGGCTCGCCCATCGACACCCAGATGTCGGTGTGGATGAAGTCCACGCCCTTGACCGCTTCCTTCGGGTCTTCGGTGATGGTGATGCGCGCGCCGCTTTCCTCGGCGAAGGCTTTGCACTGATCGATGAAGTCCTGATGTGGCCACAGCGCTTTCGGTGCGGCGATGCGCACGTCCATGCCGAGTTTGGCGCCGATCATCAGCAGCGAATTGCCCATGTTGTAGCGGGCATCGCCGAGGTAGGCGTAGCTGATGTCGTGCAACGGCTTGTCGCTGTGTTCACGCATGGTCAGGGTGTCGGCGATCATTTGCGTCGGGTGGAATTCAGCGGTCAAACCGTTGAACACCGGCACGCCGGCGAACTTCGCCAGTTCTTCGACAATTTCCTGTTCGAAGCCACGGTACTCGATGGCGTCGAACATCCGCCCCAGCACGCGGGCGGTGTCTTTCATGCTTTCCTTGTGGCCGATCTGCGACGACACCGGGTCGATGTAAGTGACGTGGGCGCCCTGGTCATGGGCTGCGACTTCGAAGGCGCAGCGGGTGCGGGTCGAGGTTTTTTCGAAGATCAGCGCGATGTTTTTGCCTTGCAGGTGCGGACGCTCGGTGCCGGTGTACTTGGCGCGTTTGAGGTCACGGGACAGGTCCAGCAGGTAATTGAGCTCGCGAGTGGTGTGGTGCATCAAACTCAGCAGGCTGCGGTTGCGCATGTTGAAAGCCATGATTGGATCTCCTTGGGTATCGGTTATCCCCCGGGCCGCGCTGGATAAGCGGCGGCCAGGGTTTGAGAGTTAATAGTCGATAGGGTCACGGATGATCGGGCAGGTCATGCAGTGGCCGCCGCCACGCCCGCGACCGAGTTCACCGGCGCTGATGGTGATGACCTCCACACCGGCCTTGCGCAGCAGGGTGTTGGTGTAGGTGTTGCGGTCGTAACCGATCACCACCCCGGGTTCCACGGCCACCACGTTGTTGCCGTCGTCCCATTGCTCGCGTTCGGCGGCGAAGGCGTTGCCGCCGGTTTCCACCACGCGCAGCGCTTTGAGGTTGAGGGCCTTGGCCACGGTGTCGAGGAAGCTGGTTTCTTCGCGGCGAACGTCGACGCCGCCCGGTTTGCTTTCGTCAGGGCGCACACTGAAGGCGACGATCTGGCTCACCACTTCCGGGAAAATGGTCACAAGGTCGCGGTCGCAGAAGCTGAACACGGTGTCCAGGTGCATCGCGGCGCGGGACTTCGGCAGGCCGGCGACGATCACCCGCTCGACGGCTTTGTTTTTGAACAGGTTGACCGCCAATTGGCCGATGGCCTGGCGGGATGAACGCTCGCCCATGCCGATCAGCACCACGCCGTTGCCGATCGGCATCACGTCGCCGCCCTCAAGGGTGGCGCTGCCATGGTCCTGATCCGGGTCGCCGTACCAGATCTGGAAGTCGGCGTTGGTGAACTGCGGATGGAATTTGTAGATGGCGGTGGTCAGCAGGGTTTCCTGACGGCGCGCCGGCCAGTACATCGGGTTGAGCGTCACGCCGCCGTAGATCCAGCAGGTGGTGTCACGGGTGAACTGGGTGTTGGGCAGCGGCGGCAGAATGAAGCTGGAGTGACCGAGAAATTCGCGGAACATCTGGATGGTCTTGCCACCAAAGCTGTCCGGCAGGTCATCGGCCGAGACACCGCCAATCAGAAACTCGGCGATCTTGCGCGGCTCCAGGCTACGCAGCCAGGATGCGGTTTCATTGACCAGACCCAAGCCCACCGAATTGGCGGTGATCTTGCGCTCCAGGATCCAGTCCAGCGCTTCAGGAATCGCAACGATGTCGGTCAACAGGTTGTGCATTTCCAGCACATCGACGTTGCGCTCGCGCATTTTGGTGACGAAGTCGAAATGGTCACGCTTGGCTTGAGCCACCCACAGCACATCGTCGAAAAGCAGTTCATCGCAGTTGTTCGGGGTCAGCCGCTGGTGGGCCAGGCCGGGGGAGCAAACCATGACTTTACGCAGTTTGCCGGCTTCGGAATGGACGCCGTACTTAACTTTTTCGGTGGTCATTACAGTGATCCTCCAGATGACAAATGGGTCAGGTGTTACAGGGTCAGGAAGCCGTCATACAGCCCGTAAGCCGCCACCAGGGCGCCCACGACGACCGCTGCGAAAATCAGCTTCTCGACGTTGGTGAAAACCGGTTTGTTGACTTCAAGCTTGGCCTTGGCGAACAGGATCGCGCCGGGCGCATAGAGCAGGGCGGAGAGCAGCAGGTATTTGACGCCGCCGGCATAGATCAGCCAGACCGCGTAGGTCAACGCGACGGCGCCGATGAACAGGTCTTTCCTGCGCTCGGCCGCAGCGTTTTCATAACTCTCGCCGCGCACCGCCAACAGCAGCGCGTACGCCGCCGACCACAGGTACGGCACCAGAATCATCGACGTGGCGAGGTAGATCAGCGACAGGTAAGTGCTGGCCGAGAACAGCGTGATGATCAGGAACAGCTGGACCATGGCGTTGGTCAGCCACAGCGCATTGACCGGCACATGGTTGGCGTTTTCGCGGCGCAAAAAGGCCGGCATGGTGTGGTCCTTGGCGGCGGCGAACATGATCTCCGCACACAGCAACACCCACGACAGCAGCGCACCGAGCAAGGAGATGATCAGGCCGACGCTGATCAGCACCGCGCCCCAATGACCGACCACGTGTTCCAGCACCGCGGCCATGGACGGATTCTGCAGTTTGGCCAATTCCGGTTGGGTCATGATGCCCAGCGACAGCACGTTCACCAGCACCAGGAACAGCAGCACGGTGATGAAACCGATGACGGTGGCTTTACCCACGTCGCTGCGTTTTTCCGCACGGGCCGAGAAGATGCTCGCGCCTTCGATGCCGATGAACACCCAGACGGTGACCAGCATCATCTTGCGCACCTGGTTCATCACGCTGCCCAGGTCCGGGTTTTTCAGACCCCAGATGTCGGCGGTGAAGATCTCCAGCTTGAAGGCGAAAATCGCGATCAGGACAAACAGCAGCAGAGGCACGACCTTGGCGACGGTGGTCACCAGGTTGATGAACGCCGCTTCCTTGATGCCCCGCAGCACGAGGAAATGTACGCCCCAGAGCAACACAGACGCGCCGATCACGGCAGCAACCGTGTTGCCTTCGCCGAAGATCGGAAAGAAGTAACCGAGGGTGCTGAACAACAGAACGAAGTAACCAACGTTACCCAGCCAGGCACTGATCCAGTAACCCCAGGCGGACGAGAAACCCATGTAGTCGCCGAAACCGGCCTTGGCGTAGGCGTAGACCCCGCCGTCAAGATCTGGCTTGCGATTGGCCAGGGTCTGGAACACGAAGGCCAGGGTCAACATACCGACGGCGGTAATTGCCCAACCGATAAGAACGGCCCCGACGTCGGCACTGGCGGCCATGTTCTGGGGCAGCGAGAAAATCCCGCCACCGATCATCGAGCCGACCACCAGCGCAACCAGAGCGCCAAGTTTCAGTTTTCCGGGGGATTCAGACATGCATGACTCCAGTGCAGGAGAAAGAGAGAAAACAGATTAATTTCGTTTGCTTTTCAATCATCTGACTTGGATCAATGCATGATCACATTCCGTTGTTAACTAATGACTTATGTCGTTTTTATAGGCGTAAGGTTATTGCCGGAAGAGCTCTTTCCAGAGGCCTCGGCTGACGATTGGAGAAATAAAGCGCATCGATTGAAGTTTAGACGCTAGTTTGTTTTTATGTTTTGGCAAGTGATCAGTTCTGATTTTGGAGTGATATGGATTTATTCGAATATACAGACAAAACTGCGATTTCCAGTCAGCGCGTTAGCGTGAACAGCTATAAATAAAAGACAGAGATTGGCGTTAATGAATAAACGTTATTACGCTTTATCTATTTAGTTAAAACTAACAATGTGACGGTCTCGCGGTGATAGTCGCGGCGGGAAATGGAGACGCCCGAATGCCGCAACCGACGCAAAAGCTTCGCCTGAGTGCGCTGATCGCTTTGGTGGTGGGATCGATGATTGGCGGTGGGATTTTTTCCTTACCGCAAAACATGGCAGCGCGTGCCGATGCCGGGGCGATATTGATTGGTTGGGCGATTACTGCTGTGGGCATGCTGACTCTGGCCTTCGTCTTTCAGACCCTGGCCAATCGCAAGCCGGAACTGGACTCCGGGGTGTACGCCTACGCCAAGGCAGGCTTCGGCGATTACATGGGTTTCTCGTCAGCCTGGGGATACTGGATGAGTGCCTGGCTGGGCAACGTCGGTTATTTCGTCTTGCTGTTCAGCACCCTCGGTTATTTCTTTCCGGCCTTTGGCCAGGGCAACACACCCATCGCCATCGGCTGCGCGTCGGTGCTGCTGTGGGCGGTGCATTTTCTGGTGCTGCGCGGAATCAAGGAAGCGGCGTTCATCAATCAACTGACCACCGTGGCCAAGATCGTGCCGCTGATCATGTTCATCGTCATTGCCGCTGTGGCCTTCAAGGCAGACATCTTCACCCGCGACATCTGGGGTCGCAGCAACCCGAATTTCGGCGGCGTGATGGACCAGGTGCGCAACATGATGCTGGTCACCGTGTTCGTTTTCATCGGCATCGAAGGCGCCAGCGTGTATTCGGCGAGGGCGCAGAAACGTTCGGACGTGGGCCGGGCGACGGTCATCGGTTTTATCGGTGTGTTGGCGCTGCTGGTGCTGGTGAACCTGTTGTCGCTCGGCATCATGAGCCAACCGCAATTGGCTACCTTGCAGAACCCGTCGCTGGCGGCGGTGCTGGCACATATCGTCGGCCCTTGGGGCGCGCTGCTGATCAGCATCGGCCTGGCTATATCACTATTGGGAGCTTTGCTGTCCTGGGCGTTGCTATGCGCCGAAATCCTCTTCGCCACCGCGAAAGACAAGACGATGCCAGCCTTCCTGAAAAAAGAGAACGCCAACCATGTGCCGGTCAACGCACTGTGGCTCACCAACGTGATGATCCAGATTTTTCTGTTGATCACGCTGTTTTCCGCCGGTACTTACACCAGCCTGATCTACCTCGCCTCGTCGATGATTCTGGTGCCGTACCTGTGGTCGGCGGCGTATGCGGTGTTGTTGAGCGGGCGAGGGGAAACCTATGAGCATGCTTCGGCCGAGCGCACGAAAGACTTGCTGATCGGTGGCATTGCCCTGTGTTACGCGGTTTGGTTGTTGTATGCCGGCGGCGTGAAATACCTGCTGCTCTCGGCGTTGTTGTATGCACCGGGGGTGATTTTGTTTGCCCAGGCCAAGCGGGAGCAGGGCAAACCGCTGTTTACGTCGGTGGAGAAGGGGATTTTCAGCTGTGTGGTTGCCGGGGCGGGGTTGGCAGCCTATGGGTTGTACAGCGGGTTACTGTCGTTGTGAGGTTGTTGCTGGCGTAACAGCCTTGCGGCTGTTGCGGGGGATGGATGCGTTTCCGGGTGGGGGGCTGACGGCTCGTGAATTTTGGGTGCGGGCCGAGGCTTGGCGGCCCTGTCGAGGGTATGCGGCGCAGGTGCTTTGGACATCGCTGAGCCGGCCGGATTTGAGCTGAGCTGAGCTGTGTAGTGAACCTACGGGCCCCTTCGCGAGCAAGCCCGCTCCCACATGTGATCGCATTCCTCCAGGAAAACCCGGTCAACTGTGGGAGCGGGCTTGCTCGCGAAGGGGCCCGAACAGTCACCACCACTGCGCGCGATGGGAACCCAATTCCCCGGCCGGCAGCGCCCACTGCAGCGGCGTTCCGGTGATTTTCAGTGGCACCTTCAGCCGATGGGCCGGCCCCCAAGGTGTCTGCTCAACCAACACCCCTTGATCGCTCTGATCCTCCGCCGGTAATGCCTCATCGGTCCCCGCACCCTGTTCAATCAGCAACTTGGCAGTCCGCGCCAACGACAACCTGGCCGACCCGCCACGTCCCAATAACTTGATCGCCGCCGCTGCCATCAAATACCCGGTGGCGTGATCAAGCGCCTGCACCGGCAGCGGCGTCGGCTGGTTCGCTTTCTTCCACTGCATCCCCGCTTCGGCAATCCCGCTGCTCATCTGTACCAAACTGTCGAACCCTCGACGGTTCTGCCAAGGGCCGCTCCAACCGTAGGCGTTGAGGCACACATCAATCAGGCCAGGCGCCAGCTTTTGACGCACGACGACGCCGTAGCCCAACCTTTCCAATGCATCGGCGCGGTAGCCGTGGAGCAGGATATCGGCGTCCTTGAGCAGGCTTTCGAACACCACACGATCAGTCTTGTCGTGCAGATCCAGGCGCGCACAACGTTTGCCCAAAGTGACTTCCGGCACTACGCCCGGTTCGTTCCAGGTTGGTGGGTCGATGCGCAACACATCGGCGCCGAGACCGGCGAGAAAACGACTGGCGATGGGGCCGGCCAACACGCGGGTCAAATCCAGCACCTTGATGCCCGCCAGCGGTTGCGCCACCGAACCCCGCCACGGCTTTGCATTTTCGCCGCTGTCGGCGCTGAACTGAATCAACGGCTCGGCGTTCACCGCTACACCTTGGGGATGCGCTTGCCATTGCGCCCAGCTGCGCATTTCGGCCGCACAACCACCGGCATCGACTACGGCCTGTTCCAGATCGCTTTTGGCCCATTGAGCTACCTTGCTCGCCATCGCGGCGCGGTCGGCACAGGCGCCGAGGACGCTTTCAGCGGCGGCACGATGATGAGGTGCGTTGGTATGCAGGCGGATCCAGCCGTCCTTGGTCGCATAGTCGCCGGCGACCGGATCCCACAACGGTGGAACGCTCCAGCCCACGGGGCGGATCGACGTTGCGAACCAGAACGACGCCAGGCGCCGGTCGACGTCAAGAGTAGGCAAACGGCCGGTGTGTTGTTGCAGCCATTCACTGACAGCCTGACCGGCGGCGGCAATGCTTGCGCAGGCAAGGTCGGTGACAGCAAATGCCGAGGGCAGGGCGCCGCTCGAGGTGAACGGGATGGGTGTGTGGGGCAAGCCGAGTGCGGCTTGAATGGACGTTAGTAAATCAGTCATCGAAGGCCCTCCGGAGCGAGAGCCCGAGCATAGATCAAAAAACTGGCGGGTCGGATGAAATCCTGTGGGAGCGAGCCTGCTCGCGATAGCGGTCTTTCAGTCGACATCCATGGTGAATGTCATCCGTCATCGCGAGCAGGCTCGCTCCCACAGGGGATTTGTGTCAGGAGGGTATCGAGAGTGATTCCGGGTGCTTTACCCGCGCCCCAGCAAATAGGTCGCGTAATCCGGGATGCGGTGTTCGTGAGCCTGATCCATCAACGGACTGCTGAGCAGGTAATCGGCGCTGCATTCGTTGCAGGCCACCGGGATGTTCCACACCGCCGCGACCCGCAGCAGGGCCTTGATGTCCGGGTCGTGGGGTTGCGGTTCGAACGGGTCCCAGAAGAACACCAGCATGTCGACCCGCTGCTCGGCGATTCGCGCGCCCAGTTGTTGGTCGCCGCCCAGCGGACCGCTGATCATGCTTTCCACCGGCAGGTCGAGGCGTTGTTGTAACAACAACCCCGTTGTGCCGGTGGCGACCAGTTCATGTTGCGCGAGTTTGTTTTTTTGCCGCTCGGCCCAGTCCAGCAAAAATACCTTGCAGTGGTCGTGGGCAACCAGGGCGATACGCTTGCGCGCCGCCAGGGTCTTTTGCGTAAAGCTGATACCGATCATCGCTTGCTTCTCCCAGGCGTAATGCGCCGCGTAGGAGCTGCCGAAGGCTGCGATCTTTTGATCCTGATTTTCAGCGATCCGGAGAAGATCAAGATCAAAATATCGCAGCCTGCGGCAGCTCCTACGGGGGCCGCGTCGACGCAGCTGTTTATTCTGCGTTGCAGAGCGCCAGGCAGTTATCGAGCATGCGGTTGGAGAAGCCCCACTCGTTGTCGTACCAGGCCAGCACTTTGAGCAGCTTGCCGCTGGACTTGGTGTGGTTGGCGTCGAAGATCGACGACAGCGGGTTGTGGTTGAAGTCGCTGGAAACCAGCGGCAGGGTGTTGTAGCCGAGAATTTTCGAGTGCTGGCTGGCGTGTTTGAGCATCGCGTTGACTTCATCGGCCGACGCTTCACGCTTGAGCTGCACGGTCAGGTCCACCAGCGACACGTTGATCACCGGAACACGCACCGCCATGCCGGTCAGTTTGCCCGCCAGTTCCGGCAGCACCAGGCCTACCGCTTCAGCGGCGCCGGTCTTGCTCGGGATCATGTTCTGGGTGGCGGAACGGGCGCGGTACGGGTCGGTGTGATAGACGTCGGTCAGGTTCTGGTCGTTGGTGTAGGCATGGATGGTGGTCATCAGACCGCTTTCGATGCCCAGCTCGCGGTGCAGCACCTGGGCCACCGGGGCCAGGCAGTTGGTGGTGCACGAGGCGTTGGAAATGATCTGGTGCGATTGGCGCAGAATGTCGTGGTTAACCCCATAAACCACGGTGGCGTCGGCGCCTTTGGCCGGGGCCGAGATAATCACTTTGCGCGCGCCGGCCGTAATATGCGCGGCGGCTTTGGCACGGTCAGTGAACAGGCCGGTGCATTCGAACACAACGTCGACCTTTTCCGCGGCCCAGGGCAGTTCGGCCGGGTTGCGAATGGCGCTGACCGAAATACGGTCGCCGTTGACGGTCAGGCTTTCCTGATCGTGCTGGACATCGGCATCGAATGTGCCGTGAACGGTGTCGTACTTGAGCAGATGAGCATTCATCGAGCTGTCGCCCAGGTCGTTGATCGCTACGATCTGCAGATCCTGACGATAGCCTTGGGTATACAGTGCGCGCAGGACATTACGGCCGATACGGCCAAAACCATTGATTGCAATTCGAAGAGTCATTTACAGCGCCGCCGTCGTTTTGTTGTTGGAATTACAAGATTATTCGCAAAAAAATAGAAAACAAGCCTTTTTAGTGGCAATATTTTGTTTTATCTACAACGAGTGACCTGAATCAACTGGTCCGAATGATCAAGAAAACCGTCTGTCACCCCGATCACAGCGGTGCTTGGTCAGCATAGACAATCAGGTCGCCACATCCGTTAGCCTGGAGTTCTACACATGCATCCCCGCGTCCTTGAGGTCACCGAACGGCTTATCGCCCGCAGCCGCACCACGCGTGAGGCTTACCTTGCATTGATCCGCGGCGCCGCCAGCGACGGCCCGATGCGCGGCAAGCTGCAATGCGCCAACTTCGCCCATGGCGTAGCCGGGTGTGGCAGCGACGACAAGCACAGCCTGCGGATGATGAACTCCGCCAACATCGCCATCGTTTCGTCATATAACGACATGCTCTCGGCGCACCAGCCGTACGAAGTCTTTCCTGAACAGATCAAAAAAGCCCTGCGCGAAATCGGCTCCGTCGGCCAGTTCGCCGGTGGCACCCCCGCGATGTGCGATGGCGTGACCCAGGGCGAACCGGGCATGGAACTGAGCCTGCCGAGCCGCGAAGTGATCGCGCTGTCCACCGCTGTAGCGCTGTCCCACAACATGTTCGACGGCGCGCTGATGCTCGGCATCTGCGACAAGATCGTGCCGGGCCTGATGATGGGCGCGTTGCGTTTCGGTCATCTGCCGACGATTTTCGTGCCGGGCGGGCCGATGGTGTCGGGCATCTCCAACAAGCAGAAAGCCGATGTGCGTCAGCGCTACGCCGAAGGCAAGGCGACGCGCGAAGAGCTGCTGGAATCGGAGATGAAGTCCTATCACAGCCCTGGCACCTGCACTTTCTACGGCACTGCCAACACCAACCAGTTGCTGATGGAAGTCATGGGCCTGCACTTGCCGGGCGCCTCTTTCGTCAACCCGAACACCCCGTTGCGTGATGCCCTGACCCGCGAAGCGGCGCACCAGGTCACCCGCTTGACCAAGCAGAACGGCGACTTCATGCCGATCGGCGAAATCGTCGACGAGCGTTCGCTGGTCAACTCCATCGTGGCCCTGCACGCCACCGGCGGCTCGACCAACCACACCCTGCACATGCCAGCCATCGCCATGGCCGCGGGCATCCAGTTGACCTGGCAGGACATGGCCGACCTCTCCGAGGTGGTGCCGACCCTGAGCCACGTGTACCCGAACGGCAAAGCCGACATCAACCACTTCCAGGCGGCGGGCGGCATGTCGTTCCTGATCCGCGAACTGCTGGAAGCCGGCCTGCTTCACGAAAACGTCAACACGGTGCTGGGCCACGGCCTGAGCCGCTACACCAAGGAACCGTTCCTCGATAACGGCGAGCTGGTCTGGCGCGAAGGCCCGATCGAAAGCCTCGACGAAAACATCCTGCGTCCGGTCGCTCGCGCATTCTCGCCAGAGGGTGGCTTGCGGGTGATGGAAGGCAACCTCGGCCGTGGCGTGATGAAGGTCTCGGCAGTCGCACTGGAAAACCAGGTTGTCGAAGCGCCGGCGATGGTGTTCCAGGATCAGCAGGATCTGGCCGATGCGTTCAAGGCGGGGTTGCTGGAGAAGGATTTTGTCGCGGTGATGCGCTTCCAGGGGCCGCGTTCCAACGGCATGCCGGAGCTGCACAAGATGACGCCGTTCCTCGGCGTGTTGCAGGATCGCGGCTTCAAAGTGGCGTTGGTGACTGACGGGCGTATGTCCGGCGCCTCGGGGAAAATCCCGGCGGCGATCCACGTCAGCCCCGAAGCTTATGTGGGCGGCGCTTTGGCGCGAGTGCAAGAGGGCGATATCATCCGCGTCGATGGCGTCAAAGGCACCCTGGAGCTTAAGGTGGACGCCGAAGAATTCGCAGCGCGCGAACCTGCCAAGGGTCTGTTGGGCAACAACATTGGCAGCGGTCGCGAACTGTTTGGTTTCATGCGCATGGCCTTCAGCTCCGCAGAGCAAGGCGCCAGCGCCTTTACTTCTGCCCTGGAGACGCTTAATTGAAACTGGCTCTGGTCGGTGACATCGGTGGCACCAACGCACGTTTCGCGTTGTGGAAGAACCAGCAGCTGGAATCGGTCCAGGTGCTGGCGACGGCAGACCACGCCAGCCCGGAAGAGGCGATTGCGCTCTACCTGAGCGGGCTCGGTCTGGCGCCGGGTTCGATCGGTTCGGTGTGCCTGTCGGTGGCGGGCCCTGTGAGTGGCGATGAATTCAAGTTCACCAACAATCACTGGCGGCTCAGTCGCCAAGGGTTCTGCAAGACCTTGCAGGTGGATCAACTGCTGTTGATCAACGATTTTTCGGCGATGGCCCTGGGCATGACCCGCTTGCAACCGGGCGAATTTCGGGTGGTCTGCGAAGGCACGCCGGAACCGTTGCGGCCAGCGGTGGTGATCGGCCCGGGCACAGGCCTGGGCGTGGGCACCTTGCTCGATCTGGGCGAGGGCCGTTTTGCCCCGCTGCCGGGGGAAGGCGGTCACGTCGACCTGCCACTGAGCAGCCCGCGAGAAACCCAACTGTGGCAACAGATCTTCAATGAGATCGGCCATGTCAGCGCTGAAACCGCGTTGAGCGGCAGTGGTTTGCCGCGGGTCTACCGGGCGATCTGCGCAGTGGACGGTCACACGCCTGTGCTCGACACGCCTGAGGCGATCACAAAGGCCGGGCTGGCGGGCGATCCGATTGCCCTGGAAGTGCTCGAGCAGTTCTGCTGCTGGCTCGGTCGCGTGGCTGGCAACAACGTGCTGACCACCGGGGCGCGCGGCGGTGTATACATCGTTGGCGGCGTGATTCCACGGTTTGCCGATTTCTTCATCGAAAGCGGTTTCGCCCGGTGTTTCGCCGACAAGGGCTGCATGAGCGATTACTTCAAAGGCATTCCGGTGTGGCTGGTGACGGCGCCGTATTCCGGGTTGGTGGGCGCGGGTGTGGCGTTGGAGCAATCCATTCCAGCCTGAAATGCAATCCAGTGTGGGAGCGGGCTTGCTCGCGAAGGCGGTGTGTCAGTCAACCAAGATGTTGAATGTGCTGGCCCCTTCGCGAGCAAGCCCGCTCCCACAATTGGTTCTGCGGTGTTTGTAAATTTCGTACTTAAGGCATAATCCAACCAATTCAAATAACAAGGACGCCGCCCCGTGAGCTCAGTCAACAAGTCGATTTTGTTGGTCGATGACGATCAAGAGATACGCGAGTTGCTGGACACCTACCTGACCCGCGCCGGTTTCCAGGTCCGTACCACGCCCGACGGTGCAGGCTTTCGTCAGGCCTTGAACGAGGCACCGAGCGATCTGGTAATACTCGACGTGATGCTGCCGGACGAAGACGGGTTCAGCCTCTGCCGCTGGATCCGCCAGCACCCGCGTCAGGCCCATGTACCGATCATCATGCTCACCGCCAGCTCCGACGAGGCCGACCGCGTCATCGGCCTGGAGCTGGGCGCAGACGACTACCTCGGCAAACCCTTCAGCCCCCGTGAATTGCAGGCGCGCATCAAAGCCTTGTTGCGCCGCGCGCAGTTCGGTCAGGAGCGTTCCGGCAGTGAAGTGCTGGCCTTCGATGACTGGCGGCTGGACATGGTCAGCCATCGGCTGTTCCATATCGACGGTGAGGAAGTGATTCTCTCGGGCGCCGATTTCGCGCTGCTGAAACTGTTCCTCGATCACCCTCAGGAAATCCTCGACCGCGACACCATCGGCAACGCCACCCGTGGCCGTGACCTGATGCCGCTCGATCGCATCGTCGACATGGCGGTCAGCCGTCTGCGCCAGCGCCTGCGCGATACCGAAAAACCGCCACGGCTGATCCGTACCGTGCGTGGCAGTGGCTACCAACTGGCAGCCAACGTGGTTGCCAGCAATGGCCACTGAGTTCCTGCGCAAGCTCGCCGGGCGGGTGCCGGTGCCGCGCTCGCTGCTCGGGCGCATGTTGCTGCTGACCCTGCTGGCGGTGCTGTTCGCCCAGACACTGTCGAGCGTCATCTGGGTCTCGCAATTGCGCGCCACGCAGCTTGAAGGTTTGGTCACCAGTGCCCGTAGCCTGGCTCATTCGATGACGGCCAGCGTCAGTTATTTCCGCTCGTTGCCGGTGGCGTTTCGGCCGCTGGTGCTCGATCAGTTACGCAGCATGGGCGGCACTCGATTCGTGGTGACCCTCAACGACAAACCACTGGGCATGGAAGTGCTGCCGATCACCCCGCGCAAAGCAGCGGTGCTCAAAGCGGTGGACGAAGTGCTGCGCCAGTCGTTGGGCCAGGACACCGATATCTCGGTGACCTTCGTCAGCCCCGAAGACCTGCGGATTTTCAACGGCGGCTTGAAGCTCGATGAGTTGCCGCGCTCCTGGGCGCATTACGCGTTGACCCTGGAGCCGGTGAACCCACCGGTGCTGGTCACGCAAATCCAGATGGCACCGGGGGAATGGCTGTACATCGCCTCCCTGTTGCCCGAGCCCTACACCAGTCTTGAGGAACAAGGCCTGCCGGCGCAGCAGGTCTGGTTCATCGTGCTCACCAGCGGTTTCCTGCTGTTGTTCATCGGCCTGTTGGTGCACTGGCAGAGCCGACCACTCAAGCGATTGGCGCGGGCGGCGCGGGACATGTCCTTGGGCGCCGAAGTCGAACCGGTGGCCGAGGGCGGCGGCAGTGAAGTGGTGGAAGTGGGTCGCGCCTTCAATGCGATGCGCGAACGTATCAGCCGTTATCTGACTGAACGCAGCCAATTGTTCAGCGCGATTTCCCATGACTTGCGCACGCCGATTACCCGGCTGCGATTGCGGGTGGAATTGCTTGAAGACGAAAAACTGCAAGCCAAGTTCGGCCGTGATCTGGATGAGCTGGAGTTGCTGGTAAAGGGCGCGTTGCAATGCGTGAAAGACACCGATATCCACGAGAACATCGAGCCGGTGGACCTCAATCATGTGCTCGACTGCCTGGTGGAACCGTATCTGGCGCCCAACGGCAATGGTCGCGTGACCCAGCATGGCCGGGCGCTGGCGCCGTATCCCGGCAAGCCATTGGCGCTCAAGCGTTGCATCGGCAACCTGATCGACAACGCCTTGAAATATGGGCAGAACGCGCATCTGCACATCGATGACGACGAGAGCGCGTTTGTCCTGCATGTCGACGATGAAGGGCCGGGCGTGCCGGAGCAGCGTCTGGAGCAGGTGTTCGAACCGCACTTCCGCTTGGCCGGGCAGCAGCAGGGTTATGGCTTGGGGCTGGGGATTGCGCGCAACATTGCCCATAGCCATGGCGGTGAAGTCAGCCTGCAAAACCTGCGTGAAGGCGGGTTGCGGGTGACGTTGCAGTTGCCGCGTAGTGTTGATTAGCGGCACCGCGTTATCGTTCTTCGCGAGCAAGCCCGCTCCCACATTGGATTTGTGTACGACGCAGAACCACTGTGGGAGCGGGCTTGCTCGCGAAGGCGTCAGTCCCTTCAATACATCCCTCAAGGCAAATGTCACAGCTCGGTGACATAACTCGCCCCCTTCGTTACCTGCCCGCCACCGCCCGTTGTTTAGACTGCCCTCAGTCATAACAACAAAAAAGGTCTTCCCATGGACACCTTCCAACCCGCCTTCAGCAGTTGGCTGAACGCGCCTGCCCATCAGCAATGGCTCGCCGCCGAAGGCCTGCGCCTGCTGGCATTCGCCAAGGCTGCAAAGCTTGCCGAAGGCTTCGGCAATCTCGATGAAAAGGGTCGCCTGGCGGCCAACGCGCAAGCTGAAACCATGAACACCGCGCGCATGACCCACAGCTTCGCCATGGCCCACATCCAGGGCCTGCCGGGTTTCGCCGAGCTGGTGGATCACGGCATCCAGGCCCTCAGCGGGCCGCTGCGTGATGCCGAACACGGCGGCTGGTTCGCCACGCCCGAACACCGTGACGGCAATACCGGCAAAGCCGCTTACCTGCATGCTTTCGTGGCGTTGGCCGCGAGTTCTGCGGTGGTCGCCCAGCGCCCCGGCGCACAAGCGCTGCTGGACGATGCAATCCACATCATCGACAGTCATTTCTGGAGCGAAGAGGAGGGCGCGATGCGCGAATCCTTCAACTGCGACTGGAGCGTCGAGGAAGCCTATCGCGGCGCCAACAGCAACATGCACGCCACCGAAGCCTTTCTCGCCCTGGCCGATGTCACCGAGGACAACCGCTGGCTGATTCGCGCCCAGCGCATCGTCGAGCGCGTCATTCATGATCATGCCGCGGCCAATGATTATCTGGTGATCGAGCATTTCGACCGCGACTGGCAGCCGTTGCGCGACTACAACCACGACAACCCGGCTGACGGTTTCCGCCCCTACGGCACCACACCGGGCCATGGTTTCGAATGGGCGCGGCTGTTGCTGCATCTTGAGGCGGCGCGGGTGCAGGCCGGGATACTCACGCCGGGCTGGCTGGCAACCGATGCGCAAAAACTCTTCGAGCACAATTGCCGTCACGGTTGGGATGTCGACGGAGCGCCGGGGATTGTCTACACCCTCGACTGGGACAATCGCGCAGTGGTTCGTCATCGCCTGCACTGGACGCACGCCGAAGCCAGTGCCGCCGCCAGTGCGCTGCTCAAACGCACCGGTGATGAGCAATACGAGCGTTGGTACCGACTGTTCTGGGAATTCTGTGACAGTCATTTCATCGACCGTTGCGATGGCAGTTGGCACCATGAACTCGATCCGCTGAACCGTCCGAGCGCCGACATCTGGGCCGGCAAACCCGACCTGTATCACGCCTGGCAAGCCGTTTTGATCCCGCGCCTGCCGCTGGCGCCGAGCATGGCCAGTGCGCTGGCGCAATTGTCCCAGAGCGTTGCTGTGTAACCAGCTATGTAACCATGTGGTGACATTCGCGCGTCCCTTCGTTACCTGCGAAGGGGCATCCCCTGTTTAGAATCCTATGCAGCGCAAGCACCAGACTTGCATGCATAACAACAAGAAAGGTACTACTAGATGAATGCGATTTCTCGCCTCGCTACTGTCATTTCTCTCGCTTCACTGCTTCCTGTTGCTGCATTCCCCGTCAGTGCCCTTGCCGCCGATGCCAAAGGTTCGGTGGAAGTCGTTCACTGGTGGACGTCTGGTGGTGAAAAAGCAGCCGTCGATGTGCTCAAGGCCCAAGTCGAAAAAGACGGTTTCACCTGGAAGGACGGCGCAGTTGCCGGCGGTGGCGGCTCCACGGCCATGACCGTACTCAAAAGCCGCGCCGTGGCCGGTAACCCGCCGGGCGTTGCCCAGATCAAGGGGCCGGACATTCAGGAGTGGGGCAGCACTGGCCTGCTCAGCACCGACACCCTCAAAGAGGTTTCCAAGTCCGAAGGCTGGGATAACCTGCTGATCAAGAAAGTCTCCGACACCGTGAAATACGAAGGCGATTACGTCGCCGTGCCGGTGAACATCCACCGCGTCAACTGGCTGTGGATCAACCCGGAAGTCTTCAAGAAAGCCGGGATCGACAAAGCGCCGACCACCCTCGAAGAATTCTATGCCGCTGGCGACAAGCTCAAAGCCGCCGGCTTCATCGCACTCGCTCACGGTGGCCAGCCGTGGCAGGACAGCACCGTGTTTGAAGACGTGGTGCTCTCGGTCATGGGCGCAGACGGGTACAAGAAGGCGCTGGTCGATCTGGACCAGAAAACCCTCTCCGGGCCCGAGATGGCCAAGGCCTTCACCGAGCTGAAAAAAGTCACCGGCTACATGGACCCGAACCGCGCCGGTCGTGACTGGAACATCGCTGCAGCCGACGTCATCAACGGCAAGGCCGGCATGCAGATGATGGGCGACTGGGCCAAGAGCGAATGGACCGCCGCGAAGAAAGTCGCGGGCAAGGACTACCAGTGCGTGCCATTCCCGGGCACCGAAAAAGCCTTTACCTACAACATCGACTCGATGGCTGTGTTCAAGCTCAAAGCTGATCGCAAAGGCGACATCGCCGCCCAGCAAGACCTGGCCAAGGTCGCTCTGGGCAAAGACTTCCAGAAAGTCTTCAGCATCAACAAAGGCTCGATCCCGGTGCGTACCGACATGCTTAACGACATGAGCGCGCTGGGCTTCGATTCTTGCGCTCAAGCGTCCGCCAAGGATTTCCTGGCTGACGAGAAAACGGGCGGCCTGCAACCGAGCATGGCGCACAACATGGCCACTTCCCTGGCTGTGCAGGGCGCGATCTTCGATGTGGTCACCAATTTCATGAACGACAAGAACGCTGACCCGGCCAAGGCCAGCGCGCAACTGGCCTCGGCTGTCAAAGCCGCCCAGTAATCCCTGACGCCGCGTGACCCCTGTGGGAGCGGGCTTGCTCGCGAATGCGGTCTGACATTCAACACGAATGTCGACTGATACACCGCCTTCGCGAGCAAGCCCGCTCCCACAAGGGATCGCCGTGCCGACTTCATTCCTCTTCACCTGGATTATCCCGATGAGCTCTGTGGCGGTTTTCAGCAAAGCCTCACCGTTCGACGCATTGCAGCGCTGGCTTCCCAAGCTGGTTTTGGCGCCAAGCATGCTGATCGTCCTGGTTGGTTTTTACGGTTACATCATCTGGACATTTGTTCTGTCCTTCACCAATTCCAGTTTCATGCCGAGCTACAAGTGGGTCGGCCTGCAGCAATACATCCGCCTGATGGACAACGATCGCTGGTGGGTCGCGAGCAAGAACCTCGCGGTGTTCGGCGGCATGTTCATCGGCATCAGCCTGGTGCTGGGGGTGTTCCTCGCGGTGCTGCTGGATCAGCGCATTCGCAAGGAAGGCTTCATCCGCACCGTTTACCTGTACCCGATGGCGCTCTCGATGATCGTTACCGGTACCGCATGGAAATGGCTGCTCAACCCAGGCCTGGGTCTGGACAAAATGCTGCGTGACTGGGGCTGGGAAGGCTTCCGTCTCGACTGGCTGGTGGATCAGGATCGCGTGGTGTATTGCCTGGTGATCGCTGCCGTGTGGCAAGCCTCCGGGTTTGTGATGGCGATGTTCCTGGCCGGCCTGCGTGGCGTCGATCAATCGATCATCCGCGCGGCGCAAGTCGACGGTGCGAGCCTGCCGACCATCTACCTGAAAATCGTATTGCCGAGCCTGCGGCCGGTGTTCTTCAGCGCTTTCATGATCCTGGCGCACATCGCGATCAAGAGCTTCGACCTGGTGGCGGCGATGACCGCGGGTGGCCCGGGCTACTCGTCTGACCTGCCTGCGATGTTCATGTACTCCTTCACTTTCAGCCGTGGCCAGATGGGCATTGGTTCGGCGAGCGCCATGATGATGCTCGGCGCGATCCTGGCGATTCTGGTGCCGTACCTGTACTCCGAATTGCGAGGCAAACGCCATGAGTAATCAACTCGGAAAACCGGCGATCAGCTTCAGCCGCATCGCAATTTACGCAACCCTGTTGCTGGCCGCCGCGATCTATTTGGTCCCGCTGGTGGTGATGCTGCTGACCAGTTTCAAATCCCCGGAAGACATCCGCACCGGCAACCTGTTGAGCTGGCCGCAAGTGATTGATGGCATCGGCTGGATCAAGGCCTGGGACAGTGTCGGCAGCTACTTCTGGAACTCGGTGAAAATCACCGTGCCGGCGGTACTGATCTCTACGTTCATCGGTGCCATGAACGGCTACGTGCTGTCGATGTGGCGCTTCCGTGGTTCGCAACTGTTCTTCGGCCTGTTGTTGTTCGGCTGCTTCCTGCCGTTCCAGACCGTGCTGCTGCCAGCCTCGTTCACCCTCGGCAAGATCGGCCTGGCCAACACCACCACGGGCCTGGTGCTGGTGCACGTGGTCTACGGCCTGGCGTTCACCACGCTGTTCTTCCGTAACTACTACGTGAGCATTCCGGATGCGCTGGTCAAGGCGGCGCGACTGGATGGCGCGGGCTTCTTCACGATTTTCTGGAAGATCCTGCTGCCGATGTCGATCCCGATCGTGATGGTCTGCCTGATCTGGCAGTTCACGCAAATCTGGAATGACTTCCTGTTCGGCGTGGTCTTCGCCAGTGGCGATGCCCAGCCGATTACCGTGGCCCTGAACAACCTGGTCAACACCAGCACCGGGGCCAAGGAATACAACGTTGATATGGCCGCCGCGATGATCGCCGGGCTGCCGACACTGCTGGTCTACATATTCGCTGGCAAGTATTTCCTGCGTGGGCTGACGTCCGGCGCGGTCAAGGGGTAGAACATGGCAACTCTCGAATTACGCAACGTCAACAAGACCTACGGTGCCGGTTTGCCGGACACCCTGAAAAACATTGAACTGAAGATCAATGACGGTGAGTTCCTGATCCTGGTCGGTCCATCGGGCTGTGGTAAGTCCACGCTGATGAACTGCATCGCAGGACTTGAAAACATCAGCGGCGGCGCGATTCTGGTGGACGACGCCGACATCAGCGGCATGAGCCCGAAAGATCGCGACATCGCCATGGTGTTCCAGTCCTACGCGCTGTACCCGACCATGAGCGTGCGGGACAACATCGCGTTCGGCCTGAAGATTCGCAAAATGCCCACCGCCGAAATCGACGAAGAAGTCGCTCGCGTGGCCAAGCTGCTGCAGATCGAACACCTGCTCAGCCGCAAGCCGGGCCAGCTTTCCGGTGGTCAACAACAGCGCGTGGCCATGGGCCGGGCGCTGGCGCGGCGGCCGAAGATTTACCTGTTCGACGAACCGCTGTCCAACCTCGACGCCAAGCTGCGGGTCGAGATGCGCACCGAAATGAAACTGATGCACCAGCGTCTGAAAACCACCACGGTCTACGTGACCCACGACCAGATCGAAGCCATGACCCTGGGCGACAAAGTGGCGGTGATGAAGGACGGGATCATTCAGCAGTTCGGCACGCCGAAAGACATCTACAACAACCCGGCCAACCTGTTCGTGGCGAGCTTCATCGGTTCGCCGCCGATGAACTTCATTCCTCTGCGGTTGCAGCGTAAGGAAGGTCGGTTGGTAGCGCTGCTCGACAGCGGTCAGGCGCGCTGCGAGTTGCCGTTGGGCATGCAGGATGCCGGTCTCGAAGACCGTGAAGTGATCCTCGGCATGCGCCCGGAGCAGATCGTGCTGGCGAACGGCGAGCCGAATGGTTTGCCGACCATTCGTGCCGAAGTGCAGGTCACCGAACCGACCGGTCCCGACACCCTGGTGTTCGTCAATCTCAACGACACCAAAGTCTGCTGCCGCCTGGCACCAGACGTCGCGCCGGCCGTGGGCGAGACCCTGACCCTGCAATTCGATCCATCGAAAGTGCTGCTGTTCGATGCCAAGACCGGTGAACGCCTGGGGGTGGCCGGCCTGCCAAAAACCGAAGCTCACAGCGCCAACGTGGCCAAATTCAAAGGCAGATAAAGATCAAATGTGGGAGCGGGCTTGCTCGCGAAAGCGGTCTGACATTCAACAGTGATGTCGACTGATACACCGCCTTCGCGAGCAAGCCCGCTCCCACAGGGGGATCTGCGGCGGGTGGGGACATCCGTCGCAATCGATGTAAACCGCGTTAGATAAAAACAGTTAATAACAATAAAGACGAGGATGTAGGGATGAAGAAGAAGAACAACGCTCAGCTTATCTGCCAATTGTCAGCTCTTGCGATGATGACTATGGCCGGTAGCGCACACGCGGCTGACGCGTTCAGTGCCGACTCGCAGTGGATGACCGGGGATTGGGGCGGCGAGCGGACCAGGCTGATCGAACAAGGTATCGACATCAAGGCCGACTACGTCGGTGAAGTGGGCGCCAACCTGCATGGCGGCTACAACGACGACAAGACGGCGCGTTATGCCGACCAGTTTGGCTTGGGCGTGGCGCTGGACCTGGAAAAACTGTGGGGCTGGGATAACACCCAGGCGAAGATTCAGCTCACCAACCGTAACGGTCAGAACATCTCCAATGACCGTGTCGGCGACCCGCGTGCCGGCACTTTGAGTTCCTCCCAGGAAGTCTACGGCCGTGGCCACATGGTCCGTCTGACCCAGTTGTGGATCAAGCACCAGTTTCTCGACGGTAAACTGGACGTCAAGGCCGGTTACTTCGGTGAAGGCGAAGACTTCAACACCTTCCCTTGCGAGTTCCAGAACCTGGCATTCTGCGGTTCACAAGCGGGTAACTGGGCGACCAACATCTGGTACAACTGGCCGGTCATGCAGGCAGCGGTTCGCGTGAAGTACAACATCACGCCCGAGTTCTATGCGCAGATCGGCGCGTACAACCAGAACCCGTCGCAACTTGAGCACGGTAACGGCTTCAAGCTCAGCGGCAGTGGTACCGAGGGCACGGTCTTGCCGGTTGAGTTGGTCTGGTCGCCGAAGGTCAACAACCTGCCGGGCGAATACCGTGTCGGTTACTACAAGAGCACTGCCAACGCCGATGACGTACGTAAAGACGACAACGGCGACGATGCCGCGACCAGCGGCAACGCCTATCGCAGTCACGATAGCAAGCACGGCTACTGGTTCGTGGCGCAGCAACAACTCACCACCCACAACGGTGACGCTTCGCGCGGTCTGAACATCGCGGCCAACGCCACCTTCCACGACAAGGACACCAACTTCGTCGACAACTACCAGTCGCTGATGTTCGTGTACAAGGGCCCGTTCGATGCGCGTCCTAAAGATGATGTCGGGATCGGTTTCGCCCGTATCCATGTCAACGATGACGTGAAGAAAAACGCCGAGTTGGTCAACGCCGCCAATGGTGTCACCGACTACGAAGACCCGCTGTTCTCGCCGTTGCGTTCCACCGAGTACAACTACGAGATCAACTACGGCTTCCACGTTACCAACTGGCTGACCGTCCGTCCTAACCTGCAATACATCACTCACCCGGGCGGTGTGGATGAAGTCGACAACGCTCTGGTGGCTGGTCTGAAAATTCAGTCGGTGTTCTAACGCTGTTGCGATAAGCTCCTCTCTATGTGCGCATTTTTGCGGACGGCCATGGCTGTCCGCTTTTTTTTGGGGCTGATCCGCCAGGCGGCTGACGATTGCATTGTGGCGAGGGAGCTTGCTCCCGCTCGGCTGCGAAGCAGTCGTAAACGCGGCGAATGCGGTTTGCCTGAAGCGCCGCAGTGAATGGTTTTAGGGCCGCTTCGCAGCCCAGCGGGAGCAAGCTCCCTCGCCACAGAGACATTCACTGGCTACAAAAGCGCTGTTGTTTTCAGAGATGGTGAGTACACCCATGATTTTCAGGACCGCGGCACATGCTTGAGCATCCGCTACAACGCTTCTTCAAATCCTTGCGCGAACGTCCGGTGTTTGCGTGGGAGCGCTATCAGATGCGCGATGTGCTGGTGATCGACCATCCGCTGTGTCAGGCGGTGTTCAGTCGGCAGGGCGCGCAGTTGCTGCACTTCCAGCCAAAGGGGCAGAAACCCTGGCTGTGGTGCGCGGCGAAGTGGCCGCATGTCGGTGCGATTCGCGGCGGTGTGCCGGTGTGCTGGCCGTGGTACGGCCGTCATCCGAGCGAAAACGCCTGGCCGTCCCATGGCTGGGCGCGTTTGCTCGACTGGAAACTGCTCGACAGCAGCAGTGATGACGATGGCGTGCACCTGCACTGGCAGTTACAGCTGTGCGACTGGCAAGTGGACTTGCACGCGCATCTGGGCGAACGCATGGATTTGCACCTGAGCACCGAGCATCAGGACGACATGCCGTGCCAGTTGAGCCAGGCGTTGCACGCCTATTGGCGTATTGGTGACGTGGGTGAGGTAGCGCTGTCTGGGCTCGATGGCGCGCAAGGTTACGACCAGTTGAGCCGCCAGGTTTGTCAGCAGGAAGGCGAGTTGCGGGTCGACGGCGGTTGTCAGCGAGTGTTCCAGCATGACGGCGAATTGCAGCTCAAGGATCACGCCTGGCAGCGGCAATTGTGCATCGACACCGGTGACCATGCAGACACGGTGGTCTGGCATCCGGGCTCGCGGCCGTTGCTGGGCGTGAGCTGGAACGAGATTTTAGAGTTTGTGTGTGTGGAAGCGGCCAGCGGCGGGACCGACAGCTTGAGCCTGGCACCGGGTGAGCGGGCGCATTTGAGTTTGCAGGCGCGGGTTGGGGCTTAGCTCAAGATCCATGGTGTTGCGGGTATCGCCTTCGCGAGCAAGCCCGCTCCCACAGTGGATCTGTTTTGAACACAAATGCTGTGTCCACTGAAAATCTACTGTGGGAGCGCGCTTGCTCGCGAAGGCGGCTTGTCAGGCGACAAAAAGAACTCAGATCGGACTAATTGAACTCATCCCCAATCGGATACCGACTGGCATTAAGGCTTTCCTTGATCTTGCGCAAATGCGGCTGGAAATCCACGCCCCGGCGCAGGGTCATGCCGGTGGCGAGCACATCGAGCACGGTCAGCTGAATGATCCGTGACGTCATCGGCATATAGATATCAGTGTCTTCCGGCAACGGGATGTTCAGGCTCAAGGTGCTGGCCTTGGCCAGCGGCGAACCCTCGGCCGTCAGGCCCAGCACCGAAGCGCCATTTTCCCGGGCAATGCGCGCCACTTCCACCAGTTCCCGGGTGCGGCCGGTGTAGGAAATGATCACGAACAACTCACCGGTATGGGCTACCGAGGCGATCATGCGTTGCATCAGCACGTCGGCATGGGCGGTCACCGCCAGGTTGAAGCGGAAGAACTTGTGCTGCGCATCCAGCGCCACCGGGGCCGAGGCGCCGAGGCCGAAGAAGTGGATCTGGCGGGCCTGGATCAACAGGTCGACGGCGCGGCTGATCAGGTTCGGGTCAAGCGCCTGCAACGCACTGTCCAAAGAGGCGATGGCGCTGCCGAAAATCTTTTTCGTATACGCTTCCGGATTGTCATCGGCTTCAACCGCCCGGCTGACATACGCCGCGCCACTGGCAAGGCTCTGGGCCAGCTGCAGTTTCAGTTCCGGGTAGCCGCTGACGCCGAACGAGCGGCAGAAACGGTTGACCGTCGGCTCGCTGACCTTCGAGGCCTGGGCGAGGGCGGCAATGCTGAACCGGGTGGCCTGCTCCGGGTTGAGCAGAATCACTTCGGCGACTTTGCGTTCAGCCTTGTTCAGGTCTTCAAGGCGATTCTGGATCTGTTCCAGTAAATTTCGCACGCGATCCATTTCATGTTCCTTAGGTCAGCAGCGCAAATAAGCGTTCGACTAATGCAAATTGGGCCTTTGATACAGCCCATAACGGTGGCCTATCCTACTGATGGCTCCGACCGACCACCACTCGGAATCTGTATTTTGCGAAAATGTTGTGGTTATTACTACATTTTCCCTTGAGTGATGCCTTGAAAAAAGGTATTTGTAGCTTAACTTGATAAAAGAACAAACATCATGCCTTCGATTACGGTTGAACCTTGCACCTTTGCCTTGTTCGGCGCTCTCGGCGATCTGGCCCTGCGCAAGCTGTTTCCTGCCCTTTATCAACTCGATGGCGCCGGCCTGCTTCATGAGGATACGCGCATTATCGCGCTGGCCCGTGAACCCGGCAGCGAGCAGCAGCATCTGGCATTCATCGCCACTGAACTTCGCCGCTACGTGGGCGCCAAAGAGCTGGATGAAGCGGTGGTCGAGCGCTTCCTGGCCCGTTTGAGCTACCTGCACGTCGACTTCCTCAAGGCTGACGATTACGTCGCCCTGGCCGAGCAGGCCGGCAGTGCCCAGCGGGTGATTGCCTACTTCGCCACCCCGGCGGCGGTGTATGGCGCTATTTGCGAGAATCTGTCGAAGGTCGGCCTGACCGAAAACACCCGCGTGGTGCTGGAAAAACCCATCGGTTCGGACCTGGAATCCTCGCGCAAGGTCAATGACGCCGTGGCGCAGTTCTTCCCGGAGAACCGCACCTACCGCATCGACCACTACCTGGGCAAAGAGACCGTACAAAACCTGATCGCCCTGCGTTTCGCCAACAGTCTGTTCGAAACCCAGTGGAACCAGAATTACATCTCCCACGTGGAAATCACCGTGGCCGAGAAGGTCGGGATCGAAGGCCGTTGGGGCTATTTCGACAAGGCCGGGCAGCTGCGGGACATGATCCAGAATCACCTGCTGCAATTGCTCTGCCTGATCGCCATGGACCCGCCGGCGGACCTGTCCGCCGACAGCATTCGCGATGAGAAAGTCAAAGTCCTCAAGGCGCTGGCGCCGATCAGCCCGGAAGGCCTGACCACTCAAGTGGTGCGCGGCCAGTACATCGCCGGGCACAGCGAGGGCAAATCGGTACCCGGGTATCTGGAAGAGCCTAATTCCAACACCCAGAGCGACACCGAAACCTTCGTCGCCCTGCGTGCCGACATTCGTAACTGGCGCTGGGCCGGCGTGCCGTTTTACCTGCGGACCGGCAAGCGCATGCCGCAAAAGTTGTCGCAGATCGTCATCCACTTCAAGGAGCCGTCGCACTACATCTTCGCCCCCGAGCAGCGCTTGCAGATCAGCAACAAACTGATCATCCGCCTGCAACCGGACGAAGGCATTTCCTTGCGCGTGATGACCAAAGAACAAGGCCTGGACAAGGGCATGCAGCTGCGCAGCGGTCCGTTGCAGCTGAATTTTTCCGACACCTATCGCAGCGCGCGGATTCCCGACGCCTACGAGCGGTTGTTGCTGGAAGTGATGCGCGGCAATCAGAATTTGTTTGTCCGTAAAGATGAAATCGAAGCCGCGTGGAAGTGGTGTGACCAGTTGATCGCCGGGTGGAAAAAATCCGGCGATGCGCCCAAGCCGTACGCGGCAGGGTCGTGGGGGCCGATGAGCTCCATTGCACTGATTACGCGGGACGGGAGGTCGTGGTATGGCGATATCTGAATTGAAACTGCCTCAGGGCGTTAGCGCCCATGAGTTCAAGAGCCCGGTGCTGCTGGCCGAAGGCCTGGCATTGACGGTGGCCAAGCAATTGAGCGACGCCATTGCCGCGCAAGGCGCCGCGACGCTGGTGGTGTCTGGCGGGCGCAGCCCGGTGGCGTTTTTCCAGCACCTGGCCAAGCAGAAGCTGGACTGGTCGAAGGTGGTGGTCAGCCTGGCTGACGAGCGCTGGGTGCCGGTGGAACATGCCGACAGCAATGCCGGTCTGCTCAAGCGTTACCTGTTGCAAGGCCCGGCGGCCAAGGCTCAGTTCCTGAGCCTCTACAGTGCCACCGCCAACCTGGAACAGGCCGCCGAGCAGGCTGATCGCTTGCTCGCCGAATTGCCGCCGATCGACGTGCTGGTGCTGGGCATGGGGGACGATGGTCATACCGCGTCGCTGTTCCCCAACAGCCCGAACCTGGTCGATGCCTTGAAAGTCGACGGCACCCGTCGTTGCTGGCCGATGCTGGCGCCGACCGTGCCCCATCAACGCCTGACCATGAGTCGCGCGCTGCTGGCTTCGGCGAAGCACACCGTTCTATCGATTTCCGGTCAGTCCAAGCTGACCACCCTGAATGCCGCACTGGCCGGTGACGATGTCGCCGCCATGCCGATTCGGGCGTTTCTGCAACCTACGTTAGAGATTTACTGGTGCCCATGAACCAAGGATCAGCCGCTATGACAAACACATCCCCGACCGTTTCCATGGCGGACAAAGTTGCCCTGATCGACAGCCTTTGCGCCAAGGCGCGGATTCTGCCGGTGATCACCATCGCCCGTGAACAGGACGTACTGCCGTTGGCCGACGCCCTGGCGGCCGGTGGCCTGACGGCGCTGGAAGTGACCCTGCGTTCGCAGTTCGGCCTCAAGGCGATCCAGATCCTGCGCGAGCAGCGTCCGGAACTGGTAACCGGCGCCGGCACCGTACTGGATCGCAGCATGCTGGCCGCTGCCGAAGCGGCCGGTTCGCAATTCATCGTCACACCGGGTATCACCCGTGACCTGCTTGAAGCCAGTGTCGGCAGCCCGATCCCGCTGTTGCCGGGTATCAGCAATGCCTCCGGCATCATGGAAGGCTATAGCCTGGGTTATCGCCGCTTCAAGCTGTTCCCGGCGGAAGTCAGCGGCGGCGTCGCGGCCATCAAGGCCCTGGGCGGTCCGTTCGGCGAAGTAAAATTCTGCCCGACCGGCGGCGTCAGCCCGGCCAACATCAAGAGCTACATGGCGTTGAAAAACGTGATGTGCGTGGGCGGTAGCTGGATGCTTGACCCCGAGTGGATCAAGAACGGCGACTGGGCCCGCATCCAGGAGTGCACCGCCGAGGCGTTGGCCCTGCTGGACTGATTTACCGGATTTTTACCAAACACTTCGTTGTGTGTTCTACGGCTTTACGGTGCGCTTGGTCGGTGCACCGTTTTTTTTTGCCTGAAATAAACCCCTTATGGCAGCTGCAACCCCTTTTTTTGCCAAAAAAACCTGTAGGAGCGAGGCTTGCCCGCGAAGGCGATCTTCCAGCCACATCAATATTGAATGTGCCGACGCCTTCGCGGGCAAGCCTCGCTCCTACAAGAAAAAAAGCGATACATAGTTACCGCATCTCGTCGCTCGTCCAGCGTTACCCTGCGTTCATCTTATGGAAGAGAGAACGTCATGGACGACAATACTGCAATTACATCCCCACCTCCGGCTTGCCAACTGTCACCCGAACAGATCGCCGGCCCGTATTTTCGAAACCCGAAACTGATCAGACGCAACATCAGCGAAGGCGTGGACGGCATCCCCTTGGTGCTGCGGCTGACGATCATCGATGCGATGACCGGTCAACCGGTCACCGGGGCGGTGGTCGATATCTGGCATTGCAACGCGCGCGGGGCGTATTCGGGGTGGAGCAAGATCAACCCGGACAAGAAAGTCAGCGTCGGTGATATCGGGTCTATCCCGCGTACCGATGATGATACCTACCTGCGTGGTGGGCAATTCACGGACAAAAACGGCATCGTCCGGTTTACCACGATCTATCCGGGGTTTTATGCCGGCCGAGCGCTGCACATACATGTCGCGGTACGCATCACAGCCGGCAACAACTATCTCGAAGAACGCCATGTCGCCTGGGTTGGCCAACTCTACCTCCCGGACGTAGCGTCGAGATCGGTGCTTAATGCCAGAGAATACAGCGGGCGCACCGTATCACCGCTGACAAACGATGAAGATTTTCACTACAAACACCGAGGCGGCGAAGCCTCGACCTTGAATGTCCATGCCATCGGTCGAGACTCGAACGACGACGGCTTTTTCGGGCACATGACCATCGGCGTCGACACGTTTGCAGTGTCATCGCAAATCAAGCCCGAGGACTTCGACAAATACACCGTGTGACCTCAGCGCAATTCAGTCAGCGCCCGTGCCAACCGATCCATGTCGGCTGCGGTGGTGGTGAGGCCCGGCGTAATGCGGATGCACGGGCCACACGCTGCACCGCTGCGCATCACGGTAAACAGGTTGTAGTCGTTGAGCAGACGCTCGACCATCGCCTGCTGATCGGCATGCCGGGTAAAGCGCATCGAGGTGATGGCGCAATACAGGCGCGGGTCATCGGGGGTCATGATTTCGATCCCCGGTAACCCCCGAACGGCATCGACCCATCGGTTGCGCAGGTAATTGAGCCGCATGCCCTTGGCAACGGAACCGCCCATGGCGTGATGTTCTTCGAACACCAACGGCAGGGTCAGCAGGGCCGGAATATTGGGCGTGCTGTAGGGCGTGCGGGCGCGAATGTCGGTGACCGGGAAATGCATCTCGCCCATGTCCGGGTCAATATCGGCCAGGCGCTCGGGGGCGATGTAAATGAAGCCCAGCGTCAGCGGCGCACCGATCCATTTGTGCAAGTTGTAACCAGCAAAGGCGATGCCCAGTTTCTCGAGATCGAACTCGATCTGACCGAGGGCATGGGCGCCGTCGAGGATCACATCGATCCCGTGTTCCCTGGCGGCAGCGGCAATCGCCTGCACCGGCATGACCAGTCCGGTGCGATGGGTGACGTGGGTCAGCGCCATCAGCTTCAGTCGCGGATAACGCACGAAAGCTTCGCGGTAAGCGGTGAGTAAACTGTCGAAACTGGCGGGGTGGCGGTGTTCGATCTCGATCACTTCCACGCCTCGATAACGTGCCAGCCAACGCATTGCGCCCTTGACCGTGTCGTACTCCAGATCGCTTATCAGCACCTGATCGCCCGGTGCCAGGCGATTGTAGTTGCGGATCAGCGATTGCAGCCCATCCGAGGCGTTGCGGGTGAAGGCAACGGCTTCGGCGGGGGCACCGATCAGCTCGGCCAGTTGCTCACGAATCTTGACGCTTTCGCCCTGTTCGAAGCGTTGGCGCACATGCACCGAGTTGCCGCGGTTGATGAGTTCGATGTTGCGCTGATACTCCTCGACCACGGTGCGCGACATGCGCCCGAAATAACCGTTTTCCAGGTTCAGGGGACCGGGTTCGACCGCGTAACGGTCGGCAAAGGTCTGCCAAAAGGCTTCATCGCGGGTACGGCGGGTGTTATCGGGCATGAGCAACTCGGTGAGGTAGGGCGGGTCAGTGGCGAGGCGCGGGTTTGCCGTGTTTGGCGCGCAAGGGTTCGAGCAGTTCCGACAAGCCGTTGTGGTCGATTTCCTGCATCAAAGCCAGCAAACCGCCCAGTTCACCGTGGGGAAAACCTTCGCGAGCGAACCAGTTCAGGTACTGACCGGGCAGGTCAGCGATGATGCGGCCCTTGTATTTGCCGAAGGGCATTTCGCGGGTAATCAGCAGTTCGAGCTTTTCGGGATTCATCATCAGTCATCTTGATTCAAGGCAGTCTGGAAAATACAGGCATTCTGCATGCAGGCCAAATGACAGATCATGCAAAAAAAGCGGATACAGATTCCTCGTTAAAACCTAACCAATTGAAATATAAGTAAAAAGTTATCAATTCAAAGCTGGCATGCAGGCTGCAACTACTTAATGCATCTTTCATCAACCGCAAGGAATTGAAAAATGACCGACATTAATAAAGAAGCGATCTCTGTACTCAACGACCTGATTGAAACCAGTAAAGACGGTCAGGAAGGGTTCAAGACTTGCGCTGAAGACATCAAGCATCCAGAACTTAAAAACCTGTTCATACAGCGCTCCGCCGACTGCGCTGCTGCCGCTGCCGAGCTGCAGGCTGCCGTGCGTTCCCTGGGCGGTGATCCGGAAACCTCCACCAGTGTCAGCGGCGATCTGCACCGTCGCTGGGTCGATGTGAAGGCGATGTTCACCGGCAAGGATGAAGAGGCGGTGCTGAACGAAGCCGAACGCGGTGAAGACCACGCGCTGAAGGCGTACAAGGAAGCGCTGGAAAAAATCAACAAAGACAACCTGGTGAGCATTCGTGACATCGTTGAACGCCAGTATCACGGCGTGCAACGCAACCACGATCAGGTGAAAGCCCTGCGTAACCAGGCTCGCGCACGCTCATAAGCGTTCGTTATCTGTCAAAAACGCCAGCCAGTCTGGCGTTTTTTTATGTTCGGGATTTAACACTGGACGGGATATAGATAGCTAGCTAATAATTTGTCATTCAAATCATCTCGCCTAACCGGGCTATCGTTAAACCGTCCTTTCAAGAGTGTCCTACGTGCCTATCACTTTGCAGGCCTTGTTCGCGCCTGACCGCCGCGCCTTGCAGTTCGCGATCAAGACTTTGATCGGCGGCGGCCTGGCACTGTGGCTGGCGTTGCGCTGGGGGCTGGAGCAACCGTCGTGGGCGTTGATGACGGCATTTATCGTCGCCCAACCGTTGTCCGGGATGGTGGTGCACAAGGGTTTGGCACGGCTGTTGGGTACGCTGGTCGGGACGATCATGTCGGTGGTGTTCATGGGCCTGTTCGCTCAGACGCCCTGGCTGTTTTTGCTGGCGTTGGCGTTGTGGCTCGGGCTGTGTACGGCGAGTTCGACCTTGCTGCGCAGCGCCTGGTCCTATTCCTTTGTGTTGGCCGGTTACACGGTGGCGATCATCGCATTGCCGGCCATTGCCCATCCGCTGACGGTGTTCGATCAAGCCGTGGCGCGCTGCACGGAAATCTGCCTGGGCATTCTCTGCGCCACCGCTGCCAGTGCGTTGCTCTGGCCATTGCGGGTCGAACGGCAACTGGCGGACCAGGCGCGAGCTGCCTGGCAAAGCGGCATGAATGCCGCGCGTGCGACATTGGCCGGCGACGCTCAGGCGCGTAAAGGCTTACTGGAAATACTCGGGAAAATCGTCGCGGTCGATGCCCAGCGCGAGCATGCCTGGTTTGAAGGTAGCCTCGGTCGGCAACGAGCGCGGGCCATCAGCGGTTTGAGTCAGAAGCTGTTGATGCTGTTGCGCATCGCCCGTTCGGTACGCCGTCAATGGAATCAATTGGAACTGCTCGAAGCCGAGCAACTGATGCCATGGATGACCGAGGTTCAAGAAGCGATTGGCGCTTGTGATACCGCCCAGTTGCAAGCCTTGCGCCCCAGATTGCTCGACGCCTCCCACGATGCACGCATCAGTGCTGCGCAAAGTTACTGTCTGGCCCGTTTCACTTTGTTGCTCGATACCGCCATGGCGGCCTGTACTGCATTGAAAGCGGTGCAGGAGGGGCGTGAAACGGCCGACCCGCCGAGAACCCTTACGCCGCATCGCGACCTGTCATTGGCGCTGGTCTTTGGCGCGCGCAGTGCACTGGCGTTTCTGGTGGTGTCGGGTTTCTGGCTGGCGACGGCATGGCCTGCGGCGTCGGGCGCTCTGGTGCTGACGTGTGTGGTGTGCAGTCTGTTTGCCAGCCGCGAGAATGGGGCGCAAATCGGCATGAGCTTTCTGCGCGGCATCCTGCTGGCGATTCCATCGGCGTTTATCGTCGGGCAGATTCTGCTGCCGCAATGGAGCGGGTTTGCGCTGCTGTGCATGGGCATGGGCGTGCCGCTGTTTCTCGGCGCGCTGGGCATGGCCAAACCGCAGATCGGCGCCACGGCCACGTCCTTCTGTCTGCACTTTATTGTGCTGGTTTCGCCGCTGAACACGATGAAGTTCGATGTCGCGAATTTCTTCAATAGCGCTCAGGCCATGTTGATCGGTGTCGGCGCTGCCGTATTGGCGTTTCACTTGCTGATCATGCGTAACCCGACATGGCATGGCCGACGCTTACTGGCGGCGACCCTCGCCGATCTGGTGCGCCTCACCCGACGCAATCTGCGCGGCGCCGAAAGCTGGTTCGGCGGGCGCATGGCTGACCGTTTGCTGCAACTGGCGCGGCATTATCCCGAGTTGCCGGAGCCGGCGCGCAGCCGCTGGGATGACGGCTTGCTCGGCCTGGACATCGGCGATGAGTTGCTGCATTTGCGCTTGAGTCTGGCGGCCGCACAGGTGCCGGTCAGTGCGCCCCAGCGGCGTTATCTCGAGCAACTGGAAAAAGTCCTCGGGCAAGGCCCGGCCGGCAATCGCGCCGAGGCGCTGGCGCAACCCAGCGAAGCGTTATTGAAAACCTTGTACGCGTTACCGCCCAGCGACGCGGTGAAACTCGCCCAGGGCGCTGTGCTGCAATTGCAAAGCAGCTGGCGTGCCTGGTGTCACCAACAGGAGCAAAGCCATGGGCTTGCGTGAGTGGTCGGTGGGCGGCGTGCTGCTCAGTCCGTTTCTGATTGATGTGTTGCTGGCGTTGCTGGTGACCGGAGCGTTGCGCATGGTATTGCGCCTGACCCCGGTCGGCCGCTGGATCTGGCACGAAGCATTGTTTGATTGCGCCTTGTACGTCTGTGTATTGACTCTGATCACCGTCGTACTCGGGCCTTTATAAAGGAGTTGAATATGCGTACATCCGTACGTGTCGCGATAACCCTGAGCCTGACGGCGCTGGCGATTTTTGCCGGCTTCCATCTGTGGCAGTACTACATGTTGACGCCCTGGACTCGCGACGCGCGGATCCGCGCCGACGTCGTAGTCATCGCCCCCGACGTGTCTGGCTGGGTGCGAGAGCTCAAGGCTTTCGATAACCAACAGGTCAAGGCTGGCGATGTGTTGCTGAGTATCGACCGTGATCGTTTCGAAGCCGCGCTGGAGAAGGCGCAAGCGGTGGTGCAGACCCGTCAGCAGCAACTCGGTTTGCGTGAACACGAAGCCAGCCGCCGTGCCAGTCTCGGGCCGCAGGCGATCAGCGCCGAACTGCGCGAGAACGCGCAAATCAATGCCGGCATCGCCCGGGGCGAACTGCGCGAGGCTCAGGCTGAAGCCAAGGTCGCGCAACTCAACCTGACCCGCAGCGAGGTGCATGCGCCGCGCAGCGGTCACGTCACCAACCTGCGTCTGGCCCAGGGTAATTACGTGAATGCCGGGCAACCGGTGATGGCGTTGATCGACGATTCGACCTTTTATGTGCAGGCCTATTTCGAAGAAACCAAACTGCCGCGAATTCGCGTCGGCGATCCGGTCAAAGTCTGGCTCATGAGCGCCGGGGAGGCGTTGCAGGGGCACGTCGAAAGCATCAGTCGCGGGATTACCGACCGCAATACCACGCCAGATGGGCAGTTGCTGGCCGAGGTGGAACCGACGTTTAACTGGGTACGCCTGGCGCAGCGGATTCCGGTGCGGATCAAGCTCGACACGTTGCCTGAAGGGATCAGTTTGAGCGCGGGGATGACGGCGAGTGTGCAGGTGCAGGAGGGGCATCAATAATCGCAGCGCGGCGGTCCACTGTGGCGAGGGAGCTTGCTCCCGCTGGGGGGCGGAAGCGCCCCCAAATCGGACGCCTCGACGCACCTGATCAGGCGCAGTGGCAGCTATTTTACGACTGCTTCGCAGCTGAACGGGAGCAAGCTCCCTCGCCACAAGAAGCCCCCGCAGAAAGCCCATCCGGGCCACAGATGAGCGGTGAGGTCAGCCGATGCTGATCGCCGGCAACGTCGGCAACGTCACGGTCTGTTGCTTGCGCGGCGCCAGAATCTCTGCCTCGCCATCCACGACCAACTCATCGCGCTGGTTGAACACCCGAGTGGCGATACGTACACGAAACTTCGGCAGTTTCTCGAGAATTTCCAGGCGCACAGTCAGCGTGTCGCCAATTTTCACCGGCTTCTGAAAGCTCATCTGCTGACCGATATAAATAGTCCCCGGCCCAGGCAATTCGCAAGCCACCGCCGCGCTGATCAACGCGCCGCTGAACATGCCGTGGGCGATACGCTCCTTGAACATGCTGGCGGCGGCGAACTCGGCGTCCAGGTGCACCGGGTTGTGGTCGCCGGACATCGCGGCGAACAACTGAATGTCGCGCTCTTCGACGGTCTTGCTGTAGCTGGCGGTCTGGCCGACTTCAAGGGCTTCGTAAGGCGTGTTGGTAACCTGGGTCATCTGTCTCGATTCCTGTGACGAATTAAAAAAAAATCCACAAAAAAACTATTCGGTTCTGGGTGGCCGGCGAGCGCTCAAGTCCTGGGCGATCCAGTTCAGCACATCGGCAGTCACTTCATCGCGATTGATTTCATTGAACAGTTCATGCCGGGCCTGCGGGTAAATAGTCAGCTGCAGGTTCTGGCAGCCAGCGTCGCGCAGGGCGTGGGCCAGATCTTTCAGACGTTTGCCTTCGCTCACCGGATCACATTCGCCGCCGATCACCAGCAGCGGCAGGCCCGGATCGATCTGGGCGAGATTGGACGCTTTGCTGATTTGCTGCAAGCCGCCGAGCAAATCGATCCACAGTTGATTGGTGCAGCGAAAGCCGCAGAGTGGGTCATTGGCGTATTTGTCGACTTCAGTCGGGTCGCGGCTCAGCCAGTCGAACGGCGTGCGCGCCGGTTTGAATTTCTTGTTGAATGAGCCGAACGACAGCCATTCGATCAGCGCACTGAGCCCCTTGGGCCCTTGGCGCAGGCGTTCGAGGCGAGCAATCTGTCGCGCTGCGCGGTAGAGCGTTACGGGCTGGAAGTTCGAGCCGCTGAGAATCGCCCCGTGCAGGCTGGCGCTGTGGTGCAGCAAATAGGCCTGGGCGATGTAGCTGCCCATGCTGTGGCCGAGCAACACGATCGGCACGCCGGGATGCTGTTGGCCGATATGTTGGTTAAGGCTGGCCAGGTCGCCGACCACTTTGCACCAGCCATCATCATCGGCGAAATGGCCCAAGGTGCCGTTTTCGGCAGTTTTGCCATGTCCACGCAGGTCGGGCGCATAAACGCCGTAATCCTGATCACAGCATGCTTGCGCCAGACGGGCGTAACGGCCGCTGTGTTCCGCCATGCCATGGGCCAGCAGGATCACCGCCTTGAGCGGCGCGGCCGGCAGCCACTGGTTGACGAAGAGGCGGCTGCGGTCACTCGCGGTCAGCCAGAAAGTGTCGTGGATCATGGCGATTCCTTTGCGTTGGGCTGCATGAGGCTGCCGGGTGGGAAACAGCCTCGATGCATTGTATAGCGCATCCCGTCGCCTACTGTCTGATCAGGCCACGGCGGGGCAGCAAGATTCACGCGATCAATGACGACCGTGCGCATATTTGCCTGATTCGTTATAGCTGCTAGTGTCCGGGAAGCACCGCTTTTTCGCTTCCTGTTTTTGAGAAAGGACGGAGCGGCCCCGGATAGGCTCAGGTAAAGAGGACAAGAACAATGCAACCTGATTTCTGGAATGACAAGCGCCCGGCCGGCGTGCCCCTGGATATTGATCTTGGGGCCTATAAGTCGGTGATCGAGGTGTTCGAGCGTTCCTGCAAGAAATTTGCCGACCGCCCGGCGTTCAGCAACATGGGCGTGACCCTGACCTACGCCGAACTGGAACGCTACAGCGCCGCGTTTGCCGGGTACCTGCAAGCCCACACCGACCTGGTGCCGGGGGATCGCATCGCGGTGCAGATGCCCAACGTCCTGCATTACCCGATTGCCGTGTTCGGTGCCTTGCGCGCCGGGCTGATCGTGGTCAATACCAACCCGCTGTACACTGCGCGGGAGATGCGTCATCAGTTCAAGGACTCCGGTGCCCGGGCGCTGGTTTACCTGAACGTGTTCGGACAGAAGGTCCAGGAAGTGCTGCCCGACACCGACATTCAGTACCTGATCGAAGCGAAGATGGGCGACTTGATGCCCACCGCCAAGGGTTGGCTGGTCAATACCCTGGTGAGCAAAGTCAAGAAAATGGTCCCGAACTATTCCTTGCCGCAGGCGATTTCCTTCAAGAGCGCGCTGCGTCTGGGCCGGGGCCTGGGCATCAAACCGCTGAAGGTCGGCCTCGACGACATCGCCGTGCTGCAATACACCGGCGGCACCACCGGGCTGGCCAAGGGCGCCATGCTGAGCCACGGCAACCTGGTGGCGAACATGCAGCAGGCGCGGGCGTGTCTGGGGCAATTCGGCGCCGACGGTCAGCCGCTGCTGCGCGAAGGGCAGGAAGTGATGATTGCGCCGCTGCCGCTGTACCATATCTATGCCTTCACGGCGAACTGCATGTGCATGATGGTGACCGGCAACCACAACGTGCTGATCACCAATCCACGGGACATTGGTAACTTCATCAAGGAACTGAAGAACTGGCGGTTTTCGGCGCTGCTGGGGCTCAACACGCTGTTCGTCGCGCTGATGGACCACCCCGACTTCAAGACCCTGGATTTCTCCAGCCTCAAGCTCACCAACTCCGGCGGCACCGCGCTGGTCAAGGCCACGGCCGAGCGCTGGGAGCAGCTCACCGGTTGCCGCATCACCGAAGGTTACGGCCTGACCGAAACCTCGCCGGTGGCCTGCACCAACCCTTATGGCGACAAGTCGCGCATCGGCACGGTCGGCCTGCCGGTGCCAGGCACAACCCTGAAAGTGATCAACGATGAAGGCGTCGAGCAATCGCTGGGCGAGCGTGGCGAACTGTGCATCAAGGGCCCGCAGATCATGAAGGGTTACTGGCAGAAACCCGAAGCCACCGCCGAAGTGCTGGACGCCGACGGCTGGTTCAAGTCCGGCGACATTGCGGTGATCGACCCGGACGGTTTCGTGCGCATCGTCGATCGCAAGAAAGACATGATCATCGTCTCGGGCTTCAACGTGTACCCGAACGAGATCGAAGACGTGGTGATGGCTCACCCGAAAGTCGCCAACTGTGCGGTGATCGGCGTGCCGGACGAGCGTTCGGGGGAGGCGGTGAAGTTGTTTGTGGTGGCCCGTGAATCAGGTGTCAGCCTTGAAGAGCTGAAGGCCTACTGCAAGGAAAACTTCACGGCGTACAAAGTCCCCAAGCACATCGTCTTGCGAGAGTCGTTGCCGATGACGCCGGTGGGCAAGATTCTGCGGCGGGAGTTGCGAGAGATCGCCTGATCGTTGAATGGAGCGCTTCGCGCGTTCGCGGGCAAGCCTCGCTCCTACAGGTTCAATGGTCTGAACGACACGAACCCTGTAAGAGCGAGGCTTGCCCGCGAAGCTTTTAAGGGGCTGAAGCCCCTATTTCAAAGGCTTTCAAGGTGCTATAGAATTTTTGCTCTAAAAGTGACTATTGATTAGTCAAGAGTCAAAAATGTGACTATAGAGGCCGTTTTTGGCTCTAGTCGGCCCTTGGCAAAGCTGCTACTCTCGGCGCGCTTTGTGACTTCTCGGCCTTGTTAAAAGCCAGACTCACCAATAATCAAACACCAATAATAATCGCATCAAATGCGGTATTTGAATTCGCGTTGCTGAGGAGTGGGCTTCCATGATCGAAGACTTTTGGAAGGATAAGTACCCAGCTGGAATTGCTGCCGAGATCAATCCAGACGAGTATCCGAATATTCAGGCAGTGTTGAAGCAATCCTGCCAACGCTTCGCTGACAAACCGGCATTCAGCAATCTGGGCAAGACAATCACCTACGGTGAGCTGTACGAATTGTCCGGTGCCTTTGCCGCTTACCTGCAACAGCATACCGATTTGCAACCAGGCGATCGAATCGCCGTGCAACTCCCCAACGTGCTCCAGTACCCGGTCGCCGTTTTCGGTGCCATCCGTGCCGGGCTGATCGTGGTTAATACCAACCCGTTGTACACCGCGCGGGAAATGGAACACCAATTCAACGACTCCGGTGCCAAAGCCCTAATCTGCCTGGCCAACATGGCGCATCTGGCCCAGACCGTCGTGCCGAAAACCGGCGTCAAGCATGTGATCGTCACTGAAGTGGCCGACCTGCTGCCGCCGCTCAAGCGTCTGCTGGTCAACAGCGTCATCAAGTACGTGAAGAAGATGGTTCCGGCGTATCATTTGCCCAAGGCCATCAAATTCAATGACGTGCTGCGCAAGGGCCATGGCCAGCCAGTGGCGGAAGCCAACCCGGCCAGCAGCGACGTTGCCGTGCTGCAATACACCGGTGGCACTACCGGCGTGGCCAAGGGTGCGATGCTGACCCATCGCAATCTGGTGGCGAACATGCTGCAGTGCAAAGCGCTGATGGGTTCCAACCTCAATGAAGGTTGCGAGATCCTGATCACCCCGCTGCCGCTGTACCACATCTATGCGTTCACCTTTCATTGCATGGCGATGATGCTGATCGGCAACCACAACATTCTGATCAGCAACCCGCGCGACCTGACGGCGATGGTCAAGGAACTGTCGAAGTGGAAGTTCAGCGGTTTCGTCGGCCTGAACACGCTGTTCGTCGCGCTGTGCAACAACGAAGCGTTCCGCAAGCTGGATTTCTCCAGCCTGAAAATCACCCTGTCCGGCGGCATGGCCTTGCAACTGGCCGCGGCCGAACGCTGGAAAGAGGTTACCGGTTGCCCGATCTGCGAAGGTTACGGCATGACCGAAACCAGCCCGGTGGCCACGGTAAACCCGAGCCAGAACATCCAGATCGGCACCATCGGTATTCCGGTGCCATCGACGCTGTGCAAAGTCATCGACGATGCCGGTGTTGAACAGCCGTTGGGCGCCATCGGTGAACTGTGTGTGAAAGGTCCGCAAGTCATGAAGGGCTACTGGCAGCGTCAGGACGCCACCGATGAAATACTCGACAGCGAAGGCTGGTTGAAGACCGGTGACATCGCGCTGATCCAGCCCGATGGTTACATGCGCATTGTCGATCGCAAGAAAGACATGATCCTGGTGTCTGGTTTCAACGTGTATCCCAATGAGCTTGAAGACGTGCTGGCGACTCTGCCGGGCGTGCTGCAATGCGCGGCCATTGGTGTGCCGGACGAGAAGTCGGGCGAGGCGATCAAGATCTTTATCGTCGCCAAACCGGGTGTGACCCTGACCAAGGACCAGGTGATGGAGCACATGCGCGCCAACGTCACCGGCTACAAAGTGCCCAAAGCCGTGGAATTTCGCGACGCGCTGCCGACCACCAACGTCGGCAAGATCCTGCGCCGCGAACTGCGCGACGAAGAGCTGAAGAAGCTGGGCGTGAAGAAAGTCAGCGCCTAGTCAGACAAAAGCCCCGCAGATGCGGGGCTTCTTGTTCTGGCCGGGACATTTTCAGCGCCTGTCAGGCCGCCTTCGCGAGCAAGCCCGCTCCCACATTTGATCGCATTCCTTCTGAAGGAACTCGGTTAAATGTGGGAGCGGGCTTGCTCGCGAAGCTTTTAGCTTTTGCTGTTACTGGCGGAACTGCGCGAAATCAACGTTGGTACCGGCCGGGCGCATGTCCTGCAGGTAGGAGTCCTTGTCGGCGCTCAGTTCCAGGCTCAGGGCTGCCTTGCGCTTGCCTTGGTTGCGCACCACCAGGCCTTCGAGTTTCTCGCGCAGGAACACCGTCGGCACTTTAAGGTGCAGCAGTTCGTCGGTATCCGGGGTGTGCATCAGCAAGTGAATCCATTCGTACTGACCAACGGCCAGGCGCGCGACCGGAATATCGAACCAGAAGATATTGCGGTTGCGGTTCAATTCGGTGAAATGGCAATTGTTGACGCCAAGCACAGCACCGCCGAGTTCCTGGTTTCTGCGGGCAATGGCCTGCTTTTTATCGAGTTTCATAACGTTCCTACGGGATTGGATCTTCAGCGCCATGGCCTGAATACGTTGCGCATTCTCGGGGCAAAGGCTGCAAACATAAAGCCCAACCTGCGAAATGTCCGGTTAATAAATAAATGAAACTCCGGGCAAAGGCCCCCGGTCAATCCTTGTGTAACTACTTTCCCCATTGAAATGTTCGCAGGAGAAATACCATGGGCAGCACTGGCGATAAAGTTAAAGGCATGGCAAACGAAGCGGCCGGCAACGTCAAGCAAGGCGTCGGCAAGGCCACCGGCAACGAAAAACTGCGCTCCGAAGGCGTGGCGCAGGAGAGGAAAGGCGAAACCCAGCAAGCGATCGGCAAAGCCAAGGATGCTCTCAAAAAAGGCATCGATAAGGCGTAATCCGGCATTTGACGAGTAACAGAAACGGCCATCCGAAGATGGCCGTTTTTGTGTTGGATAGGCGAGATATACCCTGTGATTGTTTCAAAGTCGCCAAGTAGGCTACTTTGTTGTAGAAAACGGCCCCTGAGTCGCCATGACTTCAACCTTTTTGCGGCGAAAGGAGACGCTAATGTTTTTTCCGACCATGAAAGGTTTGCCCCTGCATCGGGTGATGATGCGTACGGTCACCGAATTCGTCGACGACGAGATGTCGACCTATGCCTCGGCGCTGGCCTATCAAATGCTGTTCTCGCTGTTCCCTTTTATCCTGTTTCTGATCGCCCTGATCGGTTTTCTGCATTTGCCGGACTTCTTTTCCTGGCTGCGCCTGCAATCAGAGCTGGTTCTGCCACCCCAGGCGCTGGAGCAGGTGAACCCGGTGATCGACCAGCTCCAGCAATCCAAGGGCGGCTTGCTCTCGGTGGGTATCGTGATCGCCCTGTGGACCGCGTCCGCCGGTGTGCGGCTGATGATGAGCGCGATGAACGCCGCGTATGACGTGGTTGAAGGCCGTCCGGTCTGGAAACGTTTTCCACTGTCGATTTTCTACACCATCGGCATCGCCGGCATGTTGCTGATTGCTGCCGCCCTGATGGTGCTCGGGCCGCAGGTGATGGGTTGGATTGCCTCGCAAGTGGGCCTCGAAGATTTTATCGTGACCCTGTGGACCATCGTTCGCTGGCCGGTGATCGTGGTTCTGTTGATGATGGCGGTGGCGCTGATTTACTACGTCATGCCTGACGTCAAACAAGAGTTTCGCTTTATCACCCCGGGTGCGGTGTTGTCCGTGGTGGTCTGGATCATCGCTTCGCTGGGCTTTGGTCTCTATGTCAAAACCTTCGCCAATTACAACGCCATGTATGGCAGTATCGGCGCGATCATCGTGTTGCTGCTGTACTTCTATATTTCCGCTGCCGTGCTGTTGCTCGGCGCGGAAATGAACGCGGTGATCGAGCACATGTCATCCGAAAGCAAGAAACACGGCGAAAACGTGCCCGACGAACCCAAACACCACGTTTCGGGACTGGGACGGGACCACTCAATCAAGCCGACCACTGACGAAGCCCTGAAATGATCCGTGAAATTCTGAAAATGGGCGATGAACGCCTGCTGCGCATTGCCCCACCGGTGCCGACAGAAATGTTCGACAGCCCTGAGTTGTGGCAATTGATCGACGACATGTTCCAGACCATGGAAAGTGTCGGCGGAGTCGGCCTGGCCGCGCCCCAGATCGGTGTCGACCTGCAACTGGTGATCTTTGGTTTCGAACACAGCGAACGCTACCCGGACGCCGAAGCGGTGCCGCAGACGATTCTGATCAATCCGCTGATCACGCCATTGAGCCCGACCCTCGAAGAAGGTTTCGAAGGCTGCCTGTCGGTGCCGGGCCTGCGGGGTGCGGTGGATCGTTATCAGCAGATTCGTTATGAAGGCTTCGATCCCAAGGGCGAGCCGATCGTGCGCATTGCCTCGGGATTTCATGCGCGGGTGGTGCAGCATGAATGCGATCACCTGATCGGCCGGTTATACCCGTCGCGCATCAGTGATTTCAGCAAATTCGGCTTTACCGAGGTGATGTTCCCGGATCTGGACCCAGCGGCGGACGACTGAGATCGTCCTTCGAATCCAACACAAAATCAATGTGGGAGCGGGCTTGCTCGCGAAGGGGCCGGCACATCCGACATCTCTGTCGACTGACACACCGCTTTCGCGAGCAAGCCCGCTCCCACATTTAATCTTTACAAGTCTCTAGTGCTTCGGTTCCAGCCCCATCGCAATCATCGGTTTGCTCCGCGCATAACGGCTCAACCGTTCAGCCATGGCATAGGGCATGGGTGGGTCGAAGGTAAAGCCGCGGCGCTCATAAAAGCCACGCAAATCCGGATGGCAGAACAACCAGACGGGTTCTTCGAGGTGCTTGATGGCGTGGGCGATCAACGTCGCGGCGATCCCTTGCTCGCGACAGCGCGGGTCGACGAACAACCCGGTCAGCCAATGCCCGCCGGCCACTGGCCGCAAACATAACGCCGCAATGATCTCATCGCGTTTCGCGACCCACAGGCGAGCGTCGCGGACTGCTTTCATCGACGATTGGTGGGCGCGGTAAAACTTGTTCATCAACGGCCATAACGGCTCGTCGAGCAAGGTGTACTGGGTGTTGGGCATGGGCCTGGACTGTCAGTGCGCAAAGCGGGTGATTATAAAAGAACGCGGGCGCCGCGATAGGTGTATACCTGATCTCACGTCCCGTATGAGTGGAGTATGTATCATGGCCAAAGGCATGGATTCAAAGAAAGCGGCAAAGAAGAAACCGGCTAAAACCGCCGATGAAAAACGTGCGGACAAGAAGGCCAAGAAGGTGGGCGTGTTCGGCCACTGATCCCGCGTCAACGGAGCCCGAGTCCTCGGGCTCCTTGTTTTTCAGGCCTATCGAAATAACCAGATAATCTGCAAGAAATCCCTGCGCCGTTGCACAGAGGGGGACTGGTTCCCGTTCTGAGCAAAGCCATGCCCCATTACTTCGATGCTGCCCACCGTGAAGAAATCGAAACCCTGCGCCAACGCCTGACCGCTCGCACCGAGTGGCCGACCTGGCTGCTGTTGATCGGCGTATACGTCGGCTGGTTCAGCATTGTCCTGGGCAGCGCCCGATTGGGGCTTTGGTGGAGCACCTTGTTGCTGATTCCACTGATGGTGTTGTGGTTGTCGGTGCAGCATGAATTGCTGCACGGCCATCCCACCTGTTGGCAAACGCTGAACAAAGTCCTCGGTTATGCGCCGTTCGCGGTCTGGTATCCCTACACCCTGTACCGCGACAGTCATTTGCTGCATCACCGCGATGAAGACCTGACCGTCCCCGGTCGCGATCCGGAAAGCCGTTACCTGAGCGCAGAACAATGGCAGCGCCGTTCACCATTCGAACAAGGCCTGCTCTGGCTGAACAAAACCGTGCTCGGGCGCTTTGTCCTCGGTGCGCCACTGGCCTTGCTCGCGCTGGCCCGGGAAGAGTTGCAACGGCTAAAAGCGGGTGAGCGCCAAGCCTGGTTGATGTGGCTTACCCACGGTGCGCTGACGCTGCTGATGCTGACGTTCATCGCCCGCTATAGCGTGCTGCCGGTCTGGCATTACCTGTTGCTGATCAGCGTGCCGGCGCTGTCGATTGCGATGATCCGCTCTTACTATGAACACCGTCCCCACGTGCAACCCGAGCAACGCACCGTCATCAATGAAGCGGCATGGCCGTGGCGCTGGCTGTTCCTGAACCTCAACCTGCACCTGGTGCATCACGATTTGCCCAGCCTGCCCTGGTACGACCTGCCGCGGGCCTATCGCACGCGTCGCGAGCAATGGCTGACGCGTAGTGGCGGGTTTCTGGTGCAGGGTTATGTTCAGTTGATACGCGAGCATGGGGTGAGGGCGATCGACAGCGCGCGGCATCCGTTTCACTGATTGCGAATGAGTTCCCCCTGTGGGAGCGGGCTTGCTCGCGAAGGCGGTGTGTCATGCAACATCAATATTGACTGACATGACCCCTTCGCGAGCAAGCCCGCTCCCACAGGGGATTTTTGTTGCATGGGAAGATTCAATGACACAACACCTCGCTGAACTACTGATGTACGTCGCCCCCGAGCCGATCCGCCGAGCGAATGAGCGTTGGCTGGCGCAGATCGTCGAACAACTCGGCAGCACTCGCCTCGATGCCGAAGGGCTGTCGCTGATGGACCTCTGGCTGTCCCCGCACCTGCTGTTGACCCAGACTTGCGGCTATCCCTTGATGACGGCTTTACGCGGTCGTGTCCGGGTTATCGGTCGTCCTCGTTACGAACTTCCAGACAGCAATGGCGGTAACCATTGCAGCCTGTTATTGACTCGCGCCGACGATCCTCGATGGACTTTGTCGGCCTTGCGGGGCAGTCGCGGTGTGATCAACGGCGAAGACTCTAACAGTGGCATGAACCTGTTGCGTCACCGATTGGCGCCACTGCACCGCGACGGGCAGTTTTTTGCCAGTGTGGCCATTAGCGGCAGCCACCGCGAAAGCCTGCGTTGGCTGCGTGATGACCTGGCAGACCTGGCCGCCATCGACAGCGTGACCTTCGCCTATCTGGCGCAGCATGCCCAGGCAGAAGTCGAAGGCCTACGCGTGTTGGCGCGCACGGCGTTTAGTCCGACGTTGCCCTACATCGCGGCCGCTGGCACCACCGATGAGCAGGCTGAACAGCTTCGATGGGTGATGAATCAGACGTTGAAGGAACTGCCCGAAGTCGCGGAAATCCTCGGCCTGCAGGAAGTGCTGCCGACCACCGAAAGCGACTATCAAGTCATTCTCGATTATCAGCAGGAGGCCGAAGCGCTGGGGTACGGGCGGTTGCGATGAGGCTTGAGGCTTGTGCCGACAGTTCCGTCAATCGCGGGCAAGCCACGCTCCCACTGGATTTCGGTGGACTTGTGGGAGCGTGGCTTGCCCGCGATAGCGATGTATCAGGCGCCGCTTATTTAAATTCATTTATGGAATATAAAAATTCATTTTAAATATTATTAATGAATAAGGCTCCTTGCTAGGATCGCGCCACCGGATCACCGGACATTCAGCGACCCCTAACTCATGGAGCCTCTATGTCCGGCGCCGACCTTTCTCATCGCAACGACGTGGGCGGATTGTTCCGCGCCCACTATGCCTGGCTGTGCACACGGCTACGCCATTACCTGGGGGCCAGTCCCAGCGTCGAAGACATCGCCGCCGAGACCTTCGTGCAGTTGCTCGAATCGCCAGGTCTGACGCCAATTCGCGAACCTCGCGCCTTACTCACCACCATTGCCCATCGGTTGATTTATCAGCTGTGGCGTCGTCGCGATCTGGAACGCCAGCACCTCGATCAGCTATCGCCGATTTACCCGTTCGGCGGACCATCGCCTGAAGATCTGGCGCAGTTTTCCCAGACCCTGACGCGCCTTGAACGGACCCTCGACCGCCTGCCGGGCAAGGTCAGGGCAACGTTTCTGTTGTCGCGAATCGACGGCCTGACCTACCCCCAAATCGCCGCCGAACTGGGCATTTCCCTGCGCTCGGTCAGCGTCTACATGACCCGCTCCCAGGCATTGTGCACCCAGCACAGCGCCAACGAACCCTTGAACCGACCACCCCTGACCCAGAGGTCCGCATGAGATCGATCAAAACCCTGCTCGGCAGTTCGCTGCTGGCCCTGAGCCTTGTGGCTGGACACGTTCCGGCTGCAGAAAAAACCACGCCCATCCACTTCGGTGACATCACCTGGGAAAGTGGCAGCCTGATCACCGAGATCCTGCGGTTGATCGTCGAGAAAGGTTATGGCTACCCGACTGACACCTTGCCGGGCAGTACTGTCAGCCTCGAAGCAGCCTTGGCGAGGAACGATATTCAAGTGATCGGCGAAGAGTGGGCCGGGCGCAGTCCGGCCTGGGTCAAGGCGGCATCGGAGGGCAAAGTGTTTGGTTTGGGCGACACGGTCAAAGGCGCCACCGAAGGTTGGTGGGTGCCGGAATACGTGATCAAGGGCGACCCGGAACGCGGCATTAAACCTTTGGCGCCGGAGCTGAAATCCGTCGCCGACCTGGCGCGCTACAAGGACGTGTTCCGCGACCCCGAAGACCCAAGCCGCGGACGCTTCCTCAACAGCCCGACCGGCTGGACGTCGGAGATCGTCAACAGCCAGAAACTCAAGGCCTATGACCTGACTGCGAGCTACGTCAACTTCCGCACCGGTTCCGGCGCGGCGCTGGATGCCGAGGTCGCTTCATCGATCCGCCGTGGCAAACCGGTACTGTTTTACTACTGGTCGCCGACGCCACTGCTGGGTCGATTCAAACTGGTGAAACTCGAAGAGCCGCCGTTCGATGCGCAAGCCTGGAAGACCCTGGCCGATGCCAACAACCCGAACCCCAAGGGCACACGTTCGATGCCGGCCAGCCTGGCAATCGGTGTGTCGGCACCGTTCAAGGCGCAGTACCCGGACCTGGTGGCGTTCTTCGAAAAGGTCGATTTGCCGATCAATCTGCTGAACCAGACCCTCGGGCAGATGAGCGAAAAACGCCAGCCACCGCGTCAGGTCGCCGAAGCGTTTTTGCGCGATCAGCCGCAGGTGTGGAAGGCCTGGGTGCCGGGGGAGGTGGCTACGAAGGTGAGTGAGAGTTTGTAGTTTTTGTCTTATGTTTCTGTAGTGTTTGAACTGCCGCCTTCGCGAGCAAGCCCGCTCCCACAGTAAATTTGTTGTGAACACACTATTGGTGAACACCGACAATCAAAATGTGGGAGCGGGCTTGCTCGCGAAGACGGCGGCACAATCAACATTGATGTCGTCTAATACACCGCTTTCGTTGGAACACCGCTGGGAGCAAGTCCGTTCCCCCAGCGCAAGAACCACGTTGTCCGGATTCTGAAAAAGCACAGTCAAGGAAACCCGATGGGAATGTCGAACTCCTGAAACGCATCATCCACCGGCCTATAACCCAACACCCGGGTAGTTTCACTGAGGTCCAGGCGTTTGAAACGGTTATTGGAAATACCGTGGGCGATCAGGTGTTGCACACCTTTGACCTCTACCGAGAGTTGCAGTAACTGCACCGCATCACGAGGGCTCAGCCAGGCGCTCAGGTCGCGAGCGTTGGTCAATTCGTGACGGTCCGCAAACTCGAAAGCGCCGATGCGTATGGCGATGCTCGAGAGGTTGTGTTTGGCAGCGTAGAACGCACACAAGGCTTCGCCATAACACTTGCTGACGCCATACAGATTGGCCGGCATCACCTGCATGCCCGGTGTGATCTGCCGGTCCACCGGATAACCCTCTATGGTCTGCGCGCTGCTGGCGAACACCAACCGTTTACAACCCGCCGCCACGGCGGCTTCGAACAGGTAAGTGGTGGCCAGAATATTGTTGGGCAGTAACTCATCGAAAGAGGCGGTGGCGTGAGGGATGCCAGCCAGATGCACGATGACGTCGATTCCCTTCAGCACTTCGCTTATGGCGGTGAGGTCGGACAGGTCCTGGCGTACAAAGCGATGCGGTGCATCGACATTGAAGTCGGGCTCGATGCGATCCGTCAGCACGAAGGTGTAGCGGTCCTGCGAAGCTTCGAAAAAGGTTCTGCCGATTCTGCCGCAGGCGCCGGTCAGCAGTACGTTGAGTCCGTTCATGGGGTTCTCTTTTTATGGAAGGGCAGAGGGGGCGGATTTGGCGTTATGGCACGCCATTGCAGGCGTGTTCCATAAACCCCGGCCGCAACGCCAGTCGTTGGCAATAGGCGTCGACGGCGGGATAGTCCGGGCGTTCCATCGGGGTCATCCGCCAGCGGTTGACCGACAATCCGATGAGGATATCGGCCAGTGTGAATTGCGGTCCGGCGACATATGCTCCGGTCGCCGCGAGTTGCTGTTCGAGGATGCCCATTTTCGCGTTCCAGCCGCGAACGCCATCGGCAATCCGCTGCGAGTCCTGGAAGTTCGGCAATTGCCTGACCAGCGCAAAAAAAGCGTAGCCCCAAGACGGGTTGAGTTCGGTGGCTTGCCAGTCCATCCACTGCTCCACGCGAGCGCGGGCCGCTGGTTCGATGGGCAACAGGTCAGTGTTTTGGTGTTTGCCGGCCAGGTACCGGCAAATGGTATTGGATTCCCACAGCACGCCGGCTTCGTCGATGAGGACCGGCACTTGTGCATTGGGGTTGAGCTGGAGAAACTCCGGGCTCTGGGTCGATGCGAAACCGCTGCCCCAGTCTTCGCGTTCGTATGAAACGCCCAGTTCGTCGCAGGTCCACAGGACTTTTCTGACGTTGATTGACGAGGCCCGACCCAAAATCTTCAGCGTATGTCCCATTGAGCTTCTCCGTTTGCTGTTCCAGGTCTCGGGAATCTAGCACGCGGAGCGTGGGAATGGTCGCGCTTCAGGTGCTCTCGCGCACCTTCAATTCAAACCCCATATCCTGCACCGGTCTGGTCACTGAATTGCCGGCCAGCAAGGTCAGCATCAGCTCTGCGGAGCGACGGCCAATGGCTTCTCGTGGGGTGCTGATGCTGCTCAGGCGCGGAACCATGTGCTCAGATGCCGGCAGGTCGTTGAAGCCGAGGATCGCCACGCGTTCGGGGATCTTGATTCCATTGCGCAGCGCTTCGAGCAACGCGCCCTGAGCCAAGTCGTCGTTACCGAAGAAGATCGCATCGACGTCTGGATGGGCAGCGAGCAGTTGCAGGAACAATTCGCCGCCCAGACCCACCGACGAGGCTCGTGGTGTCAGCACTTCCAGGGCGGGATCATACAAACCGGCCTTTTGCAGCGCGCGACGGAAACCTTCGCCACGCAGTAGCGTGCGTTGATCGAGTTGCGCGCCGATGTAGGCCAGGCGTTTGCGACCGCGTGACAGCAAATGCCCGGCAGCGGTTTCGCCGGCAGCGACTTGCGAAAAGCCGACGCAATTGAGCCCGGCCGCGCTGTCCAGTTCCATCATGTAGACGCAGGGAATGTTGCTGGCCTCGATCATCCGCCGCGAACTTTCGGTGCGGTCGAAACCGGTCAGCAACAAGCCGCGAGGCTGATAAGCCATGTAATTGCGCAGCAGGTTTTCTTCTTCATCACGCGAGTAATGGAAGTTGCCGATCAGCACTTCGAAGCCCTTTGGTCGCAAAACCTGATGAATGGCTTCCAGCGTGTCGATGAACAGCAGGTTGGACAATGACGGCACCAAAACCACCACGGAATGGCTCTGGGCCGAGGCCAGGGCGCGGGCGGCGGGGTTGACCACGTAGTTCAGGTCGAGGGCGGCCTTCTGGACTTTTTCCACCAGTTCGGTGGCCACCGTGCTGACGCCGCGCAGGGCGCGGGAGGCGGTAATCGGGCTGACACCGGCCAGGCGCGCGACTTCGTTGAGGGTAGGGCGGCCAGTGGTGCGAGTATTTTTATCGTTTTTAGGGGTATTCATCGGACGGCTTGCCAAACAAAATTCAAGGCACTAAGGTAGCGCTGTCTCGATGCAGCTGCAAATGCGTGAACGAGGTTTGCCTGATCCTCGCTTTTTGGCCTCGAGAACGAACATGCTGCAACCCACAAAAATGACAAGAAGGCGTCGGCAACTTCTGCTTTTGCACTTGAGTCTTACGTCGCAAAGGTAGCGCTGTCTGCGCGCTGAGGTGTTACATGAATCATCCCATCACCGCCCTGGTCATCATGGGCGTTGCCGGTTGCGGCAAGACCTGCGTCAGCCAGTCCCTGTGCCAGCTTAGCGGCGCGACCGCCATTGAAGGCGACACTTTCCACCCTGCCGCCAATATCGAAAAGATGAGCGCGGGTATCCCTCTTAACGATGAAGACCGTGCCGGCTGGCTCGACAGCCTGTGCGATGAACTGCGCCGCGTCGATGCCAAAGGCGAGCGCCCGGTGCTGACCTGTTCGGCCCTCAAACACAGTTACCGTGAACGCTTGCGCAGTGCCTTGCCGGGCCTGGGCTTCGTTTTTCTTGAGCTGACCCCCGAAGTCGCCGCCGATCGTGTGTCTCATCGGCCGGGCCACTTCATGCCGTCGACCTTGATCGACAGCCAGTTCGCCACACTTGAATCGCCCGTTGGTGAGCCCCTGACCCTGGCTCTGGATGCGTCCAGCCACAGCGTCGATGAATTGGCGAAGCAGGCTCATGCATGGTGGCTCGATCATGGCTTGAAACTCGCCAGTTGAGTTTTGCTCCAAGAGATAGCGCTGTCCTGACGGCATTTGAATAATTGCTTTCATAACAACAACAAACAACGGAGACACCCCCCATGTTTGGCATGTCCCACGAGTCATTCCTGCTGCTAGACGCAGTGGTCACAGTGATCGGGCTTATCGTCCTGATCACCAAATTCAAGTTGCACCCATTCCTCGCACTGATCATCGCCGCCGCCTTCCTCGGGCTGACGTCCGGCATGCCGATCGGCACCATCATCAAGGCGTTCCAGGATGGCTTCGGTGGGGTACTCGGTTTCGTCGGCATCATCCTGGCGTTGGGCACCATGCTCGGCAAAATGATGGCCGAATCAGGCGGTGCGGATCAGATTGCGCAGACGTTGATCCGCGCCTTCGGCAAGGACAAGGTGCAGTGGGCGATGATGTTCGCCGCGTTCCTGGTCGGCATTCCGCTGTTCTTCGAAATCGGCTTCGTGCTGCTGATTCCGCTGGTGTTCATCGTGGCCCGTCGCACTGGCGTGTCGATCATCAAGATCGGTATCCCGCTGCTGGCTGGTCTGTCCGCGGTACACGGCCTGGTGCCGCCGCACCCGGGTCCGCTGCTGGCCATCGGTGTGTTCGGTGCCGACATCGGTAAAACCATTCTGTACGGCCTGATCGTTGCGCTGCCAACGGCCATCATCGCTGGCCCGATCTACGGCACGTTCATTGCCAAGCACATTCCCGGTCATCCGAACCAGGAGCTGGTGGATCAACTGGCGCGCGAAACGGATTCGGCTGAATTGCCGAGCTTCGGCATCACTCTGGTGACCGTGCTGCTGCCGGTGTTCCTGATGCTGCTCAAGACATTTGCCGACGTGGTGCTGCCCGATGGCAACATCTTCCGCGCTTTCATGGACCTGATCGGTCACCCGATTTCGGCGTTGCTGCTGGCATTGCTGCTGTCGCTGTATACCTTCGGCTACAAGCAGGGCATCGGTTCCAGTCAAATGATGAAATGGCTGGATGCCAGCCTTGCGCCGACCGCCGCGATCATTCTGATCATCGGTGCCGGTGGTGGCTTCAAGCAGATGCTGGTGACCAGCGGTGTGGGTGATGTGATCGGCCACATGGCGGTGAACGCACAGATCTCGCCGATCCTGCTGGCCTGGCTGGTGGCGGCGGTGATTCGCATCGCCACCGGTTCAGCGACCGTGGCGACCATTACTGGCGCGGGCATCGTGGTGCCGGTGGTGGGGATGATTCCGGGCGTGAACCGTGAGCTGCTGGTACTGGCTACCGGTGCCGGTTCGTTGATCCTGTCCCACGTCAACGACGCCGGTTTCTGGCTGGTGAAGCAGTACTTCAACATGACCGTGGCGGAAACCTTCAAGACCTGGACCGCGATGGAAACCATCCTGTCCGTGGTGGGCCTGGGCTTCATCCTGCTGTTGTCGTTGTTCGTTTAAAAGCTTCGCGGGCAAGCCTCGCTCCTACAGGAATGGTATGAACCTGTAGGAGCGAGGCTTGCCCGCGAAGGCGATTTAACTGGAGCTGGTTTTCTGAACCAACCCATCCGCCCGAAACATCCCGCGAATCCCGCGCACGGCCTGACGAATCCGGTCCTGGTTTTCGATCAGCGCGAAGCGCACATGATCATCCCCATACTCGCCAAATCCCACACCCGGCGAGACACAGACCTTGGCTTCGGCCAGCAGTTTCTTGGCGAATTCCAGCGAACCCATGTGTGCGTAAGCCTCGGGAATCTTGGCCCAGACATACATCGACGCTTTCGGGTTTTCGACCATCCAGCCCAGTTCATGCAAGCCTTTGACCAGCACGTTGCGACGCTGCCGATACTGATCGGCAATGTCTTTGACGCATTGCTGATCGCCTTCCAGCGCCGCGATGGCCGCGACCTGCAGCGGGGTGAACGTGCCGTAATCGTGGTAGCTCTTGATCCGCGCCAGGGCGTTGACCAATTCCGGGTTGCCGACCATGAAGCCGATACGCCAGCCGGCCATGTTGTAGCTCTTGGACAGGGTGAAAAATTCCACCGCGATGTCCTTGGCGCCGGGCACTTGCATGATCGACGGGGCTTTCCAGCCGTCGTAGACGATGTCGGCGTAGGCCAGGTCGTGCACCACCAAAACGTCGTACTGCTTGGCGAGGGCGATCACCCGCTCGAAGAAATCCAGCTCCACGCACTGGGCGGTGGGGTTGGACGGGAAGCCGAGGATCATCATCTTCGGTTTCGGGATCGAGCCGCGAATCGCCCGTTCCAGCTCGGCGAAGAAATCCACGCCAGGAATCAGCGGCACCGAACGCACCTGGGCACCGGCAATCACGGCACCGTAGATGTGAATCGGGTAGCTCGGGTTCGGCACCAGCACGGTGTCGCCCTGATCGAGGGTGGCCAGCATCAAATGCGCCAGACCCTCCTTGGAACCGATGGTGACGATGGCTTCGGTTTCCGGGTCGATGTCGACTTCGTAGCGATCCTTGTACCAATTGGAGATCGCCCGGCGCAGGCGCGGAATCCCTTTGGATGTGGAATAGCCGTGGGTGTCTTCACGCTGGGCAACAGTGACGAGTTTTTCGACAATGTGCGGCGGCGTGGCGCCGTCGGGGTTGCCCATGCTCAAGTCGATGATGTCTTCGCCACGACGACGGGCGGCCATCTTCAGCTCGGCAGTGATGTTGAAAACGTAAGGGGGGAGTCGATCTATGCGCGCAAAGCGGCGCGGCGAACCTTGTTCGGCCATTGTTGCCTCGGATAACGTAAGCGCCCGGAACCGTCCGAGCGACGCTGGCCACTGCGGTGGCCTGTGGCGGAATGTAAGGGCAGCTGTGGCAGACTGTCCAGCGTCTATGTAAACAATTTTTGCGAAGGAAATCGGTTGATGGAATTTACCAGCGGCTTTTTGCTGAGCCTTTCGCTGTGCCTGGACATCGGTGTGGCCAATATCGCGATGATCACGTTGGCGATGCAGCGCGGCTATTTCCAAGGCTTTGCCCTGGGGCTGGGGACGTGTGTCGGCGACCTGATTTACGCCGTGCTGGCATTGGCCGGGATGACCGTATTGCTGCAATACGAAGCCGTGCGATGGGTGTTGTGGATTGGCGGATCGGCGCTGCTGCTGTATTTCGCGGCGAAGATGATTTACTCGGCGATTCACCATGAAGCGCTGTTGGCGCAGACCGCTGAAGTCGGTCACAACTCCCACCGCAAGGAGTTCTTTCGCGGGATTTTCCTCGCCATGTCGTCCCCCAGCGCCATTCTCTGGTTCGCCGCGGTAGGCGGAACACTGATTGCCCGTTCCGGCGGTGGTGGCGCGCTCAGTTCGGCGCTGTTTCTCGGCGGTTTCTTGTGCGCCGGTGTGCTCTGGTGTGTTGGTCTGTGCTTCGCTGCGAGCCACGGCGGTAAATTGCTCGGGGACAAACTGCTGCGTTATTCCTACATGGCATCGGCGGCGATCTTCTGCTATTTCGCAGTCTACGTGATCCTATCGGGTTACAACGAGTTCATCGGTCCGGGCGCCCTCGAACAGTTGCACGCACTGTAACTGGGCGAATCGGGTTTGGCTTCTATACTCCCAGCCGAACCCACCTTTTGTACCAGGAGTTGAGTCATGGATGAGCAAACAAGCGCCGAGAAGGCCGAGCCACGCTTTGAAAACGGGCACTTCATGCTCATAGCGGGGCTTGGTGGACGATTTACGGCGGAGACGACCAAAGCGATCCCCGATCTATGGGAGAAATTCATTCCCGAGATGGGTAAAATTCCCGGTCAGAAAAGCGAAGTAACCTACGGCATCTGCTGCAATCCGGATGGCAAGGGTGGTTTCGAGTACATCGCCGGTGTCGAAATCAGCAAGCTCGACGACCTGCCCGAGAAGTACCGCTGGATCGAAGTTCAGCCTCAGAAGTATGCAGTCTTCGAACACAAGGGCTCTCTGGATGCCTTGCCCCAGACCTTTCAATACATCTGGAAAACCTGGCTGCCGAAGTCCGGTCATGAAGCGGCGGACGCTCCGGAGTTCGAACGCTACAGCGACGATTTCAACCCGAAGCTCAATACCGGCGTGCTGGAAATCTGGCTGCCGCTCAAGGCGTAATGAGCGGGTCGAGCGGCGGATCGGTGATTCGCCTCTCGATGTCGTATTGATGCTGATTTATGATCCCAACCTTTCCCACGCTGATTCCGAGCTGCCATGAACACCGTCATCCGCCACGTCAGCCCCGCTGACCTGGACCGTTGCTATGCCATCGAAACCGTTGCCTACGAAGGTGATGAAGCCGCTACCCGCGAGAAAATCGCCACCCGCATCGCCACCTGGCCCGAGGGCTTCATCGTTGCTGAAGTGAATGGCGTTGTAGCCGGTTTCATCAATTCAGGTGCGGCATTTCAGGTGGAGATGTCGGACGAAGCGTTCAAGGAGCTGATCGGCCATGACCCGGCCGGCCCGCACGTGGTGATCATGTCGGTGGTGGTGCATCCGGACTATCAGGGGCAGGGGCTGGCGAAACGCTTGATGAGTGAGTTTATCCAGCGCATGCGTGCACTGAACAAGTCCAGCATCCACCTGATGTGCAAAGAGCGGCACATTGCGCTCTATGCCGGGTTTGGTTTTGCCTACATCAAGCCCTCGACGTCGGACCATGGCGGGATGGCGTGGCATGAGATGGTGTTGACGCTGTAACCCGTGTGGGAGCGAGCAAGCCCGCTCCCACAGGGTCGTGTTGCCTCAATCGATCCCGACAAACCCGCCGGTCTGGTGCTGCCACAACCGCGCATACAAGCCGCCATGGGCCAGCAGTTCGGCGTGGCTGCCGGTTTCGGCAATTTTGCCGTTTTCCAGCACCACCAAACGGTCCATCCGCGCGATGGTCGAGAGGCGGTGGGCGATGGCGATCACGGTCTTGCCCTGCATCAGGGTTTCGAGGCTTTCCTGGATCGCTGCTTCGACTTCCGAGTCCAGTGCCGAGGTGGCTTCGTCCATGATCAGGATCGGCGCGTCCTTGAGCAGCACCCGGGCGATGGCAATCCGCTGACGCTGGCCACCGGAGAGCTTCACACCGCGTTCACCGACATGAGCATCGAAACCGGTGCGACCTTCAGAGTCCGACAGCAACGGGATGAACTCGTCGGCCCGGGCCTTGTGCACCGCTTCCCAGAGTTCGGCATCGGTGGCGTCGGGTTTGCCGTACAGCAAATTGTCGCGGATCGAACGGTGCAGCAGCGAGGTGTCCTGGGTGATCATGCCGATGCGTTCACGCAGGCTTTCCTGGCCAACTTCGGCGATGTTCTGGCCATCAATGAGAATCCGCCCACCCTGCACGTCATAGAGGCGCAGCAGCAGATTGACCAACGTCGATTTGCCGGCACCGGACGGGCCGATCAGGCCGATTTTCTCGCCGGGTTTGATCGTCAGGTTGAGGTCGCTGATGATCCCGCTTTTCTTGCCGTAGTGGAAATCGACGTGATCGAAACGCACCTCGCCACGCGCCACCTTCAAAGGCTTGGCCTGCTCGCGGTCGGTGATGCTGACTGGCTGGGAAATGGTCTGCAAACCGTCCTGAACCATGCCGATGTTTTCGAAAATGCCCGTCACCACCCACATGATCCAGCCAGACATGTTGACGATGCGGATCACCAGGCCCGTGGCCAAGGCAATTGCACCCACTGAGATCAACGACTGCGTCCACAGCCACAGCGCGAGGCCGGTGGTGCTGACGATCAGCAGGCCGTTCATGCTGGTGATGGCCACGTCCATGCTGGTCACCACACGGCCAGCCAGTTGGGCTTTTTCGGTTTGTTCCTTGATCGCTTCGCGGGCGTATTGCTGTTCGAAGTTGGTGTGGGCGAACAGCTTCAGGGTGGTGATGTTGGTGTAGCCATCGACGATCCGTCCCATGAGTTTGGAGCGCGCATCGGACGACACCACCGAGCGTTCCTTGACCCGTGGCACGAAGTAGTAGAGGGCGCCGATGAAGGCGGCGATCCAGGTCAGCAGCGGGATCATCAGGCGCCAGTCGGCTTCGGCGAACAGCACCAGTGAACTGATCGCGTAGATCAGCACATGCCATAGCGCGTCCACCGCTTGCACAGCCGAATCGCGCAACGAGTTGCCGGTCTGCATGATGCGTTGGGCGATGCGCCCGGCGAAGTCGTTCTGGAAGAAGTTGAGGCTCTGTTTGAGCACATAACTGTGGTTTTGCCAGCGGATCAGGCTGGTCAGGCTGGGGCTCAAGGTCTGGTGCACCAGCAAGTCATGCAAGCCGACGAATATCGGGCGCAGGACCAACGCCACCACTGCCATCCAGGCCAGTTCGATGCCGTGGTCCTTGAAAAAATCGACGTTGGGCGTGCCTTGGGCGAGGTCGATGATGCGGCTCAGGTAGCTGAACAGCGCCACTTCGATCAGCGCGCCGAACAGGCCGACGATCAGCAGGACGGCGAAACTCGGCCAGACCTGCTTCAGGTAATAGGTGTAGAAGGGGAGAACCCGATCCGGCGGAGCCGCCGTCGGTGCATCGCGGAAAATGTCGATCAGTTTTTCAAAACGGCGATAAAGCATCAGTTCTCCGCCCGCGCACGGGCTCTCCTTTAAACGATATGAGCGGCGCCGGAGACCGACAGCCGCTCAAGCACTCCTGTGCAGATTAGTCTATGCGTTTGGCCGACTTGATGAAGACCGGGTCGGTCGGCACGTCTTTCATCCCACTTTTGGTGGTGGTCTGGGAGTTCACGATGACATCGACGACGTCCATCCCTTTAACGACTTTACCGAACACGGCATAGCCGTCGCCCTGGTCGAGAAAGTCGTTGTCTTTGACGTTGATGAAAAACTGGCTGGTGGCCGAATCCGGGACGGACGTACGAGCCATGGACAGCGTGCCACGCACGTTATGCAGGCCGTTCATGGATTCGTTCTTGATCGGCGCCTTGGTTTCTTTTTGCTGCATCTGTTGAGTGAAACCGCCGCCCTGGACCATGAAGCCAGGAATCACACGGTGAAAAATCGTGTTGTTGTAGAAGCCGCTGTCGACGTACTCAAGGAAGTTCTTGGTACTGATCGGCGCCTTGACCGGGTCCAGTTCGATTTCGATCTGGCCATTGGTGGTTTCCAGCAGCACGTGCGGCGCCTTGGCGGGCGTGGCGGCCATCAGGTTGGCGGCAAACAGAACGGAGCCGGCGACGAGGGCGATTTTTTTCAGCATAAGTCAGTGATCCTGAGTAGTGGTGTCGACTGCGGTGAGAAACTCGAGCAGTGTTTGGTTGAAGCGTTCCGGTTGATCCAGCGGGGTGGCGTGGCGCGAGTCGGCGATCACCACCAGCCGCGCATCGGGCAGCAGTTTTACGTAAGTTTCCTTCACCGAGACCGGAGTGTAATCGTGGTCTGCGCTAACGATGAGGGTTGGACAGGTGACTCGCGAAAGTCGTTCCTGAACCCCCCAGCCTATGAGGGCATCGAAGCTGGCGAGATAAGCATGTTTGTGGTTCTTTGCCCAGCGCACGGCAATTTTTTGCCGCAAATCGGCTTGGTCGGGTTTGGGAAACAGCATGCGCCCCAAGGCTTTGCCGATTGTTTCCATGCTCAGCAGTCGGGCCATGCTCCAGCGTTTGATTAGCCACCAGTAGTCACTGGGCTTTTGCATTTTGACTTGCGGCTGGCTATTGACGATGCACAGACTTTTGAGCAATTGCGGCTGATCCACCGCCAGTTGAAAGCCGATTATGCCACCCATGGAAAGCCCTACATAATGTGTCGGGCCGAGGTGCAAGTGTTCAATGAGAGCGATCAGGTCGGCGCTGAATCCGGCGATGCTGTAACGCTCACGGGGTTTATCGGAGCGCCCGTGGCCGCGTACGTCCGGGACGATCACCCGGTAGCGGGCTGACAGCGCCGGGATCTGCATTTCCCAGTCCAGGGTGCTGGAGCCCAACCCGTGAACCAATAGCAACGGCGTGCCGTGGCCATATTCCTCATAGTGCAGGTTGCAACCTTCATGTTCGAAATAGGCCATACGTACACTCCATGTCAGGCTTGTTCAGGGGCGGCGAAAGGCGCATCCAGCGGCGCGGTATCGAAGGTGCGCAGCAGTTCGATGAGAATCTGCGTCGCCGGGCCCAAGGGTTTGTCCTTGTTCGAATACAGATAGAAGCTCGGGTTGCGGCTGCCACCCTGATCCAACGGTAGCACTTTGAGCGTGCCTTCCTTGAGTTCGCGCTCGATCATGTGCCGAGGCAGCCACGCGAAACCCAGGCCGCTGCTGACGAAAGTCGCGGCGGTGGCCAGGCTGCCGACGGTCCAGCGCTGTTCGGCGCCGAGCCAGCCGACGTCTCGCGGTTGCTGACGGCCGGAGTCGCGGATCACCACTTGCATCTGGCTTTCCAGGTCCTGGAAGCTCAGTTCGCGGTTCAAGCGATGCAAGGAATGCTCGGGGTGGGCGACCGCGATGAATTCGACGTCGCTCAATTCTGCGCCCAGATAACCGGGAATACTGAACCCGGTGATGGCCAGATCGGCCACGCCTTCAAGCAACACTTCCTCGACACCCGACAATACTTCTTCGCGCAGACGCACCCGGCAGCCACGGCTTTGCGGCATGAACGCGGTCAGGGCGCGAACGAGGCGGGCGCTGGGGTAAGCGGCGTCGACCACCAGCCGCACTTCCGCTTCCCAGCCTTGCTCCATGTGATGGGCCAGGTCTTCCAGTTGGCTGGCCTGTTTCACCAGTTGCCGGGAACGGCGCAGCAGCACGCCGCCGGCTTCGGTGAGTACCGCTTTGCGGCCGTCGATGCGTAGCAATGGCACACCGAGTTGGTCCTGCATGCGCGCTACGGTGTAGCTGACCGACGATTGCGAGCGGTGCAGCGCTTCGGCGGCCTGGGCGAAACCGCCGTGATCGACCACGGCCTGTAATGTTCGCCATTGATCAAGGGTCACGCGGGGCGCTTTCATGTTGAGCTCCTCTTGTCCTAAGCTGGCAGTCCTTATTGGAGGCTGCTGAATGAAAAAACTTTGTTGTGTGATGGCGGGTTGTGCGGCGTTGGCGATGTTGCCGCTGACTGCGTTTGCCTATCCGATCGACGTTCAAAAGCAATTGAACGGCTTGAGCATCGATTACAACGCCTTTGATACAGATGCCGATATCGCCTCCATTCAGGTGAACAACTACGGCAGCACCGATGCGATCTGCAAGGTGGTTTTCAACAATGGCCCGGAAGCGCCGCGTAACCGCACAATCGAAGTGCCTGCCGGTAAACACAAAAACGCCACCGCCAAGTTCACCCGCACCATCATCAAGATGCGTATCAACCTGACCTGCACCCCGAAATGACTTTGCAATCCTGTGGGAGCGGGCTTGCTCGCGAAGGCATTGTGTCAGCCAACAGTGGTTTCGACTGACACAATGCCTTCGCGAGCAAGCCCGCTCCCACAGGACATGCTCCGCTTATAAACGAATTTATCGATGCTTTATAGCAATTATTTGCGCTTTTTCATCGATATGACTCTGTTTAACCTTCACTCCATCGACCTACAGCATTCTCAGATGGAGGCTACATCCCATGTCCCGCGTTCTGATCATCGAAAGCAGCGCCCGTCAGCAAGACTCGGTTTCCCGCCAGCTGACCCAGACCTTCATCAGCCAATGGAAAGCCGCACACCCGGCCGACCAGATCACCGTCCGTGACCTGGCCACCACCCCGGTGCCGCACCTGGACATCAATCTGCTGGGCGGCTGGATGAAACCTGCCGAACAACGCAACGACATCGAGCAGGCCTCGCTGGAGCGCTCCAACCTGCTGACCGACGAGCTGCTGGCCGCCGACGTGCTGGTGATGGCGGCTCCCATGTACAACTTCGCCATTCCGAGCACCCTCAAAGCCTGGCTCGACCACGTGCTGCGTGCCGGTGTGACCTTCAAGTACACCGAAACCGGCCCACAAGGTTTGCTCAGCGGCAAGCGCGCTTATGTACTCACCGCTCGCGGCGGGATCTACGCCGGCAGCACCGCCGATCACCAGGAACCGTACCTGCGCCAGGTCATGGCCTTCATCGGCATCCACGACGTCACATTCATTCACGCCGAAGGCATGAACCTGGGCGGTGACTTCCAGGAGAAAGGCCTGAACCAGGCCAACGCCAAGCTTTCCCAGGTCGCCTGAGCCGTTAATCGCCAGATAATCGCTGGATGGTCTAGTGACCTGGCGCAACCCTTCAAGCCTGCACGCGCATCGAACCTCCCTTTGCACTTGTTGCTCCTGAGTGCTCTAGCCCGATTGAACGCATTAGCGAGATCGGGCTTTTTTTTGCCTGCGATTTAATGAATGAGCACACAACCCCTGTGGGAGCGGGCTTGCTCGCGAAGAGGGCGTGTCAGTCGACATTAATGTTGCCTGACCCACCGCATTCGCGAGCAAGCCCGCTCCCACAGGATTTTGTGTGTTGGCTGACTGTCGCGATGACGGGCAAAACCCGCTATCGTCGCCGCCATTCGAAATGAGGCGATCATGGGCTATCTACTTTTTGTCACGCTGATCCAGGCGTTTTCCTTCAGCTTGATCGGTGAATACCTGGCCGGGCATGTCGACAGTTACTTCGCGGTGCTGGTGCGGGTGTTGCTGGCGGGGCTGGTGTTCATTCCGCTGACGCGCTGGCGTCAGGTCGAGCCCGCGTTCATGCGCGGGATGTTGCTGATCGGCGCGTTGCAGTTCGGCGTGACTTACGTTTGTTTGTATTTGAGCTTCCGGGTGCTGACGGTGCCGGAGGTGTTGCTGTTCACCATCCTCACACCTTTGCACGTGACCCTGATCGAAGATGCGCTGAACCGGCGCTTCAATCCGTGGGCCTTGATCGCGGCATTGGTGGCGGTACTCGGGGCGGCAGTGATTCGCTTTGACCGGATCAATCCGGATTTCTTCATGGGTTTCCTGCTGCTGCAACTCGCCAACTTCACCTACGCCGCCGGGCAGGTGCTCTACAAACATCTGGTGGCCCGCCATCCGAGTGATCTGCCGCATTACCGACGCTTCGGCTACTTCTATCTGGGCGCGTTGGCGGTGGCGTTGCCGGCGTTTCTGCTGTTCGGCAAACAGAACTTCCTGCCCGAAGCGCCGCTGCAATGGGGCGTGCTGCTGTTCCTCGGCCTGGTTTCGACCGCGCTGGGTCTGTATTGGTGGAACAAGGGCGCGTGCCTGGTGAACGGCGGGACGCTGGCGGTGATGAACAACCTGCATGTGCCAGTGGGGTTGCTGATCAACTTGCTGATCTGGAATCAGCATGAAGAGCTGGGGCGGTTGTTGTTTGGTGGGGCGGTGATTCTGATGGCGGTGTGGATTAGTCGGTTGGGTGTCAGGCCAACCGCAATCCGCTCTTCGTAGGAGCGAGGCTTGCCCGCGAAGGCGGTGTATCAGCCGACATCAATGTTGCCTGACACACCGCCTTCGCGGGCGAGCCTCGCTCCTACAGGGGATATGCGGGGTTACATAATGTGTTTTTCCGGCTCGGGAATGTGGCTCGCGCCCAACACCGCCGGGAGTAACCCCGACCGCAAATCCCCGCCGCTCGGCTGCTGATAAAGGCTCAAGCCAAACTCCGGCAGCACCGCCAGCAGGTAATCGAAAATATCCCCCTGAATCCGCTCGTAATCGGCCCACACGGTGGTGCGGGTGAAGCAGTAGATTTCCAGCGGAATGCCCTGAGCGGTGGTCTGCATCTGGCGAACCATGCAGGTCATGTTCGGCTGGATTTCCGTGTGACTCTTCAGGTAGGCCAGCGCATAGGCGCGAAAGGTGCCGATGTTGGTCATCCGTCGACGGTTGGCCGACATCGCTGCGACGTTGCCCTGAGCTTCGTTCCAGGCCTTGAGTTCGGCCTGTTTGCGGTTGATGTAGTCGGTCAGCAGATGCACCTGGGACAGCTTCAGCTCTTCGTCATCGCGAATGAACCGCACGCCGCTGGCGTCGATGAACAAGCTGCGCTTGATCCGGCGGCCACCGGACTGCTGCATGCCGCGCCAGTTCTTGAACGACTCGGACATCAGGCGCCAGGTTGGAATCGAAACGATGGTCTTGTCGAAATTCTGCACCTTGACCGTGTGCAAGGTGATGTCCACCACGTCACCGTCGGCACCGACTTGTGGCATCTCGATCCAGTCGCCGACCCGCAGCATGTCGTTGCTGGTCAGTTGCACGCTGGCGACGAACGACAGCAGGGTGTCTTTGTAGACCAACAGGATCACCGCCGACATGGCGCCCAGACCCGACAGCAGCAACAGCGGCGACCGGTCGATCAGCGTGGCGACGATGATGATCGCGCCAAACACGAACAGCACCATTTTCGCCAGTTGCACGTAGCCTTTGATCGAGCGGGTGCGGGCATGTTCGGTGCGGGCATAGATGTCCAGCAGGGCATTGAGCAATGCGCTGACGGCCAGCACCAGGAACAGAATGGTGAACGACAGCGCCACATTGCCAAGGAAGTTAAGGCTGGTCTTGCCCAACTCCGGCACCAGGTGCAGGCCGAACTGGATCACCAGCGAGGGCGTCATCTGCGCCAGGCGATGAAACACTTTGTTGTGGCGAAAATCGGTGATCCAGTGCAGCGACGGCTGGCGGCCGAGCATTTTGGTCGCATGAAGAATGAGGTAACGCGCCACTCGTCCGAGCACCAGCGCCACCACCAGCAGCAACATCAGCGCGAGCGTGGAATGCAGGAGCGGGTGCTGATCGAGAGCACCCCAGAGGTCTTGGGCGTTGAGCCAGAGCTGTTTGATATCCATGGGTGAAAACGGTTCTTCTGTAGGACGCGACGGGGCGATTAGAGCATTTAAGACGTTCCGGATGACGTTTTGAGACAAAACAGGCAACAAAAAAACCACTGTTTGCAGCCGTTTGTATAAAGAAACTCGGCCTTCGCGCTCGAAACCGTTACCCTATGCAGCTGTTTTTTTGTATTTCTTCGAGGTAGCACCCGTGTTTTCCCAATTCGCCCTGCACGAACGCCTGCTCAAAGCCGTGGCCGAGCTTAAATTTGTCGAGCCAACGCCTGTGCAAGCAGCGGCTATTCCGCTGGCGCTCCAAGGGCGTGACCTGCGGGTGACGGCGCAAACCGGTAGCGGCAAAACCGCTGCATTCGTTTTGCCGATCCTCAACCGCTTGATCGGCCCGGCCAAAGTCCGCGTCAGCATCAAGACCCTGATCCTGCTGCCGACCCGCGAGCTGGCCCAGCAGACCATCAAGGAAGTCGAGCGCTTCGCTCAGTTCACCTTCATCAAGTCCGGCCTGATCACCGGCGGTGAAGACTTCAAGGTCCAGGCCGCCATGCTGCGCAAGGTGCCGGACATCCTGATCGGTACGCCGGGCCGGATGATCGAGCAACTGAACGCCGGCAACCTCGACCTCAAAGAAGTCGAAGTGCTGGTGCTCGACGAAGCCGACCGCATGCTCGACATGGGCTTTGCCGAAGACGTGCAGCGTCTGGTGGAAGAGTGCACCAACCGTCAGCAGACCATGCTGTTCTCCGCCACCACCGGCGGTTCGGGCCTGCGCGAGATGGTCGCCAAGGTTCTGAACAACCCTGAACACTTGCAGCTGAACAACGTCAGCGATCTGAACGCCACCACTCGTCAACAGATCATCACCGCCGACCACAATCAGCACAAAGAACAGATCGTGAACTGGCTGCTGGCCAACGAGACCTATCAGAAGGCCATCGTGTTCACCAACACCCGTGCCATGGCCGACCGTATTTATGGCCGTCTGGTGGCGCAGGAATACAAAGCGTTCGTGCTGCACGGTGACAAAGACCAGAAAGACCGCAAGCTGGCCATCGACCGTCTGAAGCAAGGCGGCGTGAAAATCCTCGTGGCCACCGACGTAGCCGCCCGTGGCCTCGACGTGGAAGGCCTGGACCTGGTGATCAACTTCGACATGCCGCGCAGCGGCGACGAATACGTTCACCGCATCGGTCGCACCGGCCGCGCCGGCAATGATGGCCTGGCCATCTCGCTGATCTGCCACGGCGACTGGAACCTGATGTCGAGCGTCGAGCGCTACCTCAAGCAGAGCTTCGAGCGCCGCACCATCAAGGAAGTCAAAGGCACCTACGGCGGACCGAAAAAGGTCAAGGCCTCGGGCAAAGCCGTTGGCGTGAAGAAGAAAAAGGTCGACGCCAAAGGCGACAAGAAGAAAACCGGCGCCAAGGCCCCGACCAAGCGCAAGATCGCCAACCGCCCGAAGACCGACGCCCTGTCGCTGGTCAGCAAGGACGGCATGGCGCCTTTGAAACGCCGCAAGCCGGAAGCGCCGGCGGCTGAGTAAAGCGCTGTAGCGTTCCCATAAAAAACCCGGACAGTGTCCGGGTTTTTTTACGTCAAAAAATCGCAGCAGTTCTTACAGCTGCACGCTCAAACCAGGAGCTGCCGAAGGCTGCGATCTTTGATCTTGCCCGTTAGCTCTCAGCCTTTTTCTCTGCCGACTGCAACTCCTTGAGACGCTGATCGATCAACTGGCACTTATCCGGCAGATCCTTGCTGGCCGTCTCCAAATCCATTTTCTGCAACTCATCATTGATCTCCTTGGCCTTAGCCGGGTTCTGCTCCGTGATCTTGGCGACCTCCTTGGCCAGTTGTTCACGCTTGGCGGTGGCTTCGTCGGGCGGGCAGGCCCAAACGGGGAGGGCACAGACTAGGGTGGCGGCGAAGGTGAGTTTGAGCAGGGTTTTCATAAAGTCAGGCCTCGGTTCCGGTTAAGGCGGGTTATCCGGTTGAGGGCTGAAGGGCGAAAAAAGTTCAGTGACAGAAACGGGCGACCCACAGGTCGCCCGTTTTCATTCACTCCGCAGCCTGCGCCCGCAGCCGTCTGCCAATGACATCCATCAAATCACAACCATCGCGTAACGGAATGGCCAGCAGTTTGGAGAAGTCGGAAAGCACCACCGTGTCGCAACCGATCTCGGCGCGAAAGGCGATGTTTTCCAGCACTTGGGTGACGGTGCGAATGCGGTAGTCGGCCATGGCTTGCAGGACGTCGAGCGGGGCTTGGGTGTCGATGAGCAGGGAGGCCGGGATCAGGTCGATTCCGGTTAAGGGCATGTATCTATCCATAGTTGAAGCCTCGTTTAGTTTGCTGAGACTGCCAGCAGATCGTCGCCAAACGAAATGGGGTGGCAGCTGTACGCAGGTTGGCGAACCGGAAACGAGTAACCGGCAGACCCGAAGGTCTCCCGCGCACAACTGCCATAAAAACAGTTTTGCGGATGCGGAGGCGCCTGCAAATAAGCAGACAGCTCTCGCACTCGTTCGTCAGGTCGCCAAACCCGGTCGCCATGTGGACGACGGGCGGACTATAAGCTTCATGGTTCCAGCGGTGCAAGGTGCCAGATTCCGAGGTTGTTGTAGGGCATCTACCTGGTGGCAGTCAGGCAAGCGGATGCAACCTACAGAACACCACGCAACCTTGTGGGAGCGAGCCTGCTCGCGAAAGCGGTGTATCAGTCGACATCAATGTTGAATGTTAGTCATCGCGAGCAGGCTCGCTCCCACAGGGGATTTGTGGTGTTTATGGGGACTGTGTCTAATCCGGGCCAATGCCCCGATGGCTGAGCCTCGATCCCTGAGGGTCTACCCCCCATGGCAGCAACTGGCCGAGGCCTTGTCTTCATACCGATCGTGATGCCGCACCCAGTCCATAATCTCCTCTTCATTACGCCCCTTGGGCGTGAGGTCCAGATAGTTATAGGCACCCACCAGCAAATCCAAACCTCGGGCATACGTTGAATAGGTGTGAAAAATCTCCCCCGCTTCATTGCGATAAAACACGCTGAGCCCTGGGAGTTCTTCTTCAGCCCCGTCGGATTTTTCGTAGTTGTAGGTAGCTTTTCCAGCGGCGACGTCTTCGGCCCGGGCTGAGACGCCAAAGTCATAGTTGAAGTCGCAGCCTTCGGACGAGACCCAGTCGAATTTCCAGCCCATGCGCTGCTTGAACGGTTGGAATTCGGCGAACGGTGCGTGGGAAACCGCGACCACAGCCACGTCGTGATGGGCCAGGTGTTGGTTGGCGCCGTCGATGTGGTCGGACAGGAACGAGCAGCCTGGGCAGCCTTCGTCCCAGCCTGCGGCGAACATGAAGTGGTAGATGATCAATTGGCTGCGACCGCCGAACAGGTCGGCCAGGCTCAGTTCGCCGTTGGGGCCCTGAAAGCGGTAGGGTTTGTCGATTTTCACCCAGGGCAAAGCGCGGCGTTCGGCGCTGAGTTTGTCTCGTTCCTTGGTGAAGGCTTTTTCGTGGGCCAAGTGTTGTTTGCGGGCAGCGAGCCATTCTTCCCGGGACACGACCGGATGGTTCTGAATGTTCATGGTGATTTCTCCTGCATGCTGTGGCGAAAGTCGATCCGCGCAGAGGGGTAAACCGTCTTACACAGCCTAGTCGTTTGGCCTGTGCCCTATTCGACATACCGCTGGTCGGTAGGGCGAAATAACCAGGCTGAACGGCCGCCCTGCCTGTCGGTCACAACCTATGAAGGCCATTTCACTCACGGGCTCTGGAGGTTGATCAGGATGACGACTTATAACTGGGATTTGATTGAACGCTTGCTGCATGAAGTGCAGAACGGCGCTGGCCACAGTTTCACCCCACGGCCCTACGCCGAGCAGTATGCGGCGGAGAAAGCGTCGGAAGGTGAGCCGTTTGAGAACCTGGATCACCTGAAAACCGTGGCTGGCGAGTACGAAAAGTTACTGCTGCTGCGGGGTTATATCGAGCCTCGGCCCGAGGACCAGGGTGGTAATGGCGAGAATTACATTTTGACGCCCAGAGGTTCGAGTTTGTTGAGCTTGATCGACAGCAGCATTCCGGGTAATGAGCATCCGCGGCAGGTGCTGGATGAACAGGAAGATGCGCTGGAGGAATTGACGTTTGATGAGGTGGCGTCGAAGGCGCAGATTGCCTGAAGATCGCGTTTACCCCCTGTGGGAGCGGGCTTGCTCGCGAATGCGGTGTGACAGTCGACATAGATTTGAATGTTGAACCGCATTCGCGAGCAAGCCCGCTCCCACATTGGATTGTGGTGGTCCGTTTAATCCTGCCGCGCCGCTTTCAGGCATTTCAAATCAGCGAAATCCTTGCGCACGCCTTCAATCTTTTGCAGCAACCGTTCACGTTGAACCGGTGTGCTCTCGGCCATCACGTCCACCAGCAACGCCCGAGCCTGGGCTTCGGTGTTGGCGTAGGCCTCGCGGTAAGCCGGCGTCCACAAACTCTCGCGATTCACCAGAAGTGTCTCGATTCGCTGTGGGAATTCTGGGCTCTGCCGCTGCGCGACTGCCGCGCTGAATTGCTGTTGCCAATGGACGCGGTTGGCAATCCATTGCTTGTTCTGATCACCCAAGGCATTCGACCAGGCCACGACCCGTTGCTGTTGGCTTGGGTTGAGCGGGCCGAGCCAGTCATTCAGGCGTTTCTCCATGCGCTTGCTCCGCTCTTTGATCTGTTGCTCCAGAGACGGCTTGAGGTAGGCCTCCTGGCGTTTGCGTTGGTCTTTGGTGAAGGCGTCGTTCATTTCCGCGACTTGCTTGTCATCAAGGCCCTGCAACAGCTCGATGGCCGACGGGGTGATTTCCCGGGCGGTATCGGCGATGGCCTGTTTGGCTTCCTGGGTGCGGGTTTGCAATGCGGAGTCGGTGATCTGGTTGGCCTCGACCATGGCCTGTAAGCGATCGAGCCAGTCGAGGTAGCCGGGCAATTGCGTGGTGCAGTGCCAGCTCAGGTGTTCTTTGAGGCGCTCGTTGAACCAGTCTTTTTGTTCGTGGTTCATTTCCAGGTAGTCGCTGAGCGTCCAGGGAATGATCACGTCGAGATTGCGGTAAGCCAGGCCCACGCGGCTGCACGCGGCGACAGTGAGGCTGAGGGTGATGATGACGCCGAGCTGTTTCCACCAGTGCGACATGGCGAGTCCTTGCGAAGACCTGGTTTCTTAAGGGTTCTCTTGTGTGATCGCGGGATAAGCCCGGCAGTTCAGCCAATTAATAGAAGCTGTGCGCAGCCTTGAGCGTCACCAGGCCGTCGCACTGGCTATTGTGGCCAGAATAAGCGGAACAATCGCTGCCGCTCAGGCTTGAATCACTGTAGATCAAGTCCAGATCGATGCCCATGAATGGCCGGGACAATTTCACTGACCAGTCGGTAAAACTGCCTACATACCCATCGTCGACGGACACCGGTGTGTTGAGTTGGTGGGTGGTGTATTTCAGGCTGATCCCGATGCCGAACGGCTGGTTGCCGCTGAGGTCGGCGAACAGGGTGCTGTTCTGTTTGTCGGGGTCGTTGCTGAAGGCCGCGCCGAAGCGGCTGCCCAGCAGGGTCAGGCCGCCGAACAGCTCCTGGCTGTCGAGGGTGTCCACTTTCGGGTAGCTGTATTGGATCATGCCCACTTCGTAGCCGAGGGAGTGATCGAAAGGCTGTTTAAAGCCCATGTAGGAATCGACTTCAAGGTTGCTCGACGGGCTGAGTCCCATGCTGGGGGACCATTGACCTACATAGAAGCCGCTGTCGTGGCTCAGGTCGAGGCCACCGTGGAACGAGCCGGTCGTCGAGGGTTTGACCAGCCCTTGGGCCATGCTGCGGCTGGGGGTGGTCGCGAGTTTGAGATCGAAATCGCCCAGTTCGCGTTGGAAGACTTGTGCTTGGGCGACCGAATACCACAGCAGGCTGCCGAGCAGAAAAAGAGAGGGCTTGAGCATGCGTCACTCCATGAACAGCGAGGAGCAGGTCCTGAAAACCTGCTGAAACGCTTGATCCAGACACGTGCAAGCATACCGGCGAATGTTCGGCATCGAGGGCCGTTCGTCGATTTTTGAAATATTGATTTGTTTTATGGGGTATTGCGGGAGGGTTCCAGTCCAAGCGCTTCGAAGCTCAAAGCGCTTAGGGACCAGTTAACGCGGGGGAAATTACTTCTTGCCCAGCGTGATCTGCTTGGACGGGCCGAACGTCTGGCCGCTGACGCCTTTGGCAATTTGCTGGATCTCTCCGCCGGACTTGAGGAACGCAGCGATCTGGTTGTTGATCGATTCGCTGGTTTCAACGGCTGGAGCTGGCTTTGCTTTGCTGTTGGATGCTTTTACACGCATGGCGGCCATTAACCTGTAGAAATTAACTTGGCCAGGCATCGTACAGGAAATACTTGACAATTGCTTGGTAAATATCCTCCCGAAATACACCTTGGAGCAACGCAATTTATCGCAAGTTATTATTCGCAATGTTCCCGTAAGCTGCTGTTTTAACTAAGAACCCAAGTGAAGAAAAAGCGTTTTTCGGATGGGCAGACCAGGGAGCGAGGCACCCAAATGGTCTGACGAGCGGGCAAGCGCACCGGGTAAAACCCAGGAAAATTAAGGCCTTCGACGGATTTTCTTGTGCCACCGGACCGGCCGCCGAACGCGGCCCGCAAAACCGGGTAGAATGCCGCCCACGCAATGAGGGTATTGGACATGGCTTTAGTCGGGCGCTACAACAGTTTGCAAGTGGTTAAACACACTAACTTCGGTTTATATCTGGACGGTGGCGCGGATGGCGAAATCCTTCTGCCTAACCGTTATATCCCCAAAGATATTCCCAGCGAAGATGAAGACTGGCTCAACGTTTTTATTTATCTGGACAGCGATGACAAACTTATCGCAACGACCGAAAAGCCGAAAGTTCAAGTCGGTGAATTCGCCAGTTTGAAAGTTGTTGAAGTCAACAGCATCGGTGTGTTCCTGGATTGGGGTTTGCCGAAGGACCTGCTGCTGCCGTATTCCGAAGAAAAGCGCCAGATGACGGCCGGCGAGTATGTCGTGGTGCACGTTTATCTCGACAAACACACGCGCCGCATCACCGCGACGGCGCGTCTGGACCGCTACCTGGACAAGACCCCGGCCAATTACACCCCGGGTCAGGAAGTTGATTTGCTGGTGGCCGAAGCGACCGATATGGGCTTCAAGGCAATCATCAACAACAAGCACTGGGGCCTGATCCACAAGAACGAAATCTTCAAGTTCATGCGCGCCGGTAAAGAAGAGAAGGGCTTTATCAAAGAAGTCCGCGCTGACGGCAAGATCAGCCTGAGCCTGCAACCGGTGGGCGAGGAAGCTGCCACTAGCCTGAACTCGAAGATTCTTGCCAAGTTGCGCGACAACAACGGCACTCTGCCAGTCAGCGACAAGAGCGACCCGACGCTGATCAGCAGTATGTTCGGCGTCAGCAAGGGCAACTTCAAAAAGGCCATTGGTGCGTTGTACAAGAACGGCCAGATCGTCATTCACGCTGATCGTATCGAACTCAGCTGACCCAACGCCGCCCCCGTAGGAGCTGCCGCAGGCTGCGATCTTTTGACTGTAAAAGATCAAGATCAAAAGATCGCAGCCTGCGGTAGCTCCTACAGGGAGGCCGCGACCGCCATATGACGCAAGCAACGATTTAAAGGTCTTTTGCAGACACCTTTTTCTGTCCATCTGGTTAATAATCGACGGCATAATTTTTCGCCCCGGCACTCTGCTCAGCCAGAAGGTCGGGGCTTTGCTTTTACTGTCGAGTCACTGCCATGGATTGTGTTGTCGAGGTGTTCCGGTGAGCGCCACCCGGCGTAGCGCCGATGGATTTGCCCTGCAAGTGATGGTCGGGTTGTGTCTGATCTGGGGCGTGCAGCAGGTGATGATCAAGTGGGCCGCGCCCGACATCGCGCCGGTCATGCAAGCGGCGGGGCGGTCGGGTATTTCCGCATTGCTCGTAGGATTGTTGATCTGCTGGAAGGGCGGTTGGGATCAGGTTGGCACTACCTGGCGCGGCGGCTTGCTGGCGGGTGCGTTGTTTGGCCTGGAGTTTTTCTTCATTTCCGAAGGCCTGCAATTGACCACGGCCGCGCACATGTCGGTGTTCCTTTATACCGCGCCGATCTTCACCGCATTGGGCGTGCATTGGCTGCTGCCCAGTGAACGTTTAAGACCGGTGCAGTGGCTGGGGATTGTTCTCGCCTTCATCGGCATTGCCATTGCGTTTGCCGGTGGCGTGTCGTGGGACAACCTCGACCACCGCATGCTGATGGGCGATGCGTTGGGCGTGCTGGCTGGCGCGTCGTGGGGCGCGACCACCGTGGTGGTGCGCGCCTCGCGCCTGTCGGAAGCGCCGGTGACGCTGACGCTGTTTTATCAACTGATCGTCGGCTTCGTCGGCCTGCTGTTGATCGCGATCCTCAGCGGGCAGGTCACTCATGTCAGCCTGACCACTGTTGCCGTGGCCAGTGTGTTATTCCAAGGGTTGGTGGTGTCGTTCTTCAGTTACCTGACCTGGTTCTGGCTGCTGCGTCGTTATCTGGCGGCGAACCTGGCGGTGTTTTCGTTCATGACGCCGCTGTTCGGCGTCACATTCGGCGTGGTGCTGCTGGGCGAAGAACTGAGCCTGAACTTTGTGATCGGCGCGGTGCTGGTGCTGCTCGGGATCACTTTTGTGAGCGCAGAGCAGTGGGTCCGCCGTCGTTTGCGCAAAGCACTTGGGCAACCCTGACCGGGCGCAGCAACAAACCTCCTGCGATGAGCAAACCGCTGCCGGCGATCACCAGCGCGGGTTGCAATCCACCGCTGAAATGACTGCTCAGCGCGGCCAGCAACGGCCCGCTGAGCTGACCCACGGCGAAGCACGCGGTCAGCAGCCCGGCGTTGCGCTGGGTGGCATGGGGCGCCAGTTCCCGGGAGCGCTGCATCACCAGTTGCATGCAGGCCAGGAACGGCCCGCCACACAAGATCACCCCCAACGCCAGGCCGGCACCGCTACCCAACAGGCAGGCGAAGACCCCGGCCGCTTGCAACCACAATGTTGCCATCAGCCAATGGCGAGTGGCATTCGGGTTGTGCCGACGCAGGCTCACCAACACCACCCCGATTGCCGCCGCCAGACCGAAGCATGGCCAGAACAGATCGGCTTGCCATTGCCCATGGAACTGTGCGCTGGCCATTTGCGAGAGGAAAGTGGCCGGGATGATGTAGCCCAAACCGTATAACCCATAGATCACCGGTAAACGTCCGACACCTTGGGCACCCGATGTGACGGCAGATGGGGACGCCGTAGAAAGAGCGGCCGGTTGCGGCAGGAACGGCAGAATCCCCAACAGCATCACCACCCCGACTCCGGCATACACCAGCCACAAGACTGCGGACGTCTGCCCCAGCAGGTTCGAGCCCAAGGCCAACAACCCTGTCAGAAAAATCCCCAGACCCGGCCCGGCAAAGACCAAGGCGCCAAGCCGCGGACGACCGGCCGCCGCTGCCAACGGTTGACTCAATGCAGTAATCATCACTAACACCCACGCACTGGCCACGCCTGTGCCGAAACGCAATGCCAGATGCGACCAGAACCCGTTGGCCCAGAACGAGGCCAGAGTCAGCAGCACACAGAGCCACAAACCGCCGAGCAGGCGTCGACGAACCTGGTCGGGGCGACTAGCGAACATCGTGTCCACCGCGCCGACGAAGTAGCCGAGGTAGTTGGCGGCGGCAATCAGACCGGCGGCAGTCAGGTCGATCTGGCCTTCGCTGAGCAAGTGCGGCAGTTGCGGGGTCAGGGCGAAACGCCCGATGCCCATGGCCATCATCAGGGCGATGAAGCTGGCGGTTAAGCGAATCAGAGGGGACATGGTCTGAGTTCCGTTTCGAGGATCAATGACCGTCAGGCTAGGACTGATTGACTTTCTTTAAAAATGAATAATAGTGAGAAACTTGTTCTGATTTGGAGAATTGCGTGGAATTCAGCCAATTGCGGATTTTCCAGGCGGTGGCGCAGGAGGGCTCCATTACCCGCGCTGCTGAACGATTGCATCGCGTGCCGTCCAACCTGTCGACCCGGCTCAAGCAGCTCGAAGAGCAACTCGGTGTCGAACTGTTCGTACGTGAGCGTCAGCGTTTGCAGTTGTCACCTGCGGGAAAAGTCCTCTTGGACTACACCGCCAAGCTGTTCGCCTTGCACGACGAAGCCCACGCGGCAGTGCAGGGCGGGCAACCGGCCGGGGACTTCGTACTGGGCACCATGTACAGCACCGCCGCAATTCACCTGCCAGAGCTGTTGGCGCGTTATCACCGCAGCTATCCGGCGGTGAACCTGCAAGTGCAATCGGGCCCCAGCGGCGAATTGCTCGAAGGTCTGCTCACCGGGCGCCTCGATGCGGCGCTGGTGGACGGTCCGCTGGAACTGGCCGGGCTCGACGGCGTGCCGTTATGCCACGAACGGCTGGTATTGATCAGCGAGGCCGATCATCCGCCGGTACGCAGTGCACTGGATGTCGAAGGACGTTCGGTGTTCACGTTTCGGCAGGGCTGTTCCTATCGGATGCGTCTGGAAGCCTGGTTTGCCCATGACCATGCAGCCATGGGCCGGGCGATGGAGATCGAGTCTTATCCGGGAATGCTTGCCTGCGTGATTGCCGGCTCCGGCGTAGCGCTGATGTCGGAGTCGATGCTCGCTAGTCTGCCGGGGCGCGAAAGTGTGGCGGTGCACCCGTTGGCCGAGCCGTTCGCCAGCGCGACCACGTGGCTGATGTGGCGCAAAGGCATGGTCGGGGCCAACCTGAATGCATGGATCGAGCAGCAGCAGGCGGTGTATCCGTCGGCAGCGATTCAGACCCAGGCAATTGCTTGAACGGGCGGTCTGGGATTTGGATCAATTTAGTAACAGATCATTGCGATCTTGGGCGAGCATTGCGTAGGACTTCGGACTATTATCAGTGCGAAGGGGCTACAGAACTTCAGCCGCTCGGCACTACCCTGAAGGGGGCACCATGAAAGAGAAAATCCAAAACTGGCTGCATGACCTGGGTGTCGCACTCGGTTTGATCGAACCGCCTCTGCAACCCATACCCATTCGCACTGACGACGAACAACGTCGCCGCCAGCAGCAGCGCCGCCGGTAATTCTGGCAAATCACCTGTGGCGAGGGAGCTTGCTCCCGCTGGGGCGCGCAGCGGCCCCATTCATCGCCACAGAGGTGGATCAGGTCGAGCACGGATGCAGCTTGCGATTGCTGCGCAATCGAGCGGGAGCAAGCTCCCTCGCCACAGAGGTTCATTCGTCATATCGGTGGTATCTGACAACCCGTCTCAATACCGCCCGATCTCAATCAAAAACCGGCTCAAGTCGTCGACGGTCGTCGCAGTCTTGAGCATCCGGTCTTCTTCGGCGGTAAACGCTGTCAGTCCCAGCTGATCTTCCAGATGGAAAATCAGATCTTCAATGTCTTCTTTATCCAGTCCCAACTGCACCAGAGGGGTGTTGTCGTCGAAGTCATCCCGGCCCTCGAGCAGGCGGCTGATGAAGCGGTGCACGGCTGTATGAACGGCGTCTCTTGTCATGATTGTTCTTCGAGGGCGTTATTGTTGTTGTCCCTGGTGCTGAGTACAGCAGGCTTCAGGCGTGTCGGCGCTGCCACTCGTCAATCATCGTGCGCAAATACTCCCCGGAAAAACTCCCGAAATGCCCGCCATGCACGGTGCGGATCGGCAGCGCACGCAAGCGTTGCAGGCTGCGGGCGTAGTCGTCGAGGTTGGAGTGATAGGCGTCTTCGATCAGTGGCCCGTCGTAAATGATGTCGCCGCTGAACAGGGTTTCGGTCGCCGCTTCAAACAGGCTGATGCCGCCCGGTGAATGACCCGGTGTGTGCAGCACTTGCAAGACCCGATCACCGAGATCGAGCACGTCACCTTCTTCAATCAAACCCGTGGCCGGTGCGGCTTTGACCCGGTATTCGGCGTAGCACAACGGGCAGTCGGGGTGAGCCTCGAACATGTCGTCACCGACGAAAGCCTTGCTCAGGGTGTTGTCGCCATCGGGCTCGGCGAGGATCTGTGCTTCGGCCGGGTGCACCAGCCGTTCGGGAAACTCGTGATGGCCGGCAATGTGATCGAAATGGCAATGGCTGGCCACTGCCACCAGCGGTCGTTCGGTGAGCCACGGCAATTGCTCGCGCAGGCTGACCAGCCCGGAACCGCTGTCCAGCAGCAAATCCTTGTCACGCCCCTGAATGTGCCAGAGGTTGCAGCGGTAAAAGGGCCTAATGTAAGGCTCGTGAATCAGGCGTATGCCGTCGCTGAGCTGTTTGACCTCGAACCACTGATCGCGAGAAACAATCTTCATCAAAGGTTTTCTCCAGACGAAAAAAACGGGTGTGGCAACCGACGCCACACCCGTCGAAGAAAGCATCAAGTCGTTATGTTCAGCTTAGGCAGGGCTGGCCACCACTGCCGGGCGACGGGACAGCAGGCTGACCACCACGAAACTCACCAGGCCTACGCCGAGGCTGTAGTAGATCGGGGTGTTGGCGTCCATACCGTCCTTGACCATGAACAGCAGCGCGGTGGCGAAGCCCATGCCCATGCTGGCGATAGCGCCGGCGGTGGTTGCGCGTTTCCAGAAGATTGCACCGATCAGCGGGATCAACATGCCGCCCACCAACAGGTTATAGGCCAGGGTCAGGGCACTGATCACGTCGTTGACGACCAGCGCGATACCCAGCACGGCGATGCCGGTCAGCAGGGTGAACAGGCGGTTGACCGCCAGGCTCGACTGTTTACCGCCGCGCAGTTTCGGCAGCAGGTCTTCGGTCAGGGTGGTGGCGGCGGCGAGCAGGCCGGCGCTGGCGGTGGACATCATGGCCGCCAGGGCAGCCGCGATCACCAGGCCACGGATACCGTCCGGCAGGGACAGTTTGACGATGGCGGCGAAGGCGTTGTTGACGTTGTCCAGGTCCGGGATCAGCACATGAGCGGCCATGCCGATCAGGGCGCAGGCCAGTCCGTAAAGGATGCAGTAGAAGCCTGCGAATGTACCGGCGACCTGAGCCACTTTGGCGCTCTTGACGGTGAACACACGCTGCCAGATGTCTTGGCCAATCAGGATCCCGAAGAAGTAGATCATGAAGTAGGTGATGATGGTGTCCCAGCCAATCGTGGTGAAGCTGAAGGCGGTTGCCGGCAGTTTCAACACCAACTCATCCCAACCACCGACGCGGTACAGGCAGATTGGCAACAGGATGAACATCAAGCCCACGGTCTTGATGACGAACTGGACGATGTCGGTCAGGGTCAGGGACCACATGCCGCCGATCGCCGAATAAATCACCACCACGCCACCGCCGACCAATACCGATAGCCAGAACGGCAGGTCGAACAGCACTTGCAGCACGGTGCCAATGGCCAGGATCGAGACCACGCCGATCATCAGCGCATACGCCAGCATGATCACCGCGCTCGCGGAGCGGGCCATCGGGTTGTAGCGTTTTTCCAGCACCTGGGTAACGGTGTAGATTTTCAGTTTCAGCAGCGGTTTGGCGAGGAACAGGTTCAGCGCCACAATCCCGCAACCGAGGGCCGCGCAGAGCCAGAAACCGGAGATGCCATGGACGTAGCCCAGGCGCACGGTGCCGACGGTAGATGCGCCGCCCAGAACGGTCGCGGCCATGGTGCCCATGTACAGGCTCGGGCCGAGGTTACGACCGGCGACCAAAAAGTCTTCGTTGGTCTTGGCCTTGCGCATGCCGTAGTAGCCGAGTATCAGCATCGCGGCGGCGTAGATGAGTACGACGAATAAATCCAAAGCCATGATGGCGTGTCTCCGATTGTCTTTTTTATGGTGAGGCGAAAATCAATCTTTGTGGAAAACCGACCCCTGTAGGAGCGAGGCTTGCCCGCGAAGGGAGCGCCGCAGTCCACCAGGCAGACCGCGTCATCGTTCTTCGCGGGCAAGCCTCGCTCCTACAGGTAATGCGTTGACCACAGGTAATGCGTTGAATCAGGCGGCTTGTCGTATCGCCGGTTTACCGAGCGAATCCGTGCCCTTGCTGCGTGCATCGTTGGGGCCGAACACCGCAGCCGGTTCCGGGAACAGGCTCAGCAGCGTCAGGTACACCACGGAGGCCAGGCCGAGGGTCACCGGCAAGCTGATGTCGATCCCACCAGCGAGGTTGCCCAGCGGCCCGACAAACTGCCCCGGCAGGTTCACGAAGCACAAACCCACCAATGCACTTGGGATCCAGGCACCCAGGCCACGCCAGTTCCAGCCGTGGGTGAACCAGTAACGGCCACCTTTTTCGCCACGGGTGAACACTTGCAGGTCATCCGGGCAGTAGAAGCCGCGACGCACCAGCAGGCCGATGATCATGATCACCATCCACGGGGTGGTGCAGGTGATGATCAGCACAGCGAAGGTCGACACGCTCTGCACCAGGTTCGCCGCAAAGCGCCCGATGAAGATGAAAGCAATCGACATCACGCCGATCAGCAACGTTGCCTTGACCCGCGACAGCACCCTCGGGAACACGCTGGACATGTCCAGCCCGGTGCCATACAGCGAAGTGGTGCCGGTGGACATGCCGCCGATCACCGCAATCAGGCACACCGGCAGGAAGAACCAGCTCGGCGACACCGCCAGCAGACCGCCGACGTAGTTGTTGGCCGCGATGTAGTCCGGTGCTTTGATCGCAACGATGGTGGCGGTGGCGAGGCCGAACAGGAACGGGATGAAGGTGGCGATCTGCGAGATCACCACGGCGGCCATGATCCGGCGCTTGGAGGTGTCACGCGGGATGTAGCGTGACCAGTCGCCGAGGAACGCGCCGAAGGAAATCGGGTTGCTCATCGCTACCAGTGCAGCGCCGATGAAGGCCGCCCAGAAACCCGGTTGACCGAGGCTGACGCTGCCGGCGTAGTTCATATCGAAGGGACCGGCGAAAGCAAAGATACCCAACAGAAACAACAGGCTGGCGCTCCACACCGCGATCTTGTTGACCCACAGCAGGAAACGGAAGCCGTAGATGCACACCGTCAGCACCAGGATCGCGAACAGACCGTAGGCCAGGCCCAAGGTGAGGTCGGTTTCCGGCAGGCCGATCAGGCGTTTCGCGCCACCGATCAACGCATCGCCCGAACTCCACACCGAAAGCGAGAAGAAGGCGATGGCGGTCAGCAGCGACAGGAACGAACCGACGATTCGCCCGTGCACACCGAAATGCGCACCGGACGACACGGCGTTGTTGGTGCCATTAAGCGGACCGAACAAACCCATCGGCGCAAGGATCAGCGAACCCAGCAACACGCCCAGCACAATCGCCCAGACGCCCGCCTGGAAAGACAGGCCGAACAGCACCGGAAAACTGCCGAGCACGGCGGTGGCAAAGGTGTTGGAACCGCCGAAGATCATCCGGAACAAGTCCGTCGGGCCTGCGGTGCGTTCGTTGTCCGGGATCTGTTCGACCCCGTAGGTTTCGATTTGCGTAAGGCTTTGGTCTTTGTTGTTGTTATTCATGATCTGCTCCGATCATAAAGGCGCGCTCATCGTGTGTGAGCGTCACCTGTTTGGCTAAGGGGGTGGCAGCCCTTCCGGCATTGCGGACAAATGTTCGTGGCAGGCCAGCCATAGGCCTTGTTGTTCTTGGCCAGACGCCTGTTTTTTGAAAACAATCGTCTCGCGCTCCTGGCTGAAGTGTTGCTCCCCTTGCATGCGCAGCTCGGTGGCCACGTCATGGATGAAAATTGCCACGTCACCCTGCAGGCTGACGAAGGCGTTGCTCGAGGTGCACGACAGCACCTCGAAGCCGTCCTCGGCGCGCCAGGTGTCCCACAACGCCTGATAGGCATCGCGCGACAGCAGGGGCTGCTCGAGGGTGTAGAACACGAAGCTGGCATCAACGCTGAATGCGCCGAAGTAAGCTTCGCGATCGTTACGAGCAAAGGCCGACACCAGCTCAGCGGCGGCGTTGAGTACCTGATCACGTTCGCTCATGACCGATCCTCAGCGATGGACCACGCCTGGCAGTACGCAGAGCATTTCGTACAGCAGGTTGGCGCCCAACAGCGAGGTGTTGCCGGTGGTGTCGTACGCTGGCGAGACTTCCACCAGATCGCAGCCGACCAGATCGAGGCCTTGGCAGCCGCGCACGATTTCGATCGCTTGAATGGTCGTCAGACCGCCGATTTCCGGGGTGCCAGTGCCTGGTGCCCAGGCCGGGTCAATGCCGTCGATATCGAAACTCAGGTACACCGGACCGCCGCCGACTTTCTCGCGAACTTCGGCCATCAGCGGTGCCAGGGATTTGTGCCAGCATTCTTCAGCCTGAACCACACGGAAGCCTTGATTGCGGCTCCAGTTGAAGTCATCAGCGGTGTAACCCTGAGCGCGCAGGCCAATTTGCACCACGCGGTCGCAATCCAGAAGACCTTCTTCCACAGCGCGACGGAAGGTGGTGCCGTGGGCGATCTTCTCGCCGAACATGTGATCGTTCACATCGGCGTGCGCGTCGATGTGTACCAGGCCGACCTTGCCGTGCTTTTTATGGATGGCACGCAGGATCGGCAGGGTGATGGTGTGGTCGCCGCCGAGAGTCATGGGGATCACATCGTGTTCGAGGATGTTGTCGTAGGCCTCTTCGATGATCCGCACGGCGTCCAGCAGGTTGAACGTGTTGATCGCCACGTCACCGATGTCGGCAACCGACAGTGAATCGAACGGCGCGGCGCCGGTGGCCATGTTGTATGGGCGGATCATCACCGATTCCGCACGGATTTCACGCGGCCCGAAACGGGTGCCGGGGCGCAGGGAAGTGCCGATGTCCAGTGGGATGCCGATAAAGGCAGCGTCCAGGCCGGCAGCGGATGGCAAATGGGGAAGTCGCAGCATGGTGGCGATGCCGCCGAAGCGCGGCATTTCGTTGCCGCCCAGTGGTTGGTGAAGAATCTTGTCCACGGGTAAGGCCTCATCGTCGTTGTTTTATTTATGTCGGTTGCACGCTCGGGGAGAGACGGGCACCGCTGTGGGCCGATTCTGCGAAATGCAGTGACCGGGAAGAATCGCTACGGGCAAATACTTAGTTCAGATTTTTCTAAACTAATGGCGGCGACGGCGATAGACTTCCGCCATGCACAGAATCGCTGATGCCTGTCATTCATAGGCTGAACACCGCAACCCATGTGGGAGCGGGCTTGCTCGCGAAGGCGTCGTGTCAGTCGAAATCAATGTTGCCTGACATACCGCTTTCGCGAGCAAGCCCGCTCCCACAAGGGTTGTGTTTCAACAGAAGCACCGTGCGTATCCTTGCAACCGGAGCCCCCCATGGCCAACGCTTTACCCGACCTGAAACTATTGCGCATCTTCGTCAGCGTGGTCCGCCATCAGGGGTTCGCCAACGCCCAGCAAGAGCTCAACCTCTCGACCTCGGCCATCAGCACTTACATGAGCCAGCTCGAAGCGGCCTTGGGCCTGGTGCTTTGCCATCGCGGTCGCGGTGGTTTCAGCCTGACCAGCAAGGGTGAGCTGTTCCATCAGGAAACCCTGCGGCTATTGGCCGAACTCGAAGGTTTCGAACAATACGCCGCCGCCCTCAAAGGCGAGCTGCGCGGAACCTTGAACCTGGGCGTGATCGACTCCACCGTCAGCGATAAGGCCTTGCCCTTCGCCGAAGCCATCGGCGCCTACAGTCAGGAGCACCCGGCGGTGCATTTGCATCTGTCGGTCATGAGCCCTTACGAGCTGCAACTCGGCGTGCAGGACAACCGCCTCGACCTGGCCATCGGTGCCTTTTCCACGCGCATGAGCGGTCTGGTCTACATGCCGCTGTACCGCGAGCAACACTGGCTGTATTGCAGCAGCCGCCATCCGCTGTTCACCGAGCGGCGCATTCCCGAGCAAGTCATCACCCAACAGCGCATGGTCGGTCGCGGCTATTGGAGCCAGGCGGAACTGGCCCGCCACGGTTTCAAACACAGCGCGGCGACTGTGGAAAGTATGGAGGCCCAGTTGATTCTGGTGCTGTCCGGCGCCTACATCGGTTACTTGCCGGAGCACTACGCTCAGGCTTGGGCTGACAAAGGTGATTTACGCGTGCTGCTGCCGGCGACGTTCGGTTATCAGGCGCCGTTCTCGATGATCGTGCGCCGGGGCCGCAGCCGCGAACCGCTGATCCAGACCTTCCGTGATCTGCTTAAAGCACAACTGAATCAGGCTTAAGACAATGTCCAGAATCCAGTGCCCGCGTTGCCTGCGTCCGCAAACCCATTGCCTGTGCCCGCTGATCCCGAGCCTCGACAGCCGCACCCGGGTGTTGCTGCTTCAGCATCCGAGCGAAGTGAACCACGCGCTGAACACCGCGCGGTTGGCCGCGTTGGGGTTGAAGAATGCCGAGTTGATCGTCGGCGAGGTGTTCGAGGATTTGCCGGCGCTGTTGAATCAGCCGGGCTATCAGGCGCGGCTGCTGTTTCCCGCCGAGGATGCACAACCGTTGCAGGCTTACACCACCCATGATGAACCACTATTGCTGGTGGTCCCGGACGGCACCTGGCGCAAGGCGCGCAAAATGCTGCACCTCAATCCATTGTTGTCGGCGTTGCCCAGGGTGACATTGGCCGAGGGCGGGGTGTCGCGTTATCGCTTGCGCAAGGCTCCGGGGCCTGGGGCGTTGTCGACGGTGGAGGCGATTGTGCAGGCGTTGCAGACGCTTGAAGCGCCGAGCACTTTCGAGCCGTTGTTAAAACCGTTCGAGGCGTTGATCGAGGGGCAGATTGCGGCGATGGGGGAGGAGGTTTTTCAGCGCAATCATGGGCCGAAATAGTCGTTGTTTCTGAGGGCCTCTTCGCGAGCAAGCCCGCTCCCACATTAGACCGAGTTCCTTCAGGAGAAATGCGATCAACTGTGGGAGCGGGCTTGCTCGCGAAAGCGGTAGAACAATCACAGACAATCTCAACTCAAGACTACCTTTCGCGCATCGCCTCAGTCCGAGCTTTCAACACCGGTTTAAGCAGATAATCCAACACACTTTTCTCCCCGGTAATAATGTCCACCGTCGCCACCATCCCCGGAATGATCAGCAGCGGTTTCGCATCCCCGCCCAAGTGATTCTTGTCGGTTCTTACCTGAATCAGATAAAAGCTGTTGCCCTTGTCATCGGTGATGGTGTCCGCGCCAATCAACTCCAGCTTGGCACTCAGCCCGCCGTAAATCGTGTAGTCGTAAGCGCTGAACTTGACCATGGCTTTCTGGCCCGGGTGCAGGAACGCCACGTCTTGAGGGCGGACTTTGGCTTCGATCAGCAGGTTGTCTTCCAGCGGCACGATTTCCACCATGTCGTTGCCCGGCTGGACCACGCCGCCGATGGTATTGACCTTCAGCATTTTGATAATGCCGTGAACCGGCGACACCACGGTGGTGCGCGTCACCCGGTCGTCGATGGCAATGCTTGAGGCGGTGATTTTCGACAGGTCGGTGCGTTTCTCATTCAGCTCTTTTGCCGCGTCCGAACGGAAGGATTGTTCCGACTCGTCGATCTTGCTTTTGATCTCATTGATTGCCGATTCGGCACGGGGAATCGCCAGGGTCGTAGCGTTCAGCGAGCCGCGGATTTCCACCGCGCTGCGTTTGAGTCGCAGGATTTCCACCGGCGAAACCGCTCCGGTGCCCACCAGCGGCGCCGACATGTTCATCTCTTGTTGCAGCAGCGCCAGGCTGGAACTGAACTGCCCCTGTTTGGAACGGAATTCCGCCAGTTCCTGGGTTTTCTGCCGAAGTTGTTCGGTCAGCGTGCGCTGTTCGCTGGCCAGTCGGCGCTGGCGTTGTTCGTACAGCGAGCGTTCGTCCTCGGCCACTTGTGGCGCCTTGGCGATGACTTCCGCAGACAGCTTGAACGGCCGACCTTCCGCTTCGGCCGATAACCGTTCGACCTGCGCAGTCAGTGCATAACGATCCGCTTCGCTTTCACCCTTGTTCGACAGAAATCGCGTGTCATCCAGGCGCAGCAAGGTGTCGCCCTTGTTCACCATTTGCCCTTCGCGCACGAAGATTTCCGTGACGATGCCGCCCTCCAGGTTCTGGATCACCTGAATCTTGCTCGATGGAATCGCCTTGCCTTCACCCGTGGTGACTTCCTGCAACACGGCGAACTTGGCCCAGACCAGCGAGGTGATCAGCAGCGCTGCCGCCAGCCACACGGTGATCCGCGACCAGCGCGGCGAATCCTGCAACGACGCGCCGGCGGTTTCCGGCATGAATTCGCTTTCGGCACTTTTGCTGAAACTGCCGAGGTAGCTTCGGGCCGCTGAATCCGGTGTTTGAGCAGACATGGGCGATACCCGTCAGTTAGAGAAATAAAGCCGAACACAAACTGTGGCGAGGGAGCTTGCTCCCGCTCGGCGGCGAAGCCGTCGTAAAGTGCCCCTAAACCGTCGCAGAGCCGACACGGCCCTTGCGCAATGCATCGATGACTGCTTCTTTCGGGCCGTCGGCGACGATCCGTCCGTTGTCCAGCACCACCAACCGGTCCACCAGGCTGAGCATCGAGGTGCGGTGAGTGACCAACAGCAGGGTTTTGCCCTGAATCCAGCCGTGGAGTTTTTGCCGCAGGACGTCTTCGCTGCTGTTGTCCATGGCGCTGGTGGGTTCGTCGAGCAGCATGATCGGCGGGTCGAGCAACAAGGCCCGCGCCAGCAACACCGCTTGCCGTTGCCCGCCCGACAGCAACTGACCGCGTTCACCCACCGGCCGGTCGAAGCCATGGGGATGTTGGCGAGCCAGTTCGGTGACGCCGGTCAGTTCGGCGACTTCGAGCATCCGGGCATCGCTGATGTAGCGCGCGCCGAGGGTCAGGTTGTCGCGCAGGCTGCCGGCCAGCAGCGGCAGGTCGTGGGCGACGTAACCGATCTGTTGACGCAGGTCGGCGACGTCCAGTTGCCGCAGGTCCAGGCCATCGAGCAGCAACTGGCCTTCTTCCGGTGCATAGAAACCCATCACCAGCCGCGCCAATGTGCTTTTGCCCGAACCGCTGCGGCCGATGATGCCGATCCGCTCGCCCGGCTTCATGCTGAAGCTGACGTTGGCCAGGGCCGGAGCATTCTGGCCGTTGTAGTGGAACGTCACGCCGCTGACGTCGAGTGCGCCTTGCAGTTGCGTGCGCTCCAACGGCCGCTGTTTAGCGTCACGTTCTTGCGGCAACGACATCAGCGCATCGGTGCTTTTCATGGTCAGTTGTGCTTGCTGATAACGGGTGATCAGCCCGGCGATCTGTCCCAGCGGCGCGAGCACGCGGCTGCCGAGCATGTAGGTCGCCACCAGCGCGCCGACGCTGAGGTTGCCGGCAATGATGCTGTAGACCCCGGCGACGATGGTCGCCATGCCGGAGAACTGCTGAATGAACAACGTGCCGTTGGTGGCCAGCGCCGAGAGGTTGCGCGCGTGGCTGTCGAGGCGGGTGAGGGCGCCGTGGGTGCTTTCCCATTTGTGCTGGCGTTCGCTTTCGGCGCTGCAGGCCTTGAGGGTTTCCAGGCCGCCGAGGGTTTCGATCAGCAGGGCCTGGCGTTCGGCGCCGAGGCTCAGACTCTTCTGCACGGTGTCGCGCAGACGTGCCTGAATCACCATGGCAAAGATGATCGTGATGGGGAAGGCCAACAGCGGAATCACCACCAGCCAGCCACCGAGCAGGCCGATCACCACCAGCATCAGTACCGCGAAGGGCAGGTCGATCAGGCTGGTCAGCGTGACGGCGGTGAGAAATTCCCGAAGACCCTGAAAGTCATGAATGCTCTGGGCGAAACCACCGATGGTTGCTGGCCGCGCTTTCATCGCCATGCCGGTGATGCGTTCGAACAAGGTTGCCGAAAGAATCACGTCGGTTTTCTTCCCGGCCGTGTCCAGCAAGTGCGCGCGAACCACCCGCAGCACCAGTTCGAAGCCAGTGCCGATCAGCAAGCCGATCGACAGCACCCACAATGTTGAAGTGGCCTGGTTCGGCACCACTCGGTCGTAGGTCTGCATCACGAACAGCGGCACCATCAGGCCCAGCAGGTTGATCAGAAAACTCGCCAGAATCGCATCGCTGTACAGCCACTTCGACAACTTCAACGTGTCGCGAAACCATGCCTCGACTCGTGGCACCAGCGGCGCGCGCAAATCTTCGAGTTCATGCCGCGGCCGGGCGAACAAGGCCTGGCCGCTGTAGTTGGCGGCCAGCTCGTCCGTGCTGACCCATTGTTCTCCACCGTCGGCTTCGCTCGGCAGAATCAGCGCCTGACCGTCATCGCCGAAGCGACGCAAGATTGCGCAGCGGCCATGGTTGAGGATCAGCATCACAGGCAGGTTGAGCGAGGAAATCTCCCCCAGTTCACGGCGCAGCACACGCGCCTGCAAACTGGCCCGGGCCGCTGCGCGCGGCAGCAGGTCCAGGCTCAAACGTTGGTGTGCCATTGGCAGCCCGGCACTCAGGCTGGCGCGACTGACCGTCGCGCCATGAAGTTTGCAGAGAATCAACAGACCGTCCAGAAGCGGGTCGTCGAAGCTCAGACGCGGATCGACACCCGTGTTGCCGGTTTCCATGCTGGTCATATTGATTGCCTGTGGCGAGGGAGCTTGCTCCCGCTTGAGTGCGCAGCACTCACACTGTCTTCATCTTCAATCGGTGTTCGGGGTTGCTGCGCAACCCAGCGGGAGCAAGCTCCCTCGCCACAATTGGTCACGTTGAGCTACTTCATTTCAGTTCAGGCAAACGAGCTTCGTTTTTCACTTCGGTGGCGGCGATCGCATCGGCAGGCAGCACCACCCGTTGTTTGCTCAACAACTGACCCATGTTCGCCAGCACGCGGTACATCGAAAACTCCTCGGTGTAGCGCACTTCGGTGTAGCGGCGGTTGGCGTTGTAGAGCTCGTTTTCACTGTCGAGCACGTCGAGCAAGGTCCGTTGACCCAGGCCGAACTGATCCTGATACGCGGCCCGCACACGGGTGGTGGTTTCGGCGTATTCACGGGCGGTCGGAGTTTGTTTCTTGGCGTTGAGCATGGCGTTCCAGGCCAGGTGGATGTTCTCGTTGAGCTGGCGCAGGGCGTTGTTGCGGATGTCCAGCGCCTGGTTGATCTGGTGCGCATCGGAGGCCAGCCGGGCCTTGTCGCTGCCACCGCGGAACAGGTTGTAGTTCATCACCACACCCACTCGCCATTCGTTGTCGTGGCCTTCGTCGCCCTGGATATTGTTATTCGCGCCCACCGCTGCTTCAGCGTCAAAACGCGGGTAGAACGGCGACTTGGCGACTTCGTACTGGCTCTCGGCCGATTGCACATCGGCCTGGGCGGATTTCAGGTACGGGTTGTTTTCCACCATGCTCTGCTGGGCTTCCGGCAGGGTGGTGGGCAATTCGCCGCGGGTCGATGGCGGTGCTTCGAGTTCATCGGGCATGCGCCCCACGACGCTGTAGAAATTTGTCTCGGCATCGGCCAGATCGACTTCGGCGGTGTCGAGGTTGTTTTGCGCCAGTGCCCGGCGAGCGGTGGACTGGTCGGCGTCGGCGTTGCTGCCGATTCCACGTTGGGTACGCAGGCCTATCTGATCATTGACCCGCATGTGCGCTTGCAGGTTGTTCTTGGCCAGGGTCACCAGTTCGCGGCGTTTGAGCACTTCGAGGTACACCTCGACAGTGCGCAGGGCCAGATCCTGGGCGGTGCCTTGAGCGTAATAGGCCCGCGAGTTGGCCACGCCTTTGGTGCGCGCGACTTCGTTGGAGGTGTTGAAACCGTCGAACAGCATCTGCCGCAGGCGCAGTTCCGATTGGGTGTAGTTGAGGATTTCGGTGTGGTGATTGCCCTGCGCCCGAGTGGTGGTGTTATCGCTGTACCCGCGCCCGTAGCCGGCGTTCAAATCCACCGATGGATAAAAGCCCCCTTTGGCGACTTTAACCTGCTCGTCGGCCGAGAGCCGGGCATCGACCCGCGACGCCAGTTCCGGGTGGGTCGCAATGGTGCTCTGGATCGCCTCGGTCAATGACATCGCCTGAGCCTGAGAAGTGCAGGCCATGGCCAGCAAAATCGCGCTGCAGAGGGGGGTTAAAACGCGCATGGATGCCTCTCCCTGATTCCTGATGGTACTTAGTGAGTCGCCAAATATTTGACGTTATTTTTAAGTGAAACCGTCTCACCCTTGTTACAACAGAGCTAAGAACATCCTGACGCGAAGCTAAGAAGGATTTCTCATAACGCTTATGCCGAAAAAAACTTATGCGCTCTGAAAAATCCAGCACATTGTTCAATGCGAAAGCCTTTGTTTATGAGCTCTCAGGAGCATCGAAGGGCTTGAGGAAAGTTCAATTCACTTTTCGACACAGAGCGAAGAAGTGCTGGAGGGGAGGGAAGCGAGACGGTTTAGAGGCGACAATTTTTTGTCACTCAAGTGATTCAAAACCGTTACGCATCGTTAGCAGGGCGGTTATTTTGGAAGTGGATCCCGATGCCGTTGATTGCAGAGGGTTTTATCCCGATCCAGAAATTCCCCTTGCGAGCGACACGCCTGGCGAAAGTGTCGGGAGGCAGTGGTTTACGTCAGGTAAACGCTTTCTCGGCAAACGATCCATCAGGCCAACCTGCTTGAACCATGGGCACGTTCTTCGCGCAAACAGGATGCCGACAGCAGTTGGCAGCGGAGGAAATGCACATGGCAACGCTCATCGGTATCGTCAGTAAAGTCATCGGTCAGGTGTATGCAGTGGCGGGTGATGGCACCCGACGTACCCTGGTCGAGGGCGATCGGCTGTTTGCCGGCGAGCAGTTGGTCACCGGGGCCGAAGGCGCGGTGGCGGTGCAACTGAAAAATGGCCAGGAGCTGACCCTGGGGCGTGACAGCAGCCTGCAGATGACGTCCCAATTACTGGCGCATCAGGTCCCGCACGTGGAGACCTCTGAGGCGGTGACGCCGAGCCAGGCGCAACTGACCGATGTCGAGCAGCTGCAAAAAGCCATTGCCGCCGGCGCCGACCCGACTCAAACAGGCGAAGCCACTGCCGCCGGACCGGGCTCGGGCGCGCCGGGTGGATTGGGCGGCGGTCACAGTTTTGTGTTGCTGGAGGAAGTGGCGGGCCGGGTCGATCCCACGATTGGTTTCCCCACCGCGGGCTTCAACGGTATTCCCGAATTCCCCCTGGCGCGCCGGGACCCGGACAACGGCGACAACGGCGCAGGTGGTGCGGGGGGAGCAGGCGCGCCGAATAATCCGGTTACACTCATTGGCCTGTCGGCGGCGGGGGGCGAACTCACCCTCAATGAAGCCCACCTGGCGGAAGGTTCGGCCAGCAACCCCGGAGCGCTGACTCAAAACGGCACCTTCACAGTCATTGCCGCTGACGGGCTGACCAGCCTGAACATCGGCGGGATCAACGTGATCAGTGGCGGTGTGCCCGCCGGTTTTCCGCAGTCGATCACCACTCAATTGGGCAACACCCTGACGATTACCGGCTACAACCCGGCCACCGGCGTAGTGAGTTACAGCTACACCCTGGTCGGCAACGAAACCCACTCGGCTGGCGATGGCGCCAACAACCTCAGTGAACAGTTCACCGTGGTCGCGAGCGACAGCAATGGCGATACCGCCACCGGTTCGCTGGACGTCAACATCACTGACGATGTGCCCAAAGCCATTGATGACACCAACGCCAATACCGCCTCGGAAACCCTGCTGACCCTGACCGGCAGCGTGCTGCCCAACGACCTCCAGGGCGCCGACCGCATTGCCACCGGTCCCGACAGCGGGCCGATCATCGGCGGTACGTTCAACGGGACTTACGGCACGTTGGTGCTCAACCCCAACGGCACTTACACCTACACCCTGAACACCAGCGATGCGGATTTCAAAGCCTTGCACGGCGGCGGCAGCGCCACGGAAACCTTCACCTACACCCTGACGGATGCCGATGGCGACACCAGCACCGCGAACCTGGTACTGGAGATTCACAACAACGATGACCCGGTGATCATCGGTGGGCTGAATGCCGAAGGCGGCGAGTTGACTGTCCATGAGAAAAACCTCGCCGACGGTAGCAGCCCTGATGCACCGGCACTGACTCAGAGCGGCACCTTCACCCTCACTGCGCTGGACGGCGTACAGACTCTGACCGTCGGCGGCATCGCCGTGGTCTCTGGTGGTGTGACCGCCGGTTTTCCGCAATCGATTGTCACCCCACTCGGCAGCACACTGACCATCACCGGTTTCAACAGCGCGACCGGCGTGGTCAGTTACAGCTACACCCTTGTCGATAACGAAACGCACCCGGATGCCAGCGGCGCCAACAGTATCTCCGAGCAGTTCGCCGTCGCTGTGGTGGATGACAATGGCACCATCGCCAATGGCAGTCTCGATGTGAACATCGTCGATGACCTGCCCCAGGCCGTGAATGACAGCAATGCCAATACCGCCTCGGAAACCCTGCTGACCCTGACCGGCAGCGTGCTGCCCAACGACATCCAGGGCGCCGATCGCATTGCCACCGGCCCCGACAGCGGACCGGTCATCGGCGGCACGTTCAACGGGACTTACGGCACCCTGCTACTCAACGCCAACGGCACCTATACCTACACCCTGAACACCAGCGATGCCGACTTCAAAGCCTTGAACGGTGGGGGAAGCGCTACCGAGAGTTTCGTTTACACCCTCACCGATTCCGATGGCGATACCAGCACCGCGACGCTGGTGCTGAACATTCATAACAACGACGACCCAGTGACCCTCGATGGCCTGAACGTCAACGGTGGTGAACTCACCGTATACGAGAAAAACCTCAGCGACGGCACCAGCCCCAACACCCCGGCCTTGACCCAAAGCGGCACCTTCACCGTCACCGCCCTCGACGGTTTGCAAACCCTGACCGTGGGCGGCATCGCGGTAGTCACCGGTGGCGTGGCCGCAGGCTTCCCGCAATCGATTGTCACTGCGCTCGGCAATACGCTGACCATCACCGGTTTCAACAGCACCACAGGCGTGGTCAGCTACAGCTACACCTTGACGGATAACGAAACCCATCCGAACGCCGACGGCACCAACAGCATCACCGAGAACCTCGACGTCGTTGCCACCGACGTCGATGGCAGCACGGCATTGGGTCAGATCAACGTCAACATCGTCGATGACTTGCCCACCGCCAACCCTGATCTCGCCACGATCGCCGAGGGCGCCACGGCCTCGGGTAACGTGCTGAACAATGACGTCGGTGGCGCCGACGGCCCGGCGCTCAGTGGTGCGGTGGTCGGCGTGCGCGCCGGCAGCGACACCTCGACTTCGGCTATTGGTGGCTTGAACACGCAAATCAACGGCACCTACGGCTACCTGACTCTGGATGCCAACGGCAATGCCGTGTACCACAGCAACCCGAACTCGGTCAGCGCGCCGGGCGCCACGGATGTGTTCACCTATACCGTGCGCGATGCTGATGGCGATGAAAGCACCACAACCATCACCATCAACGTGGCGGACTGCACCCTCGTAGCAGCCAGCGATAGCGACGTGACGGTTAACGAAAAAGCCCTGGATCTGACCCAGGATGGCCAGGACCTTGCAGCAGGCACCGTCATCGGCAGCGAGCCGGGCAATGCCGGTGAAACCGGCTCCGGTACGTTGGTGGGCTCGGTTACCGGCGCCACTGGCACGATCACTTACACCTTGGTCGGCAGCGCCACCGGGACTTATGGGCAAATCCTGCTCAACCCCGACGGCAGCTACACCTACACCCTGACCTCCCCACCAACGACCACGCCCCACGCCAACGACGGGCCGAACACCTTGAGCGAAAGCTTTACCTATCAAGCGACTGATCCCTTGGGCAACAGCGTCACCAGCACCATCGTGATCAATATCGTCGATGACGTACCCACCGCTCATGCCGATGCAGTCGCGGTGGCGGAGGGCGGGACCGTCAGCGGTAATGTGTTGGGCAATGATGTGCTCGGTGCCGACGGCCCTGCGTCGGGTGGTGCAGTGGTCGGCGTGCGCGCCGGTAGCGACACCTCGACCTCGGCCATCGGTGGTTTGAACACGCAAATCAACGGCACCTACGGCTACCTGACGCTGGATGCCAACGGCAACGCCGTGTACCACAGCAGTCCGAACTCGGTCAGCGCGCCGGGCGCTACGGACGTGTTCACCTACACCGTGCGCGATGGCGACGGCGATGAAAGCACCACGACCATTACCATCGACGTGGCCAACTGCTCCCTCGTTGTGCCCCCCGATACCGACGTGACGGTTCAGGAGAAAGCGCTGGATTTGACCAAGGATGGCCAGGACCTGGCAGCAGGCACGGTTACCGGTAGCGACCCTGACAATACCGGCGAAACCGCTTCCGGCACGCTGGTCGGTTCCATCACCGGCGCCACTGGCGCAATCACTTACACGTTGGTCGGTAACCCCACTGGCACCTACGGGCAAATCCTGCTCAACCCGGATGGCAGCTACACCTACACCCTGACGTCCGCACCCGCGACCACGCCCCATGCCAACGACGGACCGAATACCCTGAGCGAAAGCTTCACCTATCAGGCCACCGATTCTCTAGGCAACAGCGTCACCAGTACCATCGTGATCACCATCGTCGATGACGTGCCGACTGCGCACTGCGATTCAGTCGCGGTGATAGAGGGCGGGACCGTCAGCGGTAATGTGCTGGCCAACGATGTGCTCGGTGCTGACGGCCCGGCAGTGGGCGGTGCAGTGGTCGGCGTGCGCGCAGGAAGCGACACTTCGACTTCGGCCATCGGCGGTTTGAACACGCAAATCAACGGCACCTACGGCTACCTGACGCTGGATGCCAACGGCAACGCCGTGTACCACAGCAATCCGAACTCGGTCGGCGAGGCGGGTGCCACGGATGTATTCACCTACACCGTGCGTGATGCCGATGGCGATGAAAGCACCACCATCCTGACCATCGACGTCCACAACAACTGCCTCGTAACGGTCCCCGATACCGACGTGACCGTCTACGAAAAAGCCCTGGATTTGACCAAGGACGGCCAAGACCTGGCCGCGGGCACGGTTACCGGCAGCGAGCCTGGCCACACCGGTGAAACCGGCTCCGGTACGCTGGTCGGTGCGGTCACCGGCGCCACCGGCGCAATCACCTACACCCTGGTCGGCAGCGCCACCGGAACCTACGGGCAAATCCTGCTCAACCCTGACGGCAGCTACACCTACACCCTGACCTCGGCGCCGAAAACGTCGCCGAACGCCAACGACGGCGCGAACACCCTGAACGAAAGCTTCACCTACACCGCCACCGATTCGGTGGGCAACAGCACCACCGGCACCCTTGTGGTCAGCATCGTCGATGACGTGCCGTCTAACGCCGTCGCCTCGGACCGTTCGGTGCCCGCGGTGCAGATCGACTCCAACCTGCTGCTGGTGATCGACGTGTCCGGGAGCATGGACGATCCCTCCGGCGTATCGGGCCTGTCGCGGTTGGACCTGGCCAAGCAGGCGATCAGCGCACTGCTCGACAAGTACGACAATCTGGGCGACGTGAAGGTGCAGATCGTCACCTTCAGCAGCAGCGCCACGGACCAGACCTCGGTATGGGTCGATGTGGCGACGGCCAAATCGATCATCGCGACGTTGACGGCGGGTGGCGGGACCAACTACGACGTGGCCGTGGCGACCATGCAAACCGCGTTCGATACCTCGGGCAAACTCACCGGGGCGCAGAACGTCGGCTACTTCTTCTCCGATGGCAAACCCAACGAAGGCGACATCGGCACCGCGGACGAGGCCGCGCTCAAAGCCTTCCTCGACGCCAATGGCATCAAGAACTACGCCATCGGCCTGGGTAGCGGCGTCAGTAATGACAGCCTCGATCCAGTGGCCTATGACGGCAGCACGCACACCGACACCAATGCCGTGGCAGTGACCGACCTCAATCAACTCAACTCGGTACTCTCGGGCACCGTGCAAGGCGCGCCGGTCACCGGCTTGCTGCTGGGCGAGGGCGAGGGCGGTACGTTCGGCGCCGATGGCGGCTTCATCAAAACCATCACCGTCGATGGCACCACTTATACCTATGACCCCAAAGGCAACAGCAATCAGGGTTCGCTGATCTTCAGCGGCGGCGTCAACCACGGCACCTTCAACACCGCCAACAACACCTTGAGCATCGCCACCGACAACAGCGGCACGCTGCTGGTGAACCTCGACACCGGCGAGTACACCTACCTCTCGCAGAAAACCACGGCCGTGACGATCACCGAACACATTGGCTTCACTGCCAGCGACAACGACGGCGATCTGGCCAGCTCCACGCTGGTGATCAACGTGATTCCGAACACGCCACCAGTGGCGGTCGATGACCATGTCATCACCAATATTCTGTCGGGCAGCATTGTGGTGCCGGGCGAACTGCTGCTGGCCAACGACAGCGACGTCAATGGCGATGCGCTCACGGCATCGCCGACCACCTTCAACACCGGCTGGGCAGCCAAGGGCGGGGATTTTACCGGCACCAACCCGAACTTCAGTTTCACTGGAAATACCCAGGCAGTGACCATCGCCCGCAGCGCATTCGTCGCCAACACGGCAGCCATGACCGCGGTACTGGTAGTCAGCGGGGCATTGGGGGCGGTCAGCAACAACAATACCAACGACGAGGATCAGATCACCGTCAACCTCAAGCAGGGTGAAACCCTCAACCTGGACCACAACCTTGCGGCCGGCCACGTCACCATGGAGTACTCGGTCAACGGCGGCGCTTTCATTGCCATCGATGACGGCCAGACCATCACCGCCTCGGCGGACGGCACGTACCAGATCCACATCACCAACATCGACGACGGTGGCCCGGGCAACAGCGGCAAGGGGTCGGAAAACTACCAGTTGACCATGACCGTCAACTACGCCGGAGCCCACGACACCACGCCGGACTTCCACGGTACCTACACCGCCAACGACAACCACGGCGGCAGCGACTCGGCCAATGTGACCATCAGCTATCAGGACGGCCATACGCTGACCGGCACTTCAGGTGACGACGTACTGGTGGCGGGCGCTGGCAACAACGTCATCAATGCCGGCGACGGCAATGACGTACTCACCGCAGGTGGAGGCAACAACGAAATGCACGGTGGCGCCGGTAATGACTTGCTGTTCAGCGGAGCGGGCAATGACCTGCTCGATGGCGGCACCGGCAACGACACCGCGAGCTACGCCCATGCCACCGCCGGGGTCATCGCCGACCTGAGCCTGATTACCGCGCAAAACACCCTTGGCGCGGGCACCGACACCCTGACCGGCATCGAAAACCTCACTGGTTCAAACTTCAACGACAGCCTCATGGGTGACAACAACAGCAACATCATCAACGGCGGTCTGGGTGACGATGTGCTCAACGGCGGGGGCGGCGACGACTTCCTGATCGGTGGCCTGGGCAACAACACCCTCACCGGCGGCAGCGGCGCCGACACCTTCCAGTGGCTCAAAGGCAACAGCGGCCACGACGTCATCACCGACTTCACCCCAGGCACCGACAAACTTGACCTGTCGCAACTGCTGCAAGGAGAAAACGGCACCGCGGCATCGCTGGATGACTACCTGCACTTCACTGTCAGCGGCAGCGGTGCATCGGTCATCACCAGCATCGACGTCAGCGCCATGGCCGGCGCTACGCCGAACCAGACCATCGACCTTGCCGGCGTGAACCTGGCCAGCCACTACGGCGTCACCCCCGGGGCGGGCGGGGTGATTGCCGGCGGCGCGGATACGGCGACGATCATCAACGGCATGCTCAATGACCATTCGTTGAAGGTGGATACGGTGTGATCTGAAAGTACAAAACCCGCCATTTCTTTGGAAAGAAATGGCGGGCTTTTTGTTGTTTGGGGTTTTCAAAGTCAAAAGATCGCAGCCTTCGGCAGCTCCTACAGATTCGGTGTTCACCGCCCCTATCGCGGTTGAGCACAATCGCGCGCAGGAGCTGCCGAAGGCTGCGATCTTTTGATCTACCAACCCTGTGTCCCTGAAGCAAAAAAGCCAGGCCCGGATTCAGAATATCCGGCCCTGGTTTTTTGTTGGGGCTTAGGGCCTCTTCGCGGGCAAGCCTCGCTCCTACGGGGGTACGTGGCATCAGTGCCCTGCACATCCGTAGGAGCGAGGCCCTGCACATCCGTAGGAGCGAGGCTTGCCCGCGAAGCTTTTGACTCAGGTCGCCTCGTTCAGGTATTTGCCCACGGTCGCCACGTTGTCGAGCGAGTACTGCTTGCTCAGGTTGGCGATCATTTTGTTCAGGGCTTCGGTCACGTTGAACTGATCGGTGGAGCTGTCAGCATTCTGCTCGCGACCGGCTTGCAGAGCGTTTTTCAGTTCATCGCTGCTGACGCCACCACTGCTGTCGCTGTCCAGGATCTTGAGCAGTGCGGCGCTGGTGTTGGTGCTGGTCGACGAGGTGCTATCGCTGGCCAGGGCGCTGCTCAGTTCGGTGGCGGTGACACTGCCGTCGCTGTCGCTATCGAGCTGACTGAACAGCTCTTCGCTGGACGCCTGCTGAGGTGGTGGAGGCGGCGGGGTCAGGCTGGCGACGAGTTCGTCCTGGCTGACGGTGCCGTCTTCGTTCTTGTCCAGCGCCGAGAAGATTTCCGTGCTGTCGGCAGTGCTGCCTGCACTGGTCAGGCCGTTGCTCAGTTCATCGCTGCTGATGGCGCCGTCGCCGTCAGTGTCCAGAGCGCTGATCAGCGCATCGGCCAGTTCGGTGCTCGGGGCCTGATCATGCGGTGGCGGCGGAGGAGGCATCGCGGCCATTTCATCACTGCTCAGGCTGCCGCTTTCGTCGCTGTCCAGGTCGCTGAAGTTCTTGCTCAGGCTGACCAGCAAACCGTCATCGGTTTTCTGCGACAGGGCGTTCGTGAGCTCGTCCTGATCCACCGCGCCATCGCTGTTGCTGTCGAGTTTGGCGAGCAGTTCTTTCTGAAATTGCTGGCTGCGGGCACTGTTGGTGGAGGTGCTGCTGGTGCTGGTATAGCTCGTGTAGTTGCTGCTGACACTGCCGATCATTGTGCTCACTCCTTGGAATGGGAAACCGGTGAGTGCACCGGCTTATGCAGCCTCAAGGGGTGAGTTGTCGTGGGTATGTGGGGTTTGTACCGATGGGTACACAAACAGATATCAGGCCCGCCTACGATCTTGTGGGAGCGGGCTTGCTCGCGAAGACGGCGGCACAGTCAACATTGATGTCACCTGACACACCGCTTTCGCGAGCAAGCCCGCTCCCACATTGGATTTGTGTGTGATTTAGACGCGCGGCAGGCGGATGACCGCCGTCAGGCCGCCACCGGAAGTCTCTTCCAGACTCAACTGCCCACCCAACCGCTCCGCGGCTTCCCGGGCGATGGTCATGCCCAGGCCGACGCCGCCGGAGTTGCGATTACGTGAACCTTCCAGGCGAAAGAATGGCTCAAACACCGCTTCACGTTTATCCGCCGCGATACCCGGGCCATGGTCGATGACCCGGATCACCAGTTCCTCGCGACTGTCCTCAAGGGTGATCAGCGCGTCCCCGGCATAACGCAGGGCGTTGTCCAGCAGGTTATTGATGCACGAGCGCAAGGCCATCGGCTGAACCTGCAACGGGGCGCAATGGCCGCTGGCCTGGACATTGGAACCCTGGTCCTGGGCGTTTTCGCTCAGGGATTCCACCAGCGCCTGCACGTCCATCCATTGTGGCGCCTCGCTGGTGCGCTGTTCGTGCAGGTAGGTGAGGGTGGAATCGAGCATGCTGATCATGTCGTTCAGGTCCTGACGCATCTGGCCTTGCAGCTTGTCGTCGTCGATCTGTTCCAGCCGCAGCTTGAGCCGCGACAGCGGCGTGCGCAGGTCATGGGACACCGCGCCAAGCATCCGCGAGCGCTGCTGCACCTGTTCAAGAATGCGCTTCTGCATCAGGTTGAAGGTGTGCGCCGCTTGCCGCGCTTCCCGTGGGCCCGACTCATCCAGCGGTGGGCTATCGAGGTTTTCACTCAGGCGCTCGGCGGCGTCGCTCAGGCGTTGAATCGGGCGGGTCAGCAGCTTGGCGCCGTACCAGGCGGCGATGATCAGCGAGACAAACTGAAAGGTCAGCGGCACCAGCGGCCCGCCGAACCACGGCCGTGGCGGCCGATTGCCGAAGCGCGGGTCCGGTGGTGGGCGTTGTCCGTCGACGTGCTCGGAAAATTCCGACGGCGCAGGCGGGGGAGGCGGTGGACCGTAATGCCTGAACCAGAAGAACGCCAACAGGTGCGCCAGTACGATCGCCAGCAGCAGCACACCAAACAGGCGGCCGAACAGCGTATCGAAGCGCGTACGCATCAGCCGATATCTCGTGCGTCGAACAGATAACCCTCGCCTCGAACGGTCTTGATCAGCTGTGGGGCTTTCGGGTCATCACCCAGTTTCTGGCGCAGGCGCGAGACGAGCAAGTCGATGCTGCGATCAAACGCTTCGATCGAGCGACCACGGGCGGCGTCCAGCAGTTGTTCGCGGCTGAGTACCCGGTGCGGACGTTCGATGAACACCCAGAGCAAACGGAATTCAGCATTGGACAATGGCACCACCAGGCCATCGGCGGCGATCAACTGGCGCAGCACACTGTTCAGGCGCCAGGTGTCGAAGCGAACATTCGCACGTTGTTCGGTGCGGTCGTCGCGCACCCGACGCAGAATGGTCTGAATCCGTGCGACCAGCTCCCGTGGCTCGAATGGCTTGGCCATGTAGTCGTCGGCACCCAGTTCCAGGCCGATGATCCGGTCGGTGGGTTCGCAGCGGGCGGTGAGCATCAGGATCGGGATGTCCGATTCGGCGCGCAACCAGCGGCACAGCGATAAACCGTCTTCGCCGGGCAGCATCAGGTCGAGCACCACCACGTCGAAATGCTCGGCTTGCAGCGCCTGACGCATGGCAGCGCCATCGGTGACGCCGCTGGCGTGGATATTGAACCGGGCCAGGTAGTCGATCATCAGTTCACGGATCGGGACGTCATCGTCGACGATCAGGGCGCGAATGCTCCAGCGTTTATCGTCGGCCGGCGCTTTTTGATCGTCGTTCAGAGGTGCTGGGGAGTTGTGCATGCGTGCGTTCATCTGCCAGATAGGCTGCCAACCACAAAGATAGGCTGCGAGGTTGTGGCTTCAGCATAGGCGTCCGGCCGTGAGGCGGGAAGTGCTGTAGGACCTGTTGCGGCTGCCGAGGGTAGCGCTGAAGGGTGTTGTGGGCGTGTCGTGTGTGTACCGAACTCGACACAATTGCCGCAGGAGCTAGTCTTGTCTAAGCCGCGACGACGAATTACCGATCACCGGGTCCCGCAGCGGCGCTGGTTCCGCTACAATGCGCGCCGATTTCGACTTGCCTGAGAGCCCACTCATGTCCGCCTGCCAGACGCCTATCATCGTCGCCCTGGATTTCCCTACCCGTGACGCCGCACTGAAGCTGGCCGATCAGCTGGACCCGAAGCTGTGCCGGGTCAAAGTCGGTAAAGAACTGTTCACCAGTTGCGCCTCGGAAATCGTCGGCACTTTGCGCGACAAAGGCTTCGAAGTGTTCCTGGACCTCAAGTTCCATGACATTCCGAACACCACCGCCATGGCCGTCAAGGCCGCCGCGGAAATGGGCGTGTGGATGGTCAACGTGCACTGCTCCGGTGGTCTGCGCATGATGGCTGCCTGCCGTGAAGTGCTCGATCAGCGCAGCGGCCCGAAACCGCTGTTGATCGGCGTGACCGTGCTGACCAGCATGGAGCGTGAGGACCTGGCGGGTATCGGTCTGGACATCGAGCCGCAGGAGCAGGTGCTGCGTCTGGCCGCGCTGGCGGAAAAGGCCGGGATGGACGGTCTGGTCTGCTCGGCCCTGGAAGCCCGGGCCTTGAAAACCGCTCACCCGTCGCTGCAACTGGTGACCCCGGGGATTCGTCCGGCGGGCAGCGCCCAGGACGATCAGCGCCGCATCCTGACCCCGCGTCAGGCGCTGGAGGCTGGTTCCGACTACCTGGTGATCGGCCGCCCGATCAGCCAGGCGGCGGATCCGGCGAAGGCGTTGGCCGATGTAGTGGCAGAGCTCGCTTAATCGGCGCTCGCTAAAACCATTCGCGGGCAAGCCTCGCTCCTACAGGTTACGCGCCAATTTTGATATCGCGCATAACCTGTAGGAGCGAGGCTTGCCCGCGAAGCTTTTATACCTTCAACACCAACTTCCCGAAATTCTCGCCGCTGAACAACTTCATCAGCGTCTCCGGGAACGTTTCCAGTCCTTCGACGATGTCTTCCTTGCTCTTGAGCTGCCCCTTGGCCATCCAGCCGGCCATTTCCTGCCCGGCAGCGGCGAACTGTGCGGCGTAATCCATCACCACAAAGCCTTCCATCCGGGCGCGGTTGACCAGCAGCGACAGGTAGTTGGCCGGGCCTTTGACCGCTTCTTTGTTGTTGTACTGGCTGATGGCACCGCAAATCACCACCCGCGCCTTCATGTTCAGACGATTCAGCACGGCATCGAGAATATCGCCGCCGACGTTATCGAAATACACGTCGACGCCTTTCGGGCACTCGCGTTTGAGGCCGGCGTGTACGTCTTCGTTTTTGTAGTCGATGGCGCCATCAAAACCCAGCTCGTCAATCAGGAATTTGCACTTGTCCGCGCCGCCGGCAATGCCGATCACCCGGCAGCCTTTGATCTTGGCAATCTGCCCGGCAATGCTGCCCACCGCGCCAGCCGCGCCCGACAGCACTACGGTGTCGCCGGCTTTCGGCGCACCGACATCGAGCAGGGCGAAGTAGGCGGTCATCCCGGTCATGCCCAGCGCGGATAAATAACGCGGCAGCGGTGCCAGTTTCGGATCGACTTTATAGAAACCTCGTGGCTCGCCGAGGAAGTAATCCTGCACACCGAGGGCGCCGTTGACGTAGTCCCCCACGGCGAAACCCGGATTGTTCGAGGCGATGACCTTGCCTACGCCCAATGCACGCATGACTTCGCCAATGCCGACCGGAGGGATGTAGGACTTGCCCTCGTTCATCCAGCCACGCATGGCCGGGTCCAGGGACAGGTATTCGTTCTTGACCAGAATCTGACCCGCCGCCGGTTCGCCGACCGGTACTTCTTGATAGGTGAATGTTTCACGGGTGGCCGGCCCCACGGGACGTTTGGCGAGCAGGAACTGGCGATTGGTCTGGGTAGTCATGACAGGCACTCAAGATGAATGAAGTCTTGTTGATAGACCTTCATGGGCGATGCTGCAAGGTTGGCTGACGCTGCGAATGCACATCGATCCAGTGCGGTGATAGTCATGGCGCCCGTTCTATCACTGCAACTCATGGGCACCCAACCGGCCTTCTGATAGTGCTGCCGCGCCATACGCCCCTGTGACTAGACTGGCCACACGCGATCCCCTGCATTCTTCCTTCTGAGGACATAACAATGAGCATGACGTTTTCTGGCCAGGTTGCCGTTGTGACAGGCGCGGCCAACGGTATTGGCCGCGCGACCGCTTTGGCGTTCGCCGCCGAAGGTTTGAAAGTGGTGGTCGCCGATCTGGACGCGGCGGGTGGTGAAGGCACTGTGGCGCTGATTCGCACCGCCGGCGGTGAAGCGACCTTCGTGCGCTGCAACGTCACGGTGGAAAGCGATGTAAAAAATCTGATGGACGAGGTGGTGAATACCTACGGTCGTCTCGACTATGCCTTCAACAACGCTGGTATCGAAATCGAGAAAGGCAAACTGGCCGACGGCACGATCGATGAGTTCGACGCAATCATGGGCGTCAACGTCAAAGGCGTCTGGTTGTGCATGAAGTATCAGTTGCCGTTGCTGCTGGCCCAGGGCGGTGGCGCGATCGTCAACACCGCTTCGGTCGCCGGTCTGGGCGCTGCGCCGAAGATGAGCATCTACGCAGCCTCCAAGCACGCGGTGATTGGCCTGACCAAATCGGCGGCCATCGAATACGCCAAGAAAAAAATTCGCGTGAATGCGGTGTGCCCGGCGGTGATCGACACCGACATGTTCCGTCGAGCCTACGAAGCGGACCCGAAAAAGGGCGAGTTCGCCAACGCCATGCACCCGGTCGGGCGTATCGGCAAGGTCGAAGAAATTGCCAGCGCGGTGCTGTACCTGTGCAGCGACGGCGCGGCGTTCACCACCGGTCATTCGCTGGCAGTGGATGGTGGGGTCACGGCGTTTTAATGCTTTAGGCGGCGATGGTGCGGAACTTGTGGGAGCGGGCTTGCTCGCGAAAGCGGTGCGTCAGGCGACATCAATGTTGACCGGGCCACCGTCTTCGCGAGCAAGCCCGCTCCCACATTTTTTTGTTCGGCGTTGATTCCGTGAAGACGCCGATCAATGTGTTTCAAATGATTAGATCTGAGGGTTTTGACGGCGTTGTCGCACATCCCCTGGAGCGCTCCTGTGATTAACTGTTCCCCGCAAAACGGACAGGAGTTTGCTTGCTCATGGAGTTGAGAATCGATCGACAGGCATTGGTGCCTGTCGTGCAGCAAATCGTCGACGCATTGGCCGACTGGCTCCGTCGCGGCGAGGTGACGCCGGGGGGGCGTTTGCCTTCCGTGCGACAAATCGCGCGGATCAATCTGCTCAGTCAATCCAGTGTCGTCGAGGCCTGTGAACGGCTGGTGGCTCAAGGGGTACTGGAGACGCGTAACGGGGCGGGTTTCTTTGTCGCGGCAACGGTGCTGGCCGCTCAGGAGCAACGCGATCTTCCCTGGTTCGAAGGGGTTGAGGAGAAGCAAGGCGGCCATGTCGAGGAACTGAAACTGGGTTGCGGCGGCCTGCCCGAAAGCTGGCGCGAGACTGACGACCTGAGCTACGCCATACGCCAGGTCAGCCGCACCGACATGGCCGGGTTGTTCAACTACAGCACGCCGCTGGGCCTGCCTGCTTTGCGCCAGCAGATCCTCAAGCGGTTGAAACAACTGAGTATCGAGGTGGATGAAAGCCGAATACTGACCACGGCAGGGGCCAGTCATGGGCTCGATCTGATTGTGCGCACGCTGTTCAAACCGGGCGATTGCGTGGTGGTGGAGAGTCCCGGTTATTCGATGCTGTTCGATCTGCTCAGGCTGCACGGGGTCAGCATGATCGAGGTGCCACGAACCCCGCGCGGGCCAGACACCGAAGCACTCGAGGCAGTGCTGATGAAGTACAAACCCCGTGGCTTGTTCATCAACAGCTTTTATCACAACCCCACTGGCAGCAGTTTGACCCCGGGGGTGGCTCAGCAGGTCCTGCAACTGGCCAAAAACCATGGCGTGCGGGTGATCGAAGACGACGTCTATGCGGATTTTCACAGCGGTCCCGGCACACGCCTTGCGGCACTGGGCATCGATGACAACGTGATCTATGTCGGCAGCTACTCCAAAACCCTCAGCAGTTCGTTGCGGGTTGGCTTTGTAGTGGCCAGTGCCGATGTGATTTCGCGACTGGCGCAGGTCAAGATGATCAGCAGCATGGGCGCTTCACGGTTCAGCGAGTCGGTGCTGGCGAGTCTGTTGGCCAGCGGTGCCTACCGCAAATTGGTGCAGCGTCAGCGCCAGCGTTTAAGTATTGGCAGGGAAGCAGCCTTGCAGGTCCTCGAAGACGCGGAGTGGGAGGTTTTCGGCAAACCGGTTGGCGGCCTGTTCATCTGGGCGCGATCGCGCAACGCTGACTATGCTCAGGTGCGCACTCAGGCTCGGCGCTTCGGTGTCCTGCTGTCTTGCCCGACGGCGTTCAGTCCGACCGGCCAGGCTCATGACTGGCAGCGGATCAACATAGCTTATGCCTGTGATCCTCGCGCCCGGGCATTTTTTCAGGCCACCGCCAGGGTCTGTTGACGTTTGGTGACGAACCGCGTTGCGCTGCCAAACGTCAACAGACCCTGAGGATCGACCTCGAGCGTTCTGAAAGCGACGCGGGCGTAGCTTTTTGCCATTATTCCGCAGCCAGAGACTTGTGTTGGCACAAGCCCGTTGCGAATCTGCATCAACAGACAATGGCAGGGGACTAAGCGCAATGATTTCGGCCGTGCAAGGACGTTTTGCCAACCTCGGTATGGCGAAAAAACTGGGTGTCGGGTTTGTACTGGTGCTGCTGTTGACCGCACTGGTAGCGGCCATCGGCGTATGGTCCCTGCAAACCATCAGTCAGCGCTTCGACGGGCTCAAGCAGATGTCGTCGCTCAACAGCGGTTTGCTCAAGGTTCGCCTGCTCGAGCAGGAATACGCCTTGCACGGTAATCCGAAAACCGTGGACGCCTTGCACGCCGGGGTGGACGCTCTGATCGCTCTGGCGACCCAGCTCAAGGCCCAGTCAGCGGCCAACGTGCCGGTCATGAATGACGTCGAGCAATCTCTGGGGGCCTATCGCAAGGCTTTTGACGAGTTTGTCTCGCTGAGTCAGGCCAAGGACCTGGCACTGGAAATGGCCAGTTGGTCGGTATCCAGCGTGGCCAATAACCTGGACGTGCTGCAGGCCGGGCTCGCCGATGATGGTGCCTATACCTTGAAGGAATCCGAGGGCAAGGACGGCGCGCAATTCATCGAACAAGCCAATCAGGTCAGCCAGGTTGCACGGCTGATGTTGCAGGCCATGAACGAAGCACGCGTACGCCTGGACCAGAGCCGCAAGGGCGACGACAGCGGCGGGCAGGGCAAGATCGAGCAGGCCGATCAGGCGCTGACTCAGGCCGAGCAACTGAAAACCACGATCAAGGACGAGGGCTACCAGACTGTCCTCAATGAAGTGTCCGGTCACATCGCCGGTTTCAGTGAAAAACTTGCCGAGTACACCGGACTGTTAGCAGAGGAAAAAACCGTCTACCAGCAACTCCACCAGCGCGCCGCTCAAGTGGTGGAACGGGTGGATCAGGCCTACGTTGCCGAAGACCTGTCGATGCAGGCAGAGCTGAAAAAGAACTCGCTGTTGATCATCGGTTCTTCGGCACTGGCCTTGCTGGTGGGGCTGATTGCTGCGTGGGTGATCACCCGGTTGATCGTCGCGCCGCTGCGCAGCGTCATTGGTGTTGCTCAACGGATCGCCGCGGGCGATTTGAGTGCAACGATTGAAGTGACCCGCCGTGACGAGATCGGCCAGTTGATGCAAGCCATGCAGCAAATGGGCGCAGGGCTGAGCAGTATCGTCAGTGGGTTGCAGGCCGGTATCGAACAGTTGGCAAGCTCTGCTCAATCGCTGTCGGCGGTAACCGAACAGACCAACCTTGAAGTCAGCAGCCAGAAGGAAGAAACCGAGCAGGTCGCCACCGCGATGAATCAGATGACCGCGACGGTGCACGACGTCGCACGTAACGCGGAAGAGGCTGCTCAGGCGGCGCAGACTGCCGATGGCAAGGTTGAAAGCGGTCAGCAGGTGGTGCGTCAGAGCATGGCGCGGATCGAACAATTGGCGGACTCGGCCACCTCGGCCAGTTCCAGCATCGAAAGCCTCAGTGCGGAAATCCAGAACATTGGCACGGTACTCAGCGTGATCAAAAGCGTTGCCGAGCAAACCAACCTGTTGGCGCTCAATGCGGCCATCGAGGCAGCGCGGGCCGGCGAGCAGGGCAGGGGTTTTGCGGTGGTAGCCGATGAAGTTCGGGCATTGGCCAAGCGAACCCAGCAATCAACCGAGGAAATCGAACGGCTGGTCAGTGCCTTGCGCTCGGCGGCGCAATCGTCGGTGCAGCAGATTCAGAACAGTGGCGAGTTGGTGAAACTGGCGGTGAGCGATGCATTGCAAACCGAGAGCGCGTTGGGAAGCATTGCGGCAGCGGTGTCGCTGATTCAGCAGATGAACCAGCAGATCGCAGCGGCTGCGGAAGAGCAGAGTTCAGTGGCCGAGGAGATCAATCGCAGTGTCACCAGTATCCGCGCCAGTGCGGATCAGTCGTCGCTGGCGATGCAGGGCAATGCAGCGTCGAGTATTGAGTTGGCGCAGCTGGGGGTTGAACTGAAGGGGATGGTGGGGCACTTCAGGCTCTGAGCAATGCAGGACTCAAGGCTAATGCCAGTTAGTTAAGCGCCGCAATTCATGTGGGAGCGGGCTTGCTCGCGAAGAGGGGGTGTCAGTCAACCTCAATGTTGACTGTGCCGCCGCCTTCGCGAGCAAGCCCGCTCCCACAGGTGCTGCACCTTAACTGACCGGCATTAGGGCTCAAGGCCCTATTGCCCATCGTCGGCAAACGGCGCGCAAAAAAAAGCCACCTTTCGGTGGCTTCGTTGTTTGTTCTGATCAGTCGTAGATCGCTTTTTTCTTCCAGTCGGCGTCAGCCTCAACGTCTTTGAGGCCTTCAGTCAGTTGGTTCATCTCGCCTTCCACCGGAGCGATCTTGTCCATGACCTGGGCGTTGGCGCGGGCCAGGAGTTTCTCCAGGTATTCCAGCTGTTCAGCGTAAATCTGCGGTTCCTGTTGTTTGCGCAGGTATTGCACGCCGCGTTCGAAGGCCAGACGAGCCTGGCCGGGCTGGTTCTGCTGCAGCGAGTGCTGGCCCAGGTTGTTGAAGAATTCGATGTGCAGCAGGACCAGGATGTGGCGCACTTCACGGATCCAGCGCTTGGCTTCGTTGGGCGGCAGGAAACCGTCCTGTGCCGCGCGGGTGATCTGGCCATGCAGGGCTTCGAGCAAAAAGCGCACGTCTTTGGCTTTGGCTTCGGTCTGGATCGGTGCCGGCGGGTTGTTGACCGGGATCGATTCGCCTTGGGCGACGAGGGCACTCAGCTCGGCAATCCGTGCCTTTAAGGTGCTGTTGGATTTTTCCAGGTTCAGCAAGCGCTGGCAGACGTTCAATTCAAGACGGGTCAACAGCAGCTTGAGGGTCGGTGTCATCAACTGACCGGGGAAGGTCTCGGTGATTTCGCCGCAGCGACGCAGGCGGTCATTGAGTTCAACCTTGGTGCGGGCCTTTTCCAGCTTATTGTTCTCCACCACATGGTTCATGTAGCCAATGGCGATCAATAGTGCGATCCCGGCTACGACTAGCAGGGTGATCATGAGTGGTGTCACCGGTAAGACCTCTTTTATTAGGGTTCGCGTGCGAGTCGAGTGTAGTAGCTTGGCATTTGGGCGCCTAGGGTCGCTCGACGAGTTGAATCGACAATGGCTCTGCTTATATCGGCCGTAACGCCGGATAGATAAGTAAATAGCAGGTGAGATGCACATTGCCATCATCCGGGCCGGGACTATAGCGCCTTGCTGGATGCCAGAATATAGGCGCCAAAGGTCAGTCGACGGAAAAGCCTCAATCGCTGCTGAAAGCAGGGCGAAGTCATTGATTTAAATAAATTTATATCTGGGGGTTGACGACCCCTCAATCCATCCATAGAATGCGCGCCACTTACAGCGTAAAGCACACAGCGAAACGCGGTAGGGAGTGAATGTTGTACGTGTGTCCCCTTCGTCTAGTGGCCTAGGACACCGCCCTTTCACGGCGGTAACAGGGGTTCGAGTCCCCTAGGGGACGCCAATGCGGGAATAGCTCAGTTGGTAGAGCACGACCTTGCCAAGGTCGGGGTCGCGAGTTCGAGTCTCGTTTCCCGCTCCAGTTTTAAACGGCTTTGCTTTCGGGCAGGGCTGAGTGAAACCAGAACCAAATCTTCGGATGCGGATCTGGGCACCGAAACACACACCATGTGTTCCGGGCAGCGTGTCCCCTTCGTCTAGTGGCCTAGGACACCGCCCTTTCACGGCGGTAACAGGGGTTCGAGTCCCCTAGGGGACGCCATTTGCGGGAATAGCTCAGTTGGTAGAGCACGACCTTGCCAAGGTCGGGGTCGCGAGTTCGAGTCTCGTTTCCCGCTCCAAATTCAAAAAAAACGCCGCTCATTGAGCGGCGTTTTTTTATGCGCGTTATTTGTCATTTTCATTGATTGGAATAAAAACCTTCGGGTAATGCCAGTCAGTTAAGGCGCTGAACCTGTGGGAGCGGGCTTGCTCGCGAAGACGGCGGCACAGTCAACATTGATATCGCCTGACACACCGCCTTCGCGAGCAAGCCCGCTCCCACATGAATTGCGCTTAACTGGTATTACACTCTCAATTTCCGAGGCTTTGCACCAGGCTTTCGAGCGCTTGCGTGGTTGTATCCTCCAGCGCCGGTTGCGCTGCCACTGCTCTGAGTTGGCAGGTCAAACGGTATTCGCTGGGTGTGCAGTTGACGAACTGCTTGAAGGCGCGAGCGAAGTAGGACGGATCCTTGAAGCCGGCTTCATAGCCGATGCTGGTAATAGGCATCTGGCTATTGTCGAGCAGTTGTTTGGCGAAGCTCATGCGCTTGTTCAGAATGTAATCGGTGAAACCGACGCCATTGGCTTCCTTGAACAGGCGGCTGAAGCGAAAGGTCGTCATGCCGCAGCGCTTCGCCAACTCCCTCTGATCGATGCTGTCGCGAAAGTGCTGGTCGATGTACAGCATGACGTGGCTCAACGCCTGGTGTTTTTGGTGTCCCGAGGTCAATCGGATGCTGTCCGGCAAGGTCGGGGAGTGATCGATCAGCGAGGTCTGGCCCTGGCCGTTGGCATTTCGGCGCAACTCGCACAGCTGCACCACTGCTGTCAGATAGCGCTTTCTCTCAGTGCCTGAGAGCGGGAGCACCATGTATTCCCAGACACTGGAGCGCATGGCCCAGACGGCCAGTTCTTCCGAGTGCTGCACAGTGAACATGGTGATCGGGATGGTGGGGGTGGTGCGTTTGATCTCCAGCAACAGCCTCAAGCCTGGTGTGTCGGGGCGATCAAAATGGATGCAGATCATGTCCGCCTGTTCCCCGATGGGCAACGCGGAATTTTTCGCCAAATTGCAGTCGCAAGCGCCCTCGAACTGCGCGATGAGTTCCTTCGTGGAATGATCGTGGGTCAGATCGAACCACAGTAGCGATGGCCTTCTGGTCAAATTGGACGTCATGTCTCTACTCTGGGGTTCTTAGCGCCGCTCTTCGCTGAGTAGTATTGTCAACGTGCACTGACTTTGCAGATTAAATGCTTATAAAGAACTGATATTTTAGTTCTATACGCTCTATATTTCGTTGCAAAGCCGTTACACCCAGTTGTTTGTCAGCGTGGATCGATGTCCCGAGCCGCAACCGCTCGTCGCTTGTGAATCAACGGCAATCGCATTCGCAAGTCATTTCCTTTTTTTGCCCTGCCGTTCCTTTCAAAAGCCAACTACCTGGTAGTTGGTGCCCCCGCAAAAAAGTCCTAGTGATGTGCAAAATCTTCCTAACGCCTATGCCTTGCCCCTGACTAGTGTTGCATCCAGGCAGAGCAGAACGCACTGCCTCCGAAAAAACAACATTCGAGTGAGGTGGGCAAAATGATCATGCAAACAATCAAGGCTTCGGTAGTGAAGTTCGCCAAAGACGAAGACGGCCTGACCATTGTGGAGTACGCAGTGGCCGGTGGGTTGATTACGGTCGCTGTTGTCGCGGCGTTCACGCTTCTTGGCGGGGTAGTGGATACCCAGATCAGGGCTCTTTGTAACGCCGTTATTCCTGGTTCTTGCTGATAACAACAACTCTGTTAGGGAGATGCGCAATGTCCATGGAACAGCTGGTAGCTACCGTTGTGCTGATAGGACTGCTGGGCGTGGCGGTGGTGAGCGACTTGCGTCGCCACCGCATTCCCAACCTGCTGATCCTGGTAGGTCTGGCCTTGGGATTGGCCGGCCAGACTTATTCAGGTGGGATCAGCGGGATGGGGGACGGCCTGATGGGCCTCCTGATCGGTTTTTCGCTGTTCCTGCCCATGTATGCCCTGGGCGGCATGGCTGCCGGCGACGTCAAGCTGATGGCCATGGTTGGCAGCTTCCTACCCCCCCATTACGCCTTGTGGGCTGTGTTCTTCAGTCTGCTATGGGGAGGCTTGTGCGGTTTCCTGATCGTGCTGGTGCGCGGTCAATTATTGCAGACCCTGGGACGTTATCGGTTGATGCTTCGGGCGCGGTCCTATATGGCCCCGAGTTCGGAGGAGGTGGCTGGTAAGCCCTTTCCTTATACGGTTGCGATCCTGCTCGGGACGTTGAACAGCGTCTACTGGCAACTCGTTGCCGGTGGATTTGGAGGTTAGTCATGCACGTCATCGTCGATAGTGATGCCTACCCCAGTGATCGAGAAGCGGTGCAACGACTGGCTCCTCAGCCGTGCAATATTCGCGAAACTGGTCTGAGCGACAGTTTTCTCGGTGAGTTGGTGTGCAAGCATTTGTATGACGCCGGCGTGCTGGACATGCCGCGGCTGGTGGAGCGCCTGGCGCTGACCGGCGCTGTACTTGAAGAAGTCCTGGCGTTCTTGCGCAAGGATGGTCGTGTCGAAGTGCTGGGCCAGATGGGGCCGCAAACGACGAGTGGGCAGATGTTGCGTTATGGCCTGACCGAACGTGGTCGCAGTGCCGCCCGCGATGCCTTGTCACGCAGTGGCTACATCGGCGCGGCACCCTTCCCGGTGAGTTCCTACCGCTCCCTGATCAAAATCCAGACCATTCACCATGGCCGCATCAACTCCAACGATATGCACAACGCCCTTGCTGGCGTGGTGCTTACCGAGGGGATGCTCGATCAGTTGGGCGTGGCGCTGAACTCCGGGCGCGCGATCATGATTTATGGCCCTGCGGGTACCGGCAAGACTTATGTCAGCAGTCGGCTGATTCGTCTGTTCGCCGAGGCCATCTGGGTACCTCATGCCATCGTGATCAACGAGTCGGTGATCGAGATCTACGATCCGCAAGTACATCAGCGGCTCGATGAAAACAGTCAACAGAACAATCTGATGCTCAACGAAGGGATCGACCGTCGACTGCTGTGCTGCAAACGCCCGATCGTGATTACGGGCGGCGAGCTGAGCATGGAACAGCTGGACGTTCGCTATGACCCCTTCACCCGTCAGTACCAGGCAGCCTTGCAACTCAAGGCCAGTAACGGCCTGTTCATCATCGACGACATGGGACGCCAGCGCATGGCCCCCGCCGAACTGTTGAACCGCTGGATCGTACCCATGGAAGAGAAGCGCGACTTCCTCAACCTGGGCGGCGGCCGGCATTGCGAGTTGCCGTTCGATCTGATTCTGGTGTTCTCCACCAACCTCAATCCCCTGGAGCTGGCCGATGAGGCCTTCCTCCGCCGGATTGGCTACAAGCTGCAATTCGGTTACCTGAAGCCTGAGGAATACGAAAAGATCTGGCGTCAGGAAAGCGAGCGCCTGGGCATTCCTTTTGACCCGCTGCTGCTGCGTTATGTCCTGCAAAGGCTTTATGCAAGTGAAGGCATGCCCCTGGTGCCTTGCCATCCCCGCGATCTCCTGAACATGGCGCTCGATCGCCAGCGTTATATGGGTGGTTCCGGACCATTGTCACCGCAAGAGTTGGAATGGGCCTGGCATAACTACTTCGTCCAGCTCGACTTTCTTTGATACGGAGATACTGACATGAGCTCTCGTACTCTTACCCTGGTAGGCGTTTCCCTGGTCATGGGCCTTGGGGCTGCATGGATGGCTGACTCCTGGCTGAGCGCACGGCTCAATGCCAGCCCGGATGACCACCTTCGAAGCGTGGTAGTCGCCACGGTCGAGATTCCATTCGGGCAGATGGTCGAGGCTCAACAAGTCACGACCATGCGCATGCCCATAGATACGATACCGGACGATGCTTTCGACTCCAGCGAGAAGGCAGTGGGCAAGATCGCAACGTTCGACATCCTGAAGGGCGACATCATGCGCGGCGCGCGCCTGAGCGAGCACTTGGGTGGCAGTACCCTGGCGTCTCTGATTGCGACAGACAAACGTGCCATCTCGGTCCGCGTGGACGACGTGGTCGGTGTGGGCGGGTTCCTGTTACCGGGCAACCGGGTCGATGTACTGGCAACCAAACGCACTGATGGCACCGGCAACAACGCCGTGTCCAAGACCATCCTCGAGAACTTGCGGGTGTTGGCAGTGGACCAGACCGCAGGTACCGACAAGACCCAGCCGGTAGTGGTACGTGCAGTGACGCTGGAAATGACGACTGCAGAGGCTGAAACCCTGGTTACCGCACAAACGGAAGGCAAGTTGCAGCTGACCTTGCGCAATCCGCTGAACGACCAGAAGAAAATCGCGGCCGTTGCGCCTGCACCTGCGGCACCGGTCATGGCGATGGCCGCTGCCCCGGCGCCAAAACGCGTGGTGCAGCGCAGCAGTGGCGGAGCTATCACCATTATCCGCGGGATCGAAACCAAAGTAGTCAACATTCGCTAACAGAACGCAACGGGCGCCTGGATACCCAGGTATTGGCGGAGCCGATCCGGATCAGTATCGGTAAATGAGGGCTTGATGATGAATCTTCGAATTCAGCAGCCGTTCACTGCGACGCCAAGGCGCCAGGAAGGATCGGTTAGCGTATTGATGGTAATCGCGTTGGCGGCGATTTTAATGATGGCGGGTCTGGCGCTGGACGTGAGCCACATGTTGTTGAACAAGACGCGGCTGCAGAATGCTGTAGATGCTGCCGCTCTTAGTGGCGCCAAAACCCTGAGTCAGGTGGAAGGTGGTAGCAGCGTTGCCAGCGTGACGCGGACTGCCGCGCTCAATACGCTGATGCAAAATGCCAATGCCGCGGGTAATAGCGAATTGGGCACGGCTATCGGCGGCAACGCAGGCACATTCGCGGTGGTGGAACTGGCAAGCAGTGTCTATGGCCCGTTCGCCTACCCCGGGCCTTCGGATGCCAAATACGTTCGGGTATCGGTACCGACTTATAGCCTGACGGGGTTTTTCTGGAACTTCGTGCAGACCTTCGGCACTAGCGGCTTGGGAAACAAAGCGGTATCGGCGATCGCCACCGCAGGTCCCAGCCCTACCAGCCCCTGTGATCTCGCACCCTTGATGGTCTGTGGCGATGCGACTAAGTACGACCCGGACGCTGGCATGTTCTGGGGCTTCCAATTTGGTGATTTGCAGGTCTTGAAAACGGCTGCCGGCAATTCGTCCCCCATTGGTCCAGGCAACTTTCAGTTGCTGGATTTTGGCTCGGGCGGCAGCACGGTCAGGGATGATCTGGCCGGAGGTGGCAAGGTCTGCCGCAACGTCGGGCAAAATGTCCAGACCGCACCCGGCAACAAGGTAGGCCCTACTTCTCAAGGCCTGAATACGCGCTTCGGCATCTACAACGGCCCGGTCAGTGCCTCGGACTATCCGCCAGACCTGGTGACGACGTCCAGCACCCCCGCAATCACTTACGACGCCTCAGTCACCCCGCCAGTGAAGTACAAGGGACAGCCCGTCACATCGAACAACGGCAATCTCACCGCGGGCACCGAAGCGATAATGGACTACAACGACTGGCGTGCGAGCACTGCCGCGTGTGTGGCAGGGTCCGGCAGTGGCTGTGAGAGCAATGGGGTGTTCGAGCGCCGGATGCTGAAAATCGTGGTGGGCGACTGTACCGGGAAACAGGGCGGTACCACCTCGGTCCCCGTCCTGGGTTTTGGCTGCTATTTCGTGGTGCAGCCAATGAGTAACGGCGGCACGGAGGCGCAGATCTTCGGACAGTTTGTGAAAGAGTGCGAAGGCGACAACGTGCCCAGCCCTTCGCCGGCAAACGATTCCGGTCCGCAGATCATCCAGCTCTATAAAACCTATCTCAACGGCAGCGGTACTCCGAGCACTGACTCATAGGAGGCGTCATGAGACTTCACACGTTTAAGCATCCGCGGCGCCAGCAAGGCCTGGCCTTGGTGGAATTCACCCTCGCCCTGCCGGTGTTGCTGCTGCTATTGCTGGCCTTCGGTGAGTTCGGTCGCATGCTCTACCAGTACAACGTACTGCTGCAGGCCAGCCGTGATGCCGATCGTTTTGTCGCCAGCCAGGCCTGGAACTCAACGCTCGGTGTTGTCTCTCTGAGCAATACGCTGCAGACCCAGACGAAAAACGTTGCGGTCTACGGTGTGCCTAGCCAGAGCGGAACCGCGGTGTTGTCAGGACTGACAGTCAACAACGTGGTTGTCGCCGCTGTCGGCACCGACCATGTGCGAGTGACCATCACTTATACGTTCTGCCCGGTGATTGGCGGTGGCAATTGCACCGGATCGCTTCCCGGTTTTTTTGGTAATCCGATTGCGCTGAGCATTCCGCTGGTCGCCACTACTGTGATGAGGGCACTGTGATGAATCGCAAACGCATGCAGGGCACCTATGTGGTGGAGTTCGCCATCATCGGCGTGCTGATGTTCACGCTGTTGTTCGGCGCGTTGGAAGTGGGTCGTCTGTACTTCACGGTCAATGCGCTGGATGAAACCGTGCGCCGCGGTGCGCGCCTGGCGTCGGTGTGCAATATCAGCGATCCGGTGGTGTTGCGGCGTGCGATCTTCAATGCCGCGACCGACGCAGGTACGAGCCAGATCATCAGTAATCTGGCCACCACCAACCTGACGCTGACCTACCTGGACGAAAACGGTGCTCAGGTGGCCAACCCCTCCGACACGAGTGGAGTCAACGGTTTTCGTGCCATCCGCTATGTCCAGTTGAGTCTGCAAAACTTCGTTTTCAATCTGTTTATTCCCGGGTTCGGCGTGCCCATTACCCTGCCTACATTCAGGGCAACCTTGCCACGCGAAAGCCTTGGGCGTCATTCCGATTCCGGGGAGATCACACCATGCTGAATACCAAGGAAACTCCAGTCTCCAGCTCGACTGGCAAAGCCGGGCTCCGGTTGCTGATCAGCAGCCGTGACGCCACCTCTTTGCGCGATCTGCAAAGCGTCTGCCAACGCATGCCCTGCCTGGAGGTGAGCACTCGCCTGGTGAGTAACGGGCATGTCGACCCGCTCTACGGTCTGGACCGGATGCCCGATCTGTTGCTGTTGCGCGTCAGCCACCTGTGGCGCGAAGAGCTGGCGGCGCTGTTGCTGCACCCGGCCCATGAGCGTCCGCCGATGTTGGTCTGCGGTCTGCTGAGCGATCAGGAAGGCATGCGTATGGCGATGCAGGCCGGCGCCCGTGACGTGCTGCCCGAACCCATCGCCGAGACGGAATTGGTTGCCGCCCTGAATCGGCTGGTCATGGAAGTTCGGACCGGCAGTGGGGCAGAAGGGAAATTGATCGCCGTGATGAGCGCCAAGGGCGGCTCCGGCGGAACCCTGGTGGCTTGCAACCTGGCTCAGCAGCTCAGTGCCAGGGGCGGCAGTACCCTGTTGCTGGACATGGACCTGCAATTTGGCAGCGTGACGCATTATCTGGATGTGGCGCAAACGCACAGCCATCTGGAGGTGTTGCACCAGATCGATGGCATGGACAGCGTCGCACTACGCGGTTTTTGCAGTCACTTCAGCCCGACTTTGCATGTGCTGGGTGGTCGGGCCGGCGAGCTGTGCCTGCCGCAGGATGCCCAGCCCGAGCAACTTGACGCCCTGTTGAAGTTGGCCCGCGCCAGCTACGACTGGGTGGTGATCGACCTGCCGCGGCAAATCGACCACCTCACTGGCTCCGTGCTGGAACAAGTGGATCGGGTGTACGTCGTGGTGCAGCAGAGCGTCAGCCATCTGCGCGATGCCAGCTCCCTGGTGCGGATCCTTCGCGATGACCTGGGCGTGCGCGGAGATCAATTGCAGATAGTGGTCAACCGCTTTGACAAGGCGGGAGCGATCAGCCTCAAAGATATCGGTGAGGCGCTGCGCTGCACCAATCTGTCGAAATTACCCAACGACTTCAACCTGGTCAGCCAGAGTCAGAACACTGGTGTGCCGTTGGGGCTGCATGCGCCGAAGGCAGCGATCACTGCTGCACTGCGCGACATGACCGAGGACCTGGTCGGTCAACAGGTGGCCGGGAACAAAGGCTTACTCAAACGCGCCTTCAACCGTTTTTTCGGGGGATGACCCATGATCAGCGACTTTCGTAACCGCTTGCGCAAACAGTCCGGTAAACCCGCTTCTTCGTCGGCTACTCAGCTTGGCGACGACCTGCTGGACCCGGCAGAGGAAATAATGGCTTGGGAACGTGCGGCGCCGGACGTTCTTTACGAAACCAAAAGCCAGGTCACCCCGGTGGAGGCCGAGTGGCGGGAAAAGATCTACCAGCAGTTGCTCAAGGTCATGGACCTGTCCTTGCTGGACTCCCTTGAACAGGCCGAAGCCACGCGGCAGATTCGCGACATTTGCCAGCGCCTGCTCGATGAGCATTCGGCGCCGGTAAGTACCACCAGCCGCCAGTTGATCATCAAGCAGATCACCGATGAGGTGCTTGGCCTGGGTCCCCTGGAACCGTTGCTGGCCGATCACAGCGTGTCCGACATTCTGGTCAACGGCCATGCCTCGGTCTATGTCGAGCGCTTTGGCAAACTGCAACGGACCGATGTGCGCTTTCGCGATGATCAGCATTTACTGAACATCATTGACCGCATCGTATCCAGCCTCGGTCGGCGTATCGATGAGTCCTCGCCATTGGTGGACGCCCGACTCAAGGACGGTTCGCGGGTCAACGCGATTATCCCGCCGCTGGCCATCGACGGCCCGAGCATGTCGATTCGCCGCTTTGCAGTGGACCTGCTCAATACCGACAGCCTGATCTCGGTGGGGACATTGACCCCGGCCATTGCCCTGCTGCTCAAGGCGATTGTCCGCGGGCGCTTGAACGTGCTGATTTCCGGCGGTACCGGCAGCGGCAAGACCACCATGCTCAATGTGCTGTCCAGTTTCATTCCGCAGAACGAGCGCATCGTCACCATCGAAGACTCGGCCGAACTGCAACTGCAACAGCCCCACGTGGTGCGCCTGGAAACCAGGCCTTCGAATATCGAGGGGCGTGGTGAGGTGAGTCAGCGGGAATTGGTACGCAACAGTTTGCGGATGCGCCCGGACCGCATTGTCATCGGCGAAGTGCGCGGCGCTGAAGCGCTGGACATGCTGACCGCCATGAACACCGGCCACGACGGTTCCTTGACCACCATCCACGCCAACACCGCGCGCGATGCGTTGGGGCGAATCGAGAACATGGTGTCGATGACCGGGGCGACCTTCCCGATCAAGGCCATGCGGCAGCAGATCGCTTCGGCCATCGATGTGGTGATCCAGCTGGAACGTCAGGAGGACGGCAAGCGCCGATTGGTCAGCGTGCAAGAGATCAACGGCATGGAAGGCGAGATCATCACCATGACCGAAATTTTCTCCTTTGCGCGTCAAGGCATGGGCGAAAACGGCGAGGTGCTCGGTGATTATCGCCCCAGCGGCATGATTCCGGCCTTCCGCGATGTGCTGGCCAAGCGCGGTATCGAGTTGCCGCTCACGATGTTCAGGCCTGAGTGGATGGAGGCACGGCAGTCATGAACAATATTCCTGGTGAATTCATTCTGATGTTCCTCGGCATGGTGTTTATCGCCGTGTTCCTTCTGTCCCAGGGCGTGGTAGTGCCGGTGTTCGGCGAGGCCGGCAAGATGCGCAAACGCATCCGCGGCCGCTTGAATGTACTGGAGAAGGCTAACAATCTGCCCAACATGCAGACGGTGTTGCGGCAGAAATACCTGACGCGCTTGTCGCCACTGGAAGCCATGCTCGAGCAGTTGCCCTTCATGGCGAACCTGACACAGGTGATCGAGCAGGCCGGACACGAATATCGGGCCTATCGGGTGTTATTGCTCGGGCTGTTCCTGGGGGCCTGCGCGGGTGTCTCGATCTGGATGATCTCGTCAATCTGGTGGATGGCGCTGCTGGCGGGTTTCGGGGTGTTCTGGTTACCCCTGCTGAAAGTTTTTCGTGACCGTGGCAAACGTTTCGCTGAGTTTGAGGAAGGCCTGCCGGATGCGCTGGATGCCATGTGCCGTGCCCTGCGTGCCGGACACCCGTTCAACGAAACCCTGCGCTTGGTCGCTGAGGAGCACAAGGGGCCGGTCGCCCATGAGTTCGGGCTGACCTTCGCCGATATCAACTATGGCAACGACGTACGCCGGGCCATGCTAGGCCTGCTGGAGCGCATGCCAAGCATGACGGTGATGATGCTGGTGACCTCGATCCTCATCCATCGTGAGACCGGCGGCAATCTGACTGAGGTGCTGGAGCGTCTGAGCCGGTTGATCCGCGGGCGCTTTCGCTTCCAGCGCAAGGTCAAGACCCTGTCAGCCGAAGGGCGGATGTCGGCCTGGATACTGGTGGCCATTCCCTTCGTGCTGGCGGCGGTGATCGTGTTCACCAGCCCTACCTACTTGCCGCTGCTGCTCAATGATCCGATCGGTCATAAGCTGATCTTCATCGCTTTTGGTTGCATGTTGATCGGGATTTTCTGGATTCGCAAAATCATCCGGATTCAGGTTTAAGGGTTATTCGCCATGTGGAGGTACAGGTCATGGATTTTTTACTCGGGTTGTTCAGTCGAGTAACAGGCAATGAGGAGATGGCACGCCTGTTGTTTATCGGTGCGATGAGTCTGAGTGCAGTGCTCGCGATCACCACCGTGATGCTCCTGCTGTTGGGGCTGCAGGACCCTGTGCGGCGTCGTCTGGCGCTGATCAAGCGCGGTCATTCGGGGAGTTCAGTCGGGCAGGATGCACCGGGAAATCTGCAGTTATTGCTGGAGCGGGTCGGCCAACGCTTTGCCTCGACTGAGGCGGGTCAGACGTCCGCTACACAAACCCTGTTGACGCACGCCGGTTACCGCTCATCGTCGGCAATCCAGATGTACTGGGCAGTGCGCCTGTTGTTGCCACTGATATTGGTTGGTCTTACGCTGTTGGCGTTGCCGCTGATCCCCAAGCTTTCTTTGATTACGGGGTTGTTGCTGGTGTTAATGGCAGCTGCTATCGGCTGGCTGGCCCCCGCGCTGTATGTCACAAAGCGCAAGCAAGCCAGGCAGGGCAGACTGCGTGCCGCCTTTCCGGATGCCCTGGACCTGATGGTGGTTTGCGTGGAGTCGGGCCTGGCCTTGCCCCTGACGATCGAACGGGTGGCTGAAGAGATGTCGGTCAGTCAGGTTGAGTTGGCTGAAGAACTGGCGCTGGTCAATGCGCAAATCCGCGCGGGCATTTCCAGTACCGAGGCGCTCAAGCAACTGGCTGTGCGCACCGGCCTGGAGGACGTACAAGGGTTGGTCAGCCTGTTGGCGCAGAGTATCCGCTTCGGTACCAGCGTGGCCGACACCCTGCGCATCTATGCCGATGAATTCCGTGATCGGCGTACACAGGCCGCCGAAGAAGCGGGGGCGAAAATCGGCACCAAGCTGGTATTCCCTTTGATTTTCTGCCTGTGGCCGAGCTTCTTTCTGATAGCCATTGGCCCCGCCATGATCGGGGTACTCAAGACATTCGGGAAGTAATGAGGTCCTTGCTGTCGAACAGGATGGTCTTGCCAACCGAGCTTGATCTGCACCTTCCTGCCATAGGTTTACACATCCTCTACAGGAGCTGACGCAGGCTGCGACCTTTTGATTTTTCTGGCAGGCAATTCGTTGCCCACGCCTCAGAATCAAAAAATCGTAGCCTTCGGCAGCTCCTGCATTGCGTACATCTGTTAATCACGACATGACGCTGATTGCCGCGATTCGCCCGGTGACAGGCTGATCAAGGCAGAAGCAATAGTTACCAGACGCCCCTTTAAGGATCACCGCGGTCAAGCGTAGGAGCTGGCGAAGCCTGCGATCTTTTGATTTTGACGGCGCAGAGATCGCTGAAGAGCAAAAGATCGCAGCCTGCGGCAGCTCCTACAGGGATTTGCGTATATCTGTTCATCAATGACCGGGCGCTGATTGTCGCGATACGCTCGGTGACAGGCTGGTCAAGGCGCAAGCAATGATTGCCAGGCACTCCTTTAAGGAGCACCGGTGTCAGGCGTAGGAGCTGGCGAAGCCTGCGATCTCTTGATTTTGATGGGCGAGGAATCGCTGAAGAGCAAAAGATCGCAGCCTGCGGCAGCTCCTACAGGGATTTGCGTATATCTGTTCATCAATGACCGGGCGCTGATTGTCGCGATACGCTCGGTGACAGGCTGGTCAAGGCGCAAGCAATGGTTGCCAGACCTCCCTTTCAGGAACACCAACGCGGTCAAGCGTAGGAGCTGGCGAAGCCTGCGATCTTTTGATGTTGATGGCCGAGGGGAATCGCTGAAGTGCAAAAAATCGCAACCTGCGGCAGCTACAGAGTGATCCGGCCAGGCTTGGATAATGTGTAGATGCCTATGCTTTCCTGCATACAACGTCTAGCCCGGCTTTGCAGCCAGGCCACTCTAGACGACACCAGAGGCTGACATCCATTGACGTGCCTCAGTTACTGCTAGGGATCTCACCCGCCATATCCTGGTCAAAAAACTCCGGAATCGGGTAGTTGAAGCTGTTCAGCCAGCGCTGCATGGCCAAGTCACGTTCGGTGGCCGAAGCGGTTTGCAGTTTGGGTGAAGCAACTATCCCGCGAATCTGTAGCTGCATCCACTGCTCGGTGCCTTTTTGCTCCTTCGAAGAGGGGCCTGGTTCAAAAGCCCAGGCACTGGTGGACAGGCAAGCCATGCACACGATCAACAGCCTCTTGGTATTCATCTCGACTCCTCGTACTTGTTACTTGTTCGCAGCAGTGGAGGAGGCATCGGCTACCTCGGTTCTGCGATTCCCCTCGGATGCCACTGCTTTTTTAGCAGAAGCCTTGAGTTTTTCCGCGCGGGTTTGAGCCTCTGCGACTTGCTGAGGACTCAAGCTGGCGCGGGTCACGAGTTCGGAAGCTGCCTTCCAGTTATCCTGATAGATCAGCAGCGTCACCATATTGACTGCCGCCAGTGAATTGGACTGTTTGAGCTCCATGGCGGTCATGAACTCAAAGCGTGCTTCAGGGATCCGTCGCTGATTGAGGTAGACCACCCCCAGGTCATTGCGCATCCTTTCGTCGGTGGGGGCCATCTTCACCGCACGCTCAAGGTGAGTGGTAGCGTTGGCGTAATCATTTTTGGCCGCGGCCAACTGGCCCAAGCCATGTTCCCCGTCGGCGGCCAGACAGGTGCCGAGCAAGCTTTGATACAACGGCCCCGCCTCGTTACGCCCCATCAAGCGCAGAACCCGAGCCTTGCGCAGGCGAACTTGAACCAAGTTGTCGGGCAAACCTTCAAGATTCGCCAGGCTGGCATACAAACGGCCTTCGCTGACCATGTTGTCGGCCAGGCTCAGGGCCAACTCTTGATCCGAACCGGGCTTGGCACATTCAGGCGGTCGCGAAGGCAGGCCATTGCTGGCACAACCTGCGAGCATTAATGTCGCCGCTATTGCAATGACTGCTTTCATCGAGTGTCCTCTGGCTACAACACGTTGAACGCCTGGCCAATGGCAATAAAGCTGGCTTGGCAAGCGTTCAAGATCACCGTTACGAGTGAGGTCGAGGCAAGTCTGATTCAGGCTCATTGCGAGAGCCCGGAGCGACTGTCGAAATCGCCATTTTCGAGGAAGAACATGCGGTAGAAGTTCGGGTCGTAATTGCGCAGCTGTTCGCCAGGCAATGACGGTAGTTGTGCATTGGCAGCCAGTGGCTGGACTAGATGCGGAGTAACGATCATCAGCAGTTCACGCTCTTCACGGTTGATGCTGTTGTCGCGGAAGAACGCGCCCAGAATCGGGATATCGCCCAGCCCTGGAAACTTGTTCACCTGGGAACTGTTGCGGGTGCTGATCAGGCCGCTGATGACGAAGCTTTCGCCGTCGGCCAGGGAGATGCTGGTGTCGGTACGTCGAATGGTCAGCGCCGGAACGATGGTGCCGGCGATGCTTACGGCGTTGGTGAAGTCCAGTTCACTGACTTCCGGCGCCACCTTCAGCGCGATACGGTTTTTGCCGATGATGGTCGGCGTCAGGGTCAGGCGAATACCGAATTCCTTGTACTCGATGGACACGTTATCGCTGCCGGAACTGGGCACTGGAATCGGCACTTCACCACCGGCCAGGAAGCTCGCACTCTGCCCGCTGAGCGCTACCAGGCTTGGCCGTGCCAAGGTGTAGGCGAAACCGCTGCCTTCCAGTGCGTTGATCGACACTAGAGTATCGCTTGACGCAAAAGCGAAGTTGAACATGCCGTTGTTCACCGGCACCGACGGCGTGACAATGCCGCCGACGGTGGGCAAGGTTCTCGGTGAGCCGAACAGGAAGTTGCCTTGGCGGCCAAAAATCGAGGCATTGGCTTCCTTGAGTTTGGTCCGGCTGACTTCAACGAAGCGGATGTCGGTTTGCACCTGGATCGGCAACAGCGGGTCTTCGGAAGGCACTGTCGAGACGCTGGTGAGCGCCGCGGTGGCCTTGCCCTTGACGAACACCATGCTTTGGCGCGGCGTTGTCGAACAGGCAGTCCAGACCATCAGGCTGGTGGTCCCCGGCGCCATACCGGTGAGCAAGAAGGCATTGGGGTTGTTGCCGCTGGGTTGCACGTCGGCGATTTTCGGATCGCCGACTGCCAGCTGTGTCACCGGGACGGGGACGCGCAGTTCATTCTGAAGCCCCTGACCGACCTCAAACGTTGTCGGCATATTATCCAGTTGCGAACAATTGGCCGGCGCGGCCTGAGCCGCATTCACGCTGAGGCCCGTCCAGAACAGACCATGGATAATTCGCTTGAAAGCGGGCACGGTACGATAGCTCATTAAGTGCATCCTCGCTGAATAGCCATCTTTGAGGCAAAACCAGGTTGCCTCGGATCACTACAAGGGGCCTTGGTCGGCCCTCTACCCCGCCAGACCCCTGACTAATGGCCCCGGCAACATTCTTTGGTGCTACATGCAAGCAGCTGCAATACGCTGTTCTGACTGAACGGCGAGCGACCTTCGCTATAACGGTTTTTAGTGATCCAGATGCCTGGGCTGTCAACCCGAACGATATACGCAGGCTCGACAGCAGCAGCTAAAGACGGCACTTTGCGCCGACCTGACTCCCCTAAAAAGCAACCGGCAATTAACGCACTGAGCCGGAAAACGCTTGTCAGGATCATAGTGAGGTAACTCCTTTTGCCAATCCGCTATCTGATCGCTGAACCTAACGTGGCATTTCGAACCGTTATGTCTTCTTCTTGTTTGAAAGGTAGTTCAACCAAGGCAAAGCGCCATGCTTTGAACGAAAACTTTCGATACAGATACTGGTTTTTTTCTGAAAGCCACGGTCAGGCCACGCAATCATTGGTATTGCGCCGGATGCTGATGGAATAAGGGGTGCTTTACGGTCCCGCGAGTTTTTCTTTGGGTTTTGCGCTGCATATTTCACAAAAACGCCACTCATTGAGTGGCGTTTTCAGGCGTGCCGGTTTGTACTTTTCGAATGCTGACCAATCGTAACAATGGCGTCTGGCGGGATATGACAAGGAAGCTGAATACGACTGATTGTGTAGCTCTACACCTGCGAAGTGCAGGTTGGCGTATTGGCCGTAAGGTACTGGATCACCTCTTCAAGCGTGTCTATGTCAGGAACATTGCTCACTAAGGCTTGCGAACTGCACCATGGGTAATCCAGATGCGATACCCACTCCATGATGCAGTGCAGATCAGTCGCTGGCAGGGTTTTCATGTGCTCAATGGTGATAGTGAGCCTCTCGACAAGCCTCGACTCGGGGCTGAACTGCCACTCATACAGACCGCAACCGACTCGAACTTCGCCGCCGCTCTTGTCGGACATGCCGACCAGCCATTTGCACTGGAATGTTTTGGCCTGCGGTTCAGGTGGACGTCCCAGGCAAAAGGTATAGACGTTTTCGAAAGTCTGGCCGAATCGCCTGACGAGCACATCGCCGATAGATCCGAGGCCTTCAACGTGGGGTGGAAACGAGATAGATCCGGTGTGCACGACCATGTCCAGGATCGCGTCTGGCGCAAAAGCCTGGGGTAACAAATGTGGGCGGTTACCGTCCTTGGCTTTTATGTACTGTTGAATCGATTGTTGAGCAGTGTTCATTGTTTGTCCGTGGCATCCATATCAGGTTGAAAACAGGCCAATCCAAGGCTCACGTTACTATTCCACGCGAGCCCGCACTCATTTACAAAGCGCTATTCAAAACATCCGTTACCAGCATGCAGCCGGGGGCGTGGGTGATGCACAGCGGCGGACGCGAAGTTTGCACCACCGATTGCGGGGTCACACCGCAGGCCCAGAATACCGGGATTTCGTCGGCTTCGACTGACACGGCATCGCCGTAGTCCGGGCTGCTTAGTGAATCGATGCCGATCAGCGCCGGATCACCGATGTGCACCGGTGCGCCGTGGACGTTGGGCATGCGTGCGGTGATCTGGATCGCCTGGATCGCAGCGGCGGCCTTCATCGGGCGCATGCTCACTACCAGCTTGCCGCTCAGGCGAGCGGTAGGGCGGGTGTCTATGTTCGTCCGGTACATGGCAACATTGAGCCCCAGATCTATGTGCCTGAGGGCGATGCCGGCATCCAGCAGCGGTTGTTCGAAGGAGAACGAGCAACCGATGGCGAAGGCCACCAGATCGTCCTGCCACAAATGTCCGATATCCGACGGTTCTTCGCTCAGTTCGCCATGGCGATAGACCCTGTATCGGGACACCTCGTGACGGATATCAATGGCTGTGCCGAGATTGCGAAAATACGGATCACCGGGGTCGGTAACGTCGAGCACCGGGCAAGCCTGACGATTGAGCGTGCAATACCGCAGAAACTCGTTAGCCCAATCATTGGGCAGAATCACGATATTGGCTTGCACCCGACCTTGGGCCAAGCCGCTGGTGTGGCCCCGATATTGTCCGGCAGCGATGCATTGGCGCAGGGCCAGTGGAACGCTGTGCTTCAGTTGTTCGAACGACAGGGTGGGTTGGCTCATCACGGCATCTCTTCAGGTTCGATGACCCTTTTTAGAAAACCATGACGATGCCGTCCAACCAGGAATGTTGTTACCCCCCGACAACTAAAAGTTATTCAAGGGACCGTCGGCTGTTGAGACCGGGTGCCGGAACCATTCGAAGCGGGCCGACATCCGCAGCGTATTGGGAGACTACCTGGCGGCTCATGTCGACGATGCTCTCGATCAACTCCAGGCCGACTCCGGCGCGCCATGAAGCCACGACATCCAGCTGCGGCAAGCGAGTACCTGGTTCCAGCTGAATCAGCTCACCGCTGGCCAAGGGCTTGGCCACCAGCGCGGCCGGCAAGGCGCCAATACCGAATCCGTCACGAATCAGCCGGGTCATGGCCGACACCGAGTTGACGCAACTGACGCGTGGCGTACTGATGCCGTGGGCGTGCAGCAGGTTGAGTACATCCTGATGCGGCCGGGAGTTTTTGACGAAGGTGATGATGCGCTCGCTGGCCATTTCAGCCAGTGAGGCATAGGGGCGGGCATAGATTGAGTTACTGGCGGCGATCCAGTGCATGGGGTAGTGCGCCAGTTCGAGGTTGCGCACACTTTCGTGGCGGATCAGGTCCGTCTGGAACACGATGTCCAGATAGCCCTTTTGCAGCTGATCGCACAGATTGCGTGCGGCGTCGGCCGTGATCTCGATTTCCACGGCGGGGAAGGTCTGCATCAAGGTTGACATCAACGGGCTGAGCCAAGTGTGGATCACCGTATCCATCACACCGATGCGCACCAGGCCCTGTTGCGGGTTGGTGTTATCCAGTGAATGTTTCAACGCTCGCTGAACCTCGAGCATCTGCTCGGCGTAGTCGAGCACCTTGAGGCCTTCCAGCGTTAGGGATACCCCGCGCGAATCGCGCACGAACAAACGCAGGCCCAACTCTTCTTCCAGCGAGGCAATCCGGCTGGAGATAGCCGCCTGAGTGCTGAACATTTTCTCTGCGGTGAGGCTGAAGCTTTGCAGGCGTGCGACCCAGACGAAGGTTTCGAGAAATTTGAGGTTCATGGCGGTTTTCCCACAGGGATAAGCGTTCGTCGCATTGCAATTGTTACTCCAGAGTTCGTCGCCGGGGGTATCAAATTTTCTTATGCATAACCTCGTTTTTTTCCCGTTTGACGCAGTTTGGCCTTGGCGCGAAGAATCCGCTCCACGACGCAGCCACTGCGTCTGCCCCCCCACGACAACGCCTTCACAAAAAAATAATGAGGCGTGTCCGTCATCTTCGCTTGCTGCCGCAGGAACTCCCATGGAAAAGACCATGACTGACCACGTGCTTTCAGGTTCGGGCCGCACCGGCCCGTTCAGTTGGTACGGCCCCCTGTCGAAAAATGAAAAGCGTACCTTCTGGAGTTGCAAGATCGGCTATGCCCTGGATGGCATGGACACACAGATGCTCAGTTTCGTCATTCCGACCCTGATCGCCACTTGGGGCATCTCCAAGGGCGATGCCGGGATGATTGGCACTTGTACGCTGCTGGCCTCGGCAGCGGGTGGCTGGATCGCCGGAATACTGTCCGACCGCATCGGTCGGGTGCGCACCTTGCAACTGACGGTGCTGTGGTTCGCCTTCTTCACTTTCCTCTGCGGACTGGCACAAAACTACGAGCAACTACTGGTGGCCCGGACCCTGATGGGCTTTGGCTTCGGTGGTGAATGGACAGCGGGTGCGGTGCTGATTGGCGAGGTGATTCGCTCCAAGGATCGCGGCAAGGCAGTGGGCATGGTGCAGGCCGGATGGGCGCTGGGGTGGGGGCTGACGGCATTGCTCTATGCCGGATTATTCAGTTTTCTGCCACCAGAAGAGGCCTGGCGGGCGCTGTTCATGATCGGGTTGGTGCCAGCACTATTCGTATTGGTGATCCGCCGACTGGTCAAGGAGTCGGACACCTTCGAGCAGGCCTGTATTGAGCGCAAGGCCAAGCCTGAAAAGGATTCGCGTTGGGCCTTCTTCGAAATTTTCGCGCCTCGGATGCTCAGTACCACCTTGCGCGCTTCGTTGCTGACCACTGGCGCGCTGGGTGGTTATTACGCGATCACCACCTGGTTGCCGACTTACCTGAAAACCGAGCGCGGCTTGAGCGTACTTGGCACTGGCGGCTACCTGGCGATGGTGATCGTCGGTTCCTACATTGGCTATGTGACCAGTGCATTGCTGACCGATGCCATCGGCCGAAAGAAGAACTTCATCCTGTTTGCCGTCGGCTCCATGGCGATCGTTCTGGCCTACACCCAACTGCCCATCGACAACACCTGGATGCTCTGGCTGGGCTTTCCGTTGGGTTTCTTCGCTTCGGGCATTTTTGCCGGCATGGGCGCTTTTCTGACCGAGTTGTTTCCGACCCGCATGCGCGGTTCGGGCCAGGGCTTTTGCTATAACGCCGGGCGTTCCATTGCGGCGCTGTTTCCATTGTTCATCGGTGCGCTGAGCGAAACGTTGCCGATTGGTACGGGGATCGGAATCTTCGCTGCCGGTGCCTATGGCGTGGTGATTCTGGCCGCGTTAAGCCTGCCGGAAACCCGCGGTCGCCAACTCGAATCCTGAACCCCGACACGTCTGGGCCATTGTGCCCAGACGTCGCTGATCCATTGCTAATCGACAAACATCGGCCGCGATCGCAACGCCCCCGAGAGGGCTCGCTCGCGTCCGGAACAGGAGCAGGCATGAACTATTCGCTTTCCACCCAACGGTTGTACCTCCCGGTCGGCACATTGCTCGGGTTGAGCTTGCTCGGCGCACCGGCCGCTCAGGCGGATTTCATTACCGACAGTAAAGGCAGCCTGGAAGCACGCAACTTTTACTTCAATCGCGATTTCCGCCAGGACGGCTCGCGAGACAAAGCCGAGGAATGGGCACAGGGTTTTCTGTTGAGGATGGAGTCCGGGTATACCGCTGGCACGCTGGGGTTTGGTCTGGATGCACTGGGCATGGCCGGTTTTAAACTGGACTCCGGCGGCGGCACGGCGGGCACCAATCTGTTGCCGCCGGATTTGTCAGGCGGCTCGCAGGATCGCTATGGCGAGTTGGGCCTGACCGCCAAAGTGCGTTTGTCCAAGAGCACCCTGAAGCTGGGGACGTTGCAGATCAAGGATCCGGTGGTGAACTCCAACGACACTCGCCTGTTGCCGTCAACTTTCAAAGGCGGCCTGGTCAATGTGCAGGAAATAGACCGTTTGAAGCTCACCGCCGGTCAACTCACGCAGATAAATTTTGTCGATTCCACTGACTACCAGGACATGACTGCCAATCGCATCGGCGGGCAAAGCGACAAGTTCCAGTTCGCCGGGGCTGACTATCAATTCCTGCCGAACCTGACAGCGCAGTACCGCTACGGCAAGCTGGAAAATATCTACCAGCAAAACTACCTCGGATTGGTGCACCTGCTGGATCTGGGGGCCGGTCAGTCGCTCAAGAGCGACGTGCGCTATGCGCGCAGTATTGAAGATGGCAACTTTCGTGACCTCGACAACCAGGCTCTCGGTGCGATGTTTACCTACAGTCGCGACGGCCACGCGCTGGGCTTCGGCTACCAGCGCATGAGCGGCGATGATCCGTTTCCTTACATCGGCCGCAGCGATCCGTACCTGGTCAACTTCGTGCAGATCAATGACTTCGCCAACGTTGACGAACACTCCTGGCAAACGCGCTACGACTATAACTTCGCCGCATTGGGTGTGCCGGGGTTGAGCTTTATGACCCGCTATATCTCGGGGGATAACGTGCAGCGCAGTGCTGCGGGTGAAGGCAAGGAATGGGAGCGCGACACCGATATCGCTTACGTGGTGCAGGACGGTACTTTGAAAGGCTTGGGCTTTAAATGGCGCAACGCGTCGGTGCGTTCGAACTTTGGCAATGATCTGGATGAGAATCGCTTGATCGTCAGCTATACCCTGGCGCTTTGGTAGGTGTCTGGGTTATCGAACAAGAAATGATATCGATGGCCCGCCAGTCAGACTGGCGGGCCGTTTGTTTTACATCGACAGAATCAACCGGCCAGCGAACAGAATCAGGATCACACCCATGGTTCGTTCGAACCAGTGCCCCATGCGCATGAACAGCAACCGCACCCGGGCGCTGGAAAAGAACAGCGCCACGATCACGAACCACAAGGCGTTCACGAAACACATCCATAGCCCGTATAGCGCCTGAATCTGCAGTGGTGTCGTGGCACTGATGATCGTGGTGAAGATCGCCAGGAAAAACAGCGTGGCCTTGGGATTAGTGGCGTTGGTCAGAAACCCCGTGCTGAAGGCCTTGAACAAGGTCTGCCGTTCAGTTGACGCCTCTGCACCCTTGTCGCCTTCAATCGCTGATTTGGGTTTGCTGCGTATCAGGCTCACGCCGAGGTACAAAATGTAGGCCCCCCCCACAACCTTGGCCACCGTCAACAACCAGGGTGTGGTGTGCATTAGCGCACCGACGCCGAGCAAGGTGTAAAGCACATGCACGGAAATGCCCGCGCCGATGCCCAGCGCCGTGCAAATCCCCACTAAACGGCCGAAGCGCACGCTTTGGCGGATGGTCACGGCGAAGTCCGGTCCGGGGGCGACCACGGCCAGAAAGTGGATGGTTGCCAGCGCTAGAAACTCGCCCAGGTAATTCGAAAACATCTCAGCTCCAGAAAGTCAGGGGTGAAGCATTGCCGCGATAGCCGACAAAGAACGAAAGGCTCAATCGCGGATCGTCCACACCCGGGGTCACCGAGTGCATGCAGCGCGAATTGAACATGATGAAATCACCCGGCTCAGGACGAATCTCCAGGGTTGGAGGGCCGAGCAAAGCCGGGTCGATGCCGTAACTGTCGCCACGCATTTCATCGAACTGGTCCGGAGAAATGTCGTGGTCCCACATCTGCAACGCGCCGCCCTCGGTCGGCATGTTCAGGTAGACGTTGCAGGCGAACTGCGCTTCCAGGCTTCTGGCCTGGAAGCTGTCCGGGGCGTCCTTGGCGAAAATGTCGTGATGGGCGAGGAAGCACACCCCGGGTTTCACGACCCGGGACAGGCCCACATACATCTTGCGGCCATAGAGATTCTCCAGGTGCGCCCCCGCCGGCCAGGACTCGTCGAGCATGCAGCGCAGCGTGTCGACAGGAGAGGAGTAGGGCGCACAACGGCTGCGCAACTCGGCGATATTGCTGGTGGCGCGCTCGAAATAGTCTTCGATCAACAGCGGCTGGTTTTCCGCTTCATAAAACGCCATGCCAATGCGGCCGATACTCGGCGCATTGATGTAGCCTTCGAAGCCGGGGGCGAGGATCTTGTCGCCGATCTGGATCGCCAGCGGCCCAGGCAACAAGCCCTTGACGCGGATGGCGAGGACTTCTTCATTGGCCAGTTTTTGTATGCACGTCTCATCGAGACGCTCGACGTCAAGCATCATGTCTTTAGGTCCATCTATCGATAGTCAACAGAGCCCGCGAACGCAGACTCCCCCGGCGTCAGGCGATGACGGGGCCGACATCGCCCAAATGTTCAATCCACGCTGTAGTGGACTGACAGCGTTCCCTTTTTCTGTGAAAGGGAAGCGATCGTGACCGTGCCCAAATCCTTCAGGCTCCGTACATGGGTGCCGCCGCAGCCGTAGGCGGGCAGTTCACCGAAACCGATTTCCCGGGCGCCTTCGCGCAACGACGTCAGGCGCGGCAGGTCATGGGCGATCCATTGCGTGACGCCGTGCTGAATTGTCTGGGCATCGACTTCCTGCGCGCTATCACCCGGTTTGAACTGAACGCGTCCTTCATCGGGCCAGTGATGAGCCTTGATCGGCATCCAGCCCATCGCCTGGACGAAGTGACCAATCAGGTGACCCGCCGAATGCATGCGCGTGTTGAACCGGCGGCGTTGCTCGTCGACCCGAATCTGGGTCATGCCGAGTTTTACCGGGTGGTCGACGAAATGGATGATCCGGTCCGGATCCTGAACCACGCGCAGCACCTGGCTTTCGCCGATCCAACCAGTATCCCAGGGTTGCCCGCCGCCTTGAGGATGAAACAGTGTGGCCCGCAACACCACAGCGAATTCGTTCTCCTGGGGTGTGCATTCCAGGACTTCCACGTTGGCCTTGAGCTCATCACTATGGAAGAAGAGGCGAAGCGTCATATTCCATGCTCTTATTAAAGTTTCTATTTTTATTATATGAACCGTGGAATTGCGTGATAATCCGTTCAATCATCAAAGGACTGTTGCGCTGTGAGCATAAATCTTCCTCTGCCTCTGCTCGGTGAAATGGCTATTTTCGTCAAGGTTGTCGAGACTGGCAGTTTCTCCGAAGCAGCACGCCAATTAGGTTCTTCACCCTCGGCGGTAAGTCGCAGCATTTCGCGGCTGGAGAAGGCACTCGCCACGCGGCTGCTGCAACGAACCACGCGCAAGCTGCGCCTGAGTGACGGTGGCGAAGAGGTGTTCAAGCGTTGCCAGGAGATGGTCAGCGCGGCGAAGTCGGTGATGGAAATCAGCGGTCAGTTCACCCATGAAGCGGAAGGGCTGGTGCGTGTCAGCGTGCCCAAGGCTGTCGGGCGATTCGTGATTCATCCGCACATGCCCGAATTCCTGCGGCGCTATCCCAAAGTAAATGTGGAGTTGTTGCTCGAGGACCGTCAGGTGGATTTGATCGACGACAACGTCGATCTGGCGATCCGTATTACCGACCGCCCACCCGCGGGGCTGGTGGGGCGACAGTTGTTGACCATCGATCATTTACTCTGTGCAACGCCACAGTACCTGGCCGAACACGGCACCCCGACTCATCCCCATGATTTGCTCAACCACAGCTGTATCTATCTGGGCGAAACCCCGAGCGATGCGCGCTGGAAATTCAAGAAAGGCAGCAAAGCCGTGACCGTCGGCGTGCGCGGCCGTTATGCCGCCAATCACACGGGGGTGCGGCTGGGCGCGGTATTGCAACACATCGGAATCGGCAGCCTGCCGTACTTCACCGCCCGTTATGCGCTGGAACAAGGGCTGATCGTCCAGGTTCTGCCGGACTGGACTTTTCTGGCGTCCTACCACGGAGGCGCCTGGCTGCTGCATTCGCCCACCCGCTATCTACCGCCCAAGCTACGGGTATTTATCGACTACCTGGTGGAATGCCTGGAGAAGGAACCGACCTTGAGCCGGCCGGGCAAACCGGGTGCATTGGGCAAGGTCGCGACAGAGTATGAGTTACCTGAAAGTGATGGGTTGCTTTGACGGGCCTCTTCGCGAGCAAGCCCGCTCCCACAGTGGATTTCTGTCGTACACAGAGTCTGTGTCCACTAAAGATCAAATGTGGGAGCGGGCTTGCTCGCGAAGACGGCAGCCCAAACACCACATCACTCGGCAATGCCACAAAAAAAGGCCCGCATGAATAACCATGCGGGCCTTTGCATTTGCTGACAGTGGAATCAGTGCTTGCTGTCCTGGTTCGACATCGCCAGTAGCTGTTTTTCCTGATTCCAGTCGAACGGTTCGTCGTTCTGTTCAGCTTCGAAGCGACGCTCTTCAAGGGCCTGGTACAGGTCGATTTCATCATCGGGCATGTAATGCAGGCAGTCGCCAGCGAAGTACCACAGCAGGTCGCGCGGGACCAGGTGGGCGATTTGCGGATAGCGAGTGATCACCTGACACAGGATGTCCTGGCCCAGGTATTGGCTTTCGATCGGGTCGACCGGCAGCAATGCACGCAGTTCGTCGAAGCGCTCCAGGAACAAGGCATGGCTTTCTTCGGGAACCTGTTCGGCCTCACCTACGGCGACCAGGATGCTGCGCAGGTGGTCGAGCAAGACGAGATGATCGGCAACGACGTTGGACACGAGATAAGTCCTCAAGAGCAAAACGGGCGCGGGAGTATAAAGCTCCTGCGCCCCTTTTCACATATTAAAGAGCCTCATGCAAGACACAGGGTCCGCCGGATCAGCGGACCTTGCCTTTGGCCAATACCAGCTCCTTTGGGTCGAAATCATCGACATCAATCACCTTGCGTCGCGCCACTTCTGCCTCGCGCAAGGTCTGGGCTTCAAGCGGTTGCAAGACGCCAGCCTCCAGGGCGGCATCAATGGGAGACTCTCCGACAGTGGGTTTGACCTGGCGACTTTTCAGTGCCGTATTGAGTTTTTTCTGTAGCGGCTTGGCGGCGTTCAACAAGTCGCAAGCGTGCTGCAGGGCGCCGACCGAATCCTCTGGTGATTGCGGGCGATAGCAGCCGCCCAGTAACTCCTCAAGCGTTGGATCGCCCTTGGGACGGCCGATGACGGCTGCGACATTGGCCGCCAGTCTGTCCGACGGGCCTCTGTGACGACGACCGAACGGGAACACCATCACCCGCAGCAGACATCCAAGTACCTTGTTCGGGAAGTTGGTCAGCAGTTCGTCCAGCGCACGTTCGGACTGACCGAGGCTCTCTTCCATGGCCCAGGCGAACAGCGGATGCATATGCTCCGGCGAATCGAGATCGTGATAACGCTTGAGTGCGCCGGAAGCCAGATACAGGTAGCTGAGTACATCGCCCAGACGTGCGGACAGCCGTTCGCGACGTTTCAAATCACCGCCCAGCAGCATCATGCTCAGGTCTGCAAGCAAGGCAAAGGCCGCGGCCTGACGGTTGAGGGCGCGGAAATAGCCTTGGCTGAGCCTGTCCCCGGGCATGTGTTCGAAATGCCCGAGGCCGAGGTTCAGCACCAGCGTGCTGGCGGCGTTGCATACAGCAAAACCAATGTGGTCGAGCAGCAGTGCATCGAACTCGATCAGTGCCTGTTGTTTGTCTTCGCGATGGGCGAGGGCCATTTCCTTGAGCACGAACGGATGGCAGCGAATAGCGCCCTGGCCGAAGATCATCAAACTGCGTGTCAGGATGTTTGCACCTTCGACCGTGACGGAAATGGGCGCACCTTGCCAGCCACGCGCCAGGTAGTTGTTCGGGCCCATGATGATGGCCCTGCCGCCGTGAACATCCATGGCGTGGCTGATGCATTCGCGGCCGCGTTCAGAGAGGTGGTATTTGATAATGGCCGAAGGTACCGACGGTTTTTCGCCGAGGTCGACCGCGTTGGCGGTGAGCATCCGTGCGCTGTCCATCAGCCAGGTACTGCCGCCGATCCGCGCCAGTGCTTCCTGAATCCCTTCGAAGGCTGACAGCGGTGCGTTGAATTGTTCGCGAACCTGCGCGTATTGGCCCGTCACCAGACTGGTGAACTTGCCCGCAGCGGTACCGATGGCAGGCAGCGAAATGGAACGCCCGACCGACAGGCAGTTCATCAGCATCATCCAGCCCTCGCCGAGCATCTCCTGACCGCCGATGATGAATTCCAGCGGTACGAACACATCCTTGCCGGAGTTCGGGCCGTTCATGAATGAGGCGCCCAGCGGCAGGTGACGGCGACCGATTTCTACACCGGGGGTCTGGGTTGGAATCAAGGCGAGGCTGATCCCCAGGTCGACTTTGTCGCCCAGTAGATGGTCCGGGTCATAGGCCTTGAAGGCCAGGCCGATCAAGGTCGCAACCGGGCCGAGGGTGATGTAGCGTTTTTCCCAGTTCAGACGCAGGCCGAGGGTTTCCTTGCCCTCCCATTCACCTTTGCAGATGACCCCGGTGTCGGTCATCCCGCCGACGTTGGAGCCCGCCATCGGGCCTGTCAGGGCAAAGCAGGGGATATCGTCGCCACGGGCCAGCCGTGGCAGGTAATGATTGCGTTGTTCGTCGGTGCCGTAATGCAGCAGCAGCTCCGCAGGTCCCAGGGAATTGGGCACCATGACGGTCGACGCCAGGTCGCCGCTGCGGGTGGCCAGTTTCATCGCCACTTGGGAGTGGGCATAGGCCGAGAAGCCTTTGCCACCGTACTCTTTGGGGATGATCAGGGCAAAAAAGCCATGTTGTTTGATGTGATCCCAAGCCTTGGGCGGCAGATCCAGCAACTGGCCAATCTGCCAATCGCTGACCATGGCGCAGAGCTCTTCGGTCGGGCCATCGATGAACGCTTGTTCCTCTTCGCTCAATTGCGCTTTTGGATAAGCCAGCAGCTTGTTCCAGTCCGGGCGACCGCTGAACAGCTCGCCGTCCCACCAGACCGTGCCCGCTTCAATGGCTTCACGTTCGGTTTGCGACATCGGCGGCAGGTTTTTTTGAAACCAGCCGAATATCGGCGTCGTGAAGAGTTTTCGGCGCAGATCCGGCAGCAACAGGAAAGCGGTCACGACCGCGAGCATCACCCAGAAAATCAGCATGAGCCAGACGGGGGCATGGCTGAAGATGCCCATCGCCAAGAGATAGACAGCGATGATGCCCAAGGCGGGCAGAGGCGCGGTGCGGCGATGTGCCAGGTAGGCAATCCCGACCACCAGAACCAGTATCCACAACAGCAACATATTCAATTCTCCATGAAGCCAGGGGCAAAACCACTTTCAGAGCTTAGACGGCATCCATAAAAGTGGGGGGTCAGAGCATGAGTCTGAGCGTGTAGGAAGCAACGGCTGAAATTCGTCAGTTATTTCGGGGGCGGACGGTTAAGCGCTTTGTCGACAGGGCGGCAAACGCTGATATTTGGCCGAAACGTCGTTATCTCTGTGCTGAAGGTGTCGCTAGACTCGTGGCTTCCCCCAGGAGATTGTTGCCATGCACGCATGTCTGAGCCCCGGCCGCTTCATCGATAGTGACCACCCCTCGGTGGTGGAGTTCGCCGAAAAACATCGTGGCGCCGGGCGCGATCCGCTCGAACAGGCGATCAATCTCTATTACGCAGTACGTGAGGCCGTACGCTACAACCCTTACACCTTCAGCCGCGATCCAGAAACCTTGCGCGGCAGCTATGCGCTGGCGGCGGGGGAGAGTTATTGCGTGCCCAAAGCCACGCTGCTCGCCGGTGCAGCCCGGCATTGCGGGATCCCGGCGCGTATCGGTCTGGCAGATGTGCGTAATCATTTGTCGACGCCGCGTCTGCTCGAACTGCTCAAAAGCGATGTGTTCGCCATGCACGGCTACACCGAGTTATATCTGAACGATCGTTGGGTCAAAGCCACGCCGGCTTTCAATCAACAACTCTGCGAACTGTTCAATGTCGCGCCGCTGGAGTTCGACGGGATCAACGACAGCGTGTTCCACCCCTTCAACCGTGACGGCGCGCAGTTGATGGAGTACCTGATCGATCACGGCCAGTTCACCGATGTGCCTGAAGCGTTCTTTTTCGAACACCTGGAAAAGTGCTATCCGCATCTGTTTGGCGAGCAGCTGTCGGTGCTGTTGGGGGACATGCAGAGCGATTTGAGTCGCGCCTGATCCGGCGTATGCTGCCTGCGCATTCATCCAAAAAGGGGCGGTCATGCTGAAGATCTGGGGTCGGAAAAATTCGTCGAATGTCAGGAAGCCGTTGTGGGCGGCCGAAGAACTGGGCCTGGCCTATGAAGCCATCGATGCCGGCGGCGCCTTTGGTGTAGTCGACACGCCTGAGTACCGCGCGATGAATCCCAACGGCCGCGTGCCGGTGATCGAAGACGACGGTTTTGTGCTGTGGGAGTCCAACACCATCGTCCGTTACCTGATGGCCCGTCATGCCAGTGGTACTGCCTGGTATCCGACAGACCTGCAAGCCCGAGCCTCGGCGGAAAAGTGGATGGACTGGACCACCTCAAGTTTTGCCGCCCCGTTCCGCACGGTGTTCTGGGGCGTGTTGCGCACCCCGGAAGACCAGCAGGACTGGCCGGCCATCAAGGCTGCGATCAAGGAGTGTGACGCTCTGCTGTCGATGGCCGATCAAGCGCTGGCGACCAAACCGTATCTGTCGGGCGATGAGATCGGCATGGGCGACATTCCCCTGGGCAGTTTCATTTATGCCTGGTTCGAGATGCCGATCGAGCGCGCGCCGCTGCCTCATCTCCAAGCCTGGTATGCGCGGTTGAAACAGCGTCCGGCCTATCAGAAGGCGGTCATGACCGCGTTGACTTAATACTCACTATCGACACGCTTGACTGTACTTGTGCGGCAGCGACAAGCACCATTGCGCTCATGCGCCGCGGTTGCATTGCTCGCCGCCCGCCCTTATTTATTCCTTTCTTCCCTTCTTGGTGCGTAATCCGATATGAGTTCCGCTCTGTCCATCCGGCAGCTAACCAAAACCTACGGCAACGGTTTCCAGGCCTTGAGTGGTATCGATCTGGACGTCGCCGAAGGTGACTTTTTCGCCTTGCTCGGCCCTAACGGCGCCGGCAAATCCACGACCATCGGCATTCTCTCGACCCTGGTGAACAAGACCAGCGGGACGGTGAATATCTTCGGTCATGACCTGGACAAGGAACCGGCGGCGCTCAAGCGCTGCATTGGCGTGGTGCCCCAGGAATTCAACTTCAACCAGTTTGAAAAGACGTTCGACATTGTCGTGACCCAGGCCGGTTACTACGGCATCCCGGCGAAAATCGCCAAGGAACGCGCCGAGCAGTACCTGACCCAACTGGGCCTGTGGGACAAGCGCGATGTGCCGTCGCGTTCCCTGTCCGGCGGCATGAAGCGCCGACTGATGATCGCCCGTGCGCTGGTTCACGAACCGCGCCTGCTGATCCTCGACGAACCGACGGCGGGGGTGGACATCGAATTGCGTCGCTCGATGTGGACCTTCCTCACCGAACTGAACAAGAAAGGCATCACCATCATCCTCACCACCCACTATCTGGAAGAGGCTGAGCAGTTGTGCCGCAACATCGGCATCATCGACCACGGCACCATTGTCGAGAACACCAGCATGAAGCAGTTGCTCAGCCAGCTGCATGTCGAAACCTTCCTGCTGGATATGAAGAATACGTTGCAAGTGGCCCCGCAGTTGCTCGGCTACCCGGCCAAACTGATCGACAGTCATACCCTGGAAGTCCAGGTCGACAAGGCCATGGGCATTACCGCGCTGTTCACCCAATTGGCGCAGCAGAACATCGAAGTGTTGAGCCTGCGTAACAAAACCAATCGCCTCGAGGAGTTGTTCGTGTCCCTGGTGGAGAAGAATCTGTCGAAGGTGGCGGTATGAGTTCCGAGCTGCAACCCAACCTCGTTGCCCTCAATACCATCGTCTACCGTGAGGTCAAACGCTTCACCCGGATTTGGCCACAGACCCTGCTGCCGCCGGCCATCACCATGGTTCTGTACTTCGTGATCTTCGGCAATCTGATCGGTCGGCAGATCGGCGACATGGGTGGTTTCACCTACATGGAGTACATCGTGCCGGGGCTGATCATGATGTCGGTGATCACCAACTCCTACGGCAACGTGGTGTCGAGTTTCTTTGGCAGCAAGTTCCAGCGTTCCATCGAAGAATTGATGGTGTCGCCAGTGTCGCCCCATACGATTCTGATCGGCTACACCCTGGGCGGCGTGCTGCGCGGGTTGATGGTCGGGATCATCGTGACCCTGCTGTCGTTGTTCTTCACTCAATTGCAGGTGCATCACTTGGGCGTGACCGTTCTGGTGGTGGTGCTGACGGCGACGATCTTCTCGCTGCTGGGTTTCATCAACGCGGTATTTGCGCGCAACTTCGACGATATCTCGATCATCCCGACATTCGTGCTGACGCCGTTGACCTACCTGGGCGGGGTGTTCTACTCGATCAGCTTGCTGCCACCATTCTGGCAGACCGTGTCGCTGGCCAACCCGGTGCTGCACATGGTCAACGCCTTCCGTTACGGCATCCTTGGTGTGTCGGACATCAAGATCAGCGTGGCGATCACCTTCATGCTGATAGCGACCGTTGTGCTGTATATCGGTTGTGCGCGGTTGCTGGTGAGTGGGCGTGGGATGCGTACCTAAGGAACACCGCGTCGCCTGCTTCGCGAGCAAGCCCGCTCCCACAGGATTGGTGTTGCCCACATATTTTGTGATCAACACCGAACCCATGTGGGAGCGGGCTTGCTCGCGAAGGCGTCAGCACAAACACTGCAAAAAAACGGCCTCCACATTGGAGGCCGTTTTGCATTCTTACATCCGGCTACGCTTACGCCGCTTCCACTGCCGACTCACCCACCAGCGCCAGTACATCATCACCAGGCAATAAGCGAGGGCACCCAGCACTAACCCCGTCACCACCGAGCCAAGCAAGAACGGTTGCCACAGGCTCGAGAGTTCGCCGCTGATCCATTCCCAGGTCAGCTCATCCGGCAGGCTGCGGGCGGGGACGTCCATCAGCCAGGCACCAGTCTGGTAAGTACAGAAGAACACCGCCGGCATGGTGATCGGGTTGGTCAGCCAGACCAGGCTGACAGCAATCGGCATGTTGCCGCGCACCACAATGGCAAGGATGGCCGCCAACAGCATCTGCAACGGGATGGGCAGGAACGCCGCGAACAGACCGACCGCCATGGCCCGCGCGACGGAGTGGCGATTGAGGTGCCAGAGGTTCGGGTCATGCAGCAGGGTGCCGAGAAAGCGTAAGGATTTGTGTTCCCTGATGCTGGTCGGGTCTGGCATGTAACGTTTGAACAAGCGCCGGGGCATAAGGCTTCTCGGTCGGTTAAGGCGGCAAGTATGTCTTGATTCTACGAGCCGCCCATTCAGACTTTGTGACAATTGATAACGACGGACGTGCGGCGCACCGGCTAAGCCTAGGGAGGGGACTCTCAAGGACGGGCTTATGCGCACAGGGATGATGGCGCTGGCGTTGGGTCTGTTGGCCCTGCGTTTTTTACCGGTATTACCGCCGGCGGGGTTGTGGCTGTTGTTGCCGGTAGCGGGTTTGATGTTGTTGCCGTTTCGCACCTTCCCCCTGGCATTTTTGCTGTTCGGTTTCAGTTGGGCGGGCGCGAATGCACAGTGGGCGCTGAATGATCGCCTGGCAGCGACGCTTGATGGCGAGACTCGCTGGCTCGAAGGTCGTGTGACCGGGTTGCCGCAGCAGGCCGAGGGCGTAGTGCGTTTCGAACTGACGGACAGTCAGTCGCGTCGCACCAGACTGCCTCGGCACCTGCGCCTGGCCTGGTATGGCGGGCCGCCCGTCAACAGCGGCGAGCATTGGCGGCTGGCGGTCAAATTGAAGCATCCTGCCGGGTTGCTCAACCCGCATGCGTTCGATTACGACGCCTGGTTACTGGCCCGGCACATCGGCGCCACCGGGACCGTCAAGGATGGCCAGCGACTGATGGACGCGCAATGGGCCTGGCGCGACGGCATCCGTCAGCGTTTGCAGACCGTGGATGCCCAGGGACGAACGGGTGCGCTGACGGCGTTGGTGCTCGGGGATGGCGCCGGGCTGAGTCGTGAGGACTGGCAGGTGCTACAAGACACCGGCACCGTGCATTTGTTGGTGATTTCCGGGCAGCACATTGGTTTGCTGGCGGGAGTGGTGTATCTGCTGATTGCCGGGTTGGCGCGTTATGGCTTATGGCCCAAGCGCTTGCCGTGGCTGCCATGGGCATGCGGACTGGCGTTCGCGGCGGCGCTCGGTTATGGGCTGCTGGCCGGCTTCGAGGTGCCGGTGCGGCGGGCCTGCCTGATGATCGGTCTGGTGCTGTTGTGGCGACTACGGTTTCGTCACCTCGGCGCATGGTGGCCGCTGCTGTTGGCGCTTGACGGTGTTTTGCTGCTGGACCCGCTGGCGAGTCTGAAACCGGGTTTCTGGTTGTCCTTTGCGGCGGTCGCGGTGCTTATTTTCACTTTTGGCGGCCGATTGGGGGCGTGGCGCTGGTGGCAAACCTGGACTCGCGCTCAATGGCTGATCGCGATCGGTCTGTGCCCACTGCTGTTGGTGCTGGGGTTGCCGATCAGTCTCAGCGGGCCGCTGGCCAATTTACTGGCGGTGCCCTGGGTCAGCCTGGTGGTCCTGCCGCCGGCTTTGCTTGGGACGATGTTGTTGCCCGTTCCTTATGTGGGCGAAGGATTGCTGTGGTTGGCCGGCGGTCTGATCGATCTTTTGTTCAAGGGGTTGGCGTTGATCGCCGGGCAATTGCCCGCGTGGGTACCGGTGGCGGTCCCATTGTGGGTATGGGCGCTCGGCACTCTGGGGGCTTTTCTGCTGTTATTGCCGCGAGGCGTGCCGTTGCGCCCGTTGGGCTGGCCGATGTTGCTGTTACTGGTTTTTTCGCCCCGGCACACGTTGCCTGAAGGCATGGCCGAGGTCTGGCAGCTGGATGTCGGTCAGGGTTTGGCAATCCTGGTGCGTACCCGCCATCACACCTTGCTGTATGACGCCGGGCCACGGTTCGGCGATATCGATCTGGGTGAACGGGTGGTGTTGCCGTCATTGCGCAAACTGGGTGTGAACGGGCTCGATCTGATGCTGATCAGCCATGCCGACGCCGATCACGCCGGCGGTGCGCGAGCCATTGCCAACGCAATACCCGTGAAGCAAGTCCTGAGTGGCGATCATCTGGCCCTGCCAGACGAACTGCAGGCCGAGGGCTGCAAGAGCGGTCAGCAATGGGCCTGGGACGGGGTGAAGTTTCAACTCTGGCAGTGGTCATCGGCCAGCGACAGCAATCAGAAATCCTGCGTGCTGCAGATCGAGGCCAACGGCGAGCGGTTGCTGCTGACTGGCGATATCGATAGTGCGGCCGAGCGGGCGCTGCTCGACGGTCCATTGGCGGTGCCGACGGATTGGTTGCAGGCCCCGCACCATGGCAGTCGCAGTTCATCTTCGATGGCATTGCTCCGCGTATTGCAACCCAAAGCGGTGCTGATCTCCCGTGGCAACGGCAATTCTTTCGGTCATCCCCATCCCACGGTCGTGGCGCGGTATCAAAAGCGCGGGGTGGCGATCTACGACAGCGCCGAGCAAGGTGCCATTCGTCTGCAACTGGGGCGCTTCAAGCCGCCGTGGACGATGCTTCAAGAACGGCGCTTCTGGCGTGATCTGCCACCATCCAGCCAGTAACCCGAACTGTCGAAGCCCGACCGGATACGACATCGCGGTCTTCGGTGCGTCCACCCCCTATGTTAGAGTGGCGCACTTTTCGAGGGGACTGTCACTGTGTGGGAATTGGTCAAATCCGGCGGCTGGATGATGCTGCCGATCATTCTGAGTTCCATCGCGGCCATGGCGATCGTTGCCGAGCGTCTGTGGACCCTGCGTGCCAGCCGCGTGACCCCGGAGCATTTGCTCGGGCAGGTCTGGGTCTGGATCAAGGACAAACAACTCAATAAAGAAAAACTCAAGGAACTGCGTGCCAACTCTCCGTTGGGCGAGATCCTGGCCGCCGGTCTGGCGAATTCCAGGCATGGCCGCGAGATCATGAAAGAGTGCATCGAAGAAGCCGCTGCGCGGGTGATTCACGAGCTCGAACGCTACATCAATGCCCTCGGCACCATCGCCGCCATGGCCCCGTTGCTGGGTCTGCTGGGTACGGTGCTGGGCATGATCGATATTTTCAGTGCATTCATGGGCACGGGCATGGGTACCAACGCCTCGGTACTGGCCGGTGGTATTTCCAAGGCGCTGATCACCACCGCTGCAGGCCTGATGGTCGGTATTCCGGCCGTGTTCTTCCACCGCTTCCTGCAACGCCGCATAGATGAGCTGGTGGTAGGCATGGAGCAGGAAGCGATCAAGCTGGTTGAAGTTGTGCAGGGTGACCGCGACGTGGATCTGGCTGAGGGCAAAGCGTGAAATTCCGTCGTAAACCACGGGAAACGATAGACATCAACCTCGCGTCGTTGATCGACGTGGTGTTTATCCTGCTGCTGTTTTTCGTTGTGACCACCACCTTCACCCGTGAAACCCAGTTGCGCGTCGACCTGCCGGAAGCGGTCAGCGGTTCCCCGGCCGAAGACCAACAGACCAAGCAACTGGACATCGCCATCAGCGCCGAAGGGGTGTTCTCGGTCAACAACCAATTGTTGCCCAAGAATGACCTGACCAGCCTGATGGAAGCGCTACAGAAAGAATCCAACGGCGATACCAACCTGCCGTTGTCCATCAGCGCTGATGGCAAGACCCCCCATCAGTCCGTCATCACTGCAATGGACGCTGCCGGCAAACTCGGTTTCAGTCATTTGCGCATGACCACTGTCGAGGCGGCGCCGGCATCCTGATGGCCATGTCCGATCGATTGCTCGCTGCGTGGTACGAAGGCCATCCGGCGCTGAAGCTGTTGCAGCCCCTGGAATGGCTGTATCGGCGTGTGCTCATCGGCAAGCGCGAGCGCTTTCTGGCGGGTGAGGGCGAGATCTATCAGCCGCCGGTGCCGCTGATCGTGGTCGGCAACATCACGGTGGGCGGCACCGGCAAGACGCCGCTGATTCTATGGATGATCCAGCATTGCCAGCGCAGCGGTTTGCGAGTTGGCGTCGTCAGCCGTGGTTACGGCGCCAAACCTGCGCAATTGCCGTGGCGGGTCGAGGCGGATCAAGGTGCGGACGTGGCGGGCGATGAGCCATTGTTGATCGTCCAGCGCACTGGCGTGCCGCTGATGATCGACCCGGACCGCAGCCGCGCAGTCAAAGCCTTGCTGGCGAGCGAGCCGCTGGACCTGATCCTTTCCGACGACGGCATGCAGCATTACCGGCTGGCCCGGCACCTGGAACTGGTGCTGATCGATGCCGCCCGGGGGCTGGGCAACCAGCGCTGCCTGCCGGCCGGGCCGTTGCGTGAACCGATCGAGCGTCTGCAAAGCGTCGATGCGGTGCTTTACAACGGTGCCACGGCCGACCGCATCGACGGTTTTGCCTTCCAGCTGCAACCCACGGCACTGGTCAATCTGCAAAGCGGCGAACGCCGGCCCCTTGACCACTTCCCCCCAGGCCAGGCCATTCACGCCGTGGCCGGGATCGGCAATCCCCAGCGTTTCTTCACGACCCTCGAAACGCTACACTGGCGGCCAGTGCCGCATGCATTTGCCGACCACGCCGAGTACAGCGTGCAGGCCTTGAATTTCACCCCGTCATTGCCAGTGGTGATGACGGAAAAAGACGCGGTGAAGTGCCGTGCCTTCGCCGCCGCCGATTGGTGGTACCTGGCGGTCGATGCTGCGCCATCGCCGGCCTTCGTGGCCTGGTTCGATACGCAGCTGATGCGCCTGTTGCCGGCTCGTCTTTTGCCTTAAATCCGTTTCTATCCAGGGAATGTTCATGGACACCAAATTGCTCGATATCCTCGCTTGCCCGGTCTGCAAAGGCCCGCTCAAGCTCAGTGCCGACAAAACCGAGCTGATCAGCAAGGGCGCTGGCCTCGCATACCCGATTCGCGACGGCATCCCGGTGATGCTTGAAAGTGAAGCGCGCACCCTGACCACCGACGAGCGTCTGGATAAATGACCACAGCCTTTACCGTTGTCATTCCATCGCGCTATGCCTCCACCCGCCTGCCGGGCAAACCCCTGCTGCTGATCGCCGGCAAGCCGATGATCCAGCATGTTTGGGAACAAGCGAGCAAAAGCAGTGCCCAGCGCGTGGTCGTTGCCACTGACGATGCGCGCATTGTCGAGGCCTGCAAAAGCTTTGGTGCCGAAGTGGTGCTGACGCGCGAAGACCATAATTCCGGCACCGACCGTCTGGCCGAAGTCGCAGCGAAACTGGGCCTGGCCCCGGACGCCATCGTGGTCAACGTTCAGGGCGACGAGCCGTTGATTCCGCCGAGCGTGATCGATCAGGTTGCCGCCAACCTGGGCGCCCACACCGAAGCGCGCATGGCCACCCTGGCCGAGCCGATCGAAGACGTGGAAACCCTGTTCAATCCCAACGTGGTCAAGGTGGTCAGCGACCTCAATGGTCTGGCGCTGACGTTCAGTCGTGCCACCTTGCCGTGGGCTCGCGACGCGTTCGCCAAGAGCCGCGAGCAATTGCCGGAAGGTGTGCCGTATCGCCGCCACATCGGCATTTATGCCTATCGCGCCGGTTTTCTGCATGACTTCGTCACCTGGGGCCCGTGCTGGCTGGAAAACACTGAGTCTCTGGAGCAACTGCGGGCGCTCTGGCACGGCGTGCGGATTCACGTGGCCGATGCGCTGATCGCCCCGCCTACCGGCGTCGATACCATTGAAGACCTCGAGCGCGTTCGTCGCTTGCTGGAGGCCTGATGCGGGTTCTGTTCGTCTGCCTGGGCAATATCTGCCGTTCCCCTACGGCCGAAGGCGTGTTGCGGCACAAACTGCGTGAGGCGGGGCTGGCCGATCAAGTCGAAGTGGCTTCCGCCGGCACCGGTGACTGGCACGTCGGCAAGGCCCCGGACAAGCGTAGCCAGGCCGCGGCGAAACTGCGTGGCTACGACCTGTCCGCCCAGCGCGCCCAGCAAGTGACCCGTGCCGATTTCGCCACCTACGACCTGATTCTGGCGATGGACAACAGCAACCTGCGCCACCTCAAGGCCTTGCAACCGGCCAAGAGCAAGGCCGAGTTGGACCTGTTCCTGCGTCGCTTCCAGTCGGAAATCGATGAGGTGCCGGATCCTTATCACGACAGCGACCAGGGTTTCGAACAGGTACTGGACCTGATCGAGCGCGCCAGCGATCTGCTGGTCATCGAATTGAAGGGCCGGTTATGAGTTTGCAGGTTCAACCCCGGGTTTCGCTCAAGCCGTTCAACAGCTTTGGCGTAGATGTTCAGGCCCGGCTGTTTGCCGAGGCCCATAGCGATGCCGACGTGCGCGAAGCGCTGGCCTATGGGTTGGAACATGATGTGCCGGTGCTGGTGATCGGTGGCGGCAGCAATTTGTTGCTGACGGCCGATGTCCAGGCACTGGTGCTGCGCATGGCCACACGAGGGATTCGCCTGCTGAGCGATGACGGTAACCAGGTGGTGATCGAAGCCGAGGCGGGCGAGCCGTGGCATCCGTTTGTGCAACATACCTTGGCGCAAGGGTTGGCGGGACTGGAAAACCTCAGTTTGATTCCCGGCACCGTGGGCGCGGCACCGATGCAGAACATCGGCGCTTACGGTGTCGAGATCAAAGACGTTTTTGCCGGCCTGACGGCCCTCGATCGCCAGACCGGTGAGCTACGGGACTTCACGCTGGCCGAGTGCAACTTCGCCTACCGCGACAGCCTGTTCAAACAGGAGCCGGGGCGTTGGTTGATCCTGCGGGTGCGTTTCACCCTCACGCGCACCGCGCACCTGCACCTGGAATACGGTCCGGTTCGCCAGCGTCTCACATCGCTGGGCATCGATCACCCGACGCCTACCGATGTCAGCCAGGCCATTTGCAGCATTCGCAACGAAAAGCTCCCGGATCCGGCGGTGCTCGGCAATGCCGGCAGTTTTTTCAAGAATCCCTTGGTGCCGGCGACATTGGTGGCGCAACTCAAGGAGCAATACCCGGAGCTGGTGGCCTACGCGCAACCCGACGGGCAAATGAAACTGGCGGCGGGATGGTTGATCGAACGGGCCGGCTGGAAAGGCTTTCGCGACGGTGATGCCGGTGTGCATAAATTACAGGCGCTGGTGCTGGTCAACTACGGCGCAGCAACAGGCCTGCAATTGCTGAGCCTGGCGCAACGCATTCAAAAAGACATTTCAGAACGTTTTCACGTCGACCTGGAAATGGAGCCCAATCGGTATTGAGGCTACGCTTTCACGGCTGATTTCAAAGCCCTGTACATCTTCAAATGTGCAGGGCTTTTTTGTTAATGCTGGGTTAACTTAGCTACCTAACGATGCAAGCATTTGCTCCACCAAAGGCCCGGTGCAGACGTTGCCGTCCGCATAAGAGAGCCCATTAGCCTGAGTCGATCTGCGTGAAGGAACCCACGCGGCAGATTGCTCGACCCCATAACCTCTATAACTATGCGGGCGTGCCCATGATTACCCTGAAACTCAATGGTCAAGATCATCAACTCGATGTCACCGAGGACATGCCGCTGCTCTGGGCGATCCGTGACGTGGCCGGTTACAACGGCACCAAATTTGGCTGCGGCATGGGCCTGTGTGGTGCCTGCACCATTCATATCGACGGCGCGCCTGCGCGCAGTTGCATCACGCCGATCGGCTCGGTAGTCGGCCAGAACGTCACCACCATCGATAACCTGCACGCCGACCCGGTTGGCAAAGTCGTCCAGCAAGCCTGGCTCGACAGCGCCGTGGCCCAGTGCGGTTACTGCCAGGGTGGGCAGATCATGTCGGCCACAGCGTTGCTGAAAACCAATCCGAACCCCAGCGACGAGCAGATTGAAGAGGCGATGGTTGGTAACATTTGCCGTTGCGGCACCTACAACCGGATCAAGACCGCCATCCGCCAGGCATCCACTCACCTGAAGGAGGCCAAGGCATGAGCCGGTTACCGAATGATTTTGCGCTGAGTAACCTCAGCCGCCGTGGCTTCCTCAAAGGCGTGGGCGCCACCAGTGCGCTGGTGCTGGCTGCCAGTTGGGGTTGGCAGGACGCGCTTGCCGCCGAAAAAGACAAGAAGTTCGGCGCCGACGGCATGCCCAACGGCTGGATCGATGATCCAAAGGTTTACGTCAGCATCGCTGCCGATGGCAGCGTGACCGTGGTCTGCAACCGCTCGGAAATGGGTCAGGGCGTACGCACCAGCCTGACCATGGTAGTAGCTGATGAACTGGACGCCGACTGGGCGCTGGTCAAAGTGCAACAGGCGCCGGGCGACGAAGTGCGTTTCGGCAACCAGGACACCGACGGTTCGCGCAGCATGCGTCATTGGTACGAGCCGATGCGCCGTTGCGGTGCTGCCGCGCGGACCATGCTTGAGCAAGCCGCCGCCGCGCAGTGGAAAGTGCCGGTCAGCGAGTGCCGTGCGCAACTGCATAAAGTCATTCACCAGCCGACCGGTCGTGAACTGGGCTACGGCGCGTTGGCCGCTGCTGCCGGTGCACTGGCGGTGCCGGCCCGCGACAGCCTGCGGCTCAAGCAGCCATCGGAATTCCGTTACATCGGCAAGGAAGGCACCAAGGCCATCGACGGTGCGGACATCGTCAATGGTCGCGCGGTCTACGGCGCCGATGTGCATGTCGACGGCATGCTGTTCGCCACCATCGCGCGTCCAGCGGTCTATGGCGGCAAGGTCAAATCCTTCGATGCCAGCGCCGCGATGAAAGTCCCGGGTGTGATCAAGGTCCTGCAAGTCGAAAGCCGTCCGTTGCCGTCCGAATTTCAGCCTCTGGGCGGTGTGGCCGTGGTAGCCAGCAATACCTGGGCGGCGATCAAGGGCCGCGAAGCGCTGAAAATCGAGTGGGATGACGGCCCCAACGCCAGTTATGACTCAATCGCCTACCGCAAGGAACTCGAAGCCGCGTCGCTCAAACCCGGCAAAGTGGTGCGCAATACCGGCAGCATTGACCAGGCCATGAGCAGCGCCGACAGCACCCTCGAAGCCTCTTACTACCTGCCGCACCTGGCGCAATCGCCAATGGAACCGATGGTCGCCATCGCCCGTTTCAAGGACGGCGTGTGCGAAGCCTGGGCTCCAAGCCAGGCGCCGCAAGTCACCCGCGAACGGATCGGCGAGCGCCTCGGCATTCCATTCGATAACGTCACGTTCAACGTCACCTTGCTCGGTGGCGGTTTCGGTCGCAAGTCCAAGCCGGACTTCGTCGTTGAAGCGGCGATCCTGGCCAAGGAGTTCCCGGGCAAGGCGGTGCGGGTGCAATGGACCCGTGAAGACGACATCCACAACTCCTATTTCCACACCGTGTCGGCCGAATACCTGAAGGCCAGCCTGAACAAGGACGGCCTGCCGTCCGGCTGGCTGCACCGCACGGTGGCGCCAAGCATCACCGCGTTGTTCGCGCCGGGCATGAACCATGAGGCGGCTTTTGAGCTGGGCATGGGCTTTACCAACATGGCTTACGCGATCCCCAACGTGCGCCTGGAAAACCCCGAAGCGGCGGTCCACACCCGGGTCGGCTGGTATCGCTCGGTGTCGAACATTCCCCACGGTTTTGCGATTCAGAGCTTTGTCGATGAACTGGCGCATAAGGCAGGGCAGGATCCGCTCAAGTATCAGATCAAGTTGCTCGGCCCGGACCGTCAGATCGATCCGCGCACCTTGAGTGAAGAGTGGAACTACGGCGAATCTCCTGAGCGTTATCCAATCGACACTGCACGGATGCGCACCGTGCTGGAAACCGCCGCCAAAGCGGCCGGTTGGGGGCGTGAGTTGCCCAAGGGCCGAGGCTTGGGCTTGGCGGTGCACTATAGTTTTGTCACTTATGTGGCGGCGGTGATCGAGGTGGAAGTCAAAGACGATGGCACGCTGATCGTGCACAAGGCCGACATCGCCGTGGATTGCGGCCCGCAGATCAACCCCGAGCGGATTCGCTCGCAGTTCGAAGGCGCCTGTGTCATGGGGCTGGGCAACGCGGTGCTGGGGGAGATCAGCTTCAAGGACGGAAAGGTTCAGCAGGACAATTTCCACATGTACGAAGTGGCGCGCATGTCCCTGGCGCCGAAGGAAGTCGCCGTGCACCTGGTCACGCCACCGGGCAATGTGCCGTTGGGCGGAGTCGGTGAGCCGGGCGTACCGCCGATTGCGCCAGCGCTGTGCAACGCGATCTTCGCCGCCACCGGCAAGCGCATCCGTAATCTGCCGGTACGCTATCAGTTGCAAGGTTGGCAGAAGGCGCAAGCCTGATGGACAGCGTCGATCTGAACGTCCTGCGCAGCGTGCTGGAATGGCGCCGCGCCGGTCAGCGGGTGATGTTGTACAGCGTGGTCCAGACCTGGGGCACCGCACCCCGGGCACCTGGCGCCATGCTGGCCTTGCGTGAAGACGGCGTGGTGATTGGCTCGGTGTCCGGTGGCTGTGTCGAGGATGACCTGATTGCCCGGCTGCACGATGGCCGTATCCCGGCCGAGGGGCCGCCGGTGCAGTTGATTACCTATGGCGTCACTCGGGAGGAGGCCGCGCGGTTTGGTTTGCCATGCGGCGGCACGTTGCGCCTGACCGAGGAGCGAGTCGGTGATCCGGCGTGGGTTGCCGAATTGCTGACGCGCTGCGAGGCCCATGAAATCGTTGCGCGTGAGCTGAACCTGGCGAGCGGTGAAGTGATCCTGCAGCCAGCGAGCAAGACCGATGCGCTGGTGTTTGACGGACAGACCTTGCGCGCCATTTATGGTCCGCGCTGGCGGCTATTGCTGATCGGCGCCGGCCAACTGTCGCGCTACGTTGCCGAGATGGCGCGGCTGCTGGATTTCGAAGTGCTGATCTGCGATCCGCGCACCGAGTTCGTCTACGGCTGGGAAGAGCAACACGGTCGCTTCGTCCCGGGCATGCCCGACGAAGCGGTGCTGACCATCCAGGCCGACGAGCGCACAGCCATTATCGCGCTGACCCACGACCCACGCCTGGATGACATGGCGCTGCTCACGGCGCTGGACTCCAAGGCATTTTATGTTGGTGCGCTGGGTTCACGGGTCAACAGTCAGAAGCGCCGGGACAATCTGGCTCAGCTAGGCTTGTCACAACAGGCCATCGAGCGCTTGCACGGCCCGATCGGTTTGCACATCGGCAGCCATACACCGGCGGAAATCGCCTTGTCGCTGCTGGCCGAAATTGTGGCGATCAAGAACGGCGTCGAGCTGAAACAGAAGAGGCCGTTGCAGGAGGGCGTATGAGCGACTCCATTGGCGTTATCGTTCTGGCCGCAGGGCAGGGCAGTCGGTTTCGACAGGTGGCGGGCGACGAGAAGGACAAGCTGCTGGTGGATTGCACCGCTCGTGACGGCGTCACCGTGCATTCGATGATCGAGCAGGTGCTGGTAAATCTGCCGGCCGCGCTTGAGAAGCGCGTGCTAGTGACCACGGCGGATCGCCCGCAAGTGATTCGCATGGCTCAGGCTTATGGTTGTGAAATTGTGCGGATCGAGTCGACCGGTCTGGGCGACAGCATTGCGGCGGGTGTGGCGGCGTGCTCACAACTCGGTGGCTGGCTGATCGTGCTGGGGGATATGCCGTTTATCCTGCCGTCCAGCATTGAGCGGGTTGTCGCGAATATTGCCGATGATGCCATCAGCGTGCCGGTCCATGAGGGGCAATATGGGCATCCGGTGGGATTCGGGCGAAGTTTTGGTCCAGGGTTGATGGCATTGACCGGTGATCACGGGGCCAAGTCGCTGTTTGCACAGGCGAGGGTGGTCGAGGTGGCGGTGGAGGACCCCGGGGTGTTGTGGGATGTGGATGTGCCTGCTGCATTGACCTTTAAGTAGCTTTGGCGCAGATCTAATGTGGGAGCGGGCTTGCTCGCGAAAGCGGTGGGCCTGCTTGCATAGATGTTGAATGTTAAACCGCTTTCGCGAGCAAGCCCGCTCCCACAGGGTATGTGTGTTGTTTTCGGGCATAAAAAAAGCCCCGCCTGGGATCACCAGGCGGGGCTTTTTAATGGCCGATGGAATCAGGCGAGGGGTTTAGGCTCGTGCTCTTTTTCCTGGGCTTGCTCGTGTTGCTCCACCGCTTCCTGAACGGAGCGCGGTGCTTCGTCGAACGCGGATTCAACCGGTTCGGCAGGGACTTCAGCGGCCGGGGCAGGGGCTGCCTCGACAACTTCAGCAACAACCGGGGCTGGCTCGGCAGCGGCCGGAGCAGCAGCGGCAGCCAGTTCGGCTTCCTTCTGCAGACGCTCGGCTTCACGCTTGCGACGACGTACTTCACGCGGGTCGTTCGGCGCACGGCCACTTGGGGTCAGAGCGCTGACAGGGGCGGCTTCAGCCACCGGTGCAGCCTCTTCGGCAACAACGGGCGCTTCAACAACCGCTGGAGCAGGCTCGGCAGCAGCAACCACTGGCTCGGAGACCATGGCTTCGGCAACCGGAGCTTCAGCGACTGGCGCTGGCGCTTCGACCGCTACAGGTGGCTCGGCAACCCAGTTGAACGTGGTTTGCTCTTCGCGAACTTCACGTGCCGGTTCAGCCGGCGCTTCAACCACAGGCTCGGTAGCAGCCACTGGTTCAGCGACGACGGCCGGCTCAGCGGCAGCTTCAACTTCAGGCTGGGCTTCACGAACCGGTGCCACTTCGATTTCCGGAGCAGCGGTGACTTCTACTGGTGTGGTTGCTTCAACGACTGGCGCTTCAACCGGAGCAGTTTCCAGCGTGGCGGCAGTGGCGCGTTCAGCTTGCTCGTTGGCTTGTGCTTCAGCAGGCGCGCTGATCACGGAGCTGGCAACGGCTGCGGTAACAGCCAGGCCGGCGGCCAGATCGGCAGCGCTTGGCGTTTCGGCGTTTTCAGCCGATTCGGACTCTTCCGAACCTTCGATCACATTGCCGTTGGCATCGCGTTGACGCTCACGACGGTTGCTGCGACGACGCTGGCCACGGGAGCGGCGGCGCGGACGATCGCCTTCGGCGCCTTCCTGACCGTCTTCCTGCAGTTGCTCTTCGTTGGTGGGCAACTCTTCTTCAGCAACGGCAGCAGCAGCTTGCTCGGTACGTGGCTGACGTTCTTCACGCGGTGGGCGTGGAGCGCGTTCTTCACGTGGCTGACGGGCTGGACGCTCTTCAGCGTTGGCAGCGGCGGCCGGAGCGGCATCCAGAGGCTCGCGCAGTTCACGAACCGGACGTTCTTCACGCTCGCCACGTGGCTTGCGATCTTCACGCGGGGCGCGCGGTGCACGTTCTTCACGAGGGGCGCGTGGTGCGCGCTCTTCGCGCGGAGCGCGTTCCTGGGCAACTGCTGGAGCTTCTTCGCGGGCTTCACGTGGCTCACGTGGTGCGCGTTCTTCACGCGGCGCACGTTCCTCACGAGGCTTGCGCTCTTCATCGCGGCGACCGTTACGGTTGCGGCTCTGCTGACGGCCGTTACGGCGCTCTTCGTTGCGAGCAGGGCGTTCGGTGGCTGGCTTTTCAACCACAACCGGCGCAGCAGGCTCTTCCTTGGTGGCGAACAGGCTGACCAGCGACTTCACCAGGCCTTTGAACAGGCTTGGCTCTGGGGCAACGGCCGGTGCAGCCACCGGCGTCGCGACGACTTCGGTCGGAACCGGAGCGTTGGCGCGGGCCGGAGCGGTCTTGACCGCGGCTTCCTGGCGAACCAGGGTGCGGGTCGCGGCGGCTGGCTGGACTTCTTCGACCTCGGCAGCGGCAGCGGCGATTTCGTAGCTGGACTGGCCGACCGCGGCTTCCGGGCTGTCATCGCGCAGGCGCTGAACTTCGAAGTGCGGCGTTTCGAGGTGATCGTTCGGCAGAATGACGATGCGGGCACGGGTGCGCAGTTCGATCTTGGTGATCGAGTTGCGTTTTTCGTTGAGCAGGAAAGCTGCGACCGGAATCGGCACTTGTGCGCGAACTTCGGCGGTGCGGTCTTTCAGGGCTTCTTCTTCGATCAGGCGCAGGATCGCCAGCGACAGCGATTCAACGTCACGGATGATGCCGGTGCCGTTGCAACGCGGGCAGACGATGCCGCTGCTTTCGCCAAGCGATGGACGCAGGCGCTGACGGGACATTTCCAGCAGGCCGAAGCGCGAGATGCGACCGACTTGCACGCGAGCGCGGTCGGCTTCCAGGCATTCGCGGACTTTCTCTTCCACGGCGCGCTGGTTCTTGGCAGGGGTCATGTCGATGAAGTCGATGACAATCAGGCCGCCGATGTCGCGCAAGCGCAACTGACGGGCGATTTCTTCGGCAGCTTCAAGGTTGGTCTGTAGTGCGGTTTCTTCGATGTCGCTGCCTTTGGTGGCGCGCGCCGAGTTGATGTCGATGGACACCAGGGCTTCGGTCGGATCGATAACGATGGAGCCGCCGGAAGGCAGTTCGACGACGCGCTGGAAGGCGGTTTCGATCTGGCTTTCGATCTGGAAACGGTTGAACAGCGGAACGCTGTCTTCGTACAGTTTGATTTTGCTGGCGTACTGCGGCATCACCTGACGAATGAAGGTCAGGGCTTCGTCCTGGGCTTCAACGCTGTCGATCAGTACTTCGCCGATGTCCTGGCGCAGGTAATCGCGGATGGCGCGGATGATCACGTTGCTTTCCTGGTAGATCAGGAATGGCGCGGAACGGTCCAGCGAAGCTTCTTTGATGGCGGTCCAGAGTTGCAGCAGGTAATCGAGGTCCCACTGCATTTCTTCGCTGCTGCGGCCAAGGCCGGCAGTACGAACGATCAGACCCATGTCGGCCGGGGCAACCAGACCGTTCAGGGCTTCACGCAGTTCGTTGCGCTCTTCACCTTCGATGCGACGGGAGATACCGCCGGCACGCGGGTTGTTCGGCATCAGCACCAGGTAACGACCGGCCAGGCTGATGAAAGTGGTCAGGGCGGCGCCCTTGTTGCCACGTTCTTCTTTTTCGACCTGAACGATGACTTCCTGGCCTTCGCTCAGGACGTCCTTGATGTTGACGCGGCCTTCGGGGGCTTTCTTGAAGTATTCGCGGGAGATTTCTTTGAGGGGCAGGAAGCCGTGGCGCTCAGAGCCGAAATCGACAAAGGCAGCCTCAAGGCTTGGTTCGATGCGAGTAATCCGGCCTTTATAGATGTTGGCCTTCTTCTGCTCGCGTGCACCGGATTCGATGTCCAGGTCGTAGAGGCGCTGGCCATCTACCAGTGCAACACGCAACTCTTCGGGTTGAGTTGCGTTAATCAGCATTCTTTTCATGTAGTACCGTCGGTTTCCGGGCTGCCGGAAACGGCGTTCGGCACACACGACTTCTCACGGTCGGTGTCAGGTGCGTCAGGAGTGGTTGGCCACTCCAGTGTCTAGCGAACCCCGGCCAATTGGGCCGGTGTCGCGACGTACGCGTCCTGCTTGCTGTGGCTACTTAAGCACTCAGTCAGGAGGAGGAATCAACCGGCGGCTGTGGACGAGATGAAGCGTCTTGATAAAGCCTATTGCTACACAGTCCAGCGGTTGTGCATCTCCACCCTACACGTATCCCTGATAATTCGGGTGCTGCCGCGCGCAGAATCCGCAGCGGGTTGGCATTTACCGTGAGCTCCGAAAGGGGAGGTCACGCATCATGGCTAATTTAGGCGGTGTTTCCGAAGCGTTCGCTCGGGGTCGTTCGCAGCTGACTGCACTTTGTGAACTGGCCGTGAATATTTGCTCGGAAGGCGAGTGAAAACTCTGCTTTGCGGCATGATTCAGGCCTTATGTCACCTGCGCTCGTTACAACTGCAAACTCTGCCGTTACGTAGCGAAAGCCCCGTAGGACGGCCTCTCGTCCTCGTGAATTGCGTTGGTCAGGGCCGGTTTTTGACCGTTAGTCCGCTGTCCAGGCCACTTTTGGCGGCGTTCGCGACTATAGCAGCAATGATTAAGTGCTTCAATTCCATAAAAAATTGTTATCATCCGCGCCATGACGACTACTGCCCCTTCGACCCCAGCCGTACAACTGCTGGAGGTCTCGCCGGAATATGCCGGCCAACGTATTGATAACTTCCTTCTCGCTCGGCTCAAAGGCGTGCCCAAGACCTTGATTTACCGCATTTTGCGCAAGGGCGAAGTGCGGGTGAACAAAGGTCGGATCAAGCCCGAATACAAGCTGCAGGCGGGCGATATCGTGCGCGTGCCGCCGGTTCGCGTGCCTGAGCGCGATGAACCCGTGCCCTTGGCCCAAGGGCTGCTGCAGCGGCTCGAAGCCTCGATTGTCTACGAAGACAAGGCGCTGATCGTGGTCAACAAGCCTTGCGGCATTGCGGTTCATGGCGGCAGCGGCCTGACTTACGGAGTGATCGAAGCCTTTCGTCAGTTGCGTCCCGATTGCAAGGAGCTCGAACTGGTTCATCGTCTCGATCGTGATACCTCCGGCCTGCTGATGATTGCCAAAAAGCGCAGCATGTTGCGCCACTTGCACACGGCATTGCGCGGCGATGGTGTCGATAAGCGCTATATGGCGCTGGTGCGCGGCAACTGGGCGGCCTCGATCAAGCAAGTCCGTGCGGCGCTGGGCAAGAGCAATCTGCGCTCCGGCGAGCGCATGGTCGAAGTGGACGAGGAGGAGGGCAAGGAGTCTGTGACCGTGTTCAAGGTCCTGCGTCGTTTTGGTGACTTCGCTACCCTGATCGAAGCCAAGCCGATCACGGGTCGCACTCACCAGATTCGCGTCCATACTCTGCATGCGGGCCATTGCATCGCGGGTGATACCAAGTACGGCGATGAAGGTTTCAGCAAAGAGATTCGTGATCTCGGCGGCAAGCGTCTGTTTCTGCACGCCTACATGCTGACGGTGCCGCTGCCTGATGGCGGTGAGCTCAAGTTGCAGGCGCCGGTCGACGAGATGTGGGCCAAAACCGTGGAGCGCTTGAGTGCACCCTACTGATTACAAGCTGCTGATTTTCGATTGGGACGGCACGCTGGCTGACTCCATTGGTCGGATTGTCGAGGCAATGCACGTCGCATCCGAGCGGTCCGGTTTTCAGCTGCGTGATGATTTTGCCGTCAAAGGCATTATCGGTCTGGGCTTGCCGGAAGCGATTCGCACCCTGTACCCCGAGATTGGCGACACCGAGCTGATAGCATTCCGTCAGCACTATGCGGATCACTACATTTCGGCGGAGGCCGAGCCTTCCCCGCTGTTTGAGGGCGTTGTCGAGTCTCTCGAAGCGTTTCGTGTCGAGGGGTATCATCTGGCAGTAGCGACCGGCAAGGCTCGTCGTGGGCTGGATCGGGTGCTGAAGTCTCACGGTTGGGAAGATTATTTCGATATCACCCGTGCCGCTGACGAAACCGCCAGCAAGCCCCATCCGCTGATGCTTGAGCAGATTCTCGCCCATTGCGAGGTTCGTCCGGAGCAGGCGTTGATGGTCGGCGATTCGTCGTTCGACCTGCAGATGGCGCGCAACGCGGGCATGGATTCGGTGGCGGTCAGCTATGGCGCTCAATCGATCGACGCCTTGAAGCTATTTGAACCGAAACTGGCCATTGATCGTTTTTCAGAGTTGCACGCCTGGCTGAGTCAGCGGGTTTAATTGGTTTTTTTGCTGGGGTACATGGCATGACCGACGAATGGAAAGCGCCCGCCAAGGCGAGTGCGGAAACGGGTGACGAGAAAAGCTGGAAGCTGCTGGAAAAAACCCTGCTGGCTGGTGTGCAGGAACAGCGCCGGTCCCGTCGCTGGGGGATATTCTTCAAGTCGCTGACTTTTTTGTACCTGCTCGGCGCGTTGATCCTGTTATCGCCGTTGATAGGCATGGAGAAAGGCGCGAGCCTCGGCTCTGGCTACACGGCGCTGATTGATATAACGGGCATGATTGCCGACAAAGAGCCGGCCAGTGCCGATAATATCGTCGGCAGTCTGCGTGCAGCCTTCGAGGACAAGAAGGTCAAGGGCGTGATTCTGCGAATCAACAGTCCGGGCGGCAGTCCGGTGCAGTCGGGTTATGTCTACGACGAGATCCGTCGTTTGCGCGGCCTGAATCCAGATACCAAGGTTTATGCGGTGATCTCGGATCTGGGCGCTTCCGGTGCCTATTACATCGCTAGCGCGGCAGATCAGATCTACGCCGACAAGGCGAGCCTGGTGGGTTCCATTGGTGTGACGGCGGCCGGCTACGGTTTTGTCGGGACCATGGAAAAGTTGGGTGTGGAGCGTCGTACCTACACCTCTGGGGAGCACAAATCGTTCCTCGATCCGTTCCAGCCGCAGAAGCCTGCGGAAACCCAATTCTGGCAAAGCGTGCTCGATACCACTCATCAGCAGTTTATCAGTAGCGTCAAGAAGGGCCGGGGTGATCGCCTGAAGGATAAAGAGCATCCAGAGCTGTTTTCCGGGCTGGTCTGGTCCGGCGAGCAAGCGCTGTCGCTGGGCTTGATCGATGGTCTGGGTAATGCCAGTTCGGTTGCGCGCGATGTGATCGGCGAGAAAGAGCTGGTGGATTTCACTGTTGAGGAATCGCCATTCGATCGCTTCTCGAAAAAGCTTGGCGCCAGCGTGGCTGAGCATTTGGCAATGTGGATGGGCTTTCAGGGGCCGTCGTTGCGCTGATCTTCTTGCTGCATAAAAAACCGGCTTTTTGCCGGTTTTTTTACAGTCAAAAGATCGCAGCCTCGTTTCACTCGACAGCTCCTACAAGGGAATACGCATTTCAATGTAGGAGCTGTCGAGTGAAACGAGGCTGCGATCTTTTGACCTTTAAGGTATCTGCACGCCTTCGGCCAGCAACATGTCCACCAGGCGAATCAGCGGCAGGCCGATCAGGCTGGTGGCGTCAGGGCCTTCGGTGCTTTGAAACAGGCTTACCCCCAAACCTTCGGCCTTGAAGCTGCCAGCGCAGTCATAGGGCTGTTCAGCGCGCAGGTAGCGTTCGATGCGCGCTGCGTCGAGCGTGCGCATGTGTACGGTAAAAGGCACGCAGTCGACGTGGCAGTGGCCGGTCTGGCTATTGAGCAGTGCCAGGCCGGTCAGGAAGGTCACGCTGGAGCCGCTGGATGCGACGAGTTGTTCGCGGGCCTTTTCGAAGGTGTGGGGCTTGCCGATGATCCGCTCGCCGAGTACCGCGACCTGATCCGAGCCGATGATCAGGTGGGCCGGATGACTGCCTGCCAGTGCACGGGCTTTTTCTTCGGCGAGGCGCTTTACCAGTTCGATGGCTGACTCGCCCGGGAGATGACTTTCGTCGATATCCGGCGAGCTGCACGTGAACGGCAGCTGCAAACGGGCCAGCAATTGCCGGCGATAGGCCGAGCTTGAAGCGAGTAATAAAGGCAGCATGCGCATCTCCAAAGGGCAGGGGCGAATTCTAGCGCAGGCTCAAGTGACGGGCAGGGCTGAATTTCCTTTGACATGGCTGGGGGCATCCCTATAATGCTGCGCCTATGTTGAATGACCCGATTCCACCTCACGTTGACCCGCGCAAATTGGCTGACCGTGGCACCACCCTTCAAGGTGAACTGCTGCTGGCCGATTTGGAGAGACTCTGCGACCCGCTTTCCGATACTGTCGGTACGGTGCAGGCTAAATTCGTTTTTGAACGAGATGAACGTAAATCTGTGGTAATTCACAGCTTTATCGACACCGAAGTCAAAATGGTTTGCCAGCGTTGTCTTGAGCTGGTCACCCTGCCGATCCATAGCGAATGCAGTTATGCTGTGGTGAAGGAGGGTGCGAATACCCAGTCGTTGCCGAAAGGTTATGACGTGCTGGAACTGGGCGAAGATCCTTTGGATCTGCAGTCACTGATCGAGGAGGAGCTTCTGCTCGCCTTGCCCATTGTGCCTGCTCATCATCCGGAAGAATGCCAGCAGCCGGCGGGTCTCGATGAGCCCGAACCGAGCGAGGACGAGGTAACGCGGTCCAACCCGTTCAGTGTATTGGCGCAGTTAAAGCGTGACCCAAACGTTTAGGAGTTAATCAATTATGGCTGTTCAGCAGAACAAAAAATCCCGCTCTGCCCGTGACATGCGTCGTTCGCACGACGCTCTCGAGGCTAGCACCCTGTCTGTAGAAAAAACCACCGGTGAAGTTCACCTGCGTCACCACGTATCGCCAGAAGGCGTATACCGTGGCCGTAAAGTGATCGACAAGGGCGCTGACGAGTAATCACTTGTCCGCTCAAGTCATCGCGATTGACGCAATGGGCGGGGACTTCGGTCCCCGCAGCATTGTTCAGGCCAGCCTCGCTTGCCTGTCTGCTACACCCTCGCTGCACCTGACCCTCGTCGGTCAACCCTCCCTTCTTGAAGAACTGCTCGCCAGCCAATCGGCTGTGGATCGCGCGCGCCTGTCGATTGTGCCGGCGTCCGAAGTCATCACCATGGACGAGAAGCCTGCCCAGGCCTTGCGCGGCAAACCCGATTCGTCGATGCGCGTGGCGCTGGAGTTGCTGCGAGACGGCAAGGTCCAGGCCTGCGTCAGTGCCGGCAATACCGGTGCGCTGATGGCGTTGTCGCGTTTTGTGCTCAAGACCTTGCCGGGCATTGATCGGCCGGCAATGATCGCGGCCATTCCAACGCAGAAGGGCTACTGCCAGTTGCTTGATCTGGGTGCCAATGTCGATTGCACTGCCGAGCACTTATTGCAGTTTGCAGTGATGGGCTCGGTTGCGGCAGAAACCCTGGGTATCGTTCGCCCGAGGGTCGCATTGCTGAACATCGGTACTGAAGACATCAAGGGCAATCAGCAGGTCAAACTGGCAGCCACCTTGTTGCAGAGTGCTCGTGGCATCAACTACATCGGGTTTGTCGAAGGTGACGGTTTGTACCGTGGCGAGGCGGATGTGGTGGTGTGTGACGGCTTTGTCGGCAATATCCTGCTCAAGTCCAGCGAAGGCCTGGCGACCATGATTGCCGGGCGCATCGAGGCGTTATTCAAGAAAAATTTCGCGTCCAAAGTGGTGGGTGCGCTGGCGCTGCCGCTGATGAAACGCTTGCAGGCTGAGCTGGCGCCGGCGCGACATAACGGCGCAAGTTTCCTCGGTTTGCAGGGAATTGTCGTGAAAAGCCACGGTTCGGCGGGGGTGCAGGGTTTTCAGAGTGCGATACAGCGAGCGCTGATCGAGATCCAGGAAAACCTGCCGGAGCGGCTTCATGGGCGCCTGGAAGATTTGTTGCCTTAGGCGTTTTCGTCGGACAATGCTTAAATGTGACCGCTCAGTTCAATGGGCCATCCAACTGTGAGTTTCTTGCGTTCCAGAAACGGGACGTCATTCTCCGACGACAAGATCATTAGGGGCTTGTTACATGTCTGCTTCCCTCGCATTCGTCTTTCCAGGACAGGGTTCGCAGTCCCTCGGCATGCTGGCCGAGTTGGGCGCGCAACATCCGGTGGTCCTCGAAACATTCAAAGAAGCTTCCGATGCTCTGGGTTACGACCTGTGGGCACTGACCCAGCAAGGGCCGGAAGAACAACTCAATCAAACCGATAAAACCCAGCCGGCCATTCTGACCGCCTCGATCGCCTTGTGGCGCCTGTGGCTGGCTGAAGGCGGCGTGCGTCCGGCGTACGTCGCCGGTCACAGCCTGGGCGAATACAGCGCCCTGGTGGCTGCAGGCAGTCTGAGCCTGGGCGACGCAGTGAAACTGGTAGAACGTCGCGGTCAGTTGATGCAGGAAGCCGTTCCGGCCGGGCAGGGCGGCATGGCTGCCATTCTCGGTCTGGACGATGCTGACGTACTGGCCGCCTGTGCCGAAGCGGCGCAAGGCGAAGTGGTTAGCGCGGTCAACTTCAACTCCCCGGGCCAGGTAGTGATCGCTGGTGCCAAGGCTGCGGTCGAGCGCGCCATCGAAGGCTGCAAGGCACGCGGCGCCAAGCGCGCCATGCCATTGCCGGTCAGCGTGCCGTCCCACTGCGAATTGATGCGTCCGGCCGCCGAGCGGTTCGCCGAATCGATTGCAGCGATCGACTGGCAGGCGCCGCAGATCCCTGTGGTACAGAACGTCAGCGCTAACGTGCCGGCGGATCTGGAAACCCTCAAGCGTGATCTGCTTGAACAGCTCTACAAGCCTGTACGCTGGGTCGAGTCGGTCCAGGCGCTGGCGGCCAAGGGCGCGACCGAACTGGTTGAATGCGGCCCTGGCAAAGTACTCGCCGGTTTGAACAAACGTTGCGCCGAAGGCGTGTCGACCTCTAACCTCAATACCCCAGACGCTTTCGCTGCCGCCCGCGCAGCGCTGGCCTGAACAAGGAGAAGCTTGCATGAGTCTGCAAGGTAAAGTTGCACTGGTCACCGGTGCCAGCCGTGGTATCGGCCAGGCTATCGCTCTGGAATTGGGTCGTCAGGGTGCCATTGTTATCGGCACCGCGACTTCCGCTTCGGGGGCCGAGCGTATTGCTGCGACCCTGAAAGAAAATGGTGTTCAGGGCACTGGCCTGGAACTCAATGTCACCAGCGACGAGTCCGTAGCGGCCGTGCTGGCGAGCATCCAGGCGCAATTCGGTGCGCCGGCGATCCTGGTCAATAATGCCGGTATCACCCGCGATAATCTGATGATGCGCATGAAAGATGACGAATGGCATGACGTCGTCGATACCAATCTGAACAGTCTGTTCCGCCTGTCCAAGGGCGTTTTGCGCGGCATGACCAAAGCCCGTTGGGGACGAATTATCAGTATTGGTTCGGTTGTGGGTGCCATGGGCAACGCAGGCCAAGTAAACTACGCTGCCGCCAAGGCCGGTCTGGAAGGTTTCAGCCGTGCACTGGCGCGTGAAGTCGGTTCGCGTTCGATTACGGTAAACTCGGTGGCCCCAGGGTTCATCGACACCGATATGACCCGTGAACTGCCCGAGGCGCAGCGTGAAGCCTTGCAGACGCAGATTCCGCTGGGTCGTCTGGGGCAAGCTCAAGAGATCGCGTCTGTGGTCGCTTTTCTTGCATCTGACGGTGCGGCTTACGTTACTGGGGCTACAATCCCGGTGAACGGCGGGATGTACATGAGTTAAATGTGACGGATTGCTTCAAAAAAATGTCATACGAGCTGTCTAAAATCCGTTATAAAGCTGCAATCTATTTATAGACAGAGGGTCGCCGGGTTTGAGGAGTGAAGCTTTCAGTTGAAAAACTGAAAAGTCTTTCTATACACTTACCCACCGGCCAGCTGCCTGAATTTGTCCATTAGGAGTGAAAACAAGGTATGAGCACCATCGAAGAGCGCGTCAAGAAAATCGTTGCTGAGCAACTGGGCGTTAAAGAAGAAGAAGTGGTCAACACTGCTTCCTTCGTTGAAGACCTGGGTGCCGACTCCCTTGACACTGTTGAGCTGGTGATGGCTCTGGAAGAGGAATTCGAGACCGAAATCCCTGACGAAGAAGCTGAGAAGATCACTACTGTACAAGCAGCAATCGACTACGTTACCAGCCACCAGGCGTAATAGTTTTTAGTCGTCGCTCGCTGTCATGGAAAAACCGCACTGCCATCATGGCGTGCGGTTTTTTCTTTAGGCCTGATGCAAAGTCGTCATTTGAAAAAGGAGAGTGCTGTGTCGCGTAGACGCGTCGTAGTCACCGGTATGGGTATGTTGTCGCCACTGGGCACGGATGTGCCGAGCAGCTGGCAGGGCATTCTGGCTGGCCGCAGTGGCATTGGTCTGATCGAACACACCGACCTTTCTGCCTATTCCACCCGTTTTGGCGGCTCGGTAAAGGGCTTCAATGTCGAGGAATACCTGTCGGTCAAGGAAGCTCGCAAACTCGACCTGTTCATTCAATACGGTCTGGCTGCAGGTTTTCAAGCCGTGCGTAACGCAGGTCTTGAGGTCACCGACGCCAATCGCGAGCGGATCGGCGTGGCCATGGGCTCGGGTATTGGCGGTCTGACCAATATCGAAGAGACCAGCCGCACACTGCATGATTCCGGGCCACGACGGATTTCTCCGTTTTTCGTGCCTGGCTCGATCATCAATATGATTTCCGGTTTCCTGTCCATCCATCTGGGGGCACAGGGACCTAACTACGCCATCGCCACGGCGTGTACCACCGGTACGCACTGCATCGGCATGGCGGCACGCAACATCATGTACGACGAAGCCGACGTGATGATTGCCGGTGGTGCCGAGATGGCCGCGTGTGGTCTGGGCATGGGCGGCTTCGGTGCCTCCCGCGCACTGTCGACCCGCAACGACGAGCCGACCCGCGCCAGTCGTCCATGGGACAAGGGCCGTGATGGCTTCGTGCTGTCCGACGGTGCCGGCGCACTGGTGCTCGAAGAACTGGAGCACGCCAAGGCTCGGGGCGCGACCATCTACGCCGAGCTGATCGGCTTCGGCACCAGTGGCGATGCTTACCACATGACCTCGCCACCGGCCGATGGCGCGGGTGCTGCGCGTTGCATCACCAATGCCCTGCGCGATGCGAAGATCAATGGCGATCAGGTTCAGTACATCAACGCTCACGGTACTTCGACCTCGGCGGGCGACCTCGCCGAAGCCTGTGCGATCAAATCCGTGTTCGGCGATCACGCCTACAAGCTGGCCGTCAGTTCGACCAAGTCCATGACCGGTCACCTGTTGGGTGCGGCGGGCGCGGTCGAGGCGATTTTCAGCGTGCTGGCAATCAACAGCCAGGTAGCACCGCCGACCATCAACCTCGATGAGCCGGACGAAGGCTGCGACCTCGACTTCGTACCCCACACGGCGCGTGGCATGGATATCGACGTGGTGCTGTCCAACTCCTTCGGATTTGGCGGTACCAATGGCTCGCTGGTGTTCCGCCGGTTCGCTGACTGATGGACAGCTGGGTCGACGGTCAACCGGCTGACGCTTTGTCGCTGAAGGATCGCGGCCTGGCTTACGGTGATGGTCTGTTCGAGACCATCGCAGTCAAGGGCGGGCAGCCGCTGCTGCTGGAACGACATCTGTCGCGTCTGGCGGAGGGTTGTTCGCGCTTGGCGATTGCCGCTGATCATCAACTGATCCGCGCAGAGCTGCTGGCCTATGCCGCCGCGCTGGGCGAGGGTGTGCTCAAACTGATCCTCACCCGCGGCGACAGTCTGCGCGGTTACGCCGTCGATCCCTCGGCTCAGGCTCGGCGCATTCTGCAAGGCAATCCTCCTGCGGCTTATCCGGCTGTTCATGCGGAGCAGGGCGTTCGTCTGTTTCCTTGTGCAACACGGCTTTCCAAACAGCCATTGCTCGCCGGTCTCAAGCATTTGAACCGTCTGGAGCAAGTAATCGCTCGTGCCGAATGGCAAGACACCGAGCATGCCGAAGGCTTGATGCTGGATCAGGTCGGGCGGGTGATCGAAGGTGTGTTCAGCAATCTGTTCCTGGTACGCGATGGCGTGCTGGTGACCGCCAATCTCAAACGCTGCGGTGTAGCGGGCGTGATGCGTGCCGAATTATTGTTTCAAGCCAAGTCATTGGGGATTCCCGCGCAAATCACCGATATCACCCTCGAGCAGCTGCAATGGGCTGACGAGGTCTTTGTCTGCAACAGCGTGTATGGCGTTTGGCCGGTGCGCGCCTATGCCGCACTGAGCTGGCCGGTTGGGCCGCTCACCCGTAAACTCCAAACCATTGCCCGTGCGCTACTGGATGCTTGATTCGTGAGACGTAAATTCTTGCTGCTGCTGGAAACCGGATTGGTTCTGGCGGGGCTGTTGGCCGGCGCTTGCGCCTGGAAAATCGATTCGGCGCTGGAACAGCCGCTGAACATCGCCCAGGAAGAGCTGCTGGAAGTGCCCAAAGGCACTACGCCAAACCGCACCTTCCTTCGACTCGAAGCCGATGGCGTCATCAAAGACGCTTTCTGGCTGCGCGTGTATTGGCGCTTTAATCTGGCAGGGCAACCGTTGCACAGCGGCGAATACCGCATGGTGCCGGGTATGACAGTCAATGGGCTGATCGACCTGTGGAAGCGCGGAGAAATGGTGCAGTACAGCCTGACGCTGGTCGAAGGCTGGAATTTTCATCAGGTTCGCGCAGCGCTGGCCAAGGATGAAAAGCTCGAACAGACCCTGAACGGTCTGAGCGACAGCCAAGTGATGGACAAACTCGGGCACAGCGGGATTTTCCCCGAAGGACGATTCTTCCCCGACACCTATCGTTTCGTGCGGGGCATGACTGACGCCGATCTGCTCAAGAAAGCTTACGACCGCCTCGATGAGGTCCTCCTCAAGGAATGGAACCAGCGCGCTGCCGACGTCCCTTACACCGAGCCCTATCAGGCGCTGATCATGGCCTCGCTGGTGGAAAAGGAAACCGGTGTGCCGCAGGAGCGTCGGCAGATCGCCGGCGTGTTCGTGCGGCGCATGGAGATGGGCATGCTGTTGCAGACCGATCCGACCGTGATTTACGGTCTGGGTGATCGTTACAATGGCAAGTTGACCCGCGCTCATCTCAAGGAGCCGACGCCGTATAACACTTACATGATTGCTGGCCTGCCGCCGACGCCGATTGCGATGGTGGGCCGCGAAGCGATCCATGCGGCGCTGAATCCGGCGGACGGCAACAGCCTGTATTTTGTCGCGCGCGGTGATGGCAGCCACGTGTTCTCCGATGATCTGGACGCCCACAACAATGCGGTGCGCGAGTTCCAGATCAATCGACGTGCCGATTACCGGTCCAGCCCTGCGCCGACTGTTACGCCGTCGACGGAGGATGCCCAGGCGCCAATCCCGGCGGCTTCGCCCAATACGGCGCCCGAAGAAATGCCGCCAGTATCGCCGCAAGACTCTGAGCAAGGCTCTGCACAAGAGCCTGCACAAGAATCTGCGCCAGCACCCGAAGCGGATGCACCTGCGCCGCAAAGCCCGCAATGACTCTGACTAAGGACTGCCTGTGACTGGCTTGTTTATTACCCTGGAAGGCCCGGAAGGTGCCGGCAAGAGCACCAATCGCGAATACCTGGCCGAGCGTCTGCGCGCTGCCGGGATCGAGGTGGTGTTGACCCGGGAGCCCGGCGGCACGCCCCTGGCTGAGCGGATTCGCGACGTGCTGTTGGCGCCGGTCGATGAGGTCATGAACCCCGACACCGAGCTGCTCTTGGTGTTCGCCGCGCGAGCCCAGCATCTGGCCGAGGTGATCCGTCCGGCGCTGGCCCGTGGCGCGGTAGTCCTGTGCGATCGCTTTACCGATTCGACTTATGCCTATCAGGGCGGTGGTCGCGGTTTGTCGCTGGAGCGCATTGCGACCCTCGAAACGTTCGTCCAGGGCGATTTGCGCCCGGACTTGACGCTGATTTTCGATCTGCCGGTAGACGTGGGCCTGGCTCGCGCCAGCGCCCGCGGTCGGCTGGACCGCTTCGAGCTCGAAGGCCGAGCGTTTTTCGATGCGGTGCGCACTGCCTTCCTTGAGCGTGCCAAAGCGGATCCTGCGCGTTATGTGCTGGTGGATGCCGCTCAGCCGCTGGCACAGGTTCAGCAGTCTCTGGATGCCTTGTTGCCACGTCTGCTGGAGCTGACCCGTGGCTGAAGCCTATCCGTGGCAGGACAGTCTCTGGCAGCAATTGGCCGGCCGTGCCCAGCACGCCCATGCCTATTTGCTGCATGGCCCGGCCGGGATCGGCAAGCGCGCGCTGGCCGAGCGTCTGATGGCCCATTTGTTGTGTCAGCGCCCGACCGCCCAAGACGCCTGCGGTGAGTGCAAATCCTGTCTGCTGCTGAAGGCTGGCAGTCACCCCGACAACTACATTTTGGAGCCGGAAGAAGCAGACAAGGCGATCAAGGTTGATCAGGTGCGTGATCTGGTCAGCTTCGTGGTTCAGACCGCGCAGATGGGCGGGCGCAAAGTGGTGCTGATCGAGCCAGTCGAATCGATGAACATCAACGCCGCCAACGCCTTACTGAAAAGCCTTGAAGAGCCGTCCGGCGATACTGTTTTGCTGTTGGTCAGCCACCAGAGCAGCCGTCTGCTGCCAACCATCAAGAGCCGTTGCGTGCAGCAAGCCTGTCCATTGCCAAGCGAAGCCATGAGTCTGGCCTGGTTGGCCAGCGCTTTGCCGGATTGTGCACAAGAAGAGCGCATCGAGCTGCTTACCCTCGCCGCCGGTTCGCCATTGGCCGCGGTCAAATTGCAGGCACAAGGCGTGCGCGAGCAGCGGGCTCTTGTGGTCGAGGGCGTGAAGAAGTTGCTCAAGCACCAGCAATCGCCGACGCAACTGGCCGAGGAGTGGAAAACCATTCCCATGTTGCTGCTGTTCGACTGGTTCTGCGACTGGTCGAGCCTGATCCTGCGTTATCAATTGACTCAGGATGAAGCTGGGCTGGGGTTGGCGGACATGCGCAAAGTGATTCAATACCTGGCGCAGAAATCCGCTCAGGACAAGGTCCTGAATATCCAGGACTGGATCCTCGCCCAGCGCCAGAAAGTGATGAGCAAAGCCAACCTCAATCCGGCATTGTTGCTGGAGGCGCTGTTAGTGCAATGGGTATCTTTGCCTACCCAGAAGTGACCGTCTGACACTAGACTCTGATCATCAGACAGTGGAGGTCAACATGAACGAACCCATCAGTCCGGGGCCGCGAAATGGCATTTTGTCCTTGACCATCAAGGACAGGGCCGTGCTCTACGCAGCCTACATGCCGTTCATCAAGAACGGTGGCCTGTTTATCCCGACCAACAAAAGCTACAAGTTGGGCGATGAGGTCTTCATGTTGCTGCACCTGATGGACGAACCGGAAAAGATTCCGGTCGCTGGCAAGGTTACCTGGATCACCCCCAAAGGTGCCCAGGGCAATCGCGCCGCCGGGGTTGGCGTGCAATTCAACGAAGGCGACAACACCGCGCGCAGTCGAATCGAAACCCATCTGGCCGGAGCCCTGAAGTCCGACCGTCCCACTCATACGATGTAAGTTGCAGCCCTTTTATGCTCGTAGATTCCCATTGTCACCTTGATCGCCTCGACCTCACCGCCCACGACGGCTCCCTGGATGCCGCGCTCGATGCGGCCCGTGCGCGCGGGGTAGGGCACTTCCTGTGCATTGGCGTCAGCGCCGATAACGCCGCCGACGTCAAAGCGCTGGCCGAACGTTACGACGATGTCGACTGTTCGGTCGGCGTGCATCCACTCGATGTGCAGCCGGGTGCCGCACCGGCGCTGGACTGGCTGTTGCACGAACTCAATCATCCGCGGGTGGTGGCGATCGGTGAAACCGGCCTGGACTATCACTACGAGCCGGAAGCGGCAGCGTTGCAGCAGGAGTCGTTCCGTCTGCACCTGCAAGCAGCGGGGCAGACCGGCAAACCGGTGATCATTCATACCCGTGGCGCGCGGGCCGATACCCTTGAACTGCTGCGCGAAGCGGCACTGCCTCAGGCGGGTGTGCTGCATTGCTTCACCGAAGACTGGGAAATGGCCAAGGCTGCGCTGGATATGGGGTATTACATTTCCTTGTCCGGTATTGTCACTTTTCGCAATGCCGATGCCCTGCGGGATGTGGCGAGCAAGGTGCCAGCTGACCGGTTGCTGGTGGAGACCGATTCGCCGTACCTGGCGCCGATACCTTATCGCGGCAAACCGAACCTGCCGCAATACGTACGTGAGGTAGCGGAATTTCTGGCCATGTTGCGAGGTGAGTCCTACGAACGATTTGCCGAGCAAACCACCGAGAATTTCAAGCGTTTGTTCCCGTTGGCGCATGTCAGGGCGCCGGTGTAACGTTAGAAAAGATCGCAGCCTTCGGGGCTTTGGCTGCTGAATCACAGGCAAAAAAAACCCGGGTTCTGGGGGGGGAATCCGGGTTAAGACCATTAGGAGTAAAACAAAGGCACGCAATCCGTTGGTACCTTCATCGGCGCGACACTTGGGGGAGATGCCTCGCCGACAGTTGAAGTATTGATCAGTATTGCGCCGAGTCCAGTTTAGCTGGTCGGGTTTTTAAACAAATTTGGAATACGCGCGCTTCGGTTGAGTTCTCATCGACCCTCGAGGTGGCGCGAATTCATCAAGAAACACATATATGGTCGGATGATCCGTGCATTTTGGCGTAAGTTAGGCATAATACGCGGCTTCGAATTTTGACCCCTACAGACCTTTTCTTATGCATAAAGAACCTCGTAAGGTCCGTGAGTTTCGTCGCCGCGAGCAAGAAATTCTCGATACCGCGCTCAAGCTGTTCCTCGACCAAGGTGAAGACAGTGTCACCGTCGAGATGATTGCTGATGCCGTCGGTATCGGCAAAGGCACGATCTACAAGCACTTCAAATCCAAGGCGGAGATCTATCTGCGCCTGATGCTCGATTACGAGCGCGATTTGAACGAGCTGTTGCATTCGGCCGATGTCGATAAGGACAAGGAAGCCCTGTCCCGGGCCTATTTCGAATTCCGCATGCGCGACCCGCAACGCTATCGGTTGTTCGATCGCCTGGAAGAAAAGGTGGTCAAGGGCAACCAGGTGCCGGAGATGGTCGAGGAATTGCACAAGATCCGTGCCTCGAACTTCGAGCGCCTGACCCTGCTGATCAAGGGCCGGATCAGCGAAGGCAAGCTCGAAGACGTGCCGCCTTACTTCCATTACTGCGCGGCCTGGGCTTTGGTACATGGCGCGGTGGCTCTGTATCACTCGCCGTTCTGGAGCAACGTGCTGGAAGATCAGGAAGGTTTCTTCCAGTTCCTGATGGACATCGGCGTGCGCATGGGCAACAAGCGCAAACGCGATACCGACACGCCGAGCAACTGAACCCGTCAGTTGCCTTGTTGCGCCATGATTTAGCTACATGGCGCAGTACCGCAGGAATATACTCAGGCATAGGGCTTGCTAAAACTTGATTTGTGAGTCAAGTTTTGCGTGTTCGAATCTTCTTTCGCCGGAGTGATCCATGATCGTTGACCGTCAAGGCAGGCGTTTTCGCAATTTGCGGATCAGTCTGACCTCAGCCTGCAACTACGCTTGTACCTACTGCGTGCCCAACGGCAAGCGGCTGGTGGCTGCACAGGATGAGTTGTCGGCCGAGGCCATGGCACGCGGCGTGGCCTACCTGATCGAGGCCGCGGGCATCGAGCGTTTGCGCATTACCGGTGGTGAGCCACTGGTCAGTCCCAAACTCGAAGCCTTCATGACTGCCGTCGGTCAGATGGGCCTGGCGGACATCAGCCTGACCACCAATGGTCAGTTGCTGGCGAAGAAGCTGCCACTGCTGGTGGATGCCGGCATTCGGCGCATCAACGTTTCCCTCGATACCCTGGATGCCAGCGCTTTTCGCAGTATTGCGCGCGGCGGTGATCTGGCGACCGTTCTCGACGGCATGGACCAGGCCGCAGTGGCCGGCATGAAAATCAAGGTCAATATGGTGCCGCTGCGCGGGCAGAACCTTGATCAGGTGATGCCGCTGCTCGATTATTGCCTGGAGCGCGGCTACGAGTTGCGCTTCATCGAGTTGATGCGCATGGGCCACCTGGCCAGCGACTCCAATGCCTTCCTGCAACAGTTCGTCAGCCTTCAGCAGTTGCTGAGCCTGATCGGCGAACGCTACGAGTACCTTCAGGCCGATGCGCCGGTCGATGCCACGGCGGTGCGTTACCAGATTCCGGGGCTGGGCCACTTCGGCGTGATTGCCAACGAAAGCGTTCCGTTTTGCCGCACCTGTTCGCGTCTACGCTTGTCGTCCACTGGTTGGCTGCATGGCTGCCTGTCGTCGAGCAATCGTCACTATGTCGGCGATTTGTTGGACAAACCTCGTCACCAGGCGCTGCCGGCCTTGCAGCGACTGCTGGTTAAAGCGTTGGGGGATAAGCAGGAAGTGGCGTTCTCCGGTGGCGCGACCATCATGAAAATCATCGGCGGCTGATCGGGCCTCTTCGCGGGCAAGCCTCGCTCCTACAGGTTACACACATGACCCGTAGGAGCGAGGCTTGCCCGCGAAAGCTATCTTTCGGTTCCCCAAAAACACCTGACACATTCCCTGCACATTGAGCTGGCGCGGAAGCTGCATCCCATGGCCATTCGCCGGTTTTCCGTCACCGGCCTCTGGAGGGTAGGATGCGTAGCCTGGTTTTGCTGCTGGCCGTTTTGGCGCTTGGTGGCTGCATGAATGTCAGCGATATGGCCGAAGGGACTCGCTACCACATGAGCGACGCGGGCCTGCTGGACCACAGCGACAGCCGTCGTGTGAATAACTTCCGCATTCAGCCGGACTCGTTCATCTACATTGCCCAGGGTGCCTTCGTGCCGCCGGGCAATGCCTATCCGCGACCTAACGTGGTGGCTGAAGAGGCCTTCAACGGCTTTATCGAATATTTCCCGATGGTCCGCCGCGCCCACGCGCCGGAAGGCCTTGACGCTGCCATGGGCGAAGCCCGTGCCGCCGGCGCCCATTACCTGCTCTACACGCGTTTCGCCAAGGCCGACGACCGCATCGGCAACTCGGACGAATGGCTCGACCAGGAACACGTGGATCGCCTCGGAATCGACAACGGCGTGATTCAAATCATGTTGATCGAGACCAGCACCCAGTATTTGATTGATACTGCACGTATCAAGAGTCGTGGCGGTTTACTGACGTTCCACGACAACAAGCCAGAAGACTTGCTGGGCCCGCCGCTGGAGCAATACGCTCGTAGCCTGCTGGGGCTCAGCGACCAGTAATTCAAAGGAGAACGCCATGAGTGGCCCGCAAAAAGCCAACGATCTGTTGGGGCAAATCCCCAAAACCAAAGGCTTGCCGCCGGTCCACTTGTGGAACCCCGACTTCTGCGGCGACATCGACATGCGCATCGCCCGCGATGGCACCTGGTATTACCTGGGTACGCCGATCGGGCGCAAACCTATGGTCAAGCTGTTCTCCACCATCATTCGCCGCGACGGCGATGATTATTTTCTGATTACCCCGGTCGAAAAGGTTGGCATCAAGGTCGACGACGCGCCGTTCGTGGCGATTGCTGTTGAGGTCGAAGGCGAGGGTGATGCCCAGGTCTTGCGCTTTACCACCAACGTCGATGAAACGGCCGATGCCGGCGCCGAGCACCCTATACGCGTGGTGATCGATCCGGTGACTCAGGAACCCGCGCCGTACGTGCATGTGCGCACCAACCTTGAAGCGCTGATTCACCGCAATGTGTTCTACCAACTGGTGGAGCTGGCGGTGAGTCGTGAAATCGACGGGCAGCGTTGGCTGGGCGTGTGGAGCGGCGGCGAATTCTTCCCGATCGGGCTTGAGCCATAGTCGATTGAGCGTTGGCAACGAAACGGCCCGTTATAGCAACGGGCCGTTTTTTTTTTGCTTACAAACCTTTGCTCTTGAGTCGCTCAGCATGTTCCAGATAGAGCCTCACCGGGCTCACGTTCCAACTGGTGATCCCAGCCATTTGGTTGACGGCGTCAAAGTGGTCCATCGGGTAATCCGAGCGAATCACTTTGCCCAGATGCGAGCTGTAGCGGCCGACCAGCCCATCATTGGCGCGCTTCTCTTTATAAAATAACTTCGACAGCACGACAGTATTCAAATGACTCGGGTCGAGTGGTTGCAGGCTTTGGAAGTTCTGCACGATCCCGCTCCAGGAGTAGTAATACACGCCGTTTTCAATTTCGTTGCCTTCGCCGCCCCAAACCTTTGGCACCCCTTGCGGGTACTTGCGATTGAAGGCAGCCAATCCCGCGCTGGTCAGCGATTCGAATGCCGCTTCAGCATCAATCGGGTTTTCCGGATGGCCGCTGATCAACGAAATGAAGGTGCCGACCGCGCCAAACAGGGCCAGTACGAATGCTTCGGGCAACTCTCCGGGCGTCAGCGCCTTATGCAATTGGTCGGCAATCTCGGAGCCATGATTGGGGCAACTGACAGACGTGACCGACGCGACCTTTTCCGGGTGCAGCGCTGCTACGTAGCGTGCGGCCAGAGGGCCTTGGCTATGGCCGATCAGATTGACCTTGGCAGCTCCCGTTTCCAGCAAAATGCGGTTGACGTGCTCGAGCAGTTTTTCACCGCGTTCCTCATTGCCGTTGACGGCTGGAATATTGACCGCAAACACCTGAGCACCGGCGCGTTCCAGGGCTTCCTCGATTTCGAAGAAGTAGGGGTAACCGGCGATTTTATCGAAGCCGAAAAGGCCGTGAACCAACACAATGGGGTATTTCGTAGACGCATCCATGTCCATGTTCATACCTGTCGATAACGGATTTGAAGGGGAACAGACCGCTGACTGCCCGATCTGCTGCGGCTAACCGTAGTTTACAAAGTGGATGGGATCAAAGCGCTTCGGGCAAGATTCGGACGAACAGCCGTGTCCGTATGGCGAGGCATCTGAAAATCCAATTGACACCCAATCATATGATGATTAGCGTGGACACCCATCGCGAACGGCTTTGTGTCGTTTCTTTTTATCACCGGTCGACGAGGTGCCCATGTCCAGCAGTTTTCATGCGTCGACGGTCGACTGGCTGGGGTGCTGGATTGCTGCCGGCCAGGTAAAGCCCGGCGAAACCATCAAGGTCGAGGCCGATCTGGGCGAGCAGCTCGGTGTCAGTCGTACGGTCATCCGCGAAGCCATCAAAACCCTGGTGGCCAAAGGCATGCTCGAAGTCGGGCCAAAGGTCGGCACACGCGTATTGCCGGTGCGGCGCTGGAACCTCTTCGATCCGCAAGTCGTCGGCTGGCTGTCGCGCAGCGGCTTGCCGGAAAACTTCGTCGACGACCTGCTCGACCTGCGCCGCACCATCGAACCCATGGCGGTGCGCTGGGCCTGCGAGCGGGCGACGGTGGAACAAGTGCAAGCCGTACTCCAGGCCTATAACGCGCTGGAACGGGCAGTGGACAGCGGCGTCGATTACAACCGCGCCGACCAGTTCTTCCACGAGTGCATTCTCGCCGCCAGCCACAATCAATTCATCGAACAAATGGTCCCGGCCCTCGGCGCGTTGCTGGCCGTGTCTTTCGAAGTGTCTGCCGCCGACCCGGACGAACTACGCCGAACCTTGCCAATCCACAAAGACATGGCCGACGCCATCGCCGCCCGGGATGCCGCACGGGGTGTGTGGGCTTGCATGACGCTGATCGATAACGCGGACCTGGCGATCAAACGCTTCTACCCGCAAGTCATGGCCGACAAGAAGGCCAGCTAACAATAAAGAACCCTTGTGGGAGCGGGCTTGCTCGCGAAAGCGATGTGTCAGGCGACAGAGATGGTGAATGTCACGGCCTCTTCGCGAGCAAGCCCGCTCCCACATAAAAGCATTAAAAAAGGAGGTTTCATGAGGTGGACTGCGGTTACCGGACACCGTGCGCAACTCGGCGAAGGCCCGTTTTGGGATGCTCCGACCCAGGCGCTGTATTGGGTAGATATCGCCGGTAAACAAGCGCTCAGGCTGATCGGCGCCAATGTGCAAATCTGGCAGATGCCGGAGCACGTGTCCGCATTCATCCCCAGCGAAAGCGGCGATGCCCTGGTGACATTGAGCAGTGGGGTTTATCGGCTGGATCTGGATTCCCCGGGCCTTGAACCTCGGCTGACCTTGTTCTGCGTCGCCGATCCGCAACCCGGCAATCGCCCCAACGAAGCCCGCTGCGATGCCCAGGGCCGGCTCTGGCTGGGCACCATGCAAAACAACATCGGTGAGCAGGGCGAAGATTTGCCCGTCGTGCGCCGCTCCGGTGGCCTGTTTCGCATCGACCGCGATGCGCGGGTCACGCCGCTGCTTCGAGGATTAGGCATCCCTAATACATTGCTGTGGAGCGACGACGGCACAACCCTGTATTTCGCCGACAGCCTCGACAGCACGCTTTACCGGCATTTCATCCATACCGACGGCAACCTGGACACCGCCTATGTCTGGCTTGGCCCCCACGAACGCGGCGGCCCCGACGGCTCGGCGATGGATGCCGAGGGCTATATCTGGAATGCCCGTTGGGATGGCAGTTGTCTGCTAAGGCTGAACCCGGACGGTTATGTGGACCGGGTAATCGAACTACCGGTCAGCCGTCCCACCAGTTGCGTGTTCGGTGGCGAAGACTTCAAAACCCTGTACATCACCAGCGCTGCAAGCCCGCTCAATCATCCGTTGGACGGCGCGCTGTTATCGATTCGAGTGGATGTGCCCGGAAAACCCTGTCAGCGATTCGTTGGATAAATCCCAAGATATGGGATGTAAAATTATATATTGAGATTATTTGGCGGTCGGGTTTATAGTCGGCCCCATCAGTTACACGCACTCACACTTAAAAAAACAAAACAGGTGAAGTGATGCAGCGATATTCCACCGCACTCCCGTACGGAGTCAGTGCTTCAGGCCGCCTCGGCGCCCGGGCGTTTTCGCGCCTGCCTGCCTGGTCCCAACAGCTTTTTGACCGGACATCGACAGATGTCCGGTTTTCGTCGTGCCTTCAAACAGGAGTGTTGATCCATGGCTGAACCTCTTTCCTTGCCTCCGGTGCCCGAACCGCCCAAGGGTGAGCGCCTGAAAAACAAGGTGGTGCTGTTGACCGGTGCCGCTCAGGGTATCGGCGAAGCGATTGTCGCAACCTTCGCCTCCCAGCAGGCCAAGCTGGTCATCAGTGATATCCAGGTCGAGAAAGTTGAAAAAGTCGCGGCGCACTGGCGTGAACAAGGCGCGGATGTCGTAGCGATCAAGGCCGACGTGTCGCGCCAGCACGACCTGCACGCCATGGCTGAATTGGCCATCGAACTTCACGGCCGGATCGACGTGCTGGTCAACTGCGCCGGGGTCAACGTGTTCCGCGACCCGCTGCAAATGACCGAAGAAGACTGGCATCGCTGCTTCGCCATCGATCTGGACGGCGCCTGGTATGGCTGCAAAGCCGTGTTGCCGCAGATGATCGAGCAGGGCATCGGCAGCATCATCAATATTGCCTCCACCCATTCCACTCACATCATTCCCGGCTGCTTCCCGTACCCGGTGGCCAAGCATGGCTTGCTGGGACTGACCCGCGCCTTGGGCATCGAATACGCACCCAAAGGTATTCGGGTCAACGCCATCGCCCCGGGCTACATCGAGACCCAACTGAACGTCGATTACTGGAACGGTTTTGCCGACCCCCATGCCGAACGTCAACGGGCCTTCGACCTGCATCCACCGCGGCGCATCGGCCAGCCGATTGAAGTGGCGATGACCGCTGTGTTCCTGGCCAGCGATGAAGCGCCGTTCATCAATGCCTCGTGCATCACCATCGATGGTGGGCGCTCGGTTATGTACCACGACTGAATAACTCGGGATTCAAACGCGAAACTACGTCTGAAATCCAATCATCATACGATATGACTATTGGCTGCGTGCTTCGACCGCTGTATTGGCTTTCAAATAACGCTCAAAAAAAATAACAAGGAGTCTGCTTATGAAACGTCGTCGTGGGATCCGGTCCCTGTGCTGTGCCGCTTTGGCGGTCACCGCGGTCAGCCTCAGCAGTACATTGCTGGCGGCCGAGGAAGTGAAGATTGGTTTTCTGGTCAAGCAAGCGGAAGAGCCCTGGTTCCAGACCGAATGGGCCTTCGCCGAAAAGGCCGGCAAGGACAAGGGCTTCACTGTCATCAAGATCGCCGTGCCTGACGGCGAGAAAACCCTCTCGGCCATCGACAGTCTGGCGGCCAACGGCGCCAAGGGCTTCGTGATCTGCCCGCCGGACGTGTCCCTGGGCCCGGCGATCATGGCCAAGGCCAAACTCAACGGTTTGAAAGTGATCGCCGTCGATGACCGTTTCGTCGATGCCGGCGGCAAGTTCATGGAGAACGTGCCATACCTCGGCATGGCTGCATTCGAAGTCGGCCAGAAGCAGGGCGCCGCCATGGCCGCCGAAGCGAAAAAGCGCGGCTGGGACTGGAAAGACACCTACGCGGTGATCAACACCTACAACGAACTTGATACCGGTAAGAAACGCACTGACGGTTCCGTCAAAGCGCTGGAAGACGCCGGTATGCCGAAAGACCACATCCTCTTTTCTGCGCTGAAAACCCTCGACGTACCGGGCAGCATGGACGCCACCAACTCAGCCTTGGTGAAGCTTCCGGGGGCGGCGAAAAACCTGATCATCGGCGGCATGAACGACAACACCGTTCTGGGCGGCGTGCGCGCCACCGAAAGTGCTGGTTTTGCCGCGGCCAACGTGATCGGCATTGGTATCAACGGCACCGATGCCATCGGCGAACTGAAAAAGCCTAACAGCGGCTTCTTCGGCTCGATGCTGCCGAGTCCGCACATCGAGGGCTACAACACCGCGAGCATGATGTACGAGTGGGTCACCACCGGCAAAGAACCGCCCAAATACACCGCGATGGACGACGTTACGCTGATCACGCGCGACAACTTCAAGCAGGAACTGGAAAAAATCGGCCTGTGGAACTGAGGCGCGGTTGATTTCATCGGCAGCCCTGGCGACGGGGCTGCCTGATCGGTGTAATGAGGTGGGTTTATGCACGCGCACGTACAAACACATGAACAGAACATTGGCGGCAGCCTGCGCTTCAACGGGATCGGCAAAACCTTTCCCGGTGTGAAGGCGCTGGACGGCATCAGTTTCGTCGCCCATCCGGGGCAGGTTCACGCCTTGATGGGCGAGAACGGCGCCGGTAAATCCACGCTGCTGAAAATACTTGGCGGTGCTTACACGCCGAGCAGCGGCGATCTGCAGATCGGCGAGCAGACGAGGGTCTTCAAGTCCACTGCCGACAGTATTGGCAGCGGGGTCGCGGTAATCCATCAGGAGCTGCACCTGGTGCCGGAAATGACCGTGGCCGAGAACCTGTTTCTCGGGCATCTGCCGGCGAGTTTCGGCCTGATCAATCGTGGCGCCTTGCGGCAACAGGCACTGGCCTGCCTCAAAGGCCTGGCCGATGAGATCGATCCGCAAGAGAAGGTCGGGCGCTTGTCCCTCGGTCAGCGGCAACTGGTGGAAATCGCCAAGGCGTTGTCCCGTGGCGCGCATGTGATTGCGTTCGACGAACCCACCAGCAGCCTGTCGGCGCGGGAAATCGATCGCTTGATGGCGATCATCGGGCGCCTGCGCGACGAAGGCAAAGTGGTGCTTTACGTCTCCCATCGCATGGAAGAAGTGTTCCGCATCTGCAACGCGGTGACGGTGTTCAAGGACGGCCGCTTCGTGCGCACCTTCGAGGACATGAGTGCGCTGACCCATGATCAGTTAGTGACGTGCATGGTCGGTCGCGACATTCAGGATATCTACGATTACCGCAGCCGCCCGCGTGGCGCGGTGGCGCTCAAGGTCGACAGGTTACTGGGGCCGGGCTTGCGTGAGCCGGTGAGTTTCGAGGTGCACAAGGGTGAAGTCCTCGGGCTTTTCGGCCTGGTCGGGGCCGGGCGCACCGAGCTGTTCCGGATGCTTAGCGGGCTGACGCGCAATACCGCCGGGCGCCTGGAATTACGCGGTCATGAACTGAAACTGCGTTCGCCGCGCGATGCCATCGCCGCGGGGATTTTGCTGTGCCCCGAGGACCGCAAGAAGGAGGGCATCCTGCCGCTCGCCAGCGTCGCCGAGAACATCAACATCAGCGCTCGCGGCGCCCATTCCACCTTCGGCTGCCTGTTGCGCGGCCTGTGGGAAAAGGACAATGCCGACAAGCAGATCAAGGCGCTGAAGGTGAAGACGCCCAACGCGGCGCAGAAAATCATGTACCTGTCTGGCGGCAATCAGCAGAAGGCGATTCTCGGTCGCTGGCTGTCGATGCCGATGAAAGTCCTGCTGCTCGACGAGCCCACCCGGGGCATCGACATCGGGGCCAAAGCCGAGATCTACCAGATCATCCATAACCTGGCGGCCAGCGGCATCGCGGTAATTGTGGTGTCCAGCGATCTGATGGAAGTCATGGGTATTTCCGACCGCATCCTGGTGCTCTGCGAAGGCGCGATGCGCGGCGAACTGACCCGCGAACAAGCCAATGAATCTAACCTGCTGCAACTGGCGTTGCCACGCCAACGTGCTGCCGACGTGGCGAACTGAGAGGTGACTATGACCGTCCAAAACAACGCTTTGCCAACCCCGCGCAAACCGCTGGACCTGCGGCGCTTTCTCGATGACTGGGTGATGCTGCTGGCGGCCGTCGGGATCTTTGTGCTTTGCACCTTGCTGATCGATAACTTCCTGTCGCCGCTGAACATGCGCGGTCTGGGCCTGGCGATTTCTACGACCGGGATTGCCGCGTGCACCATGTTGTATTGCCTGGCGTCCGGGCATTTCGACTTGTCGGTGGGCTCGGTGATTGCCTGCGCCGGCGTGGTCGCGGCAGTGGTGATGCGCGACACCGACAGCGTGTTCCTCGGCGTGAGTGCAGCGCTGGTGATGGGGCTGATTGTCGGGCTGATCAATGGCATCGTGATCGCCAAGCTGCGGGTCAATGCGTTGATCACCACGCTGGCGACCATGCAGATTGTGCGTGGCCTGGCTTACATTTTTGCCAACGGCAAAGCGGTGGGCGTTTCGCAGGAACAGTTCTTCGTCTTCGGTAATGGTCAGTTGTTCGGCGTGCCGGTGCCGATTCTGATCACCATCGTCTGCTTCCTGTTTTTCGGCTGGTTGCTGAACTACACCACCTACGGGCGCAACACCATGGCCATCGGCGGCAACCAGGAAGCGGCGTTGCTGGCCGGGGTCAACGTTGACCGGACCAAGATCATCATCTTCGCCGTACACGGTGTGATCGGTGCGTTGGCCGGGGTGATCCTGGCGTCGCGCATGACGTCCGGTCAGCCGATGATTGGCCAGGGTTTCGAGTTGACGGTGATCTCGGCTTGCGTGCTCGGCGGGGTGTCGCTGAGTGGCGGGATCGGGATGATTCGGCATGTGATTGCCGGGGTCTTGATTTTGGCGATCATCGAAAATGCGATGAACCTGAAGAATATCGATACGTTTTATCAGTACGTGATTCGCGGTTCGATCTTGCTGCTGGCCGTCGTGATCGACCGGTTGAAACAGCGCTGACCTCCACTTGTGGGAGCGGGCTTGCTCGCGAAAGCGGTTAGTCTGTCACATCGATGCTGGATGTGCCGACGCCTTCGCGAGCAAGCCCGCTCCCACAGTTGATTTGTGTCGTCCTCAAGTTGTGTGTGCACAGCAAATCCAGTGTGGCGATCCGACGATTGATCGCGCAGCGGTCGATTTTGAACCGGGATTCTTCACCCACTTTCACAAAATATCCCTTGCTCGCCCCAACCCGTTTCAGCTATGACGGTACACCCGAGGTGTACATGATTAGACCGCTACGAATTGACAAGAAACAACAGGTGGTCGACGAGCTCGTCCGGCGCATCGAAAACGGCCTCATGGAGGACGGCGTTCTATTGCCGGGCGAACATCAGTTGGCTCAAGAATTCAAGGTCAGCCGCGGCACGCTGCGTGAAGCCCTGGCCGAACTGAAACGGCGCCACTACATCGCTACGCAAGGCGCAGTGGGGTCCATCGTCACGTTCGACGGTGTGGTGCTCGATCAGCGCAACGGCTGGGCCCAGGCGCTGGCCGACAACGGGGCGCTGATCAATACCGAAGTGCTGCGGCTGGAGGCGGTTACTCGTCCGGACCTGTTGGCGCGTTTCGGTACCGATCAATTCATCACCCTCGACCGGCGGCGGCGCGGCACCGATGGCACGCTGGTGTCTCTTGAGCGTTCATTGATGCCTGCCACTGGCGGCCTGGAAAGTCTCCCGCGAGTGGGGCTGATCGATGACTCCCTGACCATCACGTTGGCCGCCTATGGCTACATTGGCGATCACGGCGATCAGTGGATCGGCGCCGAACCCTTGAATGCCGAAGACGCCGAATTGCTCGGGCGCCCGGAGGGCACGGTGTTCCTCAAGGCCCTGCGCACCACTTACGACCGTCAGAATCGCTTCATGGAACAGGTCGAAAGCCTGCTCGATCCGGTGCATTTTCGTCTGCATCTGCAAATTGGAACTTCAAAATGATCGCGCTCGACCGTGCGCTGGGCGCCTTCTATGGGCTGGCCCTGGGCGATGCGTTGGGCATGCCGACGCAATCCCTGAGCCGCGCCGAGATCAAGGCGCGCTTCGGTGAGATCACCGATTTGCAGGACGCTGGCCCGGATCAGCCGATTGCCGCCAACATGCCCAAAGGTTCGATCACTGACGATACCGAGCAGGCGATTCTGCTCGGCCAGTTGTTGATTGAAGGCGAGGGCTGGATCGAACCGGCGGTGCTGGCCCAACGCTTGATCAAATGGGAAGCAGGGATGCAAGCCAAGGGCTCGCAGGATTTGCTCGGCCCCTCGACCAAACGCGCGATCGAGATGATCCTCGCCGGCCACTCGCTGGAAGAGGCAGGCCGCCACGGCACCACCAATGGTGCGGCCATGCGCATCACCCCGGTGGGGATTGCGGCCGATGTTGCCGATCCCGAGCGTTTCATCCGCGCCGTGGTGCAGGCCTGTCAGGTGACCCACAACACCACGCTGGGAATTGCCAGTGCGGCGGCGGTGGCGGCGGTGGTTTCTGCCGGCATCAACGGCATGGACCTGGGCGAAGCATTGAACCTTGGCCAGCAGATTGCTCAGAAAGCCGAAAGCCATGGCCACTGGGTCGCTGGCGGACGTATCGCCGCGCGCATCAGTTGGGCGTGGAGCATCAGCGTCGACAGCGACAAGGCGTTGCTGGCGGATTTGATGTACGACGTGATCGGCACGTCGGTGGCCTCGCAGGAGTCGGTGGTGGTGTCGTTTGCCCTGGCTCGGCAAGTGGCTAGCGGGCAGATGACGGCTTTCGAAGCGTTGTGCATGGCTGCCAGTCTGGGCGGAGATACCGATACCATCGCGGCGATTCTCGGCGCAATGCTTGGTGCCTGCCTGGGGCTTGAGAGTTGGCCTGCCGCAATGATCGAGCAGGTTAAAGCAGTAAATGATTTGCAGCTGGAACCGTTGGTGCAGGGGCTGTTGGCTCTGCGTTGACTGGACTGGCGTCTTCGCGAGCAAGCCCGCTCCCACAAGGGGGGCGCAATTCTCATGGTTCACATCAAACCTGTGGGAGCGGACTTGCTCGCGAAGGGCGCAACGCACATTTGAAGTATTTCACCCGCAATGGAGCGCACAGATATGGCAAGGACCGCCGGAAAGTCATGTCGACTTCCGAATTGCCCACAACCACAACAATGGCAACAGGAGCAGTTTTCATGAGTTCATCGAACACCGGACAAAGTGCCGGGCAATTGGAAACCCGTGGCATCGAGCCGGTGCCGGAAGGGGAGTGCAACGGTCACCCACTGCAACTGTTCTGGGTCTGGTTTGCCGCCAACATTTCCATCCTCGGCTTACCGTTGGGCGCCACGCTGGTGGCCTTCCGCGGCCTGGCGATCTGGCAGGCGATCATCGTCGCCATCCTCGGTGCCGCCGGCTCTTTCGCGGTGGTCGGGATCATCTCCATTGCCGGTCGCCGTGGTCGCGCACCGAGCCTGACGCTGTCGCGAGCAATCTTCGGGGTGCGCGGCAATATCGGCCCGACGCTGGTCTCGCTGATGTCGCGACTGGGTTGGGAAACCGTCAACACCACCACCGCCGCATTCGTCTTGCTGTCGCTGTGCTCGATTCTGTTCGGCTCGCCGGTGGAAGCCAAAAGCGCGCCGCTGCTGACCCTGGTGTTCATCGCGATTTTTGTCCTGCTGACGTTGTCGGTGTCTGGCCTCGGTCACGCCACGTTGCTGGTGATCCAGAGGTGGGCGACCTATGTGTTCGGTGGGTTGAACATCCTGGTCGGCGGTTTCCTTTGCGCAACCATCGACTGGAGCGCCGTATTCAACGCCACACCAGCGCCCCTGAGCGCAATGATCATCGGCATCGGCACCATGGCCGCCGGCACCGGGATCGGTTGGGCCAACGCCGGTGCCGACATGTCGCGCTACCAGCACCGCAGTGTCAAAGCCGTGCGTCTGGTGGCGTCGGCGGCGTTCGGTGCGGGGATTCCGCTGGTGCTGCTGATCACCCTCGGTGGTTTGCTGTCGGTGGGCAACAATGATCTGGCCTCGGCCACGGACCCGATCGTCGCGATCCGCGACATGCTGCCGACCTGGATGGCCGTGCCGTATCTGATCACCGCATTCGGCGGGCTGCTGCTGTCGAACAACCTGTCGGTGTACTCCGCCGGTTTGACCACGCTGACCCTCGGCCTGAAGGTCAAGCGCGTGTATGCGGTGGTGCTCGATATCATTGCGATCTTCGCCGGTTCGATCTACTTCATGCTGATCGCCGAGAGTTTTTACGGCCCGTTCATCACCTTCATTTCCTTGCTAGCCGTGCCAATCACGGCATGGGTCGGGATCTTTGTAGTCGACCTGATTCATCGTCATTACTACAGCCCCAAAGATCTGCTGGACGTCAGCCCGAGCAGCGCCTACTGGTATCGCGGTGGCGTCGAGTGGCGCGCCTTCGGTGCATGGGCGGTGGCGATTGTGTTGGGTTTCAGTTTCACCACCATTGGCACCACTGAACAAGATGTCTGGTTCCGGGGCTTTTTGTCCGACTCCTGGCTGGGCCACAACGGCCTGGGCTGGATCGTCACGTTCCTGGTGGCCGGTGGCATTTACGGGGTACTCGGCGGTGCCAAGGATCGCCGCACTGCGTTGATCGAGCCGGCTCATGCCTAACCTGCTACACACCGGTCAGGTCATGATCGATCTGGTCATGGCCGTGGATAAATTGCCTCATTCAGGCGGTGATGTGCTGGCGCAATCCGCCCGTTTCGAGGCTGGCGGTGGCTTCAATGTGATGGCTGCGGCCCGGCGAAACGGCTTGCCGGTGGTCTACCTCGGTGGCCATGGCAAGGGCCGTTTCGGCGACATGGCCCGAGAGGCGATGACGGCTGAAGGCATTCGGATCGGCATCGATCAGAGCACCGAGCGCGACACCGGGCTGTGCGTCGCGCTGACCGAAGCCTCGGCCGAGCGCACGTTCATTTCCTGCATCGGTGCCGAAGGCGAATTGACCGCCGAAGACCTGGCGAGCGTGCCGATCGAGGCGGGCGATTTTGTCTATGTAAGCGGCTATAGCCTGCTGCATGGCGGCAAGGCTCAGGCACTGGTGAATTGGGTGCTGGATCTGCCGGACGGGATCAAGGTGGTGTTCGATCCGGGGCCGTTGGTGGATTTGCCGGGCGCGCCGCTGATGAAGGCCTTGTTGCAGCGCATCGATCTGTGGACCAGCAACCGTGTCGAGGCGCTGCGGTTTACCGGGGGGGCAGACATTGCCGAGGCGTTGAATGGGCTAGCGGATCATTTGCCGGCGGACGCCTTGATGGTGGTACGCGATGGGCCGCAGGGGTGCTGGATCAGCCAGCGTGGTGACCGTCAGCATGTGCCGGGATTCAAGGTCACGGCCGTCGACAGCAACGGTGCGGGGGATGCCCATGCCGGGGTGTTGGTTGCGGGGTTGGCGCAAGGTTTGTCGGCGATAGACGCGGCGCGGCGGGCCAACGCGGCAGCTGCTTTGGCCGTCACTCGTTGGGGGCCGGCGACTTCGCCGGGGGCGGTTGAGGTGGATGCGTTGATCCGCGAGACTTTAGGCGCTTGATCCACCGCTTTCGCGAGCAAGCCCGCTCCCACATTTGATCTGTGTCGTTCACACATTTAACGACCAGCATAGATCCAATGTGGGAGCGGGCTTGCTCGCGAAGAGGTCCTCAAACTCACCATCAAATCCGAATCCTTACCCGGCCCTGCGCAACGCCTCGATCAACGCCTGCTTGCGCATGCTCGAGCGCCCCGGAATCTTCTTCGCCCGGGCTTCTTTCATCAGGCTGTCCACCGTTTGCGTATCGCGCGAAGCCTTGCTGTTGCGCGGCTTGCCTTCACGGGTGGCCACCGCACGCCGGGCTGATTCCTTGCGATCTGCAGACTTGGCGCTGGCCGGCTTCTTGCGCCCCGAGCCGCCGGCGCGTTCACCTCCGCCTGACTGCTTGTTCACCGTGGCCCAGGCGCGAGCTTCGGCTTCATCTTTCGACACGCCTTTGTGCTCGTAGCTTTCTTCGATGTGTTCGGCCTTGCGTTTCTGTTCGGCGGTGTATTTGTCTTTGCTTCCACGAGGCATGGGATTTCTCCTGGTTGTTGGCGCTGGCGAAGCCTGCGATTTTTGTTTTTCAAACATTCAAAGCAGCGCCAACTCGGTTAGACATCCAGCTTGCGCGCCGCTTCCACCCCTGCAGCGCTAAGTTTGATCGGCAGGTTCAGCGAGTGCTCGCCGGATTCGTTGCAGATCACATGACCGTGCTGGATCAGCCCGCGATCCTGCAGAGTGGCGAGGGTGCTGGCCACGACTTTTTCCCCCCGGTAATTGTCCAGAACCTCCTTGCCCAAGCCATTTGGGTGGGCGTGTAGCAGACGGGTCAGGACTTCTTTTTCCAGGTTTTTATCGACGTTCATGGTTACCTCTTGGTTGGGATGGACGAGTGTTGCTCCTCGCTCACATCGGCGAGCCCTTACCCGATATTGGTCCTTCCTGACCTGGATTGGTGCCTGATGAACGACGAGTGGTCCAGGTGATCCTGCTGACGTGACGCCAGATCAACCGACCTGCGGTGATCAGCCAGTTCAACAGGGCCACCACCAGTACCGTGAGCAACAGTGTCACCATTCCGTGTTCGACGATGATTCTCCCAGCCAGCAACGGAAATCCGAACACGCCGACGAAGTAGGACAGGCTGAACAACAGCAAGGACTGCGAGGTGGTGCCGGTCGGCGCTTCGTTCGCCGCCAGGCCATTGATTACCGAATACGTCAGCCCATAACCCACCCCGAGCATCATCGCCGCCAGCACGTAGCTGAATCCGTCATCGACGACAAAACCGAACATCAGGATCGAAACCATCATCAGTCCCGACAACAGGCAGGAGGCACGCAATGGATCGCGTTTGACCACGAACCCGGCAATCAACATTCGGCTGCTGATCGCCGCGCCCATGAAGCCAAAAAAGAACAGCGAATAATCAAGTGAGCGGAACGCCGCGTAACTGGTTTGAAAACTCGACAGACCACCGAATACACAGCCGCCGAGGCCGACCATGATGATCGGGAACACGGCTCTGGAGGACAATACCCGAGCCGTTGCGCGCCAGGATATTCGTGCGACTGACGCTGATGCCGAGGGCGTTTTCTTGAGCTGGGCATCCAGCCGCCAGAACAGCAAAGCACCGATCAGGCTGGCCAGCGCCGCGAGGTAAAACGTTGCCGTCACCGGATACCCGAGAGCGCTGGCTGCGCGGCCCAACAATGGACCGCTGCCGATCCCGGTCATCATGCTGCCCGACAGCAGCGCAAAGTATTTAGCCCGTTGCGCAGGCGTCACCAGACTCGCGACGATGATCGGTCCGAGCGTGTAGAAAACGCCCCAGCCCAACCCTAGCATCAGTCCAAAAAACAGCAGCAGATTGCCAAAGCCAGGCGTCAAGGCAAATCCCAGGCTGGCGGCCACCAGCAAGAGGCTGGACAGTGCAATGGAGCGCGCCGCGCCGAGCAGGTCGGACAAGTGACCGGAAACAATCACCGCCGCAAAGGTGCTGAGCATCGCCGCCGAAATCACGCTGCCGGCATCGAGTTCGTTGCCACCGCGAGAGCCAATGAGCAACGACAGTAGAAAAGTCGAGCCATAGGACAACGACAACAAATAGCTGGCGAGGCAGAACAGGCTGAACAACCTGCTTGAGACGGGTGGGGCGGCGGTAGACATGAGTCGTTCCTTGACTTGATAGAAGTGATTGTCATCTATCTATCACGTAAGGTACCGATGATAGGTCTGTGGTTACCGATTTCAGGGTTAGCGCAGACCGGAGTAATGCTCTGGGCAGACGCCGATTTCTTCCTTGAACAGCTCCATGAAACCCTTCAGGCGTTCGTGGCGAATCTGTGCCAGACGTTGACCGGTGGTCGTTTGGAAACCGTCCGCCAAGTGCAGCAACTTGGTCTGGAAATGATCGAGGCAAAAGCGCTTGTCGTCGTACTCCCGTTCTTTTGCCTCCGGGTCCAAAGGGTCATACAACGCACTGCCCATGCGCCCGGCAATGTAGAAGGTACGCGCCACGCCGAGCATGCCAAGGGAATCGAGGCGGTCGGCGTCCTGGATGATTTTCGCTTCGAGGGTGGTGGGCGTGATGTTGGCGCTGAAGCTGTGGGCTTCGATGGCATGAGCGACCGCTGTAATTTTTGCGTGAGGCCAATCCAGGGCTATCAGTACGGTCGAAGCTTTCTGCGCCGCCAGTCGTGATGCCTGTGAGCGCAGCGGCGAGTTCTTCTCCACCGCCACACAATCGTGCAACAGCACGGCGGCCAGCAGCACCTCAAGATCACCGCCTTCTTGCGCATGAAGCGTGCGCACGTTGTGCCACACCCGCTGCAAGTGCGACAGATCATGGGCGCCATCCTCGCCAGGTTCCAGCGCGCGGGGCAGCAGTTCAGAAGCCAGATTGTGCAAAGGCGCGAAAGCGGCGATGGTCATGGAGTTCCTTGGATTCGACTCGGTTTTTGTGATTAATGAGCACCCTGTGGGAGCGGGCTTGCTCGCGAAGGCGTCAGTACAGTCACGCTGATTTCGCAGGCTGGCCCGTTCATACAAAGCGCCACAAAACATTAATGCTACATGACGTTTTGCTTTCAAATGTGACGAGCGCCGCGCGCGGACTTAGTATGGCGTTTTCAACTTTTCACAAGGCACGTTCATGACGATCGAAATCCGCCCGGCAACCCCCAGCGATGCTCCGCAAATCCTCGCGTTCATCACTGAACTGGCCGACTTCGAACGTGCCCGCCACGAAGTCATCGCCAGCGTCGCCGACATCGAGCGCAGCCTGTTCAGCGAAGGCGCCACCGCCCATGGCCTGATTTGCCTGCGCGATGGCCTGCCGATCGGCTTTGCGGTGTTCTTCTTCAGCTATTCCACCTGGTTGGGCAGCAATTGCCTGTACCTCGAAGACCTCTACATCACCCCTGAACAACGAGGCGGCGGCGCCGGTAAAACCTTGCTGCGCCACCTGGCAAAAATCGCCTGCGCCAATGACTGCGGCCGTTTCGAATGGAGCGTGCTGGACTGGAACAAACCGGCGATCGACTTCTATAAATCCCTCGGCGCACAGCCGCAGGAAGAGTGGGTGCGGTATCGGATGGATGGGGCGGTGTTAAGGGATTTTGCCGAGGGCAATTGATCCCCTAAAAGATCGCAGCCTTCGGCAGCTCCTACACGGGATTGTGTTCGACCGCGCTATTGCGTCGTACATCGATCTGTAGGGACTGCCGAAGGCTGCGATCTTTTTTTTGTGTATTGCCCAATATATGGGATTGATATTTATATATTGAGATTTACCTTCGTCCAGGTTTATAGTCCAGCTCACTCACTGCCAAAAAACAAAACAGGTGAAGCGATGCTGGCGCAATTGATCGCGCTCGATTGGGGGACAACCTCATTACGTGCTTACAAACTCGGCTTCGGTGGCCAGGTGCTGGAACAGCGTTCGCTGTCGTCCGGGATCATGCAGCTGCCCAAAACGCCACGAACCATTGCCGGCCAGGCATGCGTCGACGGTTTTGAATTGGCCTTCGATGAGGCGTGCGGTGACTGGCTCGACGCGCAGCCCGATTTGCCGGTGATTGCTTGCGGTATGGTCGGCAGTGCTCAGGGCTGGCGCGAAGCGGCCTACTGCGACACGCCGGCGAACGTCGCCAATCTCGGAACTTCCCTACAAACCGTTCGCAGTCTTCGCGGTGTCGATGTGCACATCGTGCCGGGCGTGATTCAGCGTTCGCGCTTGCCGAACGTGATGCGCGGCGAAGAAACCCAGGTCCTCGGTGTGTTGCAGAATCTGCCAGGCGGGGCGGGCAACGATCTGTTGATCGGCTTGCCGGGCAGCCATTCGAAATGGGTGGAAGTGGCCGACGGCTGCATCGTGCATTTCGATACCTTCATGACCGGCGAAATCTTCGCCGTCCTCAGTGAACACAGCATTCTGGGGCGCACTCAGCAGCGCGGCGGGTCTTTCGATGGCGAAGCGTTTGATCGCGGTGTACGGGTGGCCCTGTCGGCGGACGGCGAGATCGGGCCGCTGTCGACGTTGTTCAGTGCCCGCAGTCTGGGGCTGACCGGTGAACTGAGCGCCACGGCTCAACCGGACTATCTGTCGGGCTTGCTGATTGGTCATGAACTGTCAGCCCTGGCCAACGTTCAGCGGCGTCGGCGCAACAGCGTGCACCTGCCTTCGATCATCCTCATCGGAAATACCCAACTCTGCGCCCGCTACAACCGAGCACTCGACGCTTGCGGCTTTGCCCGGGTGACTCTGGCCGAGCAGGCCACTGAACGAGGGTTGTGGCAGTTGGCGGTCGCCGCCGGACTGATCACGACACCCCCATCCCGTTAAACCTGACTGGAGGTCTGACATGCTCAAGCAAGCACTGGCACAAAACGGACTGATCGCGATCCTGCGTGGCCTGCGCCCGCAAGAAGCGGCAGCCGTCGGCGAAGTCCTGTATTCGGCCGGATTTCGCGTCATCGAAGTGCCGCTTAATTCCCCCGAACCGTACGAAAGTATCCGCATCCTGCGCAGTACCTTACCCGCCGATTGCCTGATCGGTGCGGGCACGGTGTTGACGCCGCAACAGGTCGAGCAAGTGAAAGCGGTGGGCGGCCAAGTGATCGTCATGCCCCACAGCGATGCCAAGGTGTTGCGCGCGGCGAAAGCGGCGGGGCTGTTCCTGTCGCCGGGCGTGGCGACGCCGACCGAAGCCTTTGCTGCATTGGCCGAAGGGGCGGATGTGCTGAAGATGTTCCCGGCCGAACAAATGGGCCCCGCCGTTGTGAAAGCCTGGCTGGCGGTATTGCCAGCGGGGACGGTGCTGGTGCCGGTGGGCGGGATTACGCCAGACAACATGCAGGTGTTTGTCGAGGCCGGCGTCAAAGGTTTCGGTCTCGGGTCCGGGTTGTTCAAACCGGGCATGACACCTGAGCAAGTGGCAGTAAACGCCAAGGCGTATGTCGCTGCCTGGAATGCTTTGCGTTAAGACTTTTTGGCGCTGTGAGCGCTACATCTACAAGAGAGACAATAGAGATGAAAATCACCAAACTCACCACCTTCATCGTTCCGCCGCGCTGGTGCTTCCTCAAGGTCGAAACCGACGAGGGCGTGACCGGTTGGGGGGAGCCCGTGGTCGAAGGCCGCGCGCACACCGTCGCTGCTGCGGTTGAGGAATTGTCCGACTACCTGATCGGCAAAGACCCACGCAACATCGAAGACATCTGGACCGTGCTCTACCGTGGCGGCTTCTACCGTGGCGGCGCGATCCACATGAGTGCTCTGGCCGGCATCGACCAGGCATTGTGGGACATCAAGGGCAAGGCGCTGGGTGTGTCGGTCAGCGATCTGTTGGGTGGTCAGGTGCGCGACAAGATCCGTGTTTATTCATGGATCGGTGGTGATCGCCCGGCGGACACCGCTCGCGCTGCGAAAGAAGCGGTCAGCCGTGGTTTCACGGCGGTGAAAATGAACGGCACCGAAGAACTGCAATTCCTCGATTCCTTCGAGAAGGTCGACCTGGCCTTGGCCAACGTCGCCGCCGTACGCGATGCCGTCGGCCCGAATGTCGGCATCGGCGTGGACTTCCATGGTCGGGTGCATAAGCCCATGGCCAAGGTGCTGATGAAGGAACTCGACCCGTACAAACTGATGTTCATCGAAGAGCCAGTGCTGAGCGAAAACTACGAAGCGCTGAAAGAACTGGCACCGCTGACCAGCACGCCGATTGCCCTCGGTGAGCGGTTGTTCTCGCGTTGGGATTTCAAGCGGGTGCTCAGCGAAGGCTACGTCGACATCATCCAGCCGGATGCTTCCCATGCAGGCGGCATCACCGAAACCCGCAAGATCGCCAACATGGCCGAAGCCTACGACGTGGCACTGGCGCTGCATTGCCCGTTGGGCCCGATTGCCCTGGCGGCGTGCCTGCAACTGGACGCGGTTTGCTACAACGCGTTCATCCAGGAACAGAGCCTGGGCATCCATTACAACGAGAGCAATGACCTGCTCGATTATGTGAAAGATCCACGGGTGTTCGATTACGACAAAGGCTTCGTGAAGATCCCCAACGGCCCGGGCCTGGGCATCGAGATCAACGAGGAATACGTGATCGAACGCGCCGCCGTTGGCCACCGCTGGCGCAACCCGATCTGGCGTCATGCCGATGGCAGCTTTGCCGAGTGGTGAGTCCCTCCTGACTCAACACAAATCTAATGTGGGAGCGGGCTTGCTCGCGAAGGCGGTATCACATTCAACAGAGATGTCGACCGACGCACCGCTTTCGCGAGCAAGCCCGCTCCCACAATTGATCTCCATGGACAGGAGGATCCGCGTTCAGGCGCGAGCTTTTCATCGACCTCAATAAACATAAGAAGAGGCACCCCCCATGCAACCGCAAACCCTCACTGGGCAGGCGTCGTTGGTGACGCCCAGCCGCAAGCGCTTTTTCATCATGGTCCTGTTGTTCATCACCGTGGTGATCAACTACCTGGACTGCAGTAACCTGTCGATTGCCGCCCCGGCGCTGACCAGCGATCTGGGCATCGATCCGATCCATGTCGGGCTGATTTTTTCCGCGTTCGGCTGGACCTACGCCGCCATGCAGATCCCCGGCGGATGGCTGGTGGACCGGGTGCCGCCGCGCATCCTGTATAGCGTCGCATTGCTGCTGTGGTCGCTGGCCACGGTGATGCTTGGCTTCGCTGCCAGCTTCATCGCGCTGTTCGTGCTGCGCATGGCCGTCGGTGCGCTGGAAGCACCGGCGTATCCGATCAACAGCCGTGTGGTGACGACCTGGTTCCCCGAGTGCGAACGCGCCACCGCCATCGGTTTCTACACCTCCGGGCAGTTCGTCGGGCTGGCGTTTCTCACGCCGGTACTCGCGTGGTTGCAGCACCAATATGGCTGGCACATGGTGTTTGTCAGCACCGGTGCGGTGGGCATCATTTGGGCGGTGATCTGGTACGCGGTGTATCGCGAACCACGGGATTTCAAGGGCGCCAACGACGCTGAAATCGAGTTGATCCGCGAGGGCGGCGGGTTGGTGGATATCCAGGCTGAAGCCGCCAAGACCAAGGCTAAATTCAGCTGGGTCGACCTCGGGATTGTCCTGAGCAAACGCAAGTTGTGGGGCATTTACCTCGGTCAGTTCTGCCTCAATTCGACGCTGTGGTTTTTTCTGACGTGGTTCCCGACCTATCTGGTGAAATATCGCGGCATGGACTTCATCAAGTCTGGCTTGCTGGCGTCGTTGCCGTTTCTGGCGGCCTTCGTCGGTGTGCTGTGTTCGGGGTTCTTCTCGGACTTTTTGATCCGTCGCGGCTACACGGTGGGTTTCGCCCGCAAGTTGCCGATCATTGGCGGCCTGCTGATTTCCACCTCGATCATCGGTGCCAACTTCGTCGAGTCGACGCCGCTGGTGATTGCCTTCCTCGCGCTCGCCTTTTTCGGCAACGGCCTGGCGTCGATCACCTGGTCGCTGGTGTCGACCCTGGCCCCGGCGCGCTTGCTTGGATTGACCGGTGGGGTGTTCAATTTCATCGGCAACCTGGCGGCGATTACTACGCCGATCGTCATCGGTTTTCTCGCCTCCGGTGATTCGTTTGCCCCGGCGATTACCTATATCTCGGTTCTGGCGTTGTTGGGTGCGCTTTCCTACGTGTTGTTGGTGGGCAAGGTCGAACGTATCAAGTTGTAGTCGCGGCCTTCGGGCGACCATAATGCCGCCCGTTCACTCGCTCAACGGTAAAGGCTGGATATGCAGGAAGACGCCCCAAAAATCGCCAAGGACGCCGCGCCGACTGGCACCCAGACACTGCTTCGTGGTTTGGGTGTAGTTCAGGCCGTGGCCAGTGGCGCCCGCGATCTCAAGGAAATCGCCCGGCTGATCGGCACGACGCGCAGCACCACCCATCGTCTGGCCAGTTGCCTGGTGGACGAGCGTTATCTGCGGGTGGTGCCGCAAGTCGGTTATCTGCTGGGGCCGAAACTGATCGAGCTGGGTTTCCAGGCTCGTGAAGAGTTGCCACTGGTGACGCTGGCCGGGCCGTATCTGGATGAGTTGTCGGCGTTGACCGGCGACACCATTCACTTGGCGATTCGTGAGGGCGACGAGGTGTTGTACCTGCACAAGAATCCGGGGCGCAACGGTCCGGAAATGCGTTCGCGGGTCGGTCATCGCATGCCATTGGCGCGTACCGGGATCGGTAAGGCGCTGATGCTCGATGACACGCAGGAAGAATGGCAACGGCTGTACGAAATCAGCTTGCCGGTGGGTGGGAAACATCAGTTCTGGCCGCAGCACCCGGAGCAATCCTGGGAGCAGTTTCAGCAGCGCATGATTGAGTATGTGGCTGGCGGGTACGCCTTCGACCTGGAAGACAACGAACCGTCGATTCGCTGCGTGGCGGCGCCGATCCGCGATGCCAGCAAGCGCATCGTCGCCGGTATCAGCATCGCCAGCACTGTGCCGTACATGCCGCTGGAAAAAATGGCCGAGCTGATTCCCCTGATCAAAGGGGTCACAGCCCGGCTGTCGGCGGAGCTTGGCTTGAAGGTTTAAACCTTCAGTGTCGCCATGTCGATCACGAAGCGGTACTTCACGTCACCGGCAATCATGCGGGTGTAAGCCTCGTTGATCTGGCGGATGTCGAGCATTTCGATGTCGCAGGTGATGCCGTGCTCGGCGCAGAAATCCAGCACTTCCTGGGTTTCGGCGATGCCGCCGATCAGCGAGCCGGCCAGCACGCGACGACCCAATACCAGTTTGGCAGCATGCACCGGTGGATCGATCGGTTCGATCAAGCCCACCAGAATGTGTACGCCGTCGAAACGCAGGGTATCGAGGTAGGGATTGAGGTCGTGCTGCACCGGAATGGTGTCCAGCAGGAAATCGAAATGTCCTGCGGCGGCTTTCATCTGTTCTGCGTCGGTGGACACGATCACGTGGTCCGCGCCTTGGCGACGACCTTCTTCGGCCTTACTCGCCGAGCGGGTGAACAACGTCACCTCAGCGCCCATCGCCTTGGCGAACTTGATGCCCATGTGGCCGAGGCCACCCATGCCGAGAATCCCGACCTTGTCACCGGCCTTGACGCCGTAGTGCTTGAGCGGCGAGTAGGTGGTGATGCCGGCGCATAGAATCGGCGCGGCGCTGGCCGGGTCGAGTTTCTCCGGAATACGCACGACAAAGTGCTCGCTGACCACGATGCTGTCGGAGTAACCACCCATGGTGTTGCTGCCATCGACCCGGTCCGGGGTGGCATACGTCATGGTCGGACCTTCCAGGCAGTATTGCTCCAGATCCGCCTGACAGGCTTCGCAGTGGCGGCACGAGTCGACCATGCAGCCGACGCCGACCAGATCGCCGACCTTGTGTTTAGTAACGTTCGCACCGATGGCGGTAACTTTGCCTACGATTTCGTGGCCGGGCATCAGTGGGTAAACAGCAATGCCCCACTCGTTGCGTGCCTGATGAATGTCGGAATGGCAGACGCCGCAGTAGAGAATGTCGATCGCAACGTCGTCGGCCCGTGGGCTGCGGCGTTCGAATTTCATCGGGGCGAGGGGAGTGGTGGCTGACTGAGCGGCGTATCCGATGGCGGTGTACATGGTGAACCTCGCAAAAGCGGTGACAGGTGAGGCGAGCAATTCTGGGCGCCGCACGGGTGGCCGGCCATGGCGATTCCTCCGGGTGTCATGCCTAATCCTCCGGCATGCACCGTTGATTGGTCGCATTGGCGTTCAGACCTGCGATGATGCTTTCATCCCGTTTTTGCGACTTTTTTGAAGAGCTTCCTCATGTTGTTGACCCGTCATCTCGATGCCAATGCCACCCTGGTTTCGCTGATCCAGCCGCTGACCCTTCGCGATGGTTTCGCGCCCACCGCATTGCCTGGAGTGCAGGTTTTGCGCGCCAATTGTGATGTGGCCCGTGGCCCACAAATCTACGAGCCGAGCCTGGTCATCATCGCCCAGGGCAGCAAGTTGGCGTATCTGGGCCCGCGTACGCTTGAGTACGGGGCCGGGCATTATCTGATTCAGGCGTTGCCGGTGCCCTTCGAGTGCGAAACGTTTTCGGCGCCGGATGGCCCGATGCTGGGCGTTTCCATCGCCATTGACCGGGTAATGCTCGGTGAGTTGGTATTGGCCATGGGGCTGTCGCCGGGGCGCACGGTTCCCGCACAGACACCCGAGTCCATGACCTCGGCGGTGCTCGACGATGCCATGCGCGGTTGTGTGGAGCGGTTGTTGCGCTGCCTGCACGATCCGCTGGAATGCCAGATCATGGGCCCGGCGCGTTTGCGTGAGTTGTTGTTCGTGGCGTTGCGGGGGCCGCAAGCCGATGTGTTGCGCGCGCTGGTGGAACAACAGGGGCAGTTCGCCCGGATCGCGGCGTCCCTGAGTCATTTGCATGCGCATTACACCGAGCCGCTGAATGTCGAGACCCTGGCCAGTTGCGCGAACATGAGCGCGTCGACGTTCCATGAGCATTTCAAGCGCTGCACGTTGTTGTCGCCGGTGCAGTATTTGAAGCGTTTGCGCTTGCTCAGGGCCCAGCAGTTGTTGCTGGGCGAAGGCTTGGGCGTGGCCCAGGTGGCGCATCGGGTGGGGTATCAGAGCACGTCGCAGTTCAGCCGTGAATACAAGCGTTACTTCGAACGCAACCCCGGGGATGAGCGGGCTGCTTGATACACCACAAATCCCTGTGGGAGCGGGCTTGCTCGCGAAAGCGGTTTATCATCCAACATTGATGTCGACTGATACATCGCTTTCGCGAGCAAGCCCGCTCCCACATTGGTTTGGTGTTGATGCCTGGATTTCGGGCAACAAAAAGGCCCCCATTTCGGGAGCCTTGATGTTCAGCGATTCGACTTACATGTTCGGGTAAGTCGGGCCGCCAGAGCCTTCCGGCGCCACCCAGGTGATGTTCTGTGCAGGGTCCTTGATGTCGCAGGTCTTGCAGTGAACGCAGTTCTGGGCGTTGATCTGGAAGCGCTTCTCGCCGTCTTCCTGGGTCACCACTTCGTACACGCCGGCCGGGCAGTAACGCTGGGCAGGTTCATCGTACATCGGCAGGTTTTTGGCGATCGGAATGCTCGCGTCGGCCAGCTTCAAGTGGCAAGGCTGCTCTTCTTCGTGGTTGGTACCCGAGATGAACACCGAGCTGAGTTTGTCGAAGCTGATCTTGCCGTCCGGTTTCGGGTAGTCGATCTTCTTGCAGTCGGCCGCCAGTTTCAGGCAAGCGTAATCCGGCTTGGTGTCGTGCAGGGTGAACGGCAGTTTGCCGCCGAAGATGTTCTGGTCGATCCAGTTGAAACCGCCGCCGACGATGGCGCCGAACTTGTGAATCGCCGGGCCGAAGTTGCGGCTGGCGAACAGTTCGTCGTAGAGCCAGCTCTTCTTGAAGGCTTCGACGTAAGTGGTCAGCTCTTGCGTGCCGTCCAGATCGGCGAACAGCGCATCGGCCACTGCGTCAGCGGCGAGCATGCCGGACTTCATCGCGGTGTGGCTGCCTTTGATTTTGGCGAAGTTAAGGGTGCCGAGGTCGCAACCGATCAGCGCGCCGCCCTTGAAGACCATTTTCGGCAACGAGTTCAGGCCGCCTTTGGAGATAGCACGCGCGCCGTAGCTGATGCGCTTGCCGCCTTCCAGGTATTGCTTGAGCACCGGGTGATGCTTGAGGCGCTGGAACTCGTCGAACGGCGACAGGAAGGTGTTGCTGTAGGAAAGATCGACGATCAGGCCGACCACCACCTGGTTGTTTTCCAGGTGATAGAGGAACGAGCCGCCGGTGTTCTCGGTGCCCATGATGTCCAGCGGCCAACCGGCGGTATGGACCACCAGGCCTGGCTGGTGCTTGGCCGGGTCGATTTCCCAGATTTCTTTCAGGCCGATGCCGTAGTGCTGGGCGTCGGCTTCGCTGTCGAGGTTGAAGCGCTTGATCAGTTGCTTGCCGATGTGGCCGCGGCAACCTTCGGCGAACAGCGTGTACTTGGCACGCAGTTCCATGCCCGGGGTGTACAGGCCTTCTTTCGGATTGCCTTCGCGGTCAACGCCCAGATCGCCGGTGATGATCCCGCGAACCACGCCGTTCTCGTCGAACAGCGCTTCCTGGGCGGCGAAGCCCGGGTAGATTTCCACACCCAGGTTCTCGGCCTGCTGAGCCAGCCAGCGGCACAGATTGCCCAGGGAGATGATGTAGTTGCCTTCGTTGTGCATGGTCTTGGGCACAAAGAGGTCAGGAATCTTCTGCGCGCTGTCGGCGTTTTTCAGAACGAAGATGTCATCGCGTGTGACTGGCGTATTCAGCGGCGCGCCGAGTTCTTTCCAGTCCGGGAACAGTTCGTTCAGGGCGCGTGGTTCGAACACGGCACCGGACAGGATGTGAGCACCGACTTCGGAGCCTTTTTCGACCACGCAGACGCTGATTTCCTTACCGGCTTCGGCGGCCTTCTGCTTCAAACGGCAGGCGGCGGACAGGCCAGCGGGGCCGGCACCGACGATGACCACGTCGAATTCCATGTATTCGCGTTCCACAGGCTATCTCCTACTCAAGGCTCAACAGTTTTTTTCTAATTGGAGGTTTGGCGTTGCATCCATTATTTCCTCCGGCAACGGCCGAAAGGGACAATGGATGACCCACCTTTCTCTCTAGGTGGCGCATTATATCTACACCACTCCTAGCGTCCAATACAAACGTTTGTTTGAATTGGCTCAAAGCCAGATAAATCAAAGTCACCGCGGCTTATGAGTGGCCATTTTGCCGTATTGACCGGAATAGGCGTTCCGGTCAAGATACGGGCGGTTTTGCGCTCGCCGTAGGCTGACTGTTGGTTTCAAGAGCACCTCTAAAGACAGGGCGATGGCAGTACAAGGTGACGCGCGGCGCAGGTTTTTCGCGCAGTTTACACGCCACGATAATGAATGACTCGTCAGTCACCACTGACGAACGGTTATCCGCCTCGTGAGCAAGGTTCACCCTTTACACCTGCCAGCGTTTTTAGAGGTGCCCTTGCGCCGATGAGCATCAACCGCCAGGTTCGCCTAGGCGACTTTCTTTTCACCGGAGAGTAACGAGGAATCCATGAAGGTTCTTGTAGCTGTCAAACGCGTTGTGGATTACAACGTCAAGGTTCGTGTCAAGGCGGACAATTCCGGCGTCGACCTCGCTAACGTCAAGATGTCGATGAACCCATTCTGCGAAATCGCAGTGGAAGAAGCCGTACGTCTGAAAGAGAAAGGCGTTGCGACTGAAATCGTCGTCGTCTCCATCGGCCCGTCCACCGCTCAAGAGCAACTGCGCACCGCGCTGGCTCTGGGTGCCGACCGCGCCATCCTCGTCGAATCCGCTGAAGATCTGACTTCCCTGGCGGTTGCCAAGTTGTTGAAAGCTGTTGTCGACAAGGAACAGCCTCAGCTGGTGATCCTTGGCAAACAAGCCATCGACAGCGACAACAACCAGACTGGCCAGATGCTCGCTGCATTGAGCGGCTACGGTCAGGGTACGTTCGCTTCGAAAGTCGAAGTGTCGGGCGACAGCGTTGCCGTGACCCGTGAAATCGACGGCGGCGCGCAGACGGTTTCCCTGAAACTGCCGGCCATTGTCACCACCGACCTGCGTTTGAACGAGCCGCGCTACGCGTCTCTGCCAAACATCATGAAAGCCAAGAAGAAGCCTCTCGAAGTGCTGACTCCGGACGCTTTGGGCGTTTCCACCGCCTCCACCAACAAGACCCTGAAAGTCGAAGCGCCGGCGGCACGCAGCGCGGGTATCAAGGTCAAGTCGGTGGCTGAACTGGTTGAAAAACTCAAGAACGAAGCGAAGGTAATCTAAATGACTATCTTGGTTATTGCTGAACACGACAACAAAGTACTGGCTCCGGCCACGCTGAACACCGTGGCTGCTGCCGTCAAAATCGGCGGTGATATCCACGTTCTGGTTGCAGGTCAGGGCGCTGGCGCCGTGGCTGACGCCGCTGCGAAAATCGCGGGTGTGGCCAAAGTGCTGGTGGCCGACAACGCCGCTTACGCTCATCAACTGCCGGAAAACGTCGCGCCGCTGGTAGCCGAGTTGGGCAAGGGCTACAGCCACATCCTGGCTGCTGCGACTTCCAACGGTAAAAACATCCTGCCGCGCGTTGCCGCTCAGCTGGACGTTGACCAGATCTCCGAGATCATCTCGGTCGAAAGCGCTGACACCTTCAAGCGTCCGATCTACGCCGGTAACGCCATTGCTACCGTACAGTCCAACGCTGCGGTCAAAGTGATCACCGTGCGTGCCACCGGTTTCGACCCGGTTGCCGCTGAAGGTGGTTCGGCGGCTGTTGAAGCCGTTGCCGCTGCTCACGACGCGGGCACTTCGAGCTTCGTTGGCGAAGAACTGGCCAAGTCCGATCGTCCGGAACTGACCGCTGCCAAAATCGTCGTTTCCGGCGGTCGCGGCATGCAGAATGGCGACAACTTCAAGCACCTGTACGCCCTGGCCGACAAGCTGGGCGCTGCCGTCGGCGCTTCCCGCGCCGCGGTCGACGCAGGTTTTGTACCCAACGACATGCAGGTCGGTCAGACCGGCAAGATCGTTGCTCCACAGCTGTACATTGCGGTCGGTATTTCCGGCGCGATCCAGCACCTGGCCGGCATGAAAGACTCCAAAGTGATCGTTGCGATCAACAAGGACGAAGAAGCGCCGATCTTCCAGGTGGCCGATTACGGCCTGGTGGCGGATTTGTTCGAAGCCATCCCCGAGTTCGAGAAGCTGGTCTAATCCGGCGGCTTGACTTATAAAGAGCCCGACCTTTTGGTCGGGCTTTTTTTTGTTCTTTGAGGGGTGTTTCGCCATGGATTTACGCCGCGTGTGTGGCTGGTCATTACTGCTGGGGCTGACGCTGTTGCCGGGGCTATCCATAGCCACGGGCAAATGTGAGCGCCTGGTGGTGACCGGCAGCCCGGACGCGCCGCCGTATCTGTGGCAAGACCCGCAAAACCCCAAGTACCTGATAGGCGCCAGCGCCGACCTGTTGCAGCAAGTGGCGGGGGAGTTGGGCATCAAGGTCGAACTGCTTTACGCCGGCAAACGCTCCCAGGCCCTGGACGAAGTGCGCAGCGGGCGCATGGACATGCTGGCCGATGCGCCGTTGACGGTCAGTGAGCTGGAAAATCTGGATTACATCCATCCACCGCTGCTGGAGAACGATTACCTGGTCTGGACTCGCAACGATTCGTTACTGGTCTACAACGAAGCGCAGGACCTTCACGGTCATCCCGGCGCCTTGTCGGAAAAGGCTCGAGTAACAACGTCATTTAGCACTTTCGCCGAGCAGCAATTGACCCTGGTGCGCACGCCCAATCTGACCCAGGCCTTTCAGAAGTTGCTGCTGAACGAGGTGGAATTTGTCCTCGCCGGACGCTACTCGGGCATGGCCCTGGTGCAAACGCTGGGGATGGCCGATGACTTGATGGCCCACCCACACCCCATCGACAAACCGGGCCTGTATCTTGCGGTTTCCCATAACTCTGCCTGCAACGATCCTTGGTTGCGCGGACAGCTGGCTAAAAAGATGACAGAATTGCCCGCGTCCGGACTGACGGAAGCTGCGCTGCTGCGCAATATCGAGCGTTGGAAAGCGCAACGCTCACAACCGCAGCCACAACCTGTCAGTACCCCAAAACAGTAGGGATTTTTAGTGAGTATTCGACCTCTTTTCGCTGCCCTGGCCGTTCTGGCTCTGGCGGGTTGTGCAGCCGATCCGGCGCCGAATGAACAAATACGCCTGACCGAACAGGCTCTTGAACAAGCGAAGGCCGTGGGTGCTACCGCCGACGAAGTGCCAGAGCTGAAACTGGCTGAAGACAAGTTCAAGCGTGCCAAGGGCAACATGGCCGACCAGTCCTTCAAGAATGCGCGCATGCGGGCCGAGCAGGCCGAGCTGGACGCGCGTCTGGCCGAAGCCCGGGTTCTGACCCTCAAGAGTGAGGAGCAGTTGAACGTGCTCAATACCCGCATCACTCGTCTGCGCAAGCAACTGGGAGATGCCCAATGAGCCTGAAAACCAAAGCACTCGGCGGCTTGATCCTGGCCGGTTGCGCAAGTCTTTATGGTTGTGCTGGTCAACACAGCGAAGCCGCAATCCAGCAGGCCGGCACTGACTTTCAGAAGGTCAAGGAAGACTCCAATGTGCTGCGCATTGCGCCCAAAGACGTGATCCGTGCCGGTGAGTCGCTGGCACGAGCCGATCGTCTGTCCAGCTACTGGGGCAGCGGTTCGGACGTTGTGCATTACGCCTACCTGAGCCGGCGCTACAGCGAAATCGCCCGGGAACACACCAATCAAGTGCTCAACGAGGAACGCGCGGCGAAGCTCGAACTCGAGCGTCAGCGCCTGCAACTGGCCCTGCGTGAGTCCAAGTTGCTCAGCGTGCAGCAACAGGGCAAGTGGCTTGAAGAGCAGATCGTGGCGTTGGCGACTACCCAAACCGACCGTGGTCTGGTGATGACTCTGGGCGATGTGCTGTTCGATACCGGTGAAGCAGAGCTGAAAAGCTCGGCAAACCGCGTGGTGCTGAAGATCGTCCAGTTCCTGCAGCTCAACCCCAAACGGGTGGTGCGGATCGAAGGCTATACCGACAGCACTGGCGGTAAACAGGAAAACCTCAAGCTGTCCCGCGACCGTGCGCAATCGGTGGCGGATGTGCTGATGGACCTGGGCATCGACGACAAACGTATCAAAGTCGAAGGCTACGGCGATGAGTACCCGGTGGACGTAAACGCCTCAGAACGTGGACGTGCACAGAACCGTCGGGTGGAAATTGTGTTCTCCGACGAAAAAGGCCAGCTCGGCGCCGCTCGCTAAGGGCTGCGTTACTGGAAAACCCGGCCTGTCAGCAGTGCCGGGTTTTTTTGTGCCTGCCAATCAGCGCAATACTCTCCATAAAACAGTACAGTTTTTGCTGACAATGCACTGTACGGTCGACTATTGTGACAACTGTCCCAGTACACTTCCAAACTGTTCCGGTATTGTTTCACACAAGAATAAAATGCCCGTGAAATCGAGTGCTGCGTCATGACCAATCTCTTGCTCTACCAACGTATTGCTCAGCAACTGGCCGAAGACATCCGCCGCGGTGTTTATCAACCGGGGGAGCGCGTGCCTTCGGTGCGCAAGATGAGCTCGCAGCTCAACGTCAGCCATGCAACGGTGTTGCAGGCCTACGCCAACCTTGAAGATCAGGGGCTGATTCGTGCCCGGCCGCAATCCGGTTACTACGTGCACCAGACGCCGGCGCTCACGGCGCCAACCCCGGATATCGCCCGGGTCGAGCGACCTGGCCTTGTCACGCGCAGCAGCATCATTCAGCAAGTCCTGGTCGAATCCCGCCGCGAAGGCGTCTTCCCGTTGGGCGCCGCCGTACCGAGCGTTGACTATCTGCCGGTGCGGGCGCTGCATCAGCAACTGGCCAAAGTCACCCGTTTCCATAGCCCCCGGGCGTTCAGCTACATGTTCAGCCCCGGTTTCGAGCCGTTGCGTCGGCAAGTGGCGATCCGCATGCGCGACGCCGGCGTGGTGGTCGACCCGTCGGAAGTGGTGATCACCCACGGCTGCGTCGATGCGTTGCAGATGTCTCTGCGCGTATTGACCCGGCCGGGCGATCTGATCGCGGCCGAGTCGCCGACCTATTACGGTTTGCTGCAACTGGCCGACCTGCTGGGGCTGAAAGTCATCGAGATCCCCAGCGATCCAGCCACCGGCATGAGCCTCGAAGCCCTGCAATTGGCGGCCAACCAGTGGTCGATCAAGGCGCTGGTGCTGACCACGCGCCTGAGCAATCCCTTGGGCGGCACCATGCCCGAAGAGCGGCAGAAACAATTGCTGCGCCTGGCCTCGGATTTCGATATCCAGGTCGTCGAAGACGATATTTACGGCGAACTGATGTTCGAGCAGGGTCGCACCAAATCGCTCAAGGCCTACGACCGGCTGGATCGGGTGATCTATTGCTCCAGCTTCTCCAAAACCCTGTCGCCCGGTGTGCGCATCGGCTGGATGATTGCCGGCAAGTACCAGCAGGAAATCCAGCGCTTGCAGACCTTCAGCACCCATTCGGCCTGCAGCGTCACGCAAATGGGCATCGCGGCCTATCTGGAGAACGGCGGTTACGACCGGCATTTGCGCTACATCCGTCAGGAGTACCGCAAGAATCTCAGCGCTTTTCAGCTGGCGGTCCAGCAGTATTTCCCGGAAGGCACGCAGATGACCCGGCCCACCGGCGGCTTCATTCTGTGGGTCAGCCTGCCAGGGCGGGTGAATACGCAGGAACTGCATGTGCGTGCGTTGCAGCAGGGCATCAGCATTGCGCCGGGGTTGATTTTCAGTAATACCGAGCAGTTCAATCACTGCATTCGCCTGAACTGTGGCATCCCCTGGAACCGCGAGGCCGAGCGTGCATTGATGACGTTGGGTTTGCTGGCGACGCAACTTTGTCAGGAGACGGCGAGCGGTTTTTGACCGGCCGGGCAGTTTTGAACTGGCCGCTTGTCTTGTCGTCTCCAACAGGCGAGCATATAACCTTCTGCCGTTCACGCCGTTGGGTCCATGAAGCCGATTTTTCCTGCCGCCTGGTTGTTGATCTGCCTGTTAATGACCTGTCACCCGGAAGGCGTCATGGCGGCTTCCGTTCAGGAAAAACCGACAGCCAGCACCACCGCGAAAAAAGCGGCACCGGTCAAAAAAGCAGCGCCGGCCAAAAAGAAGGCTGCAGCGGTAAAGAAACGTTCCCCCATTGCTTCCAAATCGAAACCGGCCAGTGAAGTCGTGAAAACCAAACTCCCTTCGGCAAGTCTCGACTTGAGCCTGCCCAAGGACATGGTCGAAGAATTGAAGCCGGTCGGCACGGTAACCTTGCCCCGACACGATGCGCTGTTGCCGCAAATGTTCGGTGACAAAAGCAGCCCGTTCCAGCTCAACGGTCGTCTGCTCAGCAACGAAATGCAGTTGCAACTGCGCAATGAAGAGCGTCGGGAAGTTGAAGGCGCGGCGCTGGAATTCGAGTTCAAGCAGTAAATCCCTCCCATTCGTGACCCGCGGACCAGACGCTTTGTCGGAGACTGGTCAGTCACGTTCGTTTGAGCGAAAAAACCAGGGCTCAGGTAATTTTAAACAGTCGTTTTAGCCGTTACTCTGTGCCACGTCCCTTTACCCGTCGCGAGGAGCTTGTCGTCATGAGATGCCGTGAAGGCTGTGGCGCCTGTTGCATTGCCCCTTCCATCAGTTCGCCGATTCCCGGAATGCCCAATGGCAAAGCCGCCGGAGAACGTTGCGTACAGCTGTCTGCCGATAACCTGTGCAGCATTTTCGGCAAGCCGGAACGTCCTGCGGTGTGTTCGGCATTTGAAGCCGATGTCGAGGTCTGCGGAAGCAGCAGCGACGAAGCGATCAAGTTGCTGGGCTGGTGGGAACAAATGACGGCCGCGTGATGTGTTCAACGAACGGAACTTTCAACAATAAGGAATAAGACTATGGGTTCGCTGCATCGTATGGCTGTGCTGTGTGGTTTGACGGTTTTACTGGCCTCCACGGCCCAGGCCGAAGAATGGAAAACCGCCAAGGAAGAACAGGGCATCAAGGTGTCCTTGAGTGAAGTGGCCGGTTCCCAATACAAGGCGTACCGTGGCGTGACCGTCATGAAGACCACCATGGCCAAACTGCGTGCATTGCAGGAAGACGTGCCGGGTGCCTGTGCATGGATTCACGAGTGCAAGACTCAGAAGTTGCTCAAACATGAAGGTAACCAGAGCTGGACCTACACCCAGTTCAATACCCCTTGGCCGGTCACTCCTCGCGACTCCGTATTGCATGTCACCACTGTTGAAGGCGCCGATGGCAGCCTGACCCGCGAGTTGGAAGGGCAGCCCAAGTACGTTCCGGAAGAAAAAGGTTTTGTACGGGTCGCCCAGGTCAAAGGATTCTGGAAGCTCGTGCCTAAAGGCGATCAAGTCGAAGTGACTTATCAGGCCCATACCGAACCCGGGGGCAGCGTGCCGTCGTGGTTGGCCAACAAGTTTGTGGTCGATGCGCCGTTCAACACCCTCAAAGCCCTGAAAGAACGCGCAGAGAAGTAACCGCGTATACTTTTGATAATGCCCGTTCAACAGCGCCCCGATTTGATCGGGGCGTTTGCTTTTTTACCAAGGGCGGGGCTTTATTTTGTTTCTGGATATGCGTTGAACGAAATTTTCACAAAGCCTCCAAGACAATTCACTCGCGTCCCAATGAGTCAGCCCGCAACATTGCACCACGTCTCTTGTCCCACAACGCTACAAGCGACAGTCGGGCCTGCGGGTCAGTAATCAATGGTAATGCCGCGGTTGATCGTGCAACATTTGCGCACCGCGCAAGCCCCGGGGCCGAGGATGGCCAACAGAGGGCGAGACAGCTGATGCCGGTCAGTTAAATCCATGTGGGAGCGGGCTTGCTCGCGAAAGCGGTGTGTCAGACGACATCAATGTCGACTGTGCCGCCGCCTTCGCGAGCAAGCCCGCTCCCACAGGTTAACCGACCAGCCTTAGGCAAGGCGCTGCTGTATTTTTGAAACTTCAACTTCCAATGGGTCCTAAAACGACATGGCAAACCCGGACGCCCTGAGTCAGCAGCGAGCTTCTAGTCGCCTGCTGCAACCGACCGTCAAATCGCATCTGGCCTACACGCTATTGTGTGCCTTGGTCATGATGGTCATGTTCAGCCTGCTGCGCGTGGCGCTGCTGGTCTACAACAGCTCGATGATCCTCGACACACCGGCTTCGACCTTTCTGGAAGCGTTCGCCAACGGCCTGCGTTTCGACTTGCGACTGGTGGTTTACCTCAGCATTCCGCTGGTGCTGGCATTGTTCAGCGCCAGGGCGATGGCCGCCCGGGGGTTTTTCCGGCTGTGGCTGACCGTTGTCTCGAGCATTGCGCTGTTCCTCGGCCTGATGGAGATGGACTTTTACCGCGAGTTCCACCAGCGCCTCAACGGTCTGGTCTTCCAGTACGTGAAAGAAGACCCGAAAACCGTGGTGAGCATGCTCTGGTACGGTTTTCCGGTGGTTCGCTACCTGCTGGCCTGGGCCGTGGGCACGTTGATTCTGACGCTTGCGTTCAAGGGCGCCGACCGCGCCACGCGTCCTCGCGGGCCGTTCAGCGGTGGCAGTATCAGTACGCGGCAGGTCGCTCCGTGGTATGCGCGTGGCGTGGTATTCGTGGTCTGCCTGTTGGTCTGCGTGGTCGCCGCTCGTGGCACTTTGCGTCAAGGCCCGCCGCTGCGTTGGGGTGACGTTTACACCACCGACTCCAACTTCGCCAATCAGTTGGGCCTCAACGGCACGCTGTCGTTGATCGCAGCGGCCAAGAGCCGGCTGTCCGAACATCGCGACAATGTCTGGAAAGCCACACTGCCACAGCCCCTGGCCCAGCAGACCGTGCGCGATTTGTTGTTGACCCCGAGTGACAAGCTGGTCGATCCCGAGACCGCCGCGGTGCGTCGCAATTTCAGCCCCGACACCAACAAGACACTGCCGATCAAGAACGTCGTGGTGATCCTGATGGAAAGCTTCGCCGGTCACTCGGTGGGCGCTCTGGGTCGTCCGGGTGAAATCACGCCGTACTTCGACAAACTGTCGAAAGAAGGCCTGTTGTTCGATCGTTTCTTCTCCAACGGTACCCATACCCACCAGGGCATGTTCGCCACCATGGCCTGCTTCCCGAACTTGCCGGGTTTCGAATACCTGATGCAGACGCCTGAAGGCAGCCACAAACTGTCCGGCCTGCCGCAGTTGCTCAGCGCCCGTGACTACGACGATGTGTACGTCTATAACGGCGACTTCGCCTGGGACAACCAGTCGGGCTTCTTCAGCAACCAGGGCATGACCAACTTCATCGGGCGTAATGACTTCGTCAACCCGGTGTTCTCCGATCCGACCTGGGGCGTGTCCGACCAGGACATGTTCAACCGTGGCCTGGAAGAATTGAAGGCCCGCGATGGCAAGGACAAGAAGCCGTTCTATGCCTTGCTGCAAACGCTGTCCAACCACACGCCGTACGCTTTGCCGACGCCATTGCCGGTGAAGCCTGTGACCGATCGCGGCAGCCTCAACGAACACTTGACCGCCATGCGCTATTCCGACTGGGCGTTGGGTCAATTCTTCGAACAGGCCCGCAAAGAGCCGTATTTCAAGGAAACCCTGTTTGTGGTGGTCGGCGACCACGGTTTTGGCAACGAACAGCAGATCACTGAAATGGACCTGGGTCGTTTCAACGTGCCGATGCTGCTGATTGGGCCGGGCGTCCAGGAAAAATTCGGCCAGGTCGACCATACCGTCGGCACCCAGATCGACATCGTGCCGACCATCATGGGCCGTATTGGTGGAGAGGTGATTCAACAATGCTGGGGGCGCGACTTGCTGAACCTGCCGGAAGGCGACAAGGGTTTTGGCGTGATCAAGCCGTCGGGCAGCGATCAGACGGTTGCATTGCTCACCGGGGATCGCGTGCTGGTACTGCCCAAAGAGATGCCACCGAAGTTGTATCAATATGAACTGGGCGCCAATCCCAAAGGTGAGGTGATCCCGGCATCGGCTGACGAAGCGGCGCTCAAGCAAAAGCTCGAATCGTTCATCCAGACGGCCACCAAAAGCCTCATCGATAACACCGCCGGTGTAGTTGACGGCAAGCCAGACCAATTTTTGGCGCAATAAAAAAGAGGCCCTTCGCAGGGCCTCTTTTTTTGCCGGCAAAACCTTTATATCTTGCCAAGTAGCAGCAGGATCAATAGCACCACCAACACCACGCCGATGATACCTGACGGGCCGTAACCCCAACTTCTGGAGTGTGGGAAGACCGGCAAGCCACCTATCAACAACAGGATAAGAATAACGATAAGAATTGTGCCCATGTCTGTTTCCTTGTTGGAAGCGTTGTGGTTGACCTAGCGTTTTAGCTTTTAGCCATCAGCTGGACTTGTATTAATCCTAGCTGCTTACAAAATCCGACTCATGGATATGAAGAAAAATTCCAGGTTTTTTTAATGTATTTGGCAAGTACGTTTATTTCTTTTACTGCGTCTCAACGTTGAAACAACCGGACCGCGCCGTGGTTCATTGCTGGCCATTCAGCAATCTGATGGAGCGTGGGTCGCGCATTATCCTTCGCTACACTCGGTGCATCTTCCCCGGAACAACAAGGCTGTTTGCTATGCAAAATCGCATGATGATCACTGGCGCGGGCTCAGGCCTGGGTCGCGAAATCGCGCTGCGCTGGGCGCGTGAAGGCTGGCAGCTGGCCTTGTCGGATGTCAGTGAACCCGGCCTGCAAGAAACCCTGAAGCTGGTTCGCGAAGCCGGCGGTGATGGTTTTATTCAGCGTTGTGATGTGCGTGACTACAGCCAACTGACGGCGTTCGCCCAAGCCTGTGAAGAGAAGTTCGGCGGCATCGACGTCATCGTTAACAACGCCGGCGTGGCCTCGGGCGGGTTCTTCAGTGAATTGTCGCTGGAAGACTGGGACTGGCAGATCGCGATCAACCTGATGGGTGTGGTCAAGGGCTGCAAGGCCTTCCTGCCGCTGCTGGAGAAAAGCAAAGGCAAGATCATCAACATCGCCTCGATGGCCGCACTGATGCAAGGTCCGGCCATGAGCAACTACAACGTGGCCAAGGCGGGTGTGGTGGCTTTGTCCGAAAGTCTGTTGATCGAACTGGCCCACGAGGAAGTCAGCGTGCATGTGGTCTGCCCCTCGTTCTTCCAGACCAACTTGCTGGACTCTTTCCGCGGCCCGACTCCGGCCATGAAAGCCCAGGTCGGCAAGTTGCTGGAAAGCTCGCCGATCACCGCCGCCGACATTGCCGATTACATCTATCAGCAGGTCGCTGCCGGCGAATTCCTGATTCTGCCTCACGAACAGGGCCGCATGGCCTGGGCGATCAAACAGAAAGACCCGCAAGAGCTCTACAACGAAATGACCGTGATGGCCGACAAAATGCGCGCCAAGGCCAAACAATCCGCAAGCTGAACTTGCCCGTGCGCAAGACCGTCGTTAGGGTGGCCGCTACCGGTCATCCTCACGAGACATCTGCATGCTCAATTACCTGTGGTTTTTCCTCGCCGCGCTGTTTGAAATCGCTGGCTGCTTCGCCTTCTGGATGTGGTTGCGCCAGGGTAAGAGCGCTTGGTGGATCATCCCGGCGTTGCTCAGCCTGATCTTGTTCGCGGTACTGCTGACCCGGGTCGAAGCTAGCTACGCCGGCCGCGCCTATGCCGCCTACGGTGGCATCTACATCATTGCGTCGATCGGCTGGCTGGCGGTGGTCGAGCGGATTCGTCCGCTGGGCTCGGACTGGATTGGCGTGGCGCTGTGTGTGATCGGGGCCAGCGTCATCCTGTTTGGTCCGCGCTTTTCCGCTTCCTGAAGGATCGGTCCTTCATTCAACCGGTTTGTCGGACACGTCCGTCAGGGCGAAGCCTCCTGGGCTGTAGGGCAAGACTGTTTTGCTGCCGTTGCATTGAAGACCCGCTACGCGCCGGGCATCTTCAAGGGCCGGTAACCCTGAAGGATGAATGCCATGCTTGTACTCAGTCGCGTTGTGGGCGAGTTGATTTCCATTGGTGACAACATTTCCGTGCGGGTTCTCGCCGTCAACGGAAGCAGCGTGCGCTTCGGTGTTGAAGCGCCGCAGCAGGTCAACGTACATCGCGCCGAAGTCTATGAGCGCATCCAGATCCAGCAGGCCAAAGCCAAAGCCCGTTAAGGGCCTCAGTCGAACAGGTGCTTGGGCACGTCGTGCTTGAGCATCAACTGGCATTGCTCGCTTTCCGGATCGAAGACGATCAGCGCCTGGCCCTTGGTCAATGCCTGACGAACACGCAACACGCGGGTTTCCAGCGGTGTGTCATCGCCATTGTCCGTGCCGTCGCGGGTCACGAAATCCTCGATCAGGCGGGTCAGCGTGTCGACTTCAAGTTGGTCGTGGGGGATCAGCATAAGGCACCTCGGCTAAACAATGGCGCGATGCTACGGCGAATGAAGGGTTGCGGCTAGCCTGGGGCTCATGTGGCGCCTGATCTACCGCCTTCGCGGGCAAGCCTCGCTCCTACAGGTATGCGTCGTGCGGGATATTGCGCATGACACAGATCCGTCGGCGTCGTGCGGGATATTGCGCGTGACATAGATCCGTAGGAGCGAGGCTTGCCCGCGAAGGCGATAGACCAGACACCCAATACCTCAAGGAATGAGTCAGCTCTCCGAACGCTGCCCAATCAAGCTATCCACCGACGGCACCCGCGTGTCACTTTCCATCTGCGTCTCGTGTTCGATCTGATGACTGAACCGGTCCAGGGAGCCCTTGGCCGGTTGTGCATCGCTGGCGAACACCGGCGGGCTGAGGATGTAGGCGCCGAGTAGGCGGCTGAGGGCGGCGAGGCTGTCGATGTGGGTGCGCTCGTAACCGTGGGTGGCATCGCAGCCGAAGGCGAGCAGGGCGGTGCGAATGTCGTGGCCGGCAGTGACGGCGGAGTGAGCATCGCTGAAGTAATAGCGGAACAGGTCGCGGCGCGCCGGCAGTTCGTTGTCGCTGGCCAGGCGCAGCAGGTGGCGCGACAAGTGATAGTCATAAGGCCCGCCGGAATCCTGCATCGCCACGCTCACCGCGTGTTCGCTGGAGTGCTGGCCGGGCGCGACCGGCGCGATGTCGATGCCGACGAATTCGCTGACGTCCCAAGGCAGGGCCGCCGCTGCACCGCTGCCGGTTTCTTCGGTGATGGTGAACAGTGGATGGCAGTCGATCATCAGTTCTTCGCCACTGTCGACAATGGCTTTCAGCGCCGCCAGCAGTGCGGCAACGCCGGCCTTGTCGTCGAGGTGACGGGCGCTGATGTGGCCGCTTTCGGTGAACTCCGGCAACGGGTCGAAGGCGACGAAATCGCCGACGCTGATCCCCAGTGAATCGCAATCGGCGCGGGTGGCGCAGTAGGCGTCCAGGCGCAATTCGATGTGATCCCAGCTGATCGGCATTTCATCCACGGCGGTATTGAACGCGTGTCCGGAAGCCATCAACGGCAACACGCTGCCGCGGATCACGCCGTTGTCGGTGAACAGACTGACGCGGCTGCCTTCGGCAAAACGGCTGGACCAGCAACCGACCGGCGCCAGGGTCAGGCGACCGTTGTCCTTGATCGCGCGAACCGCCGCGCCAATGGTGTCCAGGTGGGCGGAGACGGCGCGGTCCGGGCTGTTCTGCTTGCCCTTGAGGGTGGCGCGGATGGTGCCGCGACGGGTCATCTCAAAGGGAATGCCCAACTCTTCGAGACGTTCGGCAACGTAACGCACGATGGTGTCGGTGAACCCGGTGGGGCTGGGAATGGCGAGCATTTCCAGCAGGACTTTTTGCAGGTAATTGAGATCCGGTTCGGGAATTTTGCGGGTCATGGAAACTCCTGATGGGTTGAGAGCATCGATGGTTTCGATGAGGGGGAGGTCTGGTTAGATGTTCAGCGCCTGTGAGGCCGCCTTCGCGAGCAAGCCCGCTCCCACAGGGGGACGCGGTCAAATGTGGGAGCGGGCTTGCTCGCGAAGGCGTCGGTCCGGGCACTCCATAACTAAGGGACCGCCGGCTGACTATGCGGAAACAACAAATCCACAAACCGCTCGGCCGTCGGTTGCGGTTCATGGTTGGCCAGCCCGGCGCGTTCATTGGCTTCGATAAACACATACTCCGGCTGGTCGGCGGCCGGCACCATCAGGTCGAGCCCGACCATCGGGATATCCAGCGCCCGCGCCGCCCGCACTGCCGCATCCACCAAGGTCGGATGCAGAATCGCCGTGACGTCTTCGAGAATTCCGCCGGTATGAAGATTCGCCGTGCGCCGCACGAACAGATGCTCGCCGGCCGGCAGAATGCTGCTGTAGTCATAACCTGCACCCTGCAAGGTGCGCTGGGTCTCATGGTCCAGCGGGATTTTGCTTTCACCGCTGGTTGCCGCCTGACGGCGACGGCTCTGGGCCTCGATCAGCGCACCGATGGAATGCTGACCATCGCCCACCACTTCCGCCGGCCGGCGAATGGCGGCGGCGACCACTTCGAAACCGATCACCAGAATCCGCAAGTCGAGGCCTTCATGGAAGCTTTCCAGCAGCACTCGACTGTCGAAGGTGCGGGCGTTTTCGATGGCTTGCTGGACCTCTTCGATGGTCCGTAAATCGACCGCCACCCCTTGGCCTTGCTCACCGTCCAGCGGTTTGACTACCACCCGTTGATGCTCGTCGAGAAACGCCAGGTTGTCGTCCGCGCTCCCCGCCAGTTGTTGGGCGGGCAGTTTAAGACCGGCGTTTTTCAGCACCTTGTGGGTCAGGCTTTTGTCCTGGCACAACGTCATGCTGATGGCGCTGGTCAGATCGCTCAGGGATTCGCGGCAACGCACCCGACGACTGCCGTGAATCAAGGTAAACAGACCCGCTTGCGCGTCATCCACCTGCACATCAATGCCGCGCCGATGAGCCTCCTCGACGATGATTCGTGCATACGGATTGAACTCGGCTTCGGGGCCTGGGCCGAGAAACAACGGCTGGTTGATGCCGTTTTTGCGCTTGATGGCGAAGGTCGACAAATTGCGAAAACCGAGCTTGGCGTAAAGACTTTTCGCCTGACGGTTGTTGTGCAGCACCGACAGGTCCAGGTAACTCAGACCACGGCTCATGAAGTGTTCGATCAAGTGCCGCACCAACACTTCACCGACGCCTGGACGGGAACATTGCGGATCGACCGCCAGGCACCACAGGCTGCTGCCGTTTTCCGGATCGTTGAACGCCTTGTGATGATTCAGGCCCATGACGCTGCCGATGATGGTGCCGCTGTCCTCATCTTCGGCCAGCCAGTAAACCGGGCCGCCCTGGGGATGAGGCGTCAGCAAATTCGCATCAATGGGCAGCATGCCGCGTGCCTGATACAGCTGATTGACAGCCTGCCAGTCCGCCTCGCTTTGCGCCCGACGGATGCGAAAACCGCGAAACACCCGGGTGGCCTGGCGGTAATCGCTGAACCACAGGCGCAAGGTGTCGGAGGGGTCGAGAAACAACTGCGCAGGCTCCAGCCCCAGCACTTGCTGGGGCGCGGCAACGTACAAGGCAATGTCCCGCTCACCAGGCTGCTCATTGAGCAACTCTTGGGCAAGGCTCGCCGCATCGGGAAAGGTATGGCCGATCAGCAACCGGCCCCAACCGCAATGCACCGCAATTGGCGCGGCGCCCAATTCACTGCCGTCTTCGGCCAGGCGCGCCTGCAAGCGTTCGTAAGAGGGCGTCTGACCGCGCAACAAGCGTTGGCTATAAGCCGTGGCGTGAGGTTTCATCGATCAGATTCCTTGTTCACTGAGCCACAGGTTCAGGGCTGCCAATTGCCACAGCTTGGAGCCGCGCAACGGGGTCAGTTGACCTTGTGGATCGGTCAGCAGGCGGTCGAGCATGGCGGGGTTGAACAGGCCACGATCCTGACTCGGATCGAGCAGCAGTTCACGCACCCAGTTCAGCGTGTCGCCCTGCAAATGCTTGAGGCCGGGGACCGGGAAGTAACCTTTTTTGCGGTCGATCACTTCACTCGGAATGACCAGCCGCGCCGCTTCTTTCAAGACTTGCTTACCGCCATCCGGCAGCTTGAATTTGCCCGGCACCCGCGCCGACAATTCCACCAGGCGATAGTCGAGAAACGGCGTACGCGCTTCCAGGCCCCAGGCCATGGTCATGTTGTCGACGCGTTTGACCGGGTCATCCACCAGCATCACGGTGCTGTCCAGGCGCAGGGCTTTGTCTACGGCTGCGTCGGCACCGGGCTGGGCGAAATGTTCCTTCACGAAGTCGCCGGCCGCGTCGTTGGCCGTCAGCCATTTCGGCTGCACCGTGGCGGCGTAGTCGGCATAGCTGCGGTCGAAAAACGCATCGCGATAGGCCGCGTACGGATCGCTCGCACCGTCCACCTGTGGATACCAGTGATACCCGGCGAACAACTCGTCCGCGCCCTGGCCGCTTTGCACCACCTTGCAGTGCTTGGCCACTTCGCGAGACAGCAAATAGAACGCGATGCAGTCATGGCTGACCATCGGCTCGCTCATGGCGCGGAACGCCGCGGGCAGTTGCTCGATGATCTCTTTTTCGTCGATGCGCAGTTGGTGATGGTGTGTGCCGTAGTGCTTGGCGATCAGGTCCGAATACTGGAACTCGTCACCACGCTCGCCGCCGGCATCCTGGAAACCGATGGAAAAGGTCGACAAGTCTTCGACCCCGACTTCACGCAACAGGCCCACCAATAGACTCGAATCGACGCCGCCGGAAAGCAACACGCCAACGTCCACCGCCGCCCGTTGACGGATCGCCACTGCATCACGGGTGCTGTCGAGCACGCGATCGCGCCAGTCTTCGAGGGTCAGGTTCAGTTCGTCGGCATTTGGGCCGTAGGGCAGGGTCCACCAGGTTTTCTGCTCGGTGGTGCCGTCCGCTTCGATGCGCATCCAGCTCGCCGGGGGCAGTTTCTCGATGCCCGCCAGCAAGGTGCGTGGAGCCGGAACCACCGCATGGAAGTTCAGATAATGATTGAGCGCCACCGGATCGAGAATCGGGTTGATGTCGCCGCCCTTGAGCAAGGCCGGCAGGGCCGAGGCAAAGCGCAGGCGTTGGCCGGTGCGCGAGAGGTACAACGGCTTCACGCCGAGACGGTCGCGGGCGATGAATAGGCGCTTGGCATCGCGCTCCCAAATGGCGAAGGCGAACATGCCATTGAGTTTGGGCAACAGGGCTTCGCCCCAGGCGTGATACCCCTTGAGCAGCACTTCGGTGTCGCCGCCGGAATAGAAGGCGTAACCGAGGCTTTCAAGCTCAGTGCGCAGTTCCGGGAAGTTGTAGATCGCGCCGTTGAAGGCCAGGGACAGGCCCAGTTGGTTGTCGATCATCGGCTGGGCCGAGCCGTCCGACAGGTCCATGATTTTCAGGCGCCGATGGCCGAGGGCAATCGGCCCCTGGCTGTGGAAGCCCCACGCATCAGGGCCACGAGGGGCCAGGTGATGGGTGATTCGTTCGATGGCTGCGAGGTCCGCAGGTTGATGGTCGAAACGTAATTCTCCAGCTAATCCGCACATAAGTCCTTACCGGTTTTTCCGTTGGGGAGGGTCAATCGATACCCGCCAAAAACGGCGGGTACTCAGAAACTGACCCACGTGAATCCCTGGAGTTTTAGACCGATAAGTTATAAGGCTGTGGGTCAGGCTTTTCCGCGGATCAATTGGCGCAAGGCAAAACGGTTGGGATGGCAGGCTTCGGCGACTGTTCTAGGCAGCGGCAACGGCTCGTTTTCAAGCCATGCCGCCAACAGCTCGCCAGACAACGGCGCGGTGATCAAACCGCGAGAGCCGTGACCGCTGTTGACGTAAAACCCCTCGAGCCATGGGCAGGGCACATCGGGCACTTGCCGGGCATCTTTGCTCAGTGCGGCATAGGCCTCGGCGAAGGCCGCCTGGTCGGCCAATGGTCCGACGATCGGCAGATAGTCGGGGCTGGTACAGCGGAATGCCGCGCGTCCTTCCAGTTGCTGCGGTTCCAGGTCTGGAACATGCAGACGGGCGACCAGGTCAGTGGAGATTTCCTCGAGCAATGCCAGGTTGCCAAGGTGTTCGGCGACGGTCGGGGTCAGCTCATCGCTTTTGAAATCGAAGCTGGCGCCGAGGGTGTGTTCGCCCAGGCGTGCGGGCGCCACATAGCCTTCGGCGCAGACGACGGTCGCCAGGCGCTGGCTTTCAGAGGTTTGTGCCAGTCGGGTGATCTGGCCGCGAATGCGTTTGAGGGGCAGGTCGGCGCTGTGGGGAAAACGCTTGATCTCGGCGGCGCCGGCCAGAATCACCACCGGCGCACTGGCCAGTAATACATCGCCGTCCCAGGCCTGCCACTGATCATCGACCTTGCGCAGTTCCAGCACGTCGCGATGGGGCAGCCACTGGATGTTCGTTGAGGACGCCTGCCACTGGCACAACGCGGGTGGATGAACCCAGCCGCCTTCAGGGTAGAACAAGCCGCCGTGGGCCAATTCGATGCCGGCCCGGGCTTGGGCCTGGGGTTGATCGAGCAGGTGCACCAGGCTCGGTGAAAAGGCCGTTGCCAATTGCGCCTGACGCTCGGCTTCCTTGGCATTGAAGGCCAGTTGCAAGACTCCGCAATCGTCCCAGTCGACGCCACGCTGCAGTTGTTCCAGCAGACGTCGGGTGTAACCAAAACCGCTGACGATCAATTGCGACAACGCCGTGCCGTGAGCAGAAAGCTTGAGGTACAGCACGCCCTGAGGATTGCCTGAGGCTTCCTGCGCCAGTGCTTCGTGGCGGTCCAGCAGGCTCACTTGCCAACCCCGCGCGGCCAGGCTGGCGGCACTGGCGCAACCGGCCAGCCCGGCACCGATCACCAAGGCGCGGCGTTCGCCGGTCAGCGGCTGTGGGCGAGCGAACCAGGGTTTTGCCGAGGTCGGTTTAGCGGCCTCTTCGGGCCAACCGAGGAACGTGCCCCGCAGAATTTCCCATTTATGGCCGATGCCCGGCGTGCGCTTCATCTTGAAACCCGCCGCATTCAGCAAACGGCGTACCCAGCCGGTGCTGGTAAAGGTGCTGATGGTCGAGCCGGGTGCCGCCAGGCGCGCCAGTTCGGCAAACAATTCGGCGGTCCACATGTCGGGGTTTTTCGCCGGGGCGAAACCGTCGAGAAACCAGGCGTCGATTTGCGCATCCAGTTGCGGCAACTGCTCAAGTGCATCGCCGATCAGCAAGGTCAGGGTGACGCGGCCGTTGTCCAGCACCAGACGCTGAAAGCCCTGATGGATCGCGACGTATTGCGCCAGCAATTGATCGGCAAACGGCTTGAGTTCCGGCCATAGCGCCAGGGCCCGTTGCAGATCGGGAGCGCTCAGCGGGTACTTTTCGACACTGACAAAATGCAGCCGCGCACCGGCCGCCGCGTGCTGTTCGAACAACTGCCAGGCACAGAGAAAATTCAGCCCGGTCCCGAACCCGGTTTCGCCAATCACCAATCGACCGCTTGCCGGCAATGCGGCGAAACGCTCGTGCAAATCGTTTTGCTGCAGAAACACGTAGCGGGTTTCTTCAAGGCCCGACTGGTCGGAAAAATACACATCATCGAACACCCGCGAACGCGGGCGACCTTGGTCGTCCCAGTCGAGCTGGGCGTGGGGCAATACAGGTTTCATGGCAGGCTCGGCAACGACAAGGTGGCCATTCTAGCCGATCGCTGCCGCAGTGCTTGATCCAAAATCCTGTAGGAGCGAGGCTTGCCCGCGAAGAACGATGACGCGTAATACCTGAAAAACCGCGGTGAATTCTTCGCGGGCAAGCCTCGCTCCTACAGGTTGTGCGGCCCCCCCCCTCGCCACAAAAAGCTCCCCAGGGAATTTCTCTGATGACTACCTGCCCAATCCGCTAGTCTTGCTCAATCCTGGAAGGAGCTGCTCCATGTTCGAATCTGCCGAAATCGGTCATACCATCGACAAAGAAACCTATGACGCCGAAGTGCCGGCCCTGCGTGAAGCTTTGCTCGAAGCGCAGTTCGAACTTCGGCAACAACACCGTTTTCCAGTGATCATTTTGATCAACGGCATTGAAGGGGCCGGCAAGGGCGAGACGGTCAAGTTGCTCAACGAGTGGATGGACCCACGCTCGATCGAGGTCCGCACGTTCGACCAGCAGACCGACGAAGAACTGGCGCGCCCACCCGCCTGGCGCTACTGGCGGATGTTCCCGGCCAAGGGACGCATGGGGATTTTCTTCGGCAACTGGTACAGCCAGATGCTACAGGGACGGGTTCATGGTTTGTTCAAGGATCCGCGACTCGATCAAAGCATCAACGGGGCCGAGCGGTTGGAGAAAATGCTCTGCGACGAAGGCGCGCTGATCTTCAAGTTCTGGTTTCACCTCTCCAAAAAACAAATGAAAGCGCGGCTCAAGGCGTTGGCCGATGACCCGCTGCATAGCTGGCGAATCAGCCCGCTGGACTGGCAGCAATCCGCGACCTACGACAAATTCGTCAAGTACGGCGAACGGGTATTGCGCCGCACCAGTCGCGACTATGCGCCGTGGCATGTGATCGCCGGCGTGGACGCGCATTACCGGAGCCTGGCGGTTGGCAAGATCTTGCTCGATGGCCTGCAAAACGCGCTGAAACGACCCAGGATTCACCCGGACAAAGTCAGTGCCGCGCCCTTGTCCCCCAGCGTCGATCAGGTGAATTTGCTCGATAGCCTGGACATGACCCTGAGTCTGGACAAGGACGATTACGAAGAACAACTGATTACCGAGCAGGCACGGTTTTCCGGGTTGATGCGCGACAAGCGCATGCGTCGTCACGCGTTGATTGCATTGTTCGAAGGCAATGACGCGGCAGGCAAGGGCGGGGCAATTCGTCGGGTGGCCGCAGCGCTCGACCCACGCCAGTACGACATCGTGCCGATCGCCGCGCCTACCGAGGAAGAACGGGCCCAGCCGTATCTCTGGCGGTTCTGGCGGCATATCCCGGCCCGGGGAAAATTCACTGTGTTCGACCGTTCCTGGTATGGCCGGGTGCTGGTGGAGCGCATCGAAGGCTTTTGCAGCAAGGCCGACTGGATGCGCGCCTATGGCGAGATCAACGACTTCGAAGAGCAGATCGCCGATGCCGGGGTGATCGTGGTCAAGTTCTGGCTGGCCATCGACAAACAGACTCAGATGGAGCGTTTCCAGGAGCGCGAAGAGATCCCCTTCAAGCGCTTCAAGATCACTGAAGATGACTGGCGCAATCGCGACAAATGGGACGATTACCGTGCCGCTGTTGGCGATATGGTCGATCGCACCAGCACCGAGATATCACCGTGGACCTTGGTGGAAGCCAATGACAAGCGCTGGGCGCGGGTCAAGGTCTTGCGCACCATTAACCAGGCACTGGAAGAGGCCTTCGAAAAGTCCGACAAACGCGAGAAGAAACTGCAAAAGCGCAAGCGCTGAACCGATGGCTACGCATACGCGGGGTGAATGATTGTCGCGGTCAGTCATAGGGTGGACTTATGCTCGGTCCAACTCCTGACTGACAACAACAATGAGGTGTATGCCATGCGTGAAGTGGTGATCGTCGACAGCGTACGGACCGGTCTGGCCAAATCCTTTCGCGGCAAGTTCAACATGACCCGCCCGGACGACATGGCGGCCCACTGTGTCAATGCGCTACTCACGCGCAATGACGTCGACCCGGCCAGCGTCGAGGATTGCATCGTCGGCGCCGGCTCCAACGAAGGCGCCCAGGGCTTCAACATCGGCCGCAACGTCGCGGTGCTATCGCACCTGGGCATCGGCACCGGTGGCATGACCCTTAACCGCTTCTGTTCATCGGGCTTGCAGGCCATCGCCATTGCCGCCAATCAGATCGCTTCGGGTTGCAGCGACATCATCGTCGCCGGTGGCGTCGAGTCGATCAGCCTGACCATGAAAAGCGTCAACACCGACAACCTGATCAACCCGCTGCTGAAGGAGCAGGTACCGGGCATCTATTTCCCCATGGGCCAGACCGCCGAAATCGTCGCGCGTCGTTACGACGTCAGTCGCCAGGACCAGGATGTGTACGCCCTGCAAAGCCAGCAACGTACCGCCCTGGCGCAGGCCGCCGGGTTGTTCAACGATGAAATCGTGCCGATGGCGGTGAAGTATCGCGTTGAAGACAAGGCCACCGGTCAAGTGCAGATTCTCGACGGCATCGTCGATCACGACGACTGCAACCGCCCGGATACCACGCTGCAAAGCCTGGCCGGGTTGAAACCGGTGTTTGCCGAAGACGGCTCGGTGACCGCTGGCAACTCGTCGCAGCTGTCCGACGGCGCTTCGATGACCCTGGTGATGAGCCTGGAAAAAGCCCTGGCGCTGGGGCTCAAGCCCAAAGCCTTCTTCCGCGGTTTTGCCGTGGCCGGGTGTCAGCCAGACGAGATGGGCATCGGCCCGGTGTTCTCGGTGCCGAAGTTGCTCAAGGCCAAGGGATTGCAGGTTGCCGACATTGATCTGTGGGAACTCAACGAAGCGTTCGCCTCGCAATGCCTGTACAGCCGTAATCGGTTGGAAATCGACAACGACAAATACAACGTCAACGGCGGCTCGATTGCCATCGGCCATCCGTTCGGCATGACCGGCTCGCGTCAGGTCGGGCACATCGTGCGTGAATTGCAGCGGCGTAACCTGCGCTACGGCATCGTCACCATGTGCGTGGGGGGCGGGATGGGGGCTACGGGGTTGTTTGAGGCGGTGCGTTAAACCTGGAAGATTTGTTGCCTGATCAACCGCATTCGCGAGCAAGCCCGCTCCCACTGTTGACCGAATTCCAACGTTGGATACGGTTAAATGTGGGAGCGGGCTTGCTCGCGAATGCAGACGCCGCGGTTTACCGGCTCATGCACAAGAACTGCATCCGCTCGATATACGCTTGAATCTCACGCACCGCTGCTTCCCGGTTTTCAAACGGACCCTCCAGCGTGCGTTCCCGCGTGGTGAAGTACAACTCTCCATTCACACGACACAAGCGGTCACAACGAAAGTGGGTGGCGGGGGCATTGTCTTGGGCGCGCATGCCGTACATGGGCGATCTCCTGCGGGTGACGGTTTCAATGAGCTTATGCATGAACCACTTGCCACGCCTGGCGAGCTGATCGACGGCATATCGTCAATTTTATGGTACGACCTGCACAGTTTCATTCGCGGCCCGTTGGCAACTGTCCCTGTGTCGCGCTCCCGTCTGAGCCTAGAATGACCGTTTTCGCCAATCGGCTTCGGGGTCAGCATGCATATTTCATCGGGTCGCTGGGTTTATGGTCTGTGCCTGGCCTTGCTGACCGCGTTGCTGTGGGGAATCCTGCCGATCAAGCTCAAGCAAGTGCTGCTGGTGATGGACCCGGTGACGGTGACCTGGTTTCGCTTGCTGGTGTCCGGCGGTTGTCTGTTCATTTATCTGGCGGCGACCAAACGCCTGCCAAGTCGCAAAGTCCTCGGCCCGCGCGGTGGCTGGCTGGTGTTGATGGCGGTACTCGGACTGGTCGGCAACTACGTGTTGTACCTGATGGGCCTGAACCTGCTCAGCCCCGGCACCGCGCAACTGGTGGTGCAAATGGGCCCGATCATGTTGCTGATCGCCAGTCTGTTCGTGTTCAAGGAACGGTTCAGCGTGGGGCAGGGGATTGGCCTGTTGGTGCTGCTGATCGGCTTTGCGCTGTTTTTCAATCAGCGCTTGAGTGAACTGCTCACCTCCCTGACCGATTACACCGCCGGCGTGTTGATGGTGCTGTTGGCGTCCACGGTCTGGACCTTCTATGCCTTGGGCCAGAAGCAGTTGCTCACGGTGTGGAATTCGTTGCAGGTGATGATGGTGATTTACCTGTTCTGTGCGCTGTTGCTGACCCCATGGGTGCATCCGCTGGAAGCGCTGCAATTGAGTCCGTTGCAAGGCTGGCTGCTGCTGGCGTGCTGTTTGAACACCCTGATTGCTTATGGCGCCTTCGCTGAAGCCCTGGCCCATTGGGAGGCTTCGCGGGTCAGCGCAACGCTGGCAATCACGCCGCTGGTGACCTTTGCTGCTGTGGCTGTGGCCGCGTGGTTATGGCCTGAGTATGTGCAGGCCGAGCAGATCAACGGCCTGGGTTATGGCGGGGCGGTGCTGGTGGTGTTGGGGTCGGCGCTGGTGGCGTTGGGGCCATCGTTGATGGCGGGGCTCAGGGCGCGGCGGGTGCGGATGGCAGTCACGCGGTAGACCGCGTTATCGTTCTTCGCGAGCAAGCCCGCTCCCACATTCGACCGCGTTCCCCTGAGAGAACTCGGTCGCTGTGGGAGCGGGCTTGCCCGCGATGACTGACTGTCAGGCACTGAATCACTTTCAGATTCACCCCTGCTTGCCAGCCTCCAACATATCCTCCGGCCGCACCCACGCATCAAACTCTTCATTGGTCAGATAGCCCAGCTGCAACGCCGCCTCACGCAGGGTCAGACCCTCGCTGTAAGCCTTCTTGGCAATCTCCGCCGACTTGTCGTAGCCGATATGAGGGTTCAGCGCCGTCACCAGCATCAAGCCTTGTTCCAGGTGCTCGGCCATTTTCTCGGCATCCGGTTCCAGCCCGGCGATGCAATGCTGCTGGAAGTTACTGCAGCCATCGCCCAGCAATCGGATCGACTGCAGCAGGTTGTGGATGATCACCGGTTTGAACACGTTCAATTGCAGGTGGCCCTGACTGGCGGCAAAACCGATGGCAACGTCATTGCCCAATACCTGACAGGCCAGCATCGACAGGGCTTCGCACTGAGTCGGGTTGACCTTGCCGGGCATGATCGAACTGCCCGGCTCATTGGCCGGCAGTTTCACTTCGGCCAACCCCGCTCGCGGCCCGGAGCCCAGCAGGCGCAGGTCGTTGGCGATTTTCATCAGGGTCACGGCAAGGGTCTTCAGGGCGCCGGAAAGGGTGACCAGCGGCTCGTGGCCAGCCAGGGCGGCAAATTTATTGGGGGCCGTAACGAACGGCAGGCCGGAGAGGGCGGCCAGTTCAGCAGCGATCGCTTCGCCAAAACCGTGGGGTGAGTTCAATCCGGTGCCGACCGCAGTGCCGCCCTGAGCCAGTTCACAGACCGCCGGCAGCGCGCTTCGGATCGCCCGCTCGGCGTAATCCAGTTGCGCGATGAACGCCGAGAGCTCTTGGCCGAAGGTGATGGGTGTGGCGTCCATCATATGGGTACGACCGGTCTTGACCAGTTTCATGTGCCGCGCGGACAACTCCGCCAACCCGCCCGACAATTCGCTGATCGCCGGCAGCAAATGCTGCTGCACCGCCTGAGCCGTTGCGATGTGCATGGCCGTGGGGAAGCAATCGTTGGAACTCTGAGAACGGTTGACGTGATCGTTGGGATGCACCGGCGTCTTGCCGCCGCGCGGGTTGCCGGCCAGTTCGTTGGCGCGACCGGCGATCACTTCGTTGACGTTCATGTTGCTCTGGGTACCGCTGCCGGTCTGCCAGACCACCAGCGGGAACTGCTCGTCGTGGTCACCGTCGAGCACTTCGTCGGCGGCCTGTTCGATCAGCCGGGCGATGTCGGCGGGCAGGTCGCCATTGCGATCGTTGACGCGCGCCGCGGCTTTCTTGATCAGGGCCAGGGCGTGCAGCACGGCCAGCGGCATGCGCTCGTTGCCGATGGCGAAGTTGATCAGCGAGCGTTGCGTCTGAGCGCCCCAGTAAGCGTCATCCGGGACTTCTACCTGGCCCAGGCTGTCGGTTTCGATACGGCTCATCATGCACACTCCTGTCGGTCTGATAGCGCAGTTTAGGCCGTGATCGCCGGCCGTGGTTCCATCAGTCTGGAATTTGACCGTTCAACCCCTCTAAATCAGGCGCGACAAGGCTTGGGGTTGAGTGACACACTTTTTTAGGTGCAGAATGGACGCCCTTGAGGTTTTGCCTCGCCTGCTAGAAAAGGAAACTCGATGACTCGTCTTCGTGCCATCTGTACCGCGGTTGCACTGGTTTGCGCCAGCGGCCAGGTTTTTGCCGATACCGCCAGCCACAACGCCAGTGCCGAAGCTTTCCTGACCCTGGCGCACGCTGACAAATTGGGCACTCCGGTGTACATGCAAGTGCAGCAAATGTTCGCTCAGCGCTTTGAACAGACCAAAGCCCCTGAATCGAAAAAAGCCCTGCTGGAAACCTATCAAGCCAAGGCCAACGCCGCCCTGGACGCAGCCATTGGCTGGAACAAGCTGAAGCCGGACATGGTCAAGCTTTACACCACCAATTTCAGCGAATCCGAGCTCAAGGATCTGGTTGCGTTCTACCAGTCTCCACTGGGCAAGAAAGTCCTGGAAAAAATGCCGCAGCTGACTCAGCAATCGGCACAGATGACCCAGGCCAAGCTGGAAAGCGCGGTGCCTGTGGTCAACAAACTGCTGGCTGACATGACGGCCGAGCTGGAGCCTAAAGGCGCCGCTCCTGCCAAGAAAAAGCCTTAAGCGGAGTTCGGGATGACCATGCAACAACGCATCGAATCGACGCTCGGGCTGTTACAGCCCGAGCACCTGCAAGTGCTGGATGAAAGCCATATGCACAGCCGTGGGTTGCAGACCCACTTCAAGGCCGTGGTGGTCAGCCAGCAGTTTGAAGGCCTCAATCGCGTCAAGCGTCACCAGAAGGTGTACGGCACGTTGGGCGAACTGATGGGCGAGTTCCATGCGTTGGCGCTGCATACCTACACGCCGCAAGAATGGGCACAGATCGGCGCGGCTCCGGCCTCGCCGACCTGCGCTGGCGGTAGCAAGCATTAAGATCCTGCCACCTGTAGGAGCGAGGCTTGCCCGCGAAGGCGTATTCAAGATCGCTATCGCTGGCAAGCCATGCTCCTACAGGAGCGATTATTTTTGCTAGAATCCGCAACGCGCCGCTTACCCGGCGCGTTTTTTTTCGCATCCGGTTCACCCCTTACGAGGGTAGCCACCTGGAGAATTACCCATGACACAACAGATTGTCGTGGCGGCACTGTATAAGTTCGTCACCCTGGAAGATTACGTCGCCCTGCGCGAGCCGCTGCTGCAAGCGATGGTCGACAACGGCATCAAAGGCACGCTGCTGATCGCCGAAGAAGGCATCAACGGCACCGTGTCCGGCAGCCGCGAAGGCATTGACGGGCTGATGGCCTGGCTCAAGAACGACCCGCGCATGGACGACATCGATCACAAAGAGTCGTACTGCGACGAGCAGCCGTTCTATCGCACCAAAGTCAAACTCAAGAAAGAAATCGTCACCCTGGGCGTTGAAGGCGTGGACCCGAACAAAAAGGTCGGCACCTATGTGGATCCGCAAAACTGGAACGCGCTGATCAGCGATCCCGAAGTGCTGCTGATCGACACCCGCAACGATTACGAAGTCTCGATTGGCACCTTCGAAGGCGCCATCGATCCGAAGACCACCAGTTTTCGCGAATTCCCCGACTACATCAAAGCCAATTTCGACCCGGCCGTGCACAAGAAAGTCGCGATGTTCTGCACCGGCGGCATTCGTTGCGAAAAGGCGTCGAGCTACATGCTCAGCCAGGGTTTCGACGAGGTCTATCACCTCAAGGGTGGCATCCTGAAGTACCTCGAAGAGGTGCCGCAGGAAGAAACCAAATGGCAGGGCGACTGCTTCGTGTTCGATAACCGCGTGACCGTGCGCCACGACCTCAGCGAAGGCGACTACGATCAATGTCATGCCTGTCGTACGCCTGTCAGCGTCGAAGACCGCGCGTCCGAGCACTATGTGGCCGGCATCAGTTGCCCGCATTGCTGGGATAAGCTGAGCGAGAAAACCCGTCGCAGTGCCATCGACCGGCAGAAGCAGATCGAACTGGCCAAGGCGCGCAACCTGCCGCACCCGATTGGTTACAACTACAAGCAAACTCCTTCCGAGGCTTGAGCCATGTCTGTACGTCGCCTGCTCTATGTGATGGACCCGATGTGTTCCTGGTGCTGGGGCTTTGCGCCAGTGGCCAACGCGCTGGTCGAGCAGGCGCAGGCGGCGGGGGTGGACGTGCATCTGGTCGTCGGCGGTTTGCGCACCGGCAGCGGCTCAGCGCTGGAGCCGACCACCCGGCGCTACATCCTTGAACACTGGCAAGCGGTCCACGAGGCCACTGGCCAACCGTTCAAGTTTGAAGGCGCGCTGCCTGACGGGTTCGTCTACGACACCGAGCCTGCCTGTCGGGCGCTGGTGACGGCGCGCAGCCTGGCACCGGATTGCGCGTGGAAACTGCTCGGGTTGATCCAGCATGCCTTCTACGCCGAAGGTCGCGACGTCACTCACGCCAGTGTGTTGGTGGAGCTGGCGGAGCAGGCCGGTTTGCCGCGCATCGAATTCGCCGCCGCCTTTGACCGTGCCGATCAGCACGCAGCCACCGCTGCCGATTTCACCTGGGTCCAGGACCTGGGCATTGCCGGTTTCCCGACCTTGCTGGCAGAGCGTGATGGTCAATTGGCGTTGCTGACCAATGGGTATCAACCTTTGAATGTGTTGTCACCGTTGCTCGGCCGCTGGCTGGAGCGCGCTGCCTGTGCATGACCTGCCCGACAACGTTCCAGCCCCTGCACGTGTCGACCGTCTGAGCTGGGCAGAAATCCGTCGCCTGGCCCTTCACCATAAAAAATCCCTGTGGATCGCCAACGGCGTCGCGGTATTGGCAACGCTGTGCAGCGTGCCGATCCCCTTGCTGTTGCCGTTGCTGGTGGACGAAGTGCTGCTGGGCCACGGCGACGCCGCGCTGAAAATCATGAACCACGCGCTGCCCGACGTCTGGCAGAAAGCCGCGGGTTACATTGGCCTGATGCTGCTGGTGACTCTGGCACTACGCTGTGCGGCGTTGTTGTTCAACGTGGTGCAGGCGAAGTTGTTTGCGGCGCTCGCCAAGGACATCGTGTATCGGATTCGGGTGCGGCTGATCGAGCGACTCAAATGTATCTCGTTGGGGGAATACGAAAGCCTGGGCAGCGGCACGGTGACTACGCACCTGGTCACCGACCTGGACACCGTGGACAAATTCGTCGGCGAAACCCTCAGTCGTTTCCTTGTGGCGATGCTGACGCTGGTGGGCACCGCCTCGATCCTGATGTGGATGCACTGGAAACTCGCGCTGCTGATCCTGCTGTTCAACCCGCTGGTGATCTATGCCACGGTGCAGTTGGGCAAGCGGGTCAAACACCTGAAGAAACTCGAGAACGACAGCACCTCGCGCTTCACCCAGGCCTTGACCGAAACCCTGGATGCCATCCAGGAAGTGCGCGCCGGTAATCGGCAGGGCTTTTTCCTCGGACGGCTGGGCCAGCGAGCGCGTGAAGTGCGCGATTACGCAGTGAGCTCGCAGTGGAAAACCGATGCATCGAACCGTGCCAGCGGTTTGCTGTTCCAGTTCGGCATCGATATTTTTCGCGCCGCGGCCATGCTCACCGTGCTGTTTTCCGACCTGTCCATCGGCCAGATGCTGGCCGTGTTCAGCTACCTGTGGTTCATGATCGGTCCGGTGGAACAACTGCTCAACCTGCAATACGCCTTTTACGCCGCCGGCGGTGCGCTGTCGCGGATCAACGAGTTGCTGGCCCGCGCTGATGAGCCGCAATACAGCGGCAGTGTCGACCCGTTTCAGGGGCGCGACACGGTAGGCATCGAAGTTCAGGGATTGAGTTTCGGCTATGGCGACGAATTGGTGCTGAACCAAATGAACCTGTCGATTGCCCCCGGTGAAAAAGTCGCGATTGTCGGCGCCAGCGGGGGAGGCAAAAGCACCCTGGTGCAGTTGCTGCTGGGCTTGTACACGCCGCTGGCCGGCACCATCCGTTTCGGTGGTTCGACTCAGGAAGAGATCGGCCTGGAAACCGTGCGTGAAAATGTCGCCGTGGTCTTGCAGCATCCGGCACTGTTCAACGACACCGTGCGCGCCAACCTGACCATGGGCCGCGAACGCACCGATGAAGCCTGCTGGCAGGCATTGGAAATTGCTCAGCTGCACAACACTGTACGTGAACTGCCCAATGGTCTGGACAGTATTGTCGGGCGCTCCGGTGTGCGTTTATCCGGCGGGCAGCGTCAACGCCTGGCGATTGCGCGGATGGTGTTGGCCGAACCCAAGGTGGTAATCCTCGACGAGGCCACGTCCGCCTTGGACGCGGCCACCGAATACAACCTGCACCAGGCACTGGCGCGGTTCTTGAGCAACCGCACCACGCTGATCATTGCGCACCGGTTGTCGGCCGTGAAACAGGCCGACCGTGTTCTGGTATTCGACGGTGGCCAGGTTGCCGAGGATGGCGACCATCAGCAGCTGATTGCCGATGGTGGTTTGTACGCCAAGCTTTATGGGCATTTACAGCAGCACTAGATTAATGCCACAAGACGTTCAGGGCATTTTCCCCGGCAAGGATTAGCACATGAAGACGAGCCAGCCCTGAATCGCCGGGACTGTGCTGCTGTTGAGCATGAGCTTCCCCGGCTTGCCTAGAGTGAGAACCCATCCTAGTCTAGCGGTAGCGTTTTCGTCCGGACGACGATCGAGCAGTGTTAAGACAAGGGACCTCATGAAGCCAAAAAGGACTCTCGCAACCCCTCGGTTGTTGGGCATCGTCTGGCCTTTTATCGCCGTCGTGTTATTTCAGGCATTGTTGGGAGGCGGCAGTCTTTACGTTCTTTCGGCGGTTCGCGGTTACGTCGGCGGGGAAAGCCTGTGGTCCAAGGGCCAGAAAGACGCCATCTATTACCTCAATCTCTACGCCGACAGTCGCGACGAAACGATTTTTCTCAAATACCAGAACGCGATTGCGGTGCCTCAGGGTGGCCATGAATTGCGTCTGGCGCTGGACCATCAGCCACCGAATATCGAGGCAGCGCGAATCGCGATCCTCAAGGGCGGCAACCACCCGGACGACGTCTCCAGTCTGATTTGGCTGTACCTCAATTTCCGGAATTTCAGTTACCTGGAAAAAGCCATCGAGCTGTGGACGGTCGGTGACGCGTACCTGGTGCGACTCGATGACGTCGCGCGGGAGATGCATCAGCGTATTGCCGATAGCCAGGTCACCGATGCCGACGTCAAACGCTGGAAAGAGCAGATTTTTGCCATCAATGATGGCGTGACGCCTGCCGCCAAAGCATTCAGCGATGCCTTGGGCGAAGGCTCGCGGGTGATTCTCCGGCTGCTGTTGGTGACGAACCTGGCCACTGCGTTGGGTTTGATTGTGTTGGCGCTGTTGCGTACGCATAAACTGCTCAAGCAGCGCCATGCCTTCGCCGATGCCTTGCAGTTGGAGAAAGACAGGGCGCAGATCACTCTGCAATCGATTGGCGACGGGGTTATCACCACGGACGTCGAGGGCGCGATTGTCTATATGAATCCGGCCGCCGAGGCCTTGACTCACTGGAAGGCCGAACAGGCGGCGGGGTTGCCATTGGCGGCGCTGTTCAATCTGCTGGACGAGAGTGCTCAGGCCGACGGTTTTACCTTGATCGAGCACATTTTGAGCGGTCAGCTCAGCGGTGGCAGCGAGCATTCAAAACTGATCCAGCGTCTGGATGGCAGCACGGTTTCGGTCACTCTGGTCGGCGCGCCGATCCGCAATACGGGCAGGGTCAGTGGCACCGTGCTGGTGCTGCATGACATGACCCAGGAGCGGCAATACATCGCCAATCTGTCCTGGCAGGCGACGCATGATGCTCTGACCGGATTGGCCAACCGCCGCGAGTTCGAATATCGGCTGGAGCAGGCCCTGCATAACCTGACGCGCCAGGCGGGGCGTCACGCCTTGATGTTTCTCGACCTGGATCAATTCAAACTGGTCAATGACACCTGCGGTCATGCGGCGGGCGACGAGTTGTTGCGGCATATCTGTGCGTTGTTGCAATCAGGTTTGCGCGAAGGCGACACCCTGGCCCGGCTAGGGGGTGACGAGTTTGGCGTTCTGTTGGAAAACTGCGCGCCGCAAGCAGCCGAGAAAATCGCCGAAGGTCTGCGCCAGACCGTGCAGAACCTGCATTTTGTCTGGAAAGGCCGGCCGTTTGTGACCACCGTGAGCATCGGTCTGGTGCATGTGGTCCAGAGTCCGGCCACCCTTGAAGCTTCATTGCGTGCCGCTGACATGGCCTGTTATATGGCCAAGGAAAAGGGCCGCAACCGGGTTCAGGTCTATCACGCCGACGACTCGGAGCTGTCCTTGCGGTTTGGCGAAATGGCCTGGGTGCAGCGCCTGCACGTGGCGTTGGAAGAAGACCGCTTCTGCCTGTACGCCCAGGAAATCGCGCCTCTTGGCCCTGGTGAGCATGGCGGCGGGCATATCGAAATACTGCTGCGCCTGCATGACGAAGCGGGACGCATGATTCTGCCGGACAGTTTCATTCCGGCCGCTGAGCGTTACGGTTTGATGACATCGATTGATCGTTGGGTGGTGGAGAACGTTTTCAAAGTCATTGCCCAGTGCGTCGCCGAAGAGCGCGAAGGGCCGTTGGCCATGTGTGCGATAAATCTGTCAGGTATTACTATCGGAGATGAGGCATTTCTGGACTTCCTTCGTGAACAGTTTGTTGCATATTCAATTCCACCTGAAATGATTTGTTTTGAAATTACAGAAACCAGCGCGATTGCAAATCTGGCTAGCGCAACTAAATTTATCAATGAACTCAAAGGTTTAGGTTGTCATTTTTCGCTAGATGACTTTTGTGCCGGTATGTCCTCATTCGCTTACTTGAAACATTTACCTGTAGACTTCCTGAAGATCGACGGGAGTTTCGTAAAGGATATGCTGGACGACCCGATTAACCGCGCCATGGTCGAAGTGATCAATCACATCGGTCATGTCATGGGTAAGCGCACGATTGCAGAGTTCGTTGAAACACCTCAGATCGAGCAGGCATTGCTGGAGATCGGAGTGGATTACGCTCAAGGGTATGTGATTGAACGCCCGCATCTGTTTACCTGGGATAGTTTGCAAAGTCGTCCTGCCAGGCCCCGATCCTTGTTGTTCAAGGCGCCGGGCACGTTCCGTTGAAATCTCTTGTTGATCTTAAAATCACAATCAAAAGGAGCGCGACAGTGATCGAGACATTCAACAGAACCGGACCACTCATGGAAGCTGCAAGTTATCCCGCCTGGGCTCAGCAACTGATCCAGGATTGCAGCGAGAGCAAGCGCCGGGTTGTCGAACACGAACTGTATCAACGCATGCGAGATAACAAACTCAGTGCAAAAACCATGCGTCAGTACCTTATTGGTGGCTGGCCGGTGGTCGAACAGTTCGCTTTGTACATGGCACAGAACCTGACCAAGACCCGTTTTGCGCGTCACCCTGGCGAAGACATGGCGCGTCGCTGGTTGATGCGCAACATTCGCGTCGAATTGAACCATGCCGACTACTGGGTGCACTGGAGCCGTGCCCACGGTATCAGCCTGGAAGATCTGCAAGCGCAACACGTGGCACCAGAGCTTCACGCCTTGAGCCATTGGTGCTGGCACACCAGTTCGTCGGACTCGCTGATCGTGGCCATCGCCGCCACCAATTACGCCATCGAAGGGGCGACGGGGGAGTGGTCGGCCCTGGTTTGCTCCAATGGCGTCTATGCGGCCTCGTTCCCCGAGGAAGATCGCAAGCGGGCCATGAAGTGGTTGAAGATGCATGCCCAGTACGACGATGCCCATCCATGGGAAGCGTTGGAAATCATCTGCACCTTGGCGGGCATGAACCCGAGCAAAGCGCTGCAAGTGGAATTGCGCCAGGCGGTCTGCAAAAGTTACGACTACATGTATCTGTTCCTGGAGCGTTGCATGCAGTTGGAATTGGCAGTGAAAACCCCGGTAGCCCGTGAGCGGATGGAGCTGGCCGAAAGCTGATCCTCTGAAAGCAACACAAACCAAATGTGGGAGCGGGCTTGCTCGCGAAGAGGGCCTAACATTCAACAGAGATGCTGAATGTAAGACCGCTTTCGCGAGCAAGCCCGCTCCCACATGGGTTATACAGCGGTGCTGAAATATCAGCCTGCCATTGCCAACCGGTTACGCCCCTCACGCTTGGCCACATACAACGCACTGTCGGCCCGTCGCAACAAACTTTCGGCAGACTCGCCGGGAAGCAGCGTCGAGCAACCGATGCTGACCGTCAGTTCGATCATCTTGCCCTCGGCCACATAGTCCTGAGCCTGCGCCGCAAACCGCAGTCGTTCACCAACCATGGCTGCTGCTTCCCGACTGGTGTTGGAAAGCAGAATCAGGAATTCTTCGCCACCAAAGCGGAACACCATGTCGACGTTGCGCAACTGGTTTTTGATCGAGGCTGCGACGGCCTTTAGCACTTCATCGCCGGCGCTGTGCCCGTAGGTGTCGTTGATCTGTTTGAAATGATCGATGTCCAGCATCAACAGCGACAGGGGCTGCGAGTGTCGCCGCGACATCTCGATTTCCCGTTCCAGCGTCTGATCCATGGCGATGCGGTTGCCGGTATCGGTCAGCGGATCACGCAATGCACTTTGAGTCGCCGCTCGGTAAAGCAGGGCGTTTCGCATGGGGAAGAGCAGGGTCGACAACAGTGACTCCAGGTTGCCCTGTTCCTGTTCGCTGAAACGCTGATTGCGACGGAACACCAGCTCACCCAATTGCTCGCCTTCATGGCTGAGGCTGTAGCTGATTGAATGATGACCTCGCGCGCCGAATTGCAGGCGCAAGTCGCTGGGCTGATGTTCGTAACTCAAGGCATCCAGCGGCACCAGGCGCTGAATTTCACGGAAGAAAAGTCCGAGAATGCGTTGCGGCTCAAGACTGGTTTGCAGTTGCAGGCCCAGCGTTTGACGCAACTGCGCAAGACTGTCGGGCCGCTCCAGGAGGGGAGGCTGCTGACCAAAGCCCAGGCGATGCAATTTGGCACTGTCGAAGTCAATTGCGTTGGTCTGGGAAGGTGATTTCATATGGCGTGAGCCCCTAAGCAGTAAGGCTGTCTTACAGGCTGGGTGAGAGCGGCTTTGGGCTGCGCGTCATACTGGTCCATCAGTCCCGTAGGACATTTGGCACGAGTTTAGTCCGCTTTGCCGAAGATTAGTAACCTCTCGGCTCAAGCTCCGCCTCGTCTGCTTTCACACGGCGTGTCTGAACAAAATTAGAGCGAAAGTCGTGCCATTCGGTTCAGTCGAATAAAAAGCTTTAAAAATCAAAATGCTGGAAGGTCATGCGGAGGGAGTTGCGCAGCGTGATGACATTTATTTGACTTGTAGCAGGGGTAGTTAGCACCGGGTTTGAATGCCGCGGCGGGAAGCCGTCGCGGCAGAAAAGCGACGCACGGGCACTACTGAGCGTTGAATGCCTGGCCATTGATGCCGGTGCTGTCCGGACCCATGAGGTAAAGGTAGACCGGCATGATCTCCTCAGGGGTTGGATTATTCAGCGGGTTTTCACCGGGGTAGGCTTGGGCGCGCATGCTGGTGCGGGTGGCGCCGGGGTTGATGCTGTTGGAGCGCACCGGTGCCACGGTGTCTACTTCGTCGGCCAGGGTTTGCATCAGGCCTTCGGTGGCGAACTTGGAAACGCCGTAAGCGCCCCAGTACGCACGGCCCTTGCGACCGACGCTGCTGGAGGTGAACACCACCGAGGCGTCCTGAGACAGCTTGAGCAGTGGCAGCAGGGTGCTGGTGAGCATGAACATGGCGTTGACGTTGACGTGCATGACGCGCATGAAATTCTCGCCGGACAACTGCTCGATCGGGGTGCGTGGACCGATGATGGATGCGTTGTGCAGCAAGCCGTCGAGGTGGCCGAACTCGGTCTCGATCATGGCTGCCAGTTCATCGTATTGATGAGGCAGTGCGGTTTCCAGATTGAACGGAATCACGGCCGGTTGTGGATGCCCGGCGGCTTCGATTTCGTCATAGATCTGAGTCAGGTTGGCCTCGGTCTTGCCCAGCAACAGCACGGTGGCGCCGTGGGCGGCGTAGGTTTTTGCAGCGGCAGCACCGATGCCACGGCCAGCGCCGGTGACCAGGATGACCCGGTCCTTGAGCAAGTCAGGGCGGGCGGAATAATCAAACATAAAAAACCTCAACACAAAAAAGCGGACCCTGTAGGAGCCAGGCTTGCCGGCGAAGGCGTACTCAAAACCGCCATCGCCGGCAAGCCTGGCTCCTACAAAAGCAACTCAGCAACTGCACAAAGCGTTATCCAACACCTCGAGCAACGCCAGCGGATGATCGATCACTACGTCCGCGCCCCAGTGCTTGGGGTTATCGTCCGGGTGAATATAACCGTAGGTCACCGCACAGGTTTTGGTGCCGGCATCGCGGCCGGACTCGATGTCCCGCAGGTCATCGCCGACAAACAGCACACTGGCCGGGTCCAGGTCGAGCATCTTGCACGCCAGGATCAAAGGTTCCGGATCCGGTTTGCTGTTCTTCACATGATCGGGGCAAATCAGCACCTTCGAACGTTCGGCCAGGCCCAGCTGCTGCATGATCGGCTCGGCGAAACGCACCGGTTTGTTAGTGACCACGCCCCAGATCAGGTTGGCCTTTTCGATTTTCTCCAGCACCTGGGCCATGCCGTCGAACAGATGGCTGTGGACCGCGCAACCCTTGAGGTAGCGGTCGAGGAATTCCTGACGCAGTTCCTCGAACCCCGGCGATTCCGGGTCCATGGAAAAGTTTGCGGCGACCATCGCTTTGGCGCCGCCGGATATTTCATCGCGGATGTGTTGAGTGTTGATTGGCGGCAAACCACGATCAGCGCGCATCGCCTGGCAGATGGCGATGAAATCCGGCGCGGTGTCGAGCAGGGTGCCGTCCATGTCGAAAAGAACTGCTCTGATACGCATCGGCTTACTCCTCGCGCAGGGTCTGGATCATGTAATTGACGTCCACATCGGTCGCCAGTTTGTAATGCTTGGTCAGTGGATTGTAGGTCAGGCCGATGATGTCCTTGACGGTCAGGCCGGCCATGCGGCTCCAGGCGCCAAGCTCGGAGGGGCGGATGAATTTCTTGAAGTCGTGGGTGCCGCGCGGCAGCAACTTCATGATGTATTCGGCGCCGACGATGGCGAACAGATAGGCCTTCGGGTTGCGGTTGATGGTGGAGAAGAACACCTGGCCGCCCGGTTTGACCATCTTGAAACAGGCGCGGATCACCGACGACGGATCCGGCACGTGTTCGAGCATTTCCAGGCAGGTGACCACGTCGAATTGCTCGGGCATTTCTTCAGCCAGGGCTTCGGCGGTGATCTGCCGGTACTCGACGCTCACGCCGGATTCGAGCTGATGCAGTTGAGCGACGGCCAGCGGCGCTTCGCCCATGTCGATGCCCATCACGGTCGCGCCGCGCTGGGCCATGGCTTCGCTGAGGATGCCGCCGCCGCAACCGACGTCGAGGACTTTCTTGCCGGCCAGATGGACGCGCTCGTCGATCCAGTTGACTCGTAGCGGATTGATGTCGTGCAGCGGTTTGAACTCGCTTTCGCGGTCCCACCAGCGATGGGCCAGGGCTTCGAATTTAGCGATTTCGGCGTAGTCGACGTTGCTCATGGTGTCAGTCCTCTAAAACTTGAAAAATCCTGTTGCCCCGGTTTTGGTCCAGGGTGCTTACAATTCGGTGCTTACGATTCGGTATGGCCGCTGATGCGCTGGCCCCAGGCCTTGGCGGTGGCGCACAGCTGCGCCTCATCCAGGCGGGTCAGGCGGCGGTCGTCGAGCAGTTGCTTGCCGGCGACCCAAAGGTGTTTCACGCAGTCGCGGCCAGTGGCATAGATCAGTTGCGAAACCGGGTCGTAGACCGGTTGCTGCGCCAGGCCCGACAGGTCGAACGCGACGATGTCCGCCGCCTTGCCGACTTCCAGCGAACCCGTCTCGGCTTCGATGCCCAGTGCGCGCGCGCCATTGAGCGTGGCCATGCGCAGGGCGCGATGGGCGTCCAGCGCCGTGGCCGAGCCGGCGACGGCCTTGGCCAGCAACGCAGCGGTGCGGGTTTCGCCGAGCAGGTCGAGGTCATTATTGCTGGCCGAGCCATCGGTGCCGACCGCCACGTTGACCCCGGCCCGCCACAAACGCTCGACCGGGCAGAAACCGCTGGCCAGTTTCAGGTTCGACTCCGGGCAATGAATCACATGGGTGTTACTTTCTACCAGCAGCATCAGGTCTTCATCGCTGATCTGGGTCATGTGAACGGCCTGCAGGCGCGGCCCGAGCAGGCCCAGGCGACCGAGGCGGGCCAACGGGCGTTCGCCGCACTGCTCGACCGACTGCTGCACTTCGAAAGCGGTTTCATGGACGTGCATGTGAATCGAGGCGTCCAGTTCTTCGGCGATCACCCGGATTTTTTCCAGGGTTTCGTCGCCCACGGTGTAGGGTGCATGGGGTCCAAAGGTGACTTTGATCCGCTCGTGATGCTTGAGATCACCGAATAATTCGACGCCCTGACGAATGGCTTCATCCGCCGTGGAGGCGCCTGGAATCGGGAAATCGAGGATCGGAATGGCGATCTGGGCGCGAATGCCGCTGTTATGTACGCGTTCGCTGGCGACCTTCGGGAAGAAATACATGTCGGAGAAACAGGTGATGCCGCCTTTGATCTGCTCGGCGATGGCCAAGTCAGTGCCATCGCGTACAAAAGCCTCGTCGACCCACTTGGCTTCGGCCGGCCAGATGTGGTTTTCCAGCCAGCTCATCAAGGGCAGATCGTCGGCCAGGCCGCGGAACAGCGTCATTGCCGCATGCCCGTGAGCATTGATCAGGCCGGGGCTGAGCAACATGTCCGGCAATTCGCGGACTTCGGTTGCGTTAAACTTCAAGGCTGCTGCGCGCGGGCCGATAAATACGATACGACCGCCGCGGATGCCCAGGGCATGCTCTTTAAGGACCACGCCAGCCGGTTCGACAGGTACCAGCCAGGTCGGCAGCAATAACAGGTCGAGCGCAGCGGTGGGGGTCGGCATCGAAAGTCGGTTCCAGTGCTTTTGTAAAGGATGGCGAAGTATACCCGAGCGTCTTCACGGGGGGATCGCTATAATCGACGGCTTTTGTTCATGAGTGCGGGGTAAGTGGATGCGCGATCGACTGTTGGCTGCGGAGAAGGTGAAAGCCATCGATTGGCGTGATGGCGCCCTGTATCTGCTGGATCAGCGTATTTTGCCATTCGAGCAAACCTGGATCGCCTGCACCAGCGCCGCGGGCGTGGCTGAGGCCATTCGCTCAATGGTGGTGCGCGGCGCGCCGGCCATTGGCATCAGTGCGGCGTATGCCATGGTGCTATCAGCTCGCGCCCGAATTGCCGAGGGCGGTGACTGGCAGGCCGCGTGGGAAGAGGATTACGCGTTACTGGCCGATTCCCGTCCAACAGCGGTTAATCTGTTCTGGGCCTTGAGTCGTATGCGCGACCGCCTGGACCGCCTCAAGGACGACGCAGACCCTCTGGCGGCGCTGGAGGCCGAAGCCATCGCCATTCATGAAAGTGATCGCGAAGCCAACCTGACCATGGCTCAGTTGGGCGTGGACTTGATCCGCAAGCATCAGGGCAACGCCCAGGCGATCCTCACGCACTGCAACACCGGCGCACTGGCCACCGGCGGCTTCGGCACGGCACTGGGGGTGATTCGCGGGGCGTTCATCGAAGGCATGGTCGAGCGCGTCTACGCCGACGAAACCCGCCCATGGCTGCAGGGTTCGCGATTGACCGCATGGGAATTGGCCAATGAAGGCATTCCAGTGACCCTCAATGTCGATTCCGCCGCCGCGCACATCATGAAAACCAAGGGTGTGACCTGGGTGATCGTCGGTGCTGACCGCATCACCGCCAATGGTGATGTGGCGAACAAGATCGGCACCTACCAATTGGCGGTCAACGCCATGCACCACGGCGTGCGTTTCATGGTGGTGGCGCCGAGTTCGACCATCGACATGAACCTGGCCAGTGGCGATGAGATTCCCATCGAAGAGCGCGATGGTCGCGAGTTGCTGGAAGTCGGTGGCAAGCGGCTCGGGGCGGATGTCGATGCATTCAACCCGGTGTTCGATGTGACCCCGGCTGACCTGATCGATGTGATCGTCACCGAAAAAGGCATCGTCGAACGGCCGGATACCGCGAAAATGGCGCAGTTGATGTGCCGCAAGCGATTGCATTAAGGCTCTTTGGCGTCTGATAAATTGCCTTCGCGAGCAAGCCCGCTTCCACATTGGATCAGTGTCGGTACAAATTCTGCGACCGACTCGGTCCAATGTGGGAGCGGGCTTGCTCGCGAAGAGGCCCTGACAGTCAACAAATATCGCTGATCAGGCCGCTGATTCTCCATTCAACACGGCTCTAAGCCCCTCTCGTCCCTTTCAAGCCTGTCACCGGTCAACTAACTATGCTCCATGCGCATCTGGGGGATAGGTGCGTGGCGGCTCTTGTGATAACATCCGGCGGTTTCCAGGGTAGCCTGATGTGGCTGCCTTTACTGCGCAGATCCATGGCATAACTCGTTGATTTGTCGTAAGTCGGTGCACGGCACTCAGTCTGCATCGGCGAGCTTCGTTCGTCCCATATGGATGTGACGAAGTTTCACCAGAAAAAGGAATCAGGCTTCTCATGGGCGAACTGGCCAAAGAAATCCTCCCGGTCAATATCGAAGACGAGCTGAAGCAGTCCTACCTCGACTACGCGATGAGCGTGATTGTCGGGCGGGCACTGCCGGATGCGCGCGATGGCTTGAAGCCCGTGCACCGGCGTGTGCTGTTCGCGATGAGCGAGCTGGGCAACGACTTCAACAAGCCGTACAAGAAATCTGCCCGTGTTGTCGGTGACGTGATCGGTAAGTATCACCCTCACGGTGATACCGCGGTGTACGACACCATCGTTCGGATGGCGCAGCCATTCTCGCTGCGTTACCTGCTGGTAGACGGTCAGGGCAACTTCGGTTCGGTGGACGGCGACAACGCCGCGGCCATGCGATACACCGAAGTGCGCATGACCAAGCTGGCGCACGAGCTGCTGGCTGACCTGCACAAAGAAACCGTGGACTGGGTGCCGAACTACGACGGCACCGAAATGATCCCGGCGGTCATGCCGACCCGTATTCCCAACCTGCTGGTCAACGGCTCCAGCGGTATCGCCGTGGGCATGGCGACCAACATCCCGCCGCACAACCTCGGTGAAGTCATCGACGGTTGCCTGGCACTCATCGACAACCCGGAACTGACCGTCGATGAGCTGATGCAATACATCCCCGGTCCGGACTTCCCGACCGCCGCGATCATCAACGGTCGCGCCGGCATCATCGAAGCCTACCGCACCGGTCGCGGGCGCATTTACATGCGTGCCCGCTCGATGATCGAAGACATCGACAAGGTCGGTGGTCGTCAGCAGATCGTCATCACCGAGCTCCCTTACCAGCTGAACAAGGCGCGTTTGATCGAGAAGATCGCCGAGCTGGTCAAAGAGAAGAAGCTCGAAGGCATCACCGAACTGCGCGACGAGTCCGACAAGGACGGTATGCGCGTCGTGATCGAACTGCGTCGCGGTGAAGTGCCTGAGGTGATCCTCAACAACCTCTACGCTCAGACCCAGCTGCAAGCGGTGTTCGGTATCAACATCGTCGCGCTGATCGACGGTCGTCCGCGGATCCTGAACCTCAAGGACCTGCTGGAAGCGTTCGTTCGTCACCGTCGCGAAGTGGTGACCCGTCGTACCGTGTTCGAGCTGCGTAAAGCGCGCGAACGTGGCCACATTCTGGAAGGTCAAGCGGTTGCCCTGTCGAACATCGACCCGGTCATCGCCCTGATCAAGGCCTCGCCAACGCCGTCGGAAGCCAAGGAAGCGCTGATCAGCACGGCCTGGGAATCTTCCGCCGTTGTCGCGATGGTCGAACGTGCCGGTGCCGATTCGTGCCGTCCAGAGACTCTGGACCCGCAATACGGTCTGCGCGACGGCAAGTACTTCCTGTCGCCGGAACAGGCGCAAGCCATTCTGGAACTGCGTCTGCACCGTCTGACCGGTCTGGAGCACGAAAAGCTGCTGGCCGAGTATCAAGAGATCCTCAACCAGATCGGCGAGCTGATCCGTATCCTCAGCAGCGCCACGCGCCTGATGGAAGTGATCCGCGAAGAGCTGGAAGTGATCCGCGCCGAATACGGCGATGTGCGTCGCACCGAGATTCTCGATGCCCGTCTCGACCTGACCCTGGGCGACATGATCCCGGAAGAAGAGCGCGTCGTGACCATTTCCCACGGTGGCTACGCCAAGACCCAGCCATTGGCTGCGTACCAGGCTCAGCGTCGTGGCGGTAAAGGCAAATCGGCCACCGGCGTCAAGGATGAGGACTACATCGCTCACCTGCTGGTCGCCAACAGCCACACCACGCTGCTGCTGTTCTCCAGCAAAGGCAAAGTGTACTGGCTGAAAACCTACGAAATCCCGGAAGCGTCCCGCGCTGCCCGTGGTCGTCCGCTGGTCAACCTGCTGCCGCTGGACAGTGATGAATACATCACCACCATGCTGCCGGTCGAGGAATACACCGAAGGTCACTTCATCTTCATGGCCACTGCCAAAGGCACCGTGAAGAAGACCCCGCTGGAATCCTTCAGCCGTCAACGCAGCGTCGGTCTGATCGCGCTGGAGCTGGACGAAGGTGACGTACTGATCTCTGCCGCCATTACCGATGGCGAGCGTGAAGTCATGCTGTTCTCCGACGGCGGCAAGGTGACTCGCTTCAAGGAAACCGACGTTCGTGCCATGGGCCGTACCGCTCGCGGTGTCCGTGGCATGCGTCTGCCGGAAGGCCAGAAGCTGATTTCCATGCTGATCCCGGAAGAAGGCAGCCAGATCCTCACCGCTTCGGCACGTGGTTTCGGCAAGCGCACTGCGATCACCGAGTTCCCAGAGTACAAGCGTGGCGGTCAGGGCGTTATCGCCATGGTCAGCAACGAGCGTAACGGCCGTCTGGTCGGCGCAGTCCAGGTGCTCGATGGCGAGGAGATCATGCTGATTTCCGACCAGGGTACGTTGGTTCGTACCCGTGTCGACGAAGTCTCCAGCCTGGGCCGTAACACCCAGGGCGTAACCTTGATCAAGCTGGCCAGCGATGAAACGCTGGTGGGCCTGGAGCGGGTTCAAGAGCCGTCGGAAGTCGAAGGCGAAGAGCTGGAAGGCGAAGGGCTTGAAGGTGAAGAGGGTGCAGTGTTCGACGGTGAGGTCGTGATCGACGACGTTGTCGAAGACCAGCAACTCGACGCCGCCGCTGACGAAGAGCCGCAAGAGTAAGCGGGCAAGCAGGGGGCGGATGAAGATTCGCCCCCTTGTTGTTTGTCCGTATGAAAATATCGACACCCATGGAGATCCCTTGTGGGAGCGGGCTTGCTCGCGAAGACGGACTGACATTCAGCATAGATGTCGCCTGTTACACCGCTTTCGCGAGCAAGCCCGCTCCCACATTGGATCTGTGTCGACTGATATGTTTGTACGATCCACCAAATCAGAGCGAGATTGGATGTGAGCAAGAGAGCCTATAACTTCTGTGCCGGTCCTGCGGCGCTTCCCGAAGCTGTCCTGAAACGCGCCCAGGGTGAACTCCTTGATTGGCACGGCAAGGGCTTGTCAGTCATGGAAATGAGCCATCGCAGCGATGAGTTCGTGTCCATTGCCACCAAGGCCGAGCAGGATCTGCGTGATCTGCTGAATATCCCCTCGAACTATAAAGTGCTGTTTCTGCAAGGTGGCGCGAGCCAGCAATTTGCTCAGATTCCTCTGAACCTGTTGCCGGAAAGCGGCACCGCCGACTATATCGACACCGGTATCTGGTCGCAGAAAGCTATCGAAGAAGCCTCGCGCTACGGCCACGTCAACGTTGCCGCCACCGCCAAGCCTTACGACTATTTCGCCATCCCCGGCCAGAACGAATGGAAGCTGTCGAAAGACGCGGCCTACGTTCACTACGCACCGAACGAAACCATTGGCGGCCTGGAATTCCAATGGATTCCGGAAACCGGCGATGTGCCGCTGGTCGCCGACATGTCCTCGGACATTCTCTCGCGTCCGGTGGATGTTTCGCACTTCGGCATGATCTACGCCGGCGCCCAGAAAAACATCGGCCCGAGCGGCGTTGTCGTGAACATCGTTCGCGAAGACCTGCTGGGTCACGCCCGTTCCATTTGCCCGACCATGCTCAACTACAAGGTCGCGGCCGATAACGGCTCGATGTACAACACCCCGCCAACCCTGGCCTGGTACTTGTCCGGTCTGGTGTTCGAGTGGCTGAAAGAGCAGGGTGGTGTCGAAGCCATCGGCAAACTCAACGAAGTGAAGCAGCGCACGCTGTACGACTTCATCGACGCCAGCGGCATGTACAGCAACCCGATCAACAAATCGGACCGCTCGTGGATGAACGTGCCGTTCCGTCTGGCCGATGATCGTCTCGACAAGCCATTCCTGGCCGGTGCCGACGAACGCGGTCTGCTGAACCTCAAGGGCCACCGTTCCGTGGGTGGCATGCGTGCCTCCATCTATAACGCCGTCGATATCGTTGCGGTCAACGCACTGGTTTCGTACATGGCAGAGTTCGAGAAGGAACACGGCTAATGTCTGAGCAAGAACTCAAGGCACTGCGCCTGCGCATTGATGCTCTGGACGAAAAAGTCCTGGAGCTGATCAGTGAGCGCGCACGTTGCGCCCAGGAAGTTGCGCGAGTAAAGATGGCCTCGCTGGCCGAAGGCGAAGTGCCGGTGTTCTATCGTCCTGAGCGTGAAGCCCAGGTGCTCAAGCGTGTAATGGAGCGTAACCAGGGGCCGCTGGGCAACGAAGAGATGGCGCGGCTGTTCCGCGAAATCATGTCCTCGTGCCTGGCCCTCGAGCAGCCGCTGAAAGTGGCTTACCTCGGCCCTGAAGGCACCTTCACCCAAGCGGCGGCCATGAAGCACTTCGGCCACGCAGTGATCAGCAAGCCGATGGCGGCGATCGACGAAGTGTTCCGTGAAGTCGCGGCCGGTGCGGTGAACTTTGGCGTGGTTCCGGTGGAGAACTCCACCGAGGGCGCGGTCAACCACACCCTCGACAGCTTCCTTGAACACGACATGGTGATCTGCGGCGAAGTCGAACTGCGGATTCACCATCACCTGTTGGTGGGTGAAAACACCAAGACCGACAGCATCAGCCGCATCTATTCCCACGCCCAGTCCCTGGCCCAGTGCCGCAAGTGGCTGGACGCCCATTACCCGAATGTCGAGCGCGTGGCGGTTTCGAGCAACGCCGAAGCGGCCAAGCGGGTCAAGGGTGAGTGGAACTCGGCGGCGATTGCCGGCGACATGGCCGCCGGTCTGTACGGGTTGACTCGTCTGGCCGAAAAAATCGAGGATCGTCCGGACAACTCCACGCGATTCCTGATGATCGGCAGCCAGGAAGTACCGCCGACCGGCGACGACAAGACCTCGATCATCGTGTCCATGAGCAACAAACCCGGCGCGCTCCATGAGTTGCTGGTGCCGTTCCATGACAACGGCATCGACCTGACACGCATCGAGACCCGTCCGTCGCGCAGCGGTAAATGGACCTACGTGTTCTTCATCGACTTCGTCGGCCACCATCGCGACCCACTGGTCAAAGGTGTACTGGAAAAGATCAGTCAGGAAGCAGTAGCACTCAAAGTGCTGGGTTCCTACCCGAAAGCAGTTCTCTAAGGGCGGTAGCAAATGAGTGGCAACTTCCTCGCTCTGGCACAGCCGGGCGTGCAACAACTTTCGCCTTACGTTCCGGGCAAGCCCGTGGACGAACTGGCCCGTGAGCTGAACCTCGATCCGGCCAATATCGTCAAACTGGCGAGCAACGAAAACCCGTTGGGCGCCAGTCCCAAGGCGCTGGCGGCGATTCGCGAAGCGCTGACCGAGCTGACCCGCTATCCGGACGGCAACGGTTTTGCGCTCAAGACCCTGCTGGCCGATCAGTGCCGCGTCGAGCTCAACCAGGTAACGCTGGGCAACGGCTCCAACGACATTCTGGAGTTGGTGGCGCGTGCCTATCTGGCGCCAGGCCTGAACGCAGTGTTCAGCGCCCATGCGTTTGCGGTCTATCCGATTGTCACTCAGGCCGTTGGTGCCCAGGCAAAAGTGATCCCGGCCAAAGATTGGGGCCATGATCTGCCGGCCATGCTCGCCGCGATCGATGCCGATACCCGTGTGGTGTTCATTGCCAACCCGAACAACCCGACCGGGACCTGGTTCGACGCCCAGGCGCTGGATGATTTCCTGCAGGACGTGCCGGCCCACGTGCTAGTGGTGCTGGACGAGGCCTACATCGAATACGCCGAAGGCAGCGACTTGCCGGATGGCCTGGACTATCTGGCGGCCTACCCGAACCTGCTGGTCTCGCGCACCTTCTCCAAGGCTTATGGTCTGGCGTCGCTGCGGGTCGGTTACGGCTTGTCCTCGGCCATCGTCGCCGATGTGCTGAACCGCGTGCGTCAGCCGTTCAACGTCAACAGCCTCGCACTGGCCGCCGCTTGTGCCGCGTTGCAAGACGTCGAGTACCTGGCCGAAAGCCGTCGCCTGAACGAGTCCGGCATGCAGCAGTTGCAAGCGGGTTTCCGTGAGTTGGGGCTGAGCTGGATTCCATCCAAAGGCAACTTCATCTGTGTCGATCTGGGCCGTGTTGCGGCGCCAGTGTTCGAGGGCTTGCTGCGTGAAGGTGTGATCGTGCGTCCGGTGGCCAACTACGGCATGCCGAACCATCTGCGTATCACCATCGGTTTGCCAGCGGAAAACAGCCGCTTCCTCGAAGCGCTGACCAAGGTTTTGGCCCGTGGTTGATGTCACTGCACTGCAATCTGCTCAACCTATGATCGGTCGCCTGGTGGTGGTCGGCCTGGGCTTGATCGGCGGTTCGTTTGCCAAAGGCCTGCGTGAAAGTGGCCTGTGCCGCGAAGTGGTCGGGGTCGATCTCGACCCGCAGTCGCGCAAGCTGGCGGTCGAGTTAGGCGTGGTGGATCGCTGCGAAGAAGACCTGGCGGCGGCTTGCCAGGGCGCTGATGTGATTCAACTGGCGGTGCCGATCCTGGCCATGGAGAAACTGCTCGCGCTGTTGGCGGGCATGGACCTGGGGCAAGCGATTCTGACTGACGTCGGCAGCGCCAAGGGCAATGTGGTGCGCGCGGCGACCGAGGCGTTTGGCGGCATGCCGACGCGCTTCGTGCCGGGGCATCCGATTGCCGGTTCCGAGCAGAGCGGGGTGGAAGCCTCCAATGCCGAGCTGTTCCGTCGCCATAAAGTGATTCTGACGCCGCTGGATCAGACCGATCCGGCTGCGCTGGCAGTGGTTGACCGGTTGTGGCGCGAATTGGGCGCCGACGTCGAGCACATGCAGGTCGAGCGTCATGACGAAGTGCTGGCGGCGACCAGCCATCTGCCGCACTTGCTGGCGTTCGGTTTGGTCGATTCGTTGGCCAAACGCAATGAAAATCTTGAGATCTTCCGTTACGCTGCGGGCGGTTTCCGCGATTTCACAAGAATCGCCGGAAGCGACCCGGTCATGTGGCACGACATCTTCCTCGCCAACCGCGAAGCTGTCCTGCGCACACTCGATACATTTCGCAGCGACCTCGACGCCTTGCGCGACGCGGTCGATGCAGGGGATGGGCACCAATTGTTGGGCGTGTTCACGCGCGCCCGGGTTGCCCGCGAGCATTTCAGTAAAATCCTGGCCCGCCGGGCCTATGTGGACGCTATGAATTCCAACGATCTGATTTTCCTGGCACAACCTGGTGGCCGCCTGACTGGGCGGATTCGTGTACCGGGCGACAAATCGATTTCCCACCGTTCGATCATGCTCGGTTCCCTGGCCGAAGGCGTCACCGAAGTGGAAGGTTTCCTCGAGGGCGAAGACGCTCTGGCGACCTTGCAAGCCTTCCGCGACATGGGTGTCGTCATCGAAGGTCCACACCACGGTCGTGTGACCATCCACGGCGTCGGCCTGCATGGCCTGAAGCCTGCGCCGGGCCCGATCTATCTGGGCAACTCCGGTACTTCGATGCGTCTGCTGTCTGGCCTTTTGGCTGCGCAGAGCTTCGATAGCACGCTGACTGGTGATGCCTCGCTGTCCAAGCGTCCGATGAATCGCGTGGCCAATCCACTGCGCGAAATGGGCGCCGTGATCGAGACCGCTGCTGAAGGTCGTCCACCGATGACCATCCGTGGCGGCAACAAGCTCAAGGGCCTGACTTACACCATGCCGATGGCCAGCGCCCAGGTTAAATCCTGCCTGTTGCTGGCGGGTCTGTATGCCGAAGGCAAGACCACCGTCACCGAGCCGGCGCCGACTCGCGATCACACCGAGCGCATGCTGCGCGGCTTCGGCTACCCGGTCACCGTCAATGGCGCCACCGCCTCGGTCGAGTCCGGCCACAAGCTGACCGCGACCCACATTGAAGTGCCGGGCGACATCTCGTCGTCGGCGTTCTTCCTTGTAGCCGCGTCGATTGCCGAAGGTTCGGAACTGGTGCTCGAGCACGTCGGCATCAACCCGACCCGTACCGGCGTGATCGACATCCTGCGCCTGATGGGGGCGGACATCACCCTGGAAAACCAGCGTGAAGTGGGCGGCGAGCCGGTAGCGGATCTGCGCGTACGGGCAGCTAAACTCAAAGGTATCGAGATCCCCGAGGCGCTGGTTCCACTGGCCATCGACGAGTTTCCTGTGCTGTTCGTGGCCGCTGCCTGTGCCGAAGGGCGCACCGTGCTGCGCGGCGCCGAAGAGCTGCGCGTGAAGGAGTCGGACCGGATCCAGGTCATGGCGGATGGTTTGCTGGCACTGGGCGTCAAATGCGAGCCGACCCCGGACGGCATCATCATCGACGGCGGCCAGATCGGCGGCGGAGAAGTGCACGGTCACGGCGATCACCGGATTGCCATGGCGTTCAGCGTGGCTTCGTTGCGCGCCACTGCACCGATCCGCATCCATGACTGCGCCAACGTCGCGACCTCGTTCCCGAACTTCCTCGCGCTGTGCGCGCAGGTCGGTATCCGAGTTGCACAAGAGGCTCAGTCGTGATCAGCATCGCACCGGTTATAACCATTGATGGGCCTAGCGGCTCTGGCAAGGGGACTGTTGCCGGGATGCTGGCCAAGCGCCTGGGCTGGAACCTGCTGGATTCCGGTGCACTTTATCGATTGCTGGCATTCGCGGCGCATAACCACGGCGTCGATCTGACGAACGAAGAATTGCTCAAAAAACTTGCCGCTCATCTGGATGTGCAATTCATCGCGGCGACCGATGGTCAGCTGCAGCGCATTATTCTGGAAGGCGACGAAGTCAGCGATGTCATCCGTACCGAAAGTATCGGCTCGGGTGCCTCGCAGGTCGCTGCGCTGCCCGCCGTTCGTGAAGCGCTGCTGCAGCGCCAGCGGGCCTTTCAGGAGTCGCCGGGTCTGGTGGCCGATGGTCGCGACATGGGTACGGTGGTTTTTCCGGACGCGCCGCTGAAGATATTCCTCACTGCCAGTGCCGAGGAGCGTGCGCGCCGTCGATACTTGCAGTTGAAGGGCAAAGTCGATGGTGTTAGTCTGTCGAGTCTGCTAGATGAGATACGTGCGCGCGATGAGCGTGACACCCAGCGCGCAGTAGCCCCGCTCAAACCGGCGGCCGACGCGATACAGCTGGATTCCACGGAGTTGTCCATCGATCAGGTGCTGGAACGCATCATGAGCGAGATCGCCATTCGCGATATCGCCGGGTGACCAAGAAAGCTGCAGGGGACCAGTCATAGTCCTGCGGTGTTTCTTTCATATGAAACTAACCCACACCGTCTGGGGTGTGGAGATGGGCGTATTCTTCGCCCTTATCAACAGGAATTAAAATGAGCGAAAGCTTTGCGGAACTCTTTGAAGAAAGCCTAAAAACCCTGAACCTTCAGGCAGGCTCCATCATCACCGGTGTTATCGTTGATATCGATTACCAGGCTCGCTGGGTAACCGTTCACGCTGGCCTGAAGTCTGAAGCACTCATCCCGCTTGAGCAGTTCTACAACGATGCTGGCGAGCTGAACATCAACGTCGGTGACGAAGTTCACGTTGCTCTGGACTCGGTTGAAGACGGCTTCGGTGAAACCAAGCTGTCCCGTGAAAAAGCCAAGCGCGCTGAATGCTGGATTGTTCTGGAAGCAGCCTTCGCAGCCGAAGAAGTGGTCAAGGGCGTTATCAACGGTAAGGTTAAAGGCGGCTTCACTGTCGACGTTAACGGCATCCGTGCGTTCCTGCCAGGTTCTCTGGTTGACGTCCGTCCAGTGCGCGACACCACGCACCTGGAAGGCAAAGAGCTGGAATTCAAGGTCATCAAACTCGACCAGAAACGCAACAACGTTGTCGTTTCCCGTCGCAGCGTCCTCGAAGCCGAGAACTCCGCCGAGCGTGAAGCTCTGCTGGAATCCCTGCAGGAAGGCCAACAAGTCAAAGGTATCGTCAAGAACCTCACCGATTACGGCGCATTCGTCGATCTGGGTGGCGTCGATGGCCTGCTGCACATTACCGACATGGCTTGGAAGCGTATCAAGCATCCTTCCGAAATCGTCAACGTTGGCGACGAGATCGATGTCAAGGTTCTGAAGTACGATCGCGAACGCAATCGTGTTTCCCTGGGCCTCAAGCAACTGGGCGAAGATCCATGGGTTGCTATCAAAGCCCGTTACCCAGAAAGCACTCGCGTTACCGCTCGTGTAACCAACCTGACCGACTACGGCTGCTTCGCTGAGCTGGAAGAAGGCGTTGAAGGCCTGGTACACGTTTCCGAAATGGACTGGACCAACAAGAACATCCACCCTTCGAAAGTCGTACAAGTCGGCGACGAAGTGGAAGTTATGGTTCTGGACATCGACGAAGAGCGTCGTCGTATCTCCCTCGGCATCAAGCAGTGCAAATCTAACCCATGGGAAGATTTCTCTGGCCAGTTCAACAAGGGCGATAAAATCTCCGGCACCATCAAGTCGATCACCGATTTCGGTATCTTCATTGGTCTGGACGGCGGCATCGACGGTCTGGTTCACCTGTCCGACATCTCCTGGAACGAAGTGGGCGAAGAAGCCGTTCGCCGCTTCAAGAAGGGCGACGAGCTGGACACCGTTATCCTGTCGGTTGACCCAGAGCGCGAGCGCATCTCCCTGGGTATCAAGCAACTGGAAAGCGATCCGTTCTCCGAGTACGTTCAAGAGAACGACAAGGGCGCCATCGTTAAAGGCATCGTGAAAGAAGTTGACGCTAAAGGCGCCATCATCACTCTGGCCGACGATATCGAAGCGACTCTGAAAGCCTCCGAAATCAGCCGTGACCGCGTTGAAGACGCGCGTAACGTTCTGAAAGAAGGCCAGGAAGTAGAAGCCAAGATCATCAGCGTTGACCGCAAGAGCCGCGTAATCCAGCTCTCCATCAAGTCGAAAGACGATGCTGAAGAGAAAGAAGCCATCCAGAGCTTGAAAGACAAGCCTTCGGATAGCATCGCTGCTGGTCCTACCACTCTGGGCGACCTGTTGCGTGCACAAATGGAAAAGCAGAACTAAGTTCTGACAGACCATAAAAAAGGGCGACTTCGGTCGCCCTTTTTTGTGTCTGCGATTTGGTGAATCCCAAGGAGGGCTGACACCACTGCTTTTCGTAGGAGCCAGGCTTGCCGGCGAAGGCGTCCGCAAAAACGCTGTCGCCGGCAAGCCTGGCTCCTACGAAAGGCAGTTTGCCCGCCGCCTTATTTCTTTCGTGAAACCAATGATCTACACAAGTTGTCTGTAACTTCATACAGGTCAATCATCTATTCGAGGCTAGGCTTAGTCTGAAGTGAACGACCGCTGGGCATTGCGCCCGGCATAAGGAAGCGAATGAACAAGCTCATTGTCGTGATAGCAGTACTGACATTGGCAGGTTGTACCACTAGCGCCAAGACTCATGCAGTGCGCGGAGTCAGTGGCATAGAGATCGATTGTTCCGGGTTGGGCTCCGGCTGGGAAAAGTGCCACAAGCGAGCTGCAAAGGAATGCAAGGGCGCAGGTTATAAAGTCGTCGTCAGGTCCGATGATGCCAAGGAAGAGGATGTATTCCCTTTCGGCTTCAATCCCGCGGGTTATCTGACGCGCACCATGCTGGTTATCTGTAGATGAATGCCGGGTTAGAGCAATGTTCCGATGTTCTGAAATCGGGTACCTCATTACGAGGAAAGATATGTCAAAACTCAGGCTGTTCAAATTTCTCCGGGCATGCTAAAACCTTTGAAGCGCTTTTCCTAGCTGCTTGAAAAAGAAGGGAAAAATATGACGAAGTCGGAGTTGATCGAACGAATTGTCACCCATCAAGGGCTGCTCTCATCCAAGGATGTGGAGCTGGCCATCAAGACCATGCTTGAGCAAATGTCCCAATGTCTGGCCACCGGTGATCGAATCGAGATCCGTGGGTTTGGCAGCTTCTCCTTGCACTATCGCGCACCGCGCGTAGGCCGCAATCCGAAAACCGGTCAGTCCGTCAGCCTCGACGGCAAGTTCGTTCCGCATTTCAAGCCAGGCAAAGAACTGCGCGATCGCGTGAACGAGGAAGAGGAGGAGGGGCTTTGACAGCTGCTGCACTTCAAGGAATCGCTGATGCGTAATCTCAAGCGCGTACTTCTCGCTATAGTTGTCCTGTTGCTCGTTCTCGCGATCCTGGCGTTCGTACTTGAGAACCAGCAAAGCGTGTCACTGCTGTTCCTGGGCTGGGCGGGTCCACAGTTGCCAGTGTCGCTGATCATGGTGATTGCGTTGCTGATTGGTATGGTGATCGGGCCGATTCTTGGCTGGTTGCTAGGGCGTGCGTCAAGAACCTCACGTAAGCGCCTTGTCTGATTGCGACAAGCACCTTGTGCTTGTCGAATTGTGTCTCAGCTTGTGCATATCCATTAGTAAAACCTTCATTAAGCTGTAAAATGCTGCCCTTGGCCGGTTGGGTGTTCCCGCATCGGTTCAGACTGACTCTGTCAGAAGCCACAGCTGACTTGATGGCTTTTGCATTCATGGATTAGACAGTGCGCGGTTGGCGGCCCTGTCAGCAACTTAAGGGTAAGGTTTCGCGTGAAAATTCTAGTAACCGGCGGCGCCGGGTTTATCGGCTCGGCAGTCATTCGTCATATCATCTCCAACACTAACGACTCGGTCGTTAACGTCGATAAGCTGACTTATGCCGGTAACCTTGAGTCGCTGGCCGAAGTCAGCCAGAACTCGCGTTACGTGTTCGAGCGCGTCGACATCTGCGACCGTAATGAAGTGGACCGTGTCCTGCGTGAACACCAACCAGATGCCATCATGCACCTGGCCGCAGAGTCCCACGTTGACCGCTCGATCTCCGGTCCGTCTGAATTCATCCAGACCAACATCATCGGCACCTACACCTTGCTGGAAGCTGCACGGCACTATTGGGCTGCACTGGATGGGGCGCGTAAAACCAATTTCCGCTTCCACCATATCTCCACCGACGAAGTCTACGGAGACCTCGAAGGTCCGGAAGACCTCTTCACCGAAACCACGCCATATCAGCCAAGCTCGCCATATTCGGCCAGCAAGGCCAGTTCCGATCACCTGGTTCGCGCCTGGGCTCGTACTTACGGTCTGCCGACGCTGGTCACCAATTGCTCGAACAACTACGGCCCTTGCCACTTCCCAGAGAAATTGATCCCGCTGATCATTCTCAACGCACTGGAAGGCAAGCCGTTGCCGGTCTACGGCAAAGGCAACCAGGTCCGTGACTGGCTCTACGTCGAAGACCACGCCCGTGCACTGTACAAAGTCGTGACCGAAGGCGTGATCGGCGAGACCTACAACATCGGCGGCCATAACGAAAAGCAAAACATCGAAGTAGTGCATACCCTGTGCGCATTGCTCGACGAACTGCGTCCAGATTCCGCGCATCGTCCACACGCCAGCCTGATCACCTACGTTCAGGATCGCCCGGGCCACGACCAGCGCTATGCCATCGACGCCAGCAAAATCCAGCGCGAGCTGGGCTGGACGCCGGAAGAAACCTTTGAAACAGGTATCCGCAAGACCGTCGAGTGGTACCTGAACAACACTGAATGGGTAGCTCACGTGAAGAGCGGCAGCTACCAGCAATGGATTGACCAGAACTACACGGATCGTTCGGACAAAGCATGAAAATCCTCCTGTTGGGAAAAAACGGCCAAGTCGGCTGGGAGCTTCAGCGCTCCCTTGCACCACTTGGCGAGTTGATCGCCCTCGATCGTCACCCGGTCGATGGTTTGAGCGGCGACCTGTCTGATCTCGATGCTTTGCGCGCGACGATTCGTAAGGTCAAGCCGGATATCATCGTCAACGCAGCGGCCTATACCGCGGTCGATAAAGCCGAATCCGAGACCGAACTGGCCGATCGTGTGAACGGTCAAGCCAGCCAAGCCATGGCTGAAGAAGCCGCATCCCTGGGTGCCTGGCTGATTCACTACTCGACCGACTATGTGTTCAGCGGTGAAGGCCTGACGCCGTGGCAAGAGACGGATGCCGTCGCCCCGGTGAATCACTACGGCGCCAGCAAACTGACCGGCGAGCAAGCGATCATTGCGTCGGGCTGCAAGCACCTGATCTTCCGCACCAGCTGGGTTTATGGCGCTCGCGGCAATAACTTCGCCAAGACCATGCTGCGTCTGGCCAAGGACCGCGACACCCTGAGCGTCATCGCCGACCAGATCGGTGCCCCGACCGGCGCAGATTTGATCGCCGACGTAACGGCGCTGGCCATTCAGCAGGTCCAGCTACGCCCTGAACTGGCGGGCCTGTATCATCTGGCGGCCAGTGGTGAAGTGTCCTGGCACGGCTATGCCAGCCATGTGATCGGTTTTGCCAAGGCCAATGGTGAAGAGCTTGCTGTCACGACTATCAATTCGATCGACACAACCGCCTACCCAACACCGGCGCGCCGCCCTCTGAACTCACGGTTGAACACTCAGAAGCTGCGCGACAATTTTTCTCTGCACTTGCCGGATTGGCAAAGTGGCGTCACCCGAATGCTTATGGAAGTTCTGAATAAATGACCACGACAAATCGTAAAGGCATCATCCTCGCTGGCGGCTCGGGCACTCGCCTGCACCCGTTGACCCTTGGTGTGTCCAAGCAGATGCTGCCGATCTACGACAAGCCGATGATTTTTTATCCGCTGTCGGTGCTGATGCTCGCGGGTATGCGCGAAATCCTGATTATCTCCACCCCTGAAGATCTGCCATCGTTCCAGAAATTGCTAGGTGACGGCAGTCTGTACGGCATCAAGCTGACCTACGCCGAGCAACCTAACCCGGACGGCCTGGCACAAGCCTTCATCATCGGCGAAGAGTTCATCGGTAAGGACCCTTGCTGCCTGATCCTGGGCGACAACATCTTCTACGGTCAGCACTTCTCGGAAAACCTGCGCTCCGCCAGCACTCAAGAGCATGGCGCGACTGTATTTGGTTACCACGTGTCGGACCCGGAGCGTTTCGGTGTGGTCGAGTTCGACACCGCCGGCCGTGCCTTGAGCATCGAAGAGAAACCGCTGAAGCCAAAATCCGCCTACGCGGTGACTGGCCTGTACTTCTACGATAACCAGGTCGTCGAAATCGCCAAGAGCATCAAGCCTTCTGCCCGTGGCGAGCTGGAAATCACCGACGTTAACCGTGCCTACCTCGAGCAGAAGACCCTCAACGTCGAAATGCTCGGCCGTGGCTTTGCCTGGCTGGATACCGGTACCCACGATTCGCTGCTGGAAGCCAGTCACTTCGTGCACACCATCGAGCAGCGCCAGGGCCTGAAAGTGGCGTGCCTGGAAGAGATCGCCTACCACAATGGCTGGATCACAGCCGAGGAGTTGGGTGCTCAGGCTGATGCGCTGAAGAAGACTGGTTATGGTCAGTATCTGCAGAAGCTGCTGGACTCGCCTTCCCACTGATTCGAAAGATTGATTCTTTCGAACAGTAGCGTTTAACCAGTGTGGGCAGGAATGGCATGCCAGTAAAATATCCCAAGGTTGCGGTTTTGCTGGCTGCCTACAATGGCATGAAGTGGATCGAGGAGCAGTTGGCCTCGATCCTTGCACAGTCAGCTGTCGACGTAACCGTTTATATCAGTATCGATCCTTCTACGGATGGAACTGAAGTCTGGTGTGCTGAGTTCGCTAATTGCCATCAAGGCATTGTTCTGTTGCCCGCAGCCGGTAGTTTCGGCGGCGCCTCGCGCAACTTCTTCAGGCTTATCCGCGATGTCGACTTTGACGGGTATGACCTCATCGCTTTCTCCGATCAGGATGATGTTTGGCATACTGACAAGCTCAAACGGGCGAGTGAGGTGATTTGCGCGCGAGAGGTGGATGGCTATTCGAGCAATGTCACAGCGTTCTGGCAGAATGGCAAGACCCACTTGTTGGACAAGGCGCAGTCACAGGTAACCTGGGATTATCTTTTCGAAGCAGCGGGGCCCGGCTGCACCTATGTTCTGAACAAAAAACTGGCAATGCAACTCAAGACCTCGGTGCTTGCCCATTGGCAAGAACTACAGGGCGTAAGTCTACATGACTGGTACTTCTATGCATTCGCTCGCAGCCATGGTTTCAAGTGGTTTACCGATCCGGCACCGGCTATGCAATATCGTCAGCACGAAAGTAACCAGGTAGGCGCGAATATCGGGATTGGTTCGCTATTCATGCGCTACAAAACCATTCATGACGGTTGGTGGTTTTCGCAGGTACAACTCATCACGGCGCTTGTAGGCAAGGAAACCGATCCTTTTGTACGACGCTGGTTTCGGCTTGGGCGTATGCAATTGATGCTGCTTTCGTTCAGTGCCTGGAAGTGTCGGCGGCGGTTGCGGGACAAGCTGTTTTTCTTTCTGATTTGCTGGGCTACCGCAATGATCGGAAAAAAAACCAAATGAAAGGACTGAAAGTTCTAGTGACTGGTGCGTCCGGCTTTGTCGGCGAAGCCGTGGTTTTTAGGCTGTTACTGGACAGGAAGCTCACGCCAGTGGCTGCGGTTCGCGGCTCTTCACGCCTTGGCGGACTTTGCCGGGTCGTGCCATTCAGTCTGGGAAATAACACAAGGCTGCCAGTATTGGACGATGTTCAGGTAGTCATTCACTGTGCTGCGCGGGTGCATGTGATGAATGAGTCTGCGACTGACGCCTTGATGGAGTTTCGTAAGATCAACGTGGATGGCACAGTTAGCCTCGCTCGCAAGGCTGCTGAATCAGGTGTGAAGCGCTTCATTTACATCAGCTCGATCAAGGTGAACGGCGAGAGTACCGTTCCGGGCAACCCCTTCAAATTCGATGATCCTCCGGCACCGATCGATCCTTATGGTATCTCCAAGCTGGAAGCAGAGGACGCACTGCGGAAAATCAGCCTTGATACCGACATGGAAGTGGTGATTATTCGTCCGCCACTGGTTTATGGTCCGGGAGTGAGGGCTAACTTTTTAAGTATGATGAGTTGGCTGAATAAAAGAGTTCCGCTGCCATTAGGTGCCATAAATAATCGAAGAAGTTTTGTTGCGGTAGATAACCTTGTGGATCTGGTTATCAAGTGTGTCGATCACCCTGAAGCGGCGAATAATACGTTCCTGGTAAGTGATGGCGAAGACCTGTCAACAACGCAGCTATTGCAATGCATTGGCAGGGCATTCGGGAAGCCGGCGCTGTTGATTCCCGTACCTGTCTGGATGTTGAAGGGTGTTTTGTCGGTGCTCGGAAAAAAGGTGATAGCCCAACGCTTATTCGATTCTCTTGAGGTCGATATCGTCAGAACTCAAACCCTCTTGAGTTGGTCTCCTCCCGTCGCGATGGCCAGAGCATTACGTCAGACGGCTGATCACTATCTGGATACTCTAAAAAAATGAATTTCTGTTGGCTGCTCAGTGCAGTATTCATCGTGTCGCTATTTTTGACTTATGTCTTACGGCGTTATGCGTTGGCAAATAGCCTAATCGATATTCCAAATCTACGTAGCTCCCACACTCTGCCTACTCCGCGAGGCGGCGGAGTGGCGATAGTCGTTTCATTTCTGCTCGCATTACCTGTGTTGTATTACCTCGACTTAATAGACCTGTCGGTGTTTGCAGGGCTATTGGGGGCGGGAGCGTTGGTTGCCGCTTTAGGTTTTGCTGATGATCATGGTCACATAGCTGCGCGATGGCGTCTGTTAGGGCATTTCGTTGCCGCGGGTTGGGCATTGTTCTGGTTGGGTGGTGGGCCGCAGATCTCTTTTTTTGGTGTGCTGCTCAACTTGAACTGGTTCGCAACCATTCTGTTCGCAGTTTTTCTGGTCTGGATGCTCAATCTCTACAACTTTATGGATGGTATCGATGGACTGGCCAGCGTTGAGGCCATCTCTGTTTGCTTGTCAGGGTGTCTGGTCTATTGGCTGAGTGGACATCAGGAACTGAGTTGGGTGGTTTGGGTGTTGGCAACCTCTGTTGCGGGTTTTCTCTGCTGGAACTTTCCCCCTGCGCGAATTTTCATGGGAGATGCCGGCAGCGGTTTTCTCGGGCTGACGGTGGGCTTACTGGCCATTATTGCCGCCACTAAAGTACCCGAGTTACTTTGGTGCTGGTTGATACTCTTGGGGGTGTTCATTGTCGATGCCACCTGGACGCTGATGCGACGCCTACTGCGTGGCGAAAAAATTTATGAAGCCCATCGCAGCCACGCTTATCAATATGCATCTCGACAATACGGAAATCATAAAACGGTTGTTTATGCTGTCCTGGCAATAAATCTGTTATGGCTCGCGCCGCTGGCGGTTGCTGTCGGAACCGGTTTGATTCCAGGTGTTGCTGCGCTGATCATTGCATACACTCCGCTGCTCCTGATCGCATACAAATACCAGGCCGGAATGTTGGAGCCGGCAAAGTAATGTCTGCTTTTTTGCAGGTCGATTTTTCTAGGACTTTTCTTACTACCTTTTCAGAATTCTCACATATTTCGCCCATTAAAAGTCCGTATCCTAACGGAACAGATCTCCCAGGTGAGGAGAGCTTATGTTGGAGTCATGAGCGGGGGCGCTTGGCCGATGCAGGCTTACCCTGCGGTAAAATTCTGGTTTTTCGGGCTACAGTGATAGGGTGTCCCGCTCAGTTGTGCAGGGAAGAGGGATAACGGTCGAGTGTCAAGCCTGGTCGTTTCTCTGAATCACGGGTTAAAGGAAATAGAAGGCTGCTGCTTGTCTGTAGGCCTTTCGATTGTTGGCTGATGACCTTGTTGGGTGTCTATCTCGAAGGAATAGTTTGATGCGCATATTCAGAGAGTTTGCACGGGATCGAAGGGTATTGTTGAGTTTGATAGCCAATGACCTTCGTGCAAGATACCTGACAAATTACCTTGGTGTTTTGTGGGTTTTTATTCAGCCTGTAGCAACTACTGTTATTTTGTGGTTCGTATTTCAGTTTGGATTCAAGGCGGCGGCTCAAAACGATTTTCCGTTTGTCTTGTGGTTGGTTTGTGGCCTGGTGCCTTGGTTCTTTATCGTCGAGGCATTGAACTCAGGATGCTCGTCGATAAAAGAAAACAGTTTTCTGGTAAAGAAGATAGTGTTTAGGGTTTCATTGCTGCCGTTGGTGAAGCTGGGTTCGGCGTTGATGGTTCACATTTTTTTTGTTTGCATACTGATTCTTTTGTTTTTGGTTTATGGCTATACACCAACGATCTACTGGCTTCAAGTCATCTATTATATTGTTTGTTTGTTTGCTTTGTTGTTGGCGATAGCCTGGATCACCAGTTCGGTTGTTATCTTCTTTCCTGATCTTAGTCAGTTGGTTTCCATGGCGGTACAGTTTGGTTTCTGGTTGACTCCCGTTTTCTGGGATATCAACGCCATGCAGAGCAAGGCTGTAAAATATCTTCAATTTAATCCGTTTTCTTATATTGTTGAGGGATTCAGGGATTCACTTATTCGGGGTGTCTGGTTTTGGGATCGTCTGGAGCAAACGATTGTGTTCTGGGTTGTTCTGATTGTTTTCATGCTGGTGGGTTTGCGAACGTTCAAAAAATTAAGACCTCACTTTGCGGATGTTTTGTGATGACTGAAGTGTTGGAGGACGCCATTGTTGTCAGCAATATCGGTAAACTTTATCGACTGTACAACAAGCCTGTTGATAGATTGATTGAGGCATTGTCTTTATTCGGGAAACGTCGGCATCATGATTTTCATGCTCTCTCGGATGTCTCCTTCACGGTCAAGAAAGGACAGACCGTTGGTATATTAGGAAAGAATGGAGCTGGCAAGAGTACGTTACTCAAGATTTTGACCGGTGTTCTCACGCCGACAAGTGGTGACGTTAAAGTATCTGGCCGGGTAGCCTCGTTATTGGAGTTGGGGGCTGGCTTCAATCCCGATTATACCGGGATGGAGAACATCTACTTCCAAGGCACCTTGATGGGCTACAGTCACGCGGAAATGCAACTGCGTGTTTCGGCAATCACGGAATTTGCAGATATTGGCGAATTTATCAATCAGCCTGTTCGAATGTACAGTAGTGGCATGTTTGCGCGGCTGGCCTTTTCTGTCGCAATTAATGTTGATCCCGATGTGCTTATTGTTGATGAAGCGCTGAGTGTAGGGGATGCAGGGTTCCAGCTTAAGTGTATGCTTAGAATGAAGTATATGCAGGAGCGCGGTACGACTATACTTTTTGTTTCTCATGATACTCAGTCAGTTATTCGGTTTTGCCAAGCAGTTATTGTAATGCAGGCCGGTCGCATCATTGATTACAGTGCCGACGTTTTGACGGCCACCAAGAATTATGAAAAAAATATCCGTAATGCAGGTCCATCGCCAATGGGGCTTGCTGAGGAGCTGCATGTTGATGTTTCTTACGAGAAAGAGTTGGGTGATATTTCAGAAGTGAGATTTGGCTCCGGAGAAGCAAAAATCAATGCGGTTGATTTTCTTGATGCCGCGGGAGTCCCAACGAATCATTTCGAACCTATGGATGAAGTTATAATGAATTGCTATATCCAGTCTCGGGCTGAATTTAGCAATGTTGTGATTGGTTATTCGTTACGAAACGCTAAAGGTGTCGACGTGGCGGGTGATAATACTCTTTTGGCTGGCGGTGAAATAAGCTTCGAGGAAGGGGCGTATAAGGTTAGCTTTTCCTATTCGCTGAATGTCGCGCCCGGTGAGTACTTTCTGTATATCGGTATGGCCAGTCTCGATGGTGAGCGTGTTGAGCTGGATCAGCGTTGGCCCTTGAGAAAAATGAGTGTGTCTGGTGGACGTCAGGCTGTAGGCGTGGCTTATTGTCCGTCAACCGTAAACGTTGTGAAGGTTGCTTAAAGCTATGCTGAAGATTGGTAACGCACTCATTTCCGAAACGGTAAAGTTTTATGTTGATGATACAGCAACTTGTATTATCGCCGACGACGTGCAGATTCGCGACAATGTCGTTATTGAGTGCGGGGCAGGCGGTTTTTTGAGTATCTCATCCGGTACCGTGGTCAACTACGGGACGTGGATCAACGGAAGTGGAAAGGTAACTATCGGCGCGAATGTGTTGATCGCTCCTAACGTTTCCATAACTTCTTCTACCCATCGTTATGATCGCAAAATATCTATCAAGGATCAGGGTCTGAAGTTGGCCGAGGTGATTATTGAAGATGATGCCTGGATTGGTGCAAATACCTCAGTTCTGGCGGGAGCGGTAGTGGGTAAGGGAGTAGTAGTCGCAGCGAACTCGGTTGTAAAATTTAATATTGAGCCGCAAAGCATTGCCGCTGGCAGTCCTGCTGTGCGGGTGGCGCGGCGAAAATTCAAGAAGGTTGTGTTCTACACGCTGCCCCTGGTTTTAAGAGGGCGGCCGACGTTGTTCAGCAGTATTGTCGATGTGTATTTGCCGTTGGCGAACAAATTTGCCAGTGAAGGCTGGGAATGCATATTTGTCGGCTCTGACGAACTGAAAAACGAGTACGGTGTATTTGCTCATCAATGGGTAAGTCCAGCGACATTTTCGTGTGTTTACCCCAATGGACCTGACGTTGATTGGCTGAGCGACTGGACGGCAATACTCAAGAAGGAGGCGGTTCCTTATCACGATGATTTTGTTCGCCGCATGGTAAGTGAGCTAGATCCAGATCTCGTTTTTTGTTGGAATTACGACGGTTCGCTGGACAGGATTTGTTCATCTCATACGATCCCTCTGATTTTTAATGAGCTGGGCATGTTACGAGAACCTAATTCCATGGGGTATTACTCGGATCCGCAGGGCGTGAATGCTCGAAGTGCCTTCAGGACGGAGTTTGCTGCCTATCTGGAGAGGGTGCAGACCTATGACAATAGTGGATGTGTTGACCGATTAAAGGCACTGGAGGACCGTTATAAGTACCAGGGGGGCGTCAGGGAGCCCAATGCTCTGGTTCTGCTGCAGGTTCAGGATGACTCCAATGTAATCATGGGGTCTCCCTATTCGAGCATGGCTGAGTATGTTCAGCATGTATCGGATGTTATCTCGGGATCGGGCTTAAAAATCATCGTCAAACCGCATCCGTTGGACTCTATTCCACCGCTGCCGGAACATGTCTTCGTCGCCGGTAAAGAGGATAATATTTCTGATTTGATCTCCGCCGCGGATGTTGTCTTTACCCTCAACTCTTCTGCTGGTTTTGAGGCCGCTCTGGCCGGCAAGCCTGTTTACGTCCTGGGACTGGCTCCCTATTCAGGGTTGGGGTTGACTATCGATGTTCGGGAGCCCGCAGATTTGATGTCCGTTTGGCAGGCTCACCAAACAGATAGTGTGTGTTCGTCAGTGCTCAGAGCTTCCATTCTGGACTTTGCCGAGACGCAATACTTTCTTTCTGCTGCTCAGTTCTGCGAGCCGTCAGTTCATCTTGCTCGATTGAGGCATGCCAGTGAGCCGGGTTTTGAAAGAAACCTCTTCGATCCTGATTTGGAAAGTTATCGCCAACAATCTTATATTTCATGGCTTGAATCAAAGAATAAAGAAATTAATGCCGATCTGGCATTGTTGAATCAAGAGCTCTTTCAGGTGAAGGGCCAGCTTTTTGAAGTCGAGGCGCAACTTGATGCCTTGCAGGCGACTGGTTCCAAGCTTGGGAATTCAGAAGAAAAAAATTCGTTTTTTAAGGGTGAAGTATTCAGTATGGGGCATTCCATAATATCATTTGTAAAGCGCTGCCTCGCGGGGCTGCGTCGACTTGTGTCGAGTCCGAAGGCGGTCCTTCGGCCGCTTTATCAAACGTTTCCTTTTTTGGCGAGTATTCGTGTTCGGATAGGTCTTTACTCGAAATCATTACGTGCGAAGCTTCTTTCCGTTATATATTCAAAAGATAATATTAAGGCGATACAGGTCATTACGGAGCGTCGTTTTTCTCATGTTTTGGTAGCGCCGACAGTCTCTGCTCAACCTGTCGTTGATGTTTCAATCGTTACCTATAATAGCGTCAAGTGGGTCGATGGTTTTTTTGAGTCGCTGAAATCTCAAAGCTATCCCCTTGGAAAGTTGTACCTCTATTTTGTCGATAATGGCTCTAGCGATAGTACAGTCGAAGCACTGGAGCGCTGGAAAGTATCGCTGGGTGCGGAGTTGGCCGGCTTTGAGGTTTTACGGGGAGATAACGTAGGTTTTGGTGCGGGCCATGATAGGGCGATCGGGCAAGGCGATGCAGAGTATTTTCTGGTCAGTAATATTGATATTACTTTCGCGGATAACTCCATTGAGAAGATAATTTCCAGCGCTTTTTCAGACGGCCAGGAAAATGTCGCATCCTGGGAGTTGAGGCAGGCCCCATATGAGCATCCGAAGTATTATGATCCGGTGACGCTGGAAACCAATTGGTCTTCACATGCGTGCATTTTAATCAGGCGGTCTGCCTACGTTAAGGTCGGCGGGTATGAAAGCCAGATATTCATGTATGGAGAAGATGTCGAGCTTTCTTATCGGTTTAGATCCTATGGCTATCGTCTGAAATATTGTCCTTCAGCAGTCGTTTACCATTACACCTATGAGCATGAGAATCATGTGAAGCCGATTCAGTATGCCGGCAGTACTTTGGCCAATGCTTATATTAGATTGCGTTATGGTAGGCTGACCGACAAGTGGGGCGGTTTTGTTCTACAGTTGTTACTGTTTATGCGGCCACAAGCATACCCTGGCTCTCGCCGGGATCTGATGCGTAATATTGCTCAGCTCACAAAGAAAGCGTCATATTTTCTCGGTGGTAAAGGTCCGGATAAGGATGCTTATTTTCCTTTCAGGGGCTTTGATTATGAGATGATCAGGGACGGCGCTTTCTGGCGCGTGGGTGAACCCTTAGTTTGGCAGCCTTTGGTCACCATCGTGACTCGTACCTATCAGAAGAGGGATGAGTTCCTGAGGCAATCCATCATGTCGGTGTTTAACCAAACATACCGCAACATTGAGTTAATTGTGGTCGAGGACGGTGGCTCGACGATGAAAGCCCTTGTTTCTGAGATGCAATGCACGGAAGGGCGAAGTGTCAGCTTCTACGGTCTGGAAAAAGTAGGGCGTTCGGTGACAGGCAACTACGGTCTTGAGGTCGCCAAAGGCAAATACTGTATGTTTCTCGACGACGATGATTTGCTTTTTTCGGATCATGTCGAGGTTCTTGTTGCTGCGTTGTTGAAGAATGACACGGCTGTTGCGGCTTACTCGCTGGCAATGGAGGTCGGTACAGTCACTGATGATACGAATGGGCGTTATACGGAAGTCAGTCATGAGACGCACGACTCCTTCAAGCATGAATACGACTACGATGTGCTGCTTGATCATAACTTCATCCCCATTCAGTCCCTTCTTTTCAAGAGAGACCTGTATCTGAAGCGGGGTGGTTTCGAGACCGATATGAGTAATCTTGAGGATTGGAATCTTTGGTTGCGTTATGGGTATGAAAATGAGTTCTGTTATGTGCCCAAAACCACATCGTTGTTCAGAACCCCTGCGGATCCAAAAGTAAGGCTGAGCAGGCATAAACAACTGCATGAAGCCTATTTTGTTGCCAAGAACCGGGCGGTGAAGTCCTGTGAGGGTTATATTTAGCCTAATTGGCTTGATGCATTACACGTAGAAATGAGCTGCCTTTCAGGCAGCTTTTTTTTGGTCGCGGTAGGGGGGCAGGTAACTGCCATCCCTACCGCGACCCTTTTTTTGCTTTTTTTGAGGCGCGTAGGCTGGCTATCTCCGTAGCGTCGGCTGCGATATTCGGTTGCGGTAGGGATGGCAGCTACCTGTCATCCCTACCGCGACCCGATATTCATCTCCAGGCAATCGATGCAGGGGAGAGTTGATGGCGGTGAAACAGGAGGCACAAGAGTCTAGCGACAGAACATAGTCGTTCATGTCTTCGCCCGTGCTGTGGTGTTTTTTAGACGCTCAAAACCACTCATTTTTATCTCTCGGCAAGGATCCTCTTTCGATCGCGCTGAAGGTCTATCGAAGGTGCTTGAGGGAAGGCGCGAGTAGGATTTTTCGTGTTTCTGTGAGGGTTTGAATGTTATCATCTGACAGAATAATACCCACAGTGTCGTCGGCTTTGGAGGGCTCGCGTTTACCGTGACATTTCACTTTGGCGGCCCTGAGGTCGGCAAAAAATTGACGATTTTCGACATCGCTGGCTGATGTCAGGTGTCCATTTTTGCAATTTATTGGTTGGGTTTCACTCCTTGGCTTTTTTGCCGGTAAGGTCCTCATCGTCCGTCGCACAGGCCTTTGACGGACTCGCATCGGATAGTCGTTCATGCTTGATTTGGCTCTCTTTTTACTACGGTTGTCGGTACACGCTGCAGGCGAACCGGCCAGTCTGGCTGAGCACTGGCGGCCCACTGTTACTGGCAATACTCGCTGTGCGCTTAAGGAAACACTGCACCAATGAATGGAACTCCCCTTGCTATGTTCGACGTCATGCCGATCGGCCTCAAGTCCTGCACTGAGGAACGATCCCTTGAAAGCTTCCACGCCACTCCATGGGGTATAGCCCCATCGCTTGCGGCCAATGATGCACGCAGCCATGCACCATTTTCTGCTGAGGTTTTTGCTTGATGCGCCAGTTTTCTGCCAACCCTTTGGAAATGTTCGCCAGCCTGTGGCGCAATACAGCATTAATCAAAGCTTCGACTATTCGGGAAGTACTAGGTCGGTACCGTGGTTCGGCCATGGGCCTGCTTTGGTCGTTTTTCAATCCGCTGCTGATGCTTGCGGTGTACACCTTTGTGTTCAGTGCGGTACTCCGGGCGCGCTGGAGTGTAGACAGTGATTCGAAAACCGAATTCGCACTGATCCTGTTTGCCGGATTGATCATTTTCAATCTATTTTCCGAATGTATTAACCGGGCCCCCGGTCTCATTCTTGGCAAGGTCAATTTTGTCAAGAAGGTGGTGTACCCTCTCGAAATTCTGCCCGTCGTGGTATTGGGGTCTGCGCTGTTCCATGCCGCCATTAGCTTGGGCGTATGGTTTGTCGCTTACGGAATATTTTTCGGAGTACCGCACGCTACAGCCTTCTACCTGCCGCTGATCGTCATCCCTTTCATCATGTTCATCATGGGGGTTAGCTGGGCATTGGCCTCGTTGGGTGTGTACCTGCGCGACGTTTCGCAATTCATCGGCATTCTGACCACTGTTCTGATGTTCTTGAGCCCTATTTTCTACCCCGCGACGGCACTGCCCGAAGCGTATCGTCATTTGCTCTACCTCAACCCGCTGACACCGGCGATTGAGATGGCGCGCGATGTTCTTTTCTGGGGAAAGCTTCCGGATTTTGAAATATTGGGAATCTATTGGGTAGCCACCACCTGCATCGCCTGGTTGGGTTTTGCCTGGTTCCAGAAAACACGTAAGGGATTTGCTGATGTCCTCTGAAGTCGCTATCAAGGTCGAGAACCTTAGCAAGTGCTACGAAATCTATGATCAGCCCCGTGACCGGCTGAAGCAGTTTATCGTGCCTCGCATGCAGGGCGCTTTGCGCATGCAGTCCAGTCAGTTCTATCGCGAGTTCTGGGCTTTGAAGGATGTTTCTTTCGAAGTGAAGAAGGGCGAAACAGTCGGAATTATTGGATGCAACGGCAGTGGTAAATCCACTTTGCTGCAGATGATTTGCGGCACGTTGAACCCGACTACTGGTAGCGTCCAGACTAACGGTCGCATTGCTGCATTGCTGGAGCTGGGCTCGGGCTTTGATCCAGAGTTCACCGGGCGCGATAACGTTTACATGAACGCCGCAGTACTTGGCTTGGCAAAAGAAGAAATCGATCAGCGTTTCGATGAAATTGCCGCCTTTGCCGACATTGGGGACTTTATTGAACAACCGGTAAAAAGCTATTCCAGCGGGATGGTCGTTCGATTGGCATTTGCCGTACAAGCGATGATTGATCCGGATATTTTTATTGTCGATGAAGCGTTAGCAGTCGGCGATGAAAAGTTTCAGCGTAAGTGCTTTGCGCGTATGGAAGAGTTGAAGCGCAACGGTACTTCGATTCTCTTCGTGTCGCACTCGGCGCCCAGCATAATTGAACTATGCGACAGAACGTTGCTGCTCGATCATGGTGTCCGGCTTATGTACGGCGCTGCTCCAGAAGCCGTGCGTGCTTACCAGAAACTGATCTATGCACCGGAAGCAGAGTACAAACGACTCGTTGAGCTGTACACCGAAGCAGATCGTTCGGGAGGGGCTGTCGATACCGATAAGGTCGCGTTGTTGCCGGTCGAGACGAAGCAACTCCCCAGCGATGCATTTGATTCGGGACTGGTTCCGGAAACTACCGCGATCTATCCAACCCAGGGTGCCGAGATCAAGAAGATCTCCATTCTGGATGCGGATGGGCATGTAGTAAACGTGCTGCAGGCTGGTAAAACGTATCAGATCGAGGTGGCGGGTCACTTCATGGAGGACTTCGCCGGTACTTATTGGGGTATACACATTCGTAACGTCTCCGGAGCCGTTATTACAGGTCAGCGGTTTCCCGAAGACGGGACCTACTTTGAGCGGGTCAGTGCGGGTAACACCTTCAACGTGAAATTTTCGTTCCGGATGCATTTGCTGCCAGGGGTCTATTTTGTCGGTGGCGGCGTTTGGTCGACCCAGGAACCGAGCTGTGCCCACCGAATCATGGACGCAATCATGTTCCGGGTCATTCCAAGTGAAAAATTGAATTCATTCGGGTATGTGGACTTGATGTCGAGCGCACCTCAGTCGGAAATCGGCCGAAAAACCACGATTTAGGGAGTGGGCTGTCGGGGTTCAGATTGCCCCGGCAGCGTTCGGTTTGAAGGCGATGAGGTCGCTCAGGACGGGCACAAGCGGAATGACTTGTGCAGTTAATTTATTAGCTTGGCAGTTTGGTGCTGCATGACAGCACATTCATAGGATCTTTTGACGTATATGCTAAATATTAGTGATTGGCCACCGAGCGACGAAAAGAAAGTATTCAACTATCTCCAGTGGAATAGCTATCGTTCGGAGCAGTATAAGCTGTTCTACGTTAGTACGCCAAAAGTTGCATGCACATCCCTCAAATGGTGGTTTGCTTCTTTAGAGGGCTGCTCGAAAGCGTTGAGCAGTATCACTGATAGTGCAGAAAGTAATCCGGATCAGGTTGTTCATGAGCTGCATAAAGTGGCACCACACCTTACCGGTCTTTCTTCGGAAGAGCTTTCTGAGGCGCTGACCTCCGACTCGTACTTCCGATTTGCTGTCGTCAGAAACCCTTACAAGCGAATTTTTTCGGCCTGGCAATCAAAATTGCTGCTGCAAGAGCCGCAGCAGATTGGACCTTATCTTCAGCGGGATTTCTTTCATCAACCGTTGAGAAATTCGGATGACATCGCGTTGGCCTTTGAAGGTTTCCTGGAGCATCTCGCCAGTCAGGAAGCACCTTCCTATTGGGATCAGCACTGGACGCCACAAGCCGTCCTGCTTAGACCGGATTTGATCAACTACTCCAAGCTGGTCAAGATCGAAGAGTCTGCGCAGCTTAGTAAAGCGCTGTCGGAGCGTTTGGGTGAGTATGTTCCCGATCCTTTTGCCGAGCGTCGAGCGAACGAGAGTCTGATTCCCTATCTGCCAGAGTTCGTGACTGAGCGCAGCGCAAGTTTGATCCGGATTTTGTATGCCGAAGACTTTGATGTTTTTGGGTATGACACGCAGCTACCGCAGTCAAAAGAGACCTTCTCCGAGCAGGAGCTGGAGTTGGCACTGCGGGCAATCAAACTGATTCGAGGGCGTCATCAGCGCCTGGGTGAGCGCACGCGTCAAATTTCCGCTCTGACGCAGACGGTCGCGAGTCTCAACGTCGCCATGAGCGAGCGTGATGCACAAATCACCCATCTCAGTCATCTGGTTGTCGAGCGTGAGACTGAGATCGCTCAACTCAACCACAGCGTGGTCGATCTGGAGGGACAGGTCGATCATCTGAACCTCAACGCCAGTGTTGGTGAATATGACGAGAAGATCGCAGACCTCAGCCACACGCTTATTGAGCGTGATGGGCAAATCGCCGGCCTGACACAAAGTATTGTCGAGCGAGAAGGTCAGATCACCAGTCTCCGGCATTCTGTCGTGGAGCTTGAAGCTCAACTGGGTGCATTCGACCATGCCATTATCGAACATGAAGGCGCGATTAACAGTCATACCCAAAACGTCGACGCTCTCAATCGCACGTTGGTTGAGCGAGAAGGGCAGATTTCCCATCTCAATCGCGCAGTGGTTGAGCGAGAAGGGCAGATTTCCCATCTCAATCATGTCGTTGGCGAGCGTGATGGGCAGGTCACCAACCTCAAACACGCCATCATCGAGCGTGAAGGCGAGATTGGTAACCTGAAAAACGAAATCGTGCGCATCGTGCTGGAAAAAGAAGCCGATGTTCATTCGTTGAAGCAGGAACTCAATCAGCTTCTGGATTCGCGCTCCTGGCGGGTCACTTCGCCTTTGCGCGGGGTCGGCCGCATTGCCCGTCGGGCCATTCGGCCGATCAGCGTTCCTTCGCTGGGCAAGATTATTGAAGTCTTGAGGGTACGACGCGATTTCTTTAACAAAGCAACTGTCCAGCTGGTGCGCGATAGCGTTCTGTTTGATGCCGATTATTATCTGACCAGCAACCCAGATGTGCGAGATCAAGGTATTGATCCGCTCAAGCACTACATGCTTCACGGTTGGAGGGAAAGCCGTAATCCTTCTGGCTTGTTCAGTACCTCGAAGTATCTTTTCGATAACCCGGATGTTGCCGCTGCGCGGGTGAACCCGCTGGTCCATTATCTCAAGTGCGGTCAAGTGGAGGGGCGTTCGATCACCTCCCATTCTGCTCCCAAAGTAGTGCAATCGAGTGCGCCACGCGTGCAATCTGTTGTGGCACCTGAGCCTAAGGCAGTTGAAAAACCTGTGCGTTTGCCTGTTCCCAAGGCTGTAGTTGACGCGCAGGTCGACGTGATCAGAAAGTCCGGTTTTTTCGATGAGGCGTTTTATCTTGCGATGTACACCGAGCTCGATGCGTCTATCGATCCGATCAGACACTATTGCGAAGAGGGTTGGTTCGACGGCCGAAATCCTTCTCCTGACTTTGATACCCTTTCGTACCTGAACACCTATAAAGATATTAGCAGTGCCGGGGTCAATCCGTTATGGCACTACGTTGTCGCCGGTGCGTCGGAACAGCGGATTGCAGTGCCTGACGCAATCGTTCGTCATGAAAAAGACATTCGATTTGGCGAAGTGACTAGCGATATCAAACTGCTCGCGTTTTACACGTCTCCTGCGTGGGATGCGTTGCGTAACGCCAAACCGGCGTCTAAAGGCAACTCGCAACTGCTGGTTCCTCATGAGGAGTTTGGCTTCTACGACTTGCAGGACTGGAAGGTTCTGGACAAACAGGCGCAGCTTGCAAAGCGTCATGGCGTGTATGGCTTCTGCTTTAAACTGAATGTGGATACCAACGCAGTTCAATCAGCCCAGCCGCTGGATGTATTTATTGCGCATCCAAGTATCGACTTCACGTTCTGCGCGCAGACAGATTTGCATCCTGAAGGTCTTAAAGGGTCTTTGGCTGCCGCGCTGTTGCCTGCGGTGTCCGATAAGCGGTGCATACAAATCGACGGTCGTTCGGTGGTTGTGGTCGGGATACCAGGCAACGAGCAGACTGACGCGGATGCGCTTCGTCAGCTGCGCAGTCAACTGGTCGATCTTGGCGTCAATGTCTATCTGATTGGCCAGTTGTCGCAAGCAAGTGGGGGGGAGCTGGACAAGACCCTGGTAGGTCTGTGTGATGCTGTTCTTGATCTTCCAGCTGCTCCCGTGCCGGGAGAAACGGGCGTCTTTGTCCCTCAGCAAAAGAACGGAATTGCTGCCGTTCCATATTCCGTCGTTGCTTCGCAAGGCGTGTTGCGGGCGGAACGTGCTCAGACTCAATCCTCTCCGGTCTATCACGCCATTACACTTGGGCGTGATGAAACCGCGCTGAAGCCAAATTCTCCGCTTGTTTATACGCGTTTTAACGCCAAAGAATATCATCGTTGGCTCGATGCGGCGATTGCCGGTGTAAGGGCTGCCCACGCTGAAGATCGTCGTCTTGTGTTCGTGAACGCCTGGAACGATTGGTCGCAAGGCCTCTTCCTTGAGCCGGATCGACTGGGCGGCTTCGGTCGTGTGAATGAAACGACTCGCGCACTCCTAGATATCAAGTCAAACACGATCATGCCCAAAGTTTCGGTCATTGTGCCGAATTACAATCACGAGCGTTTCTTGCGTCGTCGATTGGATAGCATCTATGGGCAGACGTATAAGAATATTGAAGTCATTTTGATGGATGACTGTTCGTCCGATCAAAGTCGAGCGGTGCTGAGCCAATACGCAGCCGACTTCCCTGACGTGACGGTGAAGTTGTTCAACGAAACCAACTCGGGTGGTGTTTTCCGTCAATGGGCCAAGGGCATCAAGGCAGCGACCGGTGATTTGGTTTGGGTTGCTGAAAGTGATGACTACTGTGATGAGCACTTCCTGGAAGCACTTGTCCGTTGTTTCGACGATGAAGCCGTGATGCTCGCTTATGCTAAATGCGAGTTCGTCAGCAGCGACGAAGTCATTATGGAAGATGAATTCCATAAGTATGTTTACGATCTGGAATGCGCTGAAAAGTGGAGAAGTTCCTACGTAGAGACCGCTCACAACGAAGTGCGCACCGGGCTGGGCATCAAGAACACGATTCCTAACGCCAGTGGCACGCTTTTCAAGCGTCCTACCGATCTACCGCTGCTGGAAGACGAATCGTGGTTGTCGATGCGTGTTGCAGGCGACTGGGTTTTTTACCTTCATATTCTCCGGGGTGGCAAGATTGCCTACTCCACTGAAGGGACAAACTTCTTCCGCCGTTACGAAGGCAGCGCTGCTGAGAGCACCTACAGGAAAGAGATTTTCTATCGTGAACTCGGAATCTCGAGCCAGACCGTGCAGGCGCTGTATAACGTGCCGCTTTCTGTTCTTGAGCGCTGTGAAGAGGGGAGTAAACGACTTTATGACCACTATGTTGGACACTCTAACGAAGAGTTTCTGCGTTGGTACAATAAAGACGCGATCCTGCAGGCTCGCGCGAGTCGAAAACCGAATGTTATGGTTTCGACGATCGGTTTCTATCCTGGCGGAGCCGAGATCCTCCCTATTCGGTTGGCGAACGAGTTCAAGCGTCAAGGGCTTTCGGTATTCCTGCTCAGTGCTGGCCTGACCTTGCGTGAGGATGGTGTGCGCAATATGCTCCGGACTGATGTCCCGCTCGTCGAGACCTCAGAAGTAGACGCAGTGAAGACGATCATCCGCGATTTTGGGGTTGAAGCACTCAACACCCATCAGTGGCACATCCAGCGCTATCCGCTACATGTGCCGGATGTTTTCTCCGAGTTAGGTGCTCATGTCGCGTCCCTGCACGGGATGATTGAGCATGAAGATGCCTTTGGCGTGACTGAGGAGCAGCTTCGTACGGCTGATGACAGCGTGAGCACATGGGTCTATACCGCCGAGAAGAACCTTGTTCCCTTCTCGAATTTTTCGCTGTATGACAAACCGTCCGACCGGTTCGTCAAAGTGCCAAATGGATTACAACCTCCAAAGGTTGTTGCCATTCCACGCGCGCAACTGGATATACCTGAAGATGCCTTTGTACTGTGCTGTGTCAGTCGCGCAATTCCTGACAAGGGATGGGATGAAACTATTGAGGCTGTCGAGCGAGCTCGAGTCATCTCGGGTCGGGATATCCGTCTGATACTGGTCGGGAATGGACCGGTCTACGATGAGTACTGCCGGGCTGGAGTACCTGAGTTCGTCTATCTGGCCGGCTTTAGCGATAACGCCGTCGGTCACTATGCGGCGGCGGACATGGGCATCATGCTGACCAAGTTCAAATCCGAGAGTTTTCCTCTGACGATTGTCGACTGCCTCTTTGCCGGTAAACCGTACATCGCTTCTGACGTGGGTGACATCAGAAACATGCTAACCATAGAAGATGAGATCGCGGGAGAGGTACTCTGTCTGGAGGATTGGGAAGTCCCGATCGAGAAAGCGGCGCAAATCATCGCCGCTTTTGCCAGTGACAAAAATAAACACCAGCATGCCCTGGCATTGGTGAAAGATGTTTCAAGCCGCTATCGGATCGACGCTGTAGCTGCTCAATATGTACGTCTGTTCGAACGAGACATCGAATCGAAGTTAGCGCAATTGGTAAAGCCAGGCATTTGAATGAGGGTGCCGTCTCAACGCGGCCAGACGCCTGTTGGTATTTATCAGGCGTATGGCGGTGTTGAGAGGGAGGTTACACAGATCGTGACGTGAAACGCAGAAGCTGCTGGGCGGTAGCGTGTCATTTTCGGTCGAGGCCAGTAGAGAACTTTGTGATGCTGTCTAACTCTTTGGCGCTTCGGTACCTGTTTGGTGCGCCACTTATTGCTGTTAAATTTGAAGTATTTGCTAGGGGCGATCAGGTCGAGGACAGCCACAAGGTGACTTGGCCACTGCTGCGCGAAGCGGCAGATCGAACCTGCTGCATTGGAGGCAAACGTTGAAAAATTCCGAGAACAGCTCGACTGGCGCAGTAGTACGGTCGCTGGTATTGGGCGGGCGAGGCTTCATCGGTACCCATCTGATCGACGCATTGCTCGATCAGGGGCATGCCGTACGTTGTTTCGATCGACCGAATGTTGTCGAGCTTGGAGACTCTCACGCAAAGCATCCTGGTTTCGAGCTGTATGAAGGCGATTTCACCAGCGAAGCAGATATAAGTGAAGCGTTGCAAGATTGCGATATTTGTTACCATTTGGTATCGACCACATTACCGAAGTCTTCAAATGCGGACCCCGTTTTTGATGTGGAAAGCAATCTCGTCGCGACGATTCGTTTACTGACGCTGGCGCTCAAGTCGGGCGTCAAGAAGGTGATTTTCGTTTCATCGGGTGGCACCGTTTACGGTGACCCTATCCAGGTACCAATCCCTGAAACGCACGCAACAGATCCTGTGTGCTCTTATGGGATTGCGAAACTGGCGATCGAAAAGTACCTGGCGCTTTTCCATCGTCTGCATGGCCTGGACTACACCGTTCTGCGTTTGGCTAATCCCTTCGGTGAAGGTCAGCGCACGCACGCCAGCCAAGGTGCGGTAGCCGTGTTCCTGGGTAAAGTGTTGCGGGATGAACCTATCGAGATTTGGGGTGATGGTTCCGTCGTTCGTGACTACATTCATGTTGCCGATGTCGTGCAAGCCCTGCTCGCGGCTCTTGAGCCATCGAGGCAAGAACACGTCTTCAACATTGGTTCAGGTCATGGGCATAGCTTGAATGAAGTGCTCGATACGATCGAAAAGATCACCGGGCGAGTCGCCAACCGCCAATACTTGTCGGGTCGAGGCTTTGATGTGCCGGTGAGTGTATTAAACATAGACCGTGCAAAAAACGCTCTGGGGTGGGCTCCGACCGTGAGCTTCGAACAGGGCGTGGAGCAATTTTCGATGTGGTTGCTGGAAAAACCGGCTTCGAGAATTGACTGAAAAACAGTCGATCGGGTGCGTGATCTAGAGACCACACATCGCCACTTTGGCTGAGATGTTGAAAACCAGCAATTGGAATGGACCCCCAAGGGCCATTGCATCTGCTGGTAATCACGGTCCGCGACTTCGCTGAAGCACAATGAAATGTCCCCAGGAAATCGCCACTGAGCGATTTTTTATTGTCTGTAGAAAAGTGAAACCCAAAGTCTACGAAGGAAGGAGCGCTTTTCAGGTGTTTGCTCATCCGCCGTATCAAGGTTGTCGAAGCTCTTTCGCTTGAGGCTTGTGTACTGTTTGAGCACAGGGCTCAGGAGGGGCTCAATCATCAGTGCATGGGCAGATGGATCATAATGGTGGTCATTGGGGTCTGGGTTGCGAAGTGATGCTTTCAACGTGCCGCTTTCATCCATAGAGCAGCTGTCGTAGTTCAGGTGGCTGATGTCTTCGCGGACGCAAAAGGCTTCCATGAGTGTGTTGAACTTTATGGTGAGTGATGTTCTGTCCGAGAGTGACGCTTTCACTTCTTTTCGCAAATTGGCTACTTCTCCCCAGTCCATGTTGTCTCGGATGGTTGGAAGAGGAGTGCTGACGCAGATGACGTGAAATCTGCTTGCCACATCCAGCAAGAGCTTTTGGTAGTTTTCGAGAGCCTGCTGAAGCATCTGCTCTACGGAACTGCCATGCTTTTGAGCCCTGTACCAGATCACAAAGCCCGTATCGACCTCGCCAAGCATCACGATCACAGTGTTCGCCGTGGTTGTTTCCAGTGCCGACATATATTGCGGCATTGCCTGGGTTACGGCGTTTGGATTTTTTAATCCGGAGACCGTGGCGCCGCCAACGGACGTCACTTCAAATGAGTACTCAGGAAACAGGATTTTCATTTGCTCAGAGCTGAAAACCAAGGCGTGGGAGTCGCCGAGTACAAGTACAGCTTTCATTATCTGATGTGTTCCTGATCAGTTCTTCGAGTTGATGTTGCATCCCACCGCCGAAGATGTCTGCTGCATCAGGGGCGGTAGGGCTATTCACAAGAGAACTCTATAGGTTTCTGAATTTATTCGATATTTTTCTGGCAAGTGCTGAGGCGTAAAGCCGTAGTTCCGGTACCGCCGTTGCCTCCCAGAAGTTGGCTTTTAGCATCGGGCCGACATAACTCAGCCACTCGGAAGGGGTCCCGTCTTTGCTTGTGACCGCCAACTGGTTATCCACCAAAAGCCCCAAGCCCAGGCTATCGACAGAAATCAGATCGTCGCTGATAAGCTGTTGTATCAGCGGCTCTTCTATCAAGTTTGGATTCGAATTAGGGCCCGTGCAGTTTATGATGCGATCAACGGGTATTTTCTTGACGTCTTGTGTAGCGCGTGACTGGATGGATACGAGCGGTTTGCCATTGTGAAGCTCAATGGACTTGATTCGGCCGGCTATCGGCACGATTTTTTGATGTTTCAGCGCTTCATCGAAATGCGTGTAAGTCTCTGGCGCTACTCGGTGGCGATGGACGTCCCAGTAAGGTTGTACGTGGCGTAAAAACCTGCTTCGCTCATGCTCGGGAAGCCTGATCCACAGACTGGATGTAATAGGGCGTACGGCCGCGATAATGTCTCGCCAGTTGATGCCGGATGCTGCGCTGGACTTAATCTGTGCCCTGATTGAGCGTAAATAGCTCCGGGCCGTGGGTGCTGCATTCAGTAGTTCATCGTGGAATGAAATCGGTGCTTGCGATGCGCTTTTAGTCGTTCGGTGCGCCAATGGCAAAAGGCCGCGACGAGACAGCATATAAATCTGACCGGTACTGGATACTTGTCTCAGGCTGGAAATCACATCGAGAGCAGTGAGGCCACCCCCAATCAACAAAATTGACGCGTGTGGGTTCTCGGAGAGAGAGACCGGGCCGTTCCAAGGGTTTGCCATGTAGCTGGAAGAGTCCAGTACGTCCTGAAGTACGGCAGGATTACGCGGTGGAAAATGACCAAACGCTAAAATGACTTGATCGGAAAATATTTTTTCGCCTGAGCACAACTCAATATATGCCCCATGTTCATGAGGGGTCAGGCTTTTGACTTCAGCCGTTATCCGCTCGATCGCAACATTCGCTTTTGCGTTGAGCTCGGTATTGTCCAGAAGTGATGCCAGATAGTTTCCGTATAGTTTTCTGGATACGAAAGAACTTGATGTTGTATCTGGAAACAAAGACTGGCAGTACTGTAGAAAAGAGTCAGGTTTGTCCGCCAATGCACTCATATTGCCAGCGGGTACGTTAAGCAGATGTTTTGAACTGCTGGTGCCGTAAGCCAGACCGCGTGCAACGGTGCCAGATCTGTTGATGATTATGAGTCTGGCGCCGGGTGGGGCAGAACGTAAGAATTCTATGGCGGCGACTGTTCCACTGAACCCCGCACCAATGATGACTAACGTCTTCATTTCGACGGCTGCTTATTAATGAAGTCGATAATGCGCTGAGCCGCTGCCTCAAGATCGTCCTCTAACGTATTAATCCTGATGTGTGGATTCAACGGCGGCTCATAACTAGAGTCGATACCTGTGAAGTTCTTTATCAGTCCTTCTCGGGCTTTTTTATAAAGGCCTTTAGGGTCTCTCCGCTCGCATTCACTCAGCGGCGTATCGATGAAAACTTCAATGAAGCTTTCTTCGCCAATCACATCGCGGGCCAAGGCGCGATCGCGTATGAATGGAGATATAAACGCCGTGATGACGATTAGCCCCGCATCAGTGAATAGTTTAGCTACTTCTGAAATACGTCGTATGTTTTCAACACGATCTGCGTCGCTAAATCCCAGGTCCTGGCAGAGTCCAAGTCGAACATTATCACCATCAAGCAAATAGGTATGGCGGCCCGCATCGCATAATGCTAACTCCAAGGCATTTGCAATGGATGATTTGCCAGCCCCACTCAGGCCCGTTAGCCAAATCACAATAGGGCGCTGATTTTTTATAGCGCTGCGGCGCTCGATATCCACAGTTTGCGAGTGAGCTATAAGATTTTCGGACATGTTGTCTCGTTATAAATTGACCAATATCGGATCAGGAGCACAGGGATTTGGAAGTGATCTGGTTCACCGCCTCGTTAGACCAATGAATGTGTGTCCAGTCATGGCTTATCGGCATCATGCTGAAGGTCTTCAATTCGCAAATTCAAGAACGTCTTACTTTCGGCCATTCGATGAATTGTAGCTATGCTTTCAACAAAATGCTCGTGCTGAAACGTTGGAAACGGACCAGCGCGACTGGGCGGCTATCGGACAAGAATTCGGCTGATCGTTGGTGTATTGAGGTTACAATGCCGCTCGACGACTGTGAAGGAGGGAGCTACGTGCTCGAATGCGTGAATGGATAAAGTGCGGACAGTTTTGTTGGGGTTGCCTCGTAGGCAGAAAAGGCTGATACAGGTCGCTACCGATGTGGTTTTGGTGTGGCTCGCCTTATGGCTCGCCTTCATCGTGCGCCTCGGTGTAGACGATATGTACAACCCGCTCAGGGCCCATTTCTGGCTCTTCGCCTGTGCCCCGATTATCGCTATCCCGCTGTTCATACGCTTCGGGATGTATCGCGCCGTCATGCGCTATTTCGGCAATGATGCACTGATCGCAATCGTCAAAGCGGTCAGCCTGTCATCGCTGATCCTGGCGGTTGTCGTCTATTGGTACAGCAACCACCAAACCGTCGTCCCACGCTCCATCATCTTCAACTACTGGTGGCTGAGCATGGTCATCATCGGCGGCCTACGCCTGTGCATGCGCCAATACTTCATGGGCGACTGGTTCACCGCCGCCCAGCACGTCCCCTTCACCAGCCGTGACGACGGCCTCACCAAAGTCGCCATCTACGGCGCAGGCGTGGCCGGCAATCAGTTGGTTGCTGCATTACGCATGGGCCGAGTCATGCGCCCCGTGGCCTTCATCGACGACGATTCCAGCATTGCCGATCGCTCTATCTCAGGCCTCCAGGTCTACAAACCCAAGCACATCCAGCAGATGATCGACGTCACCGGCGCTCAGGAAATCCTCCTGGCGCTACCGTCATCCACCCGCGCACGGCGCCGGGAAATTCTCAATCTGCTGGAAGGTTATCCGCTTCACGTTCGAAGCGTCCCGAACTTCACCGATCTGGCCAGCGGTCGGGTCAAGGTTGAAGACATTCAGGAAGTGGATATCGCCGATTTGCTTGGCCGCGATGCCGTGCCAGCCCAAGCCGATTTGCTCGAGCGCTGTATCAAAGGCAAGACAGTGATGGTTACTGGCGCCGGCGGATCGATCGGTTCAGAGCTGTGTCGGCAGATTTTCTCCCTTGGCCCGACCACGCTTTTACTGTTTGAGCACAGTGAGTTCAATCTCTACAGCATCCTGTCGGAATTGGAGCAGCGCGGCTGCCGTGAGTCGGTGTCGGTCAAGTTACTGCCTATCCTGGGTTCCATCCGTCATCCGCACAAACTGCTCGATGTGATGAAGACCTGGCGCGTGGATACCGTTTATCACGCAGCGGCTTATAAACATGTGCCAATGGTCGAGCACAACATTGCCGAAGGCGTGCTCAATAATGTCATCGGCACGTTGAACACTGCTCAGGCTGCCTTGCAGTCGGGTGTGGCCAACTTCGTGCTGATCTCCACCGATAAAGCCGTGCGTCCGACCAACATCATGGGCAGCACCAAGCGTCTGGCGGAATTGACCCTTCAGGCTCTCAGTCGTGAAATCGCCCCGGTATTGTTTGGCGACAAAGCCAATGTTTCCCGGGTCAATAAAACCCGTTTCACCATGGTTCGTTTTGGCAATGTCTTGGGATCTTCCGGTTCGGTGATTCCGTTGTTTCACAGTCAGATCAAGTCAGGTGGGCCTTTGACGGTCACGCACCCGAAGATCACCCGTTACTTCATGACCATCCCCGAAGCCGCGCAACTGGTGATTCAGGCCGGTTCCATGGGGCAGGGCGGTGATGTGTTTGTGCTGGATATGGGCGAGCCGGTGAGGATTGTCGAGCTGGCGGAGAAGATGATTCATCTGTCTGGTTTGAGCATCCGTTCTGAGCGAAATCCCCAAGGCGATATTTCGATCGAGTTCACGGGCCTGCGTCCGGGCGAGAAGCTCTATGAAGAGTTGCTGATCGGGGATAACGTCGCGGCGACGCCGCATCCGATGATCATGACGGCCAATGAAGATCATTTGCCCTGGGATGTGCTCAAGAGCCGTTTGACTGATTTGTTGCTGGCTGTCGAGCAGGACGATTATTCCCGCGTGCGCCAACTCCTGCGCGAAACGGTCAGCGGCTATACCCCCGACGGGGAGATTGTCGACTGGATTCATCAGCAACGCCGTCTCGAACCCTGATTGTTTCACATCCTGTAACGGACACATTTTTGACAGCTCCACCACATCGCCTAAGTTTGGAAGGCAGCTTCGGAAAAGCTGCTTTCTCAATCGATGTCATGGAGCTTCATTTATGCGTACTGGCTATTTCTACTCTCTGGTTTTTGCCCTGCTCACCAGCGCCTCTATTGCGGCCATTGCTGCACCGACGGCTACACAGACGGCTGCGCCAGAGGCTGCCAAGGCACCCTTGATGCTGGATGCTGCCGCCCAGGCTAAAACCGCCAAAGTCGATCTCAATGGCGCCGATGCGCCGACTCTGCAGCGCGAGTTGTCCGGGATCGGTGAAGCGAAGGCCAAGGCGATTGTTGCGTATCGTGAGAGTAATGGGCCGTTTTCGTCGGTCGACGAATTGCTGGAAGTGAAGGGGATTGGCAAGGCTATTCTGGACAAGAATCGCGAGAAGCTGGAAGTGAACTAAGCTTGTAAATCCACCAGGAGGCCGGTCATTGACCGGCCTTTTTGCATAGTACTGAATGCATAGCACCGAAGAGGGCGATCTGGCTAATGCACCTGTAGGAGCCAGGCTTGCCGGCGAAAGCGCACTTAAGGACGCCTTCGCCGGCAAGCCTGGCTCCTACGAAAAGCGGTTTGCTCGCTTAACTGACCGGCATTAGGCGATCTGGCGCCTTTCATCGGGATGGGAAAAATTACGGCTATCATATGGTGATTTGATTATGCCTATAATATCTTCGATTCGCTGAAGCGCACTGACGTTCAAGCGCTGGCCTTTCTCTCACGCAATCCTCTTTGGAGCACCGTCATGAATTCTGTCCAGAACCAAGGTACGGCCCTCGTCACCGGTGCTTCTTCCGGCATCGGTGCGGTTTACGCGGAGCGGTTGGCGGCGCGTGGTTTTGATTTGTTGCTGGTGGCCCGTGATCAGGAACGGCTGGAGGCCGCGGCGAGTAAGTTGCGGGCCGCGCATGGTGTTCAGGTGGAGGTTCTGAAGGCGGATCTGACGCAAAAGGATGATGTGTTGAAGCTTGAGCAGCGTTTGCGTAGCGATTCGAGTATCAGCCTGTTGCTGAATAACGCCGGTGTCGCGGCGGATGGTTTGCTTGCCAATGCGGATCTGGATGAGCTGGAGCGTTTGATTCAGCTGAACGTCACCACGGTGACGCGGCTGGCTTCGGCAGCGGCGGCCGGTTTTTCCAAGGCCGGTCGCGGGACGATCATCAATATTGCCTCGGTGGTGGCGTTGTTTCCGGAGCGGTTCAATGCGACGTACAGCGCGAGCAAGGCTTATGTGTTGAGCCTGACTCAGTCGTTGAACGCCGAACTGCAGGGCACCGGGGTTCAGGTTCAAGCGGTGTTGCCGGGGGTAACACGCACCGAGATTTTGGAACGCTCCGGTATCGATGCGTCTCAGATTCCGGCGGACATGATCATGGAAGCGGGGGAGATGGTCGACGCGGCATTGTCGGGTCTGGACCAGGGTGAGTTGATCACCATTCCTTCGTTACCGAATGCCTCCGAGTGGGAGGCCTTTATGGCGGCGCGTCATGCGATGGCGCCGAATCTGTCTAGAAGCACGGCCGCCACGCGTTACAAGTGAGGCGCCATGAATCGGCTTGAGGTATTTGCGTTATGAGTAATCGTCGAGTGGTGGTCACGGGCATGGGCCTGGTGTCGCCGTTGGGTAGTGGCGTCGAAGCGGTTTGGGCACGTTTGTTGGCCGGGCGTTCCGGGTTGCGGGCGTTGCCGGACGAGGTGGTTGCCGATCTGCCGGCCAAGGTCGGTGGCGCGGTGCAGACGCTGGCGGAAGATCCCGAGGCGGGTTTCGATCCGGACCGGGCGACGCCGCCCAAAGAGCAGAAGAAGATGGATCGCTTCATTATGTTTGCCATGGAGGCGGCGCGTCAGGCACTGGAGCAGGCCGGTTGGCATCCGCAGGACGTCAACGCCCAGGAGCGCACTGCCACGATTATTGGCTCGGGCGTGGGTGGTTTCGGCGCGATTGCCGATGCGGTGCGCACCACCGACAGCCGTGGCCCGCGACGTTTGTCGCCGTTCACCATTCCGTCGTTTCTGGTCAACCTCGCGGCGGGCCATGTGTCGATCGCGCATGGTTTCAAGGGCCCTTTGGGCGCTCCGGTAACGGCGTGCGCGGCCGGGGTTCAGGCGATTGGTGACGCGGCGCGGCTGATTCGATGTGGCGAGGCGGACATTGCAGTGTGCGGCGGGGCGGAAGCGGCAATCGATCGTGTCAGCCTTGCCGGGTTTGCGGCGGCTCGGGCGTTGTCCAGCGGTTACAACGACACCCCGGAACGCGCCTCGCGACCGTTCGACAGTGGGCGTGACGGTTTTGTGATGGGCGAGGGCTCGGGCCTGTTGGTGATCGAATCCCTGGAACATGCCCTGGCGCGCGGCGCTCAGCCGTTGGCTGAGCTGGTCGGTTACGGCACCAGTGCCGATGCCTATCACCTGACCGCGGGGCCTGAAGATGGCAGCGGTGCGCGTCGGGCGATGTCGCTGGCGTTGGCCCAGGCGGGCATTTCGCCGGCGCAGGTGCAGCATCTCAACGCTCACGCGACCTCGACCCCGGTGGGGGATTTGGGGGAGCTGGCGGCCATCAAGTCGTTGTTCGGCTCGGACAACAAGATAGCGGTGACGTCGACCAAATCGGCCACCGGGCATTTGCTCGGCGCTGCTGGCGGGATCGAGGCGATCTTTACCCTGTTGGCGCTCCGCGATCAGGTGGTGCCGGCCACGCTCAACTTCGATAACCCGGATCCGGCAACGCAAGGGGTGGACATCGTTCACGGTCAGGCGCGGCCAATGACCATCGATTACGCGTTATCCAACGGCTTCGGATTTGGCGGTGTCAATGCCAGTGTGTTGTTCAAATACTGGGATGAGTAGTTCAAGGCAGATGGCACGAATAGTGATTACTCATTCGCTGACGATTGTTGAACAATCACGAGGCATTGAGTATGAGCAGCGGACTGTCCTTGGCCGACCACATCACGTTGGAGTTACGCGCTGACATCATCGGCGGTCGTTTGCTGCCGGGCATGGCATTGGTGGAGAACGATCTGGTGTCGGCTTACAACGCCTCGCGAAACACAATTCGCGAGGCGTTGCACCGTCTGGGGCAGGAAAGGCTGACCCGTTATGTCCGTAACAAGGGTGTGATGGTGCGCCGGTTGGGTGTCGAGGATGTGCGCGATCTGTTCAAGGTCCGTCGCACCCTGGAGCTGCAAGCCATCAGCGCCAGTCAGCCATTGCGTGAATATCAGTCCGACCGGATGCTCGAAGCCCTGGAGGCCGCCGAGCTGGCCCGGGAGCGTGAGGACTGGCGTGCCGTCGGCACCCACAGTCTGGCGTTTCATCAACACATCGTCGGATTGCTGCGCAGTCCATTGTTCGATGAGTTCTTCACTAACGTTGTCGCGCAACTGCGCCTGGTGTTTTGCACCGCTCCCGATGAATCACGTTTTCAGGCGCCTTGGCTAGCGCGTGACCGGCAGATACATGACTTGCTGGCCGACGGCGACAAACCCGCGGCCGGGGACGCCATGAGCCTTTATCTCGACGACTCCGAACACCTCCTGTTGCAGATGCTTGCCCCTTCTTCCCATCACTGATCGAGGATTTGTGCCATGTACAAAGACTATCCGGCGGCCTATCAAGTCAGCAAAGGCTCGGCCTTGCAGGTGGACACGGCTTTCTACGAGAGAGTCCGGGACAAGAAAGAGGGGCGCACGCTGATCGAACAGTTCGAAGTGCCGATCCGCACCGGCCGCGCCTGGAATGTGCCGGCCGGGCATGTGTTCAGGGTCACAACCCCGGTTGGCCCGCAAGTCGGGGACTTCAATGTCTGGAATGCCCATGACCCGCGCGAACGCTTATGGGCGGCGCGGACCCGGCAGTTGCAGGGTGCTCATGTCAGCATTCATGACCGGCTCTGGTCGAACCTGCCATTTTTGCGGCCGCTGGTGACCATCACCGACGATAGCCTGGCCGGGTACGGCATCGACGAACATGGCGGGCGTTTGCACGACTTGCTGGGGACGCGCTGTGATCCGTATGTGAACAAAATGCTCACCGGCGAGGACTTCCATCATCACTGCCACTCGAATTTGACGCGCGCCGTGCTACCCCATGGTCTGACCGAGTTTGACGTGCATGATGTGCTGAACATTTTCCAGTGCACTGGTCTGAACCACGACGACATGTACTTCATGAAAGCCTGTCCGGCGCAGAAGGGCGATTACCTGGAGTTCTTTGCCGAAATTGATCTGCTGTGTGCGTTGTCGACCTGCCCGGGTGGGGATTTGTCACTGGCCATGTGGGGGCCGGATGCGCAGGATCCATTGAGTGTGTGTCGCCCATTAGGCGTTGAGATTTACCGGTTGGAGGACTCGTTGCTTGAAGGCTGGAGCCCGCCGGAGCGTGCGGCCTATAAAGGGCAGCATGGCCTGCACATTGCCAAGGCCGATTGGGAAAAGTAAAAAGGCTTTTGTGGCAGGAAGCACGCCCTGATGCCGGTAATTTAAGCCGCGACGCATTCTTTGTAGCAGCTGGCGAAGCCTGCGTTCGGCTGCGTAGCAGTCGCGAAATCAGAAACGGCGGTGCACCAGGAAATCGCGTTGGCCGGATTCACGACTGCTGCGCAGTCGAACGCAGGCTTCGCCAGCTGCTACAGATCGCATTACGCCTTAACTTACTGGGCAAGCCCTCACCGCAGTTTCGGTCAGCGGTCCTGCGCATCCTTGGCATCCGCTTCCGCATTGCGTTCGGCGACGCGTTTACGTTGCTCTTCGGTCAATTCGACCTTGTTGGCGGTGTCGCGCAGCATCATCAAGCCGCCAACGATCGAGCCGATGGCAACGATCAGAATCAACCAGGCATACCAGGGCATAGGGTTTCTCCTTAAGGGCAGGCCGCTTGGCGATGGTTTCGCCAACCGATCGTGCCTACCACTTTTGAGCGATGGAATTTCGCAGTGGTTCCATTCGCTATGATTCCATTCTATGCCTGAACTGACAGCAACACCGCGACTGTTTACAGCCCGGTCAACATCGCATCCTCCGGCGCATCGGCCCGCAATTGCGCGGTGAGCATGAAGTACACGAAACCCACGGCCATGAAGCCGAGGAAGATCAACCCGATCAAGGTGTTGAACCAGGCCATCGCCACCAGGCAAACCACCGCCAGCATTAAGGCAATGAACGGCACCAATGGGTAGCAGGGCGCGCGGAAGGTGCGTTCCAGGTTCGGTTCGGTTTTGCGCAGTTTGAACAGGCTGAGCATGCTCATGATGTACATCACGATCGCGCCGAATACCGCCATGGTGATCATCGCCGCCGTCAGCGTCATGCCGCCGAGGTTGATCAAGCCATCGCTGTAGATCGCCGCGATGCCAATCACGCCACCGGCGATGATGGCCCGGTGCGGGGTCTGGAAGCGCGACAGTTTGGCCAGGGATGCTGGCAGGTAACCGGCCCGGGCCAGCGCAAAGAACTGCCGCGAGTAGCCGAGGATGATCCCGTGGAAACTCGCCACCAGGCCGAACAAACCGATCCACACCAGCATGTGCAACCAGCCGGAGTTTTCGCCGACCACGGCTTTCATGGCTTGCGGCAGCGGATCGTTGATGTTCGACAGGGTGCGCCAGTCGCCGACGCCGCCGGCAAAGAACATCACGCCCATGGCCAGCAGCACCAGGGTCAGGATGCCGCTGATGTAGGCCTTGGGAATCGTGCGTTTCGGGTCCTTGGCTTCTTCGGCGGCCATGGCCGCGCCTTCGATGGCGAGGAAGAACCAGATGGCAAACGGAATGGCCGCGAACATCCCGGCAATCGCGGGCGCACCGAACACATCAGAACCGGCCCAGCCGTTGAGGGCGAAGTTGCTGAAGCTGAACGCCGGGGCGACCACGCCCATGAACACCAGCAATTCGGCGACCGCCAATACGCAGACTACCAGCTCGAAGGTCGCGGCCAGTTTCACGCCGAGGATGTTCAAGCCCATGAACACGATGTAGGCCCCGACGGCCGCGTGTTTCGGGTCGAGGGCGGGAAACTGCACATTCAGGTAGGCGCCGATCGCCAGGGCAATCGCCGGTGGGGCGAAGACGAATTCGATCAGGGTCGCCAACCCGGCAATCAAACCGCCTTTCTCGCCAAAGGCGCGGCGGCTGTAGGCAAAGGGACCGCCGGCATGGGGAATCGCGGTGGTCAGTTCGGTGAAACTGAAGATGAAGCAGGTGTACATCGTGGCGACCATGAATGAGGTCACGAGAAAGCCCAGTGTCCCGGCCACGCCCCAGCCGTAACTCCAGCCGAAGTACTCACCGGAAATCACCAGCCCGACCGCGATACCCCACAGGTGTAGCGTGCCCAGCGTGGGTTTGAGTTGTGTGTTCATGCCTTGCTCCCTGAACGGTTTGGAAAAGCTCGGGGGAGGGCGTGTGCAGTGGGCGTGCCATTTTTCAGGTGGGCGTCGTAAAGCGCTGAAAGCTGTCGTATCGGGGATGTTCGCGGCTGGATGCGCGCTTTTTGTGCGCCAGTTGGGGGCGGTGTCGTCTGTGCTGCCGCCTTCGCGAGCAAGCCCGCTCCCACATTTGGAATGCGTTTACCCGTACAACACCGATCCCTGTGGGAGCGGGCTTGCTCGCGAAGAGGCCGGCACTGCCACCGCATAACCCCACTCTTTACGCTTTATTTATGCCCCGCCACCCCCCTCGATCTCGCGCCTTTACAGCCTCCCTCCCGACAATCACTCCACACGCGGCAATACGCCGTAACACGGAGAATTTCCATGAGCGTTCTGGACGGGGTGTCACTGCTATTGGCAGTGGGGCTGTTCATTTATCTGTTGGTTGCGCTATTGCGCGCGGACCGGAACTAGGAGCGGCTATGCACAGTTATGACTATTGGCTGATCCTCGCCTTCTTCGCCGTGGTGCTGATCCCGGCACCGTTTCTTGGGCGCTTCTACTACAAGGTGATGGAAGGGCAGCGCACCTGGCTGTCGCCGATCCTCGGGCCGGTGGAGCGGGGTTGCTATCGGGTGGCCGGCGTCGATCCACAGGCTGAGCAGAGCTGGCAGAAATACACCCTGGCCTTGCTCGCCTTCAACCTCGCGGGTTTTTTGCTGTTGTTCGCGATCCTGCTGTTTCAGAATTATTTGCCGCTCAATCCGCAAAATTTGCCGGGTCAGGAATGGACGCAAGCGTTCAACACCGCCGTCAGCTTCATGACCAATACCAACTGGCAGTCCTACAGCGGCGAAGCGACCCTCAGCTACCTCAGTCAGATGGTCGGCCTCACCGTGCAGAACTTCGTCAGCGCTGCCACTGGCCTGGCGGTTCTGGTTGCGCTGTGTCGCGGCATCGGTCGCAAATCGACCAAAACACTGGGCAACTTCTGGGTCGACATGACCCGCGCCACCCTCTACGGCCTGCTGCCGCTGTGCCTGCTGCTGGCGCTGTATCTGGTCTGGCAGGGCGTGCCACAAACGTTCGCCCAGTACGTGAACGCCGTGACCATGCAGGGCGTCGATCAGGTCATCCCGCTCGGCCCGGCCGCCAGCCAGATTGCGATCAAGCAACTGGGCACCAACGGCGGTGGTTTCTTCGGCGTCAACTCGGCGCACCCGTTCGAGAACCCGACGGCGTGGAGCAACCTGTTTGAAGTCGCTTCGATCATTCTGATCCCGGTGGCGCTGGTGTTCACCTTCGGCCATTACGTGAAAGACCTGCGTCAGAGCCGCGCGATCATCGCCTGCATGCTGGCGCTGTTTTTGATCGGCGGCGCGACGTCGCTGTGGGCTGAATATCAACCGAACCCGACCCTGGCCAACGTCGCCGTCGAACAGACCGCACCGCTGGAAGGCAAGGAAGCGCGTTTCGGCACCACCGCCACGGTGCTGTGGTCGGTAACCACCACGGCGGCGTCGAACGGTTCGGTCAATGGCATGCACGACAGCCTCAACCCGCTGAGCGGCATGGTCGCGCTGGTCAACATGATGGTCGGCGAAGTGATTTTCGGCGGTGTCGGGGCCGGGCTCTACGGCATGTTGCTCAACGTGCTGATCGCGGTATTCCTCGCCGGGCTGATGATCGGCCGCACTCCGGAATACCTCGGCAAGAAACTGCAAGCCAGGGAAGTCCAGTTGCTGGTGGTGACCTTGCTGGTGATGCCAGTCGGCGTGCTGGTGCTCGGTGCGATTGCTGCCAGCCTGCCTGGCCCGGTCGCGGCGGTGAGTAACCCCGGTGCTCACGGTTTCAGCCAGTTGCTTTATGCGTACACCTCGGCCAGTGCCAACAACGGCTCGGCGTTCGGTGGCTTCGGTGCCAACACCACGTTCCACAACCTGATGCTGGGGCTGGGCATGTTGATCGGTCGCTTCGGTTACATCCTCCCGGCACTGGCCCTGGCCGGCAGCCTGGCGATGAAGAAAACCGCGCCGATCGGCCAGAACAGCTTCCCGACTCACGGCCCGCTGTTCGTGGTCCTGTTGACCGTGACCATTTTGCTGGTGGGTGGTTTGACCTTCCTGCCGACCCTGGCGCTGGGCCCGATTGCCGAACATCTGAGCTTGGGCTTCTAAGGAGTCAATGATGAATATGCCCGCAACTAAAGCCGCCGTCGTCAAGGCGCCGGAACAACCGAAAACCGCGATCTCGGCCCTCTGGCGCCCGGCGCTGGTGCAAGCGTTCGTAAAGCTCGACCCACGGCAATTGCAACGTGCGCCGGTGATGCTGGTGGTGGAACTGACCGCGATTCTGACCACCGTGCTGTGCTTCATTCCCGACAGCGCCGTGCCGACTTTCGTCGCCGCGCAAATCGCCTTGTGGCTGTGGTTCACCGTGTTGTTCGCCAACTTCGCCGAAGCGCTGGCCGAAGGTCGCGGCAAGGCCCGTGCCGACAGCCTCAAGGCCGGCAGTGAAGGCTTGAGTGCCCGGCGCAAAAACGCCAATGGCAGCTTTCAGGTGGTGCCCGCCACCAGCCTGCGCAAGGGTGATGTGGTGCGCGTCGAAGCGGGGGAGATGATCCCCGGTGACGGCGAGGTGATCGAAGGCATCGCGGCGGTCAACGAAGCGGCGATTACCGGAGAATCGGCGCCGGTGATTCGGGAGTCCGGTGGCGACCGTTCGGCGGTCACCGGCAACACTCGACTGGTGTCCGACTGGCTGCTGGTGCGCATCACCGCCAACCCCGGCGAGTCGACCCTCGACCGCATGATCGCGCTGGTCGAAGGCGCCAAACGCCAGAAAACCCCGAACGAAGTGGCACTGGATATCCTGCTGATCGGCCTGACCCTGATCTTTCTGCTGGTGGTGGTGACCCTGCAACCGTTCGCCCACTTCGCCAATGGCAGCCTGCCGCTGGTGTTCCTGGTGGCGTTATTGGTCACGCTGATTCCGACCACCATTGGCGGTTTGTTGTCGGCCATCGGTATCGCCGGGATGGACCGTCTGGTGCGCCTGAACGTGATCGCCAAATCCGGTCGCGCCGTGGAAGCGGCGGGGGACGTTCATGTCCTGCTGCTGGACAAGACCGGCACCATCACCTTTGGCAATCGTCGTTGCTCCGCGGTCTATGCCGCGCCTGGTGTCACTGCCAAGGAACTGGCCGAAGGCGCGTTGTTTGCCTCCTTGGCCGATGACACGGCTGAAGGCAAATCCATCGTCGAGTACCTGCGCGGTCTTCATCCGCAACCCGAGCCGTCGGCCGAGGTGCTGACCGCGGTGCCGTTCAGTGCTGAAACCCGCTTGTCTGGCGTTGACTATCAGGGCCGGGTCTATCGCAAAGGCGCGGTGGATTCGCTGCTGACCTTCGTCGGCCTGAAACGCGCTGATCTGGCCGCGCCTCTGTCCCGGGAAATCGACAAGATCGCCCAGAGTGGCGGCACGCCTCTGCTGGTCTGCGCCGACGGCAAATTGCTCGGTGTCATTCACCTCAAGGACGTGGTCAAGCCCGGCATCCGCGAGCGTTTCGCCGAGTTGCGCAAGCTGGGGATTCGCACGGTCATGGTCACCGGCGACAACCCGCTGACCGCCGCTGCGATTGCCGCCGAAGCGGGCGTGGATGACGTGCTGGCCGAAGCCACACCGGAGAAAAAACTGGCGCGCATTCGTCACGAGCAGAACGACGGTCGCCTGGTCGCCATGTGCGGCGACGGTGCCAACGATGCCCCGGCCCTGGCTCAGGCGGACGTCGGCATGGCGATGAACGACGGTACGCAAGCGGCACGGGAGGCGGCGAACATGGTCGACCTCGACAGCGACCCGACCAAGCTGTTGGACGTGGTGCAAATCGGCAAGGAATTGCTGGTGACCCGCGGTGCGCTGACGACCTTCTCGATCGCCAACGACGTGGCCAAATACTTCGCGATCCTGCCGGCGCTGTTCGCCTCGATCTACCCGCAACTGGGTGTGCTCAACGTCATGCACCTGAGCAGCCCGCAGAGCGCGATTCTGTCGGCGATTGTGTTCAACGCCTTGATCATTGTGGTGCTGATTCCTTTGGCGCTGCGTGGTGTGAGGGTGCAAGCGGTGAGTGCGGCGGCGTTGCTGCGGCGCAATCTGCTGATTTATGGACTGGGCGGGATTCTGGTGCCGTTCGTGGGCATCAAGGCGATCGACATGTTGTTGACGGCGTTGCATTTGGTTTGACCTGCGCGGTGTGCCAGGCACACCGCCTTCGCGAGCAAGCCCGCTCCCACACGTTGAAATGCATTCCCCTGTGGGAGCGGGCTTGCTCGCGAAGGACTCGACACGGTCCATCTGACTGAAAGCTGTATTTGTTCTCTGAATTCGAGGATTGTGAAATGTCCACACTGATACGTCCGGCCCTGAGCCTGCTGTTGCTGATGACCCTGATCACCGGCGTCGCCTACCCTTTGGTGGTCACCGGCGTCGCCCAGGTCGCCTTCCCGGACCAGGCCAATGGCAGCCTGGTGCGCGACGCCGACGGCAAGGTTCGCGGTTCGTCGCTGATCGCCCAGGATTTCGTTGGTGATGGCTGGTTCCACCCACGACCATCGGCCGGTGCCTTTGCCACCGTGTCGAGCAGCGCCAGCAACCTCTCGCCCAGCAATCCGGCGCTCGCCTCTCGGGTGATCGACGAGGCCAATAAATTGCAGGTAGCTGGCCAGGGGCCGGTGCCGTTGGCGATGCTGACCACCTCCGGCAGCGGCCTCGATCCGCACTTGCCACCGGCCGCGATTGCCTATCAACTGGCGCGTGTCGCGACGGCGCGCAATCTGCCAGTGTCTACGCTTGAGCAACTGCTGGATGCGCACATCGAGCAGCCGTTGGTAGGACCGCCGGTGGTGAATGTGTTGGCGCTGAATATGGCGCTGGAAAAACTGTAGACCGGTGGTGGCGCTATTCGCGAGCAAGCCCGCTCCCACACTGGATCTGCGTAACACTGAAGATCCCTTGTGGGAGCGGGCTTGCTCGCGAAGGCGGCTGAACAATCACCACATCAACATCTGAAAAAAAGAGATCCCCAAGCATGAGTAACTCCGGCCGCGCCGACGCGCTGTTAGCAGACCTGCCCCGCGATGGCCGTGGCCGGCTCAAGGTGTTCCTTGGCGCCGCCCCGGGGGTCGGCAAGACCTACGCCATGCTGCAAGCCGCCCACACTCAACTGCGCCAAGGCGTGAAAGTCATGGCCGGGGTGGTCGAAACCCACGGTCGTGCCGAAACCGAAGCGCTACTGGCTGGCTTGCCGCAGCAACCGTTGGTGCGCTCGGAATACCGCGGCGTGATGCTCGAAGAAATGGACCTCGACGGTCTGCTTGCCGCCAAACCGAAACTGGTGCTGGTGGACGAACTGGCCCACAGCAACGCCCCCGGCAGTCGCCACGCCAAGCGCTGGCAAGACATTCAGGAATTGCTGGCTGCCGGCATCGACGTGTTCACCACGGTCAACGTCCAGCATCTGGAAAGTCTCAACGATCAGGTGCGCGGCATCACTGGCGTACAGGTGCGCGAAACCCTGCCGGACTGGGTGCTGCAAGAAGCCTACGAACTGCTGCTGATCGACCTGCCGCCGCGCGAGTTGCTGGAGCGTCTGCGCGACGGCAAGGTCTACGTGCCGGAGCAGGCGCGGGCGGCCATCGATGCCTTCTTCACCCAGACCAACCTCACCGCCCTGCGCGAACTGGCGATGCAAACCGCCGCCGCTCAGGTGGATAACGATCTGGCCCAGGGTTATCGCCAGTTGGGGCAGGCCGCGCCGGCTGTGCGCGGTCGCTTGCTGGTGGGCGTCGATGGCGATGCTCAGGCCGAGCGTCTGGTGCGTCATGCCAGTCGCGTCGCCCAGCGCCGGCATCTGCCATGGAGCCTGGTGCACGTGGACAATGGCCGTGTGCGCGACGAGCAGTCGCGCCTGCGCCTGCAAAGCGCTCAACAACTGGCCGAACGCCTCGGTGGTGAAGTGGTGTTGCTGCGGGCTGGCGAGGTGGCGAAAACCTTGATCCAGCACGCCGCTGAACGCCGCGCCAGCCTGGTGCTGGTGGGCCAGTCGCGCCAGCGTTTGCGTCGACGGTTGTTCGGTGGCGGTCTGGCCTCACGTTTGCTGCGCGATGCTCGCGGGCTGGAAATCAACGTGCTTGACAGCGATCACGAACAGCATCAGCCGCGCCAACGCTCGGCGCAATCGCTGGTCTGGTTCGACTACGCGTTGGCGCTGCTGGCAACGGTGCTTGCCAGTGCTCTGGCCTGGGCGGTGTCGAGTGCCTTGCCGCTGCCCAATATTTCGCTGGTGTTCCTCGCCGCAGTGTTGCTGGTGGCGGTGCGCAGCAGCCTCGGCCCGGCGCTGGCCTGCGCGGCGCTGTCGTTTCTGACCTATGATTTTTTGTTCATTCCACCGACGTTCTCTTTCAGCATCCAGCGTGAAGAGGACGTGCTGACCTTGCTGTTCTTCCTGCTGATGGCGGCCCTCACCGGCAACCTGGCGGCGCGACAACGGCGACAATTGCAGGCCTTGCGCGACACCCAGGAAGAAACCAGCGAACTGCTCGACCTGTCGCGCAAACTCACCGCTGCCACCGACCGTCAGGCCGTGGTCAGCGCTGCGGCGCAGCACCTCAATGGCTGGACCGACCTGAAACTGTGCCTGCTCAATCGCGATGGCCAGAGTGGCTGGAAAGTCGAAACCGGCGGGCCGCTGGAGTTCTCCGAAGCCGAGCGCGCTGCTGCCGATTGGGCCTGGCAACACGACCAACCGGCCGGCGCAGGCACCGGTACGTTGCCGTTCGGGCGCTGGTGGTGGTGGCCACTGTCGGTGGATGATGGACCGTTGGCGCTGCTCGGCGTGTGTGCCAAAGAAGGTCAGACCCTGAGCGGCCAGCGGCGGCGCTTGTTGACCGCGTTAAGCCAACCGCTGGCCCAGGCGTTGGCCCGCGCACAACTGGCCGATGACCTCGAGGCGGCGCGCTTGCATGGCGAAACCGAGCAACTGCGCAGCGCACTGTTGGCCTCGGTGTCCCACGATTTACGCACGCCGTTGACCTCCATGCGCGGCAGCATCGACAGCCTGCTGGCGCTTGGCGAGGTGATTCCCTTGGAGGACCGCCGCGAACTGCTCGAAGGCACCCGCGATGAAGCCGAACGGCTGGATCGCTATATTCAAAACCTGCTAGATATGACGCGCCTCGGTCACGGCGCCCTGAAGCTGGCGCGAGACTGGGTGTCGCCGGCAGACATCGTCGGCAGTTCGCTCAATCGTCTGCGCGCGGTGCTGGCATCGTTGCAGGTCATTACCGAAGTGCCGGCCGAGTTGCCGCTGCTCTATGTGCATGCCGCGCTGATCGAGCAAGCGCTGGTCAACGTGCTGGAAAATGCTGCGCGTTTCTCGCCCCCTCGTGGGCGTCTTGAATTGCGTGCCGGAGCCACTGACAGCGAGCTGTTTTTTTCGGTGAGCGATGAAGGGCCGGGGATTCCCGAGGAGGACCGTGCGAAGATTTTCGACATGTTTTACACCGCCGCTCGTGGTGATCGCGGCGGGCAGGGCACCGGGTTGGGGCTGGCGATCTGTCAGGGCATGGTCGGTGCCCATGGCGGGCGGATCAGCGTCGCCGACGGCATCGAAGGGCGCGGCACCTGCATCACGCTGCACCTGCCGTTGCAGACTCAACCGGGATTGGACAGTGAAGCCTGATCTCGCCTGCGCTACTCTCTTGCCACTTCTTTGTGTTGATATGAATTCATGAGCCAGACCGCGACCATTTTGGTCATCGATGATGAACCGCAGATCCGCAAATTCCTGCGCATCAGCCTCGCCTCCCAAGGCTACAAAGTGCTGGAGGCCGGCACCGGCACGGAAGGCCTGGCCCAGGCTGCATTGAACAAACCCGACCTGCTGGTGCTCGACCTCGGCCTGCCGGACATGGATGGCCAGCAGGTGCTGCGCGAGTTTCGCGAGTGGTCGACGGTGCCGGTACTGGTGCTCTCGGTGCGCGCCAGCGAAGGGCAGAAAGTCCAAGCCCTGGATGGCGGCGCCAACGACTACGTGACCAAGCCGTTCGGCATCCAGGAGTTTCTGGCCCGGGTGCGCGCCTTGCTGCGTCAGGCGCCGACGGGTGAGGCTCAGGAAGCGGCGCTCAGTTTCGGCCCGCTCACCGTGGACCTGGCTTATCGCCGGGTGCTATTGGACGGCGCCGAAGTGGCGCTGACGCGCAAGGAATACGCCGTACTGGCGCAACTGGCGCGGCATCCGGGGCGGGTCATCACCCAGCAGCAATTGCTCAAGGACATCTGGGGCCCGACACACACCGAAGACAGCCACTATCTGCGGATCGTGGTCGGGCACTTGCGGCAGAAACTGGCGGATGATCCGACTCAGCCGCGGTTTATCGTTACTGAGGCGGGGGTTGGGTATCGGTTGTTGGGTGAGGGCAGTCTTTAGTTTTTGTGGTGGCTGATCCTGCGCCTTCGCGGGCAAGCCTCGCTCCTACGGATTGATGTTGGTCACAAAATGTATGACCGACTCAAAACCCTGTAGGAGCGAGGCTTGCCCGCGAAGAGGCCCTCACATTCACCCAGGAACCTCAAGATTCCCGCTCATTCTCATACCGATCCAGCGTATCCCGCGCAATCTCGCGCCCCAGCGCGATCAATTCCGGCGCCTTGTAGAACTCGAAAAACCGGCACACCCGCTTGGGCACGTTGATCAGGATATCCGGCGGATACCCGGCAATCTTGTACTGCGCCAATGAGGTCTGCATCACCTCGAAACTCTGGTTGATCAGGTCCAGCAAGGACGCCGGCCCGACGTTGTCGATGATGAACGAGCCGGTGGCGGATTTCGGTGCGCCGTTGCTTTCCGGGGCCGCCGCCGGTTGCTGGCCTTCGGGCTCGGCGGATTCGATCCACGGATTGATATCGGCGGCTTCGGCCATCAGCGCTTCCTTTTCCAGCAGCAGCAATTGTTCCGCCTGTTTGCGGCGGAAGGGCATTTTCGAACCCAACGAGTTGATCAGGCTGTCGAAGCGGGTCCTGAACGCCGCCGGTCGCTGGATCACTGGCAGTTGATAGTGGCGCTGGTTGGTGGCGTTGAGGTTGACCGCGATGATCAGGTCGCAATGGCTCGACACCACCGGCACGATCGGCAACGGGTTGAGGATGCCGCCGTCCACCAGCATTCGATTGCCCTGCATCACCGGCGTGAACAGGCTGGGGATCGCCGCCGAGGCGCGCATGGCCTGGTGCAGGCAACCTTCCTGGAACCAGATTTCCTGCTGGTTGGTCAGGTCCGTGGCCACCGCCGTGTAGGGAATGCGCAGGTCTTCGATGTTGATCTCGCCGACGATCTTGCGGATCTGCCCGAAGACCTTTTCCCCGCGAATCGCGCCCAGGCGAAAGCTGACGTCCACCAGACGCAACACGTCGAGGTAATCCAGGCTCTCGATCCAGTCGCGATAATCCTTGAGTTTACCGGCGGCATAGATCCCGCCGACCACTGCGCCCATGGAGCAACCGGCGATGCAGGCAATGTCGTAGCCGCGCCGTTCGATCTCTTCAATGACGCCGATATGGGCGTAGCCCCGGGCGCCACCCGAGCCCAACACCAGTGCGACACGCTTTTTCATGAATCGACCTCTCTGACAAGGTTCAACAATGCACCCATCGAGGGGCACGCTTCAATCGCTATGGTCGTTCGACGGGGCAATAGCGTCGTTTTTTGACACTCAATAAAGGCGAATGGGTATCCTCGCGAGCGCTATAGTTTCCACTGCGGGTCCAAGGCACTTTTCACGCGCCAGGCCGTCTTAGCTGCTCGACTGTTTATTATCTTTGAGGTGTGAGTGATGAAAGCCTGGATCTGTGTGCCGTTGATTGCCTTGGCACTCGCCGGTTGTGCCGGTAAAACCGCTTACCGTGACAGCTGCGGAAGCCAGCTCGACGCCGCCTGGCATGAACTGGATCTGGCCAAGGTCGAGGGCTTTGCCGGGACTGTCAGCTACTCCAAGGCGCTGTCGTTGCTGACCGGTGCCAAGACCCAGCAGCAATTCGAAGCCTATGAGGGTTGCACCAAGAAAGCCGAGAAGGCGCGCTTCTACATTCGTGAGTCTCGCGCCGGCCGTTGAAGCATGCTATAGCCAATGGGGGATTTCGATTCAGGGAGCAAGCGATGTCTGCCTTGGTTGATCGGTTGGTGGCTCACGTTCTGAGCCTGGACATTCGCCTGCTCGCCTGTCAGGCACGCTTGAGTGCCCGAACCGACTCTGAAGCGCTGCACGATCTACGCACCACCGTGCGGCGTTTGCGCAGCTTGCTGCGGCCCTTGCGCGGTTTGCCCGGGGTCGAGCAACTGGAAGCGGCGGCATCCCGGGTCGGTGACCTGACCACGCCGTTGCGCGATCGCGAAGTGCTGGCGGCGTACCTGCTGCAGCACGATCAACCCGAGGCCGCGCACCGGCGCATGGCGCGGATGGACGAGGCTTATCCCATCGTCGCGGCGAGCCCGGAAGTGGCGCAGATGCTGATGATCCTCGATGCCTTTCCGCGTTTCCTGCGCGCTTCCCAGCGCCAGGGTTTGCTCAAGGGCTTGCGCAAGCGCATTGAAAAACGCCTGGGCAAACAGTGGAAGAAACTCGACCAGGCTTTGCATGATCCCGCCCATGACCGCCATCGCCTGCGCCTGCTGATCAAGCGCGTGCGCTATGGCATCGAAGCCTACCCCGAACTGGATCGCTTGCCGGAAGCGGCCCTGCCCAGACTGAAATCGGCGCAGGCAGCCTTGGGCGATTGGCACGACAGTTGGCAGTGGCTGGACCGCGCCAAAGAAGAGCCCGATTTGCAGCCTTGTGTCGCGGTCTGGAAAACCACCTTGGCCGAGGCCGAAGCACGCGCCGACCGCGTCCTCGACAAACTCAGCGCCGCCTGCTTCAAATCCTGAACACACTAAAGATCAAATGTGGGAGCGGGCTTGCTCGCGAAGAGGGCATAACAATCAACGTAAATGTTGAATGTCAGACCGCTTTCGCGAGCAAGCCCGCTCCCACATTAGTTTGTGTGTTCAATGTTGGCACGGCTCATCTGTCAGTGATTTTGGCCGGAATAAGCGCTGTATCGGCTTTGCGTGCTGGTTAAGATCGTTCCATCCATTTTCTTGCCTCTGAGGTTCCCATGCACTTTTCCGATCTGCTCGACGCTGTGCGCAGTCAGCCGCAGGAGCTGTCTATTCCGGCGGAATGGGGCCAGGGCCGGGCGAGTTTTGGCGGGCTGATAGCCGCCTTGCAATACGAAGCCATGCGCGCAAAAGTCCCGGCGGATCGTCCGGTGCGTTCGCTGGCAATCACCTTTGTCGGCCCGGTCGAAGCCGATGTGCCAGTCAGTTTTGAAGTCGATGTGTTGCGCGAAGGCAAAGCTGTCAGCCAGGTGTTGGGCCGGGCGATACAGAAGGGGCAAGTGGTGACGTTGGTCCAGGGCAGCTTCGGCGCCTCGCGACCTTCCGAAGTGGCGGTGACGGCTAACGCCGCGCCCGAGATGAAGCACTGGGACGACTGCCAGGAAATGCCCTATATCAAAGGGGTGACCCCGGAATTCATGCGTCATTTGGCAATGCGCTGGAGTGTCGGTGGCCTGCCGTTCACCGGCAACACTTCCCGCGACATGGGAGGGTGGGTGCGCTTGCGTGGAGAAGGGAAGGACGAGGTGGTCAGCGAGGCGCATATTCTGGCGCTGGTCGACGCCTGGCCGCCGTCCTTGTTGTCGCATCTGAAGAAGCCGGCGGCAGGCAGCACGCTGACCTGGACCATCGAATTCGTCCAGCCGTTGCTCGCGTTGAGCACACTGGACTGGTGCAAGTACCTGGTGGAAGTCGAGTATGCCGCTGACGGCTACGGGCACGCCGCCGCAAAACTGTGGAGCGAAGACGGTCAGTTGATCGCCATGAGCCGGCAGACCGTCACGATTTTCGCCTGATCAGTGACGACGGCGGTGGCGTTCACGCCAGGCGCGCCACCAGCCGCCACTGAAGAAAAACCGTGGGAAGGTCAGGAACTGCTCGACCAACAAGCGTGATACCGCATCTTTGCGATCACTGAAGGGCTCGGAGGCTTGCGCCTCCAGGCGATGACCTTGGCGCTGCAGACCCAGGGCGGCGATCAGGCCGATAACGCCGATCGCGATACTGGCCAGATCCAGGCTGAACACCCCCGAGACCATCAGCAAAAACGCCACGATGAACAGCGGCACGGCAATCAGGTGCAACACCAGATTGGTCGGGTGCTGGTGATTATGCGGGTACGCTCGCCATTGCCAGGCGGGAAGGTTGGGGTGACGTTTGCCCATGATGCTTATCCTTGGTTCGATGAGGCTCTTGAACAAAGAATAGGCCGGGCGAAAGCCGTCGGCGAATCGAGGCTGGCTATCGGCGCAATAGGTGTGATGGTCAGGATTGATGTTGCTCGGTCTGACGCCTTCGCGGGCAAGCCTCGCTCCTACAGGTACAGCGGCGCCCTTGTAGGAGCGAGGCTTGCCCGCGAAGAGGCCCTCAAAGCTTGAGCTGCCCAATGGCCTTGCTCAATTCCCCCGCCAGCATCGCCAGCTCATTGCTGGTGATCGCCGAATTCACGGTCTGCTGCACGGTATCCTCGGTGACGTCGCGAATGCTCACCACCGCCCGATTCATTTCCTCCGCTACATGGCTCTGCTGCTCGGCCGCCACTGCGATCTGCGTATTGCTTTCACGCATCTGCGCCACCGCTCCGGTGATTTCGGCCAGGGCCACACTGGCTTCCTGAGCCTGCTGCATGCAGTCGTCCGCCTTGTACGAGCTTTCCTGCATGAAATCCACGGCGTCCCGAGTGCCGGCCTGCAGCGCTGAAACCATGGTGGTGATCTCGTCGGTGGACGCCTGGACTCGCTTGGCCAGGTTACGCACCTCATCGGCGACCACCGCAAACCCGCGGCCCATTTCCCCGGCCCGGGCCGCTTCGATGGCGGCGTTAAGGGCCAGCAGGTTGGTCTGTTCGGCGATGCTGTGGATCACGCTGACCACGCCGTTGATCTTCTGACTGTCCTCGGCCAGACGCTGAATCATCTCGGCCGTTTGCTGCACGCCGGTGGACAACCCGCCAATCGATTTCTGCACCCGAGTGACCACTTCCTGGCCGCTGCCGGCCAGGGTATCGGCGGTTTGCGAGAGGTCGCGGGTGGCGCCGGCGTGTTGGGCGATGTGATGGACCGTGGCGGTCATTTCGTTGATCGCTGTGGCGGCCTGATCGGTTTCGCTTTGCTGACCGAGCATGCCGTGACGCACCTCGTTCATGCTCGAGGCCAGCCGCGCGGCGCCGACATCCAGTTGCCGCGCAGTGCTGGCGACAGTGTTGACCACCCGCTGGTAACCGGCCTGCATGGCGTTGAAGGCATTGGCCATCTGTCCGACTTCATCCTTGCAAGCCAGCGGCACACGGGCCGACAGGTCGCCGCTTTTCTCGACATGGAGCATCACGTCTTTCAATGTATTGAGCTGGCTGAGCAGGAAGCGGATCAACAGTTGCGACGCGCCGAGCATTGCCAGCATCAGAATGAATACCGCTACCGCATAGTGGGTGAAGCGTTCGCCGAACACTTGGCTCAGGCTCGGGCCATGGGCAATCACCGCGATTTGTTGGCCATCGGGGCGAGTGAGTACCTCGGCGCCCATCAACGGGTTTTCACCGAACAGCGGCATAGCGTTGATCTCGACCCAACCATTGGTATCGGTCAGCTCCAGCAGCGGTTGCCCATTCAGTAACGGCGCCTGTCCGCGATTGAAGGTCAACAGGTTATCGGCCTTGGGCAGCGGTTGCCCGGCAGGCCAGGCATTGAGCAATCGCGCCTGGGCCTGAGCCGAAGCCTGGGCGGCGTGGCTGCGGGCCTGTTGTTCAAGCTGCACGGCGTACAGCACCAGCAACAGGGTGGTGACGAAGGCAACGGCGTTGACCGCCCAGAATTTGTATTTCAGCGAGATGTTGCTAAGCCAGGCACCCATGGAGGTCTTCTCTGATAGCGGAAACAGTTTTGGCAAGGTGCCATTAGTGTGCCGCTACTCAGGGGGGCGACTCTTGATATGGGTCAACATCCTCCGCAGTCCCAATGTGGGAGCGGGCTTGCTCGCGAAGACGGCGGCACATCCAACATCAATGTGACTGGCAGGCCGCTTTCGCGAGCAAGCCCGCTCCCACAGGGGATGTGTGGTTATTGAGGGATTGAGGGCAACCCGAAGAACGCCCGCGCACAGGCTGTGCTGTGTGCAGCCAAATCTTCCACCGTTTCCCCGCGATGCAACGCCACCTCACGCAACACTTCAGTCAGATACGCCGGCTCGTTGCGGCCATTCTTCGGCTTGGGGCGCAAACTGCGGGGCAGCAGATACGGCGCATCGCTCTCCAGCATCAAGCGCCCGCGTTTAATCTCTTTGACCAGTGGATGCAGGTGCGTGCCCCGGCGCTCGTCACAAATCCAGCCAGTGATGCCGATGTGCAGATCCAGATCGAGGTAGCTGAACAGCGCCTTCTTTTCACCGGTGAAGCAGTGCACCACGGCGGCTGGCAACTGGTCGCGGTAATCACGCAGGATCTCCAGCAATCGTTGGCTGGCATCGCGCTCATGCAGGAACACCGGCAATTGCAGTTCGACCGCCATCGCCAGATGTTCTTCCAAGACTTTTTCCTGTTGCGGGCGGGGCGAGAAGTCACGATTGAAATCGAGGCCGCATTCACCCACGGCCACCACGTTCGGCTCCTTGAGCAAACTGCGCAGACGCTGATCACTGTCGGCGTTCCAGTCGCTGGCCGAATGTGGGTGAATACCTGCCGTAGCGAACAGCCGTTGAGCGCTTTCGTCCAGTTGCTGGCACAGCTCCAGCGCCTGTTCACTGCCCTCGACGCTGGTCCCGGTGAGCACCAATTGGCAGACCCCGGCAGCATAGGCACGGTCGAGTACAGCCTGGTGTTTGTCGGCGAAACTGGGGTTGGTCAGGTTGACGCCGATATCGATGAGTTGCATGGTGCTACCTCGGACCAAAGGCCGGAAAGCATATCAGAGCTGTAGATTTATAAGAAAAGCCAAGAACTACAACCAGTTAAAGCTGTCTGTTGAGGCCGCGAGACAGGTCGGGTTGGTAGAATTGCCATCACTGTGCCACTCTCACGCACTTTGCCAGCGCTTCAGGCGCTCTGTTCCTGTCGCTCGACGTCATGAAATCATCCATGAAGTCGACCTGTATTCTTTCCGGAGAGTGGATGATTCGTCCCTCGGTTTTGTTACTGCTGTGTTGCTCGTTGCTACTGCCCATGCCGGCGGTTGCACGTCTGGCCGGGCCGTTGCAAGCCGTGCCGGCGGCCAAGGTCCGCGACCTGGCGGAGATTCGCAGCAGCCGCGTGTTGCGGGTGTTGGTCAACCAGAGCCGCAACAGCTCCGGTGAAGTCCAGGGCCAGGCCATCGGCGTTGAATACCACCGCCTGCGCGCTTTCGAACAATACCTCAATGGCCATGCCCGCGATGGCCAGGAAATCACCCTCAAGATCATTCCCAAAGCCAAGGATCAACTGCTCGGCGCGTTGCAGCGCGGGGAGGGTGACTTGGTCGCGCCGGGGGAATTACTCGATCCGCAATCGGGCCTCGCCGTCAGTACCAGTCAGCCGATTGCCAGTAACGTGCCGTTGCTGCTGGTGGGGATTAAAGGCGAGCGACGTTACACCCGTCTCGAACAACTCTCGGGCAAAACCCTCGCGCTGCCCACCGGCAGTGCCGCCGGGGATGCGGTCAGTCAGATCAATCAGAAGCTCGCGCTGCACAAACTGCCTCCGGTGAAGATCGAGTGGGTCGATCCCAGCCTGGCGGTCGAGGACGTGCTGGAAATGGTCCAGGGCGGGATCTTTCATCTGACGATTGTCGAGCAACCGATTGCCGAACGTTGGGGCAAGATCCTGCCCAAATTACGCTTCGATCGACAGGTCCTTATCAGCGAGCCAGGCGAGGAATACTGGTTTGTGCGCCGCGACGCTTCAATGCTGCGTTCGAGCATCGATCGCTTCCTGACGACTTACAAGAAACCGTCGGACCAGGATGCGGCGTTCCTGCGGATCTATCGACGCCTGTATCAAGTGCACTATCCCTTGGCCAAGGCCGATCGGCAGCGCCTGGAAAAACTTCGCCCGGTGTTGCAGAAACACGCTGAAGCCCAAGGCATGGACTGGCTGAACCTGGCAGCGCTGGCCTTCAAGGAGTCGGCGCTGCAACCCAACGCCAGAAGCGGTAGCGGCCCCACCGGCCTGATGCAAATCACCCCGTCCGCCGCCCAACGGGTTGGCGTGAGTAATATTCAAAACCTCGACGCCAATGTGCAGGCCGGCGCCAAGTACCTGGCGATGATTCGCCGCAAGTTTTTTGCCAGCCCCAAACTCAATGAGCGCGAGCGCATGGCGTTCGTGCTGGCGGCCTACAACATGGGGCCGGAGCGGGTTCAAGGCATGCGCGCTGAGGCCCGGCGGCGCGGCTTGAATCCTAATCAGTGGTTCTTCCAGGTCGAGCGCATTGCCATGGAGCAGGTGGGAATGGGGGCTGTCAGCTATGTTAATAGCGTGAACAAGTATTACTTGGCGTTCGATCGGGAGCGGGAGTCGTTGGAGCCCCAGGGGCAAAAAGTGGTCTCACGGAAATGATCGACTAAGCTGATTGTTATGGTGCGTTTTTTGCGCTTTTAACATGAGTTTTACTGATTAATATAGCGGCCAACCAACACACACTCACAATGGATGACACAGCATGAGCACTCTGATCAACAAGGTACTGTTCACTCGCGCGGGCTACGGTCTGACGATTCTGCGCATTTTCGTCGGCATCATCTTCGCGGCCCATGGCTCTCAGAAACTCTTCGGTGCATTCGGCGGCTACGGCATTGCCGGCACCGCGCAGTACATGGAAAGCATTGGGCTGGCACCCGGTCACCTGATGGCGATCCTGGCGGGTGGTACCGAGTTCTTCGGCGGCCTGGCGTTGATCATCGGTCTGCTGGTGCGCCCGGCAGCGCTGGGGCTGACCTTCCTCTCGCTGGTGGCCATTTTCACGGTGCACATCAGCAACGGTCTGTTCATGGCTAACAACGGTTATGAGTTCGCCCTGGCTTTGCTCGGTGGCAGCCTCGCGGTACTGATCGAAGGGGCAGGCAAGCTGTCGGTAGACCGCGCCATCACCGACTGACCGCCCTGGCTCGACGAAAAGGCCTGCATTGTGCGACGCACTGTGCAGGCCTTTTTTGTTGTGCGTGATTCTTGACACTGTCTGGTCAGCTTCTCTAGGATGCTGCCCATGCGCCGATTTAAACAGCTACTTGCGGGGCGCCAGGTGACTCATTCAGTTGCCGATAGAAGCTTGAAACAGGCTTCGAAATACCGCTAAAGCGCTGGTTCGGTGTTGCCTCTCACCTGCCATGCAGACTTTTGAGGCAGAGACACGACACAATGAATGCATTAAGCCCCGTTATACGCCCCGCGCCGATCACGGCACACCTCACCCAGCGCAATCCAAAAATCCTGCTTGGCGGTAAACATCAGCCGACGCTTTTGCGTTACCTCGATGGCTGGCCACGTCGTACCGGTGGGCCTGCTGCCTTCCTGATTCAGTTTGTCGACGACGGCGAGTCACTGGCACGGTTTGCCAACGACAGTTTCGATCTGGCGGTGATTCTGGCACCCAACGCCGAGGATGCGCCTGAAGTGATCAGGCAACTGACTCGCGTGGCTCGCCAAGGGTTGATTACTCGCCGCTGAAAGAGGCCTGCGTGTCATTGTGGGCGTTTTTTTTGCCTGCCGCGAAATTGATTGGCGTGCAAGCAGTTCAGGATAATTCGACTGCGGGTTGTCCAATCGGTATTGATAATGAAGAACTTCTGGATATAACTATTTTCGTCGGTCGATTCAAACCAAGTATCTATTTTGTTGCTGAAATCGTCGGGTACAAAGAATGGTAAAACGTATTTGGCGCATTGTATTGAACGCAGCACATAAGAAGGTTTGTATTGCGTGGCGACCTCGTCCATAAAGGATTTCAATTGTTGGGTGGTCATGACATTGTCGCCAGACCATTTTTGTTCCACTCCGGGCCAGAAGTCGGAGTTTTGAATGAAATGATTATAAGCAACGACGACCGTTTTTCCTGGGTGTTGATTCCATAGTTGGTCAAGCGTCAAGTGGCGCAGATCTTTAGAGATGGATCTGTAACCGATTTTACTATTGATAAGTTCACGCAACTCCTGATGAGCCTGTGGGGTAAAGTTCTTGAACTCGTGAAAGTCCAGAATGAAAATTTCCCGCGCCCGGGCCGATTTGGTTGAAGGCGTATCATAGAAGTCATTCACCATGTCTAGAATATCGACGCTGACCGTGCGTCCGGACGACGTCATGTGGAAAATCTGGAAGCGGTGTGCCCGGCCGACAGGCTTGCTGCTATAGAACTCTACCCTTAGGTCCAGCACCCGTACGCCGGCGGCCACTTGCTCCTGAGGGCTGACATCTTGTGTGATCTCTTGAGGTAAAAATGCGTTCGGCGCTTTTTTGTCATAACCTGAGTCATGCGACCCCGGCAGAATAAGTTCGTCGATACGCAAGTTTTCGATATGTAGCGTATTGCTCATCCAGCGATCAAGCATGTTATTCATTCCTTTGAATAAAGTTAACTGAGTAAGTGAGACAGGCATCCGCCAACAAGATTGTCAGTTGTCGGGCTGTCTGGCGGCTTGATAGTTGTTCTTTGTTGTTTTTAAGTCAAGTTGGAAGGCGGGGATGTTTGCAGCTTATTGTTTCGATGTTGTAGGTAGGGTGTTACGGGTAATTGATGTCTATAATATAAACGCACTGTTCGCCGGTCGGTGTTTGCACTCGAACTTCGGCGTCCAGCGCTTTGCCGATCAGGGCGCGTGCCAGCGGCGAGTCGATGCTGATCAGCCCTTGTTTCAAGTCCAGTTCATCTGGCCCGACGATGCGATAGCGCGACTCTTTGCCTTCTTCATCTTCAATGGTGACCCAGGCGCCAAAATAGACTTTGTTCGGATCGCTGGGCTTCTCGCTGACGACCTTCAGTGCTTCCAGTCGTTTGGTGAGAAAACGCACGCGACTGTCGATCTCGCGCAGCATCTTTTTGCCATAGGTGTACTCGGCGTTTTCCGAGCGATCACCCTGTGCCGCCGCCTCGCTGACCGATTGCGTCACTTGCGGTCGGCGCACATGCCAGAGTTCATGAAACTCGGCCCGCATCCGCGCTTCACCTTCGGGGGTGATCAGCGCGGTGCCAGCGGTGCGGGGAGGGCGATAACGGCTCATGGCGACTTCTTGTGGTTGAATACGTGATCAGAGCGCTTGAGTTTATCAACCCTCGCGCAAGACTGTCAGGGGGCTGGCATTAAGAGCGCGGCGTGTACCGAATACACCGGCGCCTCCGATCAACACGGCGCCGATCAGCGGCAACACCAACAGCCATGGATGCGGATGCCAAGGCAGGTCGAAGGCATAACGGTAGAGCACCAGGCTCACCAGTTCCGAACCCAGTGCCGCCAACAATCCGCTGACCGCGCCGAGCAGGCCGAACTCGATCCGCCGAGCCCTGACCAGTAACTGTCGTTCGGCACCCAGCGCTCGCAGCAATGCACCTTGGCGAATGCGTTCATCCAGCGTTGCCTGCAAACCGGAGAACAGCACCGCCATGCCCGCCGCCAGCACAAACAACAGCACGTATTCCACCGCCAGGGTGACCTGGCCGAGAATGCTGCGCAGCTGCGCCAGCAACGCTTCGACTTGCAGAATGGTCACTGCCGGAAAGCTTCGGGACAGATCGACAATCTGCTGATCGTGACCGGGCGCCAGGTAGAAACTGGTCAGGTAGGTCGCCGGCAAGTCCTTCAGGGTGCCGGGCTGGAAGATCATGAAAAAGTTCGGCTGGAAGTTGTCCCAGTTGACTTCCCGCAGGCTGGTGACTTTCGCTTCCCGATTGACCCCGCCAACGGTGAATACCATGTGATCGCCGAGCTTGAGCTTGAGGCTTTCGGCGACTTTACCTTCCACCGATACTCCCGGTATTTCATCCGATGGTTGCTGATCCCACCAGTTGCCGGCGGTGAGTTTGTTGCCCTCCGGCAGGTCGGCCGCCCAAGTCAGGCTCAGGTCGCGTTGAATGGCTCGATCACCGGCAGAATCCTTGCTGACGATGTCCTGCACCGGCTCGCCATTGACGCTGATCAGCCGTCCCGGCACCACCGGATACAGCGGCGCCGATTGTGCCGACAACTCCATCAGTCGATCGGTAAAGGCCTGCTTGTCCGCCGGCAGAATGTTCAGGGCGAAGTAGTTCGGGGCATTTTTTGGCAACTGGTTTTGCCAGGTGTCGAGCAACTCGCCACGCAGCAAAGCGATCAGTGCCATGGACAGCAGAATCAAACCGAAGGCCAGGGCTTGACCGGCCGCCGCCAGTGGATGGCGCAGCAGTTGGCCCAACCCGAGGCGCCATGGCAATTCGGCGCGCGCCAGCATCCGGCGCAGGCTTTTCAGTAGCAGCAACAGCAAGCCGCCCAGCACCAGTGCCGCGATCACACCGCCGCCGAGCAGGGCGAAAGTCAGCAACAGGTCCAGGCTCAAGCGCCACATGATCAGGCCGAGGGCGCCCAATGCCGCGCCATAAACTATCCAGGTGCTGGACGGAATCGGCAGCATGTCGCGACGCAACACGCGCAACGGTGGCACTCGACCCAAAGCGGCCAGTGGTGGCAGGGCGAAACCGGCCAGCGCCACCAGCCCGGTGCCGATCCCCGCGATGGCCGGCAGCAGGCCACCCGGTGGAACATCGGTCGGCAATAAATCATGCAGCAATGCAAACAGCCCGAGCTGCGCCAGCCAGCCGAGCAGGGCGCCGCTGAGGCTGGCGAGCAGTCCGAGTACGGTCAGTTGCAGACTGAACAGCACCATGGTTTCCCGACGGGACAGGCCCAGGCAGCGCAGCAATGCGCTGGCATCGAAGCGGCGGGTGGCGAAGCGTGTCGCCGACAACGCCACCGCCACGCCGGACAGCAACACAGCCACCAGACTGGCCATGTTCAAGTAGCGTTCAGCCTTGCCCAGGGCGCCGCCGATCTGCCGATTGCCATCGCGAGCATCCTGGATACGCTGGTTGGCCGCCAGGCCTGGCTTGATCAGCTGCCGATAGGTTTCCAGCGCCGAGGCGTTGCCGCGCCAGAGTTCGCGGTAGCTGACCCGGCTGCCGGGTTGCACCACGCCGGTTGCCTCAAGGTCGCTGAAGTTGATCAGCACCCGTGGCGTCAGGCTGTAGAAATTGCCGGCGCGATCCGGTTCGTAGGTCAGCACTCTGGCCAGCGTCAGGGTTTTCATGCCGACGTCGATGCTGTCGCCGATCTTCAAGTCCAATGCGGTCAGCAGTCGCGCTTCGACCCAGGCTTCGCCGGGTTTCGGTCCGCCACCGGGTTCTTCCGGCGCGAAGGGCGCGGGGGCGCTTTTCAGTTCGCCACGCAATGGGTAGACGTCATCGGCGGCTTTGATACTGGACAGCTGAATGCCGTTGTCGGTGGCGATGACGCTGGAAAACTCCACCACTTGAGCGTGTTCAAGGCCCAACTCCGTGCCGCTTCTGATCTGTTCCAGTCGCGCCGGTGAGCTGCCTTCGAGCACCAGATCGGCGCCGAGAAATTCGGTGGCGCGCAGCATCATGGCGCCGTTCAGGCGGGCACCGAAGTAACCGATTGCGGTACTCGCCGCCACGGCCACCAGCAAGGCGAAGAACAAAACGCGCAACTCACCGGCACGGGCATCGCGCCATAATTGGCGCAGGGCGATACTGAACAGGCGCAACAGCGGCAAGCGTGCCATCAAGGCTCCAGAGGGGCGACCAGCAGGCCGGCTTCAAGGCGGATCAGGCGCCGGCAGCGATGTGCCAGGCGTTCATCGTGGGTCACCAGCACCAGGGTCGTGCCGCTTTCCTGGTTGAGTTCGAACAGCAAATCGCTGATGCGCTCGCCGGTGTGGCTGTCGAGGTTGCCGGTGGGCTCATCGGCGAACAGCACGTCGGGCTCGGCGGCGAAGGCCCGGGCAATCGCTACGCGCTGCTGCTCGCCACCGGAAAGCTGGCGCGGCGAGTGGGTCAGGCGTTGGCCCAGACCGACCCGTTGCAGCAGTTCGGTGGCGCGCTCACGGGCGTCTTTGCGGCCATCGAGTTCCAGCGGCAGCATGACGTTTTCCAAAGCGTTGAGACTGTCGAGCAGCTGGAATGATTGAAAAACAAACCCCACATGCTCGGCGCGGAGGCGTGCGCGTTGGTCTTCATCGAGATTGCTCAGGCCTTGCCCGGCGAGGGTGACTTCACCGCTGCTCGGCAGATCGAGGCCAGCGAGCAGGCCCAGGAGGGTGGATTTGCCGGAACCGGAGGCGCCGACGATGGCCAGGCTATCGCCCTTGTTCAGTTCCAGGCTGAGTTCGTGCAGGATAGTCAGTTCACCTTCCGCGCTCGGAACCACTTTGCTGAGGTTCTTCGCGGTGAGAATGCTTGCGCCCATGGAGAATCCGATGCGTGTGTGGTTTTTGAGTGCTGGCCTGGCCTTGATGTGCATGGCCCAGAACGCAGCGGCGGGTACAGTCCTGATCGTTGGCGATAGTATCAGCGCCGGTTTCGGCCTGGATACCCGCTTGGGGTGGGTGTCGTTGCTCGAGCAACGGCTCAAGCGCGAAGGTTTCGATGATAAGGTGGTCAATGCATCCATCAGCGGCGACACCAGCGCCGGAGGCCGGGCGCGCCTGCCGGCGCTGCTTGCAGAGCATAAGCCTGAGCTGGTTATCCTCGAGTTGGGAGGTAATGACGGCCTGCGCGGAATGCCGCCAACACAATTGCAACAAAATCTTGCGTCGATGATCGACAGCTCCCGCGTCAGTGGCGCCAAGGTGCTGTTGCTGGGCATGCAATTGCCGCCCAATTATGGCGTGCGCTACACCCAGGCCTTTGCCGAGGTTTTCACCAAGGTGGCCAAAGAGAAAAAGATCCCGCTGGTGCCGTTTTTTCTCGACGGTGTGGGCGGTCATCCGGACCTGATGCAAGGCGACGGCCTGCACCCGGCTGCGGCGGCTCAGGACAAGTTGCTGGAAAATGTCTGGCCGACACTGAAACCGCTGCTTTGACGCTTTTCTAGCGGCGGTGTTTCGGCTAAGGTGGCGCCCCCGATTTGGAGCCCCCGATGCCGCGTCCTGCCTGGTCCCTATTTGCCTACCAACTGATCGAGCCTGACGAACAGCTGGATCTGTTCGCCTGCCAGGAAGTGCGCGTGCATCTGGTGACTCGTCAGTTGGAGTTGGGCGGCTCGGTGGACCGAACCTTGTGCGGCAGCCTGTTGCCGGCGCAGCCGCGCTGGTCGAGCGTCGACCGTACCGTGTTCCAGGACCAGCGCCTGTGCTCGCTGTGCCGGGCCATTCTGGAGTCGCAAAAACGCGGCACCTCGCCGATCTGGCCTGAGTTGCGGTTCGAGCTTTAGGGCCCCTTCGCGAGCAAGTCCGCTCCCACATTAAAATGTTCAGTGAACACAGTATTTGTGTTCGGCACTTATCCAGTGTGGGAGCGGGCTTGCTCGCGAAGGCGGCTTCCCATGCACCTCAAGGGTGTGGGCAAAAATCCATTTGCGGAAATTGCGCCCCCCAAGTGCCTTGCATCGCCTGTCACTTCTCGACCTCCCCGAAATAACGGGCAGCGGTGTACAATCCCGTTTTTATACCCTTGTCGATCATGCGAAGGATTTTCCGGATGTTGCCGCGCTTTCCCGCCGTCACCCGCTGCCTGTCTCTTGCCGCCCTCTGTGTCGCGGGTCCGGTAGCAGCATTGGAGCTACCCCTGCCACCTCCCGGTGAAGACATCATCGGCCAGGTGCAGGTGATCAAGGCCAAGTACGAAGACACCTTCGCCGACCTTGGCACCACCTACGATCTGGGCTACTCGGAAATGGTCGCGGCCAACCCTGGGGTCGATCCATGGCTGCCGGGCGCCGGGACCGAAATCGTCTTGCCGACGCGTTTCATCCTGCCGCCGGGCCCCCGTGAAGGCATCGTCATCAACCTGGCTGAATACCGTCTCTACTATTTCCCGAAAGGCCGGGACGTGGTGTACACCTTTCCGTTGGGTATCGGCCGTGAAGGCTGGGGCTCGCCGATTGCCCATACCACCATCACCGCCAAGACGCCAAACCCGACCTGGACGCCTCCAGCGTCGATCAAGGCCGAGCACGCCGCTGATGGCGATCCACTGCCGAACGTGGTGCCGGCCGGCCCAGACAACCCGCTGGGGCCGTTCAAGTTCACGCTTGGCACTCCGGGCTACCTGATCCACGGTTCGAACAAGAAATTCGGTATCGGCATGCGCACCAGCCACGGCTGCTTCCGCATGTTCAACAACAACGTGCTGGAAATGGCCAGCATGGTGCCGGTCGGGACGTCGGTGCGGATCATCAACGATCCATACAAGTTCGGCCTCAGCGCCGGCAAGGTTTATCTGGAAGCGCACACGCCGCTGGACGATTCGGGCAACCCTTCGGTGGTCGACAAGCACACCGCAGTGATCAATGCGATGCTCAAGCGTGAGGACATCACCAACAACTTGCGCATGAACTGGGATGTGGTGCGTGACGTGGTTGCCGCTGAAGATGGCCTGCCGGTGGAAATCGCCGTGCCGAATGCATCGGCGTCGATGGTAACGAGTGCGCCGATCGACCTGCAGCAGTAACGCTTTAAAGGAACCCGCCGACGCAGGCCGCGTCGGCGGGTTTTTTATGGCCTGCAGAAACAGCGGGCAATAAAAAAGCCGACCCAAAAAATGGGTCGGCTTGATAACAATCCCGAAGGACTATTACTTGCGGCTAGCTTTTTCCAGCATGCGCAGAGCACGCTCGTTAGCTTCGTCAGCAGTCTGTTGTGCTTTTTGAGCAGCAGCCAGAGCTTCATCAGCTTTACGGTAAGCTTCGTCTGCACGAGCCTGGGAGCGAGCTGCTGCGTCTTCAGTAGCAGTCAGACGTGCTTCGGTTTCTTTCGATACGCTGCTGCAACCGGTAGCCAGAACTGCGGCCAGAGCCAGAGCAGAGAATTTCAGAACGTTGTTCATCGTGTTCCCCTTCAAGGACTTTCTATTAAGTAGCTGTCTCCTCAGAGTGAGGAAATAGCCGGCGTACATACTACCCATTACTTGTAGTAAGTAAACTGACGTAGAGCAAGAAGCAAAAAAAATTGTAGGCGTTGATTCTTTTTCGAGCAACTTTTAACTGCATTGTATAAAAAATATCCAGCTGCGAGGCCCGAGCTGAGCGAGCCGCCAAAGAAAAGTTCCCCACCTCGGCAGCTGTTTTTCAGTCTCGACTAAAGTCTGTCTAGATGGAATCGTCCACACTTTTGTTCGGATTTTGCGCAGCGGCTCTCATATCTTTATCCATGTTGAGGTGACTTAAACAAAGGGCGCTCGTCTTAAGTCGCAATATCCGGCAATGTTCAGGCTCGACTCGGGAAGATTCCGGTCAGGCCGCCCCTGCATTACCCAAGCAACATCCGCCTGCCAGCATGACGAGCGTCCCTTGAGCATTTCTGCCAATGGTGCCTACTATTTGATACGTGCTCGGTTGCGCGAGATTGGTGTTGCTCTCTCGGTGTCCATTCAGGCACAGGGTGGCGTAGATGTTCCTTCGCCGGAAAAACATCGGTAAGGTAGGGGTCAGAATTAAAGACCCGCGAGGAGTAGTGATGAGCGAGGCGTTGTCCATCCACCATGACCAGGCTGGTCATCAGTTCGAGACCACTGTGGACGGTTATCGTGCCTACCTGACCTATATGGATCTGGGAAAACAGACCCTGGATATTTATCGTACCTTTGTGCCCAACGCACTGCGTGGTCGCGGCATCGCGGCGGCGTTGACCGAGCAGGCACTGCAATACGCCGAGGAAATGGGCTACACAGTCATTCCATCGTGTTCCTATGTGGAGCGCTACATGGAGCGTCACGCGCGGCATGCCGCCAAGCTGTGAACAAAGCGAACGCATAAAAAAACGCCAGGTTCAAACCTGGCGTTTTTTTTTGCGTGAAACGGTGATCAGCTGCGATCGCGTTTAGGCAACACATCCTTGAGCTTGGCGTGCATGCTGCGCAAGGTGTTTTCGGTGGCGGTCCAGTCGATGCAGGCATCGGTGATCGACACGCCGTATTGCAGGTCGGCGAGGTCTTTCGGGATCGCCTGGCAGCCCCAGTTCAGGTGACTCTCGACCATCAGGCCGATGATCGACTGGTTGCCTTCGAGGATCTGGTTGGCGACGTTCTCCATCACCAGCGGTTGCAGGGCCGGGTCCTTGTTGGAGTTGGCGTGGCTGCAATCGACCATGATGTTCGGCTTGATCTTCGCCTTGTTCAGCGCTTGCTCGCAGAGCGCGACGCTGACCGAATCGTAGTTCGGTTTGCCATTACCACCGCGCAACACCACGTGACCGTAGGCGTTGCCCTTGGTAGTGACGATCGACACGCCACCTTCCTGGTTGATGCCCAGGAAGCGGTGCGGGCTGGAGACCGATTGCAAGGCGTTGATGGCCACTGTGAGGCCGCCATCGGTGCCGTTCTTGAAGCCGACAGCCGAGGACAGGCCGGAAGCCATTTCACGGTGAGTCTGGGATTCGGTGGTGCGTGCACCGATCGCCGACCAGCTGATCAGGTCCTGCAAGTATTGCGGGGAGATCGGGTCGAGGGCTTCGGTTGCGGTCGGCAGGCCCATTTCGGCCAGGTCCAGCAGCAACTGACGACCAATGTGCAGGCCATCCTGAATCTTGAACGAGTCGTCCAGGTACGGGTCGTTGATCAGGCCTTTCCAGCCGACGGTGGTGCGTGGTTTCTCGAAATACACACGCATGACCAGATACAAGGTATCGGACACTTCTGCCGCGAGTGCTTTCAGACGCTCGGCGTATTCGTGGGCAGCCTTGATGTCATGGATCGAGCACGGCCCGATCACGACGAACAGGCGGTGGTCGGTGCCATCAAGAATGTTGCGAATGACTTCGCGGCCCTTGGTGACGGTGCGCAGGGCAGCGTCGCTCAGAGGGATATCACGCTTGAGCTGATCGGGAGTGATCAGGGTCTCGTTGGAGGCGACGTTAAGGTCGTTGATCGGTAAATCAGCCATCGTTTACTCGTCAGGTCACGGGTGCCGGCCGCCAGCGAACCCGCGCGGCGGAGCACAGCAAATTAAGCGCGTCGGGGAGCCGAACCTTAGCGCGTTACACCGTGGCTCGACAATGGGCAGACACCGGTTTAATCCAGCATTACCTATGCAAATGCCTTGCGAACCGTGTCGTGGGAGAACTCGTTAGCGTGCAGCTGGACCCATTCGAGGGCCAGGGTCTGGTTGTTCACCTGTTCGCTTTGGAGTTCGTGCTGACGGCAGTAACGTTCGATCTGGCAAACCTGCTCACCCATTCGCGCGCTGAACAGGGTCTGTTCGTCGACAAAAGCGATGCCCACCAGGTAGCTGCGTTTTCGTCGCAGGCACCACGCCACATAGCCCAGGTAACAGATTGTGGTGCTCAGGGTCGGCATGCGCACTTGAAGTGCGGTGCCCCTTCGCCATCCGCGGTGGTAATTGCAAGCCACGCCGCCGAGGCTGATAGTGTGCAGCTGTTGCCGCGAAATACACTCATGTTTGAGCAACGTCAATTCGACGGGTACATCGTCAGGATGAGGAAGATAACGTCCCATGAACACGGACTCCCTGTGTCGGCCATCTGACATCGTTTCTCCCAGTATAGTGGTCGAATCGGAACTGACCGATTTCGACGCCGACCAACGGCTGTTGGCGATGAACGGCATTTCCCTGGTGATCTTTACCAGCGTCGGCTGCGCGAGTTGCCGTTTTGCCCGTGAGCAATTGCCCACGTTCGATCTGGCGGTCGATCGACTGTGCTGGATCGATGCCGGGAACAATGGTGGCGTGGTCGAGCGTTATCGGGTCTTTCATTTACCGGCGCTGTTTGTAGTGCGCGACGGTGAATTCTTTGGGGCACTACAGTCGCGTTTGACCCGCACAGCGCTCAACGAAGCCGTGGGGCAGGCGTTGAGTCGACAAGCAGAGGAGTTGCCATGACAGATATAGGGACCAAACCGACAATCGGCATTATCGGAACCGGCGCGATCGGTGGTTTCTACGGGCTGATGCTCGCGCGTGCCGGCTTCGATGTGCATTTCCTGTTGCGCAGTGAGTTTTCAGCGGTGGCCGAACGCGGCTTGCATCTTGATCATGCGTCGTTGGGGCCGCTGGTCCTGAACCCGGTTCAGGCTTATTCGTCGGCTGCCGACATGCCGCCGTGCGACTGGTTGCTGGTGGGCGCCAAAACCACCAGTAACGCGGACCTGGCCCCCGCCATTATTCAAGCAGCGGCGCCTGGTGCCAAAGTGCTGTTGCTGCAAAATGGCCTGGACGTTGAAGACAGTCTGCGCGAGTTGCTCCCCGACTCGCTGCACCTGCTGGGCGGGCTCTGTCTGATTTGCGTCCATCGCGCCGGCCCAGGGGTCATTACCCATCAGGCGCTCGGTGCGGTGAACGTCGGCTATCACAGCGGCCCCGCCGCCGATGAACAGGCGCGCATGAACATCGTCGAAGGGGGCGCCGGGCTGTTTCGCGCCGCAGGCATCGACGCCCAGGCCATGCCGAACCTGCATCAGGCGCGCTGGCAGAAACTGGTGTGGAATATCCCCTACAACGGCCTGTCGGTTCTGCTTGGGGCCAGCACCACGCCATTGATGACGGATGCCGACAGCCGCGCGCTGATTCAGGCCTTGATGACCGAGGTGGTTCAGGGGGCCAAGGCCTGTGGTCACGACATGCCGCCGGGTTACGCCGATTATCTGTTCATGATGACTGAGAAAATGCCCGACTATTGGCCGAGCATGTACCACGACTTCCTGCACAAGCGACCGCTGGAGCTGGATGCCATCTACACTCGGCCACTGGCAGCGGCGAAAGCGGCGGGATGTGAGTTGCCGCGAATAGAAGCCTTGTATCGCAGCTTGAGTTTCATCGACCGACGTAATCACTGAGTCGGTCAAAAGGAGAGGGAAGGGCATGGCCAATGGCATAGACGACAAACTGGTGTTGGCGATTTCTTCGCGAGCACTGTTCGACTTGAGCGAGAGCCACAAGGTTTATCTGTCGAGCGGCGTCGAGGCCTATCGGCAGTACCAGATCGAACACGAAGACGAAATTCTCGAGCCCGGCGATGCGTTCCCGTTAGTCGAAAAACTCCTGAACCTGAACGCCAGTCTCGGCCGTGCCCGGGTCGAGGTAATCCTGGTGTCGCGCAACAGCGCCGACACCGGCCTGCGGGTTTTCAATTCGATTCATCATTATGGCCTGGCGATTTCGCGTGCGGCATTTGTCGGCGGGCGCAGTCCTTACCCATACCTGAAGGCCTTTGGCTGCGACCTGTTTCTTTCGACCCATTCCGACGATGTGCGCAGTGCGCTGGATGCCGGTTTCGCGGCAGCGACTATTCTGTCGGGCGGTGCCAGTCGCGCCGCCAGCGATGAATTGCGCATTGCATTCGACGGTGACGCGGTACTGTTTTCCGATGAGTCGGAGCGGGTCTATCAGTCGGGAGGCCTTGCAGCGTTTCAGGCCAGCGAGCGTGAGGCCGCCCGCGAGCCTTTGCGCGGCGGGCCGTTCAAAGGTTTCCTCGCGGCGCTCAACCTGTTGCAGCGCGAGTTCCCCGACGATGCCTGTCCGATCCGCACCGCACTGGTGACTGCACGCTCGGCGCCGGCCCATGAACGGGTGATCCGCACCTTGCGCGAATGGGACATCCGTCTGGACGAGTCGCTGTTCCTAGGCGGTTTGACCAAATCAGCCTTTCTCGAAGCCTTTGCCGCCGACGTATTTTTCGATGACCAGGCCGGCCATTGCGAGCTGGCCCGTGAAGTGGTCGCCACCGGTCACGTGCCGCATGGCATCAGTAACGAGCCGTCGATTTAAAGCGCTGCGGTTCAATGCGTTGAGCCGAACGCCGCACTCGCCACGGCACTGCTAAGCTGAATCAATCTCCGCCATGTTGGCATTAAAGGAGGTCCCTATGATTCATTCGATGCTGTATGCCACCGACCTCGGTCTGTATGCACCTTTTGTGATGCAGCATGCGTTGGCACTGGCTCGAACATTCAATGCCGACTTGTATGTGGTGCACGCGGTTGAGCCGATGGGGTTGTTCGCCGAATCGGTGCTTCAGAGTTACCTCGATGAGCAGGCCTTGAACGAGTTTCACAGTCAGGGCCTCAATACGGTGATTGCCAATATCGAGCAGCGGGTGCTCGACAGCTTTCGCGAAGAGCTGGGGGATGAGGGGGAGCAGGACCTGGAACGGATTCGGGCAGTGCGGGTGCTGCAGGGCGATCCGTCGCAGGTGATTCTCGACCAGGCGCAGAAACTCTCCGTCGATTTGCTGATCGTAGGAAGTCACAGTCATGGCGCTGGCGCGGAAACGCCATTGGGCCGAACCGCTGCGCGCGTGTTGCAACTGTCCAGAGTGCCGGTCTATTTGGTGCCGCTGATGGAACGTCGCCGCAAAGGGGATCGCTAGGACACGAATAATGGCGTTTTGATAAAAAAGTTCTAGATTTATTAATCAAACCATTAATATAGTTATATATCGTCGCTGATGCCCGTGGCGTCTACCTGCTTTGAGGGATTCATATGAAGCTTCAACAATTGCGCTACATCTGGGAAGTGGCGCACCACGACCTCAACGTTTCAGCTACAGCCCAAAGCCTCTACACCTCGCAACCGGGCATCAGCAAACAGATCCGTCTGCTGGAAGACGAATTGGGGGTCGAGGTTTTCGCCCGCAGCGGCAAGCACTTGACCCGGGTTACCCCGGCTGGCGAGCGCATCATCACCACCGCCGGCGAAATCCTGCGCAAAGTTGAAAGCATCAAGCAGATCGCCCAGGAATTCTCCAACGAGAAAAAAGGCACCCTGTCGATCGCCACCACGCACACCCAGGCGCGTTATGCGTTGCCACCGGTGATCAGCAATTTCATCAAGCAATACCCGGACGTTGCCCTGCACATGCACCAGGGGTCGCCGATGCAGATCGCCGAGATGGCCGCTGACGGCACCGTCGATTTCGCCATCGCCACCGAAGCGCTGGAGTTGTTCGGCGACCTGGTGATGATGCCGTGCTACCGCTGGAACCGCTGCGTGGTCGTGCCTCAAGGCCACCCGCTGACCAAGCTGTCGAAGCTGACCCTTGAAGCCCTGGCCGAATACCCGATCGTGACGTACGTGTTCGGTTTTACCGGCCGTTCGAAACTCGACGAAGCCTTCAGCCATCGTGGTCTGACACCCAAAGTGGTGTTCACCGCCGCCGACGCCGACGTGATCAAGACTTATGTTCGTCTGGGCCTGGGCGTGGGCATCGTGGCGAAAATGGCGGTCGACACCAAACTCGATAGCGATCTGGTGGTGCTCGATGCCAGCGAGTTGTTTGAATCCAGCATTACCAAAATCGGTTTCCGTCGCGGCACCTTCTTGCGTGGTTTCATGTGCGACTTCATCGAGAAATTCGCGCCGCACCTGACCCGCGAAGTCATGGCCAAGGCCATTCAGTGCCACAACAAACAGGAACTGGAAGAGCTGTTCGACGGCGTTGAACTGCCGGTGCATTAATCGCTAGATCACCTCGGTGACAGAAAACTGTTGCCGAGCGCCCGCCACCAGAATCTCCACTTCATCCCCTTCGAACTTGCCCAGCAGGCTTTTGCCCAGCGGCGAGCGAGGGGTAATGACGGTAATCCATTGCCCCACCAGATCGATCTTCAGCCCGGCCGCGTCGGGGGCCAGGAACAGCCATTGTTCGCGACCCTTTTCGTCTTCCAGGCCCAGCAGTGCACCGACTTCGATGCCGCGCTGATCGTCATAAGGCCGTAAAGTCAGGTTCTGGCAAAGGGTTAATGACTGCCTGATTTCTTCCACTCGTCTGGCCTGTCCGGCCGCCAGATAAGACGCCTCCAGCCCCAGCGTGTCGTACTTGTTTTCGGCTATGTTTTCTTCGTGGGTCGCGGTTTCGTAAGCGGTTTGCGCGGCACGTTCGGCGATGTCGAGATCGATCCGCAGCTTGTCGATAATCAGTTGGTGGACGGTCGGCTTGTGCATGGAGAGCTTCTTGATCAGTCGCAGAATTGCAGGACGTTGGCGCGGCTTTTTTCGCTCGGCGCAGTTTGATTCTGCTGCAGCCAGAACTGGCATTTTGGATTGGACAGATTGTGTTTGCTGCTTCTGGCCTGTTCCACCATTTGCTGCTGTTCATTCCTGCGCAGATGGTCCTCGTACTGTTCGAACATCGGGTTCTGCGAGGCGGGTTGCTCAATCACCGGTGGCTTGGCCAGTTGCTCCACCGCCTGGGCCAAGGGCGCCAATTGCTCATTGAACAACAAGCGCCAGGCGAGCCAGCAAGTCAGTGCGATCGCGATGAATCCCAGCCACAAACCGAGGGCAATAATGCCGGTCAGTTGCAACGCATTGAACTGGATCGGCAAGGGACGGCGCGGGTTGGGACGGTAGGGCATGACTGCCTCCTGGCGGGTGGTCGCGGGCAAGTGGCGATTGTCGCATGAAGATTAATCGCCGTCGGCTCTTCTGCACGGGGTAATTTATGCGGACAATCGGCGCCTTTGCCAACGGGAGCCTGGAATGCCTGAAATGCCTCAAGTGAAAAACCGCTGGCGCTGGGATATTTTTTGCACCGTGGTCGACAACTTCGGCGACATCGGTGTGACCTGGCGTCTGGCCCGACAACTGGTAGCCGAACATGCCGTGACGGTGCGCTTGTGGGTCGACGATTTGCGAGCCTTCGAGCGTTTGTGTCCGGACATCGACATCAACGCTGCGCAGCAGTGGCACCAGGGCGTAGAGGTGCGACAGTGGTCGGCCGACTGGCAGCCCACAGAAGCCGCCGATGTCGTCATCGCCGCGTTCGCCTGCCAGTTGCCGAGTGCCTATATGGAGGCCATGGCCGCACGGGAAAAACCGCCGCTGTGGATGAACCTCGATTACTTGAGTGCCGAAGACTGGGTCGTCGGCTGCCACGGCTTGCCGTCGGTGAAGTACAAGAGCGTGCAGAAGTTCTTTTTCTTCCCGGGCTTTCGCAGGGGCACTGGTGGCTTGTTGCGTGAAAGCGGATTGCTCGAGCGGCGTCGGCAGTTTCAGCAAAGTCCGCAAGCTCAGCGAGAATTCCTGCAAGGCTTGGGAATTGATCGCGCGCCGAATGCACAACTGATCTCGCTGTTTGCCTACGAAAATACCGGGCTGGCCAGTTGGCTGGACACGATGGCGACCGACTCGACGCCGACTCATCTGCTGGTGCCCGAAGGCCGGATTCTCGGCGACGTCGAACGCTGGCTCGGGGTGGATGGGCTGAAGGCCGGGGCGGTGCATGTGCGCGGCGCCTTGACCGTGCAAGTGCTGCCGTTCGTCCGGCAGGATCAATATGACCTGCTGCTGTGGAGCTGCGATTTCAACGCCGTGCGTGGCGAAGACTCCTTCGTCCGCGCCCAATGGGCAGGCCGGCCGCTGCTCTGGCACATCTATCGGCAGGACGAAGACATCCATCTGGACAAGCTCGACGCCTTCCTGACCTTGTATACCCAAGGCCTTTCAAAGCCGGCTGGCGAGGCGATCAGCGGTCTATGGCGGGCATGGAATGCAGGTGAGACAATGACCGATCACTGGAAATCAACCCGCAAACACTGGCCTGAACTGGAAAAACATGCCGAGACATGGTGTCTGGAACAAGCCTTGCAGGCAGATCTTGCCGCAGCGCTGGTACAGTTTTACCTAAATTGGATATGATACGCGGCCTAGATTTTTGTAAATCCCATCCAAATTCGGATATTCGCAATGAAAACTGGTAAAGAACTGAAACCCGGGATGGTGATCCGTCTCGAAAACGATCCTTGGCTGGTTCAGAAAGCTGAATTCACCAAGTCGGGTCGTAACAGCGCGATCATGAAGACCAAGCTGAAAAACCTGCTGACCGGTTACAAGACCGAGATCGTTTACAGCGCCGACGACAAACTGGACGACGTAATCCTCGACCGCAAAGAAGCGACCCTGTCCTTCATCAGCGGCGACTCCTACACGTTCATGGACACCACTGACTACACCATGTACGAGCTGAACGCTGAAGACATCGAAGCCGTTCTGCCTTTCGTTGAAGAAGGCATGACCGATGTTTGCGAAGCGATCTTCTTCGAAGAGCGTCTGGTTTCCGTAGAGCTGCCGACCACTATCGTGCGTCAGGTTGACTACACCGAAGGTTCCGCTCGCGGTGACACTTCCGGCAAGGTGATGAAGCCTGCCAAACTGAAGAACGGTACCGAGCTGTCGGTTGCTGACTTCATCGAAATCGGCGACATGATCGAGATCGATACCCGCGAAGGCGGTTCCTACAAAGGCCGTGCTAAATAAGCACAGCTTGAGGAATGAAAAAGCCCGACCATTGAGTCGGGCTTTTTTGTGCGTGCCCTTGTAGGAGCGAGGCTTGCCCGCGAAGGCGATTAATCATTCGACATTGATGCCAACTGACACTACGCCTTCGCGGGCAAGCCTCGCTCCTACAAGGGGTATTATTTCATCAAATGCTGCTTGAGCTCTTCAGAAGCCTGCAACATCGCCGAACGCACCGCGGGCACCTGACTCACTACGTTGAGCAAACCGTAGTCGTGGATCATGCCGTTGTAGCGCACTGCCGTGACCGGCACACCCGCCTCGTCGAGTTTGCGGGCGTAGGCTTCACCCTCATCGCGCAGGACATCGGCGCTGGCCGTCTGCACCAGAGCGGGTGGCAAGCCCTTGAGTTGCGCGGTGGTTGCCCGCAGCGGTGAAGCGTAGATCTCGTTCCGTTGCTTGGCATCGGTGGTGTAGTTGTCCCAGAACCACTTCATCATGTTTTTGGTGAGGAAGTGCCCCTCGGCGAACTGGTTGTAAGACGCCGTTTCGAAGCTGGCGTCAGTCACCGGCCACAACAACACCTGATACCTGATCGCCGGCGTGCCTTTGTCTTTGGCCATCAGCGCAACCACGGCTGCCATGTTGCCACCGACGCTGTTGCCGGCCACGGCCAGACGTTTGCCGTCGACGTTGATTTCTTTACCGTGCTCGGCCACCCACTTCGTCGCAGCGTAGGCCTGGTTGATAGCCACCGGGTAATGCGCCTCCGGCGACGGGGTGTAATTGACGAACACCGCCGCCGCGCCCGAACCCGTTACCAAATCCCGAACCAGCCGTTCGTGGGTCGGGAAATCCCCCAGCACCCAACCACCGCCGTGGAAGAACATGAACACCGGCAGCTCGCCTTTGACCCCGGCCGGCCGAACGATGGTCAGGCTGATCGGTTGGCCGTCGACCTGGATGGTCTTCTCGCTGACGTCGGCTTTGGGCTGCGTCAGTTTCACCCCGGCCTGTGCACCCACCAACACCGCGCGGGCATCGGCAGGGGTGAGCTGTTCCATCGGTTTGCCGGTGCCGGCATTCAGTACATCGAGGAACGCCTGGGTGTTGTGTTCAACCCCATTGCCTGCGAATGCACTGTTGATGGACAGGGCGAGTAGGGTACCGGTCAAGACGTTGCTGAAAGTGTTCATATTCATTTCCTGTCAGGCCTTGGAGTCAGCAGTTAGACGGTAACGTGCAGGCGCACATCGACGTTGCCACGGGTGGCGTTGGAGTACGGGCAAACCTGGTGGGCAGCTTCGACCAGGCTTTGTGCGTCGGCTTGTTCAAGGCCCGGCAGGCTGATGTGCAGGTCGATGTCCAGACCGAAACCGCCAGGGATCTGGCCGATGCCGACATGGGCGGTGATCGATGCGTCGTCCGGGATTTTGCGTTTGGTCTGGCTGGCGACGAATTTCAGCGCGCCGATGAAGCAGGCGGAGTAGCCGGCTGCGAACAGTTGTTCAGGGTTGGTTGCCGCACCGCCAGCACCACCGAGTTCTTTCGGGGTGGCGAGTTTGACATCGAGGACGTTGTCGCTGGAGATCGCACGACCGTCACGGCCGCCAGTGGAGGTTGCGATTGCGGTGTAGAGAGTTTGCATGGTGTGAGCCTCGTTCGGGTTTTGATATTTTTGCGCTAAATGTTTGCGCGCTAAGTAAGTGCGAGGTGAATGTAGCTCGCTAATATTTAGTGCGCAAGATAAATTTTCGAAAAAATTTGATCCACAATGAAAGCATGCGGTTAAAAGTATTGAGCTAGAGCTGTCGAGACGGAATTTTTGGTGGGGAGTTTTTTTCGAGAGAGGCGGGCGAAGCTGGAAAGGACACCACAAAACCAATGTGGGAGCGGGCTTGCTCGCGAAGGCGGACTGTCAGTCAACACTGATGCTGAATGACAAACCGCTTTCGCGAGCAAGCCCGCTCCCACAGGGGATCTGGGGTGTTTTGGAGGTCAGAGGCTGTCTTGCAGATGACTACGCAGCGCTTGAAGATCCGCTTGCAGCTTTTTCAGCTGTTCCAGCGTTTGTCCGCTGGCGCCGAGGATGCACTGGGGAATGCCCCGCGCCTTGTCTCGCAGTGCACGGCCTTGCTCGGTCAGTTCGACAATCACTACTCGCTCGTCTTCACGGCTGCGGGTGCGGCTCAGCAGGCCTTCGGCCTCCAGGCGCTTGAGCAGTGGGGTGAGGGAACCAGGATCGGTCAGCAGTCGGGTGCTGATTTCGCCGACCGTCAGCCCATCCTTTTCCCACAACACCATCATCGCCAGGTACTGCGGATAGGTCAGGCCCAGCGCTTGTAGTAGCGGCTTGTAGACTTTGGTCATCAGCAGCGAGGTGGAATGCAGGGCGAAGCAGACCTGATTGTCCAGCAGCAGGTCGTCGCAGTTATCCGGGTTGTTGCGCTCGGTGTTCATTTCAAAGCCTTGATCAGTGATCGTCATAAATCTAGCGGGCGAATCTTTAATGCGCCAGATAATTCTGGACTAGTGGCGGTCCAGGTTGGTTTGCAGCGCCAGATCCCACGGCGGGATGGGACTGAAACGGGTTTTCAGGTATTCCAGCAACAAGCGGCTGCGCGAACTGGGTTGCTGCTCTAGGCGCAACGCATAAATGCCGGTGCTTTCCGGTTTTGGCAGACCGTTCTCGCAGAACAGCGGCAGCAGTTCGCCGCGTAATAAATATTCGCTGGCCAGCCAGGTCGGCAAATGGGCGATGCCCAACCCGGCCAGTGCACCGCAGACCAACGCCTCGGCATTGTTGGCGCTCATGCGGATTCGCGCTGGCCGGTGCAAGTGCTTCTGCCCATCCCGTTCGAAGCGCCAGGCGAAGGGCGGAGCCAAGCCCTCCCAGTCGAGGCCATCATGGTCGACCAACTGCGCCGGATCGGTCGGCACGCCACGGCGTTGCAAGTAATCGGGGCTGGCGCAGGCGATGCGCACCATGCTCGCCAGCGGCGTCGCCACCAGTCGGGTATCGGCCATCTGCCCGGCACGCAACACCAGATCGACCTTGCCCAGATTCGAGCCTTGCATGTCGACAAAGCTGTCGATCAGGTGCAATTGCACGTCGAGGCCAGGGTAAAGCGTCAGGAAATCGGCAATCACCGGCGCCAGGTGTCGTCGTCCGAACGCTGCGGGCGCATCCACCCGAATCAAGCCTTCCGGCGCACTGCTAAGAGACACCGCTTCTGCCCGGGCCAGGCGCAGTTCAGCGACGATCCGCCGCGCACGTTCAGCAAAAGCCAGCCCGGCCGGGGTCGCGCGCACTGCATGGGTGCTGCGAATGAACAACTGGCTGCCAACGGCGTTTTCCAGGCTGTCAATGCGTCGCGCCACGGCCGAAGGCGTCAATGGATGGCGTCGGGAGGCGGCGGAAAAACTGCCGCTTTCCAGCACATCGAGAAACAGGCCAAGTTGTTCGGTCAATTGATTGGGGTTCATGGTTTTGTTTGCGCTTGTGCGAAATTGGCACAGCCATTGTGCGTTGCTGTGCGTTTCCCCGCCAGAGCCGACTGCGTAGGATGAACAGCCTCACAAAAGGAAAAACGCCCCGTGATTGAGTTCATGTTGTATCTGGTTTTTGGCGCGGCCTTGGGAACCCTCGGCGGCCTGTTCGGCATTGGTGGCGGGTTGGTCGCGATCCCGCTGCTGGGCGTGTGGTTCGGTCTTGATCAGCAGATCGCCCAAGGCACGGCGCTGGTGATGGTGGTGCCGAACGTGATGCTGGCGCTGTGGCGCTATCACCAGCGCAATCGCATCGAATTACGGCATGCGCTGCCACTGGCCTCGATGGGATTCTGCTTTGCCTGGGTCGGTTCGATCTGGGCGGTGGGTATCGATGCGCAAACCATGCGCTTGGGCTTCGTCGCTTTCCTGATCGCGCTGTCGGCCTACAACCTGATGCGAATGTTCACCACCAACGCACCGGCCTCTTCGCAGATGCGCTATTCCTGGCCGTGGCTGGGTGTGCTCGGCGCGGCTTCCGGGACGATGGGCGGACTGTTCGGAGTGGGCGGGGCGGTGGTGGCAACGCCGGTGTTGACCAGCCTGTTCGGTACCACTCAAGTGGTTGCCCAGGGATTGGCGCTGGCGCTGGCGTTGCCGAGTACGGGCGTCACCCTGGCGACTTATGCGGTGCACCATCAGGTGCATTGGGCGATCGGTGTGCCGTTGGCGGTTGGTGGATTGATGAGCATCAGTTGGGGCGTGAGAATTGCCCACGCATTGCCGGAGCGGCTTCTGCGCGGGCTGTTCTGTGGTTTTCTGGTGGTTTGTGCGGTGATGCTCGCGTTTAAAGTTTGAAACCTTCGACGATGTGCTCGGCCAGGCATTCGGTGATCGGCGAAGGGTTGTTCAGGTTGCGGATCAGCATGATGCTGGCTTCCGGCAGCAGCGGCAGGTCTTCGTTGGCGCCAAGGATACGCATGTCCGGTGTGATCAGGCTTTCCAGCTGCGCGGTGATCGCCAGACCCGCGCTGACCACGGCCATCAATGCCGACAGGCTGGAGCTGTTGTAGGCAATGCGGTAGTCGCGGCCCATGGCATCCAGGGCATTGCATGCCCAGAGGCGGCAGAAACAATCACTGTTGAACATCGCGAGAGGCAGCGGTGTCTGTTCGTGGGCGCTGAAGCATTGAGCTTCGGCCCAGACAAAACGCTCCTTGCGCAACAATTGGCCAATCTCGTTACCCGGTTCACGGGTGACGATGGACAAATCCAGGTCCTGGCGTTGCAACAGTTGCCGGGTCGATTCGCAATGAACCTCGATCTGGATCAGCGGGTAGAACTGCGCAAAGCGCGACAGGATGCCCGGCAGAAAGCGCATGACGTAATCGTCGGGTGTGCCGATGCGCACGGTGCCGACCATGTGCGGCTCGCGCAGGGTATTGAAGACTTCGCTGTGGAGTTTGAGGATGCGCCGCGCATAGCCCAGCAATACCTGGCCTTCGGCGGTCAGCTTGACTTGGCGCCCGTCGCGTTCGAACAGCTGGCGCTGCAACACGTCTTCTTCCAGGCGTTTCATCTGCATGCTCACCGCCGACTGGGTGCGGTTGACCATTTCACCGGCGCGGGTAAAACCGCCCTGATCGGCAATCGCGACGAAGGTGCGCAGTACATCGGTGTCGATACTGGGGTAGGCGGACATTCATCAATCTCCGAGATGTATGCCATCAGAAACATTCGTTGGATTGATCTTATCGCTGGCGCGAGACTTGGGCCATCCCTAAAGGAGGGCAATACGATGAAAGGTCACAACGAGCATGTAACGGAACAAAAATTCTCAATCCACGCGGTATCCGATCTGCTGCACAAGTTTAGTCGCTGGTACGAACTTCACCGTGAACGTGAAATGTTGGCGGGCTTGAGCGACGAAGCACTGAAGGATATCGGCGTGAGCCGTGCGGATGTGGAGCATGAGACGGTAAGACCGTTCTGGGATGATCCGATGCATAAATGATGATGCCATCGCTACACAAACCACTTGCGGGTGAGGTAGGTTGCGAGCAGACAAGGAGATGCTCATGCCCGCCACACTGTCTTTTTCCCTCAAACAGGCTCGGCGTCTGGCGCTGGCTGCCCAAGGGTTCAATGGGCGTCAGCCGCCGGCGGCGATCAAACCGGTTCAGCTCAACCGGCTGATCGAGCGCCTGGGCATTCTGCAGATCGATTCGGTCAATGCGTTGGTGCGTTCGCACTACCTTCCCTTGTTTTCCCGTCTTGGCAATTACTCCTCCGACTTGCTCGATCAGGCTGCCTGGAGTCAGGGCCGTCGACGCACATTGTTCGAGTACTGGGGCCATGAAGCGTCTTTGTTGCCCTTGTCGATGTACCCCTTGATGCGCTGGCGCATGCAGCGTGCAACCCGCGGCGAAGACATCTATCAGCGACTGGCGCGCTTCGGTCGTGAGCAGCAAGACACGATTCGCCGCGTGTTGGCGTCGGTTCAGGAACTCGGTGCGCTGGGTGCGGGCAGTTTGTCGACCCGTCAGGAGCGGGCAGGGCCGTGGTGGGACTGGAGCGCGGAAAAGCATGCGCTGGAATGGTTGTTCGCTGCCGGTGAAGTGACCGTGGCCGGCCGGCGCGGGTTCGAACGGCTTTATGATTTGCCGGAGCGGGTGATTCCTTCGGCGATTCTTCAGCAGCCTTTGCTCGGCGAGGCCGAGGCTCAGCGCGGCCTGTTACTGCACGCTGCCACGGCTTTGGGTGTCGGTACAGAAAAGGACTTGCGGGATTATTTTCGCCTGAGCCCGGCAGACAGCCGGCCGCGGCTGGCGGAGTTGGTAGAGGCGGGTGATCTGCGGGTCTGTGAAGTTGAAGGCTGGCGGCAACCGGCCTATTGCCTGGCAGAGCCGAAAGTACCGCGCAAGGTTGAGGCCAGTGCGCTGCTTTCACCGTTCGATTCGCTGATCTGGGAGCGCAGTCGTACCGAGCGATTGTTCGATTTCCGTTATCGGCTGGAGATTTATACGCCGCAGCACAAGCGCATCTATGGCTATTACGTATTGCCGTTTTTGCACAATGAGCGGGTTGCTGCGCGGGTCGACTTGCGCGCCGAACGGGCGTTGGGCCGGTTGGCGGTGCATGCCGTGCACGAGGAGGAGCCGGGGCTGGATGAGGCGGGGATGTTGGCGTTGGCGGTGAATCTGCGGCAGATGGCGGATTGGTTGGGGCTTGCGCAGATTCAATTGAATTGCCCGCGGGCAAGTGCGGCGCGGTTGCGGGTGGCATTGGCACAGATTGAGGGTGATTGAACCGACGCCTTCGCGGGCGAGCCTCGCTCCTACAAGGGATCGTGAATTCCTGTAGGAGCGAGGCTTGCCCGCGAAGGGTTTAATGCGGTTTAGCGCCGAACCTGCTTCAGGGTTTCAGCAATCAAAAACGCCAATTCCAGCGACTGATCGGCATTCATCCGCGGGTCGCAGTGGGTGTGGTAACGATCCGACAACCCATCCTCGGTAATCGGCCGCGCGCCGCCGATGCATTCGGTGACGTTCTGCCCGGTCATTTCGATGTGGATGCCGCCGGCATAACTGCCTTCCGCTTCGTGAACCTGGAAGAACTGTTTCACTTCGCCAAGGATCTGCGCGAAGTCGCGGGTCTTGTAGCCGCTGCTGGCCTTGATGGTATTGCCGTGCATCGGGTCGGAGCTCCAAAGCACCTGCTTGCCCTCGCGCTGCACTGCGCGGATCAGCTGCGGCAGGTGATCGCCGACCTTGTTCGCGCCCATCCGCGCAATCAGGTTCAGGCGACCCGGGTCGTTGTCCGGGTTGAGCACATCGATCAGGCGAATCAGGTCTTCGGGGTTCATGCTCGGGCCGACCTTCACGCCGATCGGGTTGTGCACCCCACGCAGGAATTCGACATGCGCACCGTCCAGTTGACGGGTACGGTCGCCGATCCACAGCATGTGGGCCGAGCAATCGTAGTAGTCGTTGGTCAGGCTGTCGCGACGCACGAAGGCTTCTTCGTAGTTCAGCAGCAGCGCTTCGTGGGCGGTGAAGAAACTGGTTTCGCGCAGTTGTGGCGAGCTGTCCATGCCGCAGGCGCGCATGAAGGCCAGGGTTTCATCGATGCGGTCGGCCAGATGGCTGTATTTCTCGGCCAGCGCCGAGTTGGCGATGAAGTCCAGGTTCCACTTGTGCACCTGATGCAGGTCGGCAAAGCCGCCCTGGGCAAAGGCACGCAGCAGGTTCAGGGTCGCGGTGGACTGGTGGTAAGACTGCAGCAGACGATCCGGGTCCGGTACACGGCTTTTTTCGTCGAAACCGATGCCGTTGACGATATCGCCACGGTAAGCCGGCAGCGTCACGCCGTTGATGGTTTCATCGTTGGCCGAACGGGGTTTGGCGAACTGGCCGGCCATGCGTCCGACCTTGACCACCGGGCAACCGGCGGCGAAGGTCATGACGATCGCCATTTGCAGCAACACTTTAAACGTGTCACGAATTTTTGCGGCGGAGAATTCGGCGAAGCTCTCGGCGCAGTCGCCGCCCTGCAACAGAAACGCCCGGCCCTGGGTCACTTCGGCAAACTGACGGCGCAACTCCCGGGCTTCACCGGCAAACACCAGCGGCGGATAGCTCGCCAGGGTTTGCTCGACGTGCAGCAAATGCGCTGCGTCGGGGTATTGAGGTTGTTGCTGGATCGGCAGGGCGCGCCAGCTGTCAGGGCTCCAGGGTTGGCTCATTGCAGTCTCTAGTGTTTTACGCTCGGACGGTTATGTTATCAGCAATTAGTGCGTGACCTGTTCCCGTCGCTTCGCGGACAATCGCGCCTTTGCCGCGCCACCCACGCGGTCTTATTACGTTGCCGGATCCCGGTGACGATCAGGAGACGAAATGACTGAGGAGCGCGTCGAGCATCTGCTCGCCGAGGTACAGGATGAGTTCGGCGTGATTCGCGTGCTGGAAGTGGCCGATTACCGTTTCCTGGAGTTCGGTGATGCCATCGAACAGAGCTGTGTGTTCACCGCTGACCCGAGCTGGCTCGAGTACGATTACACCCGGGCGATGCTGATTGGCGCGCTGTGCCACGAGCTGCCGGAAAGCGCGCTGTTTCTCGGGCTCGGTGCAGGCACGCTGACCCAGGCTTGCCTCAAGTTCCTGCCGCTGGAAGACGTCGAAGCCATCGAGCTGCGCCCGGATGTACCGCGCCTGGCCATCGAATACCTCGGGCTCGATGACGATCCGCGCCTGTACATCCGCGTCGGCGATGCCTTGGAACTACTCGAAACGGCTGAGCCGGCCGATCTGATTTTCGTCGACCTCTATACCGATGTCGGGCCGGGTGTCGGGCATCTGGCCTGGGGTTTTCTGGAAAACTGTCAGAAACGGTTGAACCCGGGTGGCTGGCTGGTGATCAACCAGTGGGCCACCGACGATGGTCGACCGTTGGGGGCGGCGTTGTTGCGCGGTCTCTATCACCGGCATTACTGGGAGTTGCCAGTCAAAGAGGGCAACGTAATTCTGATCGTGCCGTCTGAGCTGGATCAGGAACTGGACATGGATGGGCTGATCGCGCGCGCTGAAGGCCTGGCACCGCGATTGGGGTATTCGTTGCAGTCGTTGATCAAGGCGATTCGGCCTGCGACTTGAATGGTTGCCTGTAAGGGCCCCTTCGCGAGCAAGCCCGCTCCCACATTGGATCGCGTTCTAATGTGGGAGCGGGCTTGCTCGCGAAGAGGGCCTCGCAGCCAATACATCCCTCAAACCCCTTTGAAAACCCCCGGCCGCTTCTCGATCATCGACCGCACACCCTCCTTGGCATCCTCGCTGTTCAACAATTTTTTCACCAGCGCCGGCAAGGCCTGAGCTGCCGCCATTTCACCCTCATAGCGTGCCTGCCGGGCCGACATCAACGTCGCCTGAACCCCCAGCGGTGCCTGTCGGGCAATCCGCTCCGCCAATTCAATGGCCCGCGGCAACAAATCCTCGCTGGCCATGACCTCCTGCACCAACCCCAGATGCAAGGCGTCATGGGCGTCGAATTCATCGCCGGTGAGCAGCCAGCGCATGGCATTGCCCCAGCCGGCGACCTGATGCAGGCGCAAGGTCGCGCCGCCAAACGGGAAGATTCCGCGCTGCACTTCCTTCTGGGCAAAACGGGTATTGCTGGCGCACAGGTTGATGTCGGCGGCCAGCATCAGCTCGATGCCAACGGTCAGGCAGTAGCCTTGCGCCGCGACAATCACCGGTTTGCTGACCCGAGGGCCTGCGAGCACGCCCCATGGGTCGCAGCCACCGGGCGGCGCCTGCCAGCCTTCGGCCAGGGCCGCGCCGGCGCTGACCAGATCGAGCCCGGCAGTAAAATGCTCGCCATGGCCGAACACCACCGCCACCCGCGCCTCGCTGTCGGCCTCGAACTCACCATAGGCCAGGCTGAGTTCGTTGAGCAGGTCGAGGTCGAAGGCATTACGTTTGGCCACCCGATCCAGACCGATCATCAGGACATGACCGTGTCGTTCACGGGTTACACGACTGGGACTGGGCTGATTCATGGGGCATTTCCTCGGGTGGGGAAGGGGTGTCAGACCGAAGGGGCTGCGTCGCTAGAGTGAACCGTTTTAGCGCCATCGTCAGCAGGGCCGGGCCTTTGCAAAATAGACCGTCGCACAATTATCCGCAAAGCCCGTGACACAACGGTATGCGCCGGTTTTTTCCGATAAAAAAAGCTCCCTTTTTGGGCGAATTCCGGTATAGTGCGCGCCGGCCTTTAACCGGGCCGCGTTTAGGTAGCGCAATTCCCCGAAGCCAGCTTCGGCTGCACGTCCGCACAGCGGACTCTTCCTTGACGAATCTTTTTCATTCATTCGTTTTCGCAAATCCCCGCCGACAAAGCAGCCAGGGCGACTCTTGAGTCTTACACGGCATGCGCAGCTTTGGAGCATGGGTCTTTGCGGATGCACTTAGAGGCAGACCCATGACCCAGGAAACCGGCGGCTTCGCCGCTTTTAATCTTAATCCGAATATTCTTGCAGCTGTCATTGCGACCGGCTACGAAGAACCTTCGGCTATTCAGCAGCAATCGATCCCGATCATCATGGCCGGTCACGACATGATTGGTCAGGCGCAAACCGGTACGGGTAAAACCGCTGCGTTCGCCCTGCCGATCCTGCATCGCATCGATCCTGCTAAGCGCGAGCCGCAAGCCCTGATCCTGGCGCCAACCCGTGAGTTGGCGCTGCAAGTAGCAACCGCTTTCGAAACCTACGCCAAGCAAATGCCGGGCGTTACCGTTGTGGCCGTTTACGGCGGCGCGCCTATGGGCCCACAACTGAAAGCAATCCGTAATGGCGCACAGATCGTTGTCGCCACGCCGGGCCGTCTGTGCGACCACCTGCGTCGTGACGAAAAAGTTCTGGCTACCGTGAACCACCTGGTTCTCGACGAAGCTGATGAAATGCTCAAACTGGGTTTCATGGACGACCTCGAAGTTATCTTCAAGGCCCTGCCTGCAACCCGTCAGACCGTATTGTTCTCGGCCACCCTGCCGCAGTCGATCCGTGCCATTGCCGAACGCCATCTGCGCGATCCGCAACACGTGAAGATCCAGACCAAGACTCAGACCGTTACCGCGATCGAACAGGCTCACCTGTTGGTTCACGCTGACCAGAAGACCTCGGCTGTATTGAGCCTGCTGGAAGTGGAAGATTTCGACGCCCTGATCATGTTCGTGCGCACCAAGCAAGCGACCCTGGACCTGGCCAGTGCCCTGGAAGCCAAAGGCTACAAAGCCGCTGCGCTGAACGGTGACATTGCTCAGAACCAGCGTGAGCGCGTGATCGAATCCCTCAAGGATGGCCGTCTGGACATCGTTGTGGCGACCGACGTTGCCGCTCGTGGTCTGGACGTTCCGCGCATCACTCACGTGTTCAACGTTGACATGCCGTACGACCCTGAGTCCTACGTTCACCGTATCGGCCGTACCGGCCGTGCCGGTCGCGAAGGTCGTGCACTGCTGCTGGTGACTCCTCGTGAGCGCCGCATGCTGCAAGTGATCGAGCGTGTAACCGGTCAGAAGGTTGCCGAAGTTCGTCTGCCGGACGCCCAGGCGGTTCTCGATGCTCGCATCAAGAAACTGACCAACAGCCTGTCGCCGCTGGTCGCTGATGCCGAATCGACTCACGGTGATCTGCTGGATCGCCTGACCGCCGACATCGGTTGCACCCCGCGTGCACTGGCCGCTGCTCTGCTGCGCAAGGCAACCAACGCTCAGGCGCTGACCCTGGCCGCAATCGAGAAAGAACGTCCACTGGTGCCGAACAACGCACCGCGTGGCGATCGTCCAGAGCGTTCCGGTGATCGTCCGGACCGTGGTGATCGCGAGCGTCGTGCTCCGGTTCCATTGGCTGAAGGTCGTGCTCGTTGCCGTACCGCGCTGGGTGCGCGTGATGGTATCGCTGCCAAGAACCTGCTGGGCGCCATCCTGAATGAAGGTGGTCTGGCACGTGAAGCCATCGGTCGCATCCAGGTGCGTGACAGCTTCAGCCTCGTCGAGCTGCCGGAAGATGGTCTGGAGAAGCTGCTGACCAAACTGAAGGACACTCGCGTTGCCGGTAAGCAGTTGAAGCTGCGTCGCTATCGCGAAGATTGATCCGCTCTCGAGCTGATTGATCGCACATAAAAAATCCCCGACTGGTTCGGGGATTTTTTTTGCCTGCTGTTTGATGTCTTGCCTGGAGAGCTGTGTCGCCCCCTTCGCGAGCAAGCCCGCTCCCACACTTGATCTTCAGTGAATTCAGAATTTATGTACGTCGCAGATCCAGTGTGGGAGCGGGCTTGCTCGCGAAGGGGGGCGACTCGGTCTACCTGTCAGCCAAAGCGATAAATATCCATGCCCAGAGCTCCCATGGTGAATCCCTGATGGGCAACGCTGAACTCACCCCCAGCCGCACGGGCAAAGTACAGTGGCAGCAGATGCTCGTCACTCGGATGGCTGCGCACAGCATTAGGAGCTTGCTGACGATAGTCGTGCAATGCGGCTTCGTCATTCGCTTCAAGCTTCTCGATCATCCAGTCGCGGAACGCCCTGGCCCAGGGTTCGACGCTTTCCGGGCCGGCGTGCCAGTCCAGTTCGCGCAGGTTGTGGGTGATGCTGCCGGAGCCGATCAACAGCACACCGTGCTCGCGCAGGCTGGCCAAGGCATGGCCGATGCGAGTTTGCAGGGCAGGGCCGCCACGGGTGGGCAGCGAGACCTGCACCACCGGGATGTCAGCCTGCGGATACATCAACGACAAGGGTACCCAAACGCCATGATCGAACGGTCGCTGGCTGTCGATGCGCGCCGGCAGGCCATCGGCCTTCAGCAGCTCGACCACCTCCGCCGCCAGTTGCGGATTGCCCGGGGCCGGGTATTGCACCTCGAACAAGGCCTGCGGAAAGCCGCCGAAGTCGTGCCAGGTTTCAGGCTGAGGGTTGCCGCTGACCAACAGTTCGCTGCTTTCCCAGTGCGCGGAAACCATCACGATGGCTTTGGGTTTCGGCAATGCGGCGGCCAGACGCGCCAGAGCCGGTCCGCTGGCACCGGGTTCCAGGGCTAGCATCGGGGAGCCATGAGAGATATACAGGCTGGGGAACATGAATGAGCTCCTGAGAGTAAGATGGCACCATCTTCAGTCAGATCATTGATCTAAATCTAATATAAGTTTTAGGGTCTTTTGATCGAATTTTTCGGGGTTAATTATGCAGCCGGAGTTTTGGCACAAACGATGGGCGTCGAATCAGATCGGCTTTCATCTGCCGGAAGTGAATCCACATCTGCAACGGTTTTGGCCAGCGTTGGGCCTGGAAGAGGGCGCTCGTGTTCTAGTGCCGCTGTGTGGGAAAAGTCTGGATCTGTTGTGGCTGGCGCACCAAGGTCATGAGGTCTTGGGGATTGAGCTGTCGGAAAAGGCCGTGGAGGATTTCTTCGCTGAGCATCAATTTGACCCGGATGTCAGTGAGCAGGGGCCATTCAAGGTCTACCGTGCCGGTTCAATCGAGTTGTGGTGTGGCGATTTCTTTGAGTTGACGGCAGGCGATGTGGCCGACTGCAGCGGGTTGTACGACCGTGCGGCGTTGATTGCCCTGCCGCCAGAGATGCGTGCGCAATACGCGGCTCATTTGATTCGCATTCTGCCGAAGGATTCTCTGGGGCTGTTGATTACCCTGGATTACGATCAGGCGCAGATGGACGGGCCGCCGTTTGCGGTGCTGGATGATGAGGTGCAGCGGTTGTTCGGCGATGTGTGGGCGCTGAAGATTCTGGAAGACCAGGACGTCCTGGGTGAGAGCTGGAAGTTTCTTGAGGCCGGTGTCACGCGGCTTGAGGAGCGGGTGTATCGGATTTCCAGCTGATAGATTTGTGTTGTTTGTGTCGGCCCCTTCGCGGGCAAGCCTCGCTCCTACAGGTTTTGTGTTATTCGCCGATTATGTGAACGACACAAGACCTGTAGGAGCGAGGCTTGCCCGCGAAGAGGCCATTGAGAACACCCTATCAAGCAGACAAAAAAAGCCCGCATCGCTGCGGGCCTTTTCTTTTAGTGCGGAATTTATTGGCCCCGACGACGCAATGCGTCAATTCGCTCTTCCAGAGGCGGGTGGCTCATGAACATACGGGCGAACCCTTGTTTGAGGCCACCATTGATGCCAAAGGCATTCAGCGTGTCCGGCATGTGCACCGGCAGCCCTTGTTCTGCACGCAGACGCTGCAGGGCACCGATCATTGCACTGGTACCCGCCAGGCGTGCACCGGCATCGTCGGCACGGAATTCGCGTTTGCGCGAGAACCACATGACAATGGCGCTGGCCAGGATGCCCAAGACCAGTTCAGCGAAGATGGTCGCTACGTAGTAGGCGATACCTTGGCCTTCTTCGTTCTTGAAGATCACCTTGTCGACAAAGTTACCGATGATCCGGGCGAAGAACATCACGAAGGTGTTCACCACGCCCTGGATCAACGCCAGGGTGACCATGTCGCCATTGGCCACGTGGCCGATTTCGTGGGCCAGAACGGCTTTCACTTCATCCGGCGAGAAACGCTCGAGCAAGCCCTGGCTGACCGCGACCAGTGCATCGTTCTTGTTCCAGCCGGTGGCGAAGGCGTTGGCTTCATAGGCCGGGAAAATCCCGACTTCGGGCATCTTGATCCCGGCTTCGCGGGACAATTGCTCGACAGTTTGCAGCAGCCATTGCTCGTGCCGGGTGCGCGGCTGGCTGATGATCTGGGTGCTGGTGCTCATTTTCGCCATCCACTTGGAGATGAACAGCGAGAACAGGGAACCGGCGAAACCAAAGACCGCACAGAAAATCAGCAGCTGATTGAGGTTGAGATCAACCCCATTGGCCGCCATGAACCCGTTGAAGCCGAAAAGGCTCAGGGTGATGCTGGCAATCAGCACGACCGCCAGGTTAGTGGCCAAAAACAGCAAAATGCGCATCATGGTTGTAGAAATCTCCTCGTGCTAAAGATGTAGCGTACTGCGGGGTATATAAGGTGCTGCACCGGGCTATTCAACCGAGTGACTATTTCAAACTGTGTCCTACAGCAACAGTCTAGCGGCTTGAAGGGTATTTCCGACGTCGGCATGGGAAACGGTTGTCAGCTAATTAGCGTCGCAGGCCCCCGCCGTTGTTAGGCGCGGGCATGAAACGTGTCGTCCGTCAGCGCTTGAAACAACGATACAGGGTAGGGTGCACAGATGTGTTGCTGAATTAATCACCGTGCGACTTTAACCCGCGTCGCACGGTGACAGGCCACTTACTGGCGATAGGATTTGAGGAAGTTACCGATCCGGCCAATCGCCTGATCCAGGTCGTCGAGTCGTGGCAGGGTGACCACACGGAAGTGGTCCGGCCATGGCCAGTTGAAGGCCGTGCCTTGTACCACCAGCAGCTTCTCCGAGAGCAGCAGATCGAGCACGAATTTCTCGTCGTTGTGGATCGGGCAGACTTTCGGGTCGATCCGCGGGAACGCATACAGCGCGCCCATCGGCTTGACGCAGCTCACGCCCGGAATGTCGTTCAGCAGCTCCCAGGTACGATTGCGCTGTTCCAGCAGACGCCCTTGCGGCAGCACCAGATCGTTGATGCTTTGATAGCCGCCCAGCGCGGTCTGAATGGCGTGCTGGCTCGGCACGTTGGCACATAGGCGCATGTTGGCCAGCATGTCGATGCCTTCGATGTAGCTTTGGGCATGATGTTTCGGGCCGGAAATGACGACCCAGCCGGAGCGGAAACCGGCCACGCGATAGGACTTGGACAGACCGTTGAAGGTCAGGCACAGCAAGTCCGGCGCCAGCGAGGCGGTGCAGATGTGCACGGCGTCGTCGTACAGGATTTTGTCGTAGATCTCGTCGGAGAACACCACCAGATTGTGCTGACGGGCCAGTTCCAGCATGCCCAGCAGCACTTCCTTCGAGTACACCGCACCGGTCGGGTTATTCGGGTTGATGATCACCAGCGCCTTGGTGTTCGGCGTGATCTTGGCCTTGATGTCGGCCAGGTCCGGCCACCAGTTAGCCTGCTCGTCGCACAGGTAATGCACCGGGTTGCCGCCCGACAGGCTGACTGCGGCAGTCCACAGTGGATAGTCGGGAGCCGGCACCAGCACTTCGTCGCCGTTGTTGAGCAGGGCCTGCATCGACATCACGATCAGCTCGGAAACGCCGTTGCCCAGGTAGATGTCTTCGATGCCGACGCCTTCCACCTGTTTTTGCTGGTAGTACTGCATCACGGCCTTGCGGGCGCTGAACAGGCCCTTGGAGTCGCTGTAGCCCTGGGCGGTCGGTAGGTTGCGAATCACGTCCTGAAGGATTTCATCCGGCGCTTCGAAACCAAAGGGCGCCGGGTTGCCGATGTTCAGCTTGAGGATGCGATGGCCTTCCTCTTCCAGGCGTTTGGCGTGCTTGAGCACTGGGCCGCGAATGTCGTAGCAGACGTTGGCGAGCTTGTTCGATTTGCTGACCTGCATGGCGATGTGTTCCCGAAAATGAACGATCCAGGCGGCGTATGAACGACCGTACTGGGAATCCTGCGTATTCACACAGGCCTGACGCCTTGAGTGGCGGCACTCATAATCCGTTTGAATGCGCGTGGTCTGGCTGCCAGACTGGCGTTTGACGAGGCGCAATCATACGTGCCGCCCGATCCGTGGAAAAGGTACAGATCGGGCTTTTTCAGCTGCTGAGGTGTGATCATGGAAAAGTTGGAAAAAACCCTGGAAGAATGGCGGGCCATGCTCGATCCGGAGCAGTACAACGTTTGCCGCCTCAAGGGCACCGAGCGGCCGTTCTCCGGTAAGTACAACGACAGCAAGGTCGACGGTGTTTACCACTGCATCTGCTGCAATGCGCCGCTGTTCGATTCAAAGACCAAATTCGATTCCGGCTGCGGCTGGCCGAGCTTCTACGCGCCGATCGGCGACAGCGCCATGGTCGAGATCCGTGATGTCAGCCACGGCATGATCCGCACCGAAGTGGTCTGCGCCAAGTGTGATGCGCACCTTGGGCACGTTTTTCCGGACGGTCCGCCACCCACTGGCCTGCGTTATTGCATCAACTCGGTGTGCCTGGACCTCGTTCCCCGCGAGTAAGGCGAGCCCCGTAGGAGCGAAGCTTGCTCGCGAAGGCGTCGGGTCAGTCAATATCAGTGTTGAATGTTAAGACGCCTTCGCGAGCAAGCTTCGCTCCTACAGAGGATCAGCGTCTCACAATTTAAATTGCACGCAATTCAATTGCTCGCTATGTTTGGTCTTTGTTCTTCCACTCGGAGTTCGTGCCATGAGCGACAACCTGTTGAGCATCCCTTGCACCACCATCAAGGGCGAGCAAAAGACCCTGGCCGATTTCGCCGGCAAAGCAGTGCTGGTGGTCAACACCGCCAGTAAATGCGGGTTCACCCCGCAATACAAAGGTCTCGAAGAGTTGTGGCAGACCTACAAGGATCAAGGCCTGGTGGTGCTCGGCTTTCCCTGCAATCAGTTCGGCAAGCAAGAGCCGGGCAACGAGGGGGCGATTTCCGAGTTCTGCGAGTTGAACTACGGGGTGAGCTTCCCGCTGTTCAAGAAGATCGAAGTCAATGGTGCCGGAGCCCATCCACTGTTCGTTCAGCTGAAAAAACGCGCACCGGGCGTGCTGGGATCCAAGGGCATCAAGTGGAACTTCACCAAGTTCCTGATCGGCAAGGATGGCAAGTTGGTCAAGCGCTTTGCTCCGGCGACCAAGCCGCAGGACCTGAGCCGCGAGATCGAAGCCCTGCTCAAATGAATACGTTGTCAGTTGATTCACTGAAGCTCGACAGTCAGCTCTGCTTCAAGCTGTATGCCGCATCGCGGGCGGTGATCCGTGCCTACAAGCCTATGCTCGATCAGTTGGGCCTTACCTACCCGCAATACCTGGCGATGCTGGTGCTGTGGGAATGGCAGGAGGCGGCGCCGGAGCAGCCGACGGTCAAGGCCCTGGGTGAGCGCCTGGCGCTGGACTCCGGAACCTTGACGCCGCTGCTCAAGCGGCTTGAGCAACTGCAACTGGTGCAGCGTCAGCGTTCGGCGCGCGATGAGCGTGAGGTGCACTTGAGCCTGTCGCCCGCCGGCAAGGCTTTGCGCGATCAGGTCGGGCCGCTCAAGGCCCGGCTGTTATGCGATAGCGGTGTCGATCTGGATCGCCTGAATGATCTGCGCGATGGCCTCGATCACCTGCTGGGGCAAATCAAAGCGCTGTCGTAGTAGGTATCCACAAGTCGAGCAAAGCAGCCAGTTCTTCCCGGCGGAAAGGTTTGGCCAGGTAGTCACTCATGCCCGCCGCACGGCAGCGTTCGCGCTCTTCGGACATGGCGTTGGCGGTCAGGGCGACGATGGGCAGCTGTGGCCAGCGCCCGCTGCGACGAATCTGCCGACTGGCTTCATAGCCATCCATCACCGGCATGTTGCAGTCCATGAGCACCAGATCGAATTCGCTCTGCTCAAGCTGATCCAGCGCTTCGCCGCCGTGGGCCGCGACGCTCACCTCGCAACCGAGTTTTCCGAGCATGCCTTTGGCCACCAACTGATTGACCGGATTGTCCTCCACCAGCAGGATGCGTCCGCGTCGCAGGGGTGAGATGGCTTCGATCCGCGCCCCGTTGATGGTGGTGAGTTCCGGCTGCAAGATCCGCCGCAATGTCTGGTAAAGCGCATTGCGCGCCAGAGGTCGCGCCTGTTGCTGCAAGGGCGCGAGGGCGTTGACTTGGTCGCTGGGCAGGAAACTGCCGTAGGCGGTCACCAGCAGAATCGGCGCGGTGAAGGTAGGGCGCAGGCCAAACAGGCATTCGGGGCAGTCGGTGATCAGCACATCCGGCTTCAGCCCGATCAACCGGTCATCAATGGAACGCTGCTGATAGTCGAGGCCCCAGCTGGGCAGCAGACTGTGCAGCAGTTCCGCCAGACCGCTGCTGGCGGCGGTGATCGCGACGATGTTGCCCCGCAGTGCGGCCGGGGAAATGGCCCGGGTATGGCAGGGCAGGGGCAGGTCGGCGCAGAACTGGCTGCCGAAGCCCGCTTCCGAGCTGATCGTCAGACGCCCTTGCATGGCTTCGCAGAGGCTATAAGTCAGCGCCAGGCCCAACCCGGTGCCGCCAAATTGCCGGGTAATACCGGCACCGGCCTGGGTGAAGGGCTGGAAGATTTTCACCTGCGCATCCTGGGCGATGCCGATGCCAGTGTCGCAGACTTCGATTCGCACACCGTCTTCGAACGTTGAAAGACGCACATCGACCCGTCCGAAACGGGTGAATTTGAGAGCGTTGGACAACAAGTTGCTGACGATCTGCCGGACCCGGGTCGGATCACCGAGCACCAGAGCGGGAAATTGCGGGTCGATCAGGCATGCCAGCTCGACACTGGGCGCGGCGTTCTGGGACAGCAGGTTGGCGGTGTCTTCGATTAGCGAACCAAGGTCGAACGGAATGTGTTCGAGTTCGAGCTGGCCGGCATCGAACTTCGACAGGTCGAGAATATCGTTGAGCAGTTCCACCAGCACTTTGCCCGAGTCATGGGCGATGGACAGTTGTTGCTGCTGCTCGGCGTTGAGCGGGCCGTCCAGCGAGAGCGCGATCATGCCCAGCAGACCGTTGAGGGGCGTGCGGATTTCATGACTCATGTTGGCCAGGAATACCGAACGCGCTTCGGCCATGTCCAGGGCAGTGCTGCGGGCGACCTCCAGCTCCTCGTTCGATTGGCTGAGGCGGGAATTGATCGCCTTGAGTTCCGCGGTGCGGGCCGAGACGATGTTTTCCAGTTGCGAGAGGTAGTCGGTCAGGCGGTTTTCGGCGTTTCGCCGTTGCTGGATTTCGGTGGCGATGTTTTCAAACTGTTGATTGGCGACCTTGACCAAGACTCCGATTTCATCGTTTTCATGCCCCATCGGACACTCCAGCAACGTCGGTTCCGCGCTGCGCGGATCACGGCCACTGAGTTCGCGGATAACCCGCACCAGCGGTTTGGTCAGCATCACATAAAACAGCGCCAGCAGAATGCCCGTGAGAATCAGGCTGCGCGCGAAGCCATTGAGCAGGGTCACTTCGGCCCGGCGCAGGAAACGACTGCCGAAGGTGTAGGTATCGACTTCCAGTTGCAAGGTCCCGAGGGATTCGTCCGGCAAGTGGTCGAGGTAAAGGCGGTCTGCGAACTGCCGGTTGGCGCCGAACAGGAAGTCGCTGATCATCCGGTCATTGTTTTCCAGGCCCGGACGTTTGACGCTGGCCAGCACGGTATTGTTGTTGTCGGTCAATTGCGCGCCGATGATTGCCGGCGAGCGCAACAGACCCAGGGCCAGTTCCTGAGCAAGTTCGGCATCGATGTTGTAAGCGATGCGAGATGCGGGGTTATGGCTGATTTCCAGCAAGGACAGTATTTCGCGGTTGATGGAGGCGTCTTCGCTGGCATAATCGATGCCTATTTGCAGCAGGCTGAGCAGCGTGCCCAGAATGAAGCCGGCCAGCACCGTAATCCTGGCCTGTTTGTACGACAGCCGGTGGCTGAACTTGATATCCATGGGATGTTGAACCACTTCCGTTTCCCTTCGCTGCTCAAGCATAGTCGATCATCAATGGATACCGATGTTCTCGCAAAACACCCATAGGGGGTGTAGGCGCTGTGTTTCGTCGTTGTACCGCCATCATTACCGTGAACGTGCCCGAGGAGAAGACGTGGATTCCCGATTGAATGCTTTTCTTGAACGCGCCGATGCCGTTCTGGCCCGTATCGAGCCGCTGCTTCCCGCGCCTCGGCAAGCCATCGACTGGGCGCACTGCCTGGCCGCACGCTGGCAGCGCGAGGGGCGCAGCGGTTTTCTGTTGCCGCTGCAAGTCAGCCTGGACACGCGTTTGTCCGACTTGATCGGCGTTGACCGGCAACTGGAGCAACTGGGCCGCAACACCCGCCAGTTCCTCGATGGCATGCCGGCCAACCATGCTTTGCTCTGGGGTTCGCGGGGCACCGGTAAATCGTCGCTGGTGCGTGCCTTGCTGTCGGAACACGCCAAAAGTGGCTTGCGGCTGATCGAGATCGAACGCGATCACCTGGCGGACTTGCCGCGCGTGGTCGAGCAGATCGCCAAGTTGCCTCAGCGCTTTGTGCTGTTTTGCGATGACCTGTCGTTCGATTCGGGCGAGGGCGATTACCGCGTGCTCAAGAGCGTGCTCGATGGTTCTCTCGAACAGGCGCCAGATAACGTTCTGCTGTACGCCACTTCCAACCGTCGCCATCTGGTGCCGGAAAAGGAAAGCGATAACGAGAACTGGAAAAGGGTCGATGGCGAACTCCATCCCAGTGAGGCGGTGGAAGACAAGATCGCGCTGTCGGACCGTTTTGGCCTGTGGCTGTCGTTCTATCCGTTTACTCAGGAGCATTTCCTCAACGTCGTCGAACACTGGATCGGCCAATTGGCCGACAAGGCCGGCCTTGAGTGGCAGCGTGACGAAGAGCTGGACATCCTCGCAGTGCGCTGGGCCACGGGCCGGGGCAATCGCAACGGACGTTGCGCGTATCAATTTGCCCGCTATTGGGTCGGGCTGAAGCTGTTGGAGCACAAGGCATGATCGATTTACAAAAGAGCGGCCAGGGCCTGGAGGGCTACGGCATGCTGTGGGCGCAGCTGGAATCACTGCTGGCAGACGAGCGTGATTTTATCGCCAACGCCGCACAATTTTCGGCGTTTCTGTTCAACCAGCTCGATGACCTGAACTGGGCCGGTTTCTACCTTAATCGCAACGAAGAACTGGTGCTTGGCCCGTTTCAGGGGCAGATCGCCTGTGTACGAATTCCATTCGGTCGTGGTGTGTGCGGGGCGGCAGCAGCCACCTTGCAGACTCAACGGGTCGAAGATGTACATGCGTTCCCCGGGCACATCGCGTGCGACAGTGCCTCGAACAGTGAACTGGTAGTGCCGCTGGTCAAGGACGGTCGACTGATCGGTGTGCTGGACCTCGACAGCCCGAAACTTGCACGTTTTACTGCTGAAGATCAGGCCGGTATCGAGCAACTGGCGGCGATTTTCCTGCGTCTGACCGACTGCTGATCAGGCCTTCAAGCCGGCCTTGATCAGCAGGCTTGACGGGTCGACCGCATCAATCTGTCGTGGGTCGAGAAAACGGTTGGCGTACTGCAAATAGACTTCATCGTTGATGAACAACCCGAACAACTCAGCGTCAATGTGGGCGTCACGACACATGGTGGCCATGATGCCCAGCGCTTCGCTCAAGGACTTGGCTTTCTTGTAGGGGCGGTCGGCGGCGGTCAGCGCTTCGAAGATATCGGCAATCGCCATCATCCGCGCCGGCAAGCTCATGTCTTCGCGCTTCAAGCGTTTGGGATAACCGGTGCCGTCCATTTTTTCGTGGTGGCCACCGGCGATCTCCGCGACGTTATTGAGATGGCCGGGGAAGGGCAGGTGACTGAGCATCAGAATCGTCTGCACCATGTGGTGATTGATGATGTAACGCTCCTCGCGGGTCAGGGTGCCTCGGGTGATGCTCAGGTTGTAGAGCTCGCCCCGGTTGTACTTGTAGCGTGGCACGTCAAGCTTGAATCCCCACGGATTGTCGGCCGGAATCAGTTCACTGTCGGCGCGTTCGATCAGGTGTTCGGGTTTATCCGCCAGCAGCGGCTCGCTGACCGGCAGAGTCGGCGGCGGGGTCCGTGCCTGACGACGGTTCTCTTCCCACGAAACCCCCAGTCGATCGTCCAGGGTTCGGGTCCAGGTGCGTTGAGCGATGGTGTTCAGGCGTTGCAGATCGGCCTCGGCCATGGCCTCGCTGCCAAGATTGCAGCGGGCGATGAACGCGAAATCATCATCCAGCGCCGCCAGGTTCGCATGGCGTAATTGCGCCAGAGGCTGCTCGTCACCCCCTAGTGCGATGGCCTGCCAATAGTTGATCCAGGCATCACGCTTGAGCACTTCGAACCGTGTGCGGATTTCGTGGATGCGGTCGTTCAGGGTCTCAAGCTTCGTGGCTTTGTCGACCACGTATTCCGGCGTGGTGATCTTGCCGCAATCATGCAGCCAGGCAGCGATGTGCAAGGCTTCCCACTCATCGTCGGTGGGCCGATAGCTGCTGAAGGCCGGGGCCTGACTGGCTGCGGCCGCCTGCGCCAGCATCAGCGTCAGTGCCGGCACCCGTTGGCAATGACCGCCGGTATAGGGACTCTTGGCATCGATCGCGCCAGCCAGCAGTTGAATAAAAGAGTCCAGCAGCTGTTTCTGTTTGGCTTGCAGGCGCTGACTTTCGATACTCACGGCGGCTGCACCGGAAACCGCCTGGAGAAACGCGATGCGGTCCGGGCGAAGTTTTTCCAGGTCTTCCTGCGTGCCGCTGTCTGCCAGCAGCAGGATCAGCAGGCCGACGGTTTCGTTATGGCGATTGTGCAGCCGGATACCGATCAGATGAACCCTGGGGCACTCCAGTGCGAGCAAAACCTTCTGCAAATCTCCCGCCTCTTCGAACCCCAGGCTGGTGACGACATTGTCGGCGTTCGACAATTTCTGCATCCATTGAGGGCTCTGCGGATCCTGAGGCGTGTGTCCTTGAATGGCGAATGACGGCAACGTCTGTGAGTTGCCATGGATGACCAGCGCATGAGGCTCCACGCGATCGTCATCACTTTCCCGCAGATAGAGCAGACCGGCCTGGGCCTGGCCGATCTTTACGGTTTCAAACAACACCCGTTGCAGCAGCGGGGCAAAACGGGTCTCGGCGCTCAGGCTGTCGGTGATCTGGAAAAAACTCGCCAGGGTGTCTTTCATGCGCGCCATCGACACGCTCAGTTGGTCGACTTCAAGCACCGGCGAGCGACGGGAGGCCGGAAAGTTGAAATCGAAACTGCGAATCGCATCGGCTTCCTGCACCAGGGCGCGCAAGGGTTTGACCAGGATTCTCGAGGTCAGCCAACCCATCGGCAGGCACAACAGCAGCGTCGCCAGGGTAATCAACGCGCCTTGCCAGCGTATGCGGTAGGCATCGACGAGCAATTCGTCCTCCGGCACCAGTAGCGCCAGTTGCAGTCCCTGCGGGCCACCCTCCTGGATGCTGCTGCGCGCCACGATCCATTGACGGCCCGCGGTGTTCAGGCGATTGACCTCGGAGGGGCTGGTGAGCAGAGCCGCGAGCGTGGGGCTCAGATCGGCGGCTTTGATCAGCCGGGCGGTCTGATCGTCGACGATCAGTTTGCTGCTGTCGGGGTAAGCGATGGCATTGCCCTGGGCATCGAACAGCACAATTTCGGTACTGGGGGTCACCACATGTTCGGCCAGGGTCGCGGACAGTTCAGCCAGCGTGAGGTCGGCCCCCATCACTGCATGCTCGCCACTGCGCCGGGCCAGTGTGGTGCCGACGTTGTGGGTGGAGAAAAAAAGGTAGGGCTCGGTGGTGATCTGATCGTGGTTGCCGAGGGCGCTGGAGAACCAGGCGCGGGTACGGGGATCGTAGGTCTCGTCGGGGTTGTCCTGGCGGCTGACAAGGGCCAGGTTCTGATCGAAAAACAATGATTGGGAGCGGATCTGACCGCCGCTTGGGTGCTCGATGCTCCACACCTGATACGCCGCCGTGGCCGGTGCCTTGACTTGTGTTTTCAGGGTGACGGTACGCAGGGGACGAACCATGAAGAAGTCGCCATTGGCGTAGCCCAGGTACAGCGAGGCCAGGTCGGGATTGTCCTTGAGCGATTGGCTGAAGGGCTTGAGCAACGCCAGGCGTTGCTCAAGGTCGGGCGCCTGGGTCGCCGGGTTGTCCGCCAGCAGGTTGAGCAGATGACGAATCGGCTGATAGATGCGATGCAGGCCCAGACGGACATCCTGCTCGATGCGGTTGAAGAGTTTTTCGCTGCTGGAAAGGATGATCCGGGTGGTTTGCTGATAGTTGAAAATACCCAGTACCACCCCGGTCAGTAACAACAGGAAGGTGAACATCACGCTGATATGGATGTGCAGAGGAAACCGGCGTTGATCCGGACGCAGTGGGCTGGGCATTGCAGCTTTCTCCATGATGATTAACACACTGCTCAGCCCCCAAGCATAGTTAATGCTCCTTCATTGTGCTTTTGTCATGGCGTGCCATCTGTTGTTGCAATGATTGCTCCAGTTCGAGCATGGCGCGCTCCATGGCCTTGCTGCAATCGGCCACTTCATCGTGGTGGAGTCTGTTATTGCAGGCCTGTTCGAGCGCCTCGCAACTGTCGATCAGTCGACAGGCCAGGACGATTCGGGCCGCGCCCTTGATTTTGTGGGCAATGTCGAGGAGTGATTGCCGGTCCTTTGACCCGGATAACGCCAGCAGCGCTTTGCGGTCCAGGCGGGTGCTGTTCAGCAGTTCGGTCAACAATCGCTGGTTCAGTGTCGGGTTGCCGCCGGTCAACAGGTGCAGCCCCTCCAGACTGAAGGCCGGTGCGCGGACCGTCGGCGTGATGCCTTCCACCCTCTGGCTCAAGGCCGTCAGGCTGAGGGGTTTGAACAGGCAATCGTCCATCCCGGCCAGTTTGCAGCGTTGTCTTTCCTCCGGCTGTGCGTTGGCGGTGAAACCCAGAACGGTACAGGGAGGGCGTTGCAGGTGCTGTTCATGTTGGCGAATGGCCCTGGCCAGCTCATATCCATTCATGATCGGCATGTTGCAATCGGCAATCACCAGGTCGAATGGCTGACTCTTCCAGGCTTCGAACCCCGCCTTGCCATCTGCAGCGACGTTGAACCGATGCCCCAGAAACTCCAGTTGCTGACACATGAGCAAGCGATTGGCCGGATGATCATCGACCACCAGCACGTTCAAGGGGGTAGTGCTTGGCTGGATTTGCGGCTCGACAGATTCCGGCATCCGTTCCGTCGGCAGGGTGGCCAGGTTCAGCGAAATGCGGACCTGCGTGCCGACGCCCGATTGACTGTCCAATTGCAGGCTGCCGCCCATCATTTCGCACAGATTGCGACTGATCACCAGGCCCAGCCCCGCACCACCTCTGGCTAACTGGCCGGAGTTATCGGCCTGGACGAAAGGCTCGAACAACCGCTGTTGATCCTGCTCGCTGATTCCTGCGCCACTGTCTTCCACCAGTAACTGCAACTGGACCCGGTCGGGCTCGTCGGTCGACTGCAACTCGACGCTGATCCTGACCTGGCCCTGTTGCGTGAACTTGATGGCATTGCTGATCAGATTGGACAGCACCTGCTTGAAGCGCATCGGGTCCAACACGACATCGGTGGTCGGTTTGGCAGGGCTGAACTCCAGTTGCAGTCCGAGATTTTTCTGCCGGGCCAGTCCATCGAAAATCCGCACCACCGAGGCTACGGTTTCAGCCAGATTGACGCGCTCCGGGCTCAGGTTCAGACGCCCGGATTCGATGCGCGCAATATCAAGAATGTCCCCGATCAGTTCCAGCAGGTCTTTCGCCGAGTGGTACGCGACGTCGATGGCTGGCCGATCCGGATGACTGTGATCGATACGTTTGAGCGTCAGTTCGAGCATGCCGATGATCGCATTCATGGGCGTGCGGATCTCATGGCTCATGGTCGCCAGAAAGGTGCTTTTGGCTCGGTTGGCAGCATCGGCTTGTTCCTTCGCGGCCCGTAGTTCATCGAACAGTTGCCGGCGTTCGCTGATGTCGATCCAGCCGCCAATGACGCCCTGCACGTCACCGCTGGAGTCGCGATAGGGAAGAATCCAGTGATAGATCGTCAGCTTGCGGTCTTCGATGTGCAACGGACGGTCGAGAATCAGCGGCGTTCCCTCGGCCATGACGCGCTGGTAGTCCGCCTGATATTCCCGTGCTTCGAAGAGGTTGCCGAGGGTGCCTTGTATGACGCCTTTACCGATGATGTCTTCGCGTTTCGCGCAGAAGGTTTCCAGATAACTGTCGTTGCAGCTTTGCAGCAATCCCTGGCGATCACGCACGTAAATGGGATGAGGCGTGCCATTGACCAGCGATCGCATGAATTCCAGTTGATCGTTCAATGCGCGCTCGGCCGCCTGCCGCTGTTTGATCTGGCGCCTCATATAGGCGTTCCAGGCAACGGATATCAGCAGCAACACGCCGGCGCCTGTAACGATCTGATAGAACACGCGATGATAGTTGCGCCAGGTGCTTTGCGAGGCTGCTGAATAGCCGCGCCAGCGGCTGTTGATGATGCCCAGCTCTTCGGGGGCGATGCTCAGCAGTGCCTTGTCGAGGATGGCATTCAGTTCCTTGGCGTCGCGCCCGGTCGCCAGGGAAAACGCTGCCTGTCGGGTACCGATGGTGGTGCTGATCTGAAGTGTCTGTTCAAAGATCCGCGATGAAATGAAGTAGTTGGCGATCACCAGTGAGTTCACCGCACCTTCTGCCTGGCCCTCGGCGAGCAACTCAACGGCACTGAACGTGTCCGGGGTTTCAACCAGGTTGATCCGCGGAAACTCGCTGCGCAGGTAATCCACCAGTGGGTTGCCTTGGGCGATGGCCAGGCGTTTATCCTGCAATTGCGTGAGGTTTGTCGGGCTGTCGGCCGCTTTGCGCGTCAGCAGCACAAAGGAGTTTTCCAGATAGGGACGGCTGAAGCTCAACGTCGTTTCACGTTGAACGCTGGGGAGCAGGGCAGCGATCAGGTCGGCCTGATGGTTAGCGATCTGCTCGATCATCTCGTCATCGCTTCGGCTGCGCTGGATGTCGAAACGCAAACCGGTGCGCAATCTGATCAGCTCGAGCAGATCAGCCGTGACGCCCCGAAAGTTGCCGTCGCTGTCGAAAAACGTCAGTGGCGCAAACGCTTCATTGACCACGACGCGCACGACTGGATGTTGTGCCAGCCAGCGCTCTTCACTGTGGCTGAGTTGCAGCTTGTGATCGGTGAGAAGAATGTCGCTGCCGGCACTCCAGCGTTTTGCGATGTTTTCTCGCTCGCTGGTGGGGATGGCCTTGAGGACTGCGTTGATGATCGCGAGCAGATCCGGATTGTCCTTCTGCACGGCAAAGCTGAAACCATGGGCTTCGTGTTTACCGAAGTTGGCCATGCGGATGTTGTTCAAATACCCCTTGTTGATCATGTAGTGGGTTGAAATGGTGTCGCCGAGAAAAACGTCGGCCTGGTCGAAGGCAACCGCATTGATTGCATTCTGGTAGGACGGGTAAGAGGTGATGATTGCCTTCGGATACAGCGCCCTGACTTCGTCCAGAGGCAGATAGTGATACACCATGCTGAGCCGCATGCCGGCAAGTCCATCGGTCAGCGATCTGGTTTCTCCTTCTCGTGTCACCAGTACCGGTTGATCCACCGCATAAGGCGTGGACAGGGCAATGTCGGCATTGTCGGCCTCGAACCCATTGGCGGTGCCAAGCATGTCTACCTGGCCTTTTTCCAGCGCCTCGATAGCGGCCCCTCGGGAGGCGAAGCGCTGAACCTTGACCGGCAACCCTATGGCCTGGCCGAGGATGCCTGCGTAATCGGCGGTGAAACCTTCATAGTCGTGGCCGCTGAGGGTCAGGTCGAAAGGAGGATAATCCGGGGCCGATGTACCCAGGATCAATTCACGTTTGTCTTTGACCCATTGTCGTTGTGAGGTATCCAGTTGGACTTCCATGTGCCCGGCCGTTGAACGACTGAGCAGGGTGTAGTGTTCGCTGGCTGTCTGAGCCGCGAGTACTGAAGTGCTCAGGCATAAACCCGCGGCCATGAGTATCAGACAATCCTTGAAACGGCTGGGCATCCTGTTTCTCACACTAACGCGTTACGTTTTGCCATATCGATGAGTTCAACCAGGGATTTGGCCTTGAGTTTCTGCATCAGTCGTTTTTTATAAGTGCTGACCGTCTTGTTGCTGAGAAACATGCCTTTGGCAATTTCTTTGTTTGTACGACCCTGGGCGAAAAGTTGTAATACCATCAGTTCTCGATCATTGACGGATTTGAACAATTCCAGGTCGGCCCAGCGCGCGTCGTCACGACGAACAGGGTTCAACGCTTGACTGGGGAAGTAGTTGTAACCAGATAAAACTGCTTTGATCGCACTCATCAGTTCACTGAGGTCTTCCTGTTTGCATACATAGCCCGATGCACCGGACTGCATGCAGCGAATACCGAAAAGTGTCGGACACTGTGCAGTTAATACCAGTGTTTTTAAGGGTGTGCTCATGGCGTTGAAACGGGAAAGAACTTCCAGCCCATCCAGTTTGGGAATGCTGATATCGAGGATGATCAGGTCAGGCATGCATTCGCGAACCATCTGCATAGCATCGACCCCATTGTCAGTTTCGCCGACGACTTTGTAACCTTCATGTTCCAGCAACATTCGAACCGCAAGGCGGATGACAGGGTGATCGTCGACAATAAAAACGGAGTTCATAATCAAATCCCATACGTGCACAAATAATGCGCGCACCTTAGCTCAGATAGTTGTGGGGCCGCATGAACTGAGGGAGCTACAGCGGCAATATAGGAAAAGTCCTACAACTGAAGAAGAATGGGACTACGTATCAACTAGGTTTTGCATGAGGAAAGGCAAAAGTCTGGTAGGACTAGTCAAACGATGGAAGGCATTGAGTTAGAGGTCTGAATCTATACGCTGGTCATTGTTTTAGTGTGTTTGGGTTTTCGTGTTTTTATATGGAGGCCAAGGTCAATAAGTTTCTGAAGTCTGATTGTTTCAATGGTTTGATCAAGTAACCGAGCAAGGGCAATCCATGTTCGTAGGCCATGACTTTAAGTTTGTCCAGTTCGACGGATGTCAGACTGCTCAGAAGTATTGCCTGCCTGATCATCCCCCGGTGACTGGCGTATTCGATCAAATCAAGGCCTGCAAGGTCGGGCAGGCATTGGTCGCAAAGAAGAATGTCGAACGGTTGCGCAGCCTTGAGCATTTGTTGCAAGGCGCCTCTGGCACTGTCAGTGGCGGTCAGTTGGGTGAAGCCAAAACTCTCGAGCAGGTACTGAGTCGCCCGTAGCTGAAAGGGATGATCTTCCACCAGCAAGATGCGCCAATCATGTTTGAATACAGGAGTTTTCATGAGTCATCTGTCGAGCAAAGGGAGTGCGATTATTTCGCGAGATGGCCGAACAATCGATCAGTCCGCTCCGCACAAGGTGTAGGGCGATTCTGTCGGCGTTGAAATACAGATGAATGTCGAGAATTCGATCAGCCGCTCAGAGCTCTCTGACAGGCTGATCGATACGTTTTTATCGGTGGCTTGAACGACCGGTCATTTCCAGCGCCATTTCTCCGGCATAGCTGTCGGTCATGCCGGCGATGAAATCAATCATGCGCAAGAAGGAGGTGTGTAAAGGGCCGTGAGGGTCGGGTGCATTGTTGCCCAACAGGTCGAGTATGCGGCGGTGCTTGAAGGATGGCGTACGGCCGTTGTGTTGCTCCAGTGCCGCGCCGCAAAAGGCGTTGAGCAGGATTTCCAGGGTGGTGTAGGCGCCTATTTCGTGGAGTGTCTTGCGCTTGTCCTGGAAGATTTTTTTGCGCGCCATGTCCTTGGCATTCAAGACGCAACGTTTGGCGGGACCATGCATGTGTTCCACCAGGTCGCCAGCCAGCGTGCCGGCCAGCAGCGCATCCTGTTGCTCGACGAACGCTCGGGCTGCTGCGTTGGTCAGGTGTTCGATGGCTTTGCCCCGCAGGATCGCCAGTTTGCGCCGACGCGAATCTTGCGGGCCGAGCTGGCGATAGGTTTCCGGGAGATCGTCACCCACCAGGTCCAGCAGCAGGGACTCGACTTCGGTGTACTCCAACAGGTCCATCTCCAGGCCATCTTCCAGATCGATCAGCGCGTAGCAGATGTCGTCGGCGGCCTCCATCAGGTACACCAGTGGATGGCGCGCCCAGCGTTGTTCGTCCAGTTGGGGCAAACCGAGCTTGTGAGCGATCTGTTCCAGCAGTGGCAGTTCGCTCTGATAACAGCCGAACTTGTGCTTCTTGTAGCCCAGTGAGTCGGCGTGCCGGGCAGTCCACGGGTATTTGAGGTAGGTGCCCAGCGTGGCGTAGGTCAGCCGGGTCCCCCCTTCGAACTGGTGGTATTCAAGCTGGGTAAGTACCCGGAAACCTTGGGCATTGCCTTCGAAATTGAGGAAGTCGTTGCGTTCGGCTTCGCTCATCGCATCCAGCCAGCCACGGCCGGCGGCCTGCTGGAACCAGTGGCGGATCGCGTCTTCACCGGAATGACCGAAGGGCGGATTACCGATGTCATGGGCCAGGCAAGCCGATTGCACCACCATGCCCAGATCGCTCGGTTCGCACCAGTCGGGCAGGGCGCTGCGGATGGTTTCACCAACGCGCATGCCCAGCGAACGGCCGACGCAGCTGACTTCCAGCGAGTGGGTCAGGCGCGTGTGGATGTGATCGTTGCTGGAGACCGGATGGACCTGGGTCTTGCGCCCGAGACGGCGAAACGCGCCCGAGAAAATGATGCGGTCGTGGTCTTTATGGAAAGGGCTGCGGCCGAGTTCTTCCGGGCTGTGCACAGGCTTTCCGAGGCGTTCGCGGGTGAGCAGGGTTTGCCAATCCAAGGCTGGTTTCTCCGTCAGGTGACTGATCCCCTAGCTTCCCGGTTCGCGCCGGTCCCTGCAAGGAGAACTAGAGCCCCGCGGCATCGATATCGATGAGCAGCAGTCGCTCGCCGTTATCGAAGAATTGCCCGGCGGTGAGGCAGTATTGATTGCTGGTGGCGTCGCGGTAAGTGTTGGAAAGCGTCAGCCGGCGCTCATCCCAACCCTCGGCCAGCAAGTGATAAAAGTAGGGGCGCCATGACCAGTTATGGCCCAGGTAGCGGTTATCGGCTTCCCAGCCGTTGTTGTGCCATTCCAGGTTGGGGGTCAGCTGCGTGCCGTGGCGGTCGCATTGATAAAAGCGCAGCAACCAGGGAAACGCTTCCAGTTGCGGCAAGGTGCTGAGGGGCGCGCTGGCTTGAGCCCAGGCTTGCAGGATGGTCATCAGTTCGCTGAGTTGCTGGCGCATGATCATCAGGCGAGCGCGCTCAGCCAGTTTTTGCTGAACATAGCGCTGACGCAGTTGCGCGAAGCGCTCGACAAAGGCATCTGTGGCGAAGAAATCAGCTTGCGCACGGGCGAACAGAAAGCCCTGTACGTAGCGAGAACCACACTCCAGGGCAAAATTCAGTTGAGCTTCGGTTTCCACGCCCTCAGCGATAATCCAGCAACCGGTTTTCTCCGCCATTTGCGCCAGTGCCTTCACCACCTCGCTGCTGGGGCCTCCCAATGCGGCGGCCTGGAACAATCGCATGTCGAGCTTGAGAATGTCCGGTTGCAGGGCCAGCACGCGATCGAGCTGAGAGTAACCGGCACCGAAATCATCAATGGCGATCCGCGCCCCGGCTTGTCGGTAACGGGCCACGACTTCGGCAAGACGCTGGCTGTCGCCGCCCAGTTCGGTGATCTCAAAGACGATTCGTTGCGCGTCGACGCCATGCCTGCTCAGCTGCTTGAGGCTTGGCAGTGCCTGGTCCCGGTGCAAGCGACTGATCCAGCGGGGCGATATGTTGAGGCTGAGAAACCAGTCCGGGGGCGCTTCATGCAGACGGCTCAGCGCATCATCGCGAATCTGGCGATCAAGACGACGCAGGGCGATGGCGGGGGTTCGCGGGTCGGCGAACAGCGGTCCTACCGAGGACAGTTGACCGTCGGCCTGACGCAGTCGACCCAGCGCCTCGACGCCAGCGATGCGGCCCGTGGCGGTATCGATGAACGGCTGAAAGCAGGCGAGCGGTTGCCCGTCGATCACGAGGCCTCCTTAGTAAGGTTTTGTTCCGGGTAAACCTGGACACCAAGCAGGCACGCAGGACTAACCTCTCGATAAAGAGGTTAATCCTGGTGGTGTTGCAAGAATGCAGCCAAACAGGACTGATTAGTGTTTGCGCGAAGAGTTCTGCATGATCAGCTTGATCAGTGGCCCCAGCGTGACGCCCAGGCGAGCCAGCCGGGTCAGGCTGCCGATACCTCCACCCTTGGCACCCTTGCCGGTCAGAAAGCCCAACCCGATCACGGCCGCGATGCCCCAGAGCGGGGCGTGTTTGATGCCGAGACCGTCTTGCAGGTTTTGCGTCATGCCACGCACCCGTTGCAAGGGATGCAGCAGCTGTTGGGATTCGTGGCGAATTTCCTGGCGATGCATTTCCATGCGCAGGCGAATCAGCGCCTTGCGCATTTCCGTGCGCGAGCTGTTGCGGGGAAGTTCAGACAGGCTCATGGCAACAGACGCTCCCGATCATTGGCCAACTCTTCCAGGGTGCCGTGGAAGGGCGAGGATTCATCGAAAATCGCTGCTCTCAAGCGCATCGCACAGAACAACGCGGCGAGGGTATAGAACACACAGAGCCCGATGATTGCTGCCAGGCGATAGGTGTCCCAAAACAGGATCAACACCAGCGTCGACAAGCCCACCAGCAATAACAAGGCAAAGACCAGCGTCAGGCCTGCAAACAACAACAGGCTTACCGTGCGTGCTTTTTGTTCCTGCAATTCAATGCCAAACAGTTCGACATGACTGTGCAGCAGTCCAAGAAACGCGGCACCGAGGCGCCGCGGGGATGAGCCGGTGCCCGTCGCGGACGGGCCGGATTCGCCGATCGCCATATTAGCGCCGAGTGGCCAGCAGGCCGATCAGGAAGCCCACGCCAGCCGCGATTCCGACCGATTGCCATGGGTTGGCCTGGACGTAATCTTCCGTGGCGGTGACAGCGGCTTTGCCGCGCTCGCGCACAGAGTCTTCGGTCAATTTCAGGGTTTCCCGCGCGCGCAGCAGACTGTCATGGATCTGCTGGCGCAACTCATCGGCTTGATCGCCAGCCAGGGATTTGGTGTGTTCCAGCAACCTTTCAGTGTCGGTGACCAGTGTCTGAAAATCTTCCATCAGAACTTCTTGAGCAGTCTTTGCTGTGGTGCGTGCCATTGGTGATCTCCGTGAGTGGCTTCTGAAGCGTTCGAGTATGAGCCTTGCGTGAAGGTTCAGTACAAATGACTGGTACAACTTTTGCTATGTCGTGGTGCGTCAGCCTGCGCCGTTGCGCTGTTGCTGGGCATGATTTAAGGAAAACCTTAACTCAAATAATCAAAACTCGCGCAAAGGTTCCGTTCTTGTGCGCCAAAGCGGTTCATCCGGATCAGCGCTTCAGTCTGGATCGGCTGCAACTTGGTGCGCCAGCCTTCTGCGCGAACTGCTTTGGTGCTTTTTTCAGCCTTCAGGTCTGCCAATCCATGGAAAATCTGCAAAGTGCTGTGGACAGTCTGGTCCATAGCTCCAACACGTTGTTCATCCTTATCGGTGCGGTCATGGTCCTGGCCATGCACGCCGGTTTCGCCTTTCTCGAGGTGGGTACGGTTCGACAAAAAAACCAGGTCAACGCCTTGTCGAAGATCCTCAGCGACTTCGCCATTTCGACCCTGGCCTACTTCTTTATAGGCTATTGGATTTCCTACGGAGTCACTTTCATGCAGCCGGCGGCGGTGATTACTGCCGATCATGGCTATGGGCTGGTGAAGTTTTTCTTTCTGCTGACCTTTGCTGCGGCGATACCGGCAATCATTTCCGGAGGCATCGCCGAGCGCGCCCGGTTCGTCCCGCAGTTGTGTGCGACGGCGCTGATCGTGGCGTTCATCTATCCCTTCTTCGAAGGCATGATCTGGAATGGCAACTTTGGTCTGCAAGCCTGGTTGCTGGAACGCTTCGGTGCCAGTTTCCATGACTTCGCAGGGTCTGTGGTGGTTCACGCCATGGGTGGCTGGCTGGCACTCGCGGCGGTGTTGTTGCTCGGCCCAAGGCAAGGTCGTTATCGCGATGGACGACTGGTGGCATTCGCACCGTCGAGCATTCCCTTTCTGGCGTTGGGTTCCTGGATTCTGATCGTTGGCTGGTTCGGCTTCAACGTAATGAGCGCTCAAACACTGCAAGGGGTCAGCGGGCTGGTCGCGGTGAATTCGTTGATGGCCATGGTCGGCGGCACCGTGGCGGCGTTGATTGTCGGGCGCAATGACCCGGGCTTCCTGCATAACGGCCCATTGGCCGGACTGGTGGCGATCTGCGCCGGATCGGATCTGATGCACCCGGTGGGCGCGTTGGTGACCGGTGCCATCGCCGGGGCACTGTTTGTCTGGTGCTTTACCGCAGCTCAAGGCAAATGGCATATCGATGATGTGCTGGGCGTCTGGCCTCTGCATGGACTGTGTGGTGTCTGGGGCGGGATCGCTTGCGGCATCTTTGGTCAAACCGCCTTGGGTGGTTTGGGGGGCGTGAGCCTGATCAGCCAGTTGATCGGCACTTCTCTGGGTGTGATCGTGGCGCTTGCCGGCGGTTTTACGGTGTATGGCGTAATCAAGGCGTTCCATGGTCTGCGCCTGAGCCAGGAAGAGGAGTATTACGGCGCGGACTTGTCGGTGCACAAGATCGGTGCCGTGAGCCAGGATTGAATCAGCGTTCCTCATCGTCGGCACCGGGGTAAAAGCCGTGCAGCAGGCGATAGCGGTCACGCCGTACCTGGTCGACCCGGTCTCGCACCTGCTGGCCGGGTATGCCCAGCATGATCAGCGCGTGGGAGACGAGCATCAGGCTCGACTCCAGCAACTCGGGTACGACTTCGCTGGCACCGGCCGCCTTCAACTCGGCCAACTGACTGTCGTCCCGTGTGCGCACCAGGATCGATACACTCGGGTTGAACCGGCGTGCCTCCTTGAGTATCAACAGTGCGATGTCCGTCTGATCCACGGCGACCACCAATAGTCTGGCGCGTTCCAGCCCTATCGCCACCAGCAGTTCGCCGCGACGTGAATCGCCGTAATGAACGCAGCTTTCATTGACGGCTGCTTCCTGAACCCGCACCGGGTCGGTATCCAGCGCAATGTACGGTTGATCTACATTACGCAGGACGCGCCCGATGGACTGACCTACGCGGCCATACCCACAGATCACTACGTGATTGTGCAAGCCTGCGTTGAGTGCACTGATTTTTTCGAGTTCGGCTTCTTCGTTGGGCTTGTGGTGCAGGCGTGTGGCGATGTGGGGAGCGGCGCGCAGCAGTAAAGGCGTCACCAGCATCGAGCAGAACGTGGCAGCCAGCAGCAGGCCACCGAAGTCGGCGGGCATCAGTTTGTTCTGCTGCATTTGCGTCATCAGGGCAAAACAGAATTCACCGCCTTGAGCCAAGGCCAGGCCGCTGCGCCAGGCGGTTTCGACATCGCTGCCGCGCCATTTGACCAGCAGCGCGACCACGGTGCCTTTGATCAGCAGTAATCCCAGCGTCAGTCCGAGAATCAGCAAGCCGTGGCTGGCAAACAAGCGCAAGTCGATCAACATGCCGATGCTGACGAAGAATACCCCGAGCAGAATGTCGCGAAACGGACGGATGTCCGCCTCGATCTGATGTCGGTAGTGGCTTTCCCCCAGTAGCATGCCGGCGAGAAAGGCGCCCAGGGCTGGGGAGAGGCCGAGCAGGTGAGTCAGCCAGGCCGTCAGCAGAACGATCACCAGTGCCAACAGCACGAACAGCTCAGCGGACCGGGACGCGGCGACTTCATGAAACAGCCGTGGCAAAAACCAGCGACTGACCAGCAGCAGACCGACGAACAGCACGACAGTCTTGCCCAGCGTCAATGGCAGAGCCCAATACCAAACCTGGTCGCTGGTACCGGCGAACACCGGGACCAGAGTCAGTAGCAAAACAGCGACCACGTCCTGGAACAACAGCACGGCGATGGCATTCTGGCCGTGGCGGCTGAAAAGCTCACCGAGGCTGCTTAACTCCTTGCTGACAATGGCAGTGGACGACAGCGCCAAACCGGCACCGAGTAACAGTGCAGGCGTGGTTGGCATGCCGAACAGCATCAGCAACACCCCCAGCGCGACCCCGGAAACCAGCACTTGCAGGCTGCCCAGGCCAAATACCACTTGGCGCAGGGCGAGCATTTTCGACAGGGAAAATTCAAGCCCGAGAGAAAACAGCAGGAACACCACGCCCAACTCGGCAAGGTCGGGCAACTCTTCGCTTTCATTCACCCAGTCGAACGCGGTCGGTCCGATCATCAGCCCTACGCACAGGTAACCCAGCACCGGTGGCAAGCGCAGGCGCTGGAACAGTGCAATCACTACCAAAGAGGCGGTGAAGATGATCAACAGATTGGCGAACACAAAAAACTCCGGTGAGGGATCTGGCTACTCAAGCGTAGAAGTAAAAAAGACGCGAGCATCGCGCAAATGGCCGTTAAGGCGAATGATGTGCGTCAGGAGTTTGCCGAAATCTCTTGAAATGCCATTGCTCAGACAGATAGGGCATCGGCTCGACTGCGTTTGATCGCGGGCCTAGAATGAGCGCTTACTTCGATGGGTCTTGTCGTCATGCCTCCTGAATGTCAGTTGTTCGGCACCGTTGGTTGCCATCTTTGTGAAGTCGCCGAAGCCATGCTGATGGAGTTTGTCGAGCGTGGTCTGTTGGTGGAACTGGTGGATATCGCTGACGACGAAACGTGGTTCGAAGCCTACAGTCTGCGTATTCCAGTGTTGCGACGGGTCGATACCGGCGCAGAGCTGAGCTGGCCGTTCAGTGCCGATGAAGTGGTGGCGTTCCTGCGCTGACTCTGACACTGTCAGCGATGCCCCACCCGTCGCAGTACTCGTTTCATCCATTGGCGAAAGGTTGGTTATTCGGCTACTGTATGCGCATACAGTTATTCCGATTGCCTGCCATGCTTTTCCCTGTTTCGGGTTTACGCAGGCGATCCCGGACGTCAGAGGGATGAACCTTGGTCAATGTCGAGCAATTGAAGAACAGCGTGAACCGGATGTCGGCGGACGTGGTGCGCGAGGCTGTCCTCGAACTGCGTTTGGATGGTCTGGTCACGGAGGGGAAAACACCCTTCAACAAATTGCATTTCAATACCTGTTTCGCCGAAATCGAAGCCTTGTTCCAGCGTGCGGGCTACCACCGGCAGCTGGATGTCGTGGGCTATCAGGGGTTGTTGTATGCGCTTTATGATCCGGGGCGCTGGGAAGCGGTCGATGTGCTGCGTTGGCTCAAGGAGTTCACCGAAGCGGCCGCTCGAGCACAGTCGATACCGGCCTGAGGATTCTCTTCTAGGTTCGTTCCGGCCACTGTTGGATAATGCCGCTCTGTATTGAGGGTTAGAGCTTTTCGTATGTCCACTTCATCTTTTTCTGCCGCACACAACCAGGCCAGTACGCTCTATCTGCCGCCGGGGACGTGGCAGACTGTACTCGATTGCCTGTGCGAACACTTCAGCGCCATCGGTCGTGAACAATGGCTGGACAGAATTGCTCGCGGTCGTGTCCTTGATGGGCAAGGCCTGCCGATTCCCCTGAACCTGCCTTACAAGGAAGGTCTGCGGATTCATTATTTCCGTGAGGTGCCGGACGAAAAACCGATCCCGGTGGTGGAGTCGATCCTCTATGCCGACGAGCATCTGGTGGTGGCGGACAAACCACACTTTCTGCCCGTGACTCCGGCGGGCGAATACGTGGAGCAGACATTGCTGCGGCGGCTGATCCGTCGCCTGGATAACCCGCATCTGGTGCCTTTGCATCGCATTGACCGGCATACGGCCGGGCTGGTGCTGTTTTCAGCAAACCCTCAGAGTCGGTCGGCGTATCAATCCTTGTTTCCTGCACGCCAGATCGAAAAGCGCTATGAAGCAATCGCCCGGGCATTGCCGGAACACTCCTTCCCGCTGGTTCATAAAAGCCGACTTATCGATGGCGAGCCGTTTTTTCGCATGCAAGAAGGCCCGGGAGTCAGCAATACCGAGACGGCTGTCGAGGTCAGGGAAAAAAACGGTGAACTCTGGCGTTATGCGCTGTACCCGGTGACGGGCAAGAAACATCAGTTGCGAGTTCACATGACAGCCCTGGGGGCCAGCATCTGCAATGATCCGTTCTACCCGCAGGTGCTCAAGGACGTAGAAGATGACTATGCCAATCCCTTGAAGCTGTTGGCCCAGGGGCTGCGATTTGTCGATCCGGTCACGGGGCAGGAAAGAGAATTCGAAAGCACCATCACCTTGCAGTGGTGATCACAGGGCTAACGACCCTGCTTTTCTTCAGCCACGAAAAAGCCCGCTTTAAAAGCGGGCTTTTCTGTATCTGGTTGTCGCCGTAAAGATTACAGATCTTTAACGGTACGGACCTGATCTTTGTTGACGCGGGTGTGCTTGCCATCCAGTTGTTCGAATTCGTAAAAGCCCGATTCTTCATCGTACTTAGGCGCGTCGACGGCCTGGATTTCTCGACCGTCATTCAAGGTGATCACTGTAGGCGATGCGCAACCGGCGAGGGTGGCAAGGCCCAGTGCGAGCATGAAAGTGGCGAGGGTCCGTTGAGTCATGGGTGTGTCTCCGAATGGGAATTCTTTTGGTTGCTGAGCTTGAGACGTATACAACGCGCGCAAGTTCCTTCGCGTGTCAGTCTGACACAGTGTGGTGTGTGCTTAACAGTTCCGGCGTATTGAGATTGGCCAGACGGGGGTCGTTATCCGGGCATTGCAGGGCTGTGGCGCCCAGCTTGCGCATAAGGCGGCCCGGGCTGCGCTCGCCTTCGTTCCAGGCGGTTTCGAAAGCCGCTGAAAGGGCGACGGGAATCATGCACAGCAAGGGTTCCCAGTGTTCGCCATGGCGCAGCATCAGCGGTTTGTCCGGATGCTGTCCGGCGGTTTCACGCATGTCCTGGAGCAGCGCGGCATCGATGCGTGGTACATCGCAGGGCAGCACCAGTAGGTGAGTATGGCGGGCGGCTCTCAAGCCTGCGCGAATACCCGCCAACGGTCCCGGAAAGTCGCCTTCGTCGTCATGGACCAACTGATCCGCATAAGGCGCATATTTTTCCAGGTTTCTGTTGCAGGAGATGATCAGGTCATCACTCAGCGGGCGCGTCTTGCGGTGCAGATGCGCGATCAGCGGTTCGCCGTGCCAATCCAGCAATCCCTTGTCCTGACCGCCCATGCGTTGGCCGCGACCGCCGGCCAGGAGCAGAATGGAGCAAGGTGCCAGAGGTGTATTCGAGGTCATTACACTTCTCCATGAGGGCGGCGAAAAAATGAGGCGCTGTGATATAACACCGGGCTGTTTCTCCTACAACTGGACGAGCCTATGAAAGCCAAGGCTGATGTACCTTTCGCACCGCTCAACATCGCGGTGCTGACTGTCAGCGATACCCGTACCCTGGAAACCGATACCTCAGGCCAGGTCTTCGTCGACCGTTTGAGCGCTGCCGGTCATAACCTGGCGGCCCGTGTATTGCTTAAAGATGACCTCTACAAAATTCGCGCGCAAGTCGCCAACTGGATTGCTGATGAGGTCGTGCAAGTGGTGCTGATCACCGGTGGTACCGGGTTCACCGGTCGCGACAGCACGCCCGAAGCCGTGAGTTGCCTGCTGGATAAACAGGTCGATGGTTTTGGTGAATTGTTCCGGCAGATATCGGTAGCGGATATCGGCACATCGACGGTTCAGTCCCGGGCTTTGGCCGGTCTGGCAAATGGCACGCTGGTGTGCTGCTTGCCGGGCTCGACCAACGCGGTGCGCACCGGTTGGGACGGCATTCTCGCCGAGCAACTGGATTCTCGTCACCGTCCGTGCAATTTCGTGGCCCATCTGAAACAGGCGGCACCCTGTGAAACCCGCGGGTAAGCCAGGCAAGACAGGCAGTCTGATGGCTGTCGAGGCGGCACTGGCGCGTTTACTGGGAATGGCCGACGCCTCGACGATTCGTGAGCACGAACGCTTGCCGTTGGCGCAGGTTCAGGGGCGTGTACTGGCCGCTGACCTGGTCTCGACACTTGATTTGCCGCCTTGGCCCAACAGTGCCATGGACGGTTATGCCTTGCGCCTGGCCGACTGGACGGGAGAGCCGTTGGTGGTCAGTCAGAAGATTTTTGCAGGCCAGGCCCCGGAGCCCTTGAAACCAGGTACTTGTGCGCGGATCTTCACTGGCGCGCCTGTGCCCGCCGGTGCCGACTGTGTCGAGATGCAGGAGAACGCCGAGGCTCAGGCGGATGAGCGGGTACGTTTCACCGAAACCATGACCCCAGGAAAGAACATCCGTCCACAAGGTCAGGAAGCCACCGTCGGTGAGCTGATCCTGCCCGCCGGAACGCGTCTGGGGTCTATTGAGCAGGGGCTGGCGGCATCACTGGGATGCGCTGAGCTGGACGTGGTTCGTAAGGTTCGTGTTGCGGTCTTGTCTACCGGTGATGAGTTGATTGAGCCTGGTCAGGCCCTTGGGCCAGGACAGATCTACAACAGTAATCGAGTGTTGCTTTGCAGCTGGTTGCAGCGGTTAGGTTGTGAGGTGATAGATGCCGGTATTCTTCCCGATGATTTAGCGACCACTCGTGCTCGCCTCGGTGAGTTGAAGGATGTCGACCTGATTCTCTCGACTGGTGGCGTATCAGTGGGAGAGGCCGACTTTCTGGGCATTGCCTTGCGGGAAGAAGGCGAATTGACGCTGTGGAAGCTTGCCATTAAACCAGGCAAGCCGCTGACGTTCGGGCATTTTCGCGGCGTGCCTGTGATCGGTTTACCCGGCAATCCGGCGTCTACCCTGGTGACTTTTGCTCTGTTGGCAAGGCCCTACCTTTTGCGCCGCCAAGGCGTAAAAGAAGTCGAGCCCCTGAAGTTTCAGGTGCCGGCAGGATTCGTCTGGCCAAAGGCGGGTAACCGACGTGAGTACTTGCGCGGACGTCTGGAGAATGGCCGGGCAATCATCTACAGGAATCAGAGCTCTGGCGTACTGCGCAGTGCTGCCTGGGCTGACGGTCTGGTTGAGGTGCTGGAGGACCGTACGCTGATCGAGGGTGATTGGGTGAGCTTCATCCCGCTGAGTGAAGTCTTGAGCTGATACAGGCACTGGTTTTGCCCCGCAAGCCCGGTTGATCGCATCGGGCTTGCGTGCGTGACCATTTCTTAATGTGCCAGAAGTGTCACGACCTGATCGAAGCGGCTGTTGGCGATCCAGGCCAGAAGACCCAGGATCACGGCTGTTGCGCCAGCTGAATAGGCAAGCCTGTGTTTGATGGATTTGACGTCACCCCGGACTTCATCCATGTCTCTGCGGATGTACTTGAGGTGTGTCTCCAGTTCAATGACGCGAGGTTCCATGTCCACTTCTCCGGCGTGCTTTGCGCTGTTTTTGAGTTCAGCCTGATGATTGGCGCGATTTTCTGCGAACGGCGCGAACGGCGCGACCGGGGTTACCGGTAGTCTGAGGTCATGGCTTTGCATGGACTAACTGGCTCCTTGCGTTAAAACCATTCAGGTGATCGATGCCGTTGTTGCTTGCGCTTTTTGAGGCCCTTAAGGGGGTTTCATTCATTGTTTTCACATCCCTGTGTAAATTAAACGGGTAATCACTGATGACAGAGACCCAACGGTGTACCAATTGTTCGGATGGGTCAATTGAGCCGATTCCTCATGTTTTGTACGAAAAAATACCGCTCTGTAGGACTCACGTTTCCTTCCCTTGGAAATAATTGAAATCCAGTCGACTTTTATCAGGGGCTGCGAGGTCAACATATCCCATGGAATTGCGGATAGGGGAGTGGCAAAAATGAGCGAGCGCAAGGCACTGTTGATTCTGCATGGCAAGCAGGCACTCAATGAGGAGGTCCGTGCAGCCGTCGAAGGCAAGCGCCGGCAGGGCTGGAAACTGGCTGTTCGACTGACCTGGGAGGCCGGTGATGCGCAGCGGTTGGTGGAAGAAGCGCTGACGGCAGGCTATACGCAACTGATTGCCGGCGGCGGCGACGGTACCTTGCGTGACATCGCTGAAGCCATGGCGGCGCATTCGACGCAGGCCAGTCTGGTACTTTTGCCCTTGGGCACCGCCAATGATTTTGCGCGTGCTGCCGGTGTGCCTCTGGAGCCCGCTCAGGCGTTGGATCTTCTGGAGGCTGTCCCGCGAACCATTGATCTGGGGGAAGTCGGCGGTCAGGTTTTCCTGAACATGGCCACTGGCGGCTTTGGCAGTCAGGTCACGGCCAATACCTCCGAAGATCTGAAAAAAATTCTTGGCGGCGCCGCTTATCTCTTCACGGGTTTATCGCGCTTCAGTGAGTTGCATGCGGCCTATGGCGAGTTGCAGGGGCCAGATTTTCACTGGCGCGGCGAATTGTTGGCATTGGGCATTGGCAATGGCCGACAGGCTGGCGGTGGTCATGTGTTGTGCCCGCTGGCGCTGGCTGACGATGGTCTGCTGGATATCAGCATTTTGCCCGCGCCACAGGAAGTGGTCGGTACCTTGAAAGATTTGCTGGCCGATGGCTTCGGCATCGACAACATGTTCGTACGAGCTCGCTTGCCATGGGTGGAGATCAAAGTCTCGGAGGGCCTTTATATCAACCTTGATGGTGAGCCTCTGGAGGGCGACAGTCTGCGTTTCTCGGCGCGCCCGGCGGCATTGCGTGTGCATTTGCCCGAAGGCTCGCCGCTGCTGAGCGTCTCGAATCCAGTTAATCGTCCAGACTGATGATTTGCTCGCGCACGGCGAACAGCACCAGGCCGGCCACATCGTAGATCTGCAAGCGTTTCATGATCTGCGAGCGGTGGGTTTCGACAGTCTTGATGCTCAGAGCCAGGCCATTGGCGATTTCCCGGGTGGATTTTCCGCGAACAATCAGTCGCAGGATTTCCAGCTGACGTGCCGTCAGGTTGTGCGAGTCCTGGGTTTGCGCCTGATTTTTCTGCGCTCGAGTCAGCGCCTGGTTGATGACTGTATGGGCAATGGCCGGGCTCAGATAGCGTTCGTTATTGCGCAAGGCATCCAGCGCATGTTCGAGTTCGGTGGCCGTGGTGTCCTTGAGCAGGTAGCCATGAGCCCCTGATTCCAGGGCCTGCATGATAAGCGCCGGGTCGGTGTGCATCGACAGGATGAGCACTTTGCACTGCGGGCGTACGCGCTTGAGTCGCTGCAAGGCTTCAAGACCACCGGTTTCCTTCATGGAAATATCCAGCAGAATGATGTCCGGGGACAGCTGCTCGACCATCTCGACTAACAGTGAGCCGTCATTGGCCTCCCCGATTACCGCATAGCCGGGAATATCCAGCACCAGGGCGCGCACGCCAGCCCTGATAAGCGAGTGGTCATCCACCAGAAGTAAGTTACAAGTCAATGCATAACCTTATTCGTACTGGCCCGTTCTAGCGCACGGGGCGCCCAAGGGAAGAGTGCTTCGATTTGAGTGCCTTTGCCCGGCTCGCTGGTCACGGTCAGTGTGCCACCTAACTGATCGATCCGTTCCGACATCCCGGCCATTCCGCGTTGCCCCTCGCGAGCGGGATCTGCCGCTGGCGCGAAACCCAGGCCGTCGTCGCTGATCAACAACGTCAGGCCTTGGGGCAGGCGTTGCAGGCGGACCAACAAATTACTGGCCTCGGCGTGACGCAGTATATTGGTAACCGCTTCTTGGGTGATGCGAAAAGCTGCCACCGCCATTTCCTCCGGTATGCCCGTCAGGCGTTGATGGCATTCCAGGCTCCAATGCACGGAGGTATTGGCCAGGGTCCTGAGTAAATGTGCACGCAGGCTGGCTTCCAGCCCGAGACTGGCCAGTTGCCGCGGATTCAGGATGGCCGACACGTCTCGCACCTTGGTGAGTGTTTCGTCCAGCGTATCGCACAGTACCGAACACTGACCCTGCAGTTCTTCGGGCATTCGACGTTTGAGCCATTCACTTTGAAGTTTCGCGGCGGTCAGCAATTGACCGATGTCATCATGCAGCTCCCGACTGAGCCGATGGCGTTCGTTTTCCTGCACTTGCAGCAGACGGTCAGCCAGTTCTTGAGGTTGAAACTTTATCGATTTGCGCGAAAGGCAATGTCCCACCCAGACACAGGTCAGCGCTGCACTATTGAGCACCAGCAGACTCAACGGCACAGACATGGACAAGCTGTAGACCAGCAGGCTGCCAAGCGTCGAACAGATACACAGAAAAAGCGTGAACCGGCGCGCGTTTTTTCGGGAGGGTGGCCACAGGGTAATTGACTTGAGGCTGGCGTACATAGCGGATGGAGCCAATAGATGTTCGCTGCGGGCAGACCGGCCACAAGGGCTGACGGGTCTGTGTGTGGAAATCGTTGTGTGAAGTCGCCTTCGGCTGTGGTGCAGTGCCGGAAATGCAGCCTTCAGGGGGCTTGGCTGGATCACTTTGCCATTAATTGGCGTCAACTAATGGTCGGCATACTACCACTTAACATACCGTTGGTCGCGTTTGGTATATAGCTCTATATAGTCAAAATATAGTTTTTGGACGATGGTTCCATAACGGAAAAACTTTCGATTGTTGTCGTCGGAAGATATCGATTGCCAGGCATTTTGTTTTTTACTGCCCACTATCTGAAGTCGAGACAGGGATAACTATCTCGAACTGTCTTCGACGCAATGACCCATTCAATTGCGGCATGAGCACATCAAGTTATAGGGCGGCGTCATGGCAATAGAAAAGCGCAACACGGCCAGGGCTGATGTTTTTAAGCTTGCCGTTCCGAGAACGAAACCAACCTGAAGGGTCTGGCATGGCTGGGCGGCTGAAACTGACTTTGTCCCACTTGAAACGCAAACGCTTCTATCAGTGAGGTCTGTTCAGTGTCATCGAGACCGAGTTGGCCGGTAGTCTGATCGATAAGTTCGAGTTGCCAGGCCAATAATGTGAAGCAGTCCTTGAGCGCGTCCAGGGCTTGATCGTGCAGGTCCATGTGGTTCTGCGCGCAGCTCAGTAATCCATGAATATGCAGCGAGAACTCCGAGACCGCCGCCAGTGCCAAGGCATCGGCCTTGCTGGACAGCTTGAGAAGGGTGCTGAGCATGCAATCGATGGCGTCCTTGTCATTGCTGATCAGTTGCAAATGACTCAGGCATTCCTCGGATTTGGCCAAGAGTGTTTCAGCCTCAACGAGAAATTCCGGAAATCGCTGAGCCCACTCTTTGGTGTCGTTCGGCATGCTTATCTCCACAACGTCGTGTCAGATGAGGGAATGTCGTGTGTGCCGACGAGAACCATATGTGTCCCCGCGCTGCCAAGCCTTCGTGATATCGCGCTCCGGCAGGTTTGAGCGCCGGCAGGGGAACTCGAGAGGGTGGATGGCCACTGACCTGCAATCGCACACAAAAGCCTGACTCCATTCATGCAATGAGAATGGCGTCACATTAATGGCTATTGGATATTGCGAATATCAGGTTGGGCCTGATTGTTACTAGGGGAATCCCTTACGCAGGGGAACCTAACGTGCAAACCGAGGTCGCGCCGCAGGGAAGGAAGCAGATGAAAATCACGGAGCCAGTAAAGCATGATGTTAATGTGACATCAATGCCTGAGCCTGGCATTTTGTCTGGGGGTCAAGGTCCGGCAAAAACAGCCGATAACTCCCTTTAGTGAATTCATCAGAACAAGCCCAGGAGTCATTAATGGCCGGCATTCTCGACACGGTAGACCAACGCACGCAACTAGTGGGTGAGAATCGCCTGGAAATTCTCATGTTTCGGCTGGCCGGACGGCAATTGTTTGCGATCAATGTCTTCAAAGTTCAGGAAGTGCTTCAGCTGCCGAAGCTGACCCTGATGCCGCAACGCCATCCCTTTGTGTGCGGCGTGGTCAACCTGCGTGGCCAGACGCTGCCGGTGATCGACCTGTCCCAGGCCATCGGCATGCGCCCGTTGGTGCCAAGTCCCACCAGTACCATTATTGTCACCGAGTACAACCGCTCGGTGCAGGCGTTCCTGGTCGGTGGCGTGGACCGCATCGTCAACATGAACTGGGAAGCCATTTTGCCGCCGCCGGCCAGTGCCGGTCGCCAGCATTACCTGACCGCCATCAGCAAGGTCGATGATCAGTTGGTGGAAATCATCGACGTCGAGAAAGTCCTGGCCGAGATCGTTCCGTACAACGCCAAGGTATCGCGCGACAAACTCGACGATCCGGTGCTGGAGCGTGCCCGTGGCCGTGAAGTGCTGCTGGTGGATGACTCTAACGTGGCCTTGTCGCAGTTGCGCGACACCTTGGGCCAATTGGGCGTGAAGATGCACATTGCCAGCGATGGTTTGAAGGCGCTGAACATGCTCAAGGCCTGGGCCGATACGGGCGAAGTCATGACCGACAAGCTGCTGATGATCTTCACCGATGCGGAAATGCCGGAGATGGACGGCTATCGCCTGACCACCGAAATCCGTAACGACCCCCGTTTGCGCGGGCTTTATGTGGTCTTGCACACCTCGCTGTCGGGCAGCTTCAACGACTCGATGGTGAAGAAGGTCGGCTGCGACAACTTCCTCTCCAAATTCCAGCCCGACAAACTCGTCGACGTGGTGCGCCAGCGCCTTATGCTCGACGCAATACCTGCCTGAATCGGAACGTAGGAGCCAGGCTTGCCGGCGAAGGCGTCCTTAAGAGTGCTTTCGCCGGCAAGCCTGGCTCCTACGAAAAGCGGGCAAGCGCTCTCAATAGGGCTTTGATTCGGCCATCAAGCTCGTATAGGGTGGCGTTTTTACCCACCAGGGAGTTGGCCATGCGTCTGAGCGCGCTTTATCGTTTTCCATTGAAATCCGGCAAGGGCGAGCCCCTCAATCAGGTCAGCCTGGACAAGCTGGGACTGGACGGTGATCGACGCTGGATGCTGGTGGACGAAGCCAGTGGGCGCTTTCTGACCCAGCGCGCGGTCGCCAAAATGAGTCAGCTGTCGGCGTTGTGGAATGCCGGCGGCGGCTTGACCCTCAGTGCCCCGGGTCATTCACCGATCGATATTGCGTTGCCTGACGGCGAGGCCGATCTGCGCGGGGTGACCATCTGGCGCGACACCTTGCGCGTCCCCGATGCCGGCGATGCGGCGGGTGCCTGGGTCAGTGAGTTCATCGGCAAGCCAACGCGTCTGGTGCAAGTGCCGCTTGATCGCGCGCGGACCACCCAGGCCGGCTATGGCAAGGACGATGATCAGGTGGCGTTTGCCGACGGTTTCCCGTTGTTGCTGATTGGTCAGGCGTCGCTGGAAGACTTGTCGAGCAAAGTCGGGCGGCCGCTGGAGATGTTGCGTTTCCGGCCCAATCTGGTGATCGAGGGCAGTGAAGCGTATGCCGAAGATAGCTGGAAGCGCATCCGCATTGGCGATGTCGAGTTCCGCGTGGTCAAGTCCTGCTCACGCTGCATTCTGACCACCATCGACCCGCAGACCGGCGAACGCAGCGAAGATCGTGAACCGCTGGCCACATTGCAGAAATACCGCACCGAGGCCGACGGCGCGATGTTCGGGCAGAATCTGGTCAACGACGGCAATGGCCGGCTTGAAGTCGGCATGCCCGTGACGATTCTCGAATAAAAGCCCTTCAAAATAAAAAATGCCCGCGTCCAAGGACACGGGCATTTTTTTGTCGCTGTGAAAACCCGGGGGTTTAGCCGCGGTATTCGCACAGGTAAGCGGTGTCGACGGCCACTTTCAGCTGGAATTTGCTGTTGGCGGGTACGTTGAACTGGCTGCCGGCGGCGAAGGTTTCCCAGGTGTCGCTGTCAGGCAGTTTGACGGTCAGGGCGCCGGACACCACGTGCATGATTTCACGCTGGCTGGTGCCGAATTCGTATTCGCCCGGTGCCATGACGCCGATGGTCGCTGGACCTTCAGCGGTGCCAAAGGCGATCGACTTGACGGTGCCGTCGAAGTACTCGTTGACTTTAAACATGGGCGGTTCCTCGAAAAGGGCTAAAAAGGGCCGGCCAGTATGCACAAGGTGTCGATAGGCGTCACCTCCTGCACTCAAGGATTAGCGGGGAAAATCAGCGGTAACAAACGCGCCGTATTGCGCGCGTCTTCCAGTGCTCGATGCTGCTGACCGTTGAACTGCAGGCCCGCCAGTTGCAGGGCCCCGTTGAGCCCCAGCGGGCGCTCCAGCCGACAAGCCTTGGCGAAGCGTTGCTTGAGGTTCATGTGCGGCACTCGGCTCAGGGCGCTGTCGAGTTGCAGGCGCTGCCAGTCCTGAAGCAGTTGTTTGCGGTCGTAATCGCCCCAACTGGCCCAGCCTTCCAGGCTCGCGTGATGTTGGGCGAGCCAGCGCTCGAACAACGGCCAGATGTCGGTGAGCGGCTGTGAGGCATCGATATTGGCCTGGGTGATGTGGGTCAGTTCCCGGCAAAACGGCGTCAGCAAGGGCCGGCGCAACGGGCGCACGAAGCACTGGAAGTGATCCAGTTCCTGGCCCTTGCGGTCCACGAGGGTGGCACCGATTTCGATGATTTCCATTTCCGTGACTGGCCAGCCGCCCTCATCGGTGGTGGCTTCCAGATCAATGACCAACCAGTGAGGCATCGCAGGGTTCCTGGTATCCGCGTCCTGATAGGGCTTGAGCGTAGCCAAACCCGGCGGATCCGCCTAGCGGCTTATTCGACCTCTAACAAAATCTGACGATTTTTAACCTGATCGCCGACCCTGACCTGCAAGCGTTTAAGCACTCCGTCAATCCCCGATTTGAGCGGATGCTCCATTTTCATTGCTTCGAGCACCACCAATAGCTGACCTTTGCTGACCGGGCTGCCCTCACTGACCAGTACATCGACGATCGCCCCGTCCATCGGCGCTTTGAGCGTGCCGGAACTGACACTGGCCTGTCCGCTGACCAGCGCCAGGGTGCGATCGACCAGTCGCAGGCAGCCGGGGCGCGTGAACAACCACAGTTGCCCGGCCTCGAGGCGATAGGCATGGCGTTGGCGGATGCCGTCGATTTCCAGCGTGGCCCAGTGGTCGTCGCACTGGATAACCTTCAATTCAAGGGTGCGAGCGCCGACCTGAATGCGGCAAGGTTCGCCAGATTCAGCGTTCAATTGCACCGGCCAATCCTGATCCCCAAGGCCGATTCGGTAGTGCAAGGGCACGCTGGCGTTGTTGCGCCAACCGGCCAGCGGGGCGCGGTGAGCCTGCGCTGAAGCCTGATAAAACAGCGCCGCGCCGATGGCCAGTTCTTCGGCGCTCGGCACATGGGGATGCAGGCAGGGATGATCGGCGAAGTGCGTGGGGATGAACCCGGTGCTGAACTCGCCACTGATGAACTGTGGATGTTCCAGCAGACAGGCGAGCAAGCGCTGGTTGCTTTGCACGCCCAGCAGCACGCTGTCCTGTACCGCCCGCAGCAACTTGCGCCGGGCTTCTTCGCGGGTGGCGCCGTGGGCGATGAGCTTGCCCAGCATCGGGTCATAAAACGGACTGACAGACTGGCCCTCGATCAAGCCATGGTCGATCCGCACACCGCCCGGCAACGCAGGTTCCCAGGCTGCGATTCGCCCGGTTTGCGGCAGAAATCCTTGGGCTGGGTCTTCGGCATACAGACGCACTTCCATGGCATGGCCGTTGAGCTGAACCTGCTCCTGTTGCAACGGCAGTGGCAGTCCTTCGGCCACGTGAAACTGCCAGGCCACCAGATCGAGGCCGGTGATCAGCTCTGTCACCGGGTGTTCCACTTGCAGCCGGGTGTTCATCTCCAGAAAGTAAAACTGCCCGCGAGCATCCAGCAGGAACTCCACAGTGCCGGCGCCGACATAATTCACCGCGCGCCCCGCCTTGAGCGCCGCTTCGCCCATGGCCTGGCGCAACTCGGCGGTCATTACCGGGCAGGGCGCTTCTTCGATGATTTTCTGGTGGCGACGCTGGATCGAACAATCGCGCTCACCAAGGTAGATCAGGTTGCCGTGCTGATCGCCGAACACCTGAACCTCGACGTGACGCGGGTCGATCAAGGCTTGCTCGAGGATCAGTTCGTCGCTGCCAAACCCATGCCGCGCCTCGGAGCGTGCGGTGCGAATCTGCTCCAGCAACTCTTCAGCGCTGTGCACCAGGCGCATGCCACGACCGCCGCCGCCGGCACTGGCCTTGATCATCAGCGGATAGCCGATGCGTTCGGCTTCACGGCCGAAGGTCGCGTCGTCCTGTTCGCTGCCCTGATAGCCTTTGATGCAGGGCACGCCCGCTTTGATCATGGCGAGTTTCGACAGACGTTTGCTGCCCATCAGTTCAATGGCCTCGGGGCTCGGGCCGATGAAGATGATGCCGGCCTGTTGGCAGGCGCGGGCGAATTCTGCGTTTTCCGAGAGGAAGCCGTAACCGGGGTGGATCGCATCGGTACCGGTGCGCCGGGCGGCGTCGATGATTGCCGGGATGTTCAGGTAAGACTGCTGCACCGGGGCCGGGCCGATATTCACGGCTTCGTCGGCCATCTGCACATGCAAGGCATCGGCGTCGGCGTCGCTGAACACGGCGACGGTGAGGTAGCCCAGCGCTTGCGCGGTGCGCTGGATGCGGCAGGCGATTTCACCGCGGTTGGCGATCAGGATTTTGCTGAAGGCGGGCATGGGTTATTCCCTTGGTTTTTGCGGTGAATGTGAGGGCCTCTTCGCGGGCAAGCCTCGCTCCTACGGACTGCGTGATACCCCTGTAGGAGCGAGGCTTGCCCGCGAAGCTCTTAAATCGCCCAACCCGGTTTTCGCTTTTGCACAAAGGCCATCGTCCCCTCGATCCCTTCATCCCCGGTCACTGCGTCACTGAACCACTCGGCCGCCTGATCCAGCAGGCCATCCGAGAGTTGCGCCGCACTCGCCAGCAAGAGTTTTTTGGTCGCCGCATTCGCCCCCGGGGCGCAACACAACACATGGGCCAGCACCTCATCGAGGCGCTCGGCCAAGGCTTGCGGGTCATGCTCGACAAAATGCACCAATCCCATGCGCCGGGCCTGGGTGCCATCGAACCGTGCGGCGGTCAGGGCCAGTCGGCGGGCCTGGGTCAGGCCGATGCGCTGCACCACGAACGGTGCGATCTGCGCCGGCAACAGGCCGAGGCTGGTTTCCGGCAGGCCGAATTGCGCCTGATGATCGGCCATCGCGATATCGCTGACGCAGGCCAGACCGAAGCCGCCGCCAAGTACCGCGCCTTGCAGCACCGTGATGACCACTTGCGGCGCGTGCTGGGTTTCTTCCAGCAAGGCGCCGAACGCACGGTTCAATTCGCGGTAGGCCGTCTGACCCTGAGCGCGGGCATTGGCCATGTCCTTGATGTCGGCACCGGCACAAAAATGCCCGCCGGCACCGCCGATCACCAACGCGCGAACCTGCCGGTCATCGCGCACCGCCGCCAGCACCGCACGCAGCTCGGCGACCATTTGCAAGCTCATGGCGTTGCGACTGTCGGGGCGATTGAGGGTGATGTGCAGGACGCCGCTATGCCGTTCGAGCAACAGGGTCTGGCAAACGGGAAGGGTGTTCATTTCTTTTTCCCCGGCAGGATGCCCATGAGTTTGCAGATGATCCCCAGCATGATTTCGTCGGCGCCGCCGCCGATCGACACCAGCCGCACGTCGCGGTAAGCCCGCGCCACCGGGTTGTCCCACATGAAGCCCATGCCGCCCCAATATTGCAGGCAACTGTCGCTGACTTCCCGGCCCAGTCGCCCGGCCTTGAGTTTGGCCATGGACGCCAGACGGGTGACGTCCTGGCCTTTGATGTATTGCTCGGTGGCCTGATAGACCAGCGCCCGCAGGCATTCGATTTCGGTTTGCAGTTCGGCCAGGCGGAAATGGATGACTTGATTATCGATCAGCGCATTGCCGAAGGTCTTGCGCTCCTTGCAATACTCGATGGTGCTGTCGACGCAATACTCCAGGCCTTTGATCATGTTCGCCGCGCCGAACAATCGTTCTTCCTGGAACTGCAGCATCTGCATCATGAACCCCGCGCCTTCGTGGCCAATGCGGTTGCGTTGCGGCACGCGCACGTTGTCGAAAAACACCTGGGCGGTTTCCGAGCTGCGCATGCCGAGCTTGTCCAGGTGCGAGCTGAGGCTGATGCCGGGGCTGTTCATCGGCACCATGATCAGCGACTTGTTGATGTGCGGCTTGTCATCCGAGGTGTTGGCCAGCAGGCAAATGAAATCGGCGCTCGGCGAGTTGGTGATCCACATCTTGCTGCCGTTGATCACGTAGTCGTCGCCGTCCTTGCGGGCGGTGGTTTTCAAACCTGCTACGTCGGAGCCGGCACCGACTTCGGAGACGCCAATGCAGCCAACCTGCTCGCCGGTGATCGCGGGGCGGAGGAATTCTTCGCGCAGTTCATCGGAGCCGAAACGCGCCAGGGCCGGGGTGCACATGTCGGTCTGCACGCCGATGGACATCGGAATACCGCCGCAATGAATGGTGCCGAACTCTTCGGCGGCCACAATCGAATAGCTGTAGTCGAGCCCCATGCCGCCGAATTTTTCCGGTTTGGAAATCCCCAGCAGACCGAGGTCGCCCGCCTTGCGGAAGATCTCATGGATCGGAAAGCGCCCAGCCTTTTCCCATTCCTCGACATGAGGATTGATCTCGTGATCGACGAATTGGCGGACGGTGCGGCGCAGTGCTTCGTGTTCCTGGGTGAAGATCATTTTTTATTGTTCTCCTGTGATCGTTCCCACGCTCTGCGTGGGAATGCAGCCTTAGACGCTCCGCGTCATCAAAAACGGGCTACGCCGAAACTGTTGGATTGCAGCGAACGAACTTCGGCCTCATGGCAGATGTCCAGCAAGTACCCGAGCAACGTGCGGGTGTCCCGCGGATCGATCAGCCCGTCGTCCCATAGATTGGCGCTGCCATACAACGCGGTGGACTGGCTGTCGAGCTTCTGCGCGGTGACTTGTTCCAGCATGTCGAGCATTTTCGGGTCGGGCACCAACCCGTCCTTGAGCTGTTTGGCTTCGGTGACGATCCGCAGCACTTTGCCGGCCTGAGCGCCGCCCATCACCGCGGTGCGGCTGTTGGGCCAGGCGAAGATGAAGCGCGGGTCGAGGCCACGACCGCACATTGCGTAGTTGCCAGCGCCGTAGGAACCGCCGACGACGATCGTCAGTTTGGGCACTCGGGCATTGGCCACCGCTTGAATCATTTTCGCGCCGTGCTTGATCACCCCTTGTTGTTCCGACTCGGTGCCGACCATGAAACCGGTGGTGTTGTGGAAAAACAGCAGGGGCGTCTGGCTCTGGTCGCAGAGCTGAATGAACTGTGCAGCCTTGCTCGCACCTTTGGGCGTAATCGGGCCGTTGTTGCCGATGAAGCCGCAGGCTCGACCCTGAATCTGCAAATGCCCGCAGATCGTTTGCTGGTCGAACTCGCCCTTGAATTCGAGGAAGTTCGACGCGTCGGCAATCCGGGCGATGATTTCGCGCACGTCGTAGGGCTTTTTCGGGTCATCTGGGATCAGCCCCAGCAGTTCGTCGATGGGGTAGAGCGGTTCTTCCCACCGACGTTCGGGTAACCATGGCAACTGATCGTTCCACGGCAACAGGCTCATGATCTCGCGCACCTGGCGCACGCCATCGGCATCGTTCTCGGCCAGGTATTCGGCGGTGCCGGCGGTTTGCGCGTGCATCTGGGCGCCGCCCAGTTCTTCATCGGTAGCGACTTCACCGGTGGCGGCCTTGAGCAGCGGCGGCCCGGCAAGAAACAGCTTGGCTTTGCCGCGCACCACCACCACGTAATCCGACAACCCCGGTTGATACGCGCCGCCCGCGGTGGCCGAGCCATGGACCACGGTAATTTGTGGCAAGCCCATGGCCGACATCCGCGCCTGATTGGCAAAGCTGCGCGCGCCTTCGACGAAAATCTCCGCCGCGTAATTGAGGTTGGCGCCTCCGCTTTCCGCGAGGGTGATTACCGGCAATTTGTTTTCCATGGCGATCTGTTGCAGGCGCAGGGATTTTTTCAAACCGCTGGGGGAAATGGTTCCGCCCTTGATCGCGCTGTTGTTCGCCACCACCAAAACCCGCGCGCCGGACACGTAACCGATCCCGGCGATCAAACCGCCGCCGGCCGAGCTGCCGTCCTTGTCGTCGTGCAGCTTGTAGCCGGCCAGGCTCGCCAGTTCGAGGAACGGCGCGCCGGGGTCAAGCAGCAGGTTAAGCCGCTCCCGGGGCAGCAGTTGCCCGCGCTTGTCGAACCTGGGCTTGGCTTCGGCGGCTTTGCTCAGCAGGTTCTGTTCGAGCTGGCGGACCTGCTCGATGCCGGCCAGCATGGCCGCACGGTGACGGGCGAACGATTCGCTGAACGGGTCTACCTGGGACTGGATGACCGGCATGGTTATTCCTTGTCCTTGGATTCATCTGGTTTGGAGACGTCTGGTTTGGAGGCGTCAGGTTTGGACGCGTCGGGTCTGAGTACTTCGGGTAAATAGGCGCGGTGAAAACCGTTGTAGGAATGACTGTTCTGCGCCTTGTGCATTGGCCAGGCCCGCCCGCCGAGGCTGGCGGCGCCGTCGATGCGCAACGTGCTGCCGCTGACAAAAGCGGCTGCCGGGCTGAGCAGGAAAACAATCGCCGCGCTGATTTCCGATTCGGTGCCGATGCGCTTGAGCGGTACGTGTTCGCACAGGGTCGGGATTACGGCCCGGAACGCACCTTCGTAGGTGTCCATGCCGCTGGAAGCGACCCAGCCCGGCGCGACGGCGTTGACCCGCACGCCGGCATAGCCCCATTCAAACGCGGCGGTCTTGGTGAAGTTGTCCATGCCCGAGCGCGCCGCGCCCGAGTGACCCATGCCGGGCATGCCGCCCCACATGTCGGCGAGCATGTTGACGATGGCGCCGCCGTGCTTGCTCATGGACTGATTGAACACCTCACGGGCCATCAGAAAACCGCCCACCAGGTTGGTGCGCAGTATGGTTTCGAACCCTTTCTGATTGATCGACGCCAGGGGCGAGGGGTACTGCCCGCCGGCATTGTTGACCAGCCCATGAATCGGCCCGTGTTTGCGGATCAGTTCGCTGACCAATTGCGTGACGGCGTCTTCATCGCGGATATCGCAGACCTGCCAGCTGGCTTTCCCCCCGTCTTCAGTGATTTCGGTGGCGACCTTTTTCAGTTTCTCGGCATTACGCCCCACCAGCAGCACCTGCGCGCCGAGGGCTGCGAGCTCATGGGCGGTGCAACGGCCAATGCCGCTGCCGCCACCGGTGACGATGATGTTCTGGCCAGCGAACAGGTCGGGTTTGAAAATCGAGTCATAAGCCATGGGCGACGGTCCTCTAGTTGACCTGATCAGCAATGTGCTGCGGCACCGGAATCTGGATCTCCAGCAGTTGTTGGGCGAACGCCTTGCCTTGCGGATCGATCCGCAGGCTGGCCACGCCACCGCCGCCGAGCGCGTTCTCCAGAAGAAAATTAAAGCTCTGAGTGCCGGGTAAATACCAGCGTTCGACACGTCCGTGGATCGGGTCGAGGACATGGCTCATCCAGTCGACCATCACCTCAGGTGTCAGCGCCTCGGCGATCCATGGCAGGTAGTCGGGATGGCGGGCCATGACGCCGATGTTGCTGTGATTGCCCTTGTCGCCTGAGCGCGCCACGGCGAGTTTGATCAGGGCTACGCTGGCGTCGGCGCGCTCGGTGGGTTGGGGTGGATCGAACGGTAGCGGCAAGTCATCCGGGTCGAGTACATCGAGGGCGGGCAGGGCGCACGGGTGGCGCTCACCGGCGAGGTCGACTTGCAGGGTGCAGGCCGTTTTGTCGATCAGGAATGAAAACAGCCGAATCAGCGGGTACACCGTCGGCCGCCCGCCGACGATCCCGGTCAACCCCGGCGCCATGCCGGTGGCGGCTTGGGCGATTTCCCGGGAAAACAGAACCAAGGCCTGTTTGCTTGGGTGGCGCACGGCGAGTTTGATCACCACTTCGCGGCTGTCCTGGCGCTGGCCGTGGGGGCCATAAGTCGCTTCGCTGCCCAGCAACTCAATGTTCACTTCGCTGTAGGGCGCCCAGCCGCGCTGGCTGAACATTTCCGAGGTTTTGTTGATGATCGCCTGGCTGACCCGTCGGGCCTTGGCCACGGCATCGATCCCGGCGATCAGGCAACTGGCGGTGCAGCGGAAACCGTCCGGATACGTGGCGCTGACTTTATAGTGATCGGTCGGCGGCAAGCCTTTTGCGCCATGCACCTGTACCGCGTTTTTGCCTTGCTGCACGAGTTTGACCTGACTGAAATCGCACACCACGTCGGGCAGCAAATAGGCCTGCGGGTCGCCGATTTCATACAGCATCTGCTCGCCAACGGTCAGGGGCGTAACCAGGCCGCCGGAACCATCGGGTTTGCTGACGATAAACTGGCCGTCGGCGCCGACTTCGACGATCGGAAAACCGATGTGTTCGTAATCGGGCACGTCGTGCCAATCGGTGAAATTGCCGCCGGTGCACTGGGCGCCACATTCAATGAGGTGCCCGGCCAATGCAGCCTGGGCGAGTTTGTCGTAGTCGTGCCACGACCAGTCGAACTCATGCACCAGCGCGGCGCTGACCACGGCGCTGTCGACCACGCGCCCGGTAATCACAATGTCGGCGCCCAGGCGCAGGGCTTCGACGATGCCCGGCGCGCCGAGGTAGGCGTTGGTCGATACGCACATCGGCGGCAGGGGCGTACCACTGAACATCTCATGCAGGCCAAGGCTGCTCAGGTGTTTGAACTGCGGCTGCAGATCGTCACCCGACAGCACGGCAATCTTCAGCGTCACCCCGGCCTTGTCGCAAGCCGCTTGCAGGGCAGCGGCGCAAGCTTGTGGATTGACGCCGCCGGCATTGCTGATGACGCGGATCTTCTGCTCCGCGAGCTGGTTGAGGAGGGGACTGAGGACTTCGATGAAGTCGCTGGCGTAGCCGGCCGCCGGATCTTTCATCCTCGCCCCGGCCATGATCGACATCGTGATCTCGGCCAGATAATCGAACACCAGGTAGTCCAGCCGCCCGCCTTCCACCAGTTGCTCGGCGGCGGTCGAGGTGTCGCCCCAGAATGCGCTGGCGCACCCGATGCGGATTGTTTTAGGCGCAGTCAATTCCATAACCACCTCCGACAGAAGTGCTTTGAGACTACCAAGCAAGCGCTTGGTTTGTAAACGGCTGAAATATCTTCTGCCCAAGCGCTTGCTTGGTCGCCCCCGCCAGCTTAAATTGCCCGCGCAACCCTGCTGTTTTAGCGGCCAGCGGCGCAATTGATTGATCGACTGTAGGAGAGAACGGGTGGACGAGCAAAAAGCCCTGAGGGTGATGCGCGAATTGGTCGACAGCGGCCAATTGACCGACCCGGACAGCGCCCGCGGCAAACTGCTGCAAGTGGCCGCTCACCTGTTTCGTAATAAAGGTTATGAACGTACCACCGTGCGTGACCTGGCCAGTGCGGTGGGTATTCAGTCAGGCAGTATTTTTCATCACTTCAAAAGCAAGGATGAGATCTTGCGGGCAGTGATGGAGGAGACCATTCGCTACAACACCGCGTTGATGCGTGCAGCCCTGGCCGAGGCCGGCAGTGTGCGCGAGCGGGTTTTGGCGCTGATTCGCTGCGAATTGCAGTCGATCATGGGCGGCAGCGGCGAGGCCATGGCGGTGCTGGTATATGAGTGGCGTTCGCTGTCAGCGGAAGGTCAGGCGCAAGTTTTGGCGCTGCGTGATATTTATGAAGACATCTGGTTGCAGGTGCTGGGCGAAGCCAAGGACGCCGGTTTTATCCGTGGCGACGTGTTCATCACCCGCCGTTTCCTGACGGGCGCGTTATCCTGGACCACCACCTGGTTTCGTGCCGATGGCAGCATGAGTCTCGATCAATTGGCCGATGAGGCGTTGATTCTGGTGCTTGAAGAACGGCAGTAAGCCGTCTATCTCGGCAAGAAACTGGCTAAGTCGGCGAAACCGCCTAGCTTGAATACATTGATGGATATTTTTTTCGGGGAGTAGGCTGTTTTGATGTCTTCACCAATTCGAACAGTGTCTCGGCTTTTGCTGGCGGCGCTTGCAGTGTGCTGCGTGTTGCCATCTCAGGCTGCGCAACAGGTGCGGGTCGGTGCCGCGCATTTTCCACCCTACACCGTGCGCCCGGAGAACGGTGCCGACACCGGTCTGCTGCCGCAACTGGTGGAAGCCTTGAATCAGTTGCAAACCGATTATCAGTTTGTACTGGTACCGACCTCGATTCCCCGGCGTTTCAACGACTTCAAGGAAGGCCGGGTCGATATGGCTATTTTCGAAAACCCGGACTGGGGCTGGAAGGAGATCCCGCACACCCTCGTCGACATGGGGCTGGAAGATGCAGAAATCTTTGTCGCGCAGAAGCAACCCGGTCGCGATGAGAATTACTTCAAGGACCTGACGGGCAAGCGTCTGGCGCTGTACAGCGGCTATCACTACGAGTTTGCCAATTTCAATGCCGATCCCAAGTATCTGGCCGACGCCTACAAGGCCACGCTGACCTATTCCCATGACAGCAACTTGCTGATGGTGCTGCGCGGGCGGGCGGACATTGCCTTGGTGACACGTTCGTACCTGAGCGATTACCTGCTGCGTAACGAGAAAGTCGGCGAGCAATTGCTGGTGTCGCAACGGATCGATCAGGTCTATCACCATTACGCGCTGATTCGCCCGCAGGCGCCGATTACTGGCGAAGCATTCGGCAAGTTGCTGCAAGGCCTGCGAGACAATGGGCAGATGCTGAAGATTTTCGATCCCTACAAAATTGCCCTGGTGCCGGTGCGCAAGCTCTGAATCGTGCCCCTGATTAGTGCCATGAGACGAGCATTTGGCGACTGCGCTTAAATTTCCAGCCCCGGCTCACGTCACATCGTTGAACTGTCGACGATTACCGTGAGCCCCACCCATGTCCAATCTGAATGACCTGACCACCCTGGCCTTGCCGTCAGGCAACTGTCTTGTAGCCGATGAAACCGCCAGCCGCCTGAGCCTCAGCCTGCAAGGGCAACCGTTGATCGAGCTGCGGCTGACCCGCGAGCCGCAATTGCATCTGCGGCTGGAGGAGCGTTTCGGCCGTACTGACGGCCAGGCATTCTGGGCGGCTTGCTATTGGCTGTTTGCCCGTGACGCGGCGTGTCAGCGTCTGACCTGGCAACTCGATGACGTGCCCACCGAAGCCTTGCTCAGCGGATTGCTGATCGCGACCGAAGTCACCGGCCAGTATCGCTGCGAACGCACGCTGTTCTGGCAATTGCCTCAGCCTTGGCTGGGTGAGTCGCGCACCGGCAGCTATCCGCAGCAAATGGTCATCAGTAGCGGCAAGCGCCATCCATTGCGGGCGGTGAAACCCCGTGGCGAGGTGTATCGACGCTTCGACGCACGGCTCGGTGCGTGGGTTTCCCTGCGCACGGTAGAAATCGAGCATGACCTGGCGCGTTTCAACCGCTGGCAGAACAGCCCGCGGGTGGCGAGTTTCTGGCAGGAGGAGGGCAGTCTCGAGAAGCATCGCGAATACCTGAGCAAGCTCGAAGCCGACCCGCATACCTTGACGCTGATCGGCTGCTTCGATGATCAGCCGTTTGCCTATTTCGAAGCCTACTGGGCCAAGGAAGATCGCATTGCGCCGTTCTACGATGCCGGTGATTACGACCGTGGCATTCACATGCTGGTGGGCGAAGAACATCACCGCGGGCCGCACAAGGTGGCGAGCTGGCTATCGGCGCTGGTGCATTACCTGTTTCTCGATGATCCACGCACTCAACGAGTGGTCGCCGAGCCTCGCGCCGATAACGCGAAGATGATCGGGCATATGCACAATCAGTGTTTCCACTGCGAAAAAGAGTTCGACTTCCCGCACAAGCGCGCGGCGCTGATGGTGTTGGGGCGTGAGCGGTTTTTTGATCGGTGTTCGTTGGCTTGATGCGTAAGGCTCAAGGTCTGTTGCGGGCTTGAGTCAGTCTTCGCGGGCAAGCCTCGCTCCTACAGTGTTGTGTCGTTCACAAATAATGTAAGCGACACAACACTGTAGGAGCGAGGCTTGCCCGCGAAGCTTTTAACGGCGCGCGAAGGTATCCGCACGATTGCCCGACACTTTGCGGCAATGCACCAGCGCATCACGAATCATGAAGTTCACCAAGGTTGGCGAGACGCCGAGTTCCTTGGCGATGTCTTTTTGCGGTACGCCGTGCAGGCGGTACATCTCGAAGGCGTAACGGGTGCGGCTGGGCAACTCCGTCAGCGCATCGGCAATGTTTTCCAGGGTCGAGAAGTTCATGTGCGAGGTTTCCGGCGAAGCGCCCTGAATCACCACGTTCAGACCTTCCTCTTCCGGGCCCGAATACTTCTGCTCCAGCGCCTGCTTGCGGTAATGGTCGATCGCCAGGTTGCGCACGATCTGGAACAGATAGCTGAGCTGCGCCTTGATTGACGACGTGATCTGCGGCGCCGATTGCAGCCGGAAGAACGCATCCTGCACCACGTCTTCGGCGCGTGATCGGCAACCGGTGATGCGGGCGGCAATCTTGACCAGAATCAGTCGGTTGTCGACGAAAGCCTGAAGTAGCGGTGAATCGCACCTGCTTGTGGATACTTGTTCCGTCATTGGAAATCACCTTGCTGCAAATAGGGTCGTGGGACGACAAGTGGGTCGGAGTCGTCCTACACATCGAGCGACAAATTAGGATGAATGATAATGATTGTCAATTGAGAAAGAGAATTAATGCGTCACAAAAAAGCACAGTGAGAACGGCGACACGCTGACTCACCTACCTGACTGCAAGCCTGCCGGCGCTCAAGCCTGGCGACTAATTATTTCAAGACTTCATCCGTTCTCATTGGTGAATGGCTGCGGGCACAAGCCCCGGCCAAACCAGCATTCCCAAGCCTTGCGCGGTCGGCGAAGACCGCGTCCTGCATGCCCATGAACGGGCGTGACGTACGAAAACCGATTCCACTTGCAAGCCGAATTCAGGCAGGAAACCTCATGACCGACGCGTTCGAACTCCCTAGCACACTGGTCCAAGCCCTTCAGCGCCGTGCGGCCCTGACGCCGGACCGGGTGGCCTTGCGTTTTCTCGCCGAAACCCAGGATCAGGCTGTGGTGCTCAGTTATCGTGAGCTCGACCAACGGGCGCGGACCATTGCCGGCGCGTTGCAGGCCGAGGCTGCGTTTGGCGATCGCGCGGTGTTGCTGTTTCCCAGCGGCCCGGATTACGTCGCGGCGTTTTTTGGCTGTCTGTACGCCGGCGTGATCGCGGTGCCAGCCTATCCGCCTGAATCGACCCGTCGTCATCACCAGGAACGTCTGCTGTCGATCATTAGCGATGCCGAGCCGCGCTTGCTGCTGACCAGCGCCGACCTGCGCGACGCGTTACTGCAAATCGACGAGGCGCCGCCGCTGCTGTGTGTCGACACCCTCGACAGCGCCTTGGCCGAACGCTGGGTCGCGCCGGACTTGCACGGCGACCACATCGCCTTCCTGCAATACACCTCCGGTTCCACTGCGTTGCCTAAAGGCGTGCAAGTCAGTCACGGCAACCTGGTGGCCAACGAACTGCTGATTCGCCACGGATTCGGCATCGATCTGAACCCTGATGACGTGATCGTCAGCTGGCTGCCGCTGTACCACGACATGGGCTTGATCGGCGGCCTGTTGCAGCCGATTTTCAGCGGCGTGCCGTGCGTGTTGATGTCGCCGGCGTACTTCCTCGGTCGGCCAGTGCGCTGGCTAGAGGCGATCAGCGAATACGGCGGCACCATCAGCGGCGGGCCGGACTTCGCCTATCGACTGTGCAGCGAACGGGTCAGCGAATCGGCGCTGGAACGCCTCGACCTGAGTGGCTGGCGCGTGGCGTATTCCGGTTCCGAACCGATTCGCCTCGACACCCTGGAACGCTTCGCCGAGAAATTCGCTGCGTGTGGCTTTACCTCGGACAGCTTCATGGCCTCTTACGGCCTGGCGGAAGCCACGTTGTTCGTTGCCGGCAGCCCGCGCGGCCAGGGCATTCCATCGTTGCGCGTGGATGATCAGGCGCTCGCGCAGAACCGAGCCGAACCGGGCGATGGCAGTCCGATCATGAGCTGCGGCATCAGCCAGCCGGATCACGCGGTGCGGATTGTCGATTCCGTATCGCTCGAAGAACTCGCCGATAACGCGATCGGTGAAGTCTGGGCCAGCGGGCCGAGCATCGCCCATGGCTACTGGCGCAACCCCGAAGCCACGGCCCAAACGTTCGTCCAGCACGCCGGTCGCACCTGGCTGCGCACTGGCGACCTGGGCTTTATGCGTGATGGTGAGCTGTTCATCACCGGGCGCCTGAAAGACATGCTGATCGTTCGTGGTCATAACCTTTATCCGCAGGACATCGAGCAGACCATCGAGCGTGAAGTGGAGATGGTGCGCAAAGGTCGCGTGGCCGCGTTCGCGGTCAACCTCGAAGGGCAGGAAGGCATCGGCATCGCCGCGGAAATCAGCCGCAGCGTGCAGAAAATCCTGCCGCCCGAGGCGCTGATCAAAGCCATCCGTCAAGCGGTGGCCGAGGCGTATCAGCAAGCACCGAGCGTGGTGGTATTGCTCAATCCGGGGGCGCTGCCGAAGACGTCCAGCGGCAAGTTGCAACGCTCGGCGTGCCGCAATCGCCTGGCCGATGGCAGCCTCGACAGCTATGCGCTGTTCCCGTCGGCAGACATCGCAAACTCATCTGAAAGCGAATCGGGCTCTGAGCTGCAAACCTTGATTGGCAATATCTGGTGCCAGCAGCTAAGCGTCAAACAGGTCAACGCCGATGATCACTTCTTCCTGCTCGGCGGCAACTCCATCGCCGCCACTCAAGTGGTCGCGCGCCTGCGTGAAGAGCTGGGGCTGGAGCTGAACCTGCGCCTGTTGTTCGAAGCACCAACCCTTTGCGCATTCGCTGCGGCGATCGCCCGGCAACAACAGGATGGCGGCCAGGCTCAAGGTGCGATCACCACGCTGTCGCGCAGCGACGCCATGCCGCAATCCCTGGCACAAAACCGTCTGTGGATCACCTGGCAACTCGACCCGCAGAGCAGCGCCTATAACATTCCCGGTGCCTTGCGCCTGCGCGGCGAACTGGACGAAGACGCCTTGCGCACCAGTTTCCAGCAACTGATCGAGCGTCACGAATCCCTGCGCACGCGGTTTTTCGAGCGTGATGGCGTAGCCCTGCAACAGGTCATTGCTGCCGGCGAATTCAACCTGCAAGTAATCGATATCAGCGACCTGCCAGACGCCGAGCGTGAAGCCCGCGCGCAGCAAATCCGCGAGGATGAAGCCCGCACCCGGTTCGATCTGGAAAAAGGCCCGCTGCTGTCGGTGACCCTGGTGCGCCTCGGCGATGAAGACCATCAACTGCTGGTGACGATGCACCACATCATCGCCGACGGCTGGTCGATGAACGTGCTGATCGACGAATTCTCGCGCCTGTATGCGGCAGCCTCTCAAGGCCAGACCGCCAGCCTTCCAGCGTTGCTAACTCAATACGCCGACTACGGCAGCTGGCAGCGTCAGTGGTTGGCGCAAGGGGAGGGCGAGCGTCAACTCGCTTACTGGAAAGCGCAGTTGGGCGTTGATCATCCGACCCTGAGCCTGGCCACCGATCATCCGCGCTCGACGCAACACACTTACAGCGCAGCCCGTCACACGCGGCGTTTGGACAAGCGTCTGAGCGATGCCATTCGCCAGACCGCCCAGGCCCATGAATCGACGCCGTTCATGCTGCTGCTCGCGGCATTCCAGAGCCTGCTGCATCGCTACAGCGGTCAACGCGACATCCGCATCGGCGTGCCGAATGCCAACCGTCCGCGTCTGGAAACCCAAGGGCTGATTGGCTTTTTCATCAACACCCAGGTGCTGCGCGCCGAGGTGGATTCGCGACTGCCGTTCGTTGAGTTGCTGGCGCAAACCCGTAAAGCCGCATTGGGCGCGCAAGCGCATCAGGACCTGCCGTTCGAACAATTGCTCGAAGCCTTCCCCCAGGCCCGCGAGCAGGGCTTGTTCCAGGTGATGTTCAACCATCAGCAACGGGATCTCACTGCACTGCGTCGCTTGCCGGGACTGCTCGTCGAAGAGCTGCCGTGGCACAGTCGCGAAGCCAAGTTCGATCTGCAACTGCACAGCGAAGAAGACCGCAATGGTCGCCTGAGCTTGTCGTTCGACTACGCCAGCGAGCTGTTCGCCGCCGCGACCATCGAGCGCCTGGCCGAGCATTTCAGCAACCTGCTGCGAGCCATTTGTGAGCAACCGAAAACCGCCATCGGCGACCTGCAACTGCTAACCCCGAGTGAGCACGATCAGCAATCCGCCTGGAGCGCCGCACCCTGCACCCCGGCCAGTCAATGGCTGCCGGAGTTGCTCAACGAACAAGCGCGCCAGACCCCGGAGCGCACCGCGCTGCTGTGGGACGGCGGCAGCCTGAATTTTGCCGAACTGCACGCCCAGGCCAACCGCTTGGCGCATTACCTGCGCGACAAAGGCGTCGGCCCGGACGTGTGCGTGGCCATCGCCGCCGAGCGTTCGCCGCAGTTGTTGATTGGCTTGCTGGCGATCATCAAGGCCGGCGGCGCTTATGTGCCGCTGGACCCGGATTACCCGGCCGAGCGCCTGGCCTACATGCTCAGCGACAGTGGCGTCGAGTTGCTGCTGACCCAAACCGGGTTGCTCGACCGCCTGCCGGCCACCGACGGCGTCAGCGTGATTGCTATGGACGCCCTGCATCTGGAGAACTGGCCAAGCCATGCGCCCGGTCTGCACCTGCACGGCGACAACCTGGCCTACGTGATTTACACCTCCGGTTCCACCGGTCAGCCGAAGGGCGTTGGCAATACTCACGCGGCCCTCGCTGAACGCCTGCAATGGATGCAAGCCGCCTACCGTCTGGACCAGACCGATGTGCTGATGCAAAAAGCGCCAATCAGTTTCGACGTGTCGGTGTGGGAGTGCTTCTGGCCGCTGATCACCGGGTGCCGCCTGCTGATCGCCGGCCCTGGCGAACACCGCGATCCGCACCGCATCGCCCAACTGGTCCAGCAATTCGGCGTGACCACACTGCACTTCGTACCACCGCTGCTTTCGTTGTTCATCGACGAACCACTCAGTGCCGAATGCACCAGCCTGCGCCGACTGTTCTCCGGCGGCGAAGCCTTGCCCACGGAACTGCGCAACCGGGTGCTGGAACACCTGCCAGCGGTGCAACTGCACAACCGCTACGGCCCGACCGAAACCGCGATCAACGTCACTCACTGGCACTGCACAACCGCCGATGGCGAGCGCTCGCCGATTGGCCGGCCATTGGGCAACGTGCTGTGCCGCGTGCTCGACAGTGACCTCAATCCGGTACCGGCCGGTGTGCCGGGTGAGCTGTGCATCAGCGGTATCGGTTTGGCCCGAGGCTATCTCGACCGTCCGGCGCTGACCGCCGAACGCTTTGTGGTCGATCCGCTGGGCGAGCAGGGCGCACGTCTGTACCGCACCGGTGACCGTGCGCGCTGGACCGCCGACGGCGTGATCGAATACCTCGGACGTCTCGATCAGCAAGTCAAACTGCGTGGTTTTCGTGTCGAGCCGGAAGAAATCGAAGCGCGTCTGTTGGCGCAGGCTGGCGTCGCCCAAGCGGTGGTGCTGGTGCGCGAAACGGCGGCGGGCGGACAGTTGATCGGTTACTACACCGCCACTGAAACCAGCGAAACCATCGATGCTCAAACCACGCGCCTGAAAACCGCGCTGGCGGCTGAGCTGCCGGAATACATGGTTCCGGCGCAACTCATGCGTCTGGATGAAATGCCCCTGAGCCCAAGCGGCAAACTCGACCGTCGCGCCTTGCCGGAACCTCAGTGGCAAATCCGCGAACATGTCGAACCGGTCACTGCCCTTGAACAACAAATCGCCGGTATCTGGCGCGAGGTGCTGGGCCAAACGCAGATCGGCCTGCGCGACGACTTCTTCGCCCTCGGCGGCCATTCTTTGCTGGCCACGCAAATCATCTCCCGTACCCGCCAGGTCTGCGACGTCGAGTTGCCATTGCGTGCGCTGTTCGAAGCCAGTGAGCTGGGCGCGTTTGCCGAACAGGTTCGCTTGATCCAGGCCAGCGGCAAAACCAACAAACAGCCACCGATCGAGAAGGTCGATCGCAGCCAACCGGTGCCACTGTCCTATTCCCAGCAACGGATGTGGTTCCTCTGGCAGATGGAACCGGACAGCCCGGCCTACAACGTCGGCGGCATGGCGCGGTTGCGCGGCGTGCTGGATGTCGGGCGTTTCGAAGCAGCATTGCAAGCGCTGATCATGCGTCACGAAACCCTGCGTACGACCTTCCCGAGCGTCGACGGCGTGGCCCGGCAACAGGTTCATCCAGACACCCGCCTGTGCATGGACTGGAAGGATTTCACCACGCTGGATGTCGATGGCCGCGAATGGCAGGTCCAGCAACTGGCCGATGACGAAGCCCATAAGCCTTTCGATCTGGAAACCGGACCGCTGCTGCGAGCTTGCCTGGTCAAGACTGCCGAGCAGGAGCATTACTTCGTCCTGACCCTGCACCACATCGTCACCGAAGGCTGGGCGATGGACATTTTTGCCCGGGAATTGAGCGCGCTCTACGAAGCCTTCGTCGATGATCGCGATTCGCCGCTGCAACCGCTGCCGGTGCAGTACCTGGATTACAGCGTGTGGCAGCGTCAGTGGCTGGAATCCGGCGAACGTCAGCGCCAACTCGATTACTGGACCGCGCAACTGGGCCGCGAGCATCCACTGCTGGAATTGCCGGCTGATCGTCCGCGTCCGCCGGTGCAAAGCCATCAGGGCGAACTGTTCCGTTTCGACCTGAGCGATGATCTTGCGGCGCGGGTCCGTGCCTTCAACGCAGACAACGGTCTGACCCTGTTCATGACCATGACTGCCGCCCTGGCCGTGCTGCTTTATCGCTACAGTGGCCAGACCGATCTGCGCATAGGTGCGCCGGTGGCCAACCGCATTCGCCCGGAAAGCGAAGGGCTGATCGGCGCGTTCCTCAACACCCAAGTGCTGCGTTGCCAGCTCGACGGGCAGATGTCTGTCGGCGAGTTGTTCGAGCAGGTTCGTCACACGGTGATCGAAGGCCAGTCCCATCAGGATCTGCCGTTCGATCATTTGGTGGAAGCCTTGCAGCCGCCCCGCAGTGCGGCTTACAACCCGCTGTTCCAGGTGATGTGCAATGTGCAGCGCTGGGAATTCCAGCAGAGCCGAACCCTGGCCGGGATGACGGTCGAGTACCTGGCCAACGATGCGCGAGCGACCAAGTTCGACCTCAATCTGGAAGTCACTGACCTCGACCATCGCCTCGGTTGCTGCCTGACCTACAGCACCGATTTGTTCGATGAGCCGCGCATTGCGCGCATGGCCGGGCACTGGCGCAATCTGCTGGAAGCGTTGCTCGCCGATCCACAACAACGCCTCAGCGAACTGCCGTTGCTGGAAGCCACTGAACAGCAAAACCTGCTCGACAGCCTCGGCATTGAGCCGGGTGAACATCGCCTCGATCAGTGCATCCATCACCTGTTCAGCGAACAGGCGTTGGCACGCAAAGACGCACCGGCCCTGACGTTCGCCGGGCAAACCCTGAGCTACGCCGAGCTCGACAGTCGCGCCAATCGTCTGGCCTGGATGCTGCGCGAGCGCGGAGTCGGGCCACAGGTGCGGGTCGGTCTGGCGCTGGAGCGTTCGCTGGAGATGGTCGTCGGCCTGCTGGCGATCCTCAAGGCGGGCGGCGCCTATGTGCCGCTGGACCCGGAGTACCCGCTGGACCGCTTGCACTACATGATTGAAGACAGCGGCATCGGTTTGCTGCTCAGCGATGCGGCGATGTTCGCGGCCCTCGGTGAACTGCCGGCCAGCGTTGGCCGCTGGTGCCTGGAAGAAGACGCCGTCGAACTGGCCAATTACCCGGCCACTGAGCTGCCGTTTATCAGCCTGCCGCAACATCAGGCGTACCTGATTTACACCTCGGGCTCCACCGGCAAACCGAAAGGCGTGGTGGTGTCCCACGGTGAAATCGCCATGCACTGCTGCGCGGTGATCGAGCGCTTTGGCATGCGCCCCGATGACTGCGAATTGCACTTCTATTCAATCAACTTCGATGCCGCGACCGAGCGTCTGCTGGTGCCGCTGTTGAGTGGCGCGCAAGTTGTCCTGCGTGCGCAAGGCCAATGGGATGCGCAAGAAATCTGCGGGCTGATTCGTCGCCACAACATCAACATTCTTGGTTTCACCCCGAGCTACGGCAGCCAGTTGGCGCAATGGCTGGCGACCCAGGGCGAAACCCTGCCGGTGCGCATGTGCATCACCGGCGGCGAGGCCCTGACCGGCGAACACCTGCAACGAATTCGCGCGGCGTTCAAGCCGAGCCTGTTTTTCAACGCTTATGGCCCGACTGAAACCGTGGTCATGCCGCTCGCCAGCCTCGCGCCGGCGCAGCTGGAAGAAGGCTTGGGCAGCGTGCCGATCGGCAGCGTGATTGGCGCGCGGGTGGCGTACATCCTTGATGCCGATCTGGCGCTGGTGCCACAAGGCGCGACGGGCGAGTTGTACGTCGGCGGTGCCGGCCTGGCGCAGGGGTATCACCAGCGTCCGGGCATGACTGCCGAACGGTTTGTCGCCGACCCCTTTGCAGCGAACGGCGGGCGTTTGTATCGCACCGGCGACCTTGTCCGTCAGCGTGCCGATGGCTTGGTGGAGTACCTGGGACGCATTGACCATCAAGTGAAGATTCGTGGTTTCCGCATCGAACTGGGCGAGATCGAAACCCGTTTGCTGGAACACGAGTCCGTGCGTGAAGCGGTTGTTCTGGCACTCGATACGCCGAGCGGCAAGCAATTGGTCGGCTACCTGGTCACCGACGTCGCCGAACAGGATGAAGCGCAACAAACTGCATTGCGCGAAGCGTTGAAGGCGCACCTCAAATCTCAGTTGCCGGATTACATGGTGCCGACGCACTTGATCCTGCTGGCCAGCATGCCGCTGACCGCCAACGGCAAACTCGATCGTCGCGCACTGCCGGCGCCGGACCCGGAGTTGAATCGTCAGCAGTACGTGGCGCCGAGCAATGAACTTGAGCTGACCCTGGCCGGCATCTGGCGCGAAGTGCTGAACGTCCAGCAGGTCGGCCTCAACGACAACTTCTTCGAACTGGGCGGCGATTCGATTTTATCGATCCAGGTGGTCAGCCGTGCGCGGCAGCAGGGCATCCACTTCAGCCCGCGTGACCTGTTCCAGCACCAGACTGTGCAGACGCTGGCCGCCGTCGCGACCCGCACCGAGCAGATCACCGCCGAGCAAGGCCTGCTGAGCGGTGAATCGCGTCTGACGCCGATTCAGCATTGGTTCTTCGATACCGACATTCCACAGCGTCAACACTGGAACCAGGCGTTGCTGCTGGAGCCGACCGTGGCGCTCGAGCCTCATCGTCTGGAGCAAGCGCTGCTGGCGGTGATCGAACAGCACGACGCCTTGCGCCTGCGTTTCACCGAGGTTGACGGCCATTGGCAGGCCGAGCACCAGGCGGTTTCCGACGCTGCCGTGCTGTGGCAGGTACACGTGCCGAGCATGGACAACTGCGCGGCGTTGTTCGCCGATGCCCAACGCAGCCTCGACCTTGAGCAAGGGCCGCTGATGCGGGCGCTGCTGGTCGACGATTCCGAGGGGCAACAACGGCTGTTCATTGCCATTCACCACCTGGTGGTGGACGGGGTGTCGTGGCGGGTGCTGCTGGACGATCTGCAAACGGTTTATCGTCAACTCGAGTCCCGACAGTCAGTAAAACTGCCGGCGAAAACCAGCGGCTTCAAGGACTGGGCCGCACGGTTGCAGGCTTATGCCGGCAGCGAATCCCTGCGTGAAGAATTGAGCTGGTGGCAGACGCAACTGGCTGGCCCAGGCGCTGAATTGCCCTGTGATCGGCCTCAGGGCGGTCAACAGAATCGTCACGCGCAAACCGTCAGCGTGCGCCTCGACAGCGAGCGCACCCGCCAACTGCTGCAACAGGCGCCGACGGCCTATCGCACTCAGGTCAACGACCTGCTGCTGACCGCATTGGCCCGTGTGTTGTGTCGCTGGAGCGGTCACGAATCGGCGTTGATTCAACTCGAAGGCCATGGTCGCGAAACCCTGTTCGACGAGATCGACCTGACCCGCACTGTTGGCTGGTTCACCAGCGCCTATCCGCTGCGCCTCACACCCGTGAGTGAACAGGGTGCCTCGATCAAAGCGATCAAGGAGCAACTGCGCGCCGTGCCTCACAAAGGTTTGGGTTATGGCGTGCTGCGTTATCTGGCCGATGGCCTGTGCCGTCAGACCATGGCTGCGTTGCCGGTGGCGCCGATCACCTTCAACTACCTGGGTCAGTTCGACCAGAGCTTCGGCAGTGATGCGCTGTTCCGTCCGCTGGATGAACCAGTGGGCGCGGCCCACGATCCACAGGCGCCGCTGCCTAATGAGCTGAGCGTCGACAGTCAGGTCTACGGCGGTGAGTTGGTACTGCGCTGGACCTTCAGCGCCGAACGTCACGATGTGCAAACCATCACCGAACTGGCAGAAGCGTATCTGGGCGAATTGCACAGCCTGATCCAGCATTGCCTGAGCGACAACGCGGGCGGCTTGACGCCGTCGGACTTCCCGCTGGCCAGACTGACTCAGCCGCAACTCGACGCATTGCCCGTCCCGGCGGCGATGATTGAAGACGTCTACCCGCTGACCCCGATGCAGGAAGGCATGCTGCTGCACACCTTGCTCGAACCGGGCACCGGCCTCTACTACATGCAGGATCGCTATCGCATCAACAGTGAGCTCGACCCGCAACGTTTCGCTCAGGCCTGGCAAGCGGTGATCGCCCGACACGAAGCCTTGCGCGCCTCGTTCTGCTGGAACGTCGGCGAAGACATGCTGCAAGTGATCCACAAACCGGGCAGCACGCCGATCGAATATCTGGACTGGAGCTCGGTTGCCGAAACCGAGCAAGAGCCGAAGTTGCAGGCGCTGCTGAAAAGCGAGCGCGAGGCCGGGTTCGATTTGCTCAACCAGGCACCGTTCCACTTGCGCTTGATCCGCGTGGGCGCGGCGCGTTACTGGTTCATGATGAGCAACCACCACATCCTCATCGATGCCTGGTGCCGTTCGCTGCTGATGAATGATTTCTTCGAGATCTACACCGCCCTCAGCGAAGGTCGCGAAGCGCAGCTGGCCGTGCCGCCGCGTTATCGCGATTACATCGGCTGGCTGCAACGCCAGAGCCTGGCCGAAGCGCGGCAGTGGTGGCAGCAGAACCTGCGAGGTTTCGAGCGCACCACGCCGATTCCGAGCGACCGGCCGTTCCTGCGTGAACATGCCGGCGACAGCGGCGGCATGATCGTCGGCGACCGCTATACCCGACTCGATGCCCGCGATGGTGCGCAACTGCGCGAACTGGCCCAGGCCCATCAGTTGACCATCAACACCTTCGCCCAAGCGGCGTGGGCGCTGGTGCTGCGTCGCTTGAGCGGCGATCGCGACGTGCTGTTCGGCGTCACGGTGGCCGGGCGTCCGGTGGAAATGCCGCAGATGCAGCGCACCGTCGGGCTGTTCATCAACAGCATCGCCCTGCGGGTGAAAATGCCCGAAGACGATCAGCGATGCAGCGTTCGGCAGTGGCTCACTGGCTTGCTCGACAGCAACATGCAGCTGCGCGAGTACGAATACCTGCCGCTGGTGAGCATCCAGGAAAACAGCGAACTGCCTAAAGGCCAGCCGCTGTTCGACAGCCTGTTCGTGTTCGAAAACGCCCCGGTGGAAGTCTCGGTACTGGATCGTGCGCAAAGCCTCAACGCCACCTCGGATTCGGGCCGCACACACACCAACTTCCCGTTGACGGCGGTGTGTTATCCGGGCGATGACCTTGGCTTGCACCTTTCCTACGACCAGCGTTATTTCGATGAATCCACGGTCGAGCGCATGCTCGGCGAATTCAAGCGCCTGCTGCTGGCGCTGGTCGAAGGCTTCCATGGCGACATGGCCGATCTGCCGCTGCTAGGCACCGAGGAACAGGACTTCCTGATCCATGGCTGCAACCAGAGCGAACACGACTATCCGCTGGAGCACAGCTATGTCTCGTTGTTCGAAGCGCAGGTCGCCAAGCATCCGCAGCGAGTTGCCGCCAGTTGCCTGGATCAGCAGCACAGCTATGTTGAGCTGAACCAGTGCAGCAATCGTCTCGGCCATGCGCTGATTGCGGCCGGCGTTGGCCTGGATCAACCGGTGGCGCTGCTCGCCGAACGTAACCTTGATCTGCTGGGCATGATCATCGGCAGCTTCAAGGCCGGTGCCGGTTACCTGCCGCTGGACCCGGGCCTGCCGAGTCAGCGCTTGAGCCGGATCATTGACCTGAGCCGCACGCCGTTGCTGGTCTGCACTCAGGCGTGTCGTGAACAAGCCATCGCGCTGCTGGAAGAGTTCGGTTGTGCCAACCGACCTCGATTGCTGGTCTGGGAAGACGTGCAGGCGAGCGATGCTTCGGTGGCCAATCCGGGCATTTACAGCGGCCCGGACAACCTCGCTTACGTGATTTACACCTCGGGTTCCACCGGCCTGCCGAAGGGCGTGATGGTGGAGCAGCGCGGCATGCTCAATAACCAGTTGAGCAAGGTGCCGTACCTGAAATTGAGCGAGGCCGATGTGATCGCCCAGACCGCTTCGCAAAGCTTCGATATTTCAGTCTGGCAGTTCCTCGCCGCACCGCTGTTCGGCGCTCGGGTGGACATCGTACCGAACAGCATCGCCCACGATCCGCAAGGTTTGTTGGCTCACGTTCAGAGCCAGGGCATCACCGTGCTGGAAAGCGTGCCGTCGCTGATTCAGGGCATGCTCGCCCAGGACCGCATGAGCCTCGATGGCCTGCGCTGGATGCTGCCGACCGGCGAAGCGATGCCGCCGGAACTGGCGCATCAGTGGTTGCTGCGTTATCCGCAGATTGGTTTGGTGAATGCTTACGGACCAGCGGAATGCTCGGACGATGTGGCGTTCTTCCGCGTCGATCTGGCCTCGACGCGCGGCAGTTATCTGCCGATAGGCACGCCGACCGACAACAATCGTTTGTACCTGCTCGATGGCGCGCTGGAACTGGTGCCGTTGGGGGCGGTGGGTGAGTTGTGCGTGGCCGGCATCGGCGTGGGTCGTGGCTATGTGAGCGATCCGTTGCGTACCGCGCAGGTGTTTGTGCCGAACCCGTTCGGCGCACCGGGGGATCGCCTGTATCGCACCGGCGACCTGGCCCGACGTCGCAGTGACGGCGTGCTGGAATACGTTGGGCGTATCGATCATCAAGTGAAGATCCGCGGTTACCGCATCGAACTGGGTGAAATCGAGGCCCGTCTGCACGAGCAGCCGGAAGTTCGCGACGCGGCGGTGAGTGTGCAGGAAGGCGTCAACGGCAAGCATTTGGTCGGCTATCTGGTCGCAGCGGAGTCGGCGCTGAATCCGAACGAACGACTTGAGCGCATCAAGCAACGCCTGCGCGCTGAATTGCCGGAATACATGGTGCCGCTGCACTGGTTGTGGCTCGACAAGATGCCGCTCAACGCCAACGGCAAACTTGATCGCAAGGCCTTGCCGGCGCTGGAGATTGGCCAGTTGCAGAGCCAGGACTATCAGGCGCCGCGCAATGAGCTGGAACAGACCCTGGCCGATATTTGGGCCGAGGTGCTGAAGGTCGAGAAGGTCGGCGTGCGTGACAACTTCTTCGAGCTCGGTGGGCATTCGTTGCTGGCCACACAGATCGCCTCGCGGGTGCAAAAAGCCCTGCAACGCAACGTGCCGCTACGGGCGATGTTCGAGTGCAGCACGGTGGCGGAGCTGGCCGAGTATATCGACGGGTTGGCGGCGAGCGACATTACCGAAGATAAGGTGGATCGGTTGAATGACCTGATGGCGGCGTTGGAGGGGCTGTAGTTCTTTAGCGTTGGTGAGGGCCTCTTCGCGGGCAAGCCTCGCTCCTACAGGTCCGCGTAATACCGTAGGAGCGAGGCTTGCCCGCGAAGGCGTCATCACAGACACCACAAAGCTCCGGGTTGACTGCCGGGCCTCATGCGGCTCAGTCTTCCTGTGCTTTTTTAATGGATCCGATTTCACCAGGGAGACAGTCGATGCCTTTCGTAACGGTTGATGGACAAGCGCTTCACTACATTGATCAAGGCACAGGCCCTGCGGTACTGCTGGCCGGCAGTTACCTGTGGGATCAGGCTATGTGGGCGCCGCAGATTGCGGCGCTGTCGCAGCACTATCGGGTCATCGCCCTGGACCTGTGGGGCCATGGTGAATCCGGGCAGATGCCCAAATGCACAAAGTCGCTGGATGATGTAGCACGCCAGGCCCTGGCATTGCTCGATCATCTGGACATCCATAAGGTCACGCTGGTCGGTCTTTCGGTCGGTGCCATGTGGGGCGTTCGACTGGCGCTGTCAGCACCGCAGCGGCTCAACGGTCTGGTGCTGATGGACACCTACGTCGGCGTCGAGCCGGAACCGACTCGCCAATACTATTTCTCGCTGTTCCAGCAGATCGAAGACAGCGGAGTGATCTCGCCGCAACTGCTCGATATAGTGGTGCCGATCTTCTTCCGTCCGGGCATCGATCCGCAGTCGGCGCTGTATCAGGATTTCCGCGCCAAACTGGCTGCGCTGCCGGCCGACCGCTTGCGTGAAAGCATCGTGCCGATGGGGCGGATTACCTTTGGTCGTGACGATCTGTTGCCGCGCCTGGGTGAACTGAACCCTGAAACCACGCTGTTGATGTGCGGCGATCAGGACAAACCGCGACCGCCGTCGGAAACCAGAGAAATGGCCGAGTTGATTGGTTGCCCGTTTGTGCTGGTGCCGGAGGCGGGGCATATCTCCAATCTGGAGAATCCGCAGTTTGTTACAGATGTGCTGTTGGAGTTTTTGGCTGAGAGAACTTAGTCGATCAGGCGGACGCCTTCGCGGGCAAGCCTCGCTCCTACAGGATTTGAGTCGTTCGCAATAATCGAGAACACGTAAATCCTGTAGGAGCGAGGCTTGCCCGCGAAGAGGCCGGTGCGGTTATTTAGGCCCCAGAATCTTCACCAATTTCTCCGGCGTCGGCGCGCCTTGCTGCTGTTGCAGCTGGCCCTTGTCATCCATGTAGAAAATCGCCGGGGTGGCGGCCAGTTCCAGGTCTTCCATCAACTGCATGTTCGCCGCGAGTTTTGCCTGAATCACCGGCGGCACATCTTTCAGGGCTTTGAGCGAGCTGTCCTTGCCGGATTTCTCATGGTCTGCCAACGCTTTCTGCGGGTCTTTGGCAGCCAGCAGCGCGGCGGATTTGCCCGGGCTGTCTTCGCGAATGATGCCGACCATGATGTGCCGCAACTGCACCTTGCCGGCCTTGACCCAGGGCCGCGCCTGTTCCCAGAACATGTTGCAGTACGGGCAATTCGGGTCACTGAACAGATAGACGATTCGCGGTGCATCCTTGTTGCCGTCACCGATCCAGTTGCTCGCTTCCATCTTGCCCCAGATTTCCTTGGCCATTGGCGCGTAGACCAGTTTCTGCAACGGCGCGCTGCTCAGGTCATTGCCTTCGGCGTCGTACAAGTTGCCCAACAGTACATGTTTGCCGTCCGGGGTCAGGTACAGCGCCATGCCGCGGTTCTGGTACTGCGCTGCATAACCGCGCAGGCCGTCGGGCGCGTCGAAGGTGCCGACAATTTTGGCGCCCTTGGCTTCGATCTTCTTGATCGCTTCAGGCAATTCTTCGGCCTGTACCGACGGCAAGTGCAGCAGGGCGGCACCCAGGGTTAACGTCAGCAGGTGGCGGAGGCGGAGCATGGCAATTTCCTTGAAGGCGTGGCCGGGGTGGCCGGGTTCGGGGTGTCGAAGTTTTCCAGGGCGCGGGCCAGGCTGGCTTCAGAGAGCTCGCCCAGATGGCTGCCCAGCAGGTGCCCGTCGGGGCTATAGAACAGCGTAGTCGGCAATGCCATGGAACCCACGGCCTGACCCAAGCGACCGCGGCCATCGAACAGCACGTTAGTCAGGCTCAGGCCCTGGGTTTCAAGGAAGGTGCTGACGCTTTGCATGCTTTCGGCCTGGTTGACGAACAGAAAGGTCAGGTCCGGACGCTGTTGCTGGGCGTTTTCCAGCACTGGCATTTCCCGGCGGCACGGCGGGCACCAGGTGGCCCAAAGATTGATCACCAGCGGGCCACCCTGGTAATCGCTGAGTTGCACCGTTTGGCCGGCGGCATTGCGCAGGGTGATCTGCGGCAAGCGCGTGCCTTGTTCATAAATATTCAGAGAGAAGGTTGCCAGCAGCCAGAATGACAGACCACTGACCACGCCAAAGCCCAACGGCCGGCGCAGGCCCGGGCGACGCCAGCCTCGATACACAGCGGCGAGTAACAGCACGACCACCCCGGGCCAGGCGAGAAAACCACCGTCGCGCAGGTCGATGATCTGCCATGGATCGTTGCGATACTGCGCCCAGTAGGCAATCACGAAACCGACCCGGGACGCCAGCAGGCCCAGCAGGAACAAGCTGAACAGCACCGACTCCGGGTTCTCGCCACCACGCTTGGCCACCCGCCAGCCGACAAAAGTCGCCAGCGCCAGGGCACTGATCAGCAGCAAGTGATTAAGCGCAATGGCAAAGGTGCCGAGGGTAAAGGTCAGCATTAACGAGCGTCTCGGGTGGTGGTCCAGCGTTGCAGGAAGGTGCCGGCATCGACCTCACCGGTGATGCGCCGGCTGCGGCGCTCTTCGCCGTCGGGGCCGATCCACAACAGGCTTGGCGGCCCCGGCACTTTATAACGGCCGAGCAGTTTGCGGCTGGCGGCATTGTCGGCGGTGACGTCCAGCCGTAGCAAGCGCACATCGCTGAGTGCTTGCAGGACCTGCGCTTTGCCGAAGACCTGTTTTTCCATGACTTTGCACGCCACACACCAGTCGGCGTAGTAATCCAGCAGCACCCATTGGCCTTGAGCCCGAGCGGCATCCAGCTCCCGTTGCAGTGCGGCTGGCTCCTTGATCGTGGTAAAGGCGTCGTGACTGACAGGGCTTGCGCCGGTGCCGTCACGGCTGATGCTATAGACCTGCAGCGGCTGGTACGGGTCGTCACTGCCACCGGCGGCACCCACCACCAGCAGACTGCCCCACAGCCCCAACAGCAATGAACTGGCACCGAACAGATGGGCGACGCGGCCAAACCCCTGCGACTGCTTCCAGGCGCTGTAGGCGGCGATCAGCAGCAAGGCTCCGCACAAGCCGAGCCACAGCGATTCATCCAGTACCGGGCGCAGCATCAGCAGCGCAGTAGCGAGGAACAGGAAACCGAACACGCCTTTAAGCAGATTCATCCAGGCGCCGGGTTTGGGCAGGAAACGATTGCCGACGGTCACCAGCAACAGCAGCGGTATACCGATGCCGATGCCCATGGCGAACAGAATCAGCCCGCCGTGCAGCGCATTGCCGCTCTGGGCGATATAGAGTAGGGCGCCGGCCAATGGGGCGGTCATACACGGACCCACCAGCAGGCCGGACAAGGCCCCCAGCAAACCGGCACCGATCAGGTTGCCACCGCGCTGATTGCGCGAAACATGTTCCAGTCGATCACGCACCGCTACCGGTAATTGCAGCTCGAAGAAACCGAACATCGGCAAGGCCAGCAGCACGAACACCGCCGCAAAGCTGCCCAGCAGCCATGGATTCTGCAGCAGTGCCTGAAGGTTCGCCCCGAGCAGCGCAGCCAGCACGCCCATCGCCGCATACACCAGTGCCATGCTGATCACGTAGCTGCCGGCCAGTGCAAAACCGCGCTTGGGTGTGGCGCCACTGCCAACGATCAACCCCGCCAGAATCGGCAACATCGGCAACGAGCACGGCGTGAACGCCAGCAGCAAGCCCAAGCCGAAGAACACCAGCAAGCTCCAGCCCAGCGCCCGTTGTTGCAGGTCGCTTGCCAAGGCTTGATCCGGTGCCTCATTTAAAAGGCTCGGCATTGTGGTGTTGCCTAAATACACCACTTGAGTGTGGGGCGGATAACACAACCCGGCATCGGCACAGCCCTGGAAACCCACCTTGATCTGGCCGCTGGCACCCGCCGGGATCTTCAGTTCCAGGCCTTGGCGATAAACCTGCTGTTCACCGAAAAACTCATCGCTGTGAGCTTCACCTTCAGGCAACACCGGTTTGTACTGCGCCGGCAAATCGTCGAACTTCAGGCGTTTTTGGTACAGGTAGTAACCGTCGGCAATCTGCCAGAACAATTGCGTTTCACCGGACGCCAGGCGCTCGGAGGTGAAGATGAACGCTTTTTCGATGGGTAGAAAGTCGGGTTTTCTGTCGAATGGATTGTTCCCCGGCTGCGCCTGAGCAAGGCTGGCAAACAGCCAGAGAAGAAAAACAAGAAAACCGCGCATCGACAAAGCCTTAAACATTGCAATTGCCGAGCACGATGATGGCTGCCGATTAACCCGGTGTTAACGAGCAGGACATGGTTATTAGTCAGGCTGAATCGCGCTGGAATCCAGAATTCACAGCGCGAATCATCCTTAATGGCTTACTGAAGATCGCTGTAGGTCAATCTGAATTCCGACAGTGGGGGATGCGTACGCTTCCACTCTTGCGCAAATGCCTTGCCGGCTTCTATGTCTTCTTTGGACATGTCCTGCGCAATGATTGAAAGATTGTTAAACGCGGTGTTGTAGCGTGGGGATTCCCGAGAGGTATCGAGCACCAGCCAAATGAGGCCGTAACTTTTGATCAGGTTCTTCTCGAAGCCATATTCGGTATCGATGCCATTCTCATCCTCATAGACGCCACCCAACCCATAGCCGTACTCGAGCACCGCGTTTACATCGTTCAATTGCGCCCTTTTGATCAGCCACTCTCTCCTGGTGGGAAGATCATGGCTAACGGGTGGGCGATTGCTGTACCAGTGCATCGCCCGGGAGAACCCCGCCTCGGCCGCACGTTTGAGCCAGCGGTCGATAGTGGACCTGCGTTCAATCGCATCCGGAATGAGGGTGTGGTCCTTGTCATACACAATGGCGAGTATGTATTGCCCTTCCAGAAAACCTGCTTCAGCCGATTTTTTCAGCCAGGCGATATCCTTGGTTATTTCATAAAGTTGAAGCATGGCTTCGCCATCGCCGCTGTCGGCACGCCCTTGCGCAAGTGTTTTGGCTTGCTCAAGGGACGCGTCATCGGCCAATCGCAGCAGGGCGTAGACGTCGCCCTGAGCTGCTGCAAGGGCGTACCAATCTCTGTCGGCGTGGGTTTTATCCTCCTCCTTTAGTTTGTTTTCCCGGCGCCTGATGACTTCTGCGAGTGCGTACTGCGATTCACGATCTCCAGCGGTGGCGGCAATGGTCAGATAAGCCTCCGAATTCCGGTATTCCCCCAGGTTGTAGAGCTCCAGCCCCTTTTTTCTGGCGGTTTCTTGCTCATTGGTCAACCGGGCAATCAGCGAGCTCAATGTGTTGAGCAAGCTGAACAGCGTCGTCAAAGCGGATGAGTGTGTATACATAGTCAATACCTGTGTGAGTGGACAATTGGGGTGGTACGCACACAGGTTATTCAGGTGAGAAGGAGGACGTGCGTTACATATATATATGACGCGCGGGGAAGCACCTGTCTGGAGAAAAGACAGCGGTCCCCCGGCCCAAGGCATGATCCTCCCAGGCAGCGGAATCCGATGCCGTCTCAGTCTTGTATCAACCCTGGCCAGGATTCGTCATCTATTATTGTCGGTCCTGTCTCTGCCCTGTTGTCCTTTATGTTGTATCTGATGTATCTGTTGTTGGTCAGAAAGATATAGAAATAACTGTCGAAAAGCGGGGCGTCGTTTTGCACGGCTGTTATGATTCGGTTTTTGTAAGGTCCCAATCCGGGCCAGGAGTCAGGTGTGATGGGCTTTATTGATGTTTTTTGTGTTCTGTAATTGAAGTTGATGTAGTGTCCATCATTCGTCAAAAACTTGAATAGATATTTGAAGCCGAATATTTCCCACCATGTGCCGGCTACGATGCGGTCGAAATAAGGAAGTAGCGAGTGCCACAACGAATCTTCAAGACGATAGGTTCCGGTTACTTTGTCGTAATCCTGGTCGTACTTACAGACCATCGGAGTGCCATTGGCATAATAGAACAGCCATAAAATGTCATCACCTCCGTTCGGGTGGCCCCCAACCCCAGTGACTGTAAAGCCGAAACGCAGATCTTTGACGTGAGCGTGAAAGCTTCCCCAGTTATCGGCTGTTATCTCGGCAGGATATCCCTCGTCAACCTTGTTCTCGCCAAGATCAAATCTGGAGTATGTATTGCTGTCTTTGAAGAAGAAGTAAATTTTATCTTTTCCTGCGCGCCAATCGACGGCAACAAAATTCTTGAGTGTCGGCATGATCTGATTCCTTTCAGTTGGCTGAAGAGTGTTTTAGTAAATAAATGGAATCTCTTCGAACCTGGTAGTGTAGGGTGTTAATGTCGGAGTCAGACTATCGTTAGATATTGATCTTTGATATGGCTTTTTGTGGGTTGATTGTTTCGGTTTGAGACTGATATGTTTAATGTCAACTAAGAGGGGGGTGTCAAAATGATTAAGGCGATCATCAAATACCCATCTGGTACGCCGGACGACCAGTGAACGAAAGGCCTGCTTCTCGTCGGCCGTAGGGCTTGCCATAATTGCGGCTTAATCCACATCTGTTTGACTCGCGTTTTTGCTCATGGAGCTCCCATGCACGTACTGGTTTGCGAAGACGATGAGCTGATTGCCAGCGGCATTGTTGCCGGCCTCACGGCCCAGGGCCTGACGGTGGAACACGTGGCCACCGCTTCCGCCGCCCGGGCGATGCTCAAGGTGGCCGAGTTCGACGTCATGGTGCTCGATCTCGGCCTGCCGGACGAAGATGGCCTCAAGTTGTTGCAGCAGTTGCGTCACCATGGCCTCGAAATCCCGGTGCTGATCCTCACTGCGCGGGATTCGGTCACCGACCGGGTCGACGGCCTGCAAGCCGGTGCCGATGACTACTTGCTCAAACCGTTTGACCTGCGCGAACTCGCCGCCCGTCTGCATACGCTGTTGCGACGGGTGGCGGGTCGCAGCGTCAACCTGATTGAACATGGCCGTTTGACCTACGACCCGAGCAGCCGAGAAACCCTGCTCGGCGGCCAACCCGTCGATTTGTCGCGCCGTGAACAATCGCTGTTGCAAGCCCTGCTGCATAACCGTGGCCGGGTGTTGTCCACCGAGCAACTCAAGGACAGTGTCTACGGTTTCAATGACGAACTGGAAAGCAACGCCCTTAACGTCCATATCCATCACCTGCGGCGCAAACTCGGCAACGGCATCGTCGAGACCGTGCGTGGCCTGGGCTATCGCCTGGGGCCGGCCGATGGCGGAGAGCAATCGAAGTGATGAGTCTGCGTTTGCGCCTGAGCCTGACCCTCGGCGCCGCGTTTGCGCTGATCTGGGCCCTGGCCGCCGCCTGGATGCTCAGTGATCTGCGCAACCAGATGATGTTTTCCCTGGACCAGCGGCTGGTGGCGTCGGCGCGGATGGTGGCCGGGTTGCTGGAGCAACTGCCGGCGTTGCCGAGCAAGGGCGAGGGGACCCATTTCAGCGCTGAACAGCTGAGCATCCCTGGCGGCATGGCCTGTCAGGTCAGCTCGTTGCGCGGCGAAATTCTGGCCCGCAGCCACAGTAGCCCCGAACAAACCCTGGAAGCCGAAAAAATGGGCTTCCATGATCAAATGATCGACGGCGCACCCTGGCGCAGCTTCACCCTGGCGCGCGGTGATGTGCGCATTACCACCGCCGACCGGCAAATCGAGCGCGAAGCGCTGAACATGTCCATTCTGCTGGCGGCCTCGGTACCGGTCGGCGTGGCGCTGCTTGGCTGCCTGTGTCTGTTGTGGCTCGGCATCGGTCAGGGGCTGGCACCGCTCAATCGTATGCGCGATGCGCTGATGCGACGCAGTGCCGATTCCCTGGAACCGTTGCAAATCCAGCCGTTGCCCAGCGAGCTGCAACCGCTGCTGGAAACCCAGAATCAGTTGTTCCTGCGTATTGGCAAGACCATCGAGCGCGAGCGGCGCCTGACCGGTGATGCCGCGCATGAATTGCGCAGCCCGCTGACCGCGATCAAAACCCATCTGCAAGTGGCGCGCATGACTGAAGGCAGCGCCCGGGATCAGTCCCTGGCGCGGGCTGAAGAGGGCGCTGACCGACTGCATCGCACGCTTGAACAATTGCTGCTGCTGGCGCGCGTCGAGGGCAGTCTGTCGTTCGATGATGGCGTGCAATGCAGCGCCGAACAGGTGGCGAAACTGGCGATTCAGGATGCGGCCAGCGGTGATCGTCAGCGGATCCAGTTTCAGTTGCCGGCCACATTCTCCGATGCGCCGCTGCAAATGCCGGCAGTGCTGTCGATTGCCGCATTGCGCAACCTGCTCGACAACGCCCTGCGCCATACCCCAGGAAATGGGGCCGTGGAGCTGAGCCTGGAAACCACCAACAATCGCGTGCGCTTTTTGGTCCGCGACCACGGCCCGGGGATTGCCGAAGATGACCTGCAACACCTGACCCAACGCTTCTGGCGCAACGGCCAGAGCACCGGTTGCGGCCTCGGCCTGGCGATTGTCCAGGCCATCGTCCAGCGTTGCGGCTGCACCCTGCATTTCGACAGCCGCCCGGATGGCTTGCGGGTCGAGCTGACCATGCCTTTGCAACCGGTCTGACAAGCCATCGCAGAGCAAATGTGGGAGCGGGCTTGCTCGCGAAGGCGGAGTATCAGCCAACATCATTGTTGAATGTGAAATCGCTTTCGCGAGCAAGCCCGCTCCCACAGTGGATCTGTGTGATCACAGGACCTGTGACTATCCTGAATCAGATAGCTGGTCTGTGTCGCACACCAAATGTAACGTCTCTCCATTAGCCACCCGGCGCCCACAACGTTATCGTCCCTGGCAGCTTTGACTCAATGGATTGAGGTAACAGCGCCATGGATGCATCGATACACATCTGCAAGGCAACGCCTGCCGACGCCGGGATCATCAGCCGCATCGTCGAGCGCTCCATTCGCGTCGGCTGCGCGCTGGATCATCGCAACGATCCGCGAACCGTCGCCGCCTGGACTCACAACAAAACCATCGAACACGTGCAACCCTGGCTGGTCGACTCGCGCTTGTACCTGAACATCGCCCTGTTGCAGGACAAACCGATCGGCGTCGCCATGGCGGCGATCAGCGGCAAGATCGCGTTCTGCTATGTACAGCCGGAATGGTTTCGACGAGGCGCCGGACAAGCATTGGTGCAGGATCTCGAAACCTGGTTGATCGCTCAGGGTTTGCCTCACGCGCGGCTCAACAGCACCCGTACCGGTGAGGCGTTTTACCACCGTCTGGGTTACCGGGCTTGCGCTGAAACCTTCACCGTGGCGGGACTCCACGCCATTCCCATGCACAAGGCGCTGTCACCACCTTCATAGAAAGCTGATCGAGGGTCTAAATCCTTGAGGTCCTGATGCGTTTCCAGAACAGGAAAACCTGCAAGTGCGCCCCGTGACCGGAACGCGCACCTGCCCGGTGTGCAGTTTTGGTCACTATCAACAGCGTATTGAGGGATCGAGAGATGTCAGTCGCTATCAGCCTTATCGAAGATCAGCCTGCCCGGATCGTTCCGACGCCTGCCGAGACGCTTTATCAGTTCAACGAATCGCCATTGCTGGCTCGTCAAAGCCAGCAGGAGTCGAACGCTCGCAGCTATCCGCGGCGCATTCCCCTGGCACTCAAGCGAGCCAAGGGCATTTATGTCGAGGATGTCGAAGGCCGCAGTTTCATTGATTGCCTGGCCGGTGCGGGGACTCTGGCTTTGGGACACAACCACCCGGTGGTGATCGAAGCGATCCAGCAAGTGCTGACCGATGAACTGCCGCTGCACACACTCGACCTGACCACGCCGGTGAAGGATCAGTTTGTTCAGGACCTGTTCGGTCTGTTGCCGCCGGCATTGGCCGCTGAAGCGAAGATTCAGTTCTGCGGCCCCACCGGTACCGATGCGGTAGAAGCCGCGCTGAAATTGGTGCGCACCGCCACCGGGCGCAGCACGGTTTTGTCGTTCCAGGGCGGTTACCACGGCATGAGCCAGGGCGCGCTGAGCCTGATGGGCAGTCTGGGGCCGAAAAAGCCGTTGGGTGCGTTGCTCAGCAGTGGCGTGCAGTTCATGCCGTATCCCTACGATTACCGTTGCCCGTTCGGGCTCGGCGGTGCGCAGGGGGTGCAGGTCAACCTGAGTTACCTGGAAAACCTGCTGAATGATCCAGAGGCCGGCGTGCAATTGCCCGCTGCGGTGATCGTCGAAGCGGTACAGGGCGAGGGCGGGGTGATTCCGGCCGATCTCGACTGGCTGCGCGGCGTGCGACGCATCACCGAGAAGGCCGGCGTAGCGCTGATCGTCGATGAGATCCAGAGCGGTTTTGCCCGCACCGGCAAGATGTTCGCCTTCGAGCACGCCGGGATTATTCCGGACGTGGTGGTGATGTCCAAGGCCATCGGCGGCAGCCTGCCGCTGGCGGTGGTGGTCTATCGCGACTGGCTCGACACCTGGCTGCCGGGCGCCCATGCCGGGACCTTCCGCGGTAATCAGATGGCAATGGCCGCAGGCTCTGCGGTGATGCGCTACCTGACAGAGCACAAGGTTTGCGAGCACGCCTCTGCCATGGGCGAACGCTTGAGTGAACACCTGCACATCCTGCAACGGGACTTCCCGCAACTGGGCGATATCCGTGGACGGGGCTTGATGCTGGGCGTTGAGCTGGTCGACCCGACCGGCGCGCCGGACGCTCAAGGCCATCCACCGATATTCGCTCGTCTGGCGCCGTTGGTGCAGCGCGAATGCCTCAAACGCGGATTGATCCTCGAGCTGGGCGGGCGTCACGGCGGTGTCGTGCGTTTCCTGCCACCGTTGGTGATCACAGCAGCAGAAATCGATCGGGTGGCCGACATTTTCGGCAGGGCCATGGCCGCAGCCACTGCCAGCCTCTAAATTTTTTGGTGCCTTGAACGTTCCTTCTACATAACGGCTGCGCACGGCGTGCAGCCCACCCTACAGCGATGGAGAGACAGCATGACGTCAGTATTCGACCGCGAGGACATCCTCTTTCAGGTCGTGGTCAACCACGAAGAGCAATACTCGATCTGGCCCGACTACAAAGCCGTGCCACAAGGCTGGCGCACCGTGGGCAAGAGCGGCCTGAAAAAGGAATGCCTGGCCTACATCGAAGAGGTCTGGACCGACATGCGTCCACTGAGCTTGCGCCAGAAAATGGAAGAACAGGCGGCTGTGGCTCACTGAGTCACCGCGCAAAAAGAAGCCCGCTGATCTTACCGGTTCAGCGGGCTTTTTCTTGGTCTGGATTCCGTGTTGCCTGTCAGGCCGCCTTCGCGAGCAAGCCCGCTCCCACAGTGGATTTGTGTCGATCACAGAATTTACGATCACCACCGATCAAATGTGGGAGCGGGCTTGCTCGCGAAGAACGATTACACGGTGCAACTGACGTTACGCGCCGTCCAACCCTTTAATCACCAAACCCACATTCCCTTCCAATTCGGCCACCGGATCCGCCGCATCGACACTCAACACCACCAACCGACTACCCGTCTCGGCAATCAACGCTTTCACCGCGTCCGGCGGCTGGCGATGATGCAATACCACCGCCACGTCATTGTCTTTGAGCGTCGCACCCAGTTGTTTGAGCGCCTCCGGCGTCCACTCGGCATCCGGCCGTGCATCCAGGCCGATCAGCTCCAGGTTAAGGCCGCCGATCAGGTAGCCGAAATGATCGCTCAGGCTCATCACACTCAAGTTGTCGGCATTGGCCAAGCGTGATTCGCTGTCAGCGCTGAGCTTGAGCAGGCGCTGTTTGAGTGCTGCCAGGTTGGCGTCTATCTTCGGTTTGGCCGCTGGCGCCAGGCGCACCAGGTCTGCCGCCATGACATCCGCCATCCGGCCCATGTTGTTGCTGGCCAACCAAGGCTGACTGTTCAAGCCGTCGATCTTGCTGCCAGGCTGTACGGCGATGCCGGGCAGGGCGCCATCCACCGGGCGGGCGGCGTCGATTTCAATGATGCGGATATTGCTGCGACGGGCGTTCGGGTACAGCGGATCATCCGGCCATAGCGAACGCAGGCCGATGACCGCATCGGCGTCGATCGCCAGCTTATTGAGCGCTTGAGCGCCACGGCCGGTGAAATAAGCGGCCTGCCGACTGCCGGGCAGGTTGGCCGGCGCGGCGCGCTCAAGGCTGACATCGGTGCCCTCCAGCAGCAGGGCACCCAGACCGTAGGTCACAGGCAACGCCGCCAGCACCAGCACTTTGTGCGTTGAAGTCGAGGCGAAGAGCGCGGTGTTACCGACACCGTGATTGGCCAGCAGACGCATCGGTTCGAAGGTATCGGTGGCGGATGCGTTGAACGAGGCTGGCCCACACAAGGTCAGCGCCAGGGTCAATTGACGCAGAGAAAAAGACATTTATCCGAGGTTCCCTTTCAGACTTGGAACGATGCCACGAGCAATCGCGGCCAGGGCGAAGGCGATACCGGCCACCAGAATGATCGCGGCACCGGACGGGACAGGCAGGTCAAAGACAATCGGCGCGAGAATTCCGCACAACGTGCTGACCGTGGCGATCAGCACCGAACACCAGAAAAAACCCTTCAACGACTGACTGAGCAATCGCGCGGCCGCCGCAGGAATCACCAACAGTGCGCCGACCAGAATCGCCCCGATGACTTTCACCGCCGCCACCGTGATCAGGGTCACCAGAATCACGAACAGATAATCCAGAGTCTTCACCGCCACACCGCGTACCGCCGCCAGTTGCGGATTGAAACTGGCGAGCATGATGCGGTTGTACAACGGCAGGGCCAGCGCCATCACCAGCGAACCAACAATGGCCAACACCAGCAGGTCATTGCCGTTGACTGTCAGCACTGAACCGAACAGCACGTTTTCCAGGATGTGCACATTGATCTTGCCCGCCAGAATCAATAACAGGCTGGCGCCCAACGCCAACGACACAGAAAGGAACACACCGATCAAAGTATCCGGCGCCAGCCCCGTACGGTTGCGTAAATAGTTGAGCAAAATGCCGAACAGCAGGCAGTAACCGAACAGGCTGCCATAAGGCCCGGTGTAGGGCTCGCCGAGCAGAATGCCGATGGCCACACCGGTCAGCGCCGCATGGCCCACCGCTTCGGAGAAAAACGCGAAACGCTTGACCACCACCAGCGTACCCAAGCCACCCAACACCGGGCCGATCAACAGCCCGGCGAGCAGCGCGTTGACCACAAATCCATAGGCCAGCGCTTCCGGCAGGTAACCCGACGAGGCCCAGCCCTGGACCATCAAACGAAAGGCTTCGTAACTCATCAGGCAGTGCTCCGGGGATGGGTCGAGAACAAGGTCAGCAGTCGCTCCGGAGTCAGTGCCTGTTTCGGCGTGGCATCGAACAGCACCCGGCGATTGAGCCCGGTGACCCGGTCCGCCAGTCGCCCGACCGCTTCCAGATCATGCTCGATCCACAGCACGGTGATGCCGCTTTGGCGCCAGTCGCCCAGCAACCGTTCGAACACCTGAATGCCGGCCTCATCGAGGGCCGACATTGGCTCATCGAGTACCAGCAATTGCGGCGCCGGAATCAGCCCTTGGGCCAACAAAACGCGCTGGCGCTCACCGCCGGACAATGCGCCCATGCGCCGCTTGCGTTTGTCCTGCATGCCGACCCGTTCCAGTGCTTCGCCGATGGCCGCTGCGTAGTGTTTACTCAACCCGAGAAACGCCGGGCGCCGCTGGCACATCGCGGCCATGAAGTCATCGACGGTCATCGGTAAACCGCGATCGAATTCCAGCGCCTGGGGCACGTAGCCGATGGTCCCCGGTTCGCCAGGCCATTGCAGGCTCAAGCGACCCTGATGCGGCATCTGCCCGAGCAGGGTCTTGATCAGCGAGCTCTTGCCGCCACCGTTGGGGCCGACCAGTGCGTGCACGCTGCCGGGCCGGACTTGAAAGGTCACCTTGTCGAGGATCGTCGTGCGACCCAGCGTGAGGCTGACCTCGGCGAAATCCAGGGTCGGCCCCGAAACCTGTGGGAGCGGGCTTGCTCGCGAAAGCGCTGGGTCAGTCAACATTGATGTCGACGGATACTCCCTCTTCGCGAGCAAGCCCGCTCCCACAGGGGATTCAGTGATGGTTTCTTGAGCCGTCATGCGCCGGACTCCTGAATCGCGCGGACCACGGTATTGAGGTTGCCGGTCATTTCTTTTTCGTACTTGTCGGCGGTGTATTCGCCATAGGAAATGTGCGACAGCGGATACAGCTTCACCCCGGACTCACGCTGAATGGTCTCGACGTAGGTGGACGGAAAATCCATCTCCGAGAAGATCACTTTCACGTCCAGCTCCCGCAGCTGATCGATGGTCTTTTTCAGCTGGCTGGGGCTCGGTTCGATACCGTGGGCCGGCTCGACCACGGCGGTCACTTCCAGGCCAAACTCGCGCAGCAGATAGTCGTAGGCAGCATGGACGGTGGCCACGCGCAACTCGGCGTTCGGCGCCTGGGTCAGTTTTGCCAGGGCGTCGGCGCGCATCTGCCGCAGGCGTTTGCCGTAGGCGCGAGCGTTTTGTGTATAGGTTTTGGCATTGGCCGGGTCGAGCTTGCCCAGTTCCCGGGCGATGTTGTTGACCTGGGCAATGGAAGCGCTGATCGACAGGAATGTGTGCGGGTTGACCACCTTGCCGGCACCCCGGGCAGCAACGCCGGTGGCGGCCAGCAGAGGCACGTTTTCGTTGGCTTCGATCACCTTGATGTTCGGGGTTTCGCTGGCGGCGATCATGCGGTCGGCGAAGTCGTCATGGCCCACGCCGTTGAGCACGATCACGTCCAGCCCGCTGATGCGTTTGATGTCTTCGGCCCGCGGCTCGTAGGCATGGGGGTTGAAACCGGCCTGGATCAACGGCACCACTTCGGCCTTGTCGCCGACGATGTTGGCCACGTAACTGTAATAAGGGTGCAGGGTGATACCGATGCGCAGGCGCTTGGCTTCGTCGGCAATGGCCAGAGGTGTCAGCAAACAGGCAAACAGGCCGACCATCAGCAGACGAAAAAAGGACTGACGTTGAGATGAACTAGGCATGGGAAAGCGGTCTTCTCTCGGGTGAAGGCTAGGGTTCAATGCCGATGCTGGCGGGTGACGCCGGCATCGAATTGCGCGACGATCTGCTGCCAGCCGGCGCCGTTGAGCGCAGCATCGGTGAGATCGTTCGGAACGGGGAGGGCGCTGCCGCGGTTGAGCCAGATGTCCGGCGCGGTGTCGTCTTCAGCGGTCAAGCGCATCAGAAACGAACCGGCCACGGTTGGGACCTGGCTCTGGCCGAAGTAGGCCTTGGTGTCCAGCAACTGCCAGGCATGGCCACCGCGGCTGACGGAACTGGCGTCCTGGGCAAACGGCGCAAAACCTTCATCGGCGAGGGTGGAAGGTGTGGGCAATGTTTGCTGTTCCTGACGCAACAGATGAATTTCATCCAGCGTGACCCGCAGGTCGGCGTAAATACCTTGCTCGGAGGCGCTCAGATCACGACGGGCATCCAGTTGATGGCTGCCAACGCTGCTCACTTCCTGAGCCTCGCCGCGCCAGGCGACCACGGAGCCGGCAACCGCCAGGATCATCAGGCACAGCAGCAACACATAGAGGGTTTCATGGCCGGCGCCGGCCGGGCGGACGATGTGTGTGGTTGGTGTCGTCATGGGGCCTGGATGTCCGCTTGGTCGATCTCGACGACATGGCCGGGACCGGCGTCGAACAGCACATAGAATTCAGCGCCGGGCTTCTTGAACGTCAGGGTCGAATCGGCGCCGAGTTTGCCCGGCACCAGAATGGTTTCGTCGTAGCCGATCACGTCCAGGGTCACGCCCGGCGCGCCGCTGCCGTCGGAGAAACCGCCGGTGCACTGGATCTGTTCTGCATCGATGGCCTTGCATTCGCACATCGGGTTGTGAGCCTGGGCGCTGGTGCTGAAGGCGGCGCAGAGCACCAGTAAAACGGCGTGCAGAGGGCGAAAAGCGTTGATCATGGTTTGCCTCCTTGTTTGTTCAGCCAGGCGAGGGTGGCCGGGGATGCCTGGCTCAGGGGGATGGACGCTTGATGCATGGCGCCGTCCCAGCCTTCCATGGTGATCCACAGCTCGGCGTCGGTTTTGGTCTTTTCGGGTACCGGCAGCATTGCGCCCATGCGGTACGGCGTACCGAAGAAAATCGCACCGGCCGCGCGCAGGCTGCGGGGTTTGCCGATGCGCAGGTAAGTCGCCTTGACCTGATCGCGACAGCGTTCGCACAGCGCTGCGTTGAAGCCTTTCATGTAGCCGGCGGGGCCGGTCAACAGGGGCGCTTCGTTGCGCAGTTCGGCCAGTTGCAGGCTCCAGGGGCCGACCTGGATTTCGCCGATTTCCCGCTCCCCCAGTCCGCTGTCACCGCGAAACAGCGAGGCGTCGGCAAAGTATTTGGGCATGAAGCCCAAAGGGATCAGCAGCAAGAAAATGTTGATGTGGAAGCGCCATTTGCGCCAAAGAAGGCTCGCACGCGAAGGCTGCGGTGCAGTGATCGTCTTGCTCACAGGTTGCCCTCCGGAGTCTGGCGGTTCATGACCGTTTGCGGTCTCGACACCGGGCGCGGCGCCTTGTTGCTGCGCTTGAACGCATTGGCGGTGGCCAGGGCGGTGCGTTTGGTCCAGATCAGCAAGCCGCTGAGCACCATCATGCTCAGCAGCAAACCGAAGAAGAACCAGATCAGCTTGATCCAGATCCCGCCAAAGTCACCGGTGTGCAACGGACGCATCGACTCGGTCACGAATTCCAGGCTGGAGCGATCGGACAGCAGCCGTGTGCTGGCAATATCGCCGTTGTACGGGTTGACCTCGGCCGTCTGGTACATCAGGGGATACCAGCTACGACCGCCCACGGACAGATGGCTGTAAGCGTTGCTCGGCAGGGTGACGAAACTGGCGTCAAGTCCAGGGATTTGCTCCTGAGCGACCTTGATCGCCTGTTCCAGGCTGATCATCGGGGCCGGCTTGCCGGTGGTGGTCAACGGCACGCTTTCACGCGAGACGACCGACACCACCGGTTCCGTGGTAATCGAAATCTGGTTGTCGAACAGAATCGCCTTGATCAGGAACCAGACACCGGTGATCGAGATCACCGCAATGAACCAGATCGACCAGATGCCGCTGAGCCGATGAAAGTCGCCCCAGAAAATCCGCGCGCCATGGCGAATGCGCAGGGTCGGTCGAAAGAAGCCTTTCCAGAACCGTTTGTAGACCACCAACCCGGTCACCAGCGACGCCAGCATCGGCAGCCCGAGGAACGACACCAGATACCAGCCCCAGCTGTAGCCGTTGGTGAACGGCACCAGCCACCAGCCATGCAGTGCGCGGGTGAATGCCTTGAAATTGAATTGTGGAGCGGTGCCCTGAATCACCCCGCTATAGGGGTTCACATAGACCGTCACCGAGCGGCCGTCCGGGTAACTGACGTCCACGTCGAGGGCGAAATGCGACTCGTCGGGGCGACTGATGCCCTGGACCAGCGTCTGGGGTTCGGCCTGTTTGATGGCGGCGACAATCTGGTCATAGTTGAGCAGCGGCGCGTCGTCTGAAGGCGCGCTGGCGCGCATTTGCGGGTTGGCCAGCCAGACGATTTCCTGACTGACCACCGCCAGCGTGCCGGTCACACAGACGATCAATACAAAAAACCAGATGGGCAGCGCCAGCCAGCTATGGACCAGAAACCAGAGTTTTGAGCGGGATTTCTTCGACATGATTAAAGGTCTTGTTTCGATGAGAGGACTACTGCTGTGGGCTTCCCAGCGGTGCGGTCCATGAAAAGTCCGGCCGTGGCTTTTGCCTACGCGACCGACTGCATCTAAATAAGACGTATGAGCATCGGAAATCCCGAAAGGGGATATGAAAGTAAATGTTTCGTGTTGCTGGCTGGACGGGGGGCGGGTTTATTTGCGAAAAGGTCTGACAGTCAAATTGGATGTTGAAGGTGATGGCCTCTTCGCGAGCAAGCCCGCTCCCACATTGGATTGGTGTCGAACACACATTATGTGTACGCAGCCGATCAACTGTGGGAGCGGGCTTGCTCGCGAAGAGGCCCGAACATTCACTGGAAAACTCAACCCTGCTTAAACATCTCCTTCGCCCGCTGTTCGATCTGCTCCTGAGTCAGATCCTCCTTGCGCGTGGCCAGAAACCATAGATGCCCGTAGGGATCTTTCAAAGTCCCCGAACGGTCGCCATAAAACTGATCCTTGACCTCGGACACCTGCGTGGCACCGGCATCGATGGCCTGTTTAAAGGACTTGTCCACATCGTTCACATACAGATGCAGCCCCACGGACGGCGACTTGTCCGGGTTGCTCAATGGGCCCTGGTCGCAGGGTGTGCCAAGCATGATCGGGCAGTCACCAATACGCAGCTCAGCGTGCCCGATGCCGCCATCGGGCATGGCCAGGCGCATGACTTCGGTGGCGCCAAAGGCCTTCTTGTAGAAGTCGATGGCTTCGGCAGCTTTCTGAATGCCTAGATAAGGGGTGATGCTGTGATAACCCTCTGGAATAGGTTTTACGCTCATGACGGTTCTCCTTTTGTTGTGGGGTTAAGGTGTTCCTTCGCCGATTTCCGGTCGAATAACTATAGGTCAGCCCTTTTCCCGCAACCGAGTGCCCGACGAGCAGTTGCCGAAGGCTGCGATCTTTTGATCCGATACCCACTATCGAGAGCGTTGATTTCTACCCTTCGAGCGGCACGGGTAGCCTGTGTTCATTGACCAAAACACAGATCTGCGGACGCCCGAAATGAAATCTCTGCTCGCCACTTTCTTGCTGCTCGCCATCTCCGTTCTCGCCGGATGTGCCAGCCATGTTTCACCGGAATTGAGGCCCTACACCGCTGAAGAAACCCGGGAACTGGCGCTGGAGGCGCTGAATCGTCGTGGCTTGTCCTTCGACGAGTACCATGCGAAGAAAGCCGAATTGCTCGGCCAGCCGGCAAAATCGTTCAGTTTCGACAAACAAGGCGAGATGAACGCCGAACGCGCAGTACAGCTGCACGGCCGCCAAAGCTGAGTGACAACTGTACTGCTCGAACTTTCACGCAACTGTCCATGGGTTTCCCTCAAGGCGTGCGATAGGGTCAATACCTGACCCTGATGGACTGCCACCCATGACACTCTCGCTCGACCTGCTGCTGGGCTTTGCCCTGTTTGCCCTTGTCACCTCGATCACCCCCGGTCCGAACAACACCATGTTGCTGGCCTCTGGCGTGAATTTCGGCTTTCAGCGCACCATTCCCCACATGCTGGGCATCACTTGTGGCTTCTTCGTCCTGGTGGTCGCTGTCGGTTTCGGCCTGGGCACGGTGTTTCAAACCTATCCAATGCTTTACACCGTGTTGCGCTATGTCGGCGCGGCGTATTTGCTGTACCTGGCGTGGAAGATTGCTCATTCCGGGCCGGTAGCCGAGGGTGAACAGGGTGAGGGCAGGCCGATCAGTTATTTGGGGGCGGCAGCGTTTCAATGGGTCAACCCCAAGGCTTGGATCATGGCCATCGGTGCCATCAGCACCTACACGCCGATGCAGGGCTATTTCACCAATGTGATTGTGATTGCCGCGGTCTTCGCCTTGATCAACCTGCCAAGCGTTGGGGTGTGGGCCGGTTGCGGCACGCTGCTGCGCAATGTGCTGCGCGATCGCCGCTGGTTGCGGCTGTTCAACTGGGGTATGGCCTTACTGTTGGTGGCTTCGCTGTATCCTTTATTGCTCGACAGTTTTAGCTGACGCATTGCTTCATCCGGTGGCCCGATGCCTGTTAAGCTCGACTTCAGGAGCGTTCCTACGCACTTTTAAATGAAGTTGTTCTTCTTTAATGGCCTCCGATCAGGTATTGCTGTCGTTCTGAAAATTCGGCGTCGCTCATGAGGCGGCGCTTTGACATTTCCAGTGACGAGCTTCCTGATCCCGGAACACGCTCTGCGAGTCTTTTATGAATAAACGTCCGTTGTATTTCGACTACGCCGCCACCACGCCGGTGGATGAGCGGGTCATCAAGGTCATGGTCGAGTGTCTGGGTTTCACCGGTAACTTCGGCAATCCTGCGTCCAGTTCCCACGCCTTCGGCCAACAGGCCCGGCAATCGGTCGAGCAAGCACGGCGCCAGGTGGCCGAATTGGTGGGCGCCCAGGCGGAACAGATCGTCTGGACCTCCGGCGCCACCGAATCCAACAACCTTGCCCTCAAGGGCGTGGCCCAGGCCCGCGGTGTTTCCGGCGGCCACATCATCACCAGCCAGATCGAACACAAAGCGATTCTCGACACTGCAAAACAGTTGCAGGACGCAGGCGTTGCGGTGACATATCTGGTGCCCGATGCCGATGGCCTGATTACTCCACAAGCGGTCAGCGAAGCAATGCGTGAGGACACCTTTCTGGTGTCGTTGATGCTGGTCAATAACGAACTGGGCACCGTCAATGACATCCCGGCCATCGGCCAGGTGGTGCGTGATCGCGATGCGTTATTCCACGTTGATGCGGCTCAGGGCGCGGGCAAAGTGGCGATCGATCTGGCCCGGTGGCCGGTGGATTTGATGTCGTTCTCGGCGCACAAGGTCTACGGTCCAAAAGGCATCGGCGCGCTGTATGTCGGCCCTCGTGCGCAGCTGCGTCTGCAGGCGCAGATCCACGGCGGCGGTCATGAGGGCGGGTTGCGCTCCGGCACGCTGGCGACGCACCAGATTGCCGCAATGGGTGCAGCCTTCGCGTTGGCGGCGCAATTGTTCGATGAAGAGAAAGCCACCATCGCGCATCTGCGTGAACGCTTGCTTGAACCGCTGCTGAGCATCCCCGGCGTGCGTCTCAATGGCAGTTCGACCCAGCGCATTCCCCATACCTTGAGCCTGACTTTCAACGAAGGCGAGTTCAGTTCCGCGGCGTTGAGCACCTCGATCGCGTTTTCCGCGACCTCGGCCTGTAATTCTGCCAGCAATGCGCCGTCCCATGTGCTTCTGGCCCTGGGGCATGACGCACGCTCGGCCAGTCGCACCATTCGCTTGAGCCTGGGGCGTTTCACCACCGAGCAGGATATCGATCAAGCGGTACACCTGATTAAAGCAATTTGCGCCAGTGCTCCGGCATTCTGGGCGACAGGTCCTTAAGCGCCGGCTCCGATCGGCACCGAATAATAATGATGAGTGGTTAGCAGGAGACACGATGAGTACACAGCCTTTGACCAATGGATTGGTACCCCAGCGCCTGGCGCAAACCCGTGAGTTGATGAGCCGGGAGGGTATTCATGCGCTGCTGGTGCCGTCAGCCGACCCGCACCTGTCGGAATACCTGCCGGGCTATTGGCAGGGACGGCAGTGGTTGTCGGGTTTTCATGGCTCGGTGGGCACGCTGATCGTTACGCCGGATTTTGCCGGCGTCTGGGCCGACAGCCGCTATTGGGAACAAGCGAGCAAGGAGCTCAAGGGCAGCGGCATCGAGCTGGTCAAGCTGCAACCGGGTCAACCCGGCCCGCTCGATTGGCTGGCCGAGCAAACCCCTGAAGGCGGTGTCGTTGCAGTCGATGGCGCGGTGATGGCCATGGCCTCCGCGCGTACTTTGAGCAGCAAACTCGAAGAACGCGGCGCACGTCTGCGCACCGACATCGATCTGCTGAATGAAGTCTGGAGTGATCGTCCAAGTCTGCCGAATGAGCCGATCTATCAACACTTGCCGCCTCAGGCAACGGTCAGCCGTGGCGAAAAACTCGCCAAACTGCGTGAGGTGCTGAAAGAGCGCGGTGCCGACTGGCACTTCATCGCCACCCTCGATGACATCGCCTGGTTGTTCAACCTGCGCGGCGGCGACGTGTCGTTCAATCCGGTGTTCGTGTCCTTCGCCCTGATCAGCCAGCGGCAGGCCACCTTGTTCGTCGCCCTGAGCAAAGTGAGCGCCGAGCTGCGCGCCATTCTCGAACAGGACGGCGTGACCCTGCGCGATTACAGCGAAGTAACCGACGCCTTGCGCGCCGTGCCGAGCGGCGAGAGCCTGCAAGTCGATCCGGCGCGGGTCACGGCCGGTCTGCTGGATAACCTGAACAGCGGCGTGAAACTGCTCGAAGGCCTGAACCCGACCACTCTGGCCAAGTCGCAGAAAAGCCTGGCCGATGCCGAACACATTCGTCGAGCCATGGAGCAGGATGGCGCGGCGCTGTGCGAATTCTTCGCCTGGCTGGAAGCGGCTTGGGGGCGTGAGCGCATCACCGAACTGACCATCGACGAACACCTGACCGCGGCGCGTACCCGACGTCCGGATTATGTCTCGCTGAGCTTCAACACCATTGCCGCGTTTAACGCCAACGGAGCGATGCCGCACTACCACGCCACCGAAGAAGAACACGCGGTGATCGAGGGTGACGGCCTGTTGCTGATCGACTCCGGCGGCCAATACCTGGGCGGTACCACCGACATCACCCGAATGGTGCCGGTGGGTACGCCGACTGACGAGCAGAAGCGCGATTGCACCCGCGTACTCAAAGGCGTGATTGCGCTCTCCCGTGCACAGTTTCCACGAGGTATTCTGTCGCCGTTGCTGGACGCTATTGCCCGCGCGCCGATCTGGGCGGAAAGCGTCGACTACGGCCACGGCACCGGTCACGGCGTCGGCTATTTCCTCAATGTTCACGAAGGTCCGCAAGTCATCGCCTATCAGGCCGCGGCGGCACCGCAAACAGCGATGCAGCCAGGCATGATCACCTCCATCGAACCGGGCACTTACCGTCCGGGCCGCTGGGGTGTGCGGATCGAGAACCTGGTATTGAATCGTGAAGCAGGCAAGAGCGAATTCGGGGAGTTCCTGAAATTCGAAACCCTGACTCTGTGCCCGATCGACACCCGTTGCCTGGAACCGTCGCTGCTGACTGAAGACGAAAAGCAGTGGTTCAACGGTTATCACGCCGAGGTGCGTGAACGCCTGAGCCCGTTGCTCAACGGTGCGGCCCTCGAATGGTTGAACACCCGAACCGCGGCTATTTGAGCGGTTTGAGTCCAGGCGCTGTTTCCAGCGCCTGGCTCAGGTCATAGGCAGGCGCTTGTTATTGCTTAAGTAGGGCTTCAAGGACGAAGTCCAGCCGATCCTGGCCGAAGAACAACTGATCACCTATAAACATGCTCGGTGCACCGAATACACCGCGTTGCACCGCTTCCTCAGTGTTTTCCTTGAGGGCGGCTTTGACGGTTTCATCGGCGGTCATTGCCAGCACCTCGTTTGGATCGAAACCGTTTTGCGTCAGCACGGCGGCAACAGTCGCAGGATCATCGAGGCTGCATCCCTCAACCCAAAGGGCGTGAAACAGGCAATCGATAAATGCCTGAAAGCGTTCGGGGTGGCGTAGTTGCATACCTGTGACAGCGCGCATCAGCATCAGGGTATTGATCGGGAAGTTCGGGTTGAACTTCAGCTGTACGCCATAACGTTTGGCATAGCGGTCCAGGTCCTGAAACATGTAGCGACCCTTGGCCGGTACGTTGATGGGGGAAGCATTGCCAGTAGCTTTGAAGACGCCACCCAGCAGCATCGGTCTGTAGATCAGCTGACTATCGGTCTGTTTGCAGATCTTTGGCAGTTGGGTATGGGCCAGGTAAGTGGCGGGGCTGCCGAGGTCGAAAAAGAACTCCACGGTTTTGCTCATGGTCGATGTGCTCTTCTTATTGTTGTAGGGGAGGGCTTACCAGCGTTCGTTCCAGGGGCGCAGATCCAGCTCGAAGGTCCAGGCGTCCCGTGGCTGGCTGTGCAGGTACCAATAGTTGTCGGCGATGTGCTCGGGATTGAGGATGCCGTCCTGATCCTTGGTCGCGTATTTTTCCGGAAAGTTATCGCGGATAAAATCGGTATCGATGGCGCCATCCACTACGACGTGGGCGACGTGGATGTTCATCGGTCCCAGTTCGCGGGCCATGCTTTGCGCCAAGGCGCGAATCCCGTGCTTCGCCCCGGCGAAGGCGGCGAAACCCGCGGCGCCGCGCAAGCCAGCAGTGGCGCCGGTGAACAGGATCGTGCCCCGTTGGCGGGTGACCATGCGCTTGGCCACTTCACGGGCGTTGAGAAACCCTGAGAAACAGGCCATTTCCCAAATCTTGAAATACTTGCGGGCGGTTTCTTCGAGGATGCTGCACGGCACATTGGCGCCGATATTGAAGACGAACGCTTCGATGGGGCCGAGCTCGGTTTCGATCTGCTCGATGAGCGCTATCACGTCTTCTTCATTACGCGCATCACAGGCAAAACCGTGGGCCTCGCCGCCACTGGCGGTGATGGACTCTACCAATGGCTGGAGTTTGTCTGCGCTGCGACGTGTGACGCAGGCGATATACCCTTCACGGGCAAAACGTTTGGCGATGGCGCCGCCGGTGGCATCGCCCGCGCCGACGACCAGTACGATCTTCTTGTTATTGATAGCGGTGGTCATGGATATCGCCCTTTGCTGAACGGTCATTGACTGACAAACGTTAGCAGCATCGGAGCGAAGCGCCTATCGGGCTATGCAAGCCCGATAGGCGGGGAGGGTTACTTGCAGATGACGATCATGCTGCGGCTGGTATAGCCGGCAGGATTGAGGCCAAAGGGATAGTCACCGGGTTCTTCCACCGCATCCCCTGACTTGGCGATGACCTTGTAACCCTTGGGCGCGCACGAATTGGCGGCGCTGGTGTAGCACTTGTCCCACGAGGACGAGAGCCCCGAACAATTGATATGCAGTCCTTTCTTGCCGTGTTTCGTCTGGGGTTTCGAGGTCGCTGCGCAGCCCGCAATTGCAAGTACGGCGATCAGTATCAAAATTCGTTTCATTGCTGTCCTTAATAGCGGCCCCGGATCTGTGCCTGGGTCTGCCTGCATTCGCTTTTGCTTGAAGCGTTCTGATGTCCCTATCTGAAAAAATCCATGTCTGACACTGAGTTACGTAGCCCAAACATGGCCTAATTGAGCGGCAAATACCAGACCTTCGTCAATCTTGTTTCAATCTGCTGCGACCACAGGCTTGGCGCTACTCCCCATGGTCATGGTCGCGCCGACGGAAGCCAGAATGATGCACAGGATAGCCAACCACTGTGACAGGGAAAGGTATTCCTGGAGAAACAACAGGCCGGACAGCGCACCGATCGCGGGTTCGATGCTCATCAATGTACCGAAGGTCCGGGCTGGTATCCGTGTGAGGGCGACCATCTCCAGGGTGTAGGGCAGGGCGGTGGACAAAATGGCGACCCCGATGGCCACGGGAATCAACGAGGGTGTCAGTAGCGCAGCGCCAGCGTGGACAATGCCGATGGGCGCTACGAACAGGGCGGCAATCATCACGCCCAACGCAGCGGTCTGCACCCCATTATCAGCGCCAGCCTTCTGGCCGAACAGAATGTACAGCGCCCAGCAGACACCAGCACCGAGGGCATAACCTGCGCCGACCAGATCGATGCCCGCGCTCGTGGCGCCTGTCGGAATCAATAACAGTAAACCCAGGGCTGCCAGAGCGATCCATAAAAAGTCGATCGCTCGACGTGAGGCGTAAATAGCGACTGCCAATGGGCCGGTGAACTCCAGGGCTACGGCGATACCCAGGGGGACAGTGCGCAAGGACATATAGAAGAGGAAGTTCATGCCGCCCAACGCCATCCCGTAGACGATAACGGTGCGCAGGGATTTCGCAGTGAGCTTCGCTCGCCATGGGCGCAATATCAGCAGCATGATCACACTGGCAAAGATCAGTCGCAGGGTGGTCGTTCCTTGAGCACCGATAACCGGGAACATGCTTTTGGCCAGGGAGGCTCCGGACTGGATTGATGCCATGGCTATCAAGAGCAGGCCAACCGAGAACAGGGTCGAGGCAAGGCTGCGGGGGTGGTCATTCATTGCGTGGCATCGTCCGAAGTGGCAAGCGAGAGTATTGTTGTATGTGTTGGGCAATATACTGCGCATTCGTTGCGGGCGCGTCTATATATAAGCAGGGTTTTTGAACATCCTGATAGAAAAACCAAATCAGGGCTTGACGGCAGATTCTGGAGGTCTATAATTCGCCCCACTTCCGGCGCAGTCGAAACGGAAAACTCCTTGGCAAACAAAGAGTTACGCAGTTTTCGGCAGCGGTTGCGCTTCAGTTCATCGAAGCCAGAAGGAGTTGAAAGAGCGGTGTTGTTTGGCTCTTTTGGCGGTTCGATCATCTCGGTCGAAAGTGGAGAAAAAGAGGTGTTGACAGCAGCGAGTAACGCTGTAGAATTCGCCTCCCGCTAACGAGAGATCGGAAGCGCAAGTGGTTGAAGTTGTTGAAGATTCCCAAGCGAAACTTTGAAAGCTTCTGAAAATAACCGCTTGACAGTAACAGAGGCTGCTGTAGAATGCGCGCCTCGGTTGAGACGAAAGATCTTAACCAACCGCTCTTTAACAACTGAATCAAGCAATTCGTGTGGGTGCTTGTGGAG
>NZ_JAHUWR010000004.1:0-571364 GCF_019218905.1 Pseudomonas sp. PDM24 | reverse complement strand
AATTCTACAGCGTTACTCGCTGCTGTCAACACCTCTTTTTCTCCGCTTTCGACCGAGAAGATCGAACCGTCAAAAGAGCCAAACAACACCGCTCTTTCAACTCCTTCTGGCTTCGATGAACTGAAGCATAACCGCTGTCGAAAACTGCGTAACTCTTTGTTTACCAAGGAGTTTTCCGTTTCGACTGCGCCGGAAGTGGGGCGAATTATAGACGTCCAGAATCTGCCGTCAACCCCTGATTTCACAATTCTGTCATATAAGGCAAAGAAGCCCCGAAAACACGAAGGCCGGCCCCTAGGGGCCGGCCTTCTTCCCTTCTACTTACAAACTAGGGAATGCGAATTGCGAAGCCTCATGGCTCGCCCGTTGCGGCCAGCGCTGGGTAATAGCTTTGCGACGAGTGTAGAAACGCACGCCATCCGGACCATACGCATGCAGATCGCCAAACAGCGAACGCTTCCAGCCGCCAAAGCTGTGATAAGCCACCGGCACCGGCAAAGGCACGTTGACGCCGACCATGCCCACTTCAATCTCATCGCAGAACAACCGCGCCGCTTCCCCATCACGCGTGAAGATACAGGTGCCATTGCCATACTCGTGATCGTTGATCAGCTGCATCGCCTCTTCCAGGCTGTTGACCCGAACGACGCACAGCACCGGCCCGAAGATCTCTTCTTTATAGATGCGCATCTCTGGCGTGACGTTATCGAACAGGCAACCGCCCAGGAAGAAACCTTCCTCATGACCGGCCACGCTCAGACCACGACCATCCACCACCAAGGTCGCCCCTGCTGAAACACCGTCTTCTATATAGCCACTGACTTTATCGCGAGCCTGACCGGAAACCAGCGGCCCCATATCCAGGCCACAGGTCGTACCGGCACCGATTTTCAACGCTTTGACCTGCGGTACCAGTTTGGCCACCAACGCATCGGCCACTTGATCGCCGACGCATACAGCAACCGAGATCGCCATGCAGCGCTCACCGCACGAACCGTACGCCGCGCCCATCAGTGCGCTGACGGCGTTATCCAGATCCGCATCCGGCATCAATACCGCATGGTTCTTCGCCCCGCCCAGCGCCTGGACGCGTTTGCCGCGCTTGGTGCCTTCGGCGTAAATGTATTCGGCAATCGGTGTCGAACCGACAAAGCTCAGCGCTTTGACTTCCGGCGCTTCAATCAAGGCATCCACCGCAGCCTTGTCGCCATGCACCACACTCAGCACGCCTTTCGGCAGGCCGGCCTCCAACAGCAGCTGAGCAATCAGCAGCGTCGAGCTTGGATCACGCTCGGACGGTTTCAGGATAAAGCAGTTGCCGCAGACGATCGCCAGCGGATACATCCACAGCGGCACCATGGCCGGGAAGTTGAACGGAGTAATACCGGCCACCACGCCCAATGGCTGGAAATCCGACCAGGCATCAATGTTCGGCCCAACATTGCGGCTGTACTCACCCTTGAGAATTTCCGGTGCCGCGCAGGCGAACTCGACGTTCTCGATCCCTCGCTTCAATTCACCGGCGGCATCTTCCAGGGTCTTGCCATGTTCTTCGCTGATCAGTTGTGCAATGCGAGCTTCGTTCTGTTCCAGCAATTGCTTGAAGCGGAACATCACCTGGGCACGCTTGGCCGGCGGAGTATTACGCCAGGCCGGGAACGCAGCTTTAGCCGAGTCGATGGCTTTTTGAATGGTTTCACGGCTGGCCAATGGCAGTTTGTGGATCGCCTGACCGGTGGACGGGTTGAACACGTCGGCCGTACGACCGTCTTCGGTCACCAGTTCGCCATTGATCAAATGCGGGATAAGGCTCATGCAGGGCTCCTGAAAGTTGTCCATAGGCGCCCGCGAAAGGACGCCTATATAGAGAGAGAGGGGGAAAATCAGTCGATCTTGTTCAGCACTTCGCCGACCGCGTCGAACAGACGATCAAGGTCCTGCGGCTTGCTGTTGAAGGTTGGGCCGAACTGCAGGGTGTCGCCGCCGAAGCGCACGTAGAACCCGGCTTTCCACAGAGCCATGCCGGCTTCGAACGGACGCACGATGGCATCGCCGTCGCGAGGCGCAATCTGGATGGCACCGGCCAACCCGTAGTTACGAATGTCGATGACGTTTTTCGAGCCCTTCAAACCATGCAATGCATTTTCGAAATGCGGCGCCACTTCCGCCACGCTCTGCACCAGGTTTTCCTTTTGCAGCAGATCGAGTGCCGCCAGGCCCGCAGCGCAAGCTACCGGGTGCGCGGAATAGGTATAGCCGTGCGGGAACTCCACCGCGTATTCCGGCGTCGCCTGGTTCATGAAGGTCTGATAGATCTCGGAGCTGGCAATCACTGCGCCCATCGGGATCGCGCCGTTGGTGACTTGCTTGGCAATGCACATCAGGTCCGGCGTCACGCCGAAGCTGTCGGCACCGAACATCGAACCTGTACGACCAAAACCGGTGATCACTTCGTCAAACACCAGCAGGATGTTGTGCTGATCGCAGATCTCGCGCAAACGCTTGAGGTAACCCTGCGGCGGAACCAGCACGCCAGCGGAACCAGCCAATGGCTCGACGAATACCGCTGCGATGTTCGAGGCATCATGCAGCTCGATCAACTTGAGCAATTCATCCGCCAACGCGATACCACCCTGCTCCGGCATGCCACGAGTGAAAGCATTGCTCGCCAGCAAAGTGTGCGGCAGGTGATCGACGTCCATCATCGCCTGACCGAACAGTTTGCGGTTGCCGTTCACGCCACCGAGGCTGGTGCCGGCGATGTTCACGCCGTGATAACCACGAGCTCGACCGATCATTTTGGTTTTGGTGGCCTGGCCTTTCAGGCGCCAGTAAGCGCGCACCATTTTCACCGCCGTGTCTGCGCACTCGGAACCCGAGTCGGTGAAGAACACGTGATTCAGATTGCCCGGGGTCAGATCGGTGATTTTCTCGGCCAACTGGAACGACAGCGGGTGACCGTACTGAAAGCCCGGCGAGTAATCCAGGGTACCCAACTGCTTGGCCACCGCGTCCTGAATTTCCTTGCGGGTGTGTCCGGCGCCGCAGGTCCACAGACCCGAGAGCGAATCGTAGACCTTGCGGCCCTTGTCGTCTGTCAGCCAACTGCCCTCGGCAGCCACGATCAGTCGCGGGTCGCGCTGGAAATTGCGGTTCGCGGTGTAGGGCATCCAGTGAGCATCGAGCTTGAGCTGGCTGGCCAGGGAAGTCGGGGCGTTTTCAGGCACGTTCATGGGCAAAACCTCGCAGGGCAATAAGCGGCGTGGAGATGAAAAGCGTTCTTGCAGCTAAATTGCCACGGAGATAAAGTCGGTGAAATCCAACTTTTCTAACCTTCAGTCAGCCAGCCACTAAACTTTGAGCAAACAAAGCATGAGCAGCCGTCGTCCCGATCCACTGGCGCAAGTCAGTGACTTTGATATCCGCCTGTTGCGGATTTTTCGCAGCGTCGTGGAATGCGGCGGCTTCTCTGCGGCGGAATCCGTGCTGGGGATCGGTCGCTCGGCGATCAGCCAGCAGATGAGCGATCTGGAGCAACGCCTCGGCCTGCGTCTGTGCCAACGCGGTCGCGCCGGTTTTTCCCTGACCGAAGAGGGCCGCGAGGTCTACCAATCAGCGCTGCAGCTATTAAGTGCGCTGGAAAGCTTCCGCACCGAGGTCAACGGCCTCCACCAACATTTGCGCGGTGAGTTGACCATTGGCCTGACCGACAACCTGGTCACCCTGCCCCACATGCGCATCACCCACGCCTTGGCGCAGTTGAAGGAACGCGGCCCGGACGTACAGATCCAGATCCGCATGATCGCGCCCAATGAAGTCGAACAAGGCGTGCTCGACGGGCGCTTGCATGTCGGCGTAGTGCCGCAGGCCAGTGCGCTGTCGGGTCTGGAATATCAGCCGCTCTACAGCGAACGTTCGCTGCTGTATTGCGCAGTCGGGCATCCGTTATTTTATGTCGACGACAAACAACTGGACGATGAGCGTCTCAATAGCCAGGACGCCATCGCTCCGACCTTCCGTTTGCCTGCCGAGATTCAGGCCCACTATCAGGCGCTCAACTGCACCGCCAGTGCATCGGATCGCGAAGGCATGGCATTTCTGATTCTGACCGGGCGCTACATCGGTTATCTGCCAGATCATTACGCCAGCCTCTGGGTGCAGCAGGGCCGATTGCGTGCGCTGAAACCCAAGGCACGTTTTTATGACCTGAGTCTGGCATCGGTCACACGCAAGGGCCGTCGTCCCCACTTGGTGCTGGAGAGTTTTTTGGAGAGTCTGGCCGCAACACGCTGAAACCTGTGGGAGCGGGCTTGCTCGCGAAGAGGGAGTATCAGTCGACATTAATGCAACTGACACACCGCCTTCGCGAGCAAGCCCGCTCCCACAGGGATTATGGTGTTCAGGTTTTATCGCAACAGGACTTGTCTGCGACCTGCGGGTGCGCTATCAACGCATCTGGTTGCACCCATTTACCTGTTCGGAAGTGCCTATGACCTTTGAAGTCCCAGCCCACGGCGGCAAACCCGCCAGCCGCATTCGTCAGAAGAACGAAGAGACCATCATCAAAGCCGCCGAAGACGAGTTCGCCCGTCACGGATTCAAAGGCACCAGCATGAACACCATCGCGCAGAAGGCCGGGTTGCCCAAAGCGAACCTGCATTACTACTTCACTAACAAACTCGGTTTGTATGTGGCGGTGCTGAGCAACATCCTTGAACTCTGGGACAGCACCTTCAATACCCTGACCGTCGAGGATGATCCGGCAGAAGCATTGACGCGATACATTCGAGCAAAAATGGAATTCTCCCGACGCCAGCCACAAGCTTCGCGGGTCTTCGCCATGGAGGTCATCAGCGGCGGCGAATGCCTGAGCGCGCATTTCAACCAGGACTATCGCATCTGGTTTCAGGGCCGGGCCGCGGTGTTTCAGACGTGGATCGATGCCGGCAAAATGGACCCGGTCGACCCGGTGCACCTGATCTTCCTGCTGTGGGGCAGCACCCAGCATTACGCCGATTTTGCCACGCAGATCTGCCGTGTCACCGGGCGCACCAAGTTGACCAAGCAAGACATGGAAGACGCCGGCAACAACCTGATCCGCATCATTCTCAAAGGCTGCGGCCTGACGCCTGCTATCTAAGACACCTATGCCTTTTACCCTCAGCGGCTTTTGCGAACACCGCGAAGAGATTCGCAAAAGCCGCTTCATCGCCCTCGCCGGACCAATCACTAGCGCAGCGGATGCTCAAGCGTTCATCGAGCAGCACAGTGATTTGAACGCCTCGCACAATTGCTGGGCCTGGAAACTCGGCGATCAATATCGCAGCAACGATGATGGCGAACCCGGCGGCACCGCTGGCCGGCCGATTCTCGCAGCGATCGAAGCTCAGGATTGCGATCAGGTCGCGGTGTTGGTGATCCGTTGGTATGGCGGCATTCAACTGGGCACTGGCGGCCTCGCCCGGGCCTATGGCGGCGGTGCCAACAAATGCCTGCAAGGGGCGCCGAAGGTCGAGCTGATCAGTCGGGTGCCGGTGAGTTGTGCCTGCGCATTTAGTGAATTGGCGCTGGTGAAACTTCGGGTGGCGGAACTGGGCGGTTTGGTCGTGGAGGAAATCTTCACGGCCAATGGCGTGGAACTGCAATTGGCGATCGGCGAGGGGCAAATAGAGACCTTGCAGATGCAGCTGGCGGATTTGAGTCGCGGGCGTATTTTGTTGCAGCGATAAAAGAAAGATCAAAAGATCGCAGCCTTCGGCAGCTCCTACGCCGACCGTGTACTTGCGTAATGAATGCAATCCCGTAGGAGCTGCCGAAGGCTGCGATCTTTTGGGGCACCCCGGTTTTCTTTATTCTCGATACTTGCCCACATCTGCTGTGCACCCGGCTGTGGATAACCTGAGTACATTCCCCTGTAACCCTTCTGTCATGCGGCTTTGCGGGCTTTGTTCATTTTTCATCCAAATCCCCAGCAGCAACATTTATTCCACGTAAAAACAAACAGTTAGAGCGGTTTATCGCCATTAGAAGAAAGCCCCTCAGTGCTTATGCCCCTCCGCTCGGCTTGCGCACAAATACTGTGGAACAACCTGTGGATAACCCGTTCATGGCTGGCGCAGCCCCATGTCCGACATAGCTTGCAGGGTATTGGTCGTTTCTTGATCAATTCACCGCGCGCAAAACCAGAGCCTGATCAAAGAACGTGCCCTCAAGTGGTGCCTGATTCGGAGTTGGAATAAGGCGAGACACCGCCCACAACCCAAAATCAGCAAGGCCTTGCCGATTTCCTGACTCAATGGCCAGGAAATTGCTTTATCCCCAGGCATAACTTCTGTCGACCTGAGCCTGTCATGTCCAACCCCGTGCCGATCCCCGATCAAATACCCCGCCTGCAATTGCGCAGAATCAGCAAACGTTACCCCGGTTGCCTGGCCAACGATGCCATCGACTTGAGCATTGCGCCCGGTGAAATTCACGCCCTGCTCGGCGAAAACGGTGCGGGAAAAAGTACCCTGATGAAGATCATCTACGGCGTCACTCACGCCGACTCAGGGGAAATGATCTGGCAGGGCCAGCGCGTGACCATGCGCAATCCGGCCCAGGCTCGCGGCCTCGGGATTGGCATGGTGTTCCAGCATTTCTCGCTGTTCGAAACCCTGAGCGTGGCGCAGAACATTGCGCTGGCCATGGGCGCTGCGGCGGGTACGCCGAAGCAGCTTGAGCCGAAGATTCGTGAAGTGTCCCAACGCTACGGCATGGCGCTGGAACCGGAGCGACTTGTCCACAGCCTGTCCATCGGCGAGCGTCAGCGGGTGGAAATCATTCGCTGCCTGATGCAAGACATCCGCCTGTTGATTCTCGATGAGCCGACATCTGTACTGACCCCGCAAGAAGCCGACGAACTGTTTGTCACATTGCGCCGACTGGCGAGCGAGGGCTGCAGCATTCTGTTTATCAGCCACAAGCTCGGCGAAGTGCGCGCGTTGTGCCACAGCGCTACGGTGTTGCGCGGCGGTCGGGTGGCCGGGCATTGCGTGCCGGCGCAGTGCTCGGATCGGCAATTGGCGCAGTTGATGGTCGGTGAAGCCGCCGAGCTGATCACCGACTATCCAAAGGTCATGGGCGCTGATGCGTTTTTGAATGTGGCGGGGTTGTCCTGGCACAACCCGGACCCGTTCGGCTGCTCGCTGAAGGACATTGATTTCGACGTGCGCAGCGGCGAAATCGTGGGGGTCGCCGGAGTGGCCGGCAATGGTCAGGATGAGTTGCTGGCCTTGCTCAGTGGCGAAGAACGGTTACCCCGCGATGACAGCGCAACGATCAGTTTCGGCGGGCAACCGGTGGCGCATCTGCGGCCGGATGCTCGACGCAAACTTGGCCTGGCGTTCGTCCCCGCCGAGCGTCTGGGCCATGGCGCGGTGCCGGAGCTGAGCCTGGCAGATAACGCCCTGCTCACTGCGTTTCAACAGGGGCTTGTCAGCAACGGGCTGATCCAGCGCGGCAAGGTCGAAGCGCTGGCCGAAGACATCATTCGCCGCTTCGGGGTCAAGACACCTGATGCCCAGGCGCCTGCTCGCAGTCTGTCCGGCGGCAACTTGCAAAAATTCATCCTCGGCCGGGAGATCCTTCAACAACCTGAATTACTGGTGGCCGCGCACCCGACCTGGGGCGTGGACGTCGGAGCGGCCGCGACCATTCACCGGGCGTTGATTGCCTTGCGCGATGCCGGCGCGGCGATCCTGGTGATCTCCGAAGACCTCGACGAACTGTTCCAGATCTGCGATCGCCTCGGCGCCCTGTGCGGCGGTCGGCTGTCGCCATTGCAGGCCACCGTCGACACCCATCTGAGCGACGTCGGCGGCTGGATGGCTGGCCAGTTCGACGCGCCTCAATCACCTGCCCCCGTAGCGCTTTAACGGAGTTTCACATGCTGCTTTCTCTCGAACCCCGTGGCCAGCAATCACGCCTGATGTTGTGGTGCTCGCCCCTGCTGGCGGCCGTGTTGACGCTGGGCTGTGGCTCATTGCTGTTTATCGCCCTGGGCCACGATCCGTTGCTGACCTTGCACACGTTGCTGATTGCACCGATCAGCGACTTGTACGGCGTCTCCGAATTGTTGGTCAAAGCGTTGCCGATTCTGCTCTGCGCATTGGGCCTGGCGGTGGCGTATCAGGCGCGGATCTGGAACATCGGCGCCGAAGGTCAGTTGCTGCTCGGCGCCCTCGCCGGCAGTGCGTTGGCAGTGAACATCATTGGCTGGCAAAGCCGCTGGGCGCTGGTGTTGATCCTGCTCACAGGCACCTTGGCCGGCGCCGCGTGGGCCGGGTTGACGGCATGGTTGCGCACGCGCTTCAACGCCAATGAAATCCTCACCAGCATCATGCTCAATTACATCGCCCTGAACCTGCTGCTGTTCTGCGTCCACGGGCCGCTGAAGGACCCGGCGGGGTTCAACTTTCCAGAGTCGGCAATGTTCGGCGATGCCAGTCGACTGCCGCTGTTGATGGAGGACGGCCGGGTTCATGCCGGTGTGTATTTCGCCCTGCTCGCGCTGGTGGCGGTGTGGGTATTGCTGCAGAAAAGCTTTGTCGGCTTCCAGATCAAAGTGCTCGGGCTGGACAAGCGCGCCGCCGGTTTCGTCGGCTTTCGCGAGAAGCGGCTGATCTGGCTGGCGTTGTTGATCAGCGGCGGTTTGGCGGGGTTGGCCGGGGTCTGCGAAGTCACTGGGCCGATCGGTCAATTGGTGCCGCAGGTCTCACCGGGTTACGGCTATGCGGCGATCACCGTGGCGTTTCTCGGGCGGCTGAATCCCATCGGCATTCTGTTTTCCAGCCTGTTGATGGCGCTGCTGTACATCGGCGGCGAAAGCGCACAGATGAGCATGAACCTGCCGCAAGCGATCACTCAATTGTTCCAGGGGATGATGCTGTTTTTCCTGCTGGCCAGTGACGTGCTGATTCTCTACCGACCGCGTTTGAACCTGCGCTGGGCCCGCCGTGCACCAACCACCGCCGTACACGCAGGAGCCTTGTGATGGATATCGATCTGCTGAGCAATATTTTCTACGCCATGGTCCGTTGCGGTACGCCGTTGTTGCTGGTGGCGCTGGGCGAGCTGATCTGCGAGAAGAGTGGCGTCCTCAATCTGGGGCAGGAAGGCATGATGCTGTTTGGCGCGGTGATCGGTTTCATCGTCGCGCTGAACAGCGGCAACCTCTGGCTTGGCGTGTTGCTGGCGATGCTCGCCGGGATGCTGCTGTCGTCGCTGTTTGCCTTGGTGGCACTGGTGTTCAACGCCAATCAGGTGGCGACCGGGTTGGCGTTGACGATCTTCGGCGTGGGCCTGTCGACCTTTGTCGGCGCAGCATGGGTTGGCAAACCATTGGCGGGTTTCGAGCCGGTGGCGATTCCGTTGTTGAGTGAAATCCCGCTGATCGGGCGGATGCTGTTTGCCCAGGACTTGCTGGTGTACCTGTCGTTCGCGCTGTTCACGTTAGTGGCCTGGGTGATTCTGAAAAGTCGCGTCGGGTTGATCATTCAGGCCGTCGGAGAAAATCCGGATGCCGCCAGTGCCATGGGCTTGCCGGTGTTGCGCGTGCGTACGCTGGCGGTGCTGTTTGGTGGGGCGATGGCGGGGTTGGCCGGGGCTTATCTGTCCCTGGCGTACACGCCGATGTGGGCGGAAAACATGAGTGCCGGTCGCGGCTGGATTGCCCTGGCACTGGTGGTATTTGCCAGTTGGCGGGTGTGGCGATTGCTGCTCGGGGCGTATCTGTTCGGTCTCGCCAGCATCCTGCATTTGGTGGCGCAGGGGTTGGGGCTGGCGATTCCGTCGAGCCTGCTGGCGATGCTGCCGTATGTCGCGACCATTGTGGTGTTGGTGCTGCTGTCCCGGGATGCCGTGCGCACACGGTTGTATGCGCCGGTGTCGTTGGGGCAGCCGTGGCAGGCCGGGCATTAGGTGTTGGCCGTTCGGGCCTCTTCGCGGGCAAGCCTCGCTCCTACGGATCCATTTCGTTCTTACGGCTTATACAAAACCTGTAGGAGCGAGGCTTGCCCGCGAAGGCGCCCGAACAGGCAACACTTGAACAACGCCCCACGCCAATTCAAAGACCAGGGAAACAACCAGCAATAAGCTGGCGCCGTGGAGCAAGGCATACAGCTGCCAAGCCGAAAACAGAAACCGCCCCACCGCGTCATACCGCCCAAACACCTGCTGCGGATCACGAATCCGCAGCACGGCCCACACGCACACAATCGAACCCAACAAATTCGCCATCAGCATGTGCATCGGCTCGAACGGCGGTAGCTCGCCAGGCAAATTGAAAGCTTGGCTCAGGCTCAACAACACGCCATGCAACGCCGCAAAACTCCACGGCGTCACAAAAGCAGCGGTCACGATCAGGTCGTACCACGCACTGCCACGCACCACTTGACGATATTGCGTTGAAGTCCACATCCGTCTTGCTCCGTAAATTCAGGGAGCAACAAGGCTAAAGCCTGGAGTATGCTCCAGGGTCAAGCCCTCTCGAGACATCAAGATGCGCATCGGTGAATTGGCCCAGGCCAGCGCCGTCAGCCGCGACACGTTGCGCTTTTACGAGCAGCGCGGGTTGATCGCCGCGCAACGCAGCGCCAATGGTTATCGCGACTATCCGGCGGAGATGGTGCAACTGGTGCTGTACATCAAGACCGCTCAGCGACTGGGCTTTACCCTCGGCGAGATCGGCAGCAGCGTCGCTGCGCTGTGGCAGGCGCCCGACCCGGCCAATGCCGTGACCCAACTGCTGCAAGACAAACTGAACCTGATCGAAACCCGCATCGCCGAACTCGATGTCTTGCGTCAGGAACTGCAACATCGGCTCGGTCAACGTTGTCCATTAAATCCGTGATTTTCATCCATCAAGGAAGCCATTCATGTCCAAGGCAAAAACCGCACTCATCATCGGTGCCTCCCGAGGCTTGGGCCTCGGTCTGGTGAAAACCCTGCTGGCCGACGGCTGGCAAGTCACCGCCACCGTGCGCAACCCGCAGGGCGCCGAAGCCTTGCAAGCGCTGGGCAAGGTGCGGATCGAAAAACTCGACATGGACGATCAGCAAGCGGTCATTGCCCTTAGCCAACAACTCAAGGGGGAAGTCTTCGACTTGTTGTTTGTGAATGCCGGAGTCAAGGGCCCGGAGGTCCAGACGCCGGGCGGCGCGACGTTGGCCGAGGTGGGGCAATTGTTCTTCACCAATGCCGTTGCGCCGATCAATCTGGCCCAGCGCTTCGTCGGGCAGATTCGCGATGGCAGCGGCGTGCTGGCCTTCATGAGTTCGGTGCTGGGCAGCGTGACCATGCCCGACGCGCCGGAGCTGGCACTGTACAAGGCCAGCAAAGCGGCGCTGAACTCCATGACCAACAGCTTCGTCACGCAACTGGGCGAACAGAAACTCACCGTGCTGTCGCTGCATCCGGGTTGGGTGAAAACTGATATGGGCGGTGAAGGCGCGGACATTGATGTGGAAACCAGCACCCGCGGGTTGATCGATCAGGTGAATGCGTATGCCGGCAAGGGCGGGCATCATTTTGTGAACTACAGGGGTGAGACCATTCCCTGGTAACACCACAGATCGAGTGTGGGAGCGGGCTTGCTCGCGAAGAGGGAGTGTCAGTCGGCATTGATGTGAATGACACACCGCCTTCGCGAGCAAGCCCGCTCCCACAGGGGTCTTGCGTTGTCCTGTCGGGCCGGGCTTGCCCGCGAAGCTTTTTTGTTCGAAACTCCGCACCTCGCCCCCGCGGCGACCCTGGATCAGCAGACAGGGCAACACTGAGCTGGCAACCCTGAACCCAACTTTCAGAGGAGCCGGCCACCATGCCTGCGACCCGTACCTGGTTAAAAAATCCCCTCGCCATTTTCACGGCCAACGCGCTCGATGCCCGTGGCGGTCTGGTTGTGCAAGACGGCTTGATCGTCGAAGTGCTCGCCGCCGGTCAACAGCCCTCCGCGCCCTGTGACCACGTTTTCGATGCGCGCGAATACGTGATCCTGCCAGGGCTGATCAACACCCATCACCACTTCTATCAAACCCTGACCCGTGCCTGGGCACCGGTGGTTAATCAGCCTTTGTTCCCGTGGCTGAAAACCCTCTATCCGGTCTGGGCTCGTCTCACCCCTGAAAAACTCGCCCTCGCCACCAAAGTCGCGTTGGCTGAGTTGCTGCTGTCCGGTTGTACCACCGCGGCCGATCACCATTACCTGTTTCCGGAAGGCCTGGAAAATGCGATCGACGTACAGGTCGAGAGTGTTCGCGAGCTGGGCATGCGCGCCATGCTCACTCGCGGTTCCATGAGCCTTGGCGAGAAAGACGGCGGCCTGCCACCGCAGCAGACCGTCCAGGAAGGTGAAGTGATCCTCGATGACAGCCAACGTTTGATTGCCGCATACCACGAGCGCGGTGATGGGGCGCAGATTCAAATCGCCCTGGCACCGTGCTCGCCGTTCTCGGTGACCCCGGAAATCATGTCCGCCAGCGCCGAACTGGCGAACACACTCGACGTGCGCCTGCACACGCACCTGGCGGAAACCCTCGACGAAGAAGACTTCTGCCTGCAACGTTTCGGCCTGCGCACCGTTGATTACCTGGACAGCGTCGGCTGGCTCGGCCCGCGCACGTGGCTGGCCCACGGCATTCATTTCAACCCCGACGAAATCGCCCGCCTCGGCGCGGCCGGCACGGGCATTTGCCATTGCCCGAGTTCAAACATGCGCCTGGCTTCCGGCATTTGCCCGACGCTGGACCTGACCGCTGCGGGGGCGCTGCTGGGTCTGGGCGTGGACGGTTCGGCGTCCAACGATGCGTCGAACATGATCCTCGAAACCCGTCAGGCGCTGTACATCCAGCGGCTGCGTTATGGCGCGGAAAAGATTACGCCAGAATTGGTACTGGGCTGGGCGACCAAGGGCTCGGCGAGTTTGCTCGGGCGCAGCGACATCGGTGAACTGGCGGTGGGCAAGCAGGCGGATCTGGCGCTGTTCAAACTGGATGAACTGCGCTTCTCCGGCAGCCATGATCCGGTGTCGGCGCTGCTGCTGTGCGGCGCGGATCGGGCGGACCGGGTGATGGTCGGCGGAAAGTGGCGGGTGATCGACGGTCAGGTTGAGGGGCTGGATCTGAAAGGGTTGATTGCCGATCACAGCCAGGCCGCTCGGCAGTTGATCGCCGGCACCTGACACAACACCAAACAAATGTGGGAGCGGGCTTGCTCGCGAAAGCGGTGTGTCATGCAACATTGATGTCGGCTGACATACCGTCTTCGCGAGCAAGCCCGCTCCCACAGTTTTGTGTGAGGCGCCCGCACCAGTGGATGGCGTGGATTCGAGACGGTGCACCGGGATGGTTCTGTGGTGGTCGTCAGGGACTCTTCGCGGGCAAGCCTCGCTCCTACGGGATTTGCGCAGGTCTTGTGCGGGCTTGCCCGCGATGGCCGCTACGCGATTCCGATCCATTTGTTGTCCTGTTGGTCAGTAATTTGCATTGCCCTGACCTACCTCACAACAAAATGGAGTTCCCGTTCATGCATATACGTCCGTTGAAGCAGCTACTTTGCGCTGTCGCCGCAGCCATCGGTCTGAGCGCCAGCCTGACCGCCAGTGCTGCCGACCCGCTGAAAGTCGGCTTCGTCTATATCGGCCCGATCGGTGACCACGGCTGGACGTATCAGCATGAACAGGGACGCAAGGTGCTGGCAGAAAAATTCGGCGAGCAGATCACCACCAACTACGTGGAAAACGTCGCCGAGGGCGCCGATGCCGAGCGGGTGATCCGCAACATGGCCAAGGACAAGTACGACCTGATTTTCACCACGTCTTTCGGCTACATGAACCCGACCCTGAAAGTCGCCAAGCAATTTCCCAAGGTGACCTTCGAACATGCCACCGGCTACAAGCAGGACAAGAACCTCGGCACTTACCTGGCACGTACTTATGAAGGCCGCTACGTCGGCGGTTTTCTCGCGGCGAAGATGACCAAGACCAAGAAAGTCGGCTACGTCGCCTCGTTCCCGATCCCGGAAGTGATCCGCGACATCAACGCCATTCAACTGGCCCTGAACAAGTACAACCCGGGCACCGAGATCAAAGTGGTGTGGGTCAATTCCTGGTTCGACCCGGGCAAGGAAGCCGACGCCGCCAATGCGCTGATCGACCAGGGCGTGGACGTAGTGTTCCAGCACACCGACAGCCCGGCACCGATCCAGGCGGCCGAACGGCGTGGCGTGTATGCCGTCGGTTATGCATCGGACATGGCGCACTTCGGGCCGAAAGCGGTGCTGACGTCTATCGTCAATGACTGGGGGCCGCATTACATTCAGGCGACTCAAAGCGTGCTCGACCACACATGGAAATCCCAGGATTACTGGGGCGGTCTGAAGGAAGGTACGGTTGAGCTGCCGATCAGCGACCTGGTGCCGCCCGCGGTAAAAACCGAAGCCGAGCAGATCATTGCCGACATCAAGAGCGGTGCGTTGCATCCGTTCAGCGGACCGATCAAGGACCAGGCCGGTGTGGAGAAAATCCCGGCGGGCGCGACGGCAACCAATGCGCAGCTGGCGTCGATGAACTACTACGTCGAAGGCATGAAGGCCGAGATACCGAAGTAATTCCGGCGCGAACACAAAACCCTGTGGGAGCGGGCTTGCTCGCGAAGGCGGTGTGTCATGCGATATTGATGTCGACTGACACACCGCCTTCGCGAGCAAGCCCGCTCCCACAATGGATCTTCGGTACTCTTCAGCCAGCGTAGGACAGCAACATGAACCAACTCCCGATCATCGACATCGCCCCACTCTACAGCGATGACCAAAACGCCTGGCAATCCATCGCCACACAAATCGACCATGCCTGCCGCGAATGGGGCTTTTTCTATATCAAGGGCCACCCGATCGCCCCGTCGCGTATCGCCGCCGTGCTCGAGCATGCCCAACGTTTCTTCGCCCTGCCCACCGCCGAAAAACTCAAGATCGACATCACTCAAACCCGCCACCACCGCGGCTATGGCGCCATCGCCACCGAGCAACTCGACCCGAGCAAACCCAGCGACCTGAAAGAAACCTTCGACATGGGCCTGCACCTGCCGGCCGATCATCCCGAGGTGATTGCGGAAAAACCCTTGCGCGGTCCTAACCGTCATCCGTCGTTGCCTGGCTGGGAATCGCTGATGGAGCAACACTACGTCGACATGCAGGCGCTCGCTCAAACCCTGCTGCGAGCCATGACCCTGGCGCTGGGCATTGAGCGCGATTTCTTCGATAGCCGTTTCAAAGAACCGGTCAGCGTGCTGCGGATGATCCATTACCCGCCGCGCCACACTGCCAGCACCGAAGATCAGCAAGGTGCCGGCGCTCACACCGATTACGGCTGCATCACCCTGCTTTATCAGGATGCCGCTGGCGGACTGCAAGTGCGCAATGTGCGGGGCGAATGGATCGATGCGCCGCCGATCGAAGGCACGTTCGTGGTCAACCTCGGCGACATGATGGCGCGCTGGAGCAACGACCATTACCTGTCGACGCCGCACCGGGTAATCAGCCCGTTGGGGGTGGATCGTTACTCGATGCCGTTTTTTGCCGAACCGCATCCCGACACCGCCATTGAATGCCTGCCCGGTTGTCAGGACGAAGGGCATCCAGCCAAGTATCCGGCCACCACCTGCGCCGAATTCCTGTTGTCGCGCTTCGCCGATACCTACGCCTATCGACGGCAACAGGAAGCCGTGTAATGAACCGGCTGGTCAGGTTTTGCTCATTGTTTCTGCGGGCATCTGTAGAATGCCCTCATTGCACCTGATGAGATTTCAAAAATGTACGACTGGCTGAACGCTCTGCCCAAGGCAGAATTGCACTTGCACCTGGAAGGTTCGCTGGAGCCTGAGCTGCTGTTCGCCCTGGCCGAACGCAACAAGATCGCCCTGCCGTGGAGCGACGTTGAAACGCTGCGCAAGGCTTATGCCTTCAATAACCTGCAAGAGTTTCTCGACCTGTATTACCAGGGCGCCGATGTGTTGCGCACGTCTCAGGATTTCTACGACCTGACCTGGGCCTACCTGTTGCGCTGCAAGGCGCAGAACGTGATTCACACCGAACCGTTCTTTGACCCGCAAACCCACACCGACCGTGGCATCCCGTTCGAAGTAGTGCTCAACGGCATCGCCGCCGCACTGAAGGATGGCGAGCAGCAACTGGGCATCACCAGCGGTTTGATCCTCAGTTTCCTGCGTCACTTGAGCGAAGACGAAGCGCAGAAAACCCTCGACCAGGCGCTGCCGTTCCGCGATGCGTTTGTCGCCGTGGGCCTGGACAGTTCGGAGATGGGCCACCCGCCGAGCAAGTTCCAGCGGGTGTTCGATCGTGCACGCAGCGAAGGCTTCCTGACCGTGGCCCACGCCGGTGAAGAAGGCCCGCCCGAGTACATCTGGGAAGCCCTCGACCTGCTGAAAATCCAGCGTATCGACCATGGCGTGCGCGCCATCGAAGACGAGCGCTTGATGCAGCGGATCATCGACGAGCAGATCCCGCTGACCGTGTGCCCGTTGTCGAACACCAAACTCTGCGTGTTCGATCACATGTCCCAGCACAACATCCTCGACATGCTCGAGCGCGGAGTGAAGGTCACGGTGAACTCCGATGACCCGGCGTATTTCGGCGGGTATGTCACCGAGAACTTCCACGCGCTGTACACCGATCTGGGCATGACCCAGGATCAGGCCAAGCGCCTGGCGCAGAACAGCCTGGATGCGCGGTTGGTGAAACCGTAAGGTTCACCGCACAACCCATGTGGGAGCGGGCTTGCTCGCGAAGGCGGCGTGTCAGTCAACGATGATGTCGACTGGCATACCGCTTTCGCGAGCAAGCCCGCTCCCACATTTGTTCGGTGATTAACGGACGATCACCGGCTCACTCAACTCTTCCAACGTCTTGCCCCGGGTCTCCATCCCGAACATCCACACCACCCCCGCCGCAATCGCAAAACACATCGCCCCCAGCGCAAACACCCCGCCTTGCCCGGTCATCGGGAACACCAACCCGGTCACCAACGGCCCGAGCAACGACCCCACTCGGCCGATGGCGGACGCGAACCCCGAGCCCGTGGCGCGTGCCGACGTCGGGTACAGCTCAGGGGTGTAGGTGTAGAGCACCGCCCACATGCCGAACAGAAAGAATTGCATCAGCAGCCCCGAGGTAATCAACAGACTGACGTTGCCGCCGAACACTGCACTCTGGCCATAAAGAAACGCCATGATGCCGCCGCCGAGCAATGTCACGACGCACACCGGTTTACGCCCCCAACGCTCCACCAGCCAGGCAGCCATGAGGAAACCGGGAATCCCGCCGAGGGAAATCAGCACCGTGTAATACACCGATTGAGTCACCGCGAAACCCGATTGTTGCAACAACGCACTGAGCCAGGACGTCAGGCCATAAAAACCCAGCAAGGCGAAGAACCACACGCTCCAGATCATCATCGTGCGCTGGCGATACTGCGGCGACCAGATCTCCCCTAGCGCAGAGAAGAAAGTGCCCGGTTGACTCGCCACCCGGGGCAGACGAATCGGTTCAGGCAAATCCGCACGACCCAATGAAGCCCGGACCCGATCTTCGATGCCGAGCAAGACCTTGTCCGCCGCGTCATGATGTCCGGCCTGCTCCAGCCAACGCGGAGACTCGGGAATGAAAAAACGAATCGCCAGGACGAACACCGCCGGCACCGCCAACACCAGAAAGATGTCGCGCCAGCCAATCACCGGCAACAGGAAGTACGACAGCACCCCGGCCGCCACGAAGCCGAGCGGCCAAAAACCATCCATCAACGCGATGTAACGCCCCCGTCGCTTTGCCGGAATCAGCTCCGACAGCATCGACTGAGCAATCGGAAACTCCATGCCCATGCCGATCCCCAGCAGGATTCGGAACAGCGTCAGCGTTTCAACGTTCTGCGCCGTGGAGCACAGGTAGCTGGCGATGCCCCACAGCACAATGCTCCACTGGAACACTGGTTTGCGCCCGAAGCGGTCGGCCAGCATGCCCGACAGCGATGCGCCCAGAACCATGCCGAAAAAACTCGAACTGGCCAGCAACCCGGCCTGCGCCGTGCTCAGGCCAAACTCGGTTTTGATCGAGCCGAGCAGAAAGGTCATCATCGCCAGGTCCATGGAGTCGAAGAAAAACGCCAAGGCAATGATGATGAAAATGATGCGGTGATAACCGCTGATGGGCAGCCGTTCCAATCGTTCTGCCGCGCTGAAGCTTCGTGTTTCCATGCCACATTCCCCCAATCCTGAAAGTCCCCGGATCGAGTGTGCGCGATAGCGGCTGGGGATTATTGCTGAATGCGACCTGTCCACAGCTCTGAACGACGCCTGAAACAAATCCCGGACGTCGCCCTCAATGACTCTAAAGCGCCATTTCCAGTTCGGTTTCCTTGGCGAAGCGATGGATCTCCCGTTGCCCCAAAGCGGTGATCTGCAACGCTCGCGAATCGTTGGGCAGGCTCAACCAGCCCGATTGCATGAACAGCTGCAACAACGCCGCGCCCAATGAACCGCCCATGTGCGGGCGTCTTTCGCTCCAGTCCGGGCAAGCGCAGGCGACTCTGCTGTTACGATGAGCCAGCGCCTGGATGAACACACCGCGCGTTGCCAATTGTGTGGCGCCCTTGTGAGTGATCATGACCCGCTGATCGAATTGCTCGATCCAGCCCGCATCCAGCAGGCGCTGGTAGAGGTCGGCGGCCAGGGTGCCGCCCAGATGGTCGTCGCAGAGCCTGGCCCGCAGCAATGACGAAGGCGCCGCCTGAGGTTTGGCGATAGGGCTCGTGCGTTTGAAAACCTCTGGAATGTCCTGAGGCGCGCTGGCCAGGGTCGCGCTGGCCAGGGCCTCTATCGCGGCGCCGACTTCGGGCGCGGCAAGCCGGAAAAACCGTTTGCGGCCACGGGTTTCGACTTTCAACAGACCTCCGGCGGACAAACGCCCTAAATGCGCACTGGCCGAAGACGGCGACAGGCCGGCCAGCAACGCCAGCTCTTCGGTTTGCCGCGCCGAGCCGTCCATCAAGGCCCACATCATTGCGCTGCGCTTGGGGTCAGCCAGCAATGTGGCGATCTGGCTGATGCAAGGTGCATGTTCCATGTATTCACTCCCTGTTGAATCGTTTCGTCTACTGCTCAGAGACATCTTGACCAGTAATGTGTCGTCGGCCAAGACGCGAAAACCGCCATGGACCGGGCAAAGCCACCCACTCACCCAAGCCATTGCTTCGTGGGTGCAACGAAGGTCCGGTGATGACCATCGGGTATGACCGAATCGAACCTGGACTCGCCATTGCGAGGTCGACGGTGCGTACATGAGGCGGGCGCTAGTATAAGCGGGTTAACCGCTGGTTCCTGCCCTTGGGAATCCATTGGTGGTGATAGTTCCTGACAGAAATTTCGCTATTTGCCTGCGACTAATGATCGACACCCGAAATCGTCGGAAATTGACTGCTTATTCGAGCGCATCGGCTGGCAAGCATTTCCCGCAAAAGGTTCACCGGCTTACTCAATTGTGCGCGATGGGCGCACAGCAAATTCAGCGGTGCACGCTCACAGAGCAGCTCCGGCATCAGCACTTTCAGCCGACCGGCCAGCACATCGGCGGCGACATCGAGCCAGGACTTATACGCAATCCCCGCCCCCGCGACGGCCCACAGACGCACAACATCGGCGTCGTCACTGAAGCGATCACCACTGACCGTCAGGCTCACGTCGCGTTTGCCATCGTGGAAACTCCAGTGATCGTGAACCCGACTACCGAGCATGAATAACAGGCAATTGTGCTGAGCCAATTGCTCCAGATACCGAGGTTCGCCATGCCGGGCCAGGTAACTCGGCGCCGCGCAGAGTACACGACGGTTCTGTGGGGCGATGGGCAACGCCACCAGGCTCGAGTCTTCCGGCTCGCCATACCGCAGGGCAATGTCCACCGGTTGGCGGAACAGGTCGGCGATGCGGTCGCCCAGCAGCAACCGGACCGTGAGCTTCGGATGCTCGCGCTGAAACTCGTCGAGCCATGGCAACAGCAGGTTGCGACCGAAATCCGAAGGCGCCGACAACTGCAAAATCCCGCTGACCTGATCCTGCCCGCTGGCCAGCAAGCGGCGGCCCTCATCGAGATTGCTCAAGGCTGCCCGGGCGTATTCCAGAAAACCTTCGCCTTCCGCGGTCAGGCGCAGGCTGCGGGTAGAACGGGCGAGCAAGCGGGCGCCGAGTTGCTGTTCGATACGCTTCAACGCCGCACTGGCCACCGCCGCCGACATATCCATCACCCGCGCCGCCGCCGACAGGCTGCCCAGGTCTGCAGCCCGAACGAACAACTGCAAGTCATCGAAACGCAACATCGTCAGCCTCGATTATCAAAAAAATATTGAAAGAGACTGCTCTTTTAGCGGGTTTTATCTTGCCGGGAAATAACCAATCATCTGCCCCATCGAAATTATTCCCGCTCAGGAACCCATATGAAAGCCATCGCCTACTACGACTCCCTGCCCATCAGCGACGAAAAATCCCTGCAAGACATCGAACTGCCAGAACCGGTCGCCGGCCCGCGCGACCTGTTGGTGGAGGTCAAAGCCATTTCGGTCAACCCGGTGGATACCAAGGTTCGCCAGAACGTCCAGCCGGAAGGCGGCGCGGCAAAGGTGCTGGGCTGGGACGTGGCCGGTGTAGTCAAGGCTGTCGGCAGCGAAGTGACCTTGTTCAAGGCTGGCGACAAGGTGTTCTACGCCGGCTCCATCGCCCGTGCCGGCGGCAACAGCGAGTTGCATGTGGTGGATGAGCGAATCGTCGGTCATATGCCGAAAACCCTCGGTTTCGCCGAAGCTGCCGCCCTGCCGCTGACTGCCATCACCGCGTGGGAACTGCTGTTCGAACGCCTGCAAGTGCGCGAAGGCAAAACCGATGAGGGCCAGAGCCTGCTGATCGTGGGTGCCGCTGGCGGTGTGGGTTCGATCCTCACGCAATTGGCCAGCCAGCTCACCGGGCTGAAGGTCATCGGCAGCGCTTCCCGTGCACAGACCCAGAGCTGGGTGCGTGACCTGGGCGCCGATCAGGTGATCGATCATAGCCAGCCGCTGAGTGAAGAACTCAAACGTGCGGGGTTCGAGCAGGTGACCCACGTCGCCAGCCTGACCCAGACCGATCAACACCTGGATCAATTGGTGGAGGCGTTGGCGCCGCAAGGCAAACTGGCGCTGATCGATGATCCGAAGTCGCTGGACGTGACCAAGCTCAAGCGCAAGAGCCTGTCGCTGCACTGGGAGTTCATGTACACCCGCTCGCTGTTCGAAACCGCAGACATGATCGAGCAGCACAACTTGCTCAACCGCGTCGCCGGGCTGATCGATGCAGGCACGCTGAAAACCACGGTCGGCGAGCACTTCGGGACCATCAACGCGGCCAACCTGCGGCGTGCCCATGCTCTGCTGGAGAGCGGCAAGTCCAAGGGCAAAATTGTGCTTGAAGGGTTCTGAAGAGCAGGAGCTGCCGAAGGCTGCGATCTTTTGATCTTGTGTTTTAAAAGCAAAATCAAAAGATCGCAGCCTTCGGCAGCTCCTACAGGGTACGGCCGAAATATCCGGGATGTACGTCGATCCCTGTTGCCGTCAGTCAGAGAATTGACCGTTGTCACAATTGCGATCGTATTCAGGTCTACAATCGAAAACTCTGCGAACAATCATTTACGTGATGTCTTTTACGAGACGTCTTTTACGAAAGGAGTTCAGCAATGAAGATCCTGATAAAAGAAGTGGCAACATCCTGCTGGCAGGTCCGCCTGGATCAACACGCTGTGACGTTCCGCAGTGAGGCCGAAGCCCTGGCTTTCACTAAGACGCTTGAAGCGCGCTTGCACGCGCCCCATCAGATTCCCGACCGTCAGCATCGCGCTGCTGGCTGAGTCCGTCCTCAGACCTGGGCTTGCGTCAGCGCCCGGGCAGTTTGCAAACGTCGGGTGAGCGTCGCCGCGCTCACCACCAGAATCCCGCACAGGCTGATGACCATGGCCATCGGCATGGCGCTGCCATCATGCAAAACCCCCACCAATGCTGCGGCCCCGGCGGCAACGCTGAACTGCAGGCAACCGAGCATCGCCGAGGCACTGCCCGCCCGCGCGCCCTGACCGTTCATGGCGCAGGCCGAGGCGTTGGGCACAATACAACCCAGGCTAGCGATGCAGAGGAAAAGCGGAATCAGCAACGGCCACAACTGCGCCGTGTGCAACGCACTCACCGCCAATAGGGCCAGACCACCCGCCAGATAGAGCCAGACGGTACGCGCCAATAAAAAGGCTGGACCACGCTTGGCCAGCATCCGGGCATTGACCTGGGCCACCAGAATGAAACCCGCCGCGTTAATGCCAAACAGCCAGCCAAAATGCTCGGCTGGCACGCCATAGAGTTTGATGAAGACGAACGGTGAACCGGCGATGTAGGCAAACATCCCGGCGATGGCGACACCGCCGGTCAGGGCATGGCCGAGGAAGATCGGGTCCGCCAACAACCGACCATACTGGCGTAGCGCGCCCGACAACGGTTGGCGCGGCACATGGGCCGGCAGACTTTCCGGCAGCCCGAGGGCCACTGCCAACCCTGCCAGCGCACTGAAACCGGTCAGTGCCAGAAAGATCGATTGCCAGCCCGTCGTGTTGACCAGCAACCCGCCCAGCATTGGCGCAAGAATCGGCGCCAGGCCCATCACCAGCATCAACTGCGAAAAGACCTTCGCCGAACCCACCGCATCGCATTTATCGCTGACCACTGCCCGCGAAATCACCATGCCCGCGCACCCGCCCAGCGCCTGGACGAAACGTGCGCCAATCAGCCATTCCAGCGTCGGCGCATAGGCACAGGCCAATGAAGCGGCGGTGAACAAGCCGACACCTGTCAGCAAGGGAATCCGTCGCCCAAAGCGATCCGCCACCGGGCCGTACGCCAGTTGGCCGATGGACAGGCCAAAGAAATAGGCCGCAAGGGTTAGTTGAACGTGTTTTTCGTCGGTGCCGAAAGCGAACGCCATCGCCGGGAACGCCGGCAGATAGAAATCGATCGCCAGCGGACCGAAAGCGCTCAAGGCGCCGAGAATCAGGATTGCGCGCAAGTTCATCAGGCGTCCAGGTTAGGCATGCGGGTTGGCCATGGATCGGCAGGCCGACAGTCTAGCCTTGCGTGGACGCCTTGAACATTCCGTTAGGTCGCTAACTATTAAAAAACTCAGGCCAGTTTGACGCCATAACCCTCTTCGCTGATCGCGGCGATCACCTGATCGGCCGTCAGCGCACTTTCAACGCCGACTTCTTTTGCCGCCAGATCAATACGCACGCTGGCCGCGGGATCCTTGGCTTGCAGCGCCTGAGTGATGGCCTTGACGCAGTGACCGCAGGACATGTCTTCAACATTGAACACTTGCATGGGACAACTCCTTTAATGAGGGTTGAGGTCAGTCTCGAGCTTGCCACCATGGCAAGGTCAAGTTCTCAAACAACCTGCCGGGCTGGCAATCGGCGCCACGCTCGGCCAAGCTGCGTCCATCTATGACTCGACATCAGGAGATTCAGCCATGCGCTGGTCAGCTCTCAGCCTGTTTGGCTTCCTCAGCCTATTTGCCGCGACACCTTCGGTTCAAGCCGCCGGGGAGGACTACGGCGTGCTGATCATTTCCCGCGAGCGCCTGGAGGTTTCGACTTCCTGCGAGATCGGCGTGTACATCCAGGATCAGCTATCGGCGCGACTGTTCCAGGAACAGAGCACCTCGTTCAACCTGCCGCCGGGCAATGTGTCCCTGCGCCTCAAACTGCTGCCGGGCCAGGTGCCGGGTTGCAACCCGGGCATGCTCGCGCCGGGTTCGCAGAACATCACGCTCAAAGCCGGGGATGTGTTGAAGTTCCGGATTGCGATGACGCAGGAAGGGATGTACCTCAAGCCTGCCGCCCTCGAGTATTGATCACCCCCTACCCGTAGGAGCGAGGCTTGCCCGCGAAGGGGCCATAACAGTCAGCATCGATGGTGACTGTTATGGCCCCTTCGCGGGCAAGCCTCGCTCCTACGAGGTGCAAAGTCGCGAGACGATTTGAAGAGTGGCGCTTGACCTTGCCCGCATGGCAAGGTTGATCCTGTAGACAATTTCTACAGGGAGCGTGACCGATGTCCGAATCCACCACTTTCGATCTGCCGATTGCCGGCATGACCTGCGCCAGTTGCGCCGGACGTGTCGAGCGTGCCTTGAGCAAAGTCATCGGCGCCACGGCCGTCAGCGTCAACCTGGCCACCGAACAGGCTCGGGTTCAAGCGCCCAGTGACAGCCTGCCTGCCTTGATGGACGCGGTGCAGCAGGCCGGTTACAGCGTGCCACAGCAGCCCCTGGAATTGAGCATCGACGGCATGACTTGCGCGTCCTGCGTCGGCCGCGTCGAACGGGCGCTGGCCAAGGTGCCGGGCGTGAAGAGTGTCAGCGTTAACCTGGCCAACGAACGTGCGCACCTCGAACTGCTCGGCCAGGTCGATCCGCAACCCCTGATCGACGCCGTGACCAAAGCCGGTTACTCCGCCAGCGTCTGGGAAGTCGAACACCCGCAAGCCGACATTCAACAGCAACGCCTGCATCGCGAACGCTGGGCCTTGCTGGCGGCCATCGCCCTCGCTTTGCCGCTGGTGCTGCCAATGGTGCTGCAACCTTTCGGTGTGCACTGGATGCTCCCGGCATGGGTGCAGTTTGCATTAGCCACCCCGGTGCAGTTCATCTTCGGCGCGCGCTTCTATGTCGCTGCGTGGAAAGCCGTGCGCGCAGGTGCCGGCAACATGGATTTGCTGGTAGCCCTGGGCACCAGCGCCGGCTATGGCCTAAGCGTTTACGAGTGGGCCACCGCTGCCGGTCGCATGCCGCACCTGTATTTCGAAGCCTCGGCGGTGGTGATCGCTCTGGTGCTGTTGGGCAAATACCTGGAAAGCCGCGCCAAGCGCCAGACCGCCAGCGCCATCCGCGCCCTTGAAGCCTTGCGTCCGGAGCGAGCCATTCAGGTAATCGATGGCCGCGAGCAGGACGTTGCGATCAGCGCTTTGCGCCTCAACGATCTGGTCATGGTCAAGCCCGGCGAACGCTTCCCGGTGGATGGCATCGTTGTGGAAGGCCAGAGCCACGCCGACGAAGCATTGATCAGCGGCGAGAGCCTGCCGGTGCCAAAACAACCGGGCGACAAGGTCACCGGCGGCGCCATCAATGGCGAAGGTCGGTTGCTGGTTCGGACTTTGGCGCTCGGCGCAGAAACCGTGCTGGCGCGGATCATCCGCCTGGTCGAAGACGCGCAGGCGGCGAAAGCACCGATCCAGAAACTGGTGGATAAAGTCAGCCAGGTGTTCGTGCCCGTGGTTCTGTTGATCGCGCTGGCGACCCTGCTCGGTTGGTGGTTGTACGGCGCGCCTCTGGAAACCGCATTGATCAACGCCGTCGCGGTGTTGGTGATCGCCTGCCCTTGTGCACTCGGGCTGGCCACGCCGACGGCAATCATGGCCGGCACGGGTGTAGCGGCGCGCTACGGGATTCTGATCAAGGACGCCGAAGCCTTGGAGCGCGCCCATGAAGTCAGCGCCGTGGTGTTCGACAAGACCGGCACGCTGACGTCGGGCACGCCGCGCATCGCGCATTTGAGTGCCATCGAAGGTGACGAAGCTGCCTTGCTGCAAATGGCTGGTGCGCTGCAACGCGGCAGTGAACACCCGCTGGCCAAGGCGGTGCTGGATGCCTGCACCGAGAGCGACCTGACCGTGGCTGATGTCAGCGACAGTCAATCGCTGACCGGACGCGGCATTGCCGGCAATCTCGATGGTCGGCGACTGGCTTTGGGCAATCGGCGCCTGCTGGAAGAAAGTGGCCTGAGCGCCGGGCCATTGGCTGACTCCGCAACCACTTGGGAAACCGAAGGCCGGACCCTGTCCTGGCTGATCGAGCAAAGCCCTGAACCGCGAGTGCTCGGCCTGTTCGCCTTCGGTGACACGCTCAAACCCGGCGCCTTGCAAGCGGTACAACAACTGAGCGCACGAAACATTAGCAGCCACTTGCTGACCGGCGATAACCGCGGCAGCGCCAAGGTGGTCGCCGAGGCGCTGGGCATCAGCGATGTCCACGCCGAAGTATTGCCGGCGGACAAAGCCGCCACCGTCGCCGCACTGAAAAGAACCGGTGTGGTGGCAATGGTCGGCGACGGCATCAACGACGCACCGGCCCTTGCCGCGGCAGACATCGGCATCGCCATGGGTGGCGGCACCGACGTCGCCATGCACGCGGCCGGGATCACCCTGATGCGCGGCGATCCACGGCTGGTGCCGGCGGCGCTGGAGATCAGCCGCAAGACCTACGCGAAGATTCGCCAAAACCTGTTCTGGGCCTTTGTCTATAACCTGATCGGCCTGCCACTGGCGGCGTTCGGCTTTCTCAACCCGGTGCTGGCCGGCGCCGCCATGGCGCTGTCGAGCGTCAGCGTGGTGAGCAATGCATTACTGTTGAAAACCTGGAAACCCAAAGACCTGGAGGATCACCGATGAACATTGGCCAAGCGGCCCGCCAGAGCGGTCTGAGCGCGAAGATGATTCGTTACTACGAATCCATCGGCCTGCTCAAGGCGGCCCATCGTACCGACAGCGGCTATCGGGTCTATGGCGACGACGATCTGCATACTCTGGCGTTCATCAAGCGCTCTCGGGATCTGGGGTTTTCGCTGGAAGAGGTCGGCAAGCTACTGACCCTCTGGCAAGACCGCCAGCGGGCCAGCTCCGATGTGAAGGCGCTGGCCCGTCAGCACATCGACGAGTTGAACCAGAAGATTCGCGAACTCGGCCAACTGCGCGACACCCTGCAAGACCTGGTAGAACATTGCCACGGCGACCATCGCCCGGACTGCCCGATCCTCAAGGAGCTGGCGTCGGGCTGCTGCGCCGAACCCGCCCATTCCTGAGCGCCAACCCCTTCGCCACCAGCAACGTGGTGAGGGGAATGCCATGGAACAACAACACCACCGCGCCAGGCGTCCACCAGGAATAGAACGGCGCGGCGATCAACATGCCAACGCCGAACCCGGTCATTTGCAGCAGCGTCAGAAAGCTGAAAATCGGCAGGCGCAGGTTGTCCGGTTCACGTTGCAGGCGCGACATCAGGCCGACTTCCGAGAACCCGTCGCCCAAGCCTGCGGGCAACGAAAACAGCAGCAAGCCGTAAAGGGTCTGCTGCTGAAACATCAGGATGAAGCCGCAGGACATCAGCAAAACGCCGAAGAAGAATCGCCGTTCCAAATGAACGTTGTCCGTACCTTTCAGGCGACTGGCGATTCGCGCACCGATGAATTTTCCGCTGGCCCAGACCGCCAGCATCATGCCCAAGGTGGTGCTGGGCGACTCGGGTGTCAGCAGTTTTGAAATGATCGGGAGGCCGACGTTGTGTGCGGCGCTGCCAAGCGTATCAGCCATGGCAACGGCCAGCATCGCCGTCAGCACCGGCGCCGTGCGCAAACCCTGACGCAGGGCTGACCATTCGCCTTGTTGGTGAAGGGGCTCATCACTGGGTGCCGGTCTGGAAAACCGCAGCGGCACAATCAACAACGCCGCCAGCAGGTAAGTGGCCACGTTCAGGGCAAACACCGTTTCAAAGCCAAACCCCGCCACCAACAACCCCGCTACCAGACTCCCGCCGACCATCGCCGCAGACGATGCAGAGGTTATCCAGGCGTTGGTCGTGAGCAGTTGCGCCTTATCGATCATGTGCGGCAATTGGCTGTTGAGGCCGATGGCGAACATCGAATTGCCGAACCCCAGGCCGAACGCGATCAGCGGTAACAGCAGCGCTTGTTGGGTGACCGGTAGCACCAACAGCAGGCCCAGCAAACCGGCGCGCAGCAGGTCGAAGGCAATCAGCGGCAGACGCCCGGCCCAGCGGCGATAGAACCGGGTGCCGATCAAACTGGCAAAAATCCCCCCGGCCACACGACTGGCGAGGAAGATGCCGACGCTCATCGCGCTGTTGCTGAGCAGATAGACGTAGGTGGCCAGGGCAACCATGTTGAGGAAAGCGCCGAAGTCCGAAATCAGCCGGGCGGCGATGATCAGTCGGGCATTGCAGGTGGAGTTCACATTCAGTCCTTGAGTGTGGGGGTTTGAAGATACCTGCATGTGGGCAGGGTGTGAGCACTGTTTCACTTACACCAAAAATCTACTGTGGGAGCGGGCTTGCTCGCGAAAGCGGTATGTCAGTCAACGGTGATGTCGGCTGACATACCGCCTTCGCGAGCAAGCCCGCTCCCACATTGGATCTTCGTCAAGTTTTGGTATTCGGTGATCCTATGAACAAAAACCCGGCCGAAGCCGGGTTTTGGGTCAACCGATCACTGCATCCAGGGTGGAGGCGGTTCTTCGGCTTTGCTCGGTGGCGCGTCGTCCGCAGCGCGGATCGCTTGCTTGCGCTCTTCATCGAGACGGGCCGCCTCGATCTCGCGCATGATCCCGCCGACGTCTGCCAGTTCTTCCGGCTCGTCGAACTCGCCGGTCAACACACTGGCCGGGTGCAAAGTGCCCGCTTCGTACAATGCCCACATTTCCTTGGCGTACTTGGTGCGTTTCAACTCCGGTGCAAAACGACCGAAGTACGACGCCATGTTGCCCACGTCCCGCTCCAGCATGTTGAACGCGTGGTTGTTGCCCGCCGCATCCACCGCTTGAGGCAAGTCGATGATGACCGGGCCGGTCGGCGTCAGCAGCACGTTGAACTCGGACAGGTCACCATGCACCAGACCGGTACACAGCATCAGCACGATCTGCGAAATCAGAAACGCGTGATATTCGCGCGCCTGGTCCGGCTCCAGCACCACATCGTTCAGACGCGGCGCGGCATCGCCGTACTCGTCGGCCACCAGCTCCATCAGCAGCACGCCTTCGAGGAAGTCATACGGCTTGGGGACTCGCACACCGGCACCGGCCAGGCGGAACAACGCCGCCACTTCGGCATTCTGCCAGGCGTCTTCGGTTTCTTTCTTGCCGAACTTGGAGCCCTTGGCCATCGCTCGAGCCTGCCGGCTGTTGCGCACCTTACGGCCTTCCTGATACTCGGCCGCCTGACGAAAACTGCGTTTATTCGCCTCCTTGTAGACCTTGGCACAACGCAGCTCGTTGCCGCAGCGCACCACATAAACAGCTGCTTCTTTACCACTCATGAGTGGGCGCAGCACCTCGTCGACCAGACCGTCCTCGATCAGGGGTTCAATGCGTTTTGGAGTCTTCATCAGCTTTTATTGTGGGTCCTTTATTACCAAACACGCGAAAGTCATTCGTTATACGGCAATCCACTCATTCGCGGGAGGGGTTGCCGACCTATGAACGTTCCCATGAACATCAAGAAGCACACAATGTGCCGGATTAATCAGACTCAACTCATCGACCGCTCAAGATCATAGCTGAGCCTGCGCCACTTGTTGATGAAGGGCTACAAGGGCATTTGCGACAGAATCTGACACGTAGCCCCTACCCTTCGCCGGATTTTTCTCAACAGGCCTCAATTTCCACGTTCCTCAGCCGAAGTCATTAGAGAGAAAAGGAATTGTCCGACAATCGCCCCGACAATGATAACGAGGGCGCACTCAAGGATCGGGGTATCGAACGTTTTCGGCTGCCAATAATCCGCGAGTCATCTGCACTGCGTGGGCCTACAAGAAAAAACTGGAGTGCGGATGAACATCAAACAGAAGTTGACCTGGGCGTTTGCAATCATCGCCTGCTTGCCCGTGGTGCTGGTCGCCACCCTCGTAGTGCTGAACTTGCGCAGCGATGCCAAGGATAATTTTGTCGACGGCAGCGGCCGCGAGATTCGTCAGGTCAGCAATGCCATGCAGTTGTTTTTTGACGGCATCAGCCAGAACGTCGATTACCTGGCCACCCAACCGCTGATCAAGAACTCCGACGATAGCCTCAAGACCTACATGAGCGCCAACGCCGAGAGCATTCCCCAAGGCGAGTCGGACAAAAAGATCTTCGCCCTCCTCCAGGACCTGGGCAACAGCCACCCGGCCTACGCCTATGCCATCCTCGGTACGGCGGCGGGCGGTTACGTGTCCTGGCCGGACGATGCGAAGCTGAGCAATTACGATCCGCGCCAGCGCCCTTGGTACAAAGCCGCGCAGGCCAAACCCGGCAAACCATTTCGCACCGAGGCCTATTACTGGGCTCAGGATGACGCGACTTACGTCAGCACCGTGCGCACCATCGACAACAAACTGGGCACCAACGGCGGCGTGGTCAGTATCGACGTGACGCTCAAGCAGCTCACCGAAATCGTCAAACAGATCAAACTCGGCGAAACCGGCTACCTGATGCTGGTGGAAAACACCGGCACGGTACTGGTCGATCCGAAGCAACCAGCAAACAACTTCAAAGCCCTGACCAGTCTCGGCGACGGCTACGCGCAACTGGCCAAGGCCGGCAAAGGGCTGGTGGAAGTCGAGCTCAATGGCGAGCGCTACATGGCCAACGTCTGGCCGTCGGAACAACTGGGCTGGACCTTTATCGGCCTGATCAAGCAAACCGACGTGATGAGCTCGGCCACTCAACTGACCTGGCTGATCGCGATCATCGCGGCGGTACTGGCGGTGTTCTTCGCCATCGTCGGCGCCAGTTTTGCCAGCTTGATCGTGCGGCCGATCCGCAGCGTGGCCAGCGGCCTGGAAGGCATCGCCCAGGGTGAAGGCGACCTGACCAAGAACCTGCAAATCCGTGGCAGCGACGAAACGGCTCAATTGGCCAACTGGTTCAACCAGTTTCTGGCGGCGATTCGCAACCTGATTCAAAGCATTGGCGGCGCCGCGACCAAGATCCTCGCCACCTCCCAGAGCTCGACGCAAGTGTCCAGCGACATGGCCGAAGCCGCCGGACGCCAGCGTGAAGCGGTGGACATGGTGTCCACGGCGTTCCACGAAATGGTCGCCACCGCCAACGAAGTCGCACGCTCCTGCAGCCAGGCCGCCGAGTCGGCCGACAGCGGCCAACGCCAGGCGCGCGAAGGTCAGCAGCAGATCGATGCCGCAGTGAGCAGTGTTGATCGCTTGAGCCAGGAAATCGAACAGTCGGCGCAATCGATGCAACAGCTTGAGCGCGATAGCAACGACATTCAGTCGATCCTCGGGACCATTCGTTCCATCGCTGAACAGACCAACCTGCTAGCGCTGAACGCCGCCATCGAAGCGGCCCGGGCCGGTGAACAAGGTCGTGGTTTCGCGGTGGTGGCAGATGAAGTTCGCGCCTTGGCCAAACGGACTGCCGACTCCACGGCGGAAATCGACGGGCTGCTGGGCAACCTGGCCAAGCGTACCAGCCAGGTGACGCAGCAGATGCATGCGAGCCTGGAAGTGTCTCAGCAATCGGTGACCCGCATCGGCGAAGCGCGAAGCAGCTTCGGGCAGATACGTGAATCGGTGGATGTGATCCGCGACATGAACACTCAAATCGCCACGGCGGCTGAGGAACAGCATCAGGTGGCGGAAGACATCAATCGCCACATCAGCCAGATTCATGGCGATGCGCAGTTGGTGGCAGAACTGGCGAATTCGGCGCGTCTGGATTCTCAGAGCCTGGCTGGTTTGTCGAATGAGCTGGATGGGTTGGTTCGGCGGTTCAGAACCTGATCCAACATCCCGGTGGCCGCTTCGCGGCCAATCGCGGGCAAGCCCGCTTGTATGGTAGGACTTGAAGGGAGCGGGATTGCTCGCGAAGACAGATTGTCAGCCAACAGAGATGTTGAATGTGATGGCCTCTTCGCGGGCAAGCCTCGCTCCTACAGGTTTTGTGTCGGATGCGATCCCTGTAGGAGCGAGGCTTGCCCGCGAAGGCGTCATCACTGCCTAAACAACTCCCCCGGGGTAAACCCGAACAACCCCTTGAACGCCGCAATAAACGCCGACGTCGAGTCATACCCGCAAGACAGCGCGGCATTGGTCACGCTGTTCCCCTCCTCCAGCAAACTCAGCGACGACAGCAGCCGCATGCGCTGCCGCCAGCCGCGGAAGCTCAAGCCGGTTTCACGCTGGAACAAGCGCATCAAGGTCTTCTCCGACGTACCCAAACGCTCGGCCCATTCCTGCAAGGTCGCATTGCGCTCAGGGCTGTCGATCAGCTCGTTGCATAAACCCAGCAAACGTTCATGCCGGGGCAGCGGCAGGGAAAACCCCACCTCCGGCAGACTCGCCAACTGATCCAGCAGCACGCCCACCAATCGCGCTTCCTGGCTGTCGCCCTGTGGATATTCCACGGGAAGCAGGCAAAAGCGCTTGATCAACTCCCGCGCCAATGGCGTGACTTCCAGCACCCGGCAACGCCCCTCCGCCCACTGGCAGTCCTCGCGGCGCACATACAGGCTGCGCATCTCGGCACGCATCGAGGTCACGACCTGATGCTCGAGATCCGCCGGAATCCAGATGCCCCACTGCGGCGGTGCAAAGAAGCTGCCCTCGGCGGTATGCACACCGAGAACGCCGCTGATGGCGTAGGAAAACTGCACCCAATCGTGACGATGCGGCGACGTCCATGAACCGGCGTTCAGACTTTCCGCCCGCGCATACAACGGACGCGGCAACGCCGTCAGTGCCGGGATGGTGCGTTCGAGGGAAAGTTGTCCGTTAGTCGGCATTGATTGGCCTTATGTCGCAAGACGGCTGATGAAGCCGACGTTAGGCTAAGTCATCAATTCTTACAAACGTATTCGGTGCCCATCATGCATGCCTTCAAACACCTCAAACGCGTGGTCACCGACTGGTTCTTGTGCGGCATGCTGCTCGCCACGCTACTGGCGTATGTCTTCCCGACCTTCGGCGCTACCGGCGGCGGGATGCACGCGGAGTATGTGATTAACATTGGCGTGTTTCTGGTGTTCTTCCTCCATGGGATCAATCTCTCCAGCGAGCAGATCCGCCACGGGCTGAAGAACTGGAAGCTGCACGTGATGGTTCAGGCCTTCACCTTTGCGGTGTTTCCATTGATCTGGCTGCTGAGCGACAAACTGCTGGGCTCGCACCTTCCATCGCTGCTGATGCTTGGCTTCCTCTACCTCTGCGCCCTGCCCTCGACCATTTCCTCGTCCGTGGCGCTCACCGGCAGCGCGGGCGGCAACGTACCGGCAGCGATTCTCAACGCGAGCCTGTCCAGCGTGCTGGGGATTTTTCTGACACCGTTGCTGGTGAGTTTCGTGGTCGGCAGCGGCGCGGGCGGTATCGACCTCGGTGCAACCCTGCTCGACTTGTGCGCCATGCTGCTATTGCCGCTGGTGCTCGGGCAATTGCTGCGGCCGTTACTGGGCAAGTTTTTCGCTCGGCACAAGCGCTACACCAACATCGCCGACAAACTGGTGATCCTGCTACTGGTGTACTCGGCGTTCTGCAACTCGATGGTGTCGGGGATGTGGCAGCAACAGGGCAACAGCGTGATTCTGACTGCGCTGATGGGCAGTGCGATTTTGCTGGCAATCATTCTGTGGATGACCACCCGCACCGCTCGGGCGCTGAAGTTCAGCCCTGCCGATGAGATTGCCTCAGTGTTCTGCGCCAGCAAGAAATCCCTGGCGGCCGGTGCGCCGATGGCGGCGCTGATCTTCGGCGCCAACCCCGGCCTTGGCTTGATCCTGCTGCCGATCATGATCTATCACCCGTTGCAGCTGATCGTCTGCTCGGTGATGGCCGAGGGTTACGCCAACCGCAACCGGGAACTGGCCGCGCAGCAACGCGCGGCAGTGCTCAACCCCCAATAATCAGCAATCAGCAATCAGCAATCAGCGCTCGATAATCGCCGTCACGCCCTGACCGCCCGCGGCGCAGATCGAGATCAACCCTCGGCCCTTACCCGCCGCGTCCAGCAGCTTCGCCAGGTTGGCGACGATGCGCGCACCGGTGGCGGCAAACGGATGCCCGGCGGCCAGTGAGCTGCCTTTGACGTTGAGCCGGCTGCGGTCGATGGAGCCCAGTGGCGCGTCGAGCCCGAGGCGGGTTTTGCAGAACGCCGGATCTTCCCAGGCCTTCAACGTACACAGCACTTGCGCGGCAAACGCTTCATGGATTTCGTAGTAATCGAAGTCCTGCAAGGTCAGGCCATTGCGCGCCAGTAACCGCGGCACGGCATAAGCCGGCGCCATCAGCAGGCCTTCGGCACCGTTGACAAAATCCACCGCCGCCGCTTCGCCGTCACGCCAATAGGCGAGGATCGGCAAGCCGCGCTCTTTCGCCCATTCTTCACTGCCCAGCAGCACCACCGACGCGCCATCGGTGAGTGGCGTGGAGTTGCCCGCGGTCAGGGTGCCCTTGGCGCTTTTCTCGAAGGCCGGTTTCAGTGACACCAGTTTTTCCAGGGTCAGGTCCGGGCGCAGGTTGTTATCCCGGGTCAGGCCGAGGAACGGCGTCATCAAATCGTTATGCCAGCCTTCGGCGTAGGACGCGGCCAGTTTCTGATGGCTTTGCTGGGTCAGCTGATCCTGCTCGTCACGCGGGATGCTCCAGGTTTGGGCCATCATTTCACAGTGTTCGCCCATCGACCGGCCGGTACGCGGCTCGCCGATGCTTGGAAAGTCAGGCATCAAGTGGCGGGGACGCAGTTGCAGGAAGGTTTTCAGTTTGTCGGCGGTGCTTCGGGCGCGGTTGGCTTGCAAGAGGATCTTGCGCAGGCTTTCGTTGACACCGATCGGCACGTCCGAGGCGGTGTCGACGCCGCCGGCAATGCCACATTCGATCTGACCCAGGGCGATTTTGTTCGCCACCAGCAACGTCGCCTCCAGCCCCGTGCCGCAGGCTTGCTGGATGTCATAGGCCGGCGTCATCGGCGACAACCGCGAGCCGAGCACGCATTCGCGGGTCAGGCCGTAATCACGCAAATACTTGAGCAGCGCTCCAGCCGCCACTTCACCCATGCGCACACCGTGCAGGTTATAGCGCTCGATCAAGCCTTCCAGCGCTGCGGTGAACATCGCCTGGTTACTGGCAGTGGCGTACGGCCCGTTGGACCGGGCAAAGGGGATACGGTTACCACCGATAATCGCGACGCGGCGCAGCTGAGTCATGAAAAAGCTCCTTTAAATCAACTATGAACACCAAACCCTGTGGGAGCGGGCTTGCTCGCGAAGGGGCCGGCCCATTCAACATCTCCGTTGACTGACACACCGCTTTCGCGAGCAAGCCCGCTCCCACAGGGGGCTGCATTTGCTGAAAGTCCTGCTAAACCCAATCTCAAACTAACCTGCAATGATCAAGCGTAGGCCGTATCTCGTGGGTCGAACGACTAATTGCCATTCCTGGTCCACACTTTTAACCCCAGCTGCTGGAGCGTGATCCATGTCTGACCGCTATATCGACTTCGCCAATTCGTCCATCGGCCATCGTGTGGTCGGTGCCCTGGGTCTGCCGTCGCCGGTACGACTGGAACGCTGGCAAGCAGGCCGGCTGCGGCCTATCGAGGGGGCGCTGTTGATTGGCGGTGGCCCGCTGGCGGAAAAAGTCAGCACCCTCGCCAACCGCCTGACCGACACGATCTACAGCTACGACACCGATCCGACCCTGGCCACCGCGTGGATTCCCGGCCACGGCCAGAAACTCAAAGCCGTGGTGTACGACGCCAGTGACCTGGTGCAGGTCGATCAGTTGAAACAGCTGCGCGAGTTCTTCCAGCCGCTGATGAAAAACCTCGATCACCATGCGCATGTGGTGATTCTTGGCCGGGCGCCGGAGACCTTGAGCGACCCGTTCGCCGCCAGTGCCCAACGCGCCCTTGAAGGTTTCAGCCGTTCGCTGGCCAAGGAACTGCGCAGCGGCGGCACGTTGCAGCTGATCTATGTCGGCGAAGGTGCCGAAGATCAACTGGAAGGCCCATTGCGGTTTTTCCTCTCGCCCAAAAGCGCGTTCATTTCCGGGCAAGTCATTCGCTTGAAGGCGTGTGAGGCGCAGGTGATGGACTGGAGTCGCCCCTTGTCAGGGCGCAAGGCTCTGGTGACGGGCGCGGCGCGCGGCATCGGCGCTTCGATCGCCGAAACCCTGGCCCGCGACGGCGCCGAGGTAATCCTGCTCGACGTGCCACCGGCCAAGAACGATCTCGAGGCCCTGGCCGCACGCCTCGGCGGGCGCGGCATCACGTTGGATATCTGCGCCGAAGACGCCGCCGCACAATTGATTGAACACTTGCCCGACGGCATTGACATCGTGGTCCACAACGCAGGCATCACCCGGGACAAAACCCTGGCCAACATGACCCCGGAATTCTGGGACGCGGTGCTGGCGGTCAACCTCAACGCGCCGCAAGTGCTGACCAAGGCGTTGCTCGACAGCGGCACCTTGCGCGACAACGGCCGAGTGATCCTGCTGGCGTCCATCAGCGGCATCGCCGGCAATCGCGGGCAAACCAATTACGCCGCGAGCAAGGCCGGGTTGATCGGCCTGGCCCAGGCCTGGGCGCCGCTGCTGAGTGAGCGCGGCATCAGCATCAACGCCGTGGCGCCAGGGTTCATCGAAACCCAAATGACCGCGCACCTGCCCTTCGGCCTGCGCGAAGCCGGGCGGCGCATGAGTTCGCTGGGCCAGGGCGGCCTGCCGCAAGACGTCGCCGAAGCCGTGGCCTGGCTGGCACAACCGGGCACCGGAGCGTTTACCGGGCAGGCGTTGCGCGTCTGCGGGCAAAGCGTTTTGGGAGCCTGACCATGACCACCGACTGGCACACACTCAATAGCGAACCGGGCCTGAAAACGCTGTATGTGAAAGCGGCAACGCGCCGCAAAATCACCGGTACCACGCTGCCCGACCTGGGTTATCACTGCTGGGTCAATGTCGATCCGAAACGCCTGGAGGCTTATCGCAAGGTCTGTGGTTTTGCCGACAACGGGCTGCTACCACCGACGTATCCACACATCCTGGCGTTTGCCTTGCAGATGCAATTGCTTACCGCCAAAGCGTTTCCTTTCCCGCTGCTGGGGCTGATTCACTTGAGCAATCGCATCCGCGTCTTGCGCCCCATGGGCGGCGTACACCGGGTGCGGGTCAGCGTGAACGTGCAGAACCTGCAACCTCATGCCAAGGGTGCGACGTTCGATTTGGTGACGACACTCGACGATCAGTTGGGCGTGCTGTGGGAGGCGGAAAGCCAGATGCTCTGTCGCGGCGTCAAACTGGAAGGCGAGCCGGTCGAGGAAGCGTTTGCATCGACGCTGTCGCTGACCGAAGTGGCCCACTGGAAAGCACCCACGGACATTGGCCGCCGATACGCCAAGGTGTCCGGAGACTATAACCCGATCCACCTGAGTGCGATCAGCGCGAAGCTCTTCGGTTTCCCTAGCGCCATCGCCCATGGTCTGTGGAACAAGGCGCGTACGCTGGCAGCCCTGAGCGATCATTTGCCGACGGCAAACATCGAGATTGCGGTGCAGTTCAGGAAACCGGTGCGCCTTCCCAGTGAAGTGACGCTGATGTCCAGTGCGGCGGGGTCCAGCGGGGATTTTCAGTTGATGGGCGCGGGGGAGCTGGAACATATGGTCGGGCAGTGGCGGCCGGTTGCCTGATTATCCGGTACATACGCGGCTCCACTGTAGGAGCGAGGCTTGCCCGCGAAAGCTTTCTAACATTCAACATTGATATCGCCTGACACGCCGCCTTCGCGGGCAAGCCTCGCTCCTACAGTGGTCGGCAGTGGTCGGCGTATGTCTGAGAGAGACTGGTCGGTTGTCAGGCCGCCAAGATCAAAAGATCGCAGCCTTCGGCAGCTCCTACACGGACGACGCGTTTCGCCTGTAGGAGCTGCCGAAGGCTGCGATCTTTTGATCTGTTTTCTGCTCTAGACCGTAGATCAGGAACTGACCAAATCCCGAGGCTGCGGAAATAAATTATTCAACGTCTCCAACAACCGCACGTGATAAATCGGCTTGCGAAACAAATCCAGCACCTGCAACCGCAACATATCACTCACATCCTCCATATCCGCATGCCCCGACGTCACAATCACCGGTAAATGCTGACGAGCCGTATGCTCACGCAACCGCTTGATCAACGACATGCCACTCTCCTCCGGCATCCGCAAATCAGTAATCACCAGTGCAATATCAGGATGACAAGTCAAATGATGAAGGGCGAGTTTGACCGACGTTGCCGTAAAACAAGTAAAGCCCTCGCCCTCCAGCAACTCGGCCAGTTCCAGTAACGCATCCTCCTCATCATCGACCAGAAGCAGCTGTTGGCGTGGCAGCGCGGGAGCATTCATGGATAAACCACCTGCAATGGACTAAGCGTTGACGTTAGAACCGCCCTGGCAGGTTAGCAAGCTGTCGGCATCAAGCAGGAGGCACCAGCGCTTCCTTGATCACGGTAAAAATATCGGTTATCGCACCCGAGATAGGCGTCATGAACACTGCCAACGCAACCGCTGCCATACCCGCAATAATCGCGTATTCGATGCCCGAGGCACCTTCCGTATCTTTGGCCAGGTATTTGAACAAAATGATTTCGGATTTGATCTTCTGAACCACTTTAGTAAAGGACATGACGTGTCTCCTATGACAGGAGGGTGTTGCACGGCCGCAACATGATTCCCCTATGCCAGCATCAGCATTGTCGGCAAACCCCAGACCAACAACTGTAAGAACCTATTAATACTTAAGTAGTAACCGGTTCACTGACGTCATAAAACAGTGCTTTTGCCTTCAGCCCGTTACTTTTGTCAGATATTTACTGCCCTGTAATGGCTTTTTGCTCTACCTGCGCTACCGTCAAATAGCGAAATAGTTCGATGTTCATAGCTGCCTGATTGCGAAGTCATCTCATTTATAAACTCTTGGGGGCGTTACGCAGCAGGAAAGGGAGAGCCGTCATGAACAGTCGCGTCACCATGGGCCTGGCCGGGCTGTTTCTGGTAGGCGCCATCATTGCCGGTTATTGGGGGCTGGCGTTGAGTCGCCAACCGGCACCCGAATCCGTCGCGCAATCCGGCACGTCATCGGCCCCGATATTGGCGCCGGCAGACGACCCGACTCGCCAGCCAGTGGTTGTGCTGTTACGTGACATCGCGCCGTTCGAGCAAATCAGCGCCGCCGACGTGACGCTGGAAAAACTCCGTACCGCCCCGGCCGGCAGCCTGTCCCGTCTCGATCAAGCCATTGGCCGTACGCCCTGGCGCACGCTGACTGCCGGCAGCTGGCTCAATGATGAAAGTTTCGAAACCGGCGGTGCGCTGGCGCGAATGATCCGCCCCGATGAGCGTGCCCTCGCGGTGGCGGCGGATGACGTGGTCAATGTCGGCGGTCAACTGAGCCCCGGCGACTATGTCGACGTCCTGCTGTTTCTGCGCATGGACACCAACAACCTCCAGCAGTCGGCCCAAGTGGTGATTCCGGCGTTGCGGGTGCTCGGTGTCGGCGACCAGTTGGGGCTGATGAACGATGGCCTGCCTGCCAACCCGGCGCGCAGTCACGAGGAGCGACTCAAGCAAGACCAACTGCGCGCCAGCGCTCGCACCGTTTTGCTTGCCGTCCCTGAACCCCTCTTGAGTCGCCTGATGCTCGCGGCTCAGGTCGGGGTTTTGCGCCTGGCCGTGCGCAGCGCCGAGGAAAAACGTCTGAACCAATACTGGGCCGGCAACCGCGACTCAAAGGCGAGCCTGGCCAGTGCCAATCGCGAACTGGTGCAGTTCAGTCAACTGGCCCTGGCCGGCACACCAAAACCCATAAGCGGCGGCGCAGCACCGCGCAAGACGAGTGTGGAGGTCATCCGCGGCAATGAAGTCACCCAACAAACGCCCTGAAACCAGCGAGGACGCTTCTCCATGCGCAGACGCTTCACGCGGTACTTCCTCGACAACGGCCACTTCGATAAACGCGGCGGATTATCGCTATGAGCCAACCCCAGAACCTGAGTCAGACGTTCCTCGCGATCACGCGTAACAGCACCGACTTCGAGTGGCTGCAAGGTGCGCTTGCCCCTTTGGGCCGGGTGATCAGCGCCGGTGGCGGCAACCTCGATGAACTCTTGACGCTGGTGGACGTGACCTTCGCCAACCTGGTGTTCGTGGGTCTGGACCGGGAGCATGTGGTGGCCCAGAGCGCGTTGATCGAGGGTGCTCTGGAAGCCAAACCGATGCTGGCAATCGTTGCCTTGGGCGACGGCATGGACAACCAACTCGTGCTCAATGCCATGCGCGCCGGTGCGCGGGATTTCGTCTCTTACGGCTCGCGTTCCAGTGAAGTTGCCGGGCTGGTGCGACGCCTGAGCAAACGCCTGCCGACCGTGACGCCGAATATGCAACAGAGTCAACAGGGTGGCCTGACCGTGCTTTACGGTGCGCAGAGCAATGCCGATGGAGCATTGCTCGCCAACCACCTGGCGCACGTGGTGCAAAAGAGCGGTCAGCAGACACTGTTGCTGGATCTGGGCCTGCCGCGTGGCGACAGCCTTGCGTTGCTGGGGCTGGAGAGCTCGTTTCATTTTGGCGATGCGTTGCGCCATCTGCGGCGCCTGGACGCGACGCTGATCGACAGTGCCTTCACCACGTGTGACGCCGGGCTGCGGATTCTCGCCTACGCCAGCAACGACGAACCACTGGAACAGACCAGTGCCGCCGAACTGTACATGCTGCTCAGCGCCTTGCGTCAGCATTTCCAGCACATCGTGGTGAACCTCACTGGCCAGTCGGACAGCGAAGCGTTGCGTACCTTCGTCAGCCATTGCGACAAGTTGCTGTGGTACACCGATCAGAATGTGCTCGACTGCCGACGCAACCTTGAGGTGCTCGGCCGCTGGCGCGAAAAAGGCCTCAAGCTCGACCACGCCAGGTTGCTGGTGGACCGCTATCTGCGCAACGTCGCGCCAGACTCCGATACCTTGAGCAAAAGCTTTGGCATGGAGGTTATGGCGGTCCTTGCCTACAGCCCGGAAGTACGGCTCAACGCCAAGAATCAGGGGGTGAGCCTGTTCGAGCTGGCCCCGCGCGAAAACCTGACCCAAAGCCTGCGCGCCCTCGGTGAACGCCTGGCCAAACGCTCCGAAGACCTGGACAAACCCAAGGCTGGCTGGTTCGACCGATTGAGGGGCGCGCCATGAGCGGCGAAAAACTCTTCGGCGCCCCCTCCCACGGGCCGGCCGGCAATACCGACCACGAAGGCCTGAAACTGGTGCTGCACCGCTACATCATCGACGCCATCGAAGAGTCCGGAAAAAACCTGCTGGAAGGTTCGCGGCCAATGCTGTCGCAGTTCGTCATCGACAAAGTTGCCGAGTACATCGCCCGTCTGCACCTGGCGATTTCCCGTTACGAGATGGAGCGACTGGCCGAGGAACTCGTCGACGAGCTCACCGGGTTCGGCCCCCTGGAGGTGTTGCTGCGTGATTCGACGGTGACCGAAATCCTGGTCAACGGCCCGCACCGGGTGTTCGTCGAACGCGAGGGTGTGTTGCACCTGAGTGACCTGCGATTCATCGACGACCACCACGTCGAGCGGGTGATGCAACGGATTCTCGCGCCCCTGGGCCGACGGCTCGACGAGTCTTCACCGATGGTCGATGCGCGTTTGCCCGATGGCAGCCGGGTCAATGCGATCATCCCGCCCATTGCCCTCGATGGCCCGTGCCTGTCGATTCGAAAATTCCGCAAGGACATGCTCAAAAGCTCCGATCTGATGGCGATGCAAACCATCGATCAGGCGATCTTTGAGTTCATTCAGGAGGCCGTGGGCAAGCGCTGCAACATCCTTGTCAGCGGCGGTACCGGCACCGGCAAGACCACGTTGCTGAACATTCTCAGCCAGTTGATCGCCCCTCACGAACGCCTGGTCACCATCGAAGACGTCGCCGAGCTGCAACTGGGCCATCCTCATGTGGTACGCCTGGAAACCCGACCGCCGAATGCCGAAGGCCACGGCGAAGTGAAGGCCAGCGACCTGATTCGCAACGCGCTGCGGATGCGCCCGGACCGGATCATCCTCGGCGAGATTCGCGGCGTCGAAGTGGTCGACGTGCTCACGGCGATGAACACCGGGCATGACGGTTCCATGAGCACCGTGCACGCCAACAATGCCCAGGATGCGCTGTTGCGCCTGGAGACCCTGGTGGGCCTGACCGGACGCACCATCGCTGAGCGCACGCTGCGGCAAATGATCTGCGCCGCACTGGACGTGGTGATTCAACTGACGCGCCTGCCCGATGGCCGCCGCTGCGTCAGCGAAGTGGTGGAGGTCGTGGGTATTCGTGATGACATCTATGTGACCAATACGCTGTTCCGCTTCGACCGACGCACCGGTTTCGGTTTTCTGCGCGAGGCGGTCAACCCCGCCGGCGAAAAGCTGCGTCGCGAGTCGGCGCTCTCTCCCTTGTCGCACTAAAGGATCACGGCATGCTCAAACCGGCGCTGCTCATCCTGATTTGCCTGACGTTGCTGGGTTTGTCGATCCGTTTGTTCTACAACGGCCTGCGCCAGACCGGCATCGATCGAACCCTCGGTCGCTTGATGCAGGGGCAACCGCAACTGGCGGTGGCGAAATCATCCTGGGCTGGCCTGGAACGGGCCTTTCTACGCGCTGGCCTCGGTCGTCCCACCGAGCGCCTGAGGTTGTGGCTGTTGCTCTGGACCGTGGGCATTTTGCTGGGGTTTGCCCTCGCCAGCTGGATCGGTTTGCTGGCGTTGTTGCTGATGCCACCTCTGGCTCTGCGGTTGTACATCAGTTGGTGCTACCAGCGCCGACTCAAGCGCATGATCGAACAACTGCCGCCGTTGCTCGATCACACCGTGCGCAGTCTGAAGTCCGGACGCACCCTGGCCGATGCGGTGCTGGTCGCCATCGACGCCGCCGAAGACCCACTGAAGAACGCCATGGGCCGGGTTCAGCGCAATGTGCACCTGGGCGTCAGCCTGCCTGACGCTGTCACGGACTTCGCCGAACTGTACGAGAAAGACGAGTTTCGATTATTTGCGCTGGGCCTGAAGGTCAATCACCGCTACGGCGGTAATGCCAGCGAGCTGTTTGAGAACCTGATCAAAATGGTCCGTGAACGCGACCAGGCTGCGCGCCAACTGCGCGCCATGACGGGCGAAACCCGCATCACAGCGATGGTGCTGGCCCTGATGCCTGTGGGGCTCGCTGGCTACTTCTTGCTGTCCAATCCGAAGTACCTGCTCGCCATGTGGAACAGCAGCTCGGGGCAAATGATGCTCGCGACCGCGTTTGGCCTGCAGGTGGTGGGTTGCCTGGCGCTGTGGCGCATGTTGCGCAGCGTATGAAAATAGCCCTGCTGATCAGCGCACTGTTGTTTCTCGGGGCCACGCTGTTGCTGCTTAGTGGGCTGCTGGACCAACATCGGCGTGCTCGCCAAGTGGCTCAACGACTGGACGGTAAACCGCTGAACGACCATCGCGTCAGTCACTGGTTGCAAGCGCTGGGCAACAGCCGTATCGGTCAACGCTCGGTCAAACTGGACAACGAAACCCAAATACTGCTCAACCGCCTCGGCTGGCGCAGCGCCCGGCAACGCTCGCTGTTCGCCGCCTGCCAGATCGGCATCCCGGTGCTTGCGTTGATCCTGAGTCTGTTGATCCAGAGCGTGTTCTTCCCGCAGGTGAACAACCCTTGGGTCACCCCGGCCTTCGCCACCGCTCTTGGTTACTTGCTGCCCAAACGCTTGCTGGCCGCTGCCGCACACCGTCGGCAAAGACAACTGGCGATCGAGATTTCGACCTTCATTCCACTGCTGCGTATCCTGTTCGAATCCGGCATGGCGGTGGAGCAGTCGCTGCGAGTACTGAGCATCGAAGGCAAACAATTACTGCCGGCCCTGACCCATGAACTGCGCCTGATACTGACCCGGGTCGATTCCGGCCTGGAACTGGGCGAAGAACTGAACAAGGCCACCCAGTTACTGGCAGTGGACGAATTCACCGACACCTGCGTGATACTTCAGCAATTGATCCACCAGGGCGGCGGCGCCATGAAATCACTGCTGGGGCTCAAACTGCTGCTCGATGACCGGCGCCTGACACGCTTGCAGGAATACATCTCCAAGATGTCCGCGAAAATGTCCGTGGTGATGATGTTGTTTCTGTTCCCGGCGCTGCTGATCGTACTGGCCGGCCCCAGCTTCAGCGCGTTAGCCCGGGCCTTTCATCATTGAAAGGCACAGCGGCGATCCCGTAGGAGCGAGGCTTGCCCGCGAAGGCGGCCTGACAGCCAACCAATCCCTCGCAGATGCACACGATTCAACTGTGGGAGCGGGCTTGCTCGCGAAAGCGGCGTGTCAGTCGACATCAATGTTGAATGTCTTCGCGGGCAAGCCTCGCTCCTACAGGGGATCAGCTGTGTGGCGCGGGTTTTGGTATGGCGACGTTATCCAGCATCCGGTTCACCGCCAGTTCTGCCAGCATGACGATCTGTTGAATCGCCATCGCCGTGTGCCGGTGCGGTCCTTCCAGATACCCCGCAAAATCACCCGCCATCACACTGGCCTGGGCCAACGATTCACAGGTATGGGCCAACAGGTCTTCGTCTTTGATATCTGGCGCGACCATGTACATCGTGCTCGGCTTGCGGGCCGCGGGGGATTTGAGGGCGGATGGGTTGAGGTAGTGATCGAGCGCGCGGTTAGCGGCGTCGTGGAGTTTTTTTGAATCAGCAGATTCGTAAGGGGAAACGTTGTCAGTTTCTGGGGGATTCGGGGTTGCTTTGAACATGATTACACCTCTGGGATGAAATGGAGCCACTTCCAAATTGCCGCGACGCAATTTGGGGTGGCAGCTGTACGCGGGTTCGCGGACCGATCCCCGAGGCAGCTCGGCATACCCGAAGGTATCCCGCGCACAGTCGCCATGACACGAAACGACAGACACCCAAAAGTGTTGTGGTTTGGTGGAGCGATTATGCCTCAAGAATCGAGCCGCGACGCCCGGTCGCTGAATTGTCAGCGACGGACAAAGGCTAGAGACGCAGCGTCCGACGGGCAACCTGAAAAACATGTGGGAAGGTTCTGATGTTTTTACTGATCGATAAACATCGTTGCCTCTGAGGCCGCCTTCGCGAGCAAGCCCGCTCCCACAGTTGAATCGTGTGCATCCGGGGGAAATTGGTCGGCCGTCAGTCCGCCCTTGAAAGGCAACAGCGATCCCCGTAGGAGCGAGGCTTGCCCGCGAAGGCGGCCTGACAGCCAACCAATCCCTTGCAGATGCACACGATTCAACTGTGGGAGCGGGCTTGCTCGCGAAAGCGGCGTGTCAGTCGACATCAATGTTGAATGTCGGACCGTCTTCGCGGGCAAGCCTCGCTCCTACAGGGAATTGCGTTGGTGAACGTGCTTTTCGTAGGAGCGAGGCTTGCCCGCGAAGAGGCCCTTCGGCAGCTCCACAATAGAGCGGCGTACACCCGAAATTCAGTGCGCAGTAAGCCGCCGCACACCAGCATTACCGGGCGACAACGCCAACGCCACTTGCGTGCGGTTATGCATATGCGTCAACCGCAACACCTGCGACACATAAAGCTTCACCGTGTTCTCGGTAATCCCCAACTCACAGGCAATCTGATAATTGGTCTGCCCCTTGCCCACCAACCGCGCCACCTCCAGCTGCCGCGGCGACAGCTGATTGAAAACCGCCGGCATCTCCACCCGCTCCGCCTCACTGAATGCACCGTCAGCCGAATCCGACGAAGACGCCGAAGACGGTCCCCGACGAACCTTGTCCAGATCCTGATACAGCTCGTCGATCGACTCACAAAGGTACTGCAGCTTCTGACTCAAATGCCCCAACTGCAGATTTTTCTGCCGCTCCTGCAAGACCACTTCCTGGCGCTGCAAACCCTCGAGCAACTCAGCCAGATCAATCGGTTTCTGATAGTAGTCAGCGAACCCGGCGCGCAAGGCCTTGATCACATCCTGCTTGTCGGCGCGACCGGTGAGCATGATCGCCTCGAACGCCCGGTGTTTGCCGGACAACCGTTGCAATGCCTGGACGAGCTGAATGCCATCCATGTCAGGCATCTGCAAATCACAGAGCACCAGGCCGATATCCTCGTATTCAGTGAAACGCTCGATCGCCTGCTTGCCGGACTGACAAGGAACACAGCGATAACCATTGCGCTCGATGAACTCGCACAGTTCTTCGACAATCAATGGTTCGTCATCGACCACAAGTACTTTTATTGCCGAGATACGCTTGTTCACGTGTCACTCCAGGCTTGACCGTTCCTGTACCCACTTCCGAAGGCTGTACAACAACTGTTTTGAAAGTAGACGCACTTTCCAACTATGTACATAGAACGAGTATTGCCCGGCGACTAATGCATCCAGACCAGAGTAAGCAACATGCCCACCAATACAAACGGCGCAAAGGGCTGCTTTTTTGACGTTCCTGGTCCCAGGTAACGAAGACGCTCCCTAAGCCCCTGCCCCATATACAGCCAGAGTCTTGGCGCTAACAGCAGCCAGAATGCACTGGCCAATCCGGCGCCGATGAAGCCGCCGAGCAGGTGCATACCGTCCGTCGCAAGGCCCAGCGTCGCCATCAGTTTCACGTCGCCCGCCCCCAAACGTTTCAATGCATAACCGGGCAAGGTGAAGGCCAGTGCCAACAACAAAGCCCAGCCCCCCTGCACCGCCTCGGCCCCCAACCATGTGGTGCCCGTCCACAACAGATACGCCAGCGCCAATACACCCGCACCAAGGGTCAGGCCATTGGCGATGTGCCGCTCTCGGACATCCTGTGCTGCGCAAAGCGTCAGCCAGATAAGTAGGACAAAGTTCTGCATCCGGTAAAAAACGTCCGTTTTGGCTGAATGATTCTATGCTGATACTACGTCGTGATGGTCAGGGTAGACGCACTCATGAAAACAGGCCTCCCCCGCAAACAAAAAGGTGCCGTGGCGATTGAGTTCGCTTTGGTGTTCATCATCTTTTTCGCCGTATTTTATGGGCTGGTGAGTTACAGCCTGCCACTGCTGCTGATGCAATCATTCAATCAATCGACGGCCGAAGCGGTGCGCCGCAGTGTGGCGCTGGACCCAAGCACCGCCAATTACGACACCGCCGTCAGAAACATAGCGACCACCGAACTGACCCGGCAGCTGGCCTGGATTCCTGCCGCGCTGAACTTCAATGTGGCCACCGACGCCAGTGCCACCTACATCGGTGGCGTGCTGACGGTCACCATCAATTACCCCACCAGTAAACTGAATCAGGTCCTGCCGTTCCTGGTGCTGCCGGGGATCGGCTCGGTGCCCAATCTGCCGGCGACCCTTACCGCCCGCTCGAGCCTGCAATTTTGAGTTCCGGGGACAAACTCTTCGGGCGCCTGCTCAATCGCCAACCGCAGCAGCCCTCGACCAGTGCTGACCCTGCGAGCGTGCAACGTGTCGGTTTGCAGCTGCATCTGGATGACGAAGGCCGAGTGATTCAGCTGACCGGCCCGCTGCGGCATCTGCTGGCGCAACAAATGCCCGGCGCGCAGACACCGCATCTGCTCGATTACCTCATGCCCCATAGCGCCCTGTCGGTCGAAGGCGCGCCTGCCGAGTGGCAAGGACAAAGCCTGGACCTGGATTTCTTCAGCCTCGGCGAACAACCGCTGCATCTGCGTGGCTGGGTGCAGCCGTTGGGCGAAAACTGGCTGCTGCAGTTGATCGACATCGGCGACCTGTTGCTCGAACGTCGACAAGCGCGCAGCCGTGAACAATGCCAGTTGCTCGCGGCGCAGGTCAGTGAACAGTTGCGCCTGTGCAGCCTGACGCGCTTGCCCGAGGTGCTGGCGGAGCAACTTCAAGGTCTGGCCCAGCGCTTTCAGATCCCCTGCATCGCCATGGCTTTGCTCGATGAACAGGCCGAGGGTTGGCTGATTCACCAGCATTACGCAGCCTTCGATGCGCCTCTATTGTGGGAAATCGACCAACGCCTGGGCACCGGTCTCGACAGTTTGAATGGCTCCGCCCCTCAGCAACTGATTCCCAGCGAACACCCGCGCCTGCAAGGCATCTTCGGCAATGCCGAAGGGTTCGCGGTGCCTTACCACAATGCCCTGGGCGTGGTGGCCTGGTTGCTCTGTGGTTTCTACCCGGTGCAACAGCGTGCTCCCGACCTGAACGAGCGCGACTGGTTGCAACTCACCGCCGCCCTGGCCGGCCCGCTGCTTGAGCGCTTGCGCGAGCATCAGCACCATCTGCAACTGGAGCGGCTGGAGTCTCTGCAAGCCTTGCTCGGCACCGGCTGGTGGGAGGTCTTCAGTGACAACGCCGAGGTGCAATTGGCGCCATCGCTGGCCGGTACGTTGAACCTTGCGAGCACGCGTTTGCCGCTGCACGACTGGCTCGAACAGATCCACCCCGCCGACCGTGAAGAGCTGACGATTCGCCTGCAAACCTTGCAGGATGAAGGCGCGCCGTTGCTGCTGTGCGTACGCCTGCATCGTCCCGACGCGGCACAAACGCCGATCTGGTATCGACTGCAAGGTCAGGCCCTGGGCATCGGCAGAAACCGGCGGCTGGTGGGTTTCATGCTCGACATCAGCGACATCAAGAATCAGGAGCAGAACGCCGCTGCCGCCCATGCCCGGCTGGACAACCTGATCGCCAGTTCACCGGCGGTGATCTACGTGCAGCGCTATGTCGAAGGTGCGCTGCAACCGACATTTTTCAGCGACAGTTTATTGCCGCTACTCGGTTGGTCGCTCGCCGATTGCGCCGCCGGCGCACTGGTGGAGCGGGTCCATCCCGAGGACCGCGACGGCTATTTCGAGCGCACCCGGCAACTGCTGCGCGAAGGTTCGGTGCGTGCCCGTTATCGGCTGCGCGACAGTCATGGCGATTACCACTGGCTGCTCGACGAAGCCAAACTGCTGCGCGATGACCTCGGGCTGCCGGTAGAAGCTGTGGGCCTGTGGCTGGATGTCACCGAAGCGACCCTGGCCGCCGAGCAAGTAAAACAGAGTGAAGAGCGCTATCGGATCCTGGTGGAAGATTCCCCGGCGATGATCTGCCGCTACCTTCCAGACCTGACGCTGACCTTCGGCAACCGCCCGCTGGCGACCTACCTGGAATGCCAGCCCGAGCAACTGCCTGGGGTGAACCTGGGCAGCTGGATGTCGCCGGAACAGCGCGAAGCGTTCCTCCAGCGGCTCAGTCACCTGAGCCCGGAGTTCCCGGTCAGCACTGCGGAAATCAACCTGCAACTGCCGGGACGGGAACACGCCTGGTGGGTCTGGTCGGATCGCGGGGTGTTCGACGAGCAGGGTCGCTTGCTGGAGATTCAAGCCGTGGGCCGTGACAACACCGAAGTCCGGCGCGCCCAGCAACAGCTCACCCAGAGCGCGAAAATGGCCACCCTCGGCGAAATGGCCACTGGGCTGGCCCATGAAATCAACCAGCCACTGAACGTAATGCGCATGGCCATCGTCAATGTGCTCAAGCGTCTGAGCAACGGCGATGCGCAAATCGATTACCTGACAGACAAGCTCAACCGCATCGACGCGCAAGTCCAGCGCGCCGCGCGGGTGGTGGATCACATGCGGGTATTCGGTCGGCGCTCGGAGATCGAGCAACACCCGTTCAATCCGGCGCAAGCCATCGAAGGCACGCTGTCTCTGCTGTCCGAAGGCATGCGCGGCAAAGGGGTCGAGCTGCGGGTCAGCGAGACCGGATTTGAGGTACAGGTGCGCGGTTACGTCGATCAACTGGAACAGGTGTTGATCAATCTGATGGTCAATGCAAGGGATGCGCTGCTGAGTAAGCGCGAGGCCGACCGGGAGTTCAAACCGTGGATCTCGGTGTACGCCGAACGTGATGAATACTCGGTGCGACTGTGGGTCGAGGATAACGGCGGCGGTATCGATCCACGGCTGCTGGAGCGGATTTTCGAACCCTTCTTCACCACCAAACCGGTGGGTGTCGGCACCGGGCTCGGGTTGTCGGTGAGTTACGGCATTGTCGCAAACATGGGCGGTAAATTGAGTGTAAGAAACTCGACAGAGGGCGCGCGGTTTTGTATCGAGTTGCCGATTGCCACAGACGATCAGATCACCAGCGTCGCGCGCCCCGAGTGACAGCTGAGGTTGGCGCCGACGTCGACCTTGTTCAAATCGATCCCCAGGCTTAACAGCAAGGTGTTGATCAAGCTGTCGAGCAACGGGCTGAGCACGCTGTTGATCGCGCTGACCAGCAAGGTAGTGACGCTGCTCAGGATCGTCCCCAGACCGCTGACGAGACTGCCCGACGGGCCATACATGTCCACGTGAATATTAAGCGGGGTATTGAGCAGACTGCTGACGATGCTGCTGGTGGTGAACGCGTAGTAGAACGGTGGCTGATTGATTTCCGGCAGGCTGCTGGCCGGTGGTGCGGAGTACACGTGGGAAATGTTGGCGTTCGCCGCCACGCTGGTGTCGGCCACGATATCGATGCCGCCACCGACGCCGGGCACCCGCGGATCGCAAGTGATGGGCAGAAAGAGAAGCCTGCGACAGGTTTTGATCCCGATATCGATCACCTTCAACGGCTGCACCGTGACCGCCGGCGGTGTGGTGTTGCTGCCGAACATGCTGGCCGCATCGATCCGGCCGATTTTCAGGTTCACCAGCGATGTACTGGTGCTGGTGGTCAGGGTTTTATTGGTATTACTGACGCAGCTGTAGGCCGTGACGTAACTGCTGGCGCTGGCGACCTCCAGCGCCACGTCGAGCCGTATCGGCCCCGGCAACACGATGATGTCGGGTGTCTGGCAGGGTACGCCCAAGGCACAAGTCAGTGAATTGAGCACCGCCACCAGGTTGAGATTGAGTAAGGCGTTGAGGGTGTTGGTCAGCGGTCCTGCCAGATCGGTTACCGCATTGACCAGCGCCGTGATGGCGTCGAGTGCCGGCAAGTCGATCGACAGCAATGTGCGAACCTGCGCGGTTCTCACGTAGATCCGATTGGGGCCCAGTGGATCCAGCGCCGCGTTTTTCGGATTGCCTATTGCCGAGAGTTGCGGCGGCTCCAGGACCTGCACCCGGGCCGTGATTTGCGCCAGCCCCGCCAGATTGATCGGTAGCGTCGCCACCAGACCGTTTTTCTTGTTGGCCAGTTGCACGATGCCTTCGATCAGGTTGAACACGCTCACGTTAGTCGCGAACGCCGACATGTTGCTGCCATTCTCGACGTGCAACAAATTGCCCAGCACCACGGTCGTGGAGCCTGCGGCAACCTTGAGTGCTTGCAGACCGACGATGGTCGCCGTCGCGCCGAGAGTGCCGCCGGGGTCCAGCACGTTGACGGCCGTCTGGATCAACTGGCTGACGGCCACCGAAGTGCCCAATACCTGGCTATACCCGGCGGCGTTGACGCCGAGGTCGACCTTCAGTCGATCGAGGTAACCGAGCAGGCTGATATTGCTGTTCAGCAACCCCTCCCAACCCGCCACGGAGAGGTTCAGACTGCCGCCCAACAAACCACCGAACAGCGCATTAAGGGTGGCCGACTTGCTGGTATCGATAGTCAGCACCGTACTGCGAATGGTCAGCGATGCCAGCGGAGGTGGCAACGCTGCGACGGCGGTCGCGGTCAGGTTGAGGGTCGCACCGGCTGGAGCACCGCCGAACACGGCACCAATACCACCGGCAAAACTCTGCAGGATCGAATGGCTGACGGTCACCCGAATGGCTTCGCTGCTGCTCGGATCAGCCGTAAAAACCCGAAGATTATTGGCGTCCAGACTCAAGGTGCCACAGGCTACCGCCAGGCTGCGGGTGGAGTCAGGAAGGGAGAAGTCGTTGCGGTTTGCACTGGCGGTGGCATAGACGGTAGCGGTGGCACCCACGGCGCAATCACCGTTACGCGTGGCAGCCTCCAGCGCGGCCATATCCGCCACCCGTTGCAAGCTGCGTTTTTCCAGGTACAGGCGGCCGCTGTCGACCAAGATCAGCAGAAACACCAAGGCCATGCCCAAGGTCAGCACCGCCATCAAACCAATCGCTCCCCGTTGCCGGGCCGGGCTACGAAACTGCAAGCAGGGAGACATGGCGCACTCCTTTGCCGGCGCACTGGCGAGGGTTACCTCCATTGGTGAGAAGCAGTGTAGACAAGGGTTAGCCAGATTGCTGGCAACTCGCCATCCAAGACAACAAAAACCCAATATGGGAATAGGCTTATTGTGGGCTTGTGTGACGACGAAGATCCTGTAGGAGCGAGGCTTGCCCGCGAAGAAAACACCGCAGTTTTTCAGTCATTACGCGTTATCGTTCTTCGCGGGCAAGCCTCGCTCCTACAGGGGCTGTGGTGTCGGTTAGTTCAAGCGCGGTGGATAGTTAGCCAATATCCGCCCGACCGTCTCGTGGATTTTATTGCTACGATCCTGCGGGTTCGGTGTGCGACTAAGCGTCTGCTCGTCGCTGCCGCGCCACACCAGTTTGCCGTCCTTGCCATCGAGCAGGTCGATCTGAATGGTCGCCACCTTGTAGCTGATGTTGCGCGTTTCGTTGTACATCGGCCCGCCCCAGTAGCCGTACCATGGGCCACCATAACCGCCGCCATAGTTGGTAGTCACTTGTTGCTGGCGATCTTCGACGATCAGGTAGGCCTGTACCTTCAGATCCGCACTGGCGCCGGCAGCAGCCGGACGCAAGCCGCGCTGATCCAGCTGATCGGCAACGGACTGGCGGATGCGTTGTTCGGTCAGGTCACTCTTGATCCGTGGATCATCGGGACGGTATTGCACGGCGGGCTCTTTCCAGCTCCAGCTACGATAGGCGGCAAAGTCGCGGCTGGCATCGAAGTCATGATTGACCTGGTTGGCGGCGCAGGCAGTGAGCAGCGCGGCCATGGCCAGTAAAGCGAGACGGCGGAACATGATTATTCTCCGATAGAAGACATGCACCTGCGGGAGGCTTCCGGTAAAAGAAGCTAACTAGGAGGATACGCCGACATGGCCTTTTCTACAGCTTCGCGAATGGCATCGGCACGCTCGCTCTGGCTCCCCTGGCTGCTGGTTTCGGCACTGGCACTCCATACCGGCTGGCCAGTGCTCGCGTCGAACAGCTCGACACGCACCACCACGACTTGTACCTGATAAGTGCGGATGACCGGCACCGTGTTGTACATGCCGTAACCGCTGCCGTAGCGGTTATAACCGCCGCCGTAATAACCCCCGCCGTAACCATAGTCGTCCTGCACCTGACGCAAGCGGGTTTCCAGATGCAAATCAGCGCTGACCAACAGGTCCGCCGGGCGGTTGTCGTGCAGTGGGCGCAAGCCGCGTTGATCGAGGGCATTACTGACCGCTTCGGCCACCTGCGCCGAGTCGGCCCAGGCCGTGCCCGGTGGCAGGCGTCCGTTGAGCCAGGCCCAGCTGCGATAGCGGCCGTAATCGCGTGGCGGCGCCGGGTAGGCGCTGCGGTCGAAGGTGGTGGCGGCCTGAGGCGGTGCCGGTGGCAGGGGATTGGAGGTCGCGACATAAGGGTTGCTGCCCTGACAGGCTGCCAACCCGAGACAGATCACCAGTAACCCTGAACGACTTTTCATTTCGCGCTCCGCTCAGATCGGCCGACAGATCCAGTGCAGGTAGCGCCCAAGCCCGGCGAAACTTGGGTGACGGCGGTGGGCCAGTTCCATTTCCAGCAAGTCCGGAAGTTCGACGCGGGCCTGGAATTCCACTGGCATGTAGTCATAAAAAACCCGCACCCCACTCTGGGTTTCGACCTGCCACATGCTCTCAAGTTGCGCCGCCAGTTCCCGTGGATCCAGTGGCTGCTGCGGCGTCAGGCTCTGCTTTTCGCCGGCCATGTCGTTCTTGCGCATCTTGCGGAAATGCCCCTTGAGCAGGTTGCGGTAGATCAACGCATCGCGGTTGTAGAACGCCAGGGACAACCAGCCGTCCGGCTTCGTCAACTGATGCAGCACCGGCAAAATCGCATGGGGTTCAGCCAGCCATTCCAGCACGGCGTGGCACAGCACAAGGTCGTAAGGTTCAGTGAGCTGACCGAGCAGATCCTGCCACGGCGCCTGGATGAACGTCGCAGTCTGCCCGGCTTCGGCGAAGCGCTGGCGGGCGCCTTCAAGCATCGGTTCGGCGGGCTCGGCGAGGGTCACCTGATGACCTCGCTCGGCCAGCCACAACGACATGTGGCCCAAGCCGGCGCCGATGTCCAGTACACGCAACGGGCGGTCCGGCAGGGTTTCGGCCAGGTCGGCCTGCAGCACCGCGAGCCGGATCGCACCTTTGGCGCCACCGTAGATTTTTTCGGCGAAACGGGTCGCCAGTTGATCGAAATGACGGTCGCTCATCAGCTGAACCGCCGTTCGCTGTCCGCAAGCTTGCTGCGCACCACTTCATTCATGTCCAACCCCAACTCGCTGCACAGCAGCAGTAGATACAACACGATGTCGCCGACTTCCTGCCCGACATGGGCGAGCTTGTCCGCCGGCAACTGGCGTGACTGGTCTTCGGTCAGCCACTGGAAAATCTCCACCAGCTCGGACATTTCCACGCTCGCGGCCATGGCCAGGTTTTTCGGGCTGTGAAATTGCCGCCAGTCATTGCGGTCGCGAATGGCGTGCAGGCGTTCGGTCAGTTCAACAAGGTTCATCGGGCTCTCCTGGAGGCGTATAGCTTCAGGGGGATGGCGGGTGAAGGCAAGATCTATGTAGCAGCTACCGAAGGCTGCGTTCGGCTGCGCAGCAGTCGTGAATATGGCTGACGCGCTCTGCCTGACGTACCGCAATTTCCGGTTTGACGACTGCTTCGCAGCCGAACGCAGCCTTCGGCAGCTGCTACAGAGATGTTTGCGCCATACTTGGACGGTCGGGAACTCGGCAGCACGATCAATAGCCCAATGCTCGGATCCGGCAACCACGCCACCACTCCATCAGGACGTACACATGCAGGTAGAAAGCTTTTTCGAATGGCTCGGCCAGATAATCGGTTCGGCCATCCGGTTCATCATCGATGCCCTCAGTGGTCTGTTCAACCTGTTGAGCAACGCCGGCAGCAATTTTGTCGAAGGGTTGGCCCAGGCGCTGGGCATGGACACTTCGATCATCAGCATCATCACGCTGATCATCGGGCTGATGTTGCTGTGGGCAGCGATCCGCGCCTTCATGAACGCGTCGATCATCATGGGGATTATCTGGTTGCTGCTGGGATTGTGGTTGCTGAGCTGGATTGTTCATTAAGGCAACCCACCATCAATGTGGGAGCGGGCTTGCTCGCGAAAGCGGTGTGTCAGGCGACTGATAGGTTGAATGTAAGAAAGCCTTCGCGAGCAAGCCCGCTCCCACATTGGATCTGTGATGTTTTGTAGATTGCGTTCTCTTGGCTGAACATAATCTGCCCTACAATGCAGGCGCCCCCAAGGAGCCTGCATGTCCAACCTGATTGCCGACTGGCGCGACCGTCCGACCCATCGTCGAGTCTGGGCGCTCGCCGCCCCGATGATTCTCTCGAACATTTCCGTACCGCTGGTAGCGCTGGTCGACAGTACTGTCATCGGCCACCTGCCCCATGCTCATCAACTCGGCGCTGTCGCGGTGGGCGCCAGTCTGTATACCTTTCTGGCCTGGGCCATGGGCTTTCTGCGCATGGGTTCCACCGGGTTCGCCGCCCAGGCTGCCGGACGCGGAGATGGCGCAGCGTTGCGGCAGATTTTGCTCCAGGGTCTGTTGTTGGCCATGGGCCTGGCCATCGTGTTGGGTGCTGTGGGCGTGCCGTTGAGCGGGGTCGCGTTGCACTTCATGCAACCGTCGGCCGAGCTGGATCAGTTGACCCGCGAATTCTTCCACACGCGGCTGTTTGGCTTGCCGGCGGCGCTGGCCAGCTACGCGCTGGTGGGCTGGTTCCTCGGCACCCAGAACGCTCGGGCTCCGCTGGCGATTCTGCTGAGCACCAATCTGGTCAACATCGCGTTGAACCTCTGGTTTGTACTCGGCCTGGAGTGGGGTGTGGTCGGCGCGGCCCGGGCCTCGGTGATCGCCGAATGGACCGGCGCGCTGATCGGCCTGTTCATGACCCGCAAGGCTCTGCGCGCCTATCCCGGCCATATCGCCTGGGCAGCGCTGGCGTTGTGGCAGAGCTGGCGCCCATTGCTGGCGGTCAATCGCGACATCTTCATTCGCAGCCTGGCATTGCAGTCAGTGTTTTTCCTGATCACCGTGCAAGGCGCGCGGCTGGGCGATGCCACGGTCGCCGCCAACGCGTTGCTGCTCAACGGTCTGCTGCTGACCGCCCACGCGCTGGACGGTCTGGCTCATGCCGTAGAAGCCCTGTGTGGACACGCCATCGGTGCTCGCGACCGAGAAGCCCTGCGTCGGTCATTGGTGGTGGCGTGCGGTTGGTCGTTGCTGGCGAGTGTGGGGTTTGCCTTGCTGTTTCTGTTCGCCGGGCACCTGTTCATCCAGATGCAGACGGACATCCAGAGCGTGCGCGATACCGCATTCCTATACCTGCCTTACCTCGCGGTGCTGCCGCTGATTGCCGTCTGGAGCTACCTGCTCGACGGTCTGTTCATTGGCGCCACCCGCGCCCGGGAAATGCGCAACGGTATGCTGCTGACGGTGATCCTGCTGCTGCCCTTCGCCTGGGCGCTGCAAGGCTTGGGCAACCATGGACTGTGGATAACCTTCCTGTTGTTCATGTTGCTGCGCAGCCTGACCCTTGGTGCATTCGCCTGGTACTTGCGCAAGCACGATGGCTGGTTCAAAGGATAACGAGGGCCGGCCTTCACGTTCAGGGTTGATCGTTTTGCCACCGGTTGCGCAAGCTATCGAGACGCTCCTGCTGGCTGGCTCCCGACAATGGCTGCCCGGCCACTGCGTCGGGATGCTGCAAGCGCAGCCATAACCAGTCATCGAGCACCGCACGTTCGCTGAAACCCAGCGCCAGCCCTTCCTGCAAGTAAGCCCATACGCTGTTGTAACCGGTGCCGGTGGATCGGCTCCAGCGCCAGGCGTGTTGTTCCAGCAGGCAGGTTTGCAAGGTGTCTCGCTGACGCAGGCTGAGGTTTTCTTCAATGGCCAGCGGCCGGACGGCAAGCCGCGGATTGAACAACTGCTGCCAGCCCTGACAGCCTATCGCCCGGTCGGCCCAGGTGCCACCGAACCAGCGCAACTGATCGATCGGACCGAGCCAGCGACTCAACTCCTGCGCATCGCAGGCATCAAAAAAATAACTCGCCGTGTGTGGATTGTAGTAACTCAACAAGGCCCGGTGATGCAGACCCAGCGTGACCGTGAGCATGCGTCGCAAATGCTCCAGCAACTGCGATGGCGTTGCTTCACTGGCTAGCAGCAATCCGCTCCAGATGTGTGGCGCACTTTGGCATAACTCGGTCAGTGCAGGGCATTCGCGAAGGTCGACCAAGACCGGGCCGTACTCACGCAACGGGTGAAACTCAGTGCCTTCGAACAGGCGGAACCATCGGGCATGAGTAAACTGTTGCCGCAAATTCGCACCGGCCTGAGGCTCGCCCGGAATATCGAGCAACAACCATTGCGCAGTCGAGTCGGGCGCCTGAGCGGCGATCATGCCGCACCGCTCTGGCCAAACTGCGTCGCCGCCCGACAGGTGCAGAAGGACTGCATGCAATGACTGAAACTGCCGCCACCGGGCAGCAGGCACAGGAGCACCAAGGGTTCGCTGGATTGCAGCATGCCCAGCAAGCCGTCGAGCGCCAGGTTCGCATCGGTCACCAAGGAAGGTTGCAGGTCGGGTATGACGGGCTCTGCGCTCGACGCTGCGCAGGGAAGAAATCCGCTGATCAAGGGTTGATCCGGATCGCCTTCGATGAAGCTCACCAGCACCTGCGCCCCTTCGCACAACGGCAGACTGCCCGCGTCTCCCAACTCGGGAGCCAACGGCAACCAGCAGTGGCTGGGCGCTGCGCCTTCCCCCTGATAAAGCCAGTCAAACTGCACCGCTACCGGTCTGGACAGATCCGGTTGAGACTCATCGACCTCGACGACCCACGCCCGTTGCAGGCTGTGCATCCTGGGTTTCATGACCGAATGATCTGCCACGAAAGGCACTTCCTGCACAACGGCGCGCAGTTGATTGCTATAGGGAAACCCTGGCTCCTGCCCCCCTTGATGCTCGACATGGGTCAGCAGCCAGAGACGATTGCAGTCCACACACGGGTGGCCGGACAGCGGCATCAGTTGACCGCTGCGCAGCGTCGCCAGATTCGTCTGGCCTTCGGCGATCTGACCGCAGCCGTGAAGCTTGAACTGATGCACACCTGGCCGTTCGTTCTCACCCTCAAAGACGCTCTCTTCGCCACGACTGAACTGCCCCAGGCCATCACCGAAAACCAGACAGTGTCCTGCGCGTGCGCAGTGTTCGAAATGGTAATGAAGGCGTTCCTGGGCGCACAGACGCTGGAGAAACTGCAGGTCTGATTCCCGGTACTGCGTGCAGAAATCACGGGGCGGGTAATCGCCACTCAGGTCGAAGCGACGCCCCTTACCGGCAATGCCGTGCTCCTTGAGTACTTGAGCGAGAATCTCCGGCACCGAGCGCTGGCTGAAGATTCGCTGATTGAAGCGCTGGCCCAGACACGCCAACCTGGGGCCGAGACGCACACGACATAGCCCGGGCTCACCGCCATGGCCAAGCTGAACGAGGCCAAGCAGCTGCCCGTGAATACCCTGCCCCTGGGGCCCGAAGTGCAAAAAGGCCGAACGATACAGCAGGCTCGCAAGGTCCAGCGTCGGGTCATCGTTCAGCAGATCCACGTCGAACACAAAGGGTTCGCTGATGGCTTCACTACCGGTAAAGGCCAAGACCTCAAAGGGGTCGGGAAGACCCGCTATATCCAGACGAAATGACGGCTCGTTGACTGGATCGAACATCGGCGATTCTCTACAGGAGGGGCGGCCGGGGATTCTCGCTGAGAGACATGGCCGAGTAGAGTGCCGAAATACAACTTAGGAAATGACCTACGTGAAAAGAAGACCGCATCGCTTGGATAGCCCGGTCTGTGGTTCATTTCACTTGAAAAAAGAGAAGCCCCGCACCAGGTCATCTGAAATTTCCGCACTGTACGGAGAATTTTCAGACAACCCGATGAGAACGGAGCCTTACCTCAAGAAGACAGGTAAGACGAGCGGGTCAGGCCCAGACGCAAGGCGTCGAGGAACTGGGTACGCTCGGCGGCGCTGATGCGGGCACTGGCGCACTTGTCGCGGTAGTGGGTCATCAGCTCTTCCGGCGACAAGTGCACGTAACGCAGCATGTCTTCGATGGTGTCGTGGGTTTCGATACCGGCGTGGTACACGCTGCCATCGGCGTTCTGGTAGATGTTCACCGAGTCCGTGTCACCGAACAGGTTATGCATGTCGCCGAGAATTTCCTGGTAGGCACCCACCAGGAAGATCCCCAGCAGGTAGTCTTCACCGTCGTTCAGACCGTGAACCGGCAGGCTGGTCTCGATGCTCTGCTCGTCGACGTATTGCTTGATCTTGCCGTCGGAGTCGCAAGTCAGATCTTGCAGCACCGCACGGCGCAGCGGCTCTTCGTCGAGACGGTGCAACGGCAAAATCGGCAGGACCTGGCCGATGGCCCAAGTGTCCGGCAGGCTCTGGAATACCGAGAAGTTGCAGATGTACTTGTCAGCCAGCTTGTCGTTGAGTTCGTCGAGCACCTGACGGTGGGAACGCTGACGGGCCTTCAACGAGTTGTGCAGGCGGCGGCAAACGGCGAAGTAGCATTGCTCGGCCAGGGCTTTTTGCGCCAGGGTCAGCTTGCCATCGGCGTATTGAGTGGCCACGTCGCTCATGTAGTGCGTCGCGCGCCAGTACGTTTCGGTGACCATCTCGATGTCGGTCGGGCCGAGCAGATCAACCAGCCATTGCACGGTTTCCGGCAGCTCGTCCTTGTTATCGATCTTCGGCACGTCGTCATTGTGTTTCTCGACGTCGGTCACCTGAACCACCAGCATGGCGTGGTGAGCGGTCAGGGAGCGGCCGCTTTCAGAGAAAATGTTCGGGTGCGGCAGGCTCTGCGCGTCGCAGAACTCCTTGAGCATCCCGACCACGACACCGGCGTAATCGTCCATGTCGTAGTTGATCGAACTGGCGTTACGCGAGTGAGTACCGTCGTAGTCCACGCCCAAACCGCCGCCGACGTCGATGTGATCCACCGGCAGGCCAAGGTTGCGCAGCTCGCCGTAATAACGGATCGCTTCCTTGAAGCCGTGCTGGTAGTCAGCCAGGTTGGCGATCTGCGAACCCATATGGAAGTGCAGCAGGCGAATGCCCTGATCCAGGCCGGCCGCACGGAAACGCTCGACCACCGACAGCAGTTGCGCCGCCGACAGGCCGAACTTGGATTTTTCGCCACCGGTGTCTGCCCACTTGCTCGACGCCAGGGACGACAGACGCACGCGCAGGCCGACCTGCGGCTTGACCTTTAGCGCCGCTGCTTCTTCGATCACCAGACCGACTTCGGATTCTTTCTCGATCACGATGAACACGTTATGACCGAGCTTCTGGCCCATCAGCGCCAGACGGATGAACTCGCGGTCCTTGTAACCGTTGCAGACGATGGTGCCACCCTTCGGTGCCAACGCCAGAACAGCGAGTAACTCAGGCTTGGAGCCGGCTTCCAGACCGATCGATACGTCCTGGGTGGCGATGATGTTTTCGATCACCGCTTCCTGCTGGTTGACCTTGATCGGGTACAACGCCGTGTACTTGCTCTGGTATTCCAGACGCTCGATATTGGCGTCGAACGCACCGGTCAGCTGACGCACACGGTCTTGCAGGATGTCAGGGAAACGCACCAGCAACGGCAACGACAAACCACTTTTGCGCAGTTGGTCGACTTGCTCGAAGAGGTCGATAGGCGAACTGGTCGGACCGTTCGGACGAACTTCGACGCGACCGGCGTCATTGATCGCGAAATACCCGGCCCCCCAATGGCGAATCCCGTAAACACTGCGGCTGTCCGCAACTGTCCATTGGCTGCCATCGTCTTTGCGTGTGCGTCGTACGGACATCGAAGTCCCCTATAAAGAAGTCATAGAGCGTCGCCTGGGTTCAGGCCGGCGCAGTCTAAAGAATGAAAATGACGATTAGCCTGCATGCAAGGGGCATAGACCTCGCATTCAGCGCTGAGTTTAGAAACCGGTCAGAACAGGCTCTGTGAAAACCATGTAGACGACGCCAGTCCAGAATTGAATCGGGGCCGGATCAAGCCGAGGGTGGTTTTCACAGAGGCTGCTAGCCGCCGGACTTCTTCGCTTTGAAACCGTGTTTGATCAGCTCGGCCAAGAGTAGCTCGACATGATCGCCCTGGATTTCGATGATCCCGTCTTTCAACGCCCCACCGGTCCCGCAACGTTTCTTCAACGTAGTGGCCAGATCCTTGAGCGCGTCTTCGGCCAACGGCACACCGGTGATGGTGGTCACCGTCTTGCCGCCACGGCCCTTGCTTTCGCGACGCACGCGGGCAATGCCGTCGCCGGCCGGGATAACGGTTTGTTTGCAGATGCAGGCATCCACCGGTTGACTGCAATCCGGGCAATGACGACCTGCGTCGGTGGAAAATACCAGGCCACCAAGGGCGGCGAAGGATGCGGCTTTTTTGGCCACCGGCAATCCTCTTGGGAGGACAAAGACTGGTCGCGGCAACCCGGGAGGGAGCCATCGACCGCGAAGCCCCACTCAGGCAGGGGCAGCGCTACTGGACCGTTATACATCGCTGTATTACCGGTTCAGTTTGAAAAGGTCGCGCAGTGTAACGGCAAAAAGCCGACTTGCTAAGAGCCAATCGGCGCCAATTTATACCTTCTTTGCGACGTCGGTTTGCCGGGCCTTCAGATAGCGCTGTAAAGCTGCCAGAGAGTCCGGGCAATAAGGCTTCTGCGTGATTTCCAGCATGACCTGATCGATCGGGATGAAGCGCGCTTCCAGCACCTCTTCCGGCTGCAGGATCAACGGACCATCCCACACCGCCGAAAACGCCGAACACCAGAGTCGGTTGCCGGTGTCCTCGAAGAAAAAGTGATCATGGGCGGTTAGTTCCACACCGCTCACGCCCAATTCCTCTTCCAGCTCACGGGCCGCCGATTCGGCGTAAGTTTCGGTGGCCAACACCATGCCGCCGGCCGCTACGTCCCAGTAACCGGGGTAGATCGCTTTGCTCAATGTGCGCCGGTGTACGCACAACTCACCGGCGGAATTGAACAGCATGATGTAGGTGCCACGCCCGATCAGCTCGCGTTCGCGCAGCTCGGAGCGGACCAGGGCGCCGAGCAGGTTGTCCTGCTCGTCGACCCAGGCGATCTGTTCGGCATCGGAGGCCGCACGGTGCGCGGCCTCACGCATGTCATCGACGGAGCTATCGACCATGACTCAGCCCTGATTGAGCAGTTGACGCAAATCGATCACCGCGGCGTTGGCCCGGGAGATGTAATTGGCCATGACCAGCGAGTGGTTGGCCAGCACACCAAAGCCGCTGCCGTTGAGGATCATCGGGCTCCAGACCGGCTCTTGCGAAGCTTCCAGCTCACGAATGATCTGGCGCACGCTGACCGTGGCGTTCTTCTTCGCCAGCACATCGGCAAAATCGACTTCGATGGCACGCAGCAGGTGGGACAACGCCCAGGCCTGACCGCGGGCTTCGTAGAACACGTTATCGATCTGCAGCCACGGGGTCTCGACGACTTCTTCGTCAACCTGCGGCACCTGACCGAGCGCCGGGACTTCAGTCTTCAGTGCGGTGTTGAGCTTGACCCGGCCAACACTGGCCGACAGCCGTTGCGACAGCGAACCCAAACGGGTTCCCACATCACCCAGCCAGTTGTTCAGGTTGTCGGCGCGGGCATAGAACAGCGCACTTTTCTGTTCAGGCCCCGACAGACGTGCCTGATAACGGCTCAGGGAGTTGATGCCTTCCAGGTACTCCGATTCGCTGGACGGCAGCACCCAGCTCCTGTTGTCGAAGTTGAAACGCGGCTCGGCCTTGGCCAGGTCGGCGTCTTCGGCGGACTGCGACTGGGAACGGGCGAAGTCTTTACGCAGCGCACGACTCAGGTCGCGGACCTGGACCAGCACGCCATATTCCCAGCTCGGCATGTTGTCCATCCACAGGCCCGGCGGGAAACGGTCGTTGGAAATATAGCCACCCGGCTTGGTCAGCAAAGTACCGGCGACGGTCTTGAGGGTTTCCACCGTGGTGTACCCGACCACCATCTGCTTGCCTTCTTTCTCGGCCGCCACCTGGGCATTCTGCTGAACCGGGAACAGCGCCGGTTCCTGGCTCCAGTACCAGCCCAGCGCGATCGCCACCAACAGGTAAAGAACAATCAGAGTAGCCAGCGCCCGGCTGAACAACAGACCGCCAAAATAACTGCGGGTGGCCGATTTCGGTTCAGCGGCACGCTCAGGCGCGCTGCCTGTGCGGTTCTTCCAGTCCAGCATGGCGATATCCTTTCAATCACTTGAGTTCATCGGTTCGACCACAACCCTACGCCATCGTGCGTCATTTGCCGCGCATTAAATCCTGCACGTCACAGCGAGCCACACAATGACTGCAGTCGAGCTGCCACTATAAATGAAGCACAGCGCTGAGCCTATGCGACCAGTCGGTCAGAAACTGAATGAAGTCGCTTTGCAGATTATTGACCTACGACACTCATGCAATCGAAAAGAGGTGCTAGCATAGAGCCACCAGTCGATCTCAGCATGCACCCTAACTAGTAGTCAGGATATGACCGAGCCAGAAGACCCCAGCCGTGAGCGCCTCAAGCACCACTTTGCCCAGCGGGTCATTCATCAGGCACGCCAGATTCTTGAGATATGGCAACGCCTGCAGCGCAACGAATGGTCCACCACCGACTTGTCGGAGTTGAGCGAAGCCAATCTGCGCCTGCTGCGTTTTGCCGAACGTTTCGAACAACCGGAACATACCCAGCTGGCGCGCCACATCGGCCAGTCGCTGGAAGCGGTGGACGCCAACCGCGGACGCCTGAGCAGCGGACTGATCACTGACCTCAATCGCCTGATGCAGCGCCTGTCCCGCACCGGCCTGCGCCATGGCGATCAGTTCGAACACACCTTTCTGCCGCCGCTGCGCAAACCGATCTACGTGATGCTGCAGGATCACGACCGGGCCGAGCGGCTGGCCAAACAACTAGAATTCTTCGGGCTCAGCGCTCAATCCCTCGACAGTGTCGCCGCGTTCCGCTCCTCGATGGTCGAGCGGTTGCCGGCGGCGATTGTCATGGACGTCGACTTCAGCGGCGCCGGCATTGGCCTGAAACTGGCGGCCGAAGCCCAGGAAGGTCTCGATCAGCCCTTGCCGCTGTTGTTTTTCAGCTTGCACGAAACCGATACCCCGACCCGCCTCGCCGCCGTGCGTGCCGGCGGCCAGGAATTTCTCACCGGCACCCTCGAAGCCTCGAGCCTGCTGGAAAAAATCGAAGTCCTGACCTGCGTCGCCCAGTACGAACCTTATAAAGTGCTGATCATCGACGACTCCCGCGCCCAGGCCTTGCACACCGAACGCCTGCTCAATAGCGCCGGGATCGTCACACGGACCTTGATCGAACCGATCCAGGCCATGGCCGAACTGGCGGATTTCCAGCCGGACCTGATCATCCTCGACATGTACATGCCGGCCTGCACCGGTACTGAACTGGCCAAGGTGATCCGGCATAACGACCGCTATGTCAGCGTGCCGATCATTTATCTGTCAGCCGAAGACGATCTGGACAAACAGCTCGACGCCATGAGCGAGGGCGGCGACGACTTCCTGACCAAACCGATCAAGCCACGACACCTGATCACCACCGTGCGCAACCGCGCGGCGCGGGCGCGCAATCTGAAAGCGCGGATGGTGCGTGACAGCCTGACCGGTTTGTACAACCACACTCACATTCTGCAATTGCTCGAAGACTGTTCATTCCGTGCCCGCCGCGAAAGCAAGCCGCTGAGCTTTGCGATGCTCGACATCGACCACTTCAAACGGGTCAACGACAGCCACGGCCATCCCATGGGCGACCGGGTGATCAAGAGCCTGGCGCTATTCCTCAAGCAACGGTTGCGCAAGACCGACTTCATTGGCCGCTACGGTGGTGAAGAGTTCGCCATCGTCATGCCCGACACTGATATCGAATCGGCCTACAAGGTGCTCGATGAAATCCGTCAGCGCTTTGCCGAAATTCACTACCCGGCTCAGCCCCAGGACCTCTGGTGCACGTTCAGCGCCGGTGTCGTCGAATTGCGCGAAGACTCCGACAGCCTGCTGATGGCCAGCCAGGCGGACGAGGCGCTGTACCGCGCCAAGGACGCCGGTCGCAACCGCGTACAAGCCGCGCGAGAATCAAAGCAAAGTGCCACTTTTTCATCGGAATCGACTCATTCAGTCATAACTCTGTAATAGAAACGCAATAACTTCAGGTACTTACCATTCTGCCGTTGGTAGACCATGATGCGCCTGAAGCTGTTGACCAATCTCAATACCCTCCTTCTGGTCGCCGTGTGCGTGGCCCTTGGCACCACCCTCTGGTGGTCGCAAAAAGCCCTGGAACGTCCCTATCTATTGATGGAGCGTTATCTGGGGCTGTCTCAGCAGTTTCAAAATGAAGTGGTGCGCAACGTCGAGGATTACCTGGCCAGCGGCGATGCCCTGCGCCTGAGCAGCGCCAGCCAGGCCATCGACGCCTTGCAAAGGGAACTCGATGAGTTGCCACCAGCATTGGCCGACACCTTGCGTCCGAGCCTGTCGAACCTGGCTGAATTCAGCAAAACCGACCTGCTGGCCGCCGGCAAACTCGCGGGCGACCCGCAAGCGCTGCTGCTGCAAGCCGAACGCGAACTCGGCGCCAGCCTGGATCAACTCAGCCAGTACGCCAGCGGTAATGCGGCGTACTTGACGCCCTTGCTGGTCGCCTCCCAGCACGTGGGCAAACTGTCTCTGGCTCGGGATAAACTGGTCAGCAGTGGTCGCAGTGAACTGGCCGCCGATGTCGAACGAGAAGTCGCTAACATCCGCACTCAAGCCGAGCAACTGGACGCTTTACCGCTACTTGGCGTGACCGCCAGCACCGAATCGAACACCGATGATTTCGCCGCGATGATGGGGCTGGAGAACACCGAGAAAACCGTCGCCGAAGATGCCGGTGTCGGCCTCAAGCGGGAACTCAACAGCCTGCTCACCCGATACCCCTCGGAACTGGCGCGCACTCGCGAACAGATCCAGAAACGCGCCGACCTCAGCACCGCGACGCACTTGAAAATCGCCGCCGTGCAGCAGTCCATCGCCGGGCTGGAACCCGTGGTGCGCGCCCAACACGGGCAGATCCAGAGCGAAGTGCGGTTGATGCAAGGGGTGATGATCGGGCTGATCCTGCTGATCGCATTGCTCATCGATACTTTGCAGCGACGCCTGGCCCGAACCCTGACCAACCTCGCTCCGGCGCTGTCGACCTGGGCCGAAGGTGACTTCAGCCGCGACATTCAACTGGGCGCGACCAACCGCGAGCTGCATGACATTCAAGCCTCGCTCAATCGCTTGCGCGCCTATCTGGTCGACCTGGTCGGCACCATTCGCCTCAATGCCGAGCAAGTCGCCGGCAGCAGCCGAACGTTGGCCGAATTGAGCAATGACCTGCACAGTGGCGCCGAGCATCAGGCCGGCGACACCGCGTTGATCCGCGACTCTCTGGGTGAACTCGAGGCGACGATTCAACAAGTCGCCGGTGACGCCAGCCAGGCCGCCGATGCCAGCCGCCATGCCGGACTTGCGGTGGAACACGGGCAGAAAGTGATCGGCCTGAGCCTCACCGGGCTGCATGCGTTGGTGGGTGAAGTGCAAGGCAACGCGCAGATGATCGAGCATCTGGCCGAGGAGTCGGCGACCATTGGCGGTGTGCTGACGGTGATCCGCTCGATTGCCGACCAGACCAACCTGCTGGCCCTGAACGCCGCCATCGAAGCGGCCCGCGCCGGAGAAATGGGCCGAGGGTTTGCGGTGGTGGCCGAGGAAGTTCGCTCGCTGGCGCAACGCACCGCCCGGGCGACGGCCGAGATCCAGACTCTGATCGCCGGCCTGCAAACCGCCGCGCGACAATCGGTCGAAGGCATGCGCGCCCAGGTCGAACACGCCGAAGCCACGGCCAATCAGGCCCAGGCAGCCGACGGTGCGCTGGATAAAATCGTCGGGGCGATCCAGACCATTGCCGACACCGCCGTGCGCATCGCCGATGTCACTGCCCAGCAGAGCGGCGCTGTCAGCGAAATCCGCGATCACAGTGAGCGGATTCACCAATTGGGTGGGGATAATTTGCTACGCATCGGCGAGGGGCGTGAGCAAGGGGAGAATTTGTTGGTGCTGGGTGGACGGTTGCATACGGCGGTGCAGGCATTTCGGGTCTGACACACCGTCTTCGCGAGCAAGCCCGCTCCCACATTTGATCGCATTCCCCTGAGCGAACTCGGTTAAATGTGGGAGCGGGCTTGCTCGCGAAGACGTCGGAACATTCACCACAGAACTCCCCGCCCTGCACACCCCGTCCCCGTCCGCTATCATGCCCACACTTTCGATACGCGAGATTGTCATGCGCCGTTTGCTTTGCCTGCTGTTTTTAGTGCTCGCCCTGCCGGCCTCCGCCGCCGGGTTGCTGGACAGTCGGCCCAGCTCCACCCTGGGCTCGATCAACAACAGCGCCGACTTCCTGCCGGTGCGCGAAGCCTTTAAGTTGAGTTTGGTAGAAAGTACGCCGCAATCAATCAAGCTACGCTTCGTCGCCACCGAGGGTTATTACCTCTACCGCCATCGCTTCCAGTTTCGCGCCGACCCGGCCGACATTGGCCTCGGCGCGGCGCAACTGCCCAAAGGCGAACAAAAGCACGATGAGTTCTTCGGCGATGTCGAGGTTTACCACGGCATTCTCGATGTAGAACTGCCACGCACCGATTCACGCGCCTTTACCCTGGCCGTGACCTACCAGGGCTGCGCCGACAAAGGCCTGTGTTATCCGCCTGAGACAGAACGCCTGAATATTGATGGCAGCGGCGCCGCAACCACAGCCTGGAGCTGGCGCGAACTGGCGCTGTTTTTTCTTGCAGGTGTTGGCCTGACCTTCACTCCCTGCGTACTACCAATGCTGCCGATCCTCTCCGGGGTGGTCCTGCGCGGACAGGTTGGCGGGTTACGCGGCTTCAACCTGTCGCTGGCTTACGTATTGCCGATGGCCCTCTGTTTCGCCCTGCTCGGGGCCTTGATGGGAATGTTCGGCGCACAGCTCAATCTTCAGGCGCGCTTGCAGTCGGCTTGGGTGCTGGTGCCGTTCGCGATGTTTTTCGCGGTATTTGCCCTGGCCATGTTTGGCGTCTTCGAACTGAAACTCCCCCATGCCATCAGCAGCCGCCTGGACCGGATCGCCGGGCGTACCGAAGGCGGCTCATTGTGGGGCGCGGCCGTGCTGGGCGTGGTGTCGAGCCTGCTGGTTTCGCCGTGTGTATCGGCACCACTGGCCGGCGCACTGCTGTACATCAGCGCCAGCGGCGATGCTCTGGGTGGCGGATTGAAATTGTTCATGCTCGGCTTGGGCATGGGTGCGCCGCTGTTGCTGGTGGCAACCGGCGGCGCAGCCTGGCTGCCGAAAAGCGGACCTTGGCTGATCTACGTGAAAAACGCGATTGGGGTGCTACTGCTCGGGCTGGCGATTGCTTTGCTCAGCCGGGTATTGCCGGGCCAGATCACCTTGCTGTTGATCGGCTTGCTCGCCGGTGGCGTCGGGTTGTTTATGGGCGCACTGGAATTCGTCTATAAACCGCCAAGAAAACGCCTGGGGCAATTGCTCGGGATGTTCTTGCTGTTTTATGCCCTGGCCTGTTGGTACGGCGCCTTCAGTGGCCAGACCGATCCGTTCAACCCCATTGGCCAACCGCGCAATGTCGCCAGCAACGGTCAACCGCCAATCGCCGGCAACTGGCAAACCATTACCACACCAGCCGAACTGGACCGCGTCCTCGCCGAAGCCAAGTCCTCCGCTACACCGCTGCTGCTCGATTGGTACGCCGACTGGTGCATCAGTTGCAAAGTCATCGAACACGAAGTGCTCACCGATGCCAATGTCGTCGAACGCCTCAAAGGTTATCGATTGATCCGTTTCGACATCACCGCCAGCAACGCCGAACAACGCGCCCTGCTCGACCGCTACAAGCTATTCGGTCCTCCGGCGCTGATGTTTTTCGGCAAGGATGGCGTCGAACGTGTCGATGTGCGGGTGATTGGCGAGATCAGCGCGAAAAACTTCGCCGAACGTGTTGCGAAAGCAAATGACCGGATTTAATTACCCGGTCATATATTTCGCGTAAACATCGGCCATCGTGCTGGCTATTGCATAGAACTGGACAGTCACAAAGGCTTTGCGGCATAGTCGCCGGGTTCTGACAATTGCACACAGATGACAAAGGAGCAGCAGATGGCGACCTTATTGGTTTTACACGGCCCTAACCTGAACCTGCTCGGCACCCGGGAACCGGGCGTCTACGGTGCAACGACGCTGGCGCAGATCAATCAGGATCTGGAACAGCGGGCGCGCAATGCCGGCCACCATTTGCTCTATCTGCAAAGCAACGCCGAGTACGAATTGATCGATCGCATCCACGCTGCTCGCGGCGAAGGTGTGGACTTCATTCTGATCAATCCAGCAGCTTTTACGCATACAAGTGTCGCATTACGTGACGCGCTGCTGGCAGTGAGCATCCCATTCATCGAAGTGCATTTGTCTAACGTGCACAAACGCGAACCTTTCCGCCATCACTCTTACTTCTCCGACGTTGCGGAGGGAGTGATCTGCGGCCTTGGCGCCAGCGGTTATCGACTGGCCCTGGAGGCCGCCCTAGAGCAGCTTGAAAGACAGGCAACAGCTTGAACAACAAGCGTTAAACGCCCCCTGACCGACCCTTGGGAGTTGATGATTCATGGATATCCGTAAAGTTAAGAAACTGATCGAATTGCTGGAAGAGTCCGGTATCGACGAGCTCGAGATCAAGGAAGGCGAAGAGTCCGTACGCATCAGCCGTCACAGCAAGACACCGGCTCAGCAGTACTACGCTCCCGCTCCTATGCATGCTCCGGCACCGGCGCCTGCGCCTGTCGCTGCTGCTCCGGTTGCCGCCGCCGTACCTGCTGCTCCGGCCGCGCCTGCGCTGAACGGCAACGTTGCCCGCTCGCCTATGGTCGGTACTTTCTATCGCAAATCCTCGCCGTCCTCGCCGTCCTTCGTTGAAGTCGGCCAGACCGTGAAGAAAGGCGACACCCTGTGCATCGTCGAAGCCATGAAGATGATGAACCACATCGAAGCTGAAGCCAGCGGTGTGATCGAATCCATCCTCGTCGAAGACGGCCAGCCGGTTGAGTACGACCAACCGCTGTTCACCATCGTTTGAACCGCGGAGAAACTTTGATGACTGCGAAGTTGGAAAAAGTTCTGATCGCCAACCGCGGTGAGATCGCCCTGCGGATTCTGCGTGCCTGCAAAGAGATGGGCATCAAGACTGTCGCCGTTTACTCCAAGGCCGACAAAGAGCTGATGCACCTGGGCCTGGCAGACGAATCCGTCTGCATCGGCCCGGCCTCGGCCGCGCACTCTTACCTGCACATTCCGGCCATCATCGCCGCCGCTGAAGTGACTGGCGCTACCGCCATCCACCCAGGCTACGGTTTCCTTGCGGAAAACGCCGACTTTGCCGAACAGGTCGAGAACTCCGGCTTTGCGTTCATTGGCCCGAAAGCCGAAACCATTCGCCTGATGGGCGACAAGGTATCGGCCAAGCACGCCATGATCGCCGCCGGCGTGCCGACCGTTCCGGGTTCCGACGGCCCGCTGCCGGAAGACGAAGAAACCGCTCTGGGCATCGGCCGCGAAGTCGGCTATCCAGTGATCATCAAAGCCGCTGGCGGCGGCGGTGGTCGTGGTATGCGCGTGGTGCACAAAGAGGAAGACCTGATCTCCTCGGCGAAACTGACCCGCTCCGAAGCGGGCGCAGCGTTCGGCAACCCGATGGTCTACCTGGAAAAATTCCTGACCAACCCACGTCACGTGGAAGTTCAGGTACTTTCCGACGGCCAGGGCCACGCCATCCATCTGGGTGACCGCGATTGCTCGCTGCAACGTCGCCACCAGAAGGTTCTCGAAGAAGCGCCGGCACCGGGCATCGACGAGAAAGCACGCGCTGAAGTCCTCGCTCGCTGCGTCAAGGCTTGCATCGACATCGGCTACCGTGGCGCCGGCACTTTCGAGTTCCTGTACGAGAACGGCCACTTCTACTTCATCGAGATGAACACTCGTGTCCAGGTAGAGCACCCGGTATCGGAAATGGTCACCGGCATCGACATCGTCAAGGAGATGCTCAGCATCGCCGCTGGCAACAAGCTGTCGTACACCCAGGATGACGTCGTTATCCGCGGTCACGCGCTGGAATGCCGGATCAACGCCGAAGACCCGAAAACCTTCATGCCTAGCCCAGGCACGGTCAAGCATTTCCACGCGCCAGGCGGCAACGGCGTTCGCGTCGATTCGCACCTGTACAGTGGCTATGCCGTTCCGCCGAACTACGATTCGTTGATCGGCAAGCTGATCACCTACGGCGCCACCCGTGACGAAGCCATGGCGCGCATGCGCAATGCGCTGGACGAAATCGTTGTCGACGGGATCAAGACCAACATCCCGCTGCACCGCGACCTGGTCCGCGATGCTGGCTTCTGCGAAGGCGGAGTCAACATCCACTACCTGGAACACAAGCTGGCTGGCGAAAAGCATTAAGCTGTGATCCATACCAACAAAGCCGCTTTCGAGCGGCTTTGTTGTTTCTGTGCTCTTTGTAGGAGCGAGGCTTGCCCGCGAACCAGACGCCGCGGTGCTTCAGACTTACCGCGTCATCGTTCTTCGCGGGCAAGCCTCGCTCCTACGAAGAGCACGCATGTGTCGGCCTTGTCGTCTTCTGCCTCGCGCTCGCGTAAACTTGCGCGCTTCTCGCAGCCCGCTAGGCTGCAATCTATATTTTTCAAAGGTGCCCGCCATGCCTTGGCTGCAAGTCCGTCTCGCCATCAGCCCAGAACAAGCCGAAACCTACGAAGACGCTTTCCTTGAAGTGGGCGCCGTGTCGGTGACTTTCATGGACGCCGAGGATCAGCCGATTTTCGAGCCGGAACTCAACACCACCCCGCTGTGGTCGCACACTCACTTGTTGGCCTTGTTCGAAGGCGGCACCGAAGCCGCCAGCGTACTGGCCCACCTCGAGTTGCTGACCGGCAGCCCGCTGCCCGAGCATCACAGCGAAGTGATCGAAGACCAGGATTGGGAACGCAGTTGGATGGACGGTTTCCAGCCGATGCGCTTCGGTCAGCGCCTGTGGATCGTCCCGAGCTGGCACGCCGCGCCGGAGCCGGACGCAGTAAACCTGCTGCTGGACCCGGGCCTGGCGTTCGGCACCGGCACTCACCCGACCACCGCGCTGTGCCTGGAATGGCTCGACGGTCAGGACCTGAAGGGTTGCAACGTGCTCGACTTCGGTTGCGGTTCGGGGATTCTGGCGATTGCCGCCCTGTTACTGGGCGCCAAGCAAGCCGTCGGCACCGACATCGACGTGCAGGCGCTGGAAGCCTCACGCGACAACGCCGGGCGCAACAACATTGCTGACGAACTCTTCCCGCTGTATTTGCCGCAAGACCTGCCACAGGTTCAGGCCGACGTGCTGGTGGCCAACATTCTTGCCGGCCCGCTGGTTTCGCTGGCGCCGCAGCTGTCCAGCCTGGTCAAGCAGGGTGGTCGTTTGGCGCTTTCAGGCATCCTCGCCGAACAAGGTGAAGAAGTCGCCGCGGCCTACGCTCAGGACTTCGATCTGGACCCGATTGCCAATCGCGACGGCTGGGTACGCATTACTGGCCGTCGGCGCTAGAATGAGCGCCTGCATAAACCGGATTACCGCATGACCGACAGCTTCGTCACCCAGTGCCCGCATTGCCAAACCAGCTTCCGCGTCAGCCATGCTCAGTTGAGCGTGGCCCGTGGAGTGGTTCGTTGCGGCTCGTGTTTGCAGGTGTTCAACGCCGCCAAGCAGTTACTCGAGCAGCGGGCCGGCAAGGAAACGGTCAAACCGGTTGCACCGGCGCCCGTCGAACCGCCCGTGCAGCGAGCCATCAGCCAAAAGCAATGGACGGCTGCAGAAATGGATCTGGACAGCCTGGATCTGGACGAAGAGCTCGCCCGGCTTGAACAGCGGGAAATCCAGCCAACAACGGAATTCACTCGCCCCCGCGAAGACAGCCTCAGCGCTCGCCGCGATACCACCGAGCACGACCAGGAGCCCTGGTCCGACAGCCTCTTCAGTGAATCGGCCGCCGATCGTGCAAAAACCGCCGACGCGCCCACGCCAGAACCGACGATCGAGCCGAGCAAACACTCGCGCACCGAGCCTTCGCTGTCGCTGGAGCCCGCGGATCCGGACGACGAGCCCGAGATCCAACAGCTGCGCCTGCACGACCCGCTCGACGCCCCGATCCCCTTTGGCAGCCTGTCGGCGACTCCCGATGAAGTCGACGACGACCTGCCCTCGGTCGAACCCCTGCGCAAGCGACGTGAACGCAGCGAACCGGCGCTGCGCGCGGAAGTATTGGAGGATCTGACCGACGATCCGTTGCAACTGGACTGGCAAAAACGTCGCTCCCCCTGGGGCCGGCGCTTTTTCTGGCTGCTGCTGATCCTGCTCGGCGCCGCCGGCCTCGCCGGTCAATACGTCGCCTACCACTTTGACGAACTGGCACGCCAAGACCAGTACCGTCCGTGGTTCCAGCAACTGTGCCCGCAGATCGGCTGCACCGTGCCGTCCAAGGTCGACATCGCAAAAGTCAAAAGCAGCAACCTGGTGGTCCGCAGCCACCCGGACTTCAACGGCGCGCTGGTGGTCGATGCCATCATCTACAATCGTGCGCCCTTCTCTCAGCCCTTCCCGCTGCTGGAGTTGCGTTTTGCCGACCTCAACGGCCACCTGATCGCCAGCCGTCGCTTCAAGCCCGGCGAGTACCTCAACGGCGATCTCGAAGGCATGGCGGAAATGCCGCCGCAAACGCCGATCCATATCGCGCTGGACATTCTCGATCCAGGCCCCAAAGCGGTGAACTACAGCCTGAGCTTCCATTCTCCCGAGTGAAACGCTCGAGTGTTACAGGCTTGACGACGGTTTTCTGACTTTGACGTTCAAACCAAACCGCTGGCGATAACGAATTAACTGTTCAGATTTTATCCAATTCAGCCTTTATCCAGTCATCGAGAGCGGGTATCATGCCAACCCTTTTTCGAACTCTCATGATCCGGCCCCACAACAGGGAAGTCCTATGTCGGCGGTACGCATCGGTCCATATACATTGCACAACGGCTTGATTCTCGCCCCCATGGCGGGTGTCACCGATCAGCCCTTTCGTCAGCTGTGCAAGCGACTGGGCGCGGGCCTTGTAGTCTCGGAAATGGTCACCAGCGACATGAGCTTGTGGAACACCCGCAAATCGCGGATGCGCATGATCCACGAAGGCGATCCCGAGCCTCGCTCGGTACAGATCGCCGGCGGAGATGCGCAGATGCTGGCGGATGCAGCCCGGGCCAACGTCGAACTGGGCGCACAGATTGTTGATATCAACATGGGCTGTCCGGCGAAAAAGGTCTGCAACAAGGCCGCCGGTTCCGCCCTGTTGAAAGATGAAGCATTGGTGACCGAGATCCTGCAGGCCGTAGTGGCCGCGGTCGATGTGCCGGTTACCTTGAAGATCCGCACCGGCTGGGACCGGGCGAACAAGAACGGCCTGACCGTGGCGAAAATCGCCGAACAGGCAGGCATTACGGCGTTGGCGGTGCATGGCCGTACCCGAGCCGATCTGTACACCGGTGAAGCCGAGTACGACACCATTGCCGCGATCAAGCAGGCGGTGTCGATTCCGGTGTTTGCCAATGGCGATATCGATTCGCCCGAGAAGGCCCGGTACGTGCTCGACGCGACCGGTGCCGATGGCCTGTTGGTAGGTCGGGCTGCCCAGGGGCAGCCATGGATTTTTCGTGAAATCGACCATTATCTGCGTACCGGCGAAAAACTCCCGGCACCGGAACTGATCGAGGTGGAACGTATTCTGCTTGAGCATCTGGCTGCGCTGCATGCCTTCTATGGCGACGTCATGGGCGTGCGCATAGCTCGCAAGCATGTGGGCTGGTATCTCGCAACCTTGCCGGGCGCCAGGGAGTTCCGCGCCCACTTCAATCGTTTGGAAGATACGGAAGCACAATGCGCCTACGTTCGGGCCTTCTTCGCCGAACGTTACAAGAGCCTGACAGGGGACGGAGAAGGGGTGGCCGCATGACGATGATGACCGAGACTTTAGTGAGTGGAACAACACCCGTGAGCGACAACGTAAATTTGAAACAGCACCTCAATACGCCGAGCGAAGAAGGTCAGACCCTTCGCGGGAATGTCGAGAAGGCGCTGCACAATTATTTCGCCCACCTTGAGGGCGCTGCCGTCACGGATGTGTACAACCTGGTGCTCTCCGAAGTCGAGGCTCCCCTGCTCGAATGCGTGATGAACTACGTCAAGGGCAACCAGACCAAGGCCAGTGAGCTGCTCGGACTGAACCGGGGCACCCTGCGCAAGAAACTCAAGCAGTACGATTTGCTGTAAGCATTCAATCAAACCAGAAAGGCGCCCGCGTAAAACCGGTCGCCTTTTTTGCTGACTTCCCTTGCTTTTGATGGAAATTGAAATGACCGACCAGACTACCCGCCTGCCGATCCGCCGCGCCTTGATCAGCGTTTCCGACAAGACCGGGATCCTTGAATTCGCCAAGGAGCTTGAAGCCCTGGGCGTCGAGATCCTCTCCACCGGCGGAACGTTCAAGCTGCTGCGCGACAACGGTGTTGCCGCAGTGGAAGTCGCGGACTACACCGGTTTCGCAGAAATGATGGACGGCCGGGTGAAAACCCTGCACCCGAAAATCCACGGCGGGATCCTCGGTCGTCGCGGTATCGACGACGCCATCATGAATGAGCACGGCATCAAGCCGATCGATCTGGTTGCGGTCAACCTGTACCCGTTCGAAGCCACCATCAACAAGCCAGGCTGCGACCTGCCGACCGCCATCGAAAACATCGACATCGGCGGCCCGACCATGGTCCGTTCGGCAGCCAAGAACCACAAAGACGTGGCCATCGTGGTGAATGCCAGCGATTACGCCAACGTCCTGGAAAGCCTCAAGGCCGGCGGCCTGACCTACGCTCAGCGTTTCGACCTGATGCTCAAGGCCTTCGAACACACCGCCGCCTATGACGGCATGATCGCCAACTACATGGGCACCGTGAACCAGGCGGCTGAAACCCTCTCCACTGAAGGTCGCAGCGAGTTCCCGCGCACTTTCAACAGCCAGTTCATCAAGGCCCAGGAAATGCGCTACGGCGAGAACCCGCACCAGAGCGCGGCGTTCTACGTTGAAGCCAAGCCTGCGGAAGTCGGCATCGCCACCGCCACCCAGCTGCAAGGCAAAGAGCTGTCGTACAACAACGTGGCCGACACCGACGCCGCGCTGGAATGTGTGAAGAGCTTCGTCAAACCGGCCTGCGTGATCGTCAAGCATGCCAACCCGTGCGGCGTGGCCGTGAGCCCGGACGCTGAAGGCGGCATCCGTCAGGCCTACGAACTGGCCTACGCCACCGATACCGAATCGGCGTTCGGCGGCATCATCGCGTTCAACCGCGAACTGGATGCAGAAACTGCCAAAGCCATCGTCGAGCGTCAGTTCGTCGAAGTGATCATTGCCCCGTCCGTCAGTGAAGAAGCTCGCGCTATCGTGGCAGCCAAAGCCAACGTGCGCTTGCTGGCCTGCGGTGAGTGGTCGGCTGATCGCGCCGCTGCGTGGGACTACAAACGCGTCAACGGTGGTCTGCTGGTGCAGAGCCGCGACATCGGCATGATCGGTGCCGACGACTTGAAAGTCGTGACCAAGCGCGCCCCGACCGAGCAAGAGATCCACGACCTGATCTTCGCCTGGAAAGTCGCCAAGTACGTTAAATCCAACGCCATCGTCTACGCCAAGAACCGTCAGACTATTGGTGTCGGCGCCGGACAGATGAGCCGCGTGAACTCCGCGCGTATCGCCGCGATCAAGGCAGAACACGCCGGTTTGCAGGTAGCAGGCTCGGTGATGGCCTCCGACGCCTTTTTCCCGTTCCGCGATGGTCTGGACAATGCGGCCAAGGTCGGTATCACTGCGGTGATCCAGCCAGGTGGCTCGATGCGTGACAACGAAGTGATTGCTGCTGCGGATGAAGCCGGCATCGCCATGGTGTTCACCGGCATGCGCCACTTCCGCCACTGATTTTTTGCTCTTGTAGGAGCGAGGCTTGCCCGCGAAGGCCTCACCACGGTCTGGCTGATGCACCGCGGCGATCCCTTCGCGGGCAAGCCTCGCTCCTACAGGTTTGGTGCAGTGGCCGATGCCGCGTACCGTTAGCCAGGCAGCTCAGGCTGCCCCCACAGAATTAGCGTCATCCGAGGTTTTTGAAATGAATGTTTTGATCATTGGCAGCGGTGGCCGTGAACACGCCCTGGCCTGGAAAGTGGCTCAGGATCCGCGCGTGCAGAAAGTTTTCGTTGCCCCGGGCAACGCCGGCACCGCCATTGAAGCCAAGTGCGAGAACGTCGCCATCGACGTGCTGGCCCTTGAGCAGCTGGCAGACTTTGCCGAGAAGAACGTGTCCCTGACCATCGTCGGCCCGGAAGTGCCGCTGGTTGCCGGTGTTGTCGATCTGTTCCGCTCCCGTGGCCTGGATTGCTTCGGCCCGACCGCTGGCGCTGCTCAGCTGGAAGGTTCGAAAGCCTTTACCAAAGACTTCCTGGCGCGCCACAAGATCCCGACCGCCGACTACCAGAACTTCACCGAGATCGAGCCAGCCCTGGCTTACCTGCGTGAAAAAGGCGCACCAATCGTGATCAAGGCCGATGGCCTGGCCGCCGGTAAAGGCGTGATCGTGGCCATGACCCTGGGCGAAGCCGAAGACGCGGTGCGCGACATGCTCGCCGGCAACGCATTTGGCGACGCCGGTTCACGCGTGGTGATCGAAGAATTCCTGGACGGCGAAGAAGCCAGCTTCATCGTCATGGTCGACGGCAAGAACGTATTGCCGATGGCCACCAGCCAGGACCACAAACGTGTCGGCGACGGCGATACCGGCCCGAACACCGGCGGCATGGGCGCTTATTCCCCGGCCCCTGTCGTCACGACCGAAGTCCATCAGCGGGTCATGGACCTGGTGATCTGGCCGACCGTGCGGGGCATGGCCGAGGAAGGGAACGTCTACACCGGCTTCCTCTATGCCGGCCTGATGATCGACAAGGCTGGTAACCCAAAAGTCATCGAGTTCAACTGCCGTTTCGGCGATCCTGAGACCCAACCGGTGATGCTGCGTTTGCAGTCGAGCCTGGTGTTGCTGGTCGAAGCGGCCCTGGCGCAAGCGCTGGACAAGGTCGAAGCGCAATGGGATCCACGTCCGAGCGTCGGTATTGTATTGGCCGCTGGCGGGTACCCGGGTGACTACGCCAAAGGCGTTGCCATCAACGGCCTGGATGCAGCCGCGACACTGGAAGGCAAAGTCTTCCATGCCGGTACTGCGCTCAAGGACGGTCAGGTGGTGACCGCCGGTGGTCGAGTGCTGTGCGCAACAGCCATGGGCACCAGCGTCGATGCAGCCCAGCAGCAGGCTTACAAACTGGCGGCTAAAATCGACTGGGAAGGCTGCTTCTACCGTAAGGACATTGGCTACCGCGCCATTGCCCGCGAGCGTGGCGAGAATCAGGAATAAGCCATCCATCCGGCCAGGCAAGGGCTTGCGGCCCTTGCCTGACTATTCCGGCACCGCGCATAGTTATACTTTGGCATTAACCTACGAAGGGATTTCGCCGTGCGCTGGCTCAGGATTGCCATAGGCTTCGCCGTCACTCTGCTGACCTTGCTCTGCATGCTCCCGGCCCAGGCCACGCAAGGCAGTGGCTGGGCGGTATTGCTCGACGAACAGGGCGACCTGCAGCTGAGCGACATCCGCTCCAGCCGCTACACCAACCAATTCAGCCCCATTGAACTTGATCACCTCACCGCGGCCGCACCCGATGGCGCGCTATGGCTGCGTTTCAAGCTCGCACCCGGCAAGCATGAACAGTTGCTGCGAGTGTTCGCACCGGACCTGATGCACCTCAATCTGTATGTGCTCGACGGCGACCAGTTGATCGATCAATTGAATGCCGGTACCGCGCAGCTCCAGGTTAAGCCTCCCCTTCCCAGCAGCGACTTCATGTTGCCGCTGCCACAAAGTGACAAAACCCTCGACGTCTACCTGCGGCTGGTCTCCGAACACCAGTTCCGGCCTTACATCACGCTGCAATCGGCGGTCATGACCGCAGCCACTCAGTACCAGACGCTGATCTATGGCTTGCTCTTCGGCTGCCTCGGGATGCTGATCCTGCACAACCTGACCCGTTACATCTACACCCGCTCGCGCAGCAGCCTCTGGCTGGCAGCGTGCGAAGGGCTGCTGATGCTCAGCCTGGTGTTGCTGCTGAACCTGGCCCGGCCATGGTTACCGAACTGGTCCGTCGTGCAAACACCCGGTGCCTACCTCGCCTTGCTGATGACCGCGCCTTGCGGCCTGATGTTCGCCTACCGTTTCTTCGCCCCGCTCGGCCCTCACCCGTTGAACAAGCTGCTGCTGGGGAACATTCTGTTCATCATGGTGTGCGGCCTGCTGTTGCTGTTCGTCAACACACTGCCGCTGAATCTGATTACATATGGGCTGGTTGCTCTGGCCGGTCTGAGCATGTTGTTCGTCAGCGCCCATCACTGGCAAAAAGGTTATCGCCCGGCGCGTCTGTTCGTGGCGGCCATGGTGGTGTTCAACCTCGGCACATTGATTATTCTGCCGGCACTGCAGGGGCTGACCCTGGTCGCGCCACAAAGCCTGATCATTATTCTGCTGGTGTTTATCTGTATCAGTGGCCTGTTGATGAGTATTGCCTTGGGCGAGCGTCAGCGCAGCATCACCGAAGACCGTTTCAGCGTCAGTCGCGATCTGGCCGCCAGCAACGCCGAAATCAATGCCAAGGCCGAATTTCTGGCGAAGATCAGCCACGAAATCCGCACCCCGATGAATGGTGTGCTGGGCATGACCGAATTGCTGCTGGGCACACCGCTGTCGGTCAAGCAACGCGACTATGTGCAGACCATCCATAGCGCCGGCAACGAACTGCTGACACTGATCAACGAAATTCTCGACATCTCCAAACTCGAGTCCGGGCAGATCGAACTGGACGACGTGCAGTTCGACCTCAACGCCCTGATCGAAGATTGCCTGAGCATCTTCCGCGCCAAGGCTGAACAGCAGAACGTCGAGCTGATCAGCTTTATCCAGCCGCAGGTACCACGCGTCATCAGCGGAGATCCCACGCGCCTGCGCCAGACCCTGCTGAGCCTGCTGGAAAACGCCCTGAAGAAAACCGATGAAGGCGAGATCCTGATCGTCGTCGCCCTGGATGAACGCAGCGCCAAACCGCGGCTGCGCATCGCTGTGCAAGACAGCGGCCAGCCCATGGAGGCGGAAGAACGCGACGCGTTGATGCATGCCGAACTGCACAGCAAACACTTCCTCTCGGCCACCAGCCTGGGGGGCAATCTTGGACTGGTCATCGCCCGTCAGCTGATCCGTTTGATGCAAGGCGAGTTCGGCATCAAGAGCGGCGCCAACCAGGGCAGCACTTTGTGGCTGACCCTGCCGCTGGACCCGGACCGTCTCGAACATCCGACCTCGGACCTGGACGGTCCGCTGCAAGGCGCACGCGTATTGGTCGTGGACGACAACGACACTTGTCGCAAGGTGCTGGTGCAGCAGTGCAGCGCCTGGGGCCTGAATGTCAGTGCCGTGCCGTCCGGCAAGGAGGCCTTGGCGCTGCTGCGCACCAAGGCTCATCTGCGCGATTACTTCGATGTGGTTCTGCTGGACCAGAACATGCCTGGCATGACCGGCATGCAGCTCGCGGCCAAGATCAAGGAAGACCCGAGCCTGAACCATGACATTCTGCTGATCATGCTCACCGGCATCAGCAACGCCCCGAGCAAAATCATCGCGCGCAACTGCGGGATCAAGCGAATTCTCGCCAAACCGGTGGCCGGCTATACCCTCAAGACCACGCTGGCGGACGAGCTGAACCAGCGCAATAAAGGCCCCTCCGTTTCGCAGCAGCTGCCCACCGGCCCTACCCTTCCGGTCAAGGTGCCCAGCGATTTCCGCATTCTGGTGGCCGAAGACAACAGCATCTCGACCAAGGTCATACGTGGCATGCTGGGCAAACTCAACCTGCAACCGGACACCGCCAGCAATGGCGAAGAAGCCCTGGTGGCGATGAAAGCCCAGCGTTACGACCTGGTGCTGATGGACTGTGAAATGCCGATCCTCGACGGTTTCTCCGCCACTCAGCAACTGCGTGCCTGGGAAGTCGGCAACCAGCGGATTCGCACCCCCGTGGTGGCGTTGACCGCACACATCCTCGCCGAGCACAAAGAGCGCGCGCGCCAGGCGGGCATGGACGGGCACATGGCCAAACCGGTAGAGCTGTCACAACTGCGCGACCTGATCGAGCACTGGGTTGCCCAACGTGATCAGCAGAATCGTACGGCTTCGACGTTCTGACGATGCAGTCCGGCCCGAAAGTGGTTTCAACAATCGGGCAGGACGTATCACTCCCCCATATCGACCTTCTCGACCAGCAGCGCCACGTTGTCCGCCAATCGATTCCCGAGCTTGTGGGTAATCGCCTCGCGGGATAACGCGTAAAGGGTTTCGGACAGATTCGCCCGTGCGTATCGCACGCACACCTGACCTTCTACTTCATCGACCTCAAAACGCTGCGACCACGGATTCCGGGCCAACTCCTGCCGGGTCTTGAATTCGAGATAAATGCTGCTGATCGAGGTCGGGCTTTGTCCCACAATCGCCAGCAGGCGCACAACCTTGAGCGGTGAACGAGGTGCTTGCATCTCCTCCTCGCAACGCTCCTCGGGCCATATCTGGATGGCAGGGACATAACACGGCAATTGCGCCGCATACGCCAAAAACCCGCCAAGAGCATGATCTTCGCTACCGCTATTTGCCATTGCGGCCGAGGCCCATTCAAGCGCTGAAGAGGCGTTTAGCCCGTTGAGAGAAAAGTCCTGGCGAAACTTCAAGTTGCGGATCCAGAAATCATCCAGCACCGCAACATAAGCGTCATACCAGCTTTCAACTTTCATGCTTTCGATTTTTTTGTTGGCAACCAACTGCGCCAGCAGACTTGAATGCACAACATCGTCATAAGCCGCTATTTTTTCAATATCCGACAAAGCAACAACGGCGTTACCCACCGTCAACAAGCTGTATAACTGAGCCATAGCAAACCCTCGATGAAAAAGGGCGACCGAGAAGCGGCCGCCCTCTTAAAATATTCGATCAGATGTCGTAATCTTCGATCTTTGTTTGCGCATTCAAACCAAGTTTTGCACGAATCGTGTCGCGGGTTTGCTCGACGATATATGGCACTTTCCTGAAGACCGAGTCACCGCGATACAGTTTCACCTCGCGGGAGTCCCAATCCATGAACAGCACTTGCTTTGCGGTGTTCTTGCGGATGAAACGAACAGTACCCAATGCCATGGTGACTTCACCGTTGACTTCGGTGCAGGTGCCGGCCGCCATACCACCCACACCGTGCTCCAGCATGTTGCGCTCATACAGGGTCAACGCGGTTTCACGTTTTTTCAATGCGGTGATTGCATCGCCTGCCACCTTCAGCATCAGGACGGAGGCGGAGCCAGGCACGGCAAGCCCGGCAACCACACTGCCGAGGATCTCCAGCACCAATTGATCCATCCGTACGGTGTTACCGCTGATGTTCATGTCGTTGTAGTACTTACTGGTCGGCAGCCAGCCTGCATGGGTCATGACTTCCAGGAACTGGTAATACCATTCCTTACCCTGATACTCATACGGGTACTTTTTGTTTGCGACCAGACTCGCGAATAGAAAAGCGTGTTGAACATCTTCCCGATTTTGCTCACTCAGGTTGCCGGTAAAGGACAAGATGCCCTCACCCACGATGGAACCTTTGCCGGGTTCATTGACAACCGGTACCGAGAAACTGCGAGGGCGCATAACTTCAGCGCCGTCCAGCTCATAACTTTCCAAACGATGAATACATTCGGCTACAGTGCAATCTTCGACATCATGAACATTCATTACCAATTCCTTATTAATTAAAACAGGCTCCTCTTGAACCCGCAAAACAACAATAACCAAAGAAAGAAAAAACGACAAACAAGAACATGTAACTTGTTAATATCAACATTTCGTCAACTAACAAACTTCCACCTCAACAACTTACATTTACCCCCCGTTTCCTCACGCCATCCCCCCAAACATTAAAGCGACTGATAGACTCCGCTCTGTCCATCTGCCGCTACGAGCCGAAATCATGCTCCACGTGTTGTTCAGCGTTTACCTGAAGATGCTGGTGCTCTACAGCCCGTTCTTCGTGTTGTCCTGCTTCATCAGCCTGACCCGCGGTTATTCGCGCAAGGAGCAGCGTCGCCTGGCCTGGAAAGTGGCGATTGCCACTCTGGTCTCCAGCGTGTTGCTGTACCTGTTCGGACGAGTGATTTTCGATGTATTCGGGATTACGGTGGATGCGTTTCGCATCGGCGCCGGCAGTGTGTTGTTCATCTCGGCGCTGGGCATGGCCCAGGGCAAGTCGGCGGTGCAGACCGACAACGTGCAACAGGACGTGACCATCGTCCCACTGACCATCCCGCTGACGGTCGGTCCTGGCACCATCGGCGCCCTGCTGGTGATGGGCGTGAGCCAGCCGCACTGGGACGACAAGCTCACCGCCATCATGAGCATCGCTCTGGCCAGTTTCACCGTCGGCGTGGTGCTTTATCTGTCCAGTCGAATAGAACGGATTCTGGGCGATCAGGGTTTGCAGATTGTCAGCCGACTGATGGGGTTGTTCGTTTGTGCGCTGGCGGCACAGATTATTTTTACCGGAGTGAAGGGCTATCTGGTTCCCTGAACCGACAGGCAAAAAGGCAGCAGGCTGTATCAACCTGCAGCCTTTTTTCGGCCAGGACGTAATCGCAGACAACTGCCGGTGATTAAACCACCAGACTCGTTTCCAACTCAGCAATCGACACGCTCAGCAGCTCTTTGAGCGTGGCACTGTCATGCGTACCCTGCCGAGCAACCAGTCTCTGCACCAATGTTGAAACGGTATAAGGTCGATGCCCTTCGAACCCGAGCAAGACTTCGCCTCGCAAGTTGACATCCGTCGCATACACCTCACGAAAGATCACATTGTGCCCGCTGTCCGGATCAATGATCACCAAGTGTTCCTGGACGATGCTCAGCAACAACTTTTCAGGGGCATCCAGCTCCCAGATCAACTTGCCGGGAATCGGCGCCGCGCTGCCCAGCGAATGCCGGCAGTCGAGGATGACTGATTCGAGCCTCAGCCAGGCCGCCTTTGACAGTCGGTAACTCACCGCTCCTTGCCCCATGCGCAGGATCAGGGTCGTGACATCGTCCGGTATCAGCGGCAGGACATCGCCGATCTTCATCTGGCCTTCAATGACCAATACCTCAGCATCGCGCTGGACATAACTGAGTGGTCCCGCATGCCCCATGCCCGGGTAAGTCAGCAGTAATCCGTCCTTGTCTTCATGAAGCAACACGTTGGTTTGTTGTTGCGTTCCCAGCAGCTCAAAGGACTCCGGAATCGCAGCCTTTGCCACCCGAATCACACGCTCGGTCCCGGCGACGAACCACATCAGGCTACCGGGTTCCTCCACCGACAGCAGCGCAGTATGAGGCTGGCTGTCCACCAGTTGTTTGAGGCCCTCGTGCATTCGGCCATCCTGAGCAATGACCCACTCACGAGTGACACCGGTAATCCATGCCGGTTCTTGATCACGCAGCTCGACCATCACGCCGTCGAACGTTGTGCCACGCAGTCCCGCCACTTCTACCGTCAGCTCGACAAACTGCCAGGGCGCCCACTCACGCTGCGCGGCGGGTAACGCGTCCGCCAAGAGCAATCGCGCCCCCTGACCGAATGCAGGCTCCAGTTTCTGCGGATCGATAAATGCCTGACGATAGACCTCGCCGCTCGAGACATCGAACAACCAGGCCGCCTCGCTATCCGGGGTTACGCTCAGTAAGCGCACCTCCTTTCCATGTCCGAGATCAGCCAGCAGCAACCGATTACCTACGTACCAGGCGCACAAACTCGCGTCGCCACTGGAGTTGGTCAAGCCGACAAGGGCAAAACGCTCGGCTGCGTGTTGCCGGGCAAGCGGTTCCAATGCGGACCACCAATGCACACGATCCTTGAGCCACGGTTCACTCAAGCCTCCCAACTCAAGGTCTCCCTGGCCAGTCACGTTGAAGAACAGACCATCTGACGTCAGCGCCACGTACCCACCTTCAACAGCCACGACATTCTCCAGCTTCTCGGGCTGCACCCACGTGTGGGACCACTGTCCTTTGCCCCCCACCACGGTGCGCGACTTGCGGCATAGAAGCTGTTCCTGCCTGTCGTAGATGACAAATACATCGCCCTCGTCCATCGGTGTGAGCAGCGTCAGATCAGTCATGTTGCTGATTGAGTCGGCCCATCCGCGGCCATGATGAAGTCTTGAGGAGGGACGAATGATCAAGTGGTCACTGTCACGAACCCAGGCCATGTCCCGTGTGTTCGCTTCGAACTTCCAGCAAACCGAAACAAAGGGGGCCGGCTGCCAGTCGACGGTGACAAAGGTGCTTTCGCCAGTGACTGGCGTAAAGGGGTAATAGCTGCCCAGTACCTGCGACCAGTCAGTCAGTGTGTCGCTGGCACTGAAGACCGATTCCAGCGTCCGATCCATGTCGCGGGTGACCGAGCTCAGCAACAATTGCCCATCATGGATCATGTAGGCCAGTACATCGCTGGCCTGATCCTCGCGAGCGACTTCCTGTATGACGTGAATCACCCCCCGGGCATCTGCCTCGATGTGCTTGATGGTGGCTTCCGTATTTTTAAGCAGCAACCGATAACGATGAGTGAGCAGCCCGGTGACCGCCTCGACTTGCCAGACCTCGTAATTCTGCGGTTCGTAGAAATAGGCGTAGCCACCAGCCACCACTCCCAGCAGTGCTTCATCAGCGGCCGGTACCTCTTCGTTACGGATGTACAGGAAGCGCTCCTCCTTCGCGTCATACCAAGCGGTGGTATATCGGGGTTCGTCCGGCTTCTCGAAGGGAATCAGATAGTGATGAACCGGCGTATACGGCATCACCAGACGATGCTCTTGAGCCAATACTTTGAAATGCTCCTGCAGCGTCTGCCGATCCATGCCTGGTGGCACATCCTGCTCGACAAGGGTGAGGGTCTGTTTGCCGCGCTCAACCTGGAACACTTGGTTGTCCGTGATCCGGATCAGGATTTCGTGACGACCTTTTCCTGCGAATTCCACCTGAACGTCACCGATAAACAATGCCCCGAAACGCTCCAGCCGGATATCGCGCTCACTGGCCCAAGAGGCCTCCAGCACCCAACTCGATAGCTGCAGGCTCGGCGACTCGAGTGTCAGATTCGCTCCAGGATTGAGCACCAATGCACAGTGCTTGCCGGCGCCTTGAATCTGATAAGTGACTTTCCCGTGCCAGATCGGGGGAAGAACAGGCACGACCAGCGAGCGCTCGACGGCATCGAGCAGCACATTGATCACAGTTGGCCGATAGACCGGGAACAGGCGATAAAGGATGTACTCACTGGGAAATGAATAGAAGGAAAACAGAAACAGCCGCCCCCCATCCGCTTTCTTTTTCTCCAGACGCCGAGCCGTGTCGAACCCGGTGTCATGGCGCAGCGTAGCGAAAGGCAGCGCCTTGTACTCGTAGCCATAACAGGTTTGCGGTGTGCAAGGCAGCACGATGGCCTGTCCGGCGGGCGGAGTGAAGGTTATACGACCGGGCAGGCCCAGTTCTTGACGAATATCGATCGCCCGCTCGTAATCGTCATCAAAGGTCGGCACCCCGAAATGATCGCGTAACGGGTAAAGCCTGGGGCTGTCGAGCAGCAATTTGCCGGCGTTCAGATCCAGCGTCTGAACAATCAACGACGAGCGCGGTATCCACGCGGCCAAAGCGCTGTCGAATCGATAGGCTTGGCGATAAGCCTTTTCAACTTCATCGAAAAACAGCCCGACCTGTTTGGCTTCTTCGGCGATGGCGGCAAAACCCTGAGCCAGTGCCGTCAGCCCCACTGCCAACCCGGCCAGCATCACAGCGGCCCCACCCAGAAACGCCCCGGCTGTTGTGACGCCGGCGGCATAAGCGCCTGCCGACAACACCAGACTGGCCGAGTCGAAAGCCAGTTGCGTCCCAAACTGCGCCCGCTCGACATCGTTTTTCGCGGTCGTCAACTGGTAGATGTCGAACCCGACATTCGCCAGCTGCAGCAATCCTCCACTCGCTTCGCCCACACTCGGCCCCACAGCGGCTTTGACCACCGGAGCGACAGTACGGGCAATCAGTTTCTCTTCCACCAGTGCCTGTCGAACCAGGCCTACCAGACCCGCCACATCGACCACATTGCCATGCACCAACTGCGCGTAATTGACATAGGCATGCAACCGGACAGCCAGGGTCAGGGACCGATCGGGTCCTTCCTGTTCCCTCAACGCGTTCATCAGCGCTTGTATGGCGAAGCCGGCGTTCAGAGTATGGACACTACCAACGTCGGTAGGATCGACAGGATCGCCCGGAACGGATGATTGATTGGCCAAAGCTGCAAAACGTTCCGAGAGGTAATTTTTTATGCGCAAGAGTCTCGGGTCATCAGTGAAGACTCGTACCACGTGCTCAGGGTTTGCAGGGTCGACCAGGCTCATCCGGTACATCCCGTCGGGCATGATCTCCAGGGTTTCGAACAACGGTACAAGGTGGGGTGCCAGCTGATTCTGCTGCTGAAGGCGGGTCGTCACTTGCGCGATCTGTTGCCCCCACCCATGACTGTCCAGCGCCAATAGACAACTGCCCAGACGAGCGTTACTCATCAATGATTGTCCGCGGGCACTGGCCAGACGCTGCCTGACAGGGCGTTGCGACTGTCCCGCCAACGTGCCGGGTTGCAGCAGTTCCGAGACTGGAGTTGAGCCAGACAATGCCACTCTCGACACCCGAGAGCCTTCCAGTTCGATCAGATCGAAGGTCGGACGCGCCGCATCGCCATAGGCCGCGTAATGCCTGGCCATCTTCTGCCGGAGGAAGAACTGTTCCAGCGCCTGTCTGAACTGGGTCGGATGTTCAAACTCGAATACGCCAAAATTCGGATCATAGAAGTGATAAGTGCTGCGTTCACCCTCAATGGTTTTGGCCACCAGCATGGCGTGATTATCGGAGTTGAGCATCAGCGTACTGGTGGCTGTTCTGGCTTGCAGAATGTCCACAACCTGACTCAGATCCGAACGCCCCAGCACGCTGCCCACCTCGCTGATCTGCACATCCCGCAACGCCTCCAGGCTGTGCAGAAAGATCGCTGAATCACTCCCTTGCGGCTCGATAACCCCAAGGTAGAATCGCTCGCGCAGAATGTTGGCCGCGGCCTTCCCCTCCGACAAGGCTGCCGCCATCACCAGGGCCAGTGGATAACAACGCCCACCCACCCAGTCACCGGCGCCCTGAAGCAGTAAATCCTGCGGTACGAGCTTGATGGTGCCCGCTTCAAAACCGTCCAGAACAACACCGAGCCGCTCGACAATCTGGTCACGGTATTCGAGTTTCGCCACCTGCTGGATTCGGGCGACCTGCTTGCCCCACTGGCGCAGCGTCAAAGGTTGTTCAAGCGCGTTTTTCTTCAGCCCCAGGGCGGTTTCGGAAAGCGCTGGCGGATGATCGAGAGGGCTGACAAGCCCGGCCAGAAACCCGGGAGCCTGGCGTTGATACAGCGCGTGTTCGATCGTCGCGTAGCGGCCCGCCGCGCCTAGTTCGCTGAAGCTGTTGGCCAGGTTATCCAGCTGCGGACGAACCGTGTCGAAGCTGCGATTATCCAATGCCTGCGCACCGGTCAAGGCACCAAGCAGCAGACACTGCAAGGGGCTCAACTGAGCGACTTCGAGGCTACCCTTGGCGAGTCGGCTCAAGAGTTCATCGATAGGCAACTGTTGTGTCTGCGGATCGCTCAATGATGCAGGCGGCAGCGCATCGGGGCTTTGAGCGAGGATCGATTGGCGGTCATCGAAGCTCAGGGGTACAGCCTTATCGAAGGTCACCGCACCGTTATGGCTACGATTCATCGTCCGCATGAACGGCTCGCCCAGCTCATCGGCCAGATGCTGCAACACATCGGTGGACAGCACATGGCGGCCCTCGATTACCGGCCAGCCTTCCTCAAAGTCGATGGTCCGGTATTTGAGCAACTGGGCCAGATCGCCCGCGTAACGGGCTTTGAACTGTCCCTCTTGCCAGCGTTTTTTCTCGCTGTTCAGCCATTGTTCGGTGTCCTTTGCGTTCTCTTTCCAGGAATGATCGAGTTCTTCCTCGGTTGCGCGGTTGACGGTGTCGACAGAGATGGCAGCATCTGCCTGCCAGACTTCAGCTGTCCGGGGGGTGAAGTTCTCCCTTTCGTACTCCGACATGGCTGCGCGCATGGCCGCTGGCCCGGTCAGATGGATCGTCCCCTCACTCCGGGGGCGGATGCCATCGCTGTAGTAGCTGGCGGCAGCCCGAACCAGTAAAGACAGCTCTTGTGGAGCACCGAAAACTTCCGTCGCGACCTGCTGCGCAATACCGAACATGGCTTCGGCGATCAGGGCAACATTTTGCTCATCAGCCAGGCGCGTGGTGGTATCCACGATTTCATAATTGAGCCTGATACGCTCGAGCACGGCTTTGAGCATCGCTGACCCAGGGTGCGCCATCAGGAAAGCATTGCTTAAGCTACGTTCTTCGGCAACGGCTCGCAGGCCGTCCGGCTGAGCCAGACGTTCCACCGGAGGGTGAAAAACACGACCCAGCTTGGGTTGGCTGTCGGCGAAACGCCCGAGCGCCTCACGATGCTCCAGAGGGATCTGTTCGAAGTGGTTGGTGTATCGGCTGCGCAGCGCCTGGCGGCCGGGCATCCAATCCGGATTGTGGTCGAGCAACAACTGCAGTACACCCAAGCGTGCGCCAGGACTAAAGGCACCGATGTCCACCTCGCCCAGTTTTTCCAACAACGGCGGCAGGTTATCGACATCAGCGTAGCTACCGCCGTCGGCGAACAAAGCTTCAAAGCGCACAACATCGGAAGCCGCCGCAAAATTGCCACGCAGGCTGATCTCGCGCTCGTAGATATCCTGCAAATGCAGCGGTGCCTCACCGATGGCAAGATCGCGCAGTGCCAGACCTCCCTCGGTCAATGCCGAGAGACTAAGCTGGTTATCGCTCCTAAGGGCGCTCAGGCGCGCCTCATCCTGGCCATAGGCTCGAACCAGTAAGTCGACTCTGGCGTCATCGGCGCTGCCACCATTCTCCATCGCTTGCATAATGTGCGCGTACATCTGCTGCTTCAGAACAATGGCGCGTTCTTCATAGCGATCGCCCAGCTCAAACTCATCGCTACTGGTTTGCCCGCCATTGAGCATGGCATCGGCCTTGGCGGCTTCGACAATGATCCGGTTGGTTTCATAGGCCAGCAGCGCGTCGCTGTCATACCAGAGATAAAGGTGATAGCCCTCTGCAGCCATCACCCGCTTCCAAATGTTGATGTAGTCGCGCTGAATCGCCCCGACGCCCCCCCCAAGCCAGACGAAATGCAGATTCTTCGGCACTTCGGTGGCAGGTGTCTTCAGTTGCTCAAGGCTGTTGTGCAGACGCGTTTCAAACCCCTCTACTTTGTTGTAGATATCCGCCAAATCAGCAGCCCCAGCGGCATCAGAACTCATAGACGATTGCGACTCTGCCGCGCGGCGGTGCCGGCTACCGTGCTCCAATGCCCCCAACGCTTGCTTGAGCAGACCTAACGGCTCCAACAGTTGTGGAGAATCCAGCAAACCGATACAACCGAAATAATATCGGAACACCGCATCATATTGATCGGTGCCCTTGTGCGATGCTAACGCCTGTTCAAGGTCCACCACTTTTAACAAATCCACAAAATTGACGTAGCCATCCGCCAACGAGAACTTAGAGTCACTCATAAACAACACTTCCATTTATCGTATATAAAAAGCCGAGACCGACTCTAGATAATGATGATTCCACAAGGGCACTCAGGCACCCGGGCATTTAACCTGTTATAAATAAAGCGAAGAAAGCGCCGTCGCTCCAAGACGGGCATCAAGCATCAATACATTTAGAGGTATATCGCCGAAGCGTCACACAACTTCTTTAAAATCGACCAACACCAATAAAGCACACGTTAAAACTAACCCGGCACGCAATACTGCTCAACCAACAAGGAATTCAATTAATTACAAAACAAACATTACATCCAACGTTACAGACTTATGCACTTTTACTCGTTTAGTCATGACTCACAAGCCAAAATACTGGAAAGCCCTTTATAGGCCGGACCTCAGAACAAGCGCCTGAAATAATGATTCGTCACACCCTGAAAAATCCGGGAATCAAAGTAGAACGTCCTACAAAGCAGAATAAAAATTCTTCGTGGCAGGTAACAAAATCCCACTCAAACAACCGAACAGGCTTACACGCACAAATGCCGAAACAATCGAGAGAAGTAACCGGACTGAGGTGATGAAGGCGGCCCGGGCGGGCCGCCAGATTTCAGCAGAGGGGTTTGTTGCCATACCAGCGCGGCGTGTACACCCAGTCACCGCCTTCGGCGCGGGGGAACACGCAAGTGGTGGACGAGCCGATCAGCACCATGGTGCGCATGTCCACTTGCTCCGGCGTGAGCGCGCCGAGTGTAGTGGTCCGCAGCGTCTGGCCGGGGCGACCGATATCACGTCCCAGCACCACTGGCGTTTCAGGGGTACGGTGCTGCGCGACGATCTCCAGCGCACGGCCCAGCTGCCATGGCCGCGAGCGGGAGATCGGATTGTAGAAGGCCAGCGCCAGATCGGCTTCGGCGGCCAGGTCCAGACGCTTTTCGATGATCGACCACGGCTTGAGGTTGTCCGACAGGGACATCACGCAGAAGTCATGCCCCAACGGCGCACCGGCCTGAGCGGCCGTCGCCAGCGAAGCGGAAACCCCCGGCAGGATCTCCAGATCGACGCTGTGCCAGGCCGGGTCAGTCGACTCGTGCAAGGCTTCCAGCACGGCGGCGGCCATGGCGAACACGCCGGGATCACCGGATGAGACCACGATCACCGACCGCCCCTGGGCCGCCAGTTCGAAGGCGTGACGGGCACGCTGCATCTCTTCGCGGTTGTCGGTGCAGTGCAGCACTTGATCCGGGCGAAACGGCCCGGCCATGCGCACATAGGTTTCGTAGCCGAGCACGTCAGTGGCCCTGGCCAGTTCGGCCTTCACCGCAGGCACCATCAGTTCGGCAGCGCCCGGGCCGAGGCCGATCACCGCCAGTCGACCGCGTGGCTGGCCGACCTGCGCAACGTTCAGCGGCTGTTCGGCGATTGCCAGCGCCAGGTTCGCGTCGATCGGGATAATCGTCGCGCCGGGAATAGCCTCGCGAGCCAACTCGCTGGCATCGCTGGCAGCCGACGCAAAACGCAGCGGCACACCCAACTCAAGCGCCGCTTCGCGCAACGTCGGGCTGGCCATTTCCGTGGCTGGCGCCAACAAGCACGCCAGCGATTGCCCGGCGACTTGCGTCTGACGCAGCGCCGCGCGAATCGCCTGGGGCAAGTCCGCCACGCTGGCGCTGACCGCCAACAACACACTGCGCGGGTAAATCAACAGTTCAGTGGCTACCGGCGTTCGTTCCGCGCTGCCGACATGGATCGACAAATGAGCCTCGGGATCCTGCGGTAACTGTGCTTGCGCCAACCAGGGCGCAGCGCCTTCGATGCGCACGTGTTCGCCAGCCAGCAAGTCCGAGACGAAGCGCTTGCCCAACTCCAGATCGCCCAAGGCATAGCCGGCGGGTGGATTGAGCAGGCAGGTGCCAAAACGCAACTCTCCGCTGGTGGTGATCGCGGCAGCGACGTCGAGGCCAGCGGCAATCTCGCGCGCCATGACATTCACCCCACCGAGGCCGCCGAGCAGCGGCACCACGGCGCTGCCGTCTTCGGCCACGGCCAGCACCGGTGGCTCAGCACCTTTTTCCAGCAGCAACGGCGCCAGGGTGCGGATCACAATCCCGGCGGCGCACAGCGCGATGATCGGCGTGTCCTGTTGATAAAGCTCGCGCAGGGTCGCGCCGAACTCGTGATAAACATGGTCCGCGCCATCGACCCGTTCGGCCAATCCATGGATCAATGCGCCCGGATACACCTGCTGAATTTTGCGTGCGGTGGCGAGGCTACCATTGCCGAGAACGACAATCGCCGGAGCGGAATGAGTCATCAGCCTTGCCACCTTTCACCGGGAACGATGATCAGCGAGAAATACGGCGAGGACATCGGCTCGACCTGATCCAGCGGCACGATCTTCTGATTGGCCATGGTCGCGCGCTCGACGTACAGCGCACGCTCTGCCAGACCGAGTTCTTCCAAGACCTGACGGACCTTGGGAAAGTTGCGCCCCAGTTTCATGATCACTGCGGCATCGGCATCGGCCAGTCGCCGCTTGAGGTCTTCGTGGGGCAACACCCCCGACAATACCGACAGGCTCTGATTGCGATACACCAGCGGCGCACCAAGTACCGACGCACCGCCGAGCATCGAGCAGACCCCCGGCACGACTTCGGCTTCATAACGTTCGGCCAGACGATCGTGCAGGTACATGTAGGAGCCGTAGAAGAACGGATCGCCTTCGCAGATCACCGCCACGTCACGGCCAGCGTCCAGGTGCGCAGCGAGTTGTTCGCCAGCCGCATCGTAGAAATCGCTGATCACTTGTTCGTACGACAACGGCGCCGGCAGCGCTTCGGTGGTCACCGGATAAACCAGCGGCAGCAGGGTTTGCGCGTCCTGCAGGTGCGCTTCGATGATGCCGAAGGCGTTGCCCTTTTTGCCCTTGGCGACGAAGTACGCCACCACCGGCGATTCGCGCAGCAGGCGCAAGGCTTTGACGGTAATCAGTTCCGGATCACCGGGGCCGACGCCCAGGCCAATCAAACGTCCAGGTTGCTGCATCATTCGATCTCCGTGGCGAGGGCGTTGACGGCGGCGGCGGCCATGGCACTACCGCCCAGCCGGCCTTGCATGATGACGAAAGGCACGCCACGGCTGTCCGCCGCGAGCATCGCCTTGGATTCGGCGGCGCCGACGAAACCCACCGGGAAGCCGAGGATCAGCGCCGGTTTCGGCGCGCCGGCGTCGAGCATTTCCAACAGATAAAACAGCGCGGTCGGCGCATTGCCGATCACCACCACGCTGCCTTCCAGGTGCGGGCGCCACAGTTCCAGCGCGGCGGCGGAACGGGTGTTGCCCAACTCACGGGCAAGCTCCGGAACGCTGTCGTCGCGCAGGGTGCAGATCACTTGGTTATTGGCAGGCAAACGCGCGCGGGTCACGCCTTCGCTGACCATCCGCGCGTCGCACAGAATCGGCGCGCCGGCCGCCAGCGCATCACGCCCGGCCTTACCCGCACCTTCGGAAAATTGCAGACCGTCAATGGCCTCGACCATGCCGCAGGCGTGGATCACCCGCACCGCGAGTTTCTCCAGATCGGCCGGGATGCGCTCGAGGTTGGCCTCGGCGCGAATGATCGCGAAGGAGTTGCGATAGATCTCCTGACCGTCGCGGATGTAATCAAGCATCAAGGGAACTCCGTGGGTGGGCGTCGAGCAAGGCGCCGACCGCTTCAATAGTAAGATTGCGTGCATGCAGGGCGCCGAAACCCGACTGCCCCGCATCGCGAAAATAGAGGTCGTAGCGACCGGGTGCGACGGCCAGTAACGTGACCGGCACCCCATGGGCGGCGGCGCAGGAACGCTGGCAGCCAGACAGATGCACCGTTTGATCGTGGCGTTGCAACAGCGCAGCCAATTGCAAGGCGTCGCTCTTGGTATCGGCCAGGCCTTTGCCGCAGCCAGCGGAGCCGGTGCAGGCGATCAACCGTGACAAGGGCTGATCGGGTTCACACAGCAGGCCCAGTTGCTCCAGGCGCCGAATGACTTCGGGCGCCCGTTCTTTTCCAACAGTGGGTAGCAACAGACTTTGCCATGGGGTGAAACGCAGGCTCCCGTCACCGAACTCGTGCGCCAGTTGCGCCGCGCCTCTGAGCATGACGGGATCGAGCCGCCCCAAAGGAGGTACGGCACCGATATAGACATATTCGGTTCCAGCCTGCGGATGAACGCCGATGTGCAGAGCATCCGGGCTCGATGTACGCCGCCAATCGGTGATCGGGTTCAAAGGCACACGCTCGGCCAGGCGAGCGAGAAAATCCGCGGCCGGGATTTTGGCCAGCACATGACGCATCCGTGTTTGATCGGGCCGCGCTAGGTCGAGAAATAACTCCAGCACCGCAACGACCAACCCGTGTCCTTGCTCAAGTGACACTGAACCTGCGGGCGTGTCCGTGGGGCAACCCGCCAGACCGAATGCCAGCAACCGTTCGCCGTCTCGCTCAGCAGCAGACAACCACAGATCATGGGGGTGTTCGAGCATCGCCAACGCCTCGCCGCCGTCGAGTTGCACGGCAAACTTGGCGCTGAGCTCATGGAAACGTTCGTGGCTTTGCAAGGTGTCGAGAATCTGTTCAGCCAGCGGGCGCGTGTCGAACAGCCTATGCCGATCAATCCCGGCGGCCGGGCTGAGCATCAGGTTGCGCACATCGTCGCCAGCGGCGGTTCGCGGGCCCAATCCGGCGGCGAGCAGGCTGTCGATCAGTGCCGTCTGCTCGCTGCCGATCCCGCGAATCTGCAGATTGGCGCGGTTGGTCGCCTCGATCACGCCCCCGGCAAACCGTTCGGCCGCACGGGCCACCGCTTCAGCCTGGGCAGTGCTGATCGAGCCGCCGTTCAATTTGATCCGACAGATGCCGCCATCCAGTGCCTGGACGATACGCAGCAACCCCGGGCAGGCCGAGGGGCGTAAAGCGGTGGACATCGGGCGTTCGTTCAAAGGAGGTGACCGGCTGGCAGTGCTGTGGTGGGCGAAAGGTCGCCATTATGCCTGCTTTGCCCGAGCGCATGAAAATGCCTGCCGGTCGGAATCCGCCATGGCTACACATTAAGCAGCCTGGCGCTGTTCAGAGTTCGTATTCTTCAAGCTTGAAAGGGATCTCGCGAAGGGCCTGCTCAACGCTCGCTCGATGGGCATCCATCGCCCGGCGCTTGATCACCAGTTTTCTGGCGCGAATATCCAGTTGCGACATCGGCTGATGGATCTGCCAAAACAGATAGGTGGTATTGAGGACCATCTTGATAAACCGGATGTGACTGAGCACCACGACCAACTCGCCGCTGGCGTTATAACTGATCGGCAAAATATGCGAGCTGAACGTCTTGCCACTCAGGGCGGTAAACTTTTCCAGGATCGCCGCATCGTTTTCCAGCGCTGCAAGTCCTGCTTCAACTTGTGCCAGTTGGGAACGCGCGAGCAACGGCGCCGCCAACTTTCGCCATGCCTCCTGCACGCTACCGGAAAATTCGCGCTGGACCAGAACCACGGGCTGTTCCTCAAGGCTCCAGCCAAATGACCAGAGAATGCCGGCAAAGTGATTGAACCACTCACCTGGCTGGGTACTGCTGTTGTAAAGTTTGTCCGCCTTGATCTGCGCGAGTAGAACGCAATTCTTTACAAAATGGTTGTCGGCTGCAGTCTGGCCCCCGATGCCTGTGAACAACATATTATTCACGGCGATTGCATTACTGCGGATGTTATCTGTGTTTGAATTGATATCCATATCTCTTCCTGCCAACTTGGCAATCATTAAAAAATAAAATGCTTCGTCGTTAAATCAGAACTTTCATTAAGCCCGACTTAAGCTGACCCCAAACTAGCAAAAACACGCATTAAGCAAACCGCTTTTGCACAACATTAAGTTTCCGCTATCGGTTAAACATTCTCCGACAACCGACCCGCGTCAGATACCGGCAGCCGCGTTATCATGCCGCCCTTGAAGATCAACCCTGGATTAAGGAACGGCATGACACCCTGGCTAACGGTTGTGGGAATCGGTGAAGACGGCTTCAAGGGCCTGGGCAAGAACGCCCGGCGCGCCCTGATGGCCGCCTCGCGGATCATCGGCGGCCAGCGCCAACTGGACTTGCTGCCGGTGTGCATTCGCGGCGAACGCCAGTTGTGGCCCAGTCCGTTTACCCTTGAGCCGTTACTGGCGCTGCGTGGCGAGCCGGTTTGTGTACTGGCCAGCGGCGACCCGATGTTCTTTGGCGTCGGCGCCAGCCTGGCGCGGCACCTGCCCGGCGCGGAAATGCTGATCCTGCCCGCTCCGTCTTCCGTGTCACTGGCGGCCGCTCGCCTGGGCTGGCCGTTGCAGGATGTGGTGACACTGTCGGTGGTCGCGCGCCCCGTCGCCGCACTCAACGCCCATGTGTCCAGTGGTGTGCGCTTGCTGGTGTTGAGCAACGACGGTCAGACTCCGGCGGCCATCGCGGCATTGCTGCGCGAGCGCGGTTTCGGGCCGAGTCGCCTCACTGTGCTGGAACATCTGGGCGGCGATGCCGAACGACGCATCGAGGGCGTCGCCAACGACTGGAACGACCCGCTGATTGCCGATCTGAACCTGATCGCCATCGAATGCATCGCCGAACCGAACACGCCACGCCTGTCCCGACTCGCCGGGTTGCCAGACTCTGCCTTCAAGCATGACGGCCAACTGACCAAACGCGATGTGCGCGCCATTACCCTCGCGCGCCTGGCCCCGGTTCCCGGCGAACTGCTGTGGGACGTCGGCGCTGGCAGCGGTTCGATCGGCATCGAATGGATGCGCGCTCATCCGAGTTGCCGGGCACTGGCCATCGAAGCGGATGAGGGACGACAGTTGTTGATCGAACACAACCGCGATGCCTTGGGCGTCCCCGGCCTGCATTTGATTCGCGGCAGCGCGCCCCAAGCCCTGGATGGGCTGGAACGCCCGGACGCCATTTTCATCGGTGGCGGCGTCACCCGCGAAGGCGTGCTCGATACTTGCTGGGCGCAACTCAAACCCGGCGGTCGACTGGTGGCCAACGCCGTCACCCTGCAAAGCGAAGTGACCCTGATGGCCTGGCGCGAACGGCATGGCGGTGAACTGACCCGCATTCATGTCGCTCAGGCGCAACCGTTGGGTGAGTTCGACACCTGGCGTCAGGCGCTACCGATTACCTTGCTAGACGTGACGAAACCCCTTGATGCGTGACGAAACCGCCGAACAACCCGCCCCGCTGCGCAGCGGCCTGACCACCGGCAGCTGCGCCACCGCCACCAGCCTCGCGGCGGCACGCCTGCTGCTCAGTGGCGTGGAAGCGGACGCCGTCGAGATCATTCTGCCCAAAGGCAAACGGGTGCAAATGCGCCTGGAATTCTGTCGGTTGATGAACGACGGCGCCGAAGCCGGAACGATCAAGGACGCCGGTGACGACCCGGACGTGACCCACGGCGCCCTGCTCTTTTCCCAGGTGCGCCTGCACAGTGAGCCGGGCATTCGCTTCAGCGCCGGTCGTGGGGTGGGCACCGTCACACGGCCCGGGCTGGTGCTGAACGTCGGCGAACCGGCGATCAACCCGGTGCCGCGCAAGATGATCAGTGAGCACCTGACGCAGCTGGCCGAAGAACTGGATTATCAGGGCGGCTTCGAGGTTACGGTGAACGTCGAGGACGGCGAAGCCCTGGCACTGAAAACCATGAACCCGCGACTGGGAATTCTCGGCGGCCTGTCGATCCTCGGCACCAGCGGCATCGTCCGGCCATTCTCCTGCGCGGCCTACATCGCCTCTATCCACCAAGGCATCGACGTCGCCAAAACCAACGGTTTCCTGCATATCGCCGCGTGCACCGGCAACGCCAGCGAAGACACCATGCGCCGGGTCTACGACTTGCCGGAAATCGCCCTGATCGAAATGGGTGACTTCGTTGGCGCGGTGCTCAAGCACTTGCGCAAAGTGCCTGTGGATAAACTCAGCCTGTGCGGCGGGTTCGGCAAGATCAGCAAACTGGCGGCCGGGCACATGGATTTGCACAGTCGGCATTCCAGCATCGACCTGCCGCAACTGGCCGAATGGGCAGCAGCGGTCGGCGCCGATGAGACGTTGCAACAGGCGATTCGCCAAGCCAATACCAGTCAGCAGGCGTTGGCCATGGCCAGCGCTGCCGGGATCGCGCTCGGCGACGCGGTGTGCCAGCACGCGTTGGACTTTGCCCGCAGCGTGGTGCCGGCGCAGGTTCAGGTCGAAGTATTCGCCATCGATCGCCAGGGCGGGATTGTCGGCCATGCAGGAGTTTTTCAATGAAGCGCGTGTTGTTGCTCGGCGGCGTCACGGAGGCCATGACCATCGCCCGGACGCTGGGCCCGGAACACATCTATAGCCTGGCCGGTGTCGGTCGCGTGCCGACGGATCTGAACTGCCAGATTCGGGTTGGCGGCTATGGCGGCGCTGAAGGTCTGGCGCAGTTCATTCGCGATGAAGGCATCGACCTGCTGCTGGATGCGACCCATCCCTACGCAGCGCAAATCAGCCAGAACGCCGCGACCGCCGCGCAATTGAGCGGCATTGCGTGCTGGGCTTTGCGGCGTCCGGCCTGGCAACCACAAGCCGGAGATGACTGGCGCGAAGTCAGCGACTGGGCCGAACTGATCGAAGCACTGAAACCCTTCCGCCGACCGCTGTTTACCCTTGGTCGCGAGCCATTGCAGCACCTACACGAAATCCCGCCGGAGCAATTCTGGACGTTGCGTGCGTTGGACGCTTATCCCGGGAATGAGCGCTGCGAGGTGATTGGCGCGCGTGGGCCGTTTCTGATCGAGGATGAACGCGAGCTGTTCGAGCGTCGGCAGATCGACGTGCTGATCAGCAAGAACAGCGGCAGCACCGCCACCGAGCCGAAGCTGGAAGTGGCGCGGGAACGTGGAGTGCCGGTGCTGGTGTTGAAGCGACCGGTGTTGCCGGGGGTTGAGCGGGAGTTTTGGGCGGTGGATGAGGTATTAGCGGCCCTTGCACAAAACCTGTAGCAGCTGGCGAAGCCTGCGTTCGGCTGCGCAGCAGTCGTAAAATCAAACACCACGGTCCGTCAGGTTGATCGTGGCGCATGGGATCACGACTGCTACGCAGCCGAACGCAGCCTTCGGCAGCTGCTACAGAAAATGTGCAACACCCTACATATCCATCGGACGTAACGCACAACATCATCCAAATCGGCTGACTTGTGGGCTCACAACCCAACTCCTATATTTCGGGTACCACTTAACGTAGCGGGGAATGCCGAATGCCCGAAAAATTCACTCGTTTCGATATCACCGAGTTTATCCAGACGCCTATCGATATGTGGCACTACATCAAGGCTTGCGAAGAGGAAGACCCAGGCGATGGGAGCCTCAATCGTGTGGCGTTCAGAGATGTCAAACACACAATCCGGGCAAGGATTCAAAGCAACGCTCAATTCGCTCAGGCATTAAGAATCGAAGTCGCTACACTCTTTCAAAACGGCGAGTCTGAGCTCGCACGTCGGCTGCTCGACATGCTGACTGAAGCACTGCGACACCACACCGCACGCGGTCTTTTTACTTATCGCCCCTGATCAGGCTAAATAGCCGCGCCTGATCGCCCACTCAACCGGATCTGCCCTCATGTCCCGACAACGGCTCGCATTTGCCTGGATCGCCTGCTTTGCAGTGCTGTTCAACATGCTCGCCATGCCGATGTCTGGAGCGATGGCGCAGACGGCGAAATCGCCGGCCGAACAGTTGCTGTGGGGCAGTTTCTGCTCTTCCAACGGCACTAAACTGGTAGCGATTTCCCTGGGCGATATCGAGCAGAAAGCTCCGCAGGGCGACGATCATTCCAACATGCAGCATTGCTGGTGCTGTTCGGGCTCTGCACCATTGGTGGCATTGCCGGGGCATGCTCCGCAGTTGTATTACGCGCGTTTCGAGGCCAATCGAAGCCTGCCTCCTGCCACGCTCGACACCCTTACACCGCGCCAGCAATGGCCGAGTCTCAACCCCCGTGCGTCCCCTCTGGTGTGATTCCTTCTCGCAATTGACCTGCGTTTTGAATCGTTCTGGAGAACTGCCATGTTGAACAAACTCATCGTTCTGGCTGTATTGCTGTTGCCTGCCTGTTTTGCCAATGCTCACGAATACAAGGCTGGCGAGCTTGAGATCGCCCATCCATGGTCGCAAGAGTTGCCGCCCAACGCGCCCACCGTCGCGGCGTATTTCGTGATTCACAACAACGGCAAAACGGCTGACCGACTGCTGAGCGTCAACTCGCCGATCGCAGGCGTTGCCGAGTTGCACGAGCACGTGATGCAAAACGACCTGATGAAAATGCAGCAAGTGCCAAGCGTCGAAATTCCGGCTGGCGGCGAAGTCACCTTCGCACCGATGGCCTATCACGTAATGCTGCTGGAGCTGAAAGACCGCAGCCTGTTGAGCGACGGCAAGCGCTTCGCGCTGACGATGCACTTCGAAAAATCCGGCGATGTGACGGTCGAGGTTGCGGTGCAGAAAAAGGCGCCTGACGGCATGCAAGAGCATATGCACGCTCAGTAATCGCCCACGTTGAAAACGCCCATGCGCCCGCTTGGCATCCGGTCATCCGTGCACAGCCGTCAGCCAATGAGCTTGACGCGCGGCAGCTGGATCAGCCTGTTCGCCATGCTGATGATCTTTATCGGCCCGCTGATTTCTCAGTCGATGCCGATGGATCAACGCGCCTCAATGTCCATGAGCATGAGCATGTCGATGGACATGCCCATGGACATGTCGGCCATGGAACATGGCGCGCAACCCGCCGCCGAGCACTGCCCACCCAAAGCCGACCATCACGCACTCTGGGAAAAATGCGGCTATTGCAGCCTGCTGTTCAATTGCCCGGCGCTCACTGGCGGTCAGGCCTTCATTGCATTCGACACGCCCAAAGCCACCACCTTCACCACCCCCTCCACCCGCCTGGGCCACGCCCGGGAAACCTTCTTCCCCGGCGCCCGCACCCGCGCACCGCCCATCGTCGCGTAAACACTCACTTCCAATTTCACACGGTTTAGAAGACAGCCGCAGGCTGCCGGCCGTGTCGTTTACGACTGTTCGATGGAAATTGTCATGTCCAGGTTTTCTGCTGACACACGTTTGGGCGCTGCCCAGGCTTCTTTTGCCCTGAACGAATCTCGCGTTCGCTTCAGGCACGCCACCGCCATTCTTTGCGGCTTGCTGCTGACACCGATGGTGCTGGCCGATGAACATACCGGCCACACCGAAGAACTGAGCCCGACGGTGATCACCGCCATTGCGCCGAGTTCGCCACTGACCATCGTCACCAGCCCCAAGGACCCGCGCCAACCGGTGCCGGCCAGCGACGGTGGCGATTATCTGAAAACCATCCCCGGCTTCGCGCTGGTACGCAACGGCGGCACCAACGGCGATCCGGTGCTGCGCGGCATGTTCGGCTCGCGACTGAATATCCTCACCAACGGCAGCATGATGCTCGGCGCCTGCCCCGGCCGCATGGATGCGCCAACCTCATACATCTCGCCGGAAACCTACGACAAACTCACCGTCATCAAAGGCCCGCAAACCGTGCTCTGGGGCCCCGGCGCATCCGCCGGCACTGTCCTGTTCGACCGTGAGCCGGAAAGCTTCGGCGAACTCGGCACCCGAGTGAACGCCAGCGTGCTGGCCGGTTCCAACGGCCGCTTCGACAAAGTGGTGGACGCCGCTGCCGGCGGGCCGTTGGGTTACGTGCGCGTGATCGGCAACACCGCGCATTCCGACGACTACAAGGACGGCAACAATGACACCGTGCCCTCGCGCTATGACAAGTGGAACGGCGACGTCGCTGTCGGCTGGACCCCGAGCGCCGACACGCTGCTGGAACTGACCGCCGGCAAGGGCGATGGCGAAGCCCGTTACGCCGGGCGCGGCATGGACGGTTCGCAGTTCTTGCGCGAAAGCCTGGGCCTGCGCTTCGAGCAGTCAAACATCGGTGAGGTATTGGATAAGGTCGAGGCGCAGGTCTACTACAACTACGCCGACCACGTGATGGACAACTACACCCTGCGCACGCCGTCCGGCACCGGGATGATGGCCGGCCCCATGGCCTCCAACGTCGACCGTCGAACCCTCGGCGCGCGGATCAAAGCCACCTGGCGCTGGGCCGATGTGCAACTGATCAGTGGCCTGGACGCGCAGACCAACGAACACCGCCAACGCAGCGCAATGGGCGTCGACGCCTACAAGGATGTGCCGCGCAACAAGGACGCCGACTTCCACAACTACGGTGTGTTCAGCGAACTGACCTGGTACGCCGCCGACCGTGATCGGTTGATCACCGGGGCACGACTGGATCGCGCGTCGGCCAAGGATTACCGGCAAACCATCGGCTCCGGGATGATGGCCCGGCCGAACCCGACGGCCGACGACACCCGCGCCGATACACTGCCGAGCGGTTTCGTCCGTTACGAGCATGACTTGGCCGACAGCCCGACCACGCTGTACGCGGGCCTCGGTCACGCCCAGCGTTTCCCGGATTACTGGGAACTGTTTTCACCCAAGTCCGGCCCCGCCGGTTCGGTGAATGCGTTCGACTCGATCAAACCAGAGAAAACCACCCAGCTCGACTTCGGCCTGCAATACAAGACCGAAGACCTCGAAGCCTGGGCCTCGGGTTACGTCGGACAGGTGCGTGACTACATCCTGTTCAACTACACGCCGGGGATGATGGGCATGACCTCGCAAGCCGAGAACATCGACGCGCGAATCATGGGCGGCGAACTCGGCGCGGCCTACAAGCTGACGGCCAACTGGAAAGCCGACGCGACCCTGGCCTACGCCTGGGGCAAGAACAGCAGCGACGGCAGCGCCCTGCCGCAGATGCCACCGCTGGATGCCCGTTTCGGCCTGACCTACAGCGAAGACAACTGGAGCGCCGGCGCCTTGTGGCGCGTGGTGGCGGCGCAGAACCGCATCGACCGGAACAAGGGCAACGTGGTTGGCAAAGACTTCGACACGAGCTCCGGGTTCGGTGTGTTCTCGCTCAACGGCGCGTACCGGATCAACAAGAACTGGAAGGTCAGCAGCGGCGTCGACAATGTGTTCGGCAAGGCTTACGCCGAACACTTGAACCTGGCGGGCAACGCCGGTTTCGGCTTCCCGGCCAATGATCCGCAAGCCATCAACGAACCGGGGCGCACGCTCTGGACCAAGGTTGATATGAGCTTTTAAGAGCTTCGCGGGCAAGCCTCGCTCCTACAGGTTTTGTGTCGTATGTGGTTATTGCGAACAACCTGAACCTGTAGGAGCGAGGCTTGCCCGCGAACGACTGCGCAGCAGTCACCAAACAACAAAAGATCCAAGCCTGGCGGAGCACTCTAAATGAAACAGCCCAAACCGAATTTCTACAACCTGGCCTGGCGCTGGCATTTCTATGCCGGCCTGTTCGTCGCGCCATTCATGGTGATGCTGGCCCTGACCGGCATCATCTACCTGTTCAAACCGCAACTCGATCCGTTGATGTACGGCAGCCTGCTGAACGTCCCTGCGGCTCATCACACAGTCGCCGCAGACGACCTGCTCAAACGGGTGAAAGAGGCGTATCCACGGGGCCAGATCAAACAGTACCTGCCGCCGGTCAACGCCGAACGCAGTGCGCAATTTGTGGTGATCAATGAAGGTCATGAACTGAACGTGTTCATCGATCCATACCACGGCGACATCCTTGGCGAGCAAGACGCGAAGAAGAATCTGCAAGCGATTGCGCGCTTGATTCACGGCGAATTGATGATCGGCACCGTTGGTGATCGGCTGGTAGAACTGGCCGCCGGTTGGGGTGTGGTGCTGGTGGTCTCCGGGGTATTTTTATGGTGGCCGCGCGGCCAGTCCGCCGGGATTCTCTGGCCTCGCTTGAACAGTCGCGGCCGAGTGCTTTGGCGCGACCTGCACGCGGTGACCGGGTTCTGGGGCGCATCATTGTTGCTGGTGATGCTGCTTAGCGGCATGACCTGGACCGGGTTCTGGGGCAAGCAATACGCCGACCTCTGGAACCGCTTCCCGGTAGCCATGTGGAATGAGGTGCCCAAATCCGACGTCGAGGCCCGCAGCCTCAACAGCGCCACGCGCCAGACCGTGCCGTGGGCCATGGAAAACACGCCGATGCCGATGTCCGGCGACCACGCTGAACACATGGCTCACACCGGCACGCAAGCCGGCCCGGCAGCGCCGACCATCAGCCTGCAAGACGTGCAAAACATCGCCGTGCAACGCAAGGTCGAGCCCGGCTACAGCGTCACCTTCCCCACTACAGCCACCGGCGTGTTCACCATCGCCTTGTTCGCCGACGACCCGCGCAACGATGCCACCCTGCATGTCGACCAGTACACCGGCGACGTCCTCGCCGACGTGCGCTGGAAGCATTACAGCAACGTCGCCCGGGCCACGGAAGTCGGCGTGATGCTGCACGAAGGCAAGATGTTCGGCCCGCTCAATCAGATCATCGTGCTGCTGATCTGCCTGATGATTTTGCTCAGCACCGTCAGCGGTGTGGTGATCTGGTGGAAACGCCGGCCACAGGGCAAGTTCGGTGTACCGCCGTTGCGTCACGACCTGCCGAAATGGAAAACCGCGATGGTCATCATGTTCGGGTTGGCGGTGATGTTTCCGTTGGTGGGGGCTTCGCTGATTGTGGTGTGGGTGTTGGATCGTGTGCTGCTGTCGCGTTTGAGCCGGCAAACTGAATCCACTTCAGCTTCATCATGAAGCAGGCGAGATGCGCGTTTTAGAAGGATCTATAGACTTCTGGCGCTTATCTCTGAAGCATAGGGCCTCTTCGCGGGCAAGCCTCGCTCCTACAGGTTTTGTGCCGATCACAAATATTGCGTACGACACACAAGGTTTATGTCGATCACAACTATTGCGTACGACACAAACCCTGTAGGAGCGAGGCTTGCCCGCGAAAGCGTCATGAGCCACACCCAAACTCCCAAGAGAACTGCATGACCTCGCTGAACCTCACGAACCTCGCCTGGACACCCCTGGGCCACGGCCACTGCCATCACCAGTTCCAGCTGCGTGACGCATCGTTGCACGTGGCTGCTGGCGAGTTCGTCGGGTTGATCGGCCCCAACGGCAGCGGCAAGACCAGCCTGTTGCGATGCGCTTATCGCTTCAGCAAACCGGAAAGCGGTGAGGTAAAACTCGACCATCACAACGTCTGGAAGCAATCCTCACGTTGGTGCGCACAACGCATCGCCGTGGTCTTGCAGGAGTTCCCCGACGCCTTCGGCCTGACCGTGGATGAAGTGGTCGCCATGGGCCGCACGCCGCACAAAGGCCTGTTTGATGGCGATACACTCGAGGATCGAAACTTCGCCAGCCAGGCCCTGGAATCGGTCGGCCTCAAGGGCTTCGAAGACCACGCCTTCGCCCCCCTGTCCGGCGGTGAAAAGCAGCGCGTGATCCTCGCCCGCGCCCTGGCCCAGCAGCCGCAATTGCTGATCCTCGACGAGCCGACCAATCACCTCGACCCGCGCTATCAGCTGGAGCTGTTGCAACTGGTCAAGCGTCTGCAGATCGGCACGCTGGCGAGCATCCATGACCTCAATCTGGCGGCAGCTTTTTGCGACCGGCTGTACGTGATCAATCACGGGCGCATCGTCGCCAGCGGTCCACCCAAAGAAGTCCTGACCGCCCAACTTTTGCACAACGTGTTCGGCGTCGACGCCCTGATCGACGACCATCCCTTGCACGGCTACCCACGAATCACCTGGATAACCCAACCATGACTTTGCGTTCCCTGCTGTGTCTCACTCTGTTGCTGGGCAGTGCCCAAGCCTTCGCCGAGGCCACGAAATACCCGCTGACCGTCCAGAGCTGCAACCGCGAAGTGACGTTCAAGCAAGCGCCGAAACACGCGGTCAGCCATGACATCAACATGACCCAGATGATGCTCGCCCTCGGCCTCAAACCGCAGATGGCCGGCTACAGCGGCGTGACCGGCTGGAAGTCGGTGACACCCCAGATGCAGACCATCCTTGATGGCTTGCCGGAACTGGCGGCCAAGTACCCGTCGGTGGAAACCCTGCTCAATGCCAACGTCGATTTCTTCTTCGCCGGTTGGGATTACGGCATGCGCGTGGGCGGTGATCTCACGCCGCAAACCCTGCAACCGCTGGGCATCAACGTCTACGAACTTACCGAGTCCTGCGCCTTCGTCATGAAGCGCCCACCGGCCAGCCTGGAAGACACCTACAACGACCTGCGCAACCTCGGAAAAATCTTCGACGTGCAGGATCGCGCCAATACCGTGATTGCCCAGATGCAGGCGCAAGTCGCCGACATCCGCAAGGATCTGCCGACCGACAAGCCTCGGGTATTTCTGTACGACAGCGGTGAAGACCGGGCCATGACGTCCGGGCGACTCGGCATGCCTCAGGCGCTGATCGATGCAGCGGGCGGGCGCAACATTCTCGACGACGTCGAGGCGAGCTGGACCCGTGTCAATTGGGAGAACGTGGTCGAGCGCAATCCGCAGGTGATCGTGATCGTCGATTACGGCGAAGTTACCGCGGAGCAGAAGGAGCAATTCCTGCTGAACAACAAAGCCCTGCAATCGGTGGACGCGATCAAGAATCAGCGCTTCATCGTCATTCCTTACGTACAGGCCACGCCGGGGATCGATAACGTACTGGCGGTCGAAACCCTGGCCAAGGGTTTCCACGGCGAATGATCGATCGTCGCTATGCCCTGTTGCTGACCGTCCTCGGCGCGCTGTTGCTGGTGTCGTGCGTGGTGTCGCTGGGCGCAGGCCCGGCGCGGGTGCCGGTGGACGTGGTGTGGCGAATATTGCTGCACAAGATTTTTGGTTTCGGTGTTCCGGACTGGACGGCCGGGCAGGAACACATCGTCTGGCTGATCCGCGTGCCGCGCATGTTGCTCGGTGCGCTGGTGGGCGCCGGCCTGGCGTTGATCGGTGCGGTGCTGCAAGCGGTGACGCGCAATCCTCTGGCGGACCCGCACCTGCTCGGGGTGACGTCCGGTGCGACCCTCGGTGCGGTGATTGTGGTGCTGCATATCGGTGAAATCGTCGGGCTGCTGACCTTGCCGATTGCGGCGTTTATCGGCGCGTTGTTGAGCATGTTGATCGTGCTGATGATTGCCAACCGTCATGGGCGGCTGGACAGTGATCGACTGTTGCTGTGCGGCGTGGCGGTGTCGTTCGTGATGATGGCGATTGCCAATTTGCTGTTGTTTCTGGGCGACCATCGCGCCAGTTCGGCGGTGATGTTCTGGATGCTCGGCGGCCTCGGGCTGGCGCGTTGGGAATTGCTTGCGGTGCCGGCGGCGAGTGTGTTGCTTGGGTTGGTGTTGTTGCTGGGGATGGCCCGGCCGTTGAATGCGTTGATGGCGGGTGAGCAGACTGCTGTGACTCTCGGTTTGAATGCTCGCACGGTGCGGTTGCGGGTGTTTTTGATTGCGTCGTTGATGACTGGGGTGTTGGTGTCGATCAGTGGGTCTATCGGGTTTGTAGGGCTGATGGTGCCGCACATTGCCCGGCGACTGGTCGGGGCGGAACACCGGCGACTGCTGCCCGTGTGCGTCCTGTTGGGCAGTCTGTTCCTCGTCTGGGTCGATGTCGCCGCCCGCACCCTGATCGCCCCGGAAGACCTGCCCATCGGCGTCGCCACCGCAGCCATCGGCGGGTTGTTCTTCATCGGCCTGATGCGCCGCCGCTGATCCCTTCTCTACCAGATGCACACAGCCCCCCTGTAGGAGCTGCCGAGTGAAACGAGGCTGCGATCTTTTGACTTTGATTTTTTAAGATCAAAAGATCGCAGCCTCGTTTCACTCGACAGCTCCTACAGTCATCAGTGTCAGACGGAACTCGGTGTCAGACGTGGGATTGGGGGCTGAATGCTGTTTTTGAATGTTTAACGGATGTGTCAAAACACGGAAGTTTCCCACGGGTTTTTCAGGTTGTTCGTCGGACGCGGGCCCTCTAGTCTTGGGCTGTCGCTGAACACTCAGCGATCGGGTGTGAGAACCCGGTAGCCCTGTTAATCCAACATCAGTACCACCATAATTGCCGCCAGCTTATCCGCTGTCTGCAATGCTCTATGGCGGCTGTGTGCGGGCGGACTTCGGTCCGGCCGGGTTTGGGTGGTGACCGGTTTCTCACTCCGCACATAGCTGCCACCCCTTCGTCGCGTGAGAAACGACAAAGGATGGCTCATTAAGAGACAACACCCGATGAGCAAGAAGATAGTTCCCGATCCACCCATCGATATCACCACTCCCGAAGCCGAAAAATCGCGCGACGACGACCTCCTCAAAGACCGCGAAGCCATAAAACGCGCCCTCGACTACTACCTCGATCCCCCGGCGCAATACACCGAAAAACCCCGTCGCCCCAGCACCCTGTTCCTGGTTGCCCCGGATGCCGGCACCGAAAGCCTGCTGGCCCACGCCTGTGAATCGTTGGCCTCGGCAAGTGTCCTGGCCAGCGATTTCGCCAACAATCTGATCGGCCCGCAGCGCCATACGGCGATGGCAATTCAGCAGGTCATCATGCTGGCGGAGCTGGCGGTGAACCGGGCGCTGGATAGCGTCGACCCGGCGTAGTCCCTGTGGGAGCAGGCTTGCTCGCGAAGACGGCAGTACATCCAACATCACTGTGACTGACACACCGCCATCGCGAGCAGGCTCGCTCCCACATGGGTTCAACGTCGTACACAGATTCGGTGTACGACACAAAGCACTTGTAGGAGCGAGGCTTGCCCGCGAAAGCGTTAGGTCAGACACATTGATACTGGATGTGCCGCCGTCTTCGCGAGCAAGCTTCGCTCCTACAGGAGCCAGCCAATTTCTGCGCCCCAATGTGGCGCATCTTCTCGCACCAACGCGCCAGACGCGATCCTTCATGGTGCGTCATCCAAACCCCGCAACCGCTCTAATACGACATTTCCTTGCCCTTCCCCGACCGGGCACAGCCCTTGCTAAAGACCCTTCAGTCGTCCGCATCTGCCAACCATAAAAAACTTTAACGTTCATGGAGATCGCACAATGAAGCGTCGCAGTTTGATCAAGGCTTTCACACTATCGGCAAGCATTGCCGCGATGGGCATGGCCTGGACGGTCCAGGCCGCCGAGACCATCAAGGTCGGTATTCTGCATTCGTTGTCCGGGACCATGGCGATTTCCGAAACCTCGCTCAAAGACATGGCGTTGATGACCATCGACGAAATCAACGCCAAGGGCGGTGTGAACGGCAAGATGCTTGAACCGGTGGTGGTTGACCCCGCATCGAACTGGCCGTTGTTCGCCGAGAAGGGCCGGCAGTTGCTGACTCAGGACAAGGTGGCCGTGGTGTTCGGTTGCTGGACGTCGGTGTCGCGTAAGTCGGTATTGCCGGTGTTCGAAGAGCTCAACGGTCTGCTGTTCTACCCGGTGCAGTACGAAGGCGAAGAGATGTCGCCGAACGTGTTTTACACCGGCGCCGCGCCTAACCAGCAGGCGATTCCGGCGGTGGAATACCTGATGAGCGAAGAAGGTGGCAGCGCCAAGCGTTACTTCCTGCTCGGCACCGACTACGTGTACCCGCGCACCACCAACAAGATTCTGCGCTCGTTCCTGCACTCCAAAGGTGTGGCGGACAAGGACATCGAAGAGGTCTACACCCCGTTCGGTCATAGCGACTATCAAACCATCGTCGCCAACATCAAAAAATTCTCCGCCGGTGGCAAGACCGCCGTCATCTCCACCGTCAATGGCGACTCCAACGTGCCGTTCTATAAAGAGCTGGCCAACCAGGGCCTGAAAGCCACCGACGTTCCGGTTGTGGCGTTCTCCGTGGGCGAAGAAGAACTGCGTGGCATCGACACCAAACCGCTGGTGGGCAACCTCGCGGCGTGGAACTACTTCGAGTCGGTCGAGAACCCGCAGAACAAGAAATTCGTCGCCGACTGGAAAGCCTACGCCAAGAAACACAACCTGCCGGGCGCCGACAAAGCGGTGACCAACGACCCGATGGAGGCCACCTATGTCGGTATCCATATGTGGGCGCAAGCGGCGGAAAAAGCCAAGTCCACCGAGGTCGACAAAGTCCGCGAAGCCCTGGCCGGCCAGACCTTCGCCGCGCCGTCCGGTTACACCCTGACCATGGACAAGACCAACCACCACCTGCACAAGCCGGTGATGATCGGCGAGATTCAGGCCGACGGTCAGTTCAACGTGGTGTGGCAGACCGAAGGGCCGATCCGCGCCCAACCGTGGAGCCCGTTCATTCAGGGTAACGACAAGAAGCCGGACTATGCGGTGAAGAGTAACTAAGCCACTGGATGTCGGGCCGGATTAACTCTCCGGCCAGGCAAAATCCCCTGTGGGAGCGGGCTTGCTCGCGAAAGCGGTGTGCCAGGCGACTGACATGTTGAATGTGAGTCCGCATTCGCGAGCAAGCCCGCTCCCACAATGTCCGCGTCAAGGCGACTCTCTATGCCCACTGCCCTTTACCGTTTCATTCTCGCCGTCGCGCTGTTATTGCCGATGGCCACCCACGCCGGCGACGCCGAAGACTTCGTCGCGGCCAATCCCGTGCAACAAGCAAAACTCTTGGAAACCTGGGCCGCGCAGCCCGATCCGGCTCGTATCGAACTGATCAACGCTCTGCAACAAGGCGAATTGACGGTCGATGGCCAACCAAAAACCCTGCGCCTGAACAATCGCCTGCGCGGTCTGATCGACACCGCTTTGGCCTGCCACCAATTGCTCGCCGCCGACGCCAAAATCCGTCTGGCCGCCGCGCAGCAATTGCAAAAAAGCGCCAAACCGGCGCAGTTGAAATTCCTCGACCAACAACTGGCTGGCGAAAAAGACGAAACCGTTCACGCAGCCCTGAGCCTGGCGCTGGCCAACCTGCAACTGGTCGATACCGACCCGGCCGTGCGCCTCGCCGCTGTGCGTCTGCTCGGTGAAACCGGCGATCCACTGGCCCGCACCCGTCTCGAAGGTTTGCTTGAATCCGGCGTCGAAGCCGATGCCAATGTGCGCACCGCCGCCGAAACCAGCCTGGCCCAGGTCAAACGCAAACTGCTGATCGGCGAGATGCTCGGGCAGGCGTTCAGTGGTATGTCCCTCGGTTCGATCCTGCTACTCGCGGCGTTGGGGCTGGCGATCACCTTCGGCCTGCTCGGCGTGATCAACATGGCCCACGGCGAGATGCTGATGCTCGGCGCCTACTCGACTTACGTGGTGCAGCTGATGTTCCAGCGCTTCGCCCCGCAAGCCATTGAGTTCTACCCGCTGATTGCTTTGCCGGTAGCGTTTTTTGTCACCGCCGGGATCGGCATGGCGCTGGAGCGCACGGTGATTCGTCACCTCTACGGCCGCCCATTGGAAACCCTGCTGGCGACGTGGGGCATCAGCCTGATGCTGATTCAGTTGGTGCGCCTGGTGTTCGGCGCGCAGAACGTTGAAGTGGCCAACCCGGCCTGGCTCTCGGGCGGAATTCAGGTGCTGCCGAATCTGGTGCTGCCGTACAACCGCATCGTGATCATCGCGTTCGCCTTGTTTGTGGTGGTGCTGACCTGGCTGCTGCTGAACAAGACGCGGCTGGGCCTCAACGTGCGCGCCGTCACCCAGAACCGCAACATGGCCGCCTGCTGCGGCGTACCGACCGGGCGCGTCGACATGCTCGCTTTCGGCCTCGGCTCGGGAATCGCTGGCCTCGGCGGTGTGGCGCTGAGCCAGATCGGCAACGTCGGCCCGGACCTCGGTCAGAGTTACATCATCGACTCATTCCTGGTGGTGGTGCTCGGCGGTGTCGGCCAATTGGCCGGTAGCGTATTGGCCGCCTTCGGCTTAGGGATAGCCAACAAGATTCTCGAACCGCAGATCGGTGCGGTGCTGGGCAAAATCCTGATCCTCGCGCTGATCATTCTGTTCATCCAGAAACGTCCGCAAGGCCTCTTCGCACTGAAAGGACGGGTGATCGACTGATGAATCAGCCCCTACTGCTCACGGCCACACAAAAGGCCGGCCCAAAAGTCACCCTCGCTGTTGGCGCGGTGATCCTTGTTTTGCTGTTGGCGTTGCCGCTGCTGTCGCTGTTATCGCCCATCAGTGTTTTTCACGTCTCGGCCTACACCCTGACGTTGGTGGGCAAGATTCTCTGCTACGCCATCGTTGCCCTGGCCCTCGATCTGGTCTGGGGTTACGCCGGCCTGTTGTCGCTGGGGCACGGTCTGTTCTTCGCCCTCGGCGGTTACGCGATGGGCATGTACTTGATGCGCCAGGCCTCGGGCGATGGCTTGCCGGCGTTCATGACGTTCCTGTCGTGGACCGAACTGCCGTGGTACTGGACCGGGACCAGCAGCTTCCTCTGGGCCATGTGTCTCGTTGTATTAGCGCCGGGACTGCTGGCGCTGGTGTTCGGTTTCTTCGCCTTCCGCTCGCGGATCAAAGGCGTGTATTTCTCGATCATGACCCAGGCCCTGACCTTCGCCGGGATGTTGCTGTTTTTCCGCAACGAAACCGGGTTTGGCGGCAATAACGGCTTCACCAACTTCCGCACCATTCTCGGGTTTGGCATCACTGAACCGGGGACGCGTGCGGTGTTGTTTTTCGCCACGGTGTTGTTGCTGGTGGCGAGTCTGTTCATTGGTTGGCGGCTGGCGCAAAGCAAGTTCGGCCGGGTGTTGACCGCGTTGCGCGATGCGGAAAACCGCTTGATGTTCTGCGGTTACGATCCACGCGGTTTCAAGTTGTTTGTCTGGGTGTTGAGCGCGGTGCTGTGCGGCTTGGCGGGCGCGCTGTATGTGCCGCAAGTCGGGATTATCAACCCGAGTGAAATGTCGCCGACCAACTCCATCGAAGCCGCCGTTTGGGTGGCGCTGGGTGGTCGCGGCACGCTGATCGGTCCGCTGCTCGGTGCCGGTGTGGTCAACGGGATGAAGAGTTGGTTCACCGTGGCCTTTCCGGAGTACTGGCTGTTTTTCCTCGGCGCACTGTTCATCGTCGTGACGTTGTATCTGCCTAAGGGTGTGATCGGTCTGCTGAAGAAAAGGGGTGAATCATGAGAATTACACCGACGGCTGAATTCATGCTCGAACCGGTCTTTTTCCCGCCGGAGCCCAACAGGGACGCCGGCAGCAGCCGCGATGCCATCGGTCTCGGCCAACGCGTCGGCCCCGGCCTGAATACCCGCCACGGCACCATCCTGACCCTGGAAGACATCAGCGTCAGCTTCGATGGTTTCAAGGCGCTGAACGCTCTGAACCTGTACATCGGTGTCGGCGAATTGCGCTGCATCATCGGCCCCAATGGCGCGGGCAAGACCACGTTGATGGACGTGATCACCGGCAAGACTCGCCCAAGTCATGGCAAAGCCTGGTTCGGTGAAACCCTGGACCTGACGCAGATGAGCGAAGTGCAGATTGCCCAGGCTGGTATCGGTCGCAAATTCCAGAAGCCGACGGTGTTCGAGGCCTTGAGCGTGTTCGAAAACCTGGAGTTGGCGCAGAAGACCGACAAGTCGGTATGGGCCAGCCTGCGGGCTCGTCTCAGTGGCGAGCAGAAAGATCGCATCAGCGAAGTGCTGGAAACCATCCGCCTGACTGCCTCGGTCAATCGCCCGGCGGGTTTGTTGTCCCACGGCCAGAAGCAGTTTCTGGAAATCGGCATGCTGCTGATGCAAGACCCACAACTGCTGCTGCTCGACGAACCGGTGGCGGGCATGACCGACGCCGAAACCGAATTCACCGCCGAGCTGTTCAAGAGCCTGGCGGGCAAGCATTCGCTAATGGTGGTGGAACACGACATGGGCTTCGTCGGCTCGATTGCCGACCACGTCACCGTGTTGCACCAGGGCAGCGTGCTGGCCGAAGGGTCGCTGGAACAGGTGCAGGACAATGAGCGGGTGATCGAGGTGTATCTCGGTCGTTAGATTGCAAACACACTCCAATGTGGGAGCGGGCTTGCTCGCGAAGGCGGTGTGTCAGGCGACCCAAATGTTGAATTTGAATCCGTCTTCGCGAGCAAGCCCGCTCCCACAGGGGATTGAGGGGAATTTTGAACATGCTGCAAGTCGACAAGCTGCACCAGTATTACGGCGGTAGCCACATCCTGCGGGGCCTGACGTTTGAGGTGAAGGTCGGCGAAGTCACCTGCCTGCTCGGGCGCAATGGCGTGGGCAAGACTACCCTGCTCAAATGCCTGATGGGCTTGCTGCCGGCCAAGGAGGGCGCGGTGAACTGGGAAGGCAAACCGATCACCACGTTCAAGCCGCACCAACGGGTGCATGCCGGCATCGCTTACGTGCCTCAGGGCCGGGAAATCTTTGGCCGACTGACCGTGGAAGAAAACCTGCTGATGGGCCTCTCACGGTTTCCCGGCGCTGAAGCCAAGGAGGTCCCGGCGTTCATCTACGAGCTGTTCCCGGTGCTGCTGCAAATGAAACAACGGCGTGGCGGTGACTTGTCCGGTGGTCAGCAACAGCAACTGGCGATCGGCAGAGCACTGGCCAGTCGTCCACGGCTGCTGATCCTCGACGAACCCACCGAAGGCATCCAGCCGTCGGTGATCAAGGAAATCGGCGCGGTGATCAAGCAGCTCGCGGCTCGCGGTGATATGGCGATTCTGCTGGTGGAGCAGTTCTATGATTTCGCCGCCGAACTGGCCGATCAGTACCTGGTCATGTCCCGAGGCGAGATCGTGCAACAAGGGCGCGGCGAAAATATGGAAGCCGAAGGTGTCCGTGGACTGGTTACGATCTAACCTGCAGCTTCCTGGCGATTAATTGAAATTATGAATTTACCTGCCCCTATCACGCTGTTCACCCCCAGCTGGCATGCCGAGCTGGAATTGGGCTACGCCCGTTTCGGCGACAGCACGCGCCCGGTGCAGCGTCGCCATAAAGGTCCGTTGCGGGTGCAGAAGCATTTGTACGCCGAAGGCCCCGAGGTGTGTCAGCACATCATCGTCCACCCGCCGGGCGGGATTGCCGGTGGTGATCGGCTGGACATCTCGGCCAGCGTCGGCACGCATGCCTGGGCGCAAATCACCAGCCCCGGCGCCGCCAAGTGGTATCGCGCGGCAGGGCCGGCTTATCAGAAACTCGACCTGCGCGTGGCCGCCGGTGCTACGTTGGAGTGGCTGCCGCAAGAGACGATTATCTTCAGCGACGCTCAGGCGGAACTCAGCACCCGCATCGACCTTGAGGGCGATGCGCGGCTGTTCTACTGGGATGTGGTGGCGCTGGGTCGCCCGGCCAGTGGCGAGCGTTTCGATCTCGGACATTTTCAGGCGCATCTGGATATACGCCGCGATGGCCAGTTGCTCTGGCACGAACGCCAGCGCATTGTCGGCAATGATGGTTTGCTGGATTCGCCGATAGGGCTGGACGGCCAACCGGTGTTTGCGACGTTGCTGGTGACGGGTGAAGTCGATAGCGAATTACTGGAGAAGTGCCGTTCGCTGAGCAATGACGTGCGCGGAGATCTGACGCAATTGCCGGGGCTTTTGGTCGCCCGATGCCTGGCCAGTGAGGCGCTGTTGGCACGTGGTTGGCTGATCGATGTGTGGCGGTTATTGCGCCCGGCGTTGCTGGGGCGAGAAGCCGTCCCACCAAGAATATGGAGCACCTGAACACAATCCACCCTGTAGGAGCGAGGCTTGCCCGCGAAGGGAGCGCCTCGGTTTAACTGGAGGACCGCGTTATCGTTCTTCGCGGGCAAGCCTCGCTCCTACAGGTTGAGTAATTTTTTAACTGCCGAATATGGATTTCTACGATGGACCTGACCCCACGCGAAAAAGACAAGCTGCTGATCTTCACCGCCGGCCTCGTGGCCGAGCGGCGTTTGGCTCGCGGCGTGAAGCTCAATTACCCGGAGGCCATGGCCTACATTTCCGCGGCGCTGCTCGAAGGCGCGCGTGATGGCCAGACCGTGGCCGAGCTGATGCATTTCGGCACCACCCTGCTCAGCCGCGAACAAGTGATGGAAGGCATCCCGGAAATGATCCCGGAGATCCAGGTCGAAGCGACGTTTCCCGACGGCACTAAACTGGTCACCGTTCACCAACCGATCGCCTGAGGTCGCGCCATGACTTACCACATCCGCGATGCGTTGCTCGCCGACCTGCCAGCGATCCGCGACATCTACAACGACGCCGTGCGGAGCACCACGGCGATCTGGAACGAACAGGCCGTGGACCTCGGTAACCGCCAGGCCTGGTTCAGCTCCCGGCAAGACCAGGGCTATCCGGTGCTGGTGATCGTCGACGGCGACAACAGCGTACTCGGCTACGCTTCATTCGGTGACTGGCGGCCGTTCGATGGGTTCCGCCACACGGTCGAGCACTCGGTGTACGTGCGCAACGATCAGCGGGGCAATGGCCTCGGGCCGCAACTGATGGAAGTGCTGATCGAACGCGCCAAAGGCTGCAACAAACACGTGATGGTCGCCGCCATCGAAAGCGGTAACGGCGCCTCGATTCGGCTGCACGACCGGGCCGGTTTTGTCGTCACCGGCCAAATGCCGCAGGTGGGCACCAAGTTCGGCCGCTGGCTGGACCTGACCTTCATGCAACTGATCCTCGACCCGGGCGCAATGCCACCCGGTCCCCACAAGGAGTGATACCCATGAACGCCGCCCAACTGCGCCGCGTCAATGTTGAAAGCTTTGCGCACTATCGTCAGGGTTTGATTGATTTGCTGCTCGACGCCGTCGGCTATGGCGCCAGTGTCGGGTTCATGGCGGATCTGGATGCGACCCAGGCCCGAGCCTATTTCGATGAAGTCCAGGAGAACCTGAACAAAGGCAACGTGCTGCTCTGGGTGGTGGTCAAGGACGAACAGGTACAGGCCAGCGTGCAATTGACGTTGTGCCAGAAAGCCAATGGGCTGAACCGCGCCGAAGTGCAGAAACTGCTGGTGCGTGAACACGCCCGTCGTCGCGGCCTGGGCCAACAGATGATGCATGCCGTTGAGCTCGCGGCCCGCCAGCACAAGCGCGGCATGCTCTACCTCGACACCGAAGCCGGCTCCCCCGCCGAAGACTTCTACAAGGCTTTGGGTTACACCCGCGCCGGCGAAATCCCCGACTACGCCTGCGACCCGAACGGCCGCTACAAACCGACCGCCCTCTATTACAAGATTCTCCAAGGAGCCCATTGATGATTCCCGGTGAATACCAGATCCAGCCCGGCGACATCGAACTCAACGTCGGCCGCCGCACCCTCAGCCTGAAGGTGGCCAACAGCGGCGACCGGCCGATCCAGGTCGGCTCGCATTATCACTTCTTCGAAACCAACGACGCCCTGACCTTCGACCGCGCCGCCAGCCGCGGCATGCGCCTGAACATCCCCGCCGGCACCGCCGTGCGCTTCGAGCCGGGGCAGAGCCGCGAGGTCGAACTGGTAGACCTGGCCGGGCATCGCCGGGTGTTCGGGTTTGCCGGCAGGATCATGGGTGACCTTTAAGTCATGCGTTGTCCGCACCGGCCCCTTCGCGGGCAAGCCTCGCTCCTACAATTGATCACATCCCCCTGTAGGAGCGAGGCTTGCCCGCGAATCTGTGAGCGAAGCGAACAGTCTCAAATCCAATTGAATCCCAAGGCAAGCGCATGAAAATCTCAAGACAAGCCTACGCCGACATGTTCGGCCCCACCGTCGGTGACAAGGTCCGTCTGGCCGACACCGAGCTGTGGATCGAAGTGGAACAGGACTTCACCACCTACGGCGAAGAAGTGAAATTCGGCGGCGGCAAAGTCATTCGCGACGGCCAGGGCCAGAGCCAATTGCTGGCGGCAGAAGTTGTCGACACCCTGATCACCAACGCCCTGATCATCGACCACTGGGGCATCGTCAAGGCGGACGTCGGCCTCAAGGATGGGCGCATCGCCGCCATCGGCAAGGCCGGCAACCCGGACATCCAGCCGAACGTCACCATCGCCGTCGGCGCCAGCACCGAAGTCATTGCAGGTGAAGGCATGATCCTCACCGCCGGCGGCATCGACACGCATATCCACTTCATCTGCCCGCAGCAGATCGAAGAAGCATTGATGAGCGGCGTCACCACCATGATCGGCGGCGGCACTGGCCCGGCCACCGGCACCAATGCCACCACTTGCACCTCCGGGCCATGGCATCTGGCGCGCATGCTTCAGGCCGCCGATGCCTTCCCGATGAACATCGGCTTCACCGGCAAGGGCAACGCCAGCCTGCCGGAACCGCTGATCGAACAGGTCAAGGCCGGCGCCATCGGCCTCAAGCTGCACGAAGACTGGGGCACCACCCCGGCGAGCATCGACAACTGCCTGAACGTGGCCGACCAGTACGACGTTCAAGTGGCGATCCACACCGACACCCTCAACGAGTCGGGCTTCGTCGAAACCACCCTCGCCGCCTTCAAGGGCCGCACCATCCATACCTACCACACCGAAGGTGCCGGCGGCGGCCATGCCCCGGACATCATCAAGGCCTGCGGTTTTGCCAACGTATTGCCGAGCTCGACCAACCCGACCCGGCCGTTCACCCGCAACACCATCGACGAACACCTCGACATGCTGATGGTCTGTCATCACCTGGACCCGAGCATTGCCGAAGACGTGGCCTTCGCCGAGAGCCGCATTCGCCGCGAAACCATCGCCGCCGAAGACATCCTTCACGACCTCGGCGCCTTCTCGATGATCAGCTCCGACAGCCAGGCCATGGGCCGGGTCGGTGAAGTCATCACGCGCACCTGGCAGACCGCCGACAAAATGAAAAAGCAGCGCGGCCCGCTGCCCGGTGATGGCGAAGGCAACGACAACTTCCGCGCCAAACGCTACATCGCCAAATACACCATCAACCCGGCGATCACCCACGGCATCAGCCATGAAGTGGGCTCGGTGGAAGTGGGTAAATGGGCGGATCTGGTGCTCTGGCGTCCGGCGTTTTTCGGGGTCAAACCGACGCTGATCCTCAAGGGCGGAGCCATTGCGGCCAGCCTGATGGGTGACGCCAACGCTTCGATCCCGACGCCGCAGCCGGTGCACTACCGCCCGATGTTCGCCAGCTACGGTGGCTCGCTGCACGCCACCAGCCTGACGTTTATCAGCCAGGCGGCGCAGGAGGCCGGTTTGCCCGAAGCGTTGGGCCTGAAAAAGAAAATCGCGGTGGTCAAAGGTTGCCGTGACGTGCAGAAAACCGATCTGATTCACAACGATTACCTGCCAAACATCGATGTCGATCCGCAGACCTATCAGGTCAAGGCCGATGGGGTGTTGCTGTGGTGTGAACCGGCAGAAACCCTGCCGATGGCTCAGCGCTACTTCCTGTTTTGAGTCGCTGGATACGTCACAAGCAAAGGCCTCGAACATCTGTGTCGAGGCCTTTGCTTTTGCCCACATTGCTAACGGTGTGCAACCCCAAGCAGCGCTAAGCGGGCCCGATCCATCGCTTGCCGGGTCAGTATTCTCAACCGTTGCCTGATTTGCTGATCGATGTCCTCCAGCGCCTGGGTGTAGTCATCGTCACTGATGAGCTGACCCTCGGCGAAGTCGTTTTCGTCGTTGCCCAACTCGCGACACAACTGGTTGACCTGCACATCCAGGGCAGACTTCGCCTTCGGGACAACCGCCTCGGCCCGACGTAGCAACGCGTCCTGTAACTCGGTGATGGCGTCAATCCGTCGTTTCAAGCCATTCAGTTCATCAGGGTACGAAGTCTCCAGCCAGGTTTTCCAGACAGGTTGCTCAAGCAGCCGATCCGGCAGCAGATCACCTTCCTCCAGCGCCACGATCCGCTCGAACGCCGCGTCGATCATCTGCCGGGTCACCCCGGCGATCTTGCGGAACTGCATGCCCCGGGCCTGCCATGGCAGAGACAGACGCTCGGCCAGGTCGGTCATGTAGGCCAAGTGGACTTCCACTTCATCGATCGTGCCGGTGACATTGCCATGTTCGTCAACCCGTCGGAACTGCTCGCCTGCCGCCACCCGCGCGGCGACTCGGTGACGGGCGATGGCGCCGATCTCATCGAGGCGAGACTTGCCCAGCGCCAGTTCCAGCAATTGTGGTTCGATCAGGTCCAGACGACCCAGGGCATAGGCCTCATGGATCAGCACCTGCACCCCCATGGCGTTGAACAGTTGGGTTCCACCGTCCACGCATTCGGTGGGCGCGGCGGCTTCGGCGAACAACCTGACCCGCAGTTCGCTGTTCTGTGCCATGGCCTCGAGCATCCGCCAGACCTTGGCGGTCAAGTCCACCCGATACGCGCCGCCGGCCGTGAAGTCGGCGGACTGGGTGAGCCTGCGGATTTCATTGAAGAACGGTAGCGAGTCGAATTCATCCTCAACGTCGTACCAGACTTTCTGCCCGGCCAGCCATTGCGACTCCGTCAGCCCCTGGGACCACTCCAAACTGTCCAGCGTGCCTCGGGGCGGATACAGACGCTCGGGGTCCAGGCCGACCGACTCGATGTATAACCTGAGGGTGTTCAGATTGTCCGGCGAGATCCAGCGCGGCTCTTGACTGATCAATGTGCGCGCCAACAATTCGGCGCGAAATGAGCCGGGAGCGACATCCGGTACCCGAATGATCGGGTTATAGCGCAAATCCAGATGAATATTGTGGGGGCGCGGCTGGGAAAACAGACCTACGGGCCAACTGTCCAGGCCCGTCTCGCTTAGCAACAGTGTCTGCAGGCCTGGCATCCGACTGACGTCAGGGCTGAGCTTCAACGGGTTGCCGCTCAAGTCTAAAGACCTCAGGCGGGTCAACCTCTTCAGACGTGCGACCGCCAGCACATCCAGTTCGATGCGGTTGTCACTGAGGTACAGATCGGTGAGATGGCTCATGTCACTGACCACCTGAGGAAGGGTGGTCAGCCGATTGCCTTGCAGGTTGAGCTGCCTGACCCGATGGAACGCCTCCAAAAAAGGCTCAGCCTGCGCAGTGAGCTCGCCATTGCTCAGGCTCAGCATGGTGACATGGTCAAAGTTGGCTTCCAGCTTCGGCAGGGTCGCCAGGTGGCGACCCATCATTGGAATGTTGTCCAGCAGCAATGCCTGGGGCAGAACCACACCCGCTGCCTCGGGTCCCGGTGACCCGGCTCGGCGCCAACATTGCCTGATCGCTTTATAGAGCAGGTTTCGCGACCGCCCCTCCGCCAGGCCCGCCGAGCTGAATCGAAACGAGGCGGTGGGCGATTTCAGCCAGCGTTGCAGCGCCCGGTTCAACTGATTGAACTCAACCTCCAGCGCTGCAAGACGTTCATGCGCCGAGCCGCCATTCTGAGTGAACCCCGCCAGCAAGGTCTCGACCTGCTCTTGTGTGAACCCCGGATATAGCGAACAGGCTCGACGACGCAAGCCCAAACCGTGCGGCGCTTGCTGCGCGTAACGTTGCATACCGCCACGAAGACGCATGATGGACGGATCATAAAAAGGCTTGAGAACAGGGTTTTCCAGCAATACAGGCTCAAATCGGTCGCGCGCCAGCGGATGTGCCTGGATCCTGTTTTCCAGCCGTTGCGCCTCATGGATATCAAAGCCCAGGGTCGTGCGCTGGGTATCGGGTAACGCGTGCAGCACCGCGGCATACAGTGTGTCGTCACCATGCAGGTGCTGATCGAGCGCATCCCGTGCCTGGTATTGGCCGTCTTCCCCGAGAATCAACAGCTTGCGCATCGGTGCGTCCACCGGGCCGATACTGTCGAACAACCGGCCTTGAGCCGAGTATTCGCGAATTTCCAGCCGCAGATCACTCGGCCAGCCTGGCAGGGTCTCAAGCGAGTGCAAGGCCAGCCGGGTCGTGTCGGTGCTGTACAGTTCTTTGAGGTAGAGCCCTTCATAAGCGCGAGCCAAGCGTATTCGCTGCTCCGCGTGTCGGGCCTGTTGCGCCAGGTTCAGGGGCGTGCGTTGTTTCTCGCTCAAATGTTGCAAGTCCGCGGGAGCTGCATGACGCAACAGATCCTCGGCCATGCTGATCGAGAGATCCGGATAGTCGCTTTTGAGCCGTCGCACCAACAGATTGTCCGAGCGTTCGCGACGCGAATACAGGTAATCGAAAAGTCGTCTTTGCGATTGTCGTGCCTGCCCGCCAAGCAGCTCTCGGGTGGCCTTGATACGCGCCTGACGGTCACCGCCCAGCCATTGGCCAAGGAGTTCACGAAGCTCATGCTCATCAAGGAACTCGACAACCCGCTCAGGTAACATTCCGGCGACAAGCTCCTGTCGGCTCATGCGCAATGTATGCACCGGTAACGCACTGGCAAAACCCTCCTTGATCGACGAGCCTGACAAATTCGCTGCGTCGAAAATCTCGATGGCCTTGCCCTCGGGCCAGCCCCGCACCTCAGTCATGAACCGCGGTACAAGCTCAGCCCATTCGTCATCGATCCGATTGCCGAGAATTCGTCCTGCGCAATCCTCGGCATCGGCATACGCGTTAAAGCGCTTAAGCGTGTCGCGTAATGAGGCGGGCGGCGTTTCGTGCTCCACGTGGAGCCAGCGCAGCCTATCCTCATGCACGCCACTGACGACCGATATGTGTTCCAGGGTTTCATCGGAGAACCTATCCACTGAAGCCCCCAAACGCCGGAGCAACCGGCTCTTGTCCCATTCAAGCGGTTGATCGAGTTCGGTCTTCCAGCTGCCGGCGCCGTTGTGCTCCAGCAGCGGCTGATAGGCATCGGGCCGGCTCGGATGCTGGAGGCGATGCTGCCCGGTCTCCGGATCCTGCATCAGCGCATAGCATTTGTCGTCGAGCCGCAGCAGGTCCTGTTCTTGATACCGCAACAGGCCCTCTTCGCTGACCGGTGCATCCACCGGCAAGACCATCGCTTGTTCATAGGGTTTCAGGTCCGGGCTCCACAACCGCTCCTTGCCGGCCACCTCCACCGGTTTGAGATCTTCGACAAATGGCGAGATGTTGATCGGGGCCAGCCTGCCACTGGGTAAAACGTGCCCGGCGCCCATGAGCGCCAACTGCGCAAAGTTGATCAACACGCCGTTGATGTACGCCGAGGCCTGCGCCTTATCACCCTTACTCCAGTCTTCGATGCCCTCGGCCAGTTCCGCGAGCATCTGCGCGACCATGATTCCCAGCATGGCTTCGCCAAGACCGGGCACCAGCATCGCGGTGAAATTGAAGAGGTTCCAGCCAACCGACAGATAGCTGGTCAAGCGTTTGAAGCGGGCGGTGGCGTCTTCGTCGTCGGTCGGCACGGCGATGCATCGCGCATCGGCAATGGCCTTGTCGCGGCGTTCGAGAAACAGTGTCTGCCACAACTCACCGGTAATGAGATTGGTGAACGGTTCTGCGTTGGGGTTCTCGACCGCCGTTTCGCGCCACCACGGGCCCATGTCGAGAGGTTCGCGCTGCTGCCAGGTGAAGGTCGTGAGGCGTTCGTTGACCCGGGCAAAAAAGTGCCCTTTATCTTTGTGTGCCACAAATCGGCTGAAAAAGGTCTGGTACCCGGTATTTCGCAACTGACCGAGCAGGGTTGTCATGAACGCGGCCAGCGATGGGTATTCCTTCAACGGCTGTTGCGGATCCTCTGGCACATAAGCGATCAGCGGACCGGATAAACGGCTCTGCCGGTAAATATCTTCTCTGCGCAACAGTTCATCGTCCACACCCTGCGCGCCATTGGCAAAGAACGCCTGCAACAGTTTGTATTGCTCGTATTCTCGCCCTGGCAACACTGGAATGCGCTGCGACCAGTCCAGCCAGAACTTCAAGGTGACGGGGGTCAGGGCATCGATGGCGCGTTTGATCTGCGACGGTTCGCTGACCGCGCTGAACAACACGATGCCGGTCAACCTGAAACCCATCAGCGATAAACGATGAGCGTGCAACGGGCGGTCGTACAAGGTGACACCCGCACGGCTTTCACAGACATCGCACAGTTTGGCGTAGGCATGATCGCTGATATCGCCCTTCAACCGGGCAACCAGCGCCGCCACCTGAAAGGCTGCCTTCTCGCTGGCGACTGAATCTTGCTGCAGGGTTCGCTGCGCCATGGGTGTTGCGGGCAACAGGATGGATTTGATGTGTTGCTGGTATTGCTCACCAATATTCAGACTTCGGCATAACGACGCAAACCTTGGCAACGTGATCTGCGGGACCCGCGCAAAAACGCCACGGGCATCCTTGCGATAGATACCCGAGCTGCTGCGCCATGCATCTTCCTCGGTTTCTGACGTTTCGAAATTATGTAATGCCGCCTCCAACAAGGTAGATGAGCGGACGCGACTGGCGCCGGTATCGATGCCGAAGATAATCTTGCTCGGCACTTCAAGTTGCACGACCCAATCATCAACGTTTTCGACCACATTAAAGTTTTCTTTTAATAACGAACCGAGCAGAGGCTCGGCGAATGCCTTTATCTCCTGTTGCAAATCAGCCAGCGTCTTGTCCAGCACGGCCTGCAGGCGCCAGCGCCGTTCAATCAATGCTTTAAGCTGTTGGCGGTCAATGGCTCGCGCCTCGCCATACCAATCGGGAGTCTGTGGATCCAGTTCCGTCAGGGCTTTCAACCTTGGCGCCGATGCACGCCTGATCGAGTCCGGGATAACACCGAGTACGCGACTGTAATGCTTGCCGTTGTTTTCGATTTGAGATGCTTCAGATTCCAGCGAATTGCTTCCATGCAAATCAGCCACTGTTCAATCACCTTGCTGTCAGGTCGGGAATCAACAGCTTTATTCACCCTCGGCCAAAACAAAAGACCAAATATCGGGTAAGGCCCCCCCTTGAAAAGGCACTGGACCCTTCGAAAATCATGTGGCCGAAAATACACAGATACCACCACGCAGCCGCGGGCCTATGCCAACCGGTGAGCGGTCTTCTTTTCGCAGTCAAAAGCGCTACTATGCGACTCGCTGTCTCGCACTCAGGTAACCGCCATGCGCCTTTCCGAATTCATCGTGTTACACGTTGACCGCATCGTCGATGAATGGGAGCAATTCGCCAAAACCATCACCCCTGCCGCCGAATCCATGGACCGCACCGCACTGCGCGACCATTCAAGGTCGATTCTGCTGGCGGCTGCGCGGGACATGACCAAGCCCCAGAGCGCCAGCGAACAGCTGGCCAAAGCCCGTGGCGAAGGCCCGGAAAAGACCCCGAGCCTGGACGAAGCCGGCGCCAGCCATGGCGAGCTGCGGCATACCGTGGGGTTTGATCTGGTACAGATGACCAGCGAGTTCCGTCATCTGCGCGCCTGCGTGATCCGCTTGTGGGTCAACAGCCTGGACTCCCCCGACATCGCCTATTTCCAGGACATGATCCGTTTCAACGAAGCCATCGACGAAGCCCTGGCCGAATCTACGGCGGCCTATGCCGAGCAGGTCAATCATTCCCGGGACATTTTTCTGGCAATTCTTGGCCATGACCTGCGCGCACCGCTGCAAGCGGTGAGCATGTCCACCGAAATCCTGATGCGTAAAACCAACCTTGAGGGCGACGCATTGACCTGCGCGCTCCACATCAAGCGTGGCACCCGCCACATGGCGGTGATGATTGGCGATTTGCTGGAGCTGGTCCGCAGTCGCCTGGGCAAGAGCCTGCCGATCGAACCGGCGCCCATGGATCTGGCCGATACGGCGCGTGAAGCGATTGCCCAGGCCTGCGCTGCTCATCCGCAATGCGATCCGACATTGAGCGTCGAAGGCGATACCCAAGGTGTGTGGGATGGCCGAAAGCTCAATCAGATGCTGCAGAACCTGATCGGCAATGCCTTGCAACACGGCTCGAGCAACAACGCGGTCAAGCTGACCCTCAGGGGCGAAGCGGACAGCGTTCGGCTCACCGTGCACAACGACGGTGCGCCGATTCCACCCGGGGCGCTCCCCACGATTTTCGATCCGCTGGTACGCAGTGCCAACGAAGCGCTCAACGGGCCGACCACCAGCCTTGGTCTGGGACTGTTCATCGTCAAGGAAGTGGTCAAGGCCCATCAAGGGACGATCGACGTCAGCTCCAATGAGGCCGATGGCACGATGTTTACCGTGGTGTTGCCCAGGAAGGTCTGACGGCGGTAGACCGCGTTATCGTTCTTCGCGAGCAAGCCCGCTCCCACATTTGATTTGTGTACGCCGCAAATCCCCTGTGGGAGCGGGCTTACTCGCGAAGGCGACCTGACAGACAACACAAAAACACCAGAACGATTACTCGACCAGCAACCGCCCCAACCGCTGCTTGAGCATGCGGTTCTCGGCCCGCAGTTGCTGGACTTCTTCCAGCAGATCCAGCGCCAGGGCGACACCTTCCCATTCCAGCTCCAGGTCGCGCCGCAGCTTGGCAGCGCGCTTGGCCAGCACCAGCTCATAATCGGTGAAACGCCAATCCTTGGGCTGTGCTCCCTGAGGTTCGAGGATGCCGTGTTCGACGATCTCGATCACATGCACGTCCGACAGTTCGGTCGCCTCGCAGAATTCTGCCAGGTCCAATAGAACGATCACGGGGTCGCTCATGATTGGCTACTCCTTATCTCGAAATCAAAAGTTCTCTCGCGGATCGAAAGCGGCTTTTTTCGCCAGCTCCTCCCACAATTCTTTGACGTCATGGTCGAGTTTTTTCGGCATCACTGCCTTGAGCTGCACGAACAGGTAGCCACGGTGACCGGCCTTGTGCAGCAGGCCGTGGCCCTTGGCGCGCATGCGCTGGCCATTCTGGCTACCGGCCGGAACCTTGAGGTTGATCTTGCCGGTCAGGGTCGGCACCGCGACTTCGGTCCCCAGCGCCAGCTCCCACGGAGCCAGCGGCAAGGTGATGATCAGGTTCTCGCCTTCGACGTCGAATTTGGGGTGCGGCGCAAAACGGATGGTCAGGTACAAGTCGCCATTGGCACCGCCACCGATGCCCGGAGCGCCCTGGCCCTTGAGGCGGATGCGCTCACCGTCGGTCACGCCAGCGGGGATCTTCACGTTCAGGCTTTTGCTGGTGTTGCTGACATGCTGGCCGGCAGCGTTGTAATGCGGCACCTGGAAGCTGACTTTCTTCGATTCGGTCGAGAGGGTTTCTTCCAGAAAAACCGGTAATTCCATTTCCACGTCTTGCCCTCGACGTCCGGCGCTATGGCCCGACCGTCCACCACCACCGAAACCCGGACCACGGTTGCCGAAGATCGAACTGAAAAAGTCCGAGAAATCGCCCGTGTCCTGACCACCCCCCCCGAAACCACCACGGCTCTGCCAACCCGGTGGGCCCTGAAAGGGCTGACCGTGGTGGCCGTATTTGCGCAAGTCGTCGTATTCGGCGCGCTTGTCGGCGCTTTTCAGCGCTTCATAGGCTTCCGAAGCGTCCTTGAATTTGGCCTCGGCGTCCTTTTCCTTGCTGACGTCGGGGTGGTATTTGCGCGCCAGCTTTCGATAGGCGGCCTTGATCGCCTTATCGTCAGCGGTCGGCTCCACACCGAGAATCTTGTAATAGTCTTTGAAGTCCATCGAGGGAATCACCATCCATTATCGAAATCGCGCGGCCAGGCACAGCATGCTCTTGTTTGCAGCGTTTGGATTGACCGATCTCAAGGTTGTGACCGGGCAGCGCATCAGAAGTTTATCGGCAGCAGGGCGCGGTTCTTGCAGTCGCCCCAGGGGTTGCCAAGTCTATGCAGGGAAGTTTGGGGGTGATTGGGCATCTTTCAAGCGCTGAGCGCTGCGATTTAACGGATAGTCGGCCTACGAATCTTCGCCGCACTGACATACACTGCGCGGCCGTTTTTTAACCGGAACTTGAAAGACATGAAAAACGCATCTCCAGCCCGTGCCTGTGGTATCGACTTCGGCACATCCAACTCCACCGTCGGCTGGCTGCGCCCCGGCATGGAAACGCTGATCGCGCTGGAGGACGACAAGATCACCCTGCCCTCGGTGGTCTTCTTCAATATGGAAGAACGCCGCCCGGTGTACGGCCGGCTGGCGCTGCACGAGTACCTGGAAGGCTATGAAGGCCGGCTGATGCGCTCGCTCAAGAGCCTGCTGGGTTCCAAACTGATCAAGCACGACACCAGCGTCCTCGGCACGGCGATGCCGTTCAAGGACCTGCTCGGCCTGTTCATCGGCCAGTTGAAGAAGCGTGCCGAAGCCGCTGCCGGTCGGGAATTCGAGGAAGTGGTGCTGGGCCGGCCAGTGTTTTTCGTCGATGACGATGAAATGGCCGACCAGGAAGCAGAAAACACCCTGGTGGATGTAGCCCGCGCCATCGGCTTCAAGGACGTCTCGTTCCAGTACGAGCCGATTGCGGCGGCGTTCGACTATGAGTCGACCATCGAAAAAGAAGAGCTTGTCCTGATTGTGGACATCGGCGGTGGTACCTCGGACTTCTCGCTGGTGCGCCTGTCGCCTGAGCGCCGCAACCACGACAACCGTCACGACGACATTCTCGCCACCGGTGGCGTGCACATCGGCGGGACCGATTTCGACAAGCAGCTGAGCCTGCAAGGCCTGATGCCGCTGTTCGGCTACGGCAGCCGGATGAAGAGCGGCGCCTATATGCCGACCAGCCACCACATGAACCTGGCGACCTGGCACACCATCAACTCGGTGTATTCGCAGAAGTCGACCCTGGCCCTGGGCAGCATGCGTTACGACATCGAAGACACCGGCGGCATCGATCGCCTGTTCAAGCTGATCGACCAGCGCGCTGGCCACTGGCTGGCCATGGAAGTGGAAGAAACCAAGATTCAATTGACCCACGCCGACAGCCGCCATGTGCCACTGGATCGGATCGAGCCGGGTTTGAGCGTGGAACTGAGCCGGGCACTGTTCGAATCGGCCATCGACAATCTGCTGGAGCGGGTGCGCAACAGCGTGACCCAATTGCTGGCAGACGCCAATGTGCGGGTCGATCAGGTGGACACCGTGTTCTTCACCGGCGGTTCGAGCGGAATCCCGGCACTGCGCAACAGCGTCTCGGCGATGTTGCCGAATGCGCGGCATGTGGAAGGGAACATTTTCGGCAGCATCGGCAGCGGGTTGGCGATCGAGGCGGCCAAGCGTTACGGCCCGATGGATTGACCTGAAAGACCGCGGCGCCTGCTTCGCGAGCAAGCCCGCTCCCACATTCGACCGAGTTCCTCCAGATGGAATGCGGTCGAATGTGGGAGCGGGCTTGCTCGCGAAGGCGTCAGATCAGGCAATGCATTCGACCTGATCAAACCATCCCCACCTGCTTCAACTCACTCTTCAGATACGCGTAATAAATCGGCCCCGCCACCACCCCCGGCAGGCCGAACGCGGCTTCGAACACCAGCATTGCCAGCAGCAACTCCCACGACTTGGCACTGATCTGCCCGCCGACGATGCGCGCGTTGAGGAAGTATTCGAGCTTGTGGATAACAATCAGGTAACCCAGCGCCGCCACCGCCACCCAGATCGACAGCGACAAGCCGACGATGGTGATCAAGGTGTTCGACATCAGATTGCCGATCACCGGCAGCAGGCCGAGCAGGAAGGTCAGCACGATCAGGGTTTTGGTCAGCGGCAGCTTGATCCCGAACATCGGAAGGACCACCGCGAGAAAAATCCCGGTGAAGAAGGTATTGAGCAGGGAAATCTTGATCTGGGCGAAAACGATGTTGCGAAACGCCTGGACCAACAGGTGCAAACGGTCGAACAGCGCCGCGGCCAACGGTTTGCGCTTGGTCACATCCGGCGCTCGCTGCAAGGCGATGATCGCCCCCAGCACCATGCCGATCAGCAGCGTCACGAACATGTGTGCCGCGTCCTTGCCCACCAGTTGCAAGTCGCTGAGGTGCTTGCTCATCCACTCGCCGATGGCCACGCGAAACTCGGCGGCACTGGCCGGTAGATAAGCGTCGATGAACGGCGGCAACTGCCCCCGCGCGCGGTCGACCACGACCATGAATTTGTCGAGAGAAGCACCAGGGTTTTCTGCCTCGTGCAGCAGAAAACTGATCGCACCGGCAAAGATCAGCGCCAGCACGCTGACCACCAATGTCCCCAGCAACGCCACCGCCAGCCAGCGCGCACGGCGGCCTTCGATCAGCCGCTGCAATTGCGGCGTGAGCATGTTGACCAGTTCAAACACCAACAACCCGGCCAGCAGGCTGGGCAGTAATCGCAGAGGGAGCACCAGCAGCAAACCACCAAAAATGATGACCCAGCTGATAAGCAACAAGACCTGACGCTGAGAAAACGCTGACATACAGCCTCAAAACGAACGACGTAAAAGGATTGGCAGTCTGCCAGCGTTCCGGGGCGAGCACTAGGGATTGTGTCGGTCGACCTTACCGGCCCCTTCGCGAGCAAGCCCGCTCCCACACTGGATCTCCTGTGAACACACCTTCTGTGCACGCCTGAGAATAAATGTGGGAGCGGGCTTGCTCGCGAAGGGGCCAGCACAACCGCCACAAAGCCTCCCGAGCTGACCGCGCTGCTTATTTTTTCTTCAGGCAATCGCTCATGAAGGTTTTGCGTGCATCACCCGTGAGGGCCTGGGCGGTCGCCGTGGCATTGCAGGTTTTCATCTTTTCTTGTTGAGGGGTCATGGGCTTGGCGGCATCGGCGGCCGGCGCGGCTTTGAGGCAGGTGCTCATGAAGGCTTTGCGCTCGTCGCCCTTGAGGCTTTTGGCGGTAGCCTCGGCATTGCAGGTGGTCATCTTGTTCTGTTGGGCAGTGGCGGCGAAACCCTGGGAGCAGAGCAGCAAACCGACCATCAACAACGGGGCACGCAACATCTTCATGGAGTGTTCTCCTTGTTGCCGCACCGATGGATGCGGCCTCGTTTCGGAGTGTAGACAAAGCCTGTTACACGTTCACCTGCTATCGAGATGGCTGCGTCGATATTGCTCAGGTGTGCACCCGGCCTGACGCTGAAACATCGCAATGAATGCCGAGCCGGTGCTGTACCCCATGTCGAAGGCGATTTCCTGAATGCTGCGCTGGCTATCGAGCGCTTCGATCGCCGCCAGAAACCGCAAGCGTTGCCGCCACTCCCCGAAACTCATGCCCAACTCGCGGACAAACTGCCGGGCCAACGTGCGTTCGCTGACGTGAATTTGCGCGGCCCAGTGCCCCAATGGTCGGTTATCCCCAGGCTCGGCCTGCAAGGCCTCAAGAATTCCAAGCAACCCGGGACTGCTGGCGTAAGGCAAATAACACTCATGCATCGGCGCCTGTCGCAGTTGGTCCACCAGCACTTGAGCCAGACGCTTGTCAGCATCGTGCTCGGGAATTTTCACATCGCGGGCGGCGAAGTCTTTCAGGATCGCCTTGAGGATGTCGCTGATCGCCAGGGTGCAAGCCTGCTGCGGCAGATCACGGCACAGCGCCGGCGCAAGGCAGACCGCGCGATAGTTGATCGGCTGATTGCTATAGAAACTGTGCTCGGTCCCGGGCGGCACCCACACCGCGTATTGCGGCGGCGACATGAAGCGGCGGCTGCCGATTTCCATGTGCAAGACCCCATTGGCCGAATACTCGAGGGTGCCCCAAGGGTGATGGTGGGCCGAGGCGTATTCATGGGTGTTGAAGTCGGCATAACGGAAATAGACCGGGGCCGGCAGCTCGCTGAAATCCAGCAGGTCGATGTGTTTGCTGTTCATGCTGTCCGGAATCAGAGGCAGGTTGTCTGGATCGAAGTATAGGCATTGATTCAGACAAGCGGATAATCACCCTTCATTAACGTTCTGGTTTTCCCCGATGCAATACGCTTATCCCCTGCTGGCCATTTTCATTTGGGCCGGCAACACCGTGATCAACAAACTCGCGGTCGGCGCGATCTTTCCCGCCGAAATCGGTTTCTACCGCTGGCTACTGGCCGCAATGCTGTTCACGCCTTTCATGCTTAAACCGGTGATCGCCCACTGGCCGTTGATCCGCCCGAACCTTGGCAGGATTTTCATCCTCGGCGTACTCGGTATGGCGGTTTATCAAAGCCTGGCTTACTTCGCTGCGACGCTGACTTCGGCCACCAACATGGGGATCATTTTGTCGCTGATGCCGTTGATGTCGCTGGCCATGGCGATTGTCAGCCTCGGCCAACGCCTGACCGCCGGTGCACTGGCCGGCTCGGTGTTGTCGTTTGCGGGTGTTTTGGTGGTGGTGTCGTCCGGCAGCCTTGGCGCGTTGCTGGAACACGGGGTGAACCTGGGTGACGCGATGATGCTGATCGCCACGCTGGCGTATGCGATTTACAGCACCCTGCTGAAAAAATGGCAGCTGCGTTTGCCGCCGCTAGTGTTGTTGTATTTACAGGTGTTGGTCGCGGTGGTGGTGCTGTTTCCGCTGTTCCTCGCCTCACCGAAAGTCGGCCCGACCCTGCAGAACATCCCGCTGGTGCTCTACGCCTGCCTGCTGGCCTCGATGCTTGCGCCGCTGGCGTGGATGCAGGCCGTGGTGCGCCTGGGGCCGAGCCGGACCACGCTGTTTTTCAATCTGCTGCCGTTGATTACGGCGCTGATTGCGGCGGTGGTGCTGCATGAGCAGTTGGCGCTGTATCACCTGGTGGGTGGGGTGCTGACGTTGAGTGGGGTGATTTTGTCGGAGCGCTGGACCACGGTGCTTGGTCGTAGGGTCAGTGTTGCCTGATATGACGCCTTCGCGGGCAAGCCTCGCTCCTACAGGTTTGGCGTCATGCTCATTGCCGGCGTCCGACACAAAACCTGTGGGAGCGTGGCTTGCCCGCGATGAACGATAACGCGGTTTGACTGCTAAACCCCGGCCGCTTTCAACCGCGCCGCATGCTCGACAAACAACCGCACCGGCTCTGCACCCTTGCCCACCAACCCCAGCGATTGGTTGACGATATCGAAGTGATCCATCGGGTATTCATCACCGATCACCGTCCCCAAATGCGAGCTGTAACGCCCGACCATCCCGTCGCAATGCCCCGCCTCACGCACGAAGGTCCTGGCAAACAACCGGCAACTGCGATTGGTCCCGTCGAACAGGTTACACCCGCGATCGGTCTTGCCCGGTTGTAAAGTCCCGGACCAGGAGTAATAACGCACGCCATTGACCATTTCCGGGCCGTGCCCGCCCCAGGCTTCAGGCAGGCCCTGTGGATAACGCTGATTGAACAGCGCCACGCCCGCCGTGGTCAGGGATTGATGCGAAGCCGGGATATCCACCGGCAGTCTCGGCCCGCGATAGCCGGTTTCCAGCAGGCACATCAGCGCGCTGATCAGCCACAGTAAAAAGCTCAGGAGCCGGCCCTTGGCGCTGTCAGCCGGATAATGGGTGTGCAGATGGTCCGCCAGCTCCGAGCCGTGATTCGGCCCGGCCACCGAAGTCACCGAAGCCACCTGGTCCGGGCGTTTTGCCGCAGCGTAACGGGCGGTCAGCGAGCCCTGGCTGTGGCCGATCAGGTTGACTTTCTCGGCCCCGGTTTCACGCAAAATCTCCTCGATCCGTGCCAATAATTGTTCGCCGCGCACCTCAGTGGAGTTGAGCGGCGAGACCTGCACCGCGATGACGGTCGCCCCATCCCGGCGCAGCGCCGAAATGATTCCGTACCAATAGGGATAGAACAACAAGCGGATAAACCCGAGCATCCCCGGGACCAATACCAACGGGTAACGCGTGGCGGAACCTTGCGACATGGATGAACATCCTTGTGATCGGTGAGATGAAGCAAGGCTGGATGCAAGGCGTCAGCCAAGCATCGTCACCCAAGATGACAACTCAACGACCAGTCTATGACATCGCTTACTTCAACCCCACCACGCCCGCCACGATCAGCCCGACCGACACCAGCTTGAGCGCGGTCAGGCTTTCGCCAAGCAGCGCAAAGCCGAGAAACACCGTGCCCAGTGAGCCGATGGCGGTCCAGATCGGGTAGGCGATGCTCACCGGCAATTCGCGCATGGCCAGGGTCAGAAAGTAAATCCCGCCCACCGCCGCCACCACCGTAATCACCGAGGGCCAGAGCCGGGTGAAGCCTTCGGCGTACTTCATGCCCATGGCGAAGGTGACTTCGAACCCGGCGGCGATCAGCAAGAACAACCAGGCCATCTAGAACGCCCTGGCCAGCGCCAGCAAACGCTGCTCGGCCTCGGCCACGGACACCTGGAAGGTGCGTTCGGCGGACTCTTCGCCCTCGGCGGCAACGACCGTGACGTCGGTGATGCCAATGAACCCCAACGCGGTGCGCAAAAACGGGTCGGCATGGTTCATCGCTTCAAGTTCACCGCCGGGGCCGAAGCCGAACCCGCCGCGACTGGTGACGATCAACGCCTTTTTGCCCTGCACCAGAGGTTCGTACTGCGCGATGCCGTTGTCCAGGGTGTGATTGAACGTCAGCCCGAGCCGCACAATCTGGTCGATCCAGGCCTTGAGGCCGCTGGGCACGCTGAAGTTGTACATCGGGGTGGAAATCACCAACAGATCGTGGCCGAGCAACTCCCCCACCAATTCATCGCTGAGTGCCAGGTCGGCCTGCATCGACAGCGGTCGTGCGTCAGGCTCGGGATGAAAAGCGGCTGCCACAAACGCTTCGTTGACGGCCGGAATCAACGCCCGACCGACTTCACGGCGGGTCAATTGCGACTGTGGGTTGCGGACCTGCCAGGCCGAAAGAAACACCTCGGCCAGACGCCGCGAATGAGAACGTTCGCCACGGGGGCTGGCGTGAATGGCAAGAATTCTGCTCATCTGAATCTCCTTGAAGGGCTAAACTGAAACGGCTTGTGGTTGCAGCTTGAAGCGCGTGACCGTCTATCTTCAAATGAACAAAAATCAGTCTGGATGAATCCATTTCATCCATGGAGTTTTAAGATGTTTGCCTCGTTGCCGCTGACCGCCCTACGCGCCTTCGAATCCGCCTCGCGCCTGTTGAGCTTCAAGGCCGCCGCCGAAGAGCTCTCGGTGACGCCGACGGCGGTTTCCCATCAGATCCGCTCCCTGGAAAACTGGCTCGGCGTGCCGTTGTTCGAGCGACTGCCACGGCAGGTGCGCCTCACCGAGTGCGGCGAACGGCTGTTCCGCAGTCTGCACGGCGCCCTGCTGGAAGTGGCGCAAAGCGTCGATACCTTGCGCCCGCAACGCAGCGGCACGAACCTGACGATTTCCACCACAGCCGCGTTCGCCGCCCTCTGGCTGGTACCGCGGCTGGGACGTTTTTACGCCCGCCATCCAAACATCAGCCTGCGCCTGGACACTCACTGTGAAGTGATCGATTTACATCAGGACGCCAGCGTCGATCTGGCGCTGCGTTACAGCCTCGACGATTACCCGAACCTGTATGGTTTGTGCCTGTTCGACGAATCCTTCGGGGTCTATGGCTCGCCTGAACAAGTGGCCCTGGCGCCCAGTCGGGTACCGACCCTGATCAGCGTGCATTGGCACAACTCCAAGCTGTACGCCCATGGCTGGGAGGCCTGGTGTGCACGATCCGGCGAAACCTGGCTGACCGAACAACCGGCGGTGCGTGAGTACGACGAAGAGCATTACGCCCTGCAAGCTGCCATCGCCGGACAAGGCCTGGTGCTGGCAAGCAACATTCTGGTGTCGGAAAGTGTGGCCAGCGGTTTGCTGCTGCCTTATCGAGGGGATATTCAGGTCGACGGGGCCGGATACAGCGCACTGTGCGTACCGGGCCGCGAACGGCATCCGCCGGTGCGGGCGTTTTTTGCGTGGTTGCAGGAGGAGGCCAGGTTGTCTGGTCTATTGCCAAGATCGCAGCCTGAGGCAGCGCCTACCAGAGCGCCTTCGCGAGCAAGCCCGCTCCCACATTAGACCGCGTTGCCTGTCTGAACGCGGTCTAATGTGGGAGCGGGCTTGCTCGCGAAGGCGTCATCGCAGACACCCAATTACTTGGTGGGCTTGACCGTCACCGGCGCCTTCCCGGCCTTCATCTGCTCCAGCAACGGCGCACACTGATTCGGCTCACCACCGCTGGGCGCTATCAGCGCCAGCAAGCCCGCCGCCGGCGCGGCAATCACACCCAGCGCAACCATTCCGGCCCCGCGCAGCATTAACGGCACCGGTTTCACGCCCGCATCCGGCTTGATGAACTTGCCCCGCACATACAGCGGCGAACGCAGCGAAATCAAACGCCAGCCCTTGGATTCCGGGGAGATAGTCAGGTCCAGTTGCTCGGTCGCCATGTTCGCCGTGCCGTCGACATAGACGATTGCATTCTCGGTATCGAAGACGAACAGCCGCGTGGTCGCCAGACCGGCCTTGATCTCGAAATCGGCCGCCGCGCAGTTGATCTTCACTTCCTTGTCGCCAAAGATCTTGCCCACTACATAGTTGCCGACGTTGAGCCCCGCCAACTCCATCAACTCACGACTGATCGCGCCGTCATTGATCAGCATCTTCAAATTGCCGTCGGCAGTGCCCAGCAGTTTGGCTACCGAGTTGCCCCGACCGACAAGATCGGCGTCGCCATTAAGCTCACCGAAACTGGTTTTCATCCGCTCCAGGGTGGGGAACAGCTGCTTGAGCTTGAACTTGCGCGCGGTCAGTTTGGCCCGGCCTTCCAAAGGCTCGGTGCGTCCGTCCAGACGAATCTGCGCATCCAGATTGCCACCGGCCACGCCGAAACGCAGGGGCTCGAGGCTGAGCACACCATCGGTCAGCACCACGTGGGTATAGAGATCGTTGAACGGCAGTTTTGCGCTGTGGACGATGCGTTTGCCGGTGAATTCCACATCAGCGTCCATGTCGCGCCAACGTTCAGTCCTGAACTCCTCGACCGGTAGCAGCTTGTCCGCCGGCTGCTTGCTTTCGCCGCCGCGGGCCTCTTGCCTGGCGTTGGAATCGGCACCGATCAATGGGGCCAGGTCGGTAAACAGCAGTTGATTGGACTCCAGCGCCCCGCTGAGTTTGGGCCTCGGCTGGCTCGCCACGTAGGTCAGGTTGCCATGGATGTCGCTCTCGCCGATCTTGCCGTTGAACGCCTCATAGCGGTACACCGCCCCGCCCGGCTCATGCAGCTTGGCAATCAAGTGCCCGTCGGTGGCGTAAGGCGGAGTATCCGGCAGGGTCACGCCGATCAGTGGATAGAGATTACCCAGGCTGGCACCGGCCAGTTTCAGGCGCAGATCCAGGGCACCGAGGTGCAATGGATCGGTGAGCGTACCGGCCAGCTCGACGCTGGTGTCGGCGACCTTCATTTGCGCCTGAAGCGGAAACGGCCTGGAGGCGTCCTGTAAAGCCAGCAAACCGCCGGTCTTGCCCTCGCCCGCGAGATTCTGACCGTGGTATTGGCCTTTGACCTTCAATGCGAAGGCGTAATCCTGCGGCGAACCACCCTTTTCAACCGCTTTTTTTGCTGCCTTGTCTCCGACTATGTCGCTGAATGGAATCGGCTTGCCCAACGGATCGACAAGCAGATCAAGCTGAGTCTTCAGCTTCTGGTCGTCGAGCGTGACGTGGCCCTTGTCGAAGCCGATGGCCCCGATGTCCAGCACCCAGTTCGAAGGCTCGGCGTTTGGGTCTTTGGGGTCGAACTTGAACGTCCAGTTGGCGCGACCGTCGGGCAGACGTTGCAGATTCGCATTGGGTTCGCTCAGGTCGATACGCGGGATCACCACCCGCTGCACCAACAAGGCCAGCGGCGAAATGCGCAGCTCAACGCGTTTGAGGGTGGCCATCTGCGGTTGTTTCGACCAGTCCGTATTGCCCAGGGTCAGGTCCTCAGCCACCACATGCGGCCACGGCACCCAGGCCCGCCAGCCGCCCTCGTCAGTCTGGCGCTGCCAGATCACCGCAAGATTGCCATTGATGGCGAACGGACGATGCAGTTCTTCGGACACTTTGGCGTTCAGGGGCGGCTTGATCCGGTTCCAATCGAAGAACGCAATGATCAATACCAGGACGGCCAGCAGGACAACAAGGCTGGCGAAAGTCCAGGCGAGAATTTTACGAGTGCGCGTCATTGCACAGGGCTCCTGAATACGACTGAGCGTCCCGACAGCGACGCACTGATGAAACGTTAGGCCAGAACCGGCCTGCCATGAAATCTAGGACTGGGAAATGGCGCGCAGGTTTAACCGAATAGGCACTTAACACTCAAATAATCGGCCGGGGACATCCTGCCCCCTCATCCGGCGTTACCGCACCCGCACTTTTGCGAAGCGAGAGTGGGTCGAAAACACCCACCTCAGTGCAAAAAAGCTCGCCGGAAACAACCGTTCTAGAGCGCTGCGGTCGAACAATCAATTCTGTTGATTATTACCATTGCGGTTATGAACTTTTATATCGATTTCTCGAGAGTAGCATTGCCCTCGTACCCACTTTATCGCCCTCCCAAGGAGCAACCCATCATGAAACGCGAATTACTGCTTAGCCTGACCCTCTCGATGTTAGCCAGCACTGCTTTTGCTTTGCCGGCCGCTGATCAGGCCACTCCACAAGTCAAAGAAAGCCGCTCGGTGTTCAGCCAGACCGTTGCCGCCGATGGTTCCGACCGCACACCACAGGGCCAGACCCTGGCCGAAGGTGGCAATGATCGCCTGAAAGAAAAAGGCCTGATCACTCAAGATGGCTCGGATCGTACTCCACAAGGCCAAACTCTGGCCGCTGACGGTTCCGACCGCACTCCACAAGGCCAGACCCTGGCTGCCGACGGTTCCAGCCGCACTCCACAAGGCCAGACCCTGGCTGCCGACGGTTCCAGCCGCACTCCACAAGGCCAAACCCTGGCTGCTGACGGTTCCGATCGCACTCCACAGGGTCAAACCCTGGCTGAAGGTGGTGGTGACCGTGTGATCGAACGCAACAGCGCTGTGAGCTAAGCCCATGGCGGCCCCGAAAAAAAGCCCAATCCCCGGATTGGGCTTTTGACTTTATAGACGCTGCATTTCCCCGCGTGATCTCCCGATAGTCGTTCGACGCCAGCGAAGCCGATTTGCTAGAGTGCGCCGCTGTCTTGTCCAGAAAACACCCTTGCGATGCTGCCCCGCGCCGAACAGAAACAACAGACCCGCAACGCCCTGATGGACGCTGCCCGCCACTTGATGGAAAGCGGCCGAGGATTCGGCAGCCTGAGCCTGCGCGAAGTGACCAGAACCGCCGGGATCGTACCCACCGGTTTCTACCGGCATTTCGCCGACATGGATGAACTGGGCCTGGTGCTGGTGAGCGAAGTCGGTCAGACCTTCCGTGAAACCATCCGCCTGGTGCGCCATAACGAGTTCGTCATGGGCGGCATCATCGATGCCTCGGTACGGATCTTTCTCGACGTGGTCACGGCCAATCGCTCCCAGTTCCTGTTTCTTGCCCGCGAGCAGTACGGCGGCTCATTGCCAGTGCGCCAGGCCATTGGCCGCTTGCGCGAAGACATCAGCTCGGACCTGGCGGCGGACTTGTCGCTGATGCCGAAACTGCAGCATCTGGACATCGCAGGCTTGAGCGTCATGGCTGATCTGATCGTCAAAAGCGTGTTCGCCACCTTGCCGGACATCATCGATCCACCGGCTCAGGCGTTGCCGGAGCATCTGACACCTCAGGCGAAAATCACTCAGCAGCTGCGGTTTATCTTTATTGGCCTCAAGCACTGGCAGGGATTGGGCAGCACCGAGTAATCCCTGTGGGAGCGGGCTTGCTCGCGAAAGCGTCGGTACATCCAGCATCCATGTGACTGGAAGACTGCCTTCGCGAGCAAGCCCGCTCCCACATGGACCCTCTACTTCGCTGCAATTTGGTGCGCTCAACAATAATTCGCACCAAGTTAATCCAGCTTCCCGCCCTCCCACTCCGCCCCGACAGGCATTTCCTACGCTTCCCCCGATTGGCAAGCCCCTTGCTCTATCCCTGAGCATTGTCCATTGCTGGAAGCCTTCCGATGCTGGTGATTCATCGCAGAATCGACCCTCAACCCGTCTGGGCCGCCGAGTTGCACCTGACCTTCGAAGCCCGGAGCAAAAGCCGCTTGCGCTGTTTCAGTGCCGAGGGTGAAGACGTCGGGTTGTTTTTGGAGCGCGGCCAGCCGCCACTGTATGACGGTGAATGCCTGCAAGCCGAAGACGGGCGCGTGGTTCGCGTCTGTGCTCGCCCCGAACAACTGCTGCACGTCACCTGCGTCAACGCTTTCGAACTGACCCGCGCCGCCTATCACCTGGGCAACCGCCATGTGGCCCTGCAGGTCGGCGATGGCTGGTTGCGCCTGCTCGACGATTACGTACTCAAGGCCATGCTCGAGCAACTGGGCGCCAACGCCGAGAACATCGAAGCGCCATTCCAGCCGGAACATGGTGCCTACGGCGGCGGCCATCACCATTCACGGCATGGGGACGAGGATTTCAACTACCCGCCGAAACTGCACCAGTTCGGCGTGCGCTTATGAACCCGGCCTGGGCGCTGCTGCGTCTGGCCAGCCCGCAGCTGCCGATTGGCGGATACAGCTATTCCCAGGGTTTGGAGATGGCTGTGGATAACGGCCGCGTGGACGATCCCGACAGCGCGCATCGCTGGATCAGCGATCAGTTGCTGCTGAACCTGGCGCGTTTTGAAGCGCCGCTACTGCTCGCCCATTGCACTGCTGCGGCCGAAGAAAACTGGGCCGAACTGCTGCAACGCTGCGAAGAACATCGCGCCAGCCGGGAAACCCGTGAGCTGCATCAGGAAAGCCGGCAGATGGGCTATTCACTGAAGCAACTGCTCAACGGTTTACCGGAACTGGATGCGCCGGCCCGGGCCTTTCTCGACCAATGCCCTGAACCACACCTGGCCCTTGGCTGGGCGCTGGCGGCCCGCGCCTGGCAGATCAGCCCACAAGATGCGCTGGCCGCCTGGCTCTGGAGCTGGCTGGAAAACCAATTGGCCGTGTTGATGAAAACCCTGCCTCTGGGCCAGCAAGCCGCGCAGCGCCTGACCAGTGAACTGCTGCCGCTGCTGCAACAGGCGCAGCAAGACGCCACCCGAATCAACCCCGAACACTCTGGCAGCGCCGCTTTCGGCCTGTCCCTGGCGTGCATGGCCCATGAGCGCCAGTACAGCCGTCTGTTCCGTTCCTAGGGCCTTTTATTTTGGAGAACCACATGAACACACAACCTCTGCGCGTCGGCATTGGCGGCCCGGTCGGTTCCGGCAAAACCGCCCTGACCCTGGCCCTGTGCCTGGCCCTGCGCGACCGCTACAACCTGGCCGTTGTCACCAACGACATCTACACCCGCGAAGACGCTGACTTCCTGGTGCGCAACGAAGCGCTGGCGCCCGAGCGGATCATCGGTGTGGAGACCGGCGGCTGCCCGCACACCGCGATCCGCGAAGACGCCTCGATCAACCTCGAAGCCGTGGATCAACTGAACCGGCGCTTCCCGGGGCTGGACCTGATCCTGGTGGAGTCCGGCGGTGACAACCTTTCGGCGACCTTCAGCCCGGAACTGTCCGACCTGACCATTTACGTGATCGACGTCTCGGCCGGCGACAAGCTGCCGCGCAAGGGCGGGCCGGGGATCTGCAAATCCGATTTGCTGGTGATCAACAAGATCGACCTCGCGCCGCTGGTAGGCGCCTCGCTAGAGCTGATGGACAGCGACACCCAACGCATGCGCAACGGCAAACCGTTCGTCTTCAGCAACCAGAAAACCGGCCAGGGTCTGGAAGCGATCATCGCCTTCATCGAACGCCAGGGCTTGCTGACTGCGGCCTGATCACATTTATCAACAAGGAAGCTTATCCATGACACTGAAACGCATTCTGGGCGCCATGGCCCTGCTGCTGACCCCGGCCATCGCATTCGCGCATCCTGGGCACGGCGACAATGGCTTGGTCGCCGGCATCAGCCACCCGATTGGTGGTCTCGATCATTTGTTGGCGATGGTTGCCGTAGGGTTGTGGGCTGCGCAGCAGAAAGGTTCTGCACGCTGGGCACTGCCCTGCACATTCGTGGGCACTATGCTGATCGGCGGGCTGCTGGGCTTTGAAGGGTTGAACCTGCCGGCGCTGGAGGGCGGGATTGCGGCATCGGTATTGGCGTTGGGCTTGGCAGTGGCTTTGGCGGTGCGTCCGCCGCTGAGCGTGGCGGTGGGTGCGACTGCGTTGTTCGCACTGTTTCATGGCGTGGCGCATGGTCTGGAGCTGCCGGACATGTCGAGCCCTTGGGCGTATGCGGCTGGGTTTGTGGTGGCGACGGCAGCTTTACATGCAGCGGGATATGCGATGGTTCGCGTCTTGCCTCAGGCCGCCGCACCACTGGTCCGGTTGGCGGGTGCGGCTTCGGCGGCGACTGGGGTGTGGTTGCTGGCGGGTTGATTTCTTTATCGTCTGTTATGGCCTCTTCGCGGGCAAGCCTCGCTCCTACAGGAATTGTGGTCGGATTACGTACGACGAATAACCTGTAGGAGCGAGGCTTGCCCGCGAAGGCGGCCTGACAGACACCGCGTCTCTCAGGCCTGCTAACATGTCGCGCAATTAACCCTGCCGTGACGACGCCAGCCAATGCCGCATGTTTCCCGCTCCGCTTCCCAGCCTGAATTGACCGCCCTGTTCGCCTCGGTGCAACAGCACTTCCAGGACGTGATCGTGCCGCTCTGGCAAGGCCCCGGCTGGAACGCCGACATGGCATTACCTTATGAAGCGCTGGACGCCGAGCATCAGCCGCTGCCACCGCAGCGCTATCGGGCCATGGCTTGCGCGCGGCAGCTGTACCTGTTTTCCAGCCTGATCGGCCAAGTGCCTCAGGCCGAAGAGCGTGCGGCGGCGCTGTTCCGCTCCTTGCAACAGCATTTCCACGATGCCGAGCATGGCGGCTGGTTCTACAGCATCGACCCGCAAGGTGAGCCGCTGGATCAGCGCAAAGACCTCTACACCCACGCCTTCATCCTGTTCGCCTGCGCCCATTATTGGGACAAGGTTCGCGAACCGCTGGTGGAGTCGGTACTCAACGCCACGCTGGAAGTGTTGGCGCAGCGCTTCGCCACAGGCGACGGCCTGTACGAAGCCAGCCTGGACCGTGATTGGTCCTCGCTCAACGCCGGGCCGCTGCAGAATCCATTGATGCATTTGGCCGAAGCCTTTCTCGCCATCCTTTCGGTGCGCGAGGACGTTGCTGTGCAGAGTGCGCTTGTCGAGTTATGCACAGCCATGCAAAAGCGCTTCATCGATCCGCAACACGCGGTATTGATGGAGAAGCCGCTGGGCGCTGTGGATAACTGGTTCGAGCCAGGCCATCAGTTCGAATGGTATTTCCTGCTGGAGTCCTCACCCTTGCTGCGCGGCTCCAAATTGCATGCCTCGCTGGACCACGCCTTTACGTTTACCGAGCAACGGGGCGTGGATCAACAGACGGGTGCCGTACGCGCGATGCTTGAACTGGACGACCATCCTCGTGATGCGACCCAACGCATCTGGGCCCAGGCTGAATACCTGCGCGCCCTGACCTTGCGCCCGGGCAGCGAAGCCTCTGTGCAGCGCCAATTGCAGGCGCTGCAACAGCGCTTTTTGCATGCGGGCGGCTGGTATGAGTGTCGCGATGAGCAGGGCCAAGTGAGCCGCAAGGACATGCCTTCGACTACGCCTTATCACTTGGCGACCTGCTATCGCGGGTTGGCCGAGTATTTGCGCTGACTGAGAGATTGCTTTCGCGGGCAAGCCTCGCTCCTACAGCTCATGTGTCGTTCGTAGAATCATGATTCAACACAAAACCTGTAGGAGCGAGGCTTGCCCGCGAACAGCCGTTACTCGGCCTTACGCCTTACGCTCAATCGCAAACCCGCTCCAGGTCTGGCTCACCGGCATCAGCTCAAGGCTGTTGATGTTGATGTGGGCCGGTGCGTTGAGCACCCAGAAAATGGTCTCGGCGATGTCTTGCGGCTGGATCGGCTCGGCACCGGCGTAAGTGGCGTTGTAACGCTCCTGGTCACCGGCGAAACGCACCAGCGAGAACTCGCTCTCGCACAGGCCCGGCTCGATGTTGCTGACCCGCACGCCAGTCCCTTGCAGGTCGCAACGCAGGTTCAGGGAGAACTGTTTGACGAACGCCTTGCTCGCGCCATACACATGGCTGCCCGGGTACGGGTAGTTGCCGGCGATGGAACCGAGGTTGACGATGCTGGCGCCACGACCGTGAGCGATCAAACGCGGCAACAACAGGCGAGTGCTGTACATCAGGCCTTTGATATTGGTGTCGACCATGGTGTCCCAATCATCAAGATCGCACTTGGGAGCCGGGTCCACGCCCAAGGCCAGGCCGGCGTTGTTGATCAGCCCGCGCAGCTTGGCGAAGGACGGCGGCAGGTTGGCAATCGCTTGCTCCATGGCCTTGCGATCCCGTACGTCGAGCACCAGGCCATGAACCTCGGTCTGCTTCGACAACTCGGCGCACAGGGTATTGAGGCGCTCTTCACGACGACCTGTCAGCACCAGTTTCCAGCCGGCTTCGGCAAAACGACGGGCGCAGGCTTCACCAAAACCGGAAGTCGCGCCGGTAATAAACAGGGTGTTGGACATCGTGTTCTCCTTGCTTCGGCTGATCGACAGCCCTTGGAATAGAAAATCAGTTGCCAGCATGCCCGGCCTTGTCCACAGCGGCAACCATCGCAAAAACCGTACAAAAAACAATCAACACCGGCAACGCCATATGGGCTGTGGCTTGCAGCCATGTACGCGCACCTTATCCACAGGCCGGTCCACAGTTTCCGGGGGCAAGTGCAAAAGCTGCAAGCCGCTGCCTATAAGGCTTTGCGGGCAGATTAGAAAGTTTTTTGCTTGACCCTCAGGTGCCTGCTGTGTAGCCCCGGGCAATTTGCACGACCGGGCGGTCAAACCGACGATGGCTCCAAGCCAGTAACTACGGCCCTCAGCCGACTATTTCCAGAGTTTAACCACAGACTTATCCACAGGCTTGTCCACCTCGTTTCATACCGTTTTTGCTTCTAACAAAAAGGTTGACAAAGCCGGCTCGAGGTCCAGCAAAAACACCTGATCAAAAAACAATCACATCGCTGCAAGCCACGGATTCAAAGGCTTGCAGCCAGCTACTCCCACGTTATTCACAGCCAGCTCCACAGCAAACGGGGACAAGTCAAAACCGTGATAAAACAGCAATTTGCAGCGGCTTTATGTCGCGCTTTGAGAGGTCGTGAATATTGTTTTCCACAATTTCCAAAAAAAAAACCACCCTCCTTGTGGGAGCGGGCTTGCTCGCGAAAGCGGTGGCACATTCAGCACCAAAGCGACTGGAACGCCGCCTTCGCGAGCAAGCCCGCTCCCACAGGGTTTGTAGTGTTTTATAGATAAGAAAAAGCCCCGACGATTGCTCGCCAGGGCTCGTTGTAGCAACGGAGAAATCAGTGGCCGCCGAGATAGGCGTTACGCACCTCATCGTTCACCAGCAGCTCCTTGCCGGTGCCGCTGAGGCGGATCTCGCCGTTGACCATCACGTACGCCCGGTCCGACAACTTGAGGGCGTGGTTGGCGTTCTGCTCCACCAGGAAGATGGTCATGCCAGTGCTGGCCAGTTCCCGCAGGGTCGCGAAGATCTGTTTCACCACGATCGGCGCCAGCCCCAGGCTCGGCTCATCGAGCAGCAACAGCTTTGGCCGGCTCATGAGCGCCCGGGCGATGGCGAGCATTTGTTGCTCGCCGCCCGACATGGTCATGGCGCGTTGGGTCCGCCGCTCTTCGAGCCGTGGAAACAACTCGAACATGCGCTGCATGTCTTCCTTGGCGTACTTGTCACCAATTGGAATCGTACCCATCAACAGGTTTTCCTCGACGGTCATGTCAGGGAATACCCGCCGGCCTTCCGGCGATTGAGCGATACCGTTGGACGCGATGTAGTGGGACGACTTATGGGTGATATCCACACCCTGATAGACGATTTGCCCGTCAGCGGCCCGCGGCTGGCCGAAGATCGACATCAGCAGGGTCGATTTGCCGGCGCCGTTGGAGCCGATCAGGCTGACGGTTTCACCTTCATTGATGTGCAACGATACTTTCTTCAGGGCCTGAATCGGCCCGTAGAACACGTCCAGATCCTTGAGTTCGAGGATGGGTTTACTCATACCACTTCCTCTTCTTCGGCGCCCAGGTAGGCGGCAATCACTTTCGGATCGTGTCGAATCGCTTCAGGCCCGCCCTCGGCAATGACAACGCCGTGGTCCAGTACAACGATGTGGTCGGAAATACTCATTACCATGCCCATGTCGTGTTCGATCAGCACCACGGTCAGATCGTGCTCGTCGCGCAGCAGCCGGATCATCGCGCTCAGCGCTTCGGTTTCCTGAGGGTTGAGGCCGGCGGCCGGTTCGTCGAGGCAGATGATCTGCGGCCGGGTACACATGGCCCGGGCGATCTCCAGACGGCGTTGCTGACCGTAGGACAGCTCACCGGCCAGGCGGTTGGCGCAGTCCACCAGATCCACCACTTCCAGCCAGTAGAACGCATGGTCCAGCGCATCGCTTTCGGCCTTGCGGTATCCCTTGGTGTTGAGGATGCCGGCCAGCATGCCGCGGTTGACCCACATATGCTGGGCCACCAGCAGGTTTTCCAGCACCGACATTTCCCTGAACAGGCGAATGTTCTGGAAAGTCCGCGCCAGACCGGCACGGTTGATCAGGTGCGTACCACCAAACATCTTGTAGCGGAGTCGGTTGATAAAGCTTTTGGGTGAAACGAAATCGACGGCCTTGAACGGTTCCCCGAGCATTTTGATGACGTCGGTTTTCACACCGCGGGTGTTGAGTTCGATATGCCCGCCGGACGCTTTGTAAAACCCGGTCAAGCAGTTGAACACGGTGGTCTTGCCGGCGCCGTTGGGGCCGATCAGGGCGAAGATCGAGTTGCGCTTGACCTTCAGGCTGACATCGCTCAGAGCCTTGATGCCGCCAAAGTGCATCATCAGTTTGTCTACCGAGAGTACGACTTCGCTCATGGCGCTACTCCTTTACGCGGGGTCACACCGGTACGGCTGATCCGAATCAGGCCGCGCGGTCGCCAGATCATCATCAATACCATCAGGATGCCGAACAGCAGCACGCGATACTCAGCGAAGCCGCGCAGCAGTTCCGGGGCTACAGTCAGCACGAACGCCGCAATTACCACGCCGATGGTCGAGCCCATGCCGCCAAGCACCACAATGGCGAGGATCAGCGCCGACTCGAAGAAGGTGAACGAGGTCGGGTTGACGAACCCCTGATAAGTAGCGAAGAACACACCCGCCAGGCCGGCAGTCGATGCGCCGATGGTGAACGCCGACAGCTTGACCAGTACGTGATTCAGACCCATGGAGCGGCAGGCGATTTCGTCTTCACGCAACGCTTCCCACGCCCGGCCGACCGGCATCCGGGTCAAGCGGTGCTTGATATGCAGCACGGCCAGTACCACCAGGAACAACACCGCGTAGATGAAGTAATACTTCACGTCCGGGTTATAGGCGATGCCGAAAAACTCATGGAACGGCACCCCACCCTCTTTCGCCCTTTTGCCGAACTCAAGGCCAAAGAACGTTGGCAACGGAGCCGCCATACCGTTCGGGCCGCCGGTCAGGGACAGCCAGTTATTGAGGATCAACCGGATGATTTCACCGAACCCCAGCGTCACGATCGCCAGATAGTCACCGTGCAGGCGCAGTACTGGAAAACCCAGGATGCAACCGGCTAACCCGGCAGTGATTGCCGCCAGCGGCAGCACCGTCCAGAAACCCAGCCCCAGGTATTGATAACCGAGCGCCAGGCCGTAGGCACCAATGGCGTAGAACGCCACATAACCGAGGTCGAGCAGGCCGGCCAGGCCGACCACGATGTTCAGCCCCAGCCCCAACAGAACGTAGATCAGCCCGAGAATGACCACGCCCAGCAGGTAGGAGTTGGAGAAAAACGGGAACACCACGGCGATGACGATCATCACCGGGATGATCCAGCGCAAGCGGGATTTGTAATCAGGCGGCAGTACATGAACCCCGGAGCCAGTGCTTTCAAAGCCTTCGAGAATTCTCAGGCCCTTGGGGGTTTGCAGGAACAGGCTCAAGGCAAAGCGGCCAGCCATGACGATGGCGACAATCCATGCCACCCGGGTCGCTTCCAGGTTGAAGCCGTAGCCGTCGAGGACCACGCCAACAATCGGGCCGAACACAATCAGGGCCACCAGGCCGGCAAGAATCGCGTCAACCAGGCTTCTTTTGAGATCAATGGTTTTTTTAGTGGTTGAAGACATCGCTTACACCTTCGACACAAGAGGACGGCCGAGCAGGCCTTGGGGCCGAAAGACCAGAACGAGAACGAGCAGCGAGAAGCTGAAAACGTCTTTGTAGTCCGAGTTGACCAAGCCAGAGAACAGCGACTCGGAGATCCCGAGAATGATCCCGCCAAGCATTGCCCCTGGCAGAGAGCCGATCCCGCCAAGTACCGCGGCGGTGAACGCCTTGATGCCAATGATGAAGCCCGCGTAGAAGTCGAATGTGCCGTAGTTCATGGTGATCAGCACGCCGGCCAGGGCCGCCATCGCCGCACCGATGATGAACACGTAGGAAATGACGCGATCGGTGTTGATCCCCAGGATCGAGGCCATCTTGCGGTCTTGCTGGGTGGCGCGGCACATACGGCCGAGCTTGGTGTACTTGATGACGTAGGTCAGCAGGGCCATCCCGACAAACGCTGCGACCAGAATGAAAATCTTAGTGTAGGTAAGCTGGACGAAGCCGGTCCCGACTTCAACTCGCCATGCACCAGTCAGCAGTGTCGGTACGCCTTGTTGACGGGCGCCTTGGGCAATCTGTGCATAGTTTTGCAGGATCAGCGAAATACCGATGGCGCTGATCAGCGGTGCCAGTCGGGTGGAGTTGCGCAGCGGTTTGTAGGCGACGCGCTCGATGACCCAGCCATACACCGCCGTGACGATGATGGTGAATACCAGGGTGCCAAGCATCAGCAGGGGGAAGGATTCAATACCGAAGTATGCCAGCAGAGCCAGACTGATTGCCGCGAGGTAAGCGGAAATCATGTAAACCTCGCCGTGGGCGAAGTTGATCATGCCGATGATGCCATAGACCATTGTGTAGCCGATGGCGATCAGGCCATAGACCGACCCGAGGGTCAGGCCGTTGACCAGTTGCTGCAGGAAAATACCATCCATAACGCAATCTCACGCAGTGAGAACCTGCACACCAGTGATGTGCGATTCTTCTAGGAAAAATACAGATTTACGTCGGAGCAATGTCAGCCACGATCAGCCTGGCCCCACTGATTCCGTGTGGGAGCGAGCCTGCTCGCGAAAGCGGTTGAACATTCAACAAAGCTGCTGTCTGTCAGTCCGTCTTCGCGAGCAGGCTCGCTCCCACAGGGACTGGTGGGGTTCAACTGATCGTGTCAGCCCTTACTTCTGTTTTTCCAGCTGGTGGTATTTGCCATCCTTGTCCCACTGGTAAACCACGTAGTCGGAGACTTTCAGGTCGCCCTTGGCGTCCCACTCTTTCTTGCCCATTACGGTCTGGACCGAGTTAGCCTTCAGCCATTTGGCCGCCGCTTCGCCATCATTCTTCTTGGCGCCATTGAAGGCAGCCGCGAGGGTCTGGACCGAAGCATAGGCGTACAGGGTGTAGCCTTCAGGCTCGGTGCCCTTCTTGCGGAACTCGTCCACCACGGTCTTGCTGTCTGGCAGCAGGCGTGGGTCGGCACCAAAGGTCATCAGTACGCCGTCAACGAATTGCGGACCGCCAGCGGTGGTCACCAGTTCGTCGGTTACGATGCCGTCGTCGGACATGAACTTGACGTCTTTGAGGCCTTGCTCACGCAGTTGACGAACCAGAGGACCGGCTTCCGGGTGCAGGCCACCGAAGTAAACGACGTCGGCACCAGCGCCGCGGATTTTGGTGACGATGGTGCTGAAGTCTTTTTCGCCACGGGTCAAGCCTTCATACAGCACTGGCGTTACACCGCGCTTGGCCAGTTGAGCCTTGGTAGCATCCGCCAGACCTTGGCCGTAGGTGTCCTTGTCGTGCAGGACCACCACTTTCTTGCCCTTGAGCACGTCGACGATGTAGTCGCCGGCCACGATACCTTGCTGGTCATCACGCCCGCACATACGGAACATGGCACTCAGGCCACGCTCGGTAACCGCCGGGTTGGTGGAACCTGGAGTGATCGCGATGATGCCCGCTTCGTCGTAGATCTCGGAGGCCGGGATGGTCGACGAGGAGCAGAAGTGACCGACTACGCCAGCGACTTTCTGGTTGGTCAGGTCCTTGGCGACCGTCACAGCCTGTTTCGGTTCGCAGGCGTCATCGCCTTTGACCAGTACGATTTTTTCCCCGTTGACACCGCCAGCGGCGTTGACTGCATCAGCCGCTGCCTGCGCACCCTTCATGTACTGCTCGCCAAATGCGGCGTTGGCGCCTGTCATCGGCCCCGCCACACCAATTTTCACATCAGCCTGTGCAAACGCAGAAACACCCAACGCAGTTGCCACTGCGAGGGCCAGAAAGCCTTTCTTGTAAAACGTCTGGGACATGAGGTGGTGCTCCAAGGTTTTTTTTAGTTGGCACTGCGACTTCTCTGAATGCTCAGAGCAAGGGCCGTGCCATCGGTTTTTTATTCTGAAAAAAGTCGCTGCCTTATTGTTATTTCGACTGTTTCGGGCCCATTTTCATTGGGCGTGCAACCGTCTAAACCGCGGGAGGTGAAACCATTTATTTTTAAAGGCGCAACCAGCACGCGCCATCATTGCAACCGCAGCGCCAAACGATGTGCAACCAGCCTGTAACAGCCCGCGTCACCGAACTGCACACTGCTGGTGCGGGACTGCTACAACCCGCACCATTACAGGCTAGCCGCTTCGCTGAAAAGCGCCGCTTCCAGCAACATATTTCAACAATCAGATGACGATCCGCAGGCACTGGCCCGCGTGATACAGCGAAAACCCAGCCTCATACAGGCAGCTTCGCAACCCCACACCCGCCAATGGCTGCATGGGCGCGAAAGGAATCGGCAGGGCCTGAGGATTTCCATTACACAAATAATCGGCAAAGGCTTTGCCGACGACTGTACCGGTGGTCACGCCTCGACCGTTGTAGCCGGTGACGGCCACCAGACCCGGTGCCGGCTCAAACAGACGCATCAAATGATCGGGAGTGAAGGCGATGCAACCGGTCCAGGTGCATTCCCACTCCACCGGTTTCAGATACGGAAAGTAATGCTGCTGAACCCGGTCGGCCCAGGCTTTCAAGAACCAGGTCGGTTTCTGGTTGCCATTGCCGAGACTGCCGAGCAACAACCGCCCTTCGGCATCGCGACGGATGCTGCTGAGCACTTGTCGGGTATCCCAGGAACCCTGGCCGCCGGGCAGAATCTGTTGCGCGGCGTCTTCGGTCAGCGGCACCGAGGCCACTTGATAGTAATAACCGGGGAAAAAGTTGCGCCGCAGCTCCGTCCAGTCGCCTTCTGTATAGGCGTTGGAGGCGATGACCACCTGCTCGGCCAGCACCGAACCCTGGGCGGTTTGCACCGACCAGCGCTGGCCCTGACGTTCGAGTCGGGTCACCGGTGAATGATCGAACAGCTGACCGCCGAGGCTGATGGCCGCGTTGGCCAGCCCCGTGGTGTAGGCCATCGGGTTGATCGTGCCGGCACGCCGATCGAGCAGAGCGGCGGCGATCTTTTTTGTGCCGGTGGCTTGTTCGCAGGCTTGACCGGTTAACAGTTCCACCGGTGCACCACGACGCTTCCATTGTTCTTCGCGACTGCGCAGATCCGCTTCGCCACGCGCGTTGTGCGCCATGTGCAGCGTGCCTTCGCGGCGTAACTGGCAATCGATGTTGTATTTGTCGACCAGGCTGAACACCAGGGACGGCGCCGCACCCAGCATGCGGTTGAGCTGACTGCCGACCGCCTCGCCAAAACCGGCTTCGATTTCATCCGGTGCAATCCACATCCCGGCATTGACCAGCCCGACGTTACGCCCCGAACCGCCATGCCCGGCGCGATGCGCTTCCAGCACACAGACACTTTTACCTTGTTCCAGCAGATGCACCGCCGCCGACAAACCGGTGAAACCGGCACCGATGACGCAGACATCCACCGTCACCTCGCCCTTGAGCGCCACGTTGTCGGGCCTTTGCGGCGTCAGTTTTTCCCACAGACACTCTTCGCGTAACGGCATTGCCAGACTCCAACAGAAACCTAACAAACACATCCATTCCAGTGTGGGAGCGGGCTTGCTCGCGAAGGCGTCCGTGTATTCAGTATCTATGTGACTGAAAGACCGCTTTCGCGAGCAAGCCCGCTCCCACATTGGATTTTCATTGGATCAAAGATCTGAGCTCATCTCAGTCGAACGTAATCCCCTGAGCCAACGGCAACTCCAGCGAATAGTTCACGGTATTGGTCTGGCGACGCATGTACCCGCGCCATGCATCCGAACCGGACTCACGACCACCACCGGTCTCTTTTTCGCCGCCAAACGCACCGCCGATCTCCGCCCCGCTCGGGCCGATGTTGACGTTGGCGATCCCGCAATCGCTGCCCACCGCCGACATGAACTGCTCGGCTTCACGCACGTCGGTGGTGAAGATGCACGATGACAGGCCTTGTGGCACGGCGTTGTTCAGGCGCAACGCCTCTTCGAAATCGTTGTAACCGATCACGTACAGAATTGGCGCGAAGGTTTCGCTGCACACCACATCGCTCTGCTCCGGCATTTCGACGATGGCCGGCGAAACGTAGTAAGCGTTGGGGAATTTGTCTTCCAGCTGACGCTCGCCGCCGAACACCCGGCCGCCTTCGCTCAAGGCCTGCTCCAGCGCGTCCTGCATGTTTTCGAAGCTGTGTTTGTCGATCAGCGGCCCAATCAGATTGCCTTCCAGCGGATGGCCGATGCGCACCTTGGAGTAAGCAGCTTTGAGGCGGGTGACGATTTCCTCCTTCACCGATTCATGGGCGATCAGGCGACGCAACGTGGTGCAACGCTGACCGGCGGTGCCGACGGCGCTGAACAGAATCGCCCGTACGGCCATGTCCAGATCGGCGCTTGGGCCGAGGATCATCGCGTTGTTGCCGCCCAGCTCGAGAATGCTGCGGGCAAAACGTGCCGCGATTTTCGGCGCCACTTCGCGGCCCATGCGGGTGCTGCCGGTGGCGCTGACCAGCGCGACACGTGGGTCATCGACCAGCGCTTCGCCGGCATCGCGGCCGCCGATAATCACTTGGCTCAGGTGCGGCGGGGCGTCGCTGAAATTTTTCAGGACGCGGTCGAACAACGCTTGGCAGGCCAGCGCGGTCAGCGGGGTTTTCTCCGACGGTTTCCAGATCACCGGGTTACCGCAGACCAACGCCAGCGTGGCGTTCCAGGCCCAAACGGCGACCGGGAAGTTGAACGCACTGATCACGCCGACGATGCCCAGCGGGTGCCAGGTTTCGCGCATGTGGTGGCCAGGACGCTCGGAGGCGATGGTCAAACCGTACAGCTGACGGGACAGACCGACCGCGAAGTCGCAGATGTCGATCATTTCCTGAACTTCACCCAAACCTTCCTGAGTGATCTTGCCAGCTTCCCAGGACACCAGCTCACCAAGGTCGGCCTTGTATTCGCGCAAGATGTCGCCCAATTGGCGCACCAATTCGCCGCGGCGTGGCGCCGGAACCTTGCGCCACAGTTCGAACGCATGATCTGCGCGACTGATGTGCTGCTCGACTTCAGCGGCGCCTTCCCAGTTCACGGCAGCGATACGGCTGCCATCGATAGGCGAATGCACCGGCACTTTGCCGTTCTGGTACAGGGCCGGGTTCACACCAAGACGATCAAGCAATGCGGCAACCATGGGTCACTCCTCAAGCAAAAAACAGAAAACGTGCAGCCGGATTTATTCGGCTGATCAGACCTGTAGTTTTAGCTCCCCGGAGGTTACCCAACAAACGACCTTTAAGAGAGATATCATTCCGTTTATTCATGCTGCGAATCTGCCGGTAAAAAAGAGCACAGAGAAACAAGAAAAAGGACCACCCATGCTGAATAAACGCTACTTGCCGTCGATCACCGCGTTGCAGTGCTTCGAGGCCGTGACCCGGCATTTGAGCTTCACCCGTGCCGCCGAAGAGCTGAACCTGACGCAGAGCGCCGTGAGCAAACAGGTCGCGCAACTCGAAGAGTTGTTGCAACACTTGTTGTTCCGCCGGGTGCGCCGACGTCTGCAAATGACCCCCGCCGGCGATTTGTACTTGGTGGAAGTGCGAAAAATCCTCACCCAAGTCGAAATGTCGACCCATTACCTTCGCTCCTACGGCGGCGATACCGAAGTCTTGCGAGTCTCGACACCTCCGACCTTCGGTGCACGCTGGCTGGTGCCGCGCCTGAAAGGCTGGCGCCTGCGTCATCCCTCGATCCATCTGGACCTGTGCAGCGAACAGGAAGCGGATGATCTGTTGCAAGGTCGCAGCGACCTGGCGTTTTACTTTGGCCAAGGCTCTCGGCCCGGCACCGAATGCCTGAAGCTGTTTGGCGAGGAGCTGGTGCCGGTCTGCGCACCGGGCAGCCTGCCGGACACGCCGTTCACCGACCCTACGCAACTCACCGACCTGGTCCTGCTGCAAAACGCTTCCCGGCCTCAGGCCTGGCACGACTGGTTCGACAGCCAGGGCTACCACACCGAACACAGCTACCACGGCCCGCGTTTCGAAACCTTCTACATGTGCATCCGCGCCGCCCAGGTCGGCTGCGGCGTGGCGCTGTTGCCGAAGTTTCTGGTGGAAGAGGAATTGGCCGACGGCAAACTGGTCATTCCCTGGAAGCATGCGATGCCCAGCACCGACGCCTATTACCTGGCGTATCCGGAGCATTCGGCGGAAGTGCCCAAGGTGCGGGATTTTGTGAAGTGGATGCTGGAGCAGATTGATAGTCCGGACATACCGCAAATTTAGGGTTGCACTCAATACCTGTGGGAGCGGGCTTGCTCGCGAAGGGGCCGGCACATTCAACATCAATGTTGACTGGCATTACGCTTTCGCGAGCAAGCCCGCTCCCACAGGAATCTGCGGCGATTTAAAAAATCGCTGGCAATCCTTACTGCTGATATGCGCCACTAGCCCCATTCATTGAAACAGCTGCAACGTCGCTGCCACGGGCCGCGGCCAGCCTGGAGAACCCGTTATGAGCGAGAGTGTGTTTGCCGATCGCATCGTGCAGAACCTGCTCGACACCGACTTCTACAAACTGACGATGATGCAGGCGGTGCTGCACAACTACCCGAACGTGGAAGTCGAATGGGAGTTTCGTTGCCGTAACAGTGAGGATCTGCGCCCGTACCTGGCAGAGATCCGTTTCCAGATCGAGCGCCTGGCCGAGTTGAGCCTGAGTGCCGATCAATTGAGCTTCCTGGAGCGCATCAGTTTTCTGAAGCCGGATTTCCTGCGTTTTCTCGGTCTGTTCCGCTTCAATCTTCGCTATATCCACACCGGGATTGAGAACGGTGAGCTGTTCATCCGTCTGCGCGGGCCGTGGCTGCACGTGATTCTGTTCGAAGTGCCGCTACTGGCCATGGTCAGCGAAGTACGCAACCGTTATCGCTACCGGGAAATCATTCTGGAACAGGCCCGCGAACAGCTCTATCGCAAGTTCGACTGGCTGACCGCCAACGCCAGCGCGGACGAATTGTCCGAATTGCAGGTAGCCGATTTCGGCACTCGCCGTCGCTTCTCGTACCGTGTGCAGGAAGAAGTGGTGAACGTGCTCAAGCATGACTTCCCCGGTCGCTTCGTCGGTACCAGCAACGTGCACCTGTCCCGGGAGCTGGACATGAAGCCGCTGGGCACCATGGCTCACGAATGGATCATGGCCCACCAGCAACTCGGTCCACGGCTGATCGACAGCCAGATTGCCGCCCTCGACTGTTGGGTCCGCGAATACCGGGGGTTGCTGGGGATCGCCTTGACCGACTGCATCACCTCCGATGCCTTCCTCAACGATTTCGACCTGTTCTTTGCCAAGCTCTTCGACGGCTTGCGCCACGATTCCGGTGACCCGGTGCAGTGGGCGGAGAAAGCCATCGCCCACTATCACAAGCTTGGCATCGACCCGATGAGCAAGACACTGGTGTTTTCCGACAGTCTGACGCTACCCAAATCTCTGGAGATTTTTCGGGCATTGCGCGGTCGGATCAATGTCAGCTTCGGTATCGGCACTAACCTGACGTGTGACATTCCGGGTGTCGAACCGATGAGCATCGTGCTTAAAATGACGGCCTGCAACGGCCAGCCAGTGGCCAAAATTTCTGATGAGCCTGGCAAGACTCACTGCAAAGACCCGAATTTCGTCGCCTATTTGCGACATGTTTTCCAAGTACCTGCCGCCATTTCCAGCCCATCTAGCAAGGAGTGAATTCATGCAAGCCGTACAGCGTGAGATTGCTGAACAGCTCAAGGTCCAACCGCCGTTTGCGGATCAACTCGCCCTCGAGGCTGAAGTTGCCCGGCGGATCACCTTCATTCAGGACTGCCTGGTCAATGCCGGGCTCAAGACGCTGGTGCTGGGCATCAGCGGCGGCGTGGACTCCCTGACCGCCGGCCTGCTGGCCCAACGCGCCATGCGTGAACTGCGCGAGCGCACTGGTGATGCCAACTACAAGTTCATCGCCGTGCGCCTGCCTTATGGCGTCCAGTTCGACGAACATGATGCCCAGGCCTCAGTGGACTTCATTGCTCCCGATGAGCGCCACACCGTAAACATCGGCCCGGCGGTCAAATCCCTGGCCAGCGAAGTGGCGGCCTTCGAGGGTAAGGAGGCGGTGCAGAAGGATTTCGTGCTGGGCAACACCAAGGCGCGGATGCGCATGGTCGCGCAATACACCATCGCTGGCGCGGCTCACGGCCTGGTGATCGGCACCGATCACGCGGCAGAAGCGGTGATGGGTTTCTTCACCAAATTCGGTGACGGCGCCTGCGACCTCGCACCGCTGAGCGGCCTGGTGAAAAATCAGGTCCGGGCGATTGCCCGCAGCTTCGGCGCGCCGGAGTCGCTGGTGGAAAAAATCCCGACCGCCGACCTCGAAGACCTGTCGCCGGGCAAACCGGACGAAGCGTCCCACGGGGTGACCTATGCCGAGATCGACGCCTTCCTGCACGGCGAACCGGTGCGTGAGGAAGCGTTCAAGATCATCTGCGACACGTACAAAAAGACCCATCACAAGCGCGTGATGCCGTTCGCGCCATAAGGACGTCGGCGTCTGTACCGGCGCCTTCGCGGGCAAGCCACGCTCCCACAGGTTTTGTGTCGGCCCCCGGTAATGGGCACGACACAAATCCTGTAGGAGCGAGGCTTGCCCGCGAAGAACGATGACTCGGTCAACCGTCAGACACAAAAAAAGCGTCCCTAGCGGACGCTTTTTTATGCGCTTGATTCGATTACTTCAGGGTAACCGTACCTTTCATCATCGAGATGTGGCCCGGGAACGAGCAGAAGAAACCGTATTTTTCAGCAGCATTGAGCTTCGACACGTCGAAAGTTACCGAGTCGGTTTCCTTCGCGCCGATGACTTTGGTGTGGGCGATGATGCGGGCATCACCTTCTTTCAGGTAGTTCTTATCGATACCTGCCGCCAGGCCGTCGGTGGCGATCGGCTGCATGTCGGCTTCTTTGCTCAGCACCCAGTTATGACCCATGACGTTTTTTGGCAGGCTGCCGGAGTGGGTCAGTTCAACGGTGAAGGTCTTGCAGCTTTTGTCGATTTCAATGGCCTTGGTGTTGAAGGACATCTGATCGGTGGAGTCGATGGTCGTCTTGCACTCGGCAGCCATCAATTGGCTGCTGGCCAGTGTCAGCAGGGATACCGCAACAAGTTTGGCAAACATGGTGAATCTCCAAGGCAGGGTTAACAAAAGTGCTAATGGACAGAAGACTGCCTGAAATCTTCGCAAGTTCCTATGACCTGAATCAAAAATTGTATACAACTTTCGGGCTATGACACTCATCGAAACAATCTACCAGCCAGACGTCTGGCACGGCCCTATCATCAGGGCCGTCATCTCTCATCTGGAGCGTCTGTCATGTCTTTCAACAGCTTGTTGTGCAGTTTGCTCGCCGCCTACGCCTGCGGCGCCAGTGGCACCTATGAAACGCCAAAACGCGAGGTTTAACCCTTGGAACGAGGCAAGCCTGCCTTTACTCTGTGGCCCTGATGACCATGGAGTAAGGCATGTCTTTAGCGTCCGTTTGTGTATTTTGCGGTGCCAGCACTGGCACTAACCCGGTTTATCGTGAAGCGGCTGTCGCCCTGGGGCGAGCATTGGCCGAGCGCAAGCTGACTCTGGTCTATGGCGGCGGCGCCGTCGGGCTGATGGGGATCGTTGCCGATGCCGCGCTGGCGGCCGGCGGTGAAGTGATCGGGATCATCCCGCAGAGCCTCAAGGACAAGGAAATCGGCCACAGCGGCCTGACTCGACTGGAAGTGGTCGACGGCATGCATGCGCGCAAGGCGCGAATGGCCGAGCTCAGCGATGCCTTCATCGCTCTGCCCGGCGGCCTGGGCACACTGGAAGAGCTGTTCGAAGTCTGGACCTGGGGCCAGCTCGGCTATCACGGCAAACCGCTGGGTTTGCTGGAAGTGAACGGTTTCTACAGCAAGTTGACGTCTTTTCTTGATCATATCGTCGGCGAAGGCTTCGTTCGCGAAGCGCACCGTGACATGCTGCAAATGAGCGAATCGCCGCAAACCCTGCTCGATGCACTGGACGCCTGGCAACCCTCAGTACCGCCAAAATGGACCGAGCAAAAACCCAGCTAACGGCTCGGTGCCGATACAGGGCAGAATATGCGCCGCTCAACCTCACCTTCGACCCCAGAGGATCGCCCATGGCTAAACCTAATTATTCCTTCGCCAAACGTCAGAGAGACTTGGCCAAGGAGCAGAAGAAAGAGGAAAAGCTTCAGCGCAAGAAAGCTACAGCTGAAGAAGAAGCAGCAGCACTGAACCCGGATACCGAAGGCGAAGTGGCTACAGACGAAACTGAAGCACCGAAAGATCAGGCGCCCGACGCCTGAGACCCTCAGGGCCCGATGATCTGATCAGGCCCACCGGATCTGTGTCCAGGGTCAGCAACGATGTTGCTGACCCTCACAGTCCAAACTGAAATCCCTCTCCAAGAAACTGCACACTCCCTGTGGGAGCGGGCTTGCTCGCGAAAGCGGTGGGTCAGTCGACGTCAATGTTGAATGTTCAACCGCTTTCGCGAGCAAGCCCGCTCCCACACTGGATGTTGGTTACTCCAACGGCATTACTGTGACCCGAACCTCCGGATCATGGCTGCCACCGCCCAGGATCACTCCACGCAACGGCGACACATCGGAAAAATCCCGGCCCCAGGCCAGGGTGATGTGCTCCAGCGCCGGTTGCACATTATTGGTCGGGTCGAAATCCACCCAGCCCAGCACCGGACAAAATACCGACACCCAGGCATGAGACGCATCGGCACCGATCAGCCGAGGCTGGCCCGGTGGTGGCTGGGTCAGCAAGTAACCGCTGATATACCGCGCGGCTAATCCACGGGAGCGCACACAAGCGAGCATCAAATGTGCAAAGTCCTGGCAAACCCCGCGCCGCCTCTCCAGCACTTCCACCAGCGGCGTCGCCACTTGGGTCGCTTCGGCGTCGAAGGTGAATTCGCTGAAGATCTTCTCCATCAACGCCTGAACCCCCAGCAGCAATGGCCGGCCAGGAGGAAAACAACTTTCCGAGAACTCGACGAAGTTGCGCTTCAAGTGCACATAGGGCGATTCGAACCGGTAACGGCAGGCTTCAAGTATCTCGGATGACAGCGGCTGACTGCTGTAGGTCAGTGCGTTGCAGGTCTCTTCCCAGGCTGGCGATTGATTGAAGTCCAACGATGGCCGGGCCAGCACTTCGACCGTCAGGCTGGCATTGACCAGCAACTCATCGTGCGGCCGCTCGAATGCCAACCGGGTCAGCGGATTACCAAACACATCCAGCTCATCCCGGCGCGAGGTCGGATCGGGACTGATCTGCAATTGCTGATCGGTGCAGCGCTGCCAAACGCAAGCCCGCGGCCACAGGTGCGCCAGTTGCTGGGCCAGGGACACCGGGCTGTCATAGTGATAGTGGGTGTCGTGGAAAATCTGGTAACGGGCATTCATCAGACGGACACCGTGCGTTGGCTGACATCATCGACATGGGCGAAATGGCGCAAGGCCAGGCGATCCGATACTTGTCCGCTGGCATCGGCGATCTCCTGCAACAGATCGGCCAGCCCCTCTATGGCGGCGCGAACACTGGCCTCGCCAAACAGTGGGTTTTCCAGGCAACCCAGATCGAAGCGCGCCAGCCGCTCCACCAACTGCGGCAGACCTGTTTCGCGCGGCGCACCAAAGTCGTCGTTCAAGCGCTTCAACGTACGGGTCACCAGTTTCAACTGGAACAACACCGCATGAGGGTTCTGCTCGTCGAGCAACAACAGGTCCAGCACCGGGATCAATTGCGCCACCGCCAGATACCGCGAGCGGTAGGTGATGCTGCTGTTGCCCAACTCCAGCAGCCACTCCAGCCCGGCCTGATCGAAAGCCCCGGCGCCACGCAGAAACGCCGCCAGACTGCCGCTGAGAAACTTCAGCCGTTCGATCCGCCGACCGATCATCAGGAAACGCCAACCTTCGTCCCGAGTCATATCGTCAAGGGCAAAACCGGACAGCGCCGCCAGCGACATCACCAGTCGGTTGAGGAAATCCAGCAGCTCGCCGAAATCCGGCTCTTCGGTTTCCAGTTCCATGGCCTCGCGCTGCAATTCCACCAGCGCTTGCCAGTTCTCTCGCGAGAGCTTGCCGCGTACTTGCGACGCCGCCCACTGCAAGCGTTGCAGGTTGGAGCGCAGGCTGAACGGCCAGTCATCGCCGAGCAGCGCAGCCAACAATCGCTCCGGCAACTCGCCCTCCTCCGGCAACAGATTCAGGCGTTCACCGAGATCGACTGCCGCCTCCAGGGCTTGCGGGTCATCGCCATCGACATAGCGCGCGAGCATGATCCGCAGCAGTCGTGCGCTGTCATCGCAGCGCTCGCAGTAACGGCCGAACCAGAACAGGTTCTCGACCACCCGCGATGGCAGATACGGATCGCGTCGTACCAGATCGTGAACGCCAATGTTGCGCTGGGCTTTCCATTGTTCGCCGTTGGGCGGGCGATCGCCCAACACCCAAGTGTCCTTGCTGGCGCCGCCGCGCTGCATCGACACCACTTCGGCGTCGGCTTCGGCGGCAACCCGGGTCAACCCGCCAGGCAGTACTCGATAGCCGTCCCGACTGGCCACCGCATACACACGCATGCCAATGGCCCGCGGTTGCAATTGACCACCTTCGGCCTGCCAGATCGGCGCCTGGGACAGTTGCGCCAATTCTTGCGCAACATAGGCGTAAGGCCGTGCCTGCATGCGCTCAGCCAAGGCTTGACGCTGTTTTTCACTCAAATCACGACCAAACACTGGGGCGAAGCTCTGCGACGGAAACGCCGGTTTGATCAACAGCTCCGGCAGCTTTTCCAGGGCCTGGGCCAGCACCGGCGCTTCGCCGCACCACCAGGTCGCGATGGACGGCAGAATCAGCTCTTCGCCGAACAGATACTGATTAATCTTCGGCAGGAAACCCAGCAACCCCGGTGACTCGAGCACGCCGCTGCCGAGGGCGTTGGCCACCAGCACCCGGCCCTGACGCACAGCTTCAAGCAGCCCCGGCACGCCGAGGGCCGAGTCGGTGCGCAGCTCCAGCGGGTCGCAGAAGTCATCGTCGAGCCGACGCATGATCGCGTGGACCCGACGCAGGCCGCTCAAGGTTTTCAGGTAGACCGTGGCATCCCGGACGGTCAGGTCGCCACCCTCTACCAATGGATATCCGAGCTGGCGAGCCAGGTACAGATGTTCGAAATAGCTTTCGTTGAAACGCCCCGGCGTCAGTAGCACCACCAGTGGCGCTTCGTCATCGCTCGGCGCCTGACGAGCGAGCGTTTCCTGGAGCGTGCGAAAGAATCCGGCCAGGTGCTGCACCTTCAAATCGCGGTACAACTCGGGAAAGGCTCGGGACACGATGGTGCGGTTTTCCAGCGCGTAACCGGCACCGGATGGCGCTTGCGTCCGGTCCGCCGTCACCCACCAGCGACCGTCAGGGGTGCGCGCCAGATCCACGGCGTACAGATGCAAAAAGGCCCCGTCGGGCGGCGAAATGCCCTGACAGGGCCAGAGGAAGTTGTTGTGACCGAACACCAGCTCAGCCGGCAGCAGGCCTTCGGCGATCAAGCGCTGAGGGCCGTACAGATCCGCCAGCACAGCATTGAGCAAGCGCGCCCGCTGAGCGATCCCGGCCGATAACTGTTCCCACTCATCGGCGGCAATCACATGGGGCAGCAGGTCCAACTCCCATGGCCGGTCAGCGCCCTTGGGGTCGGCGTAGACGTTATAGGTCACGCCGTTTTCCTGGATCTGCCGGGTCAGCAGCGCCTGACGCTGCACCAGTTGCGCTGGTGTGCTGCGTTGCAATTGATCGAACAGCCGCTGCCAATGCGGGCGCACGGCGCCGCTGTCGTCGAGCAGTTCGTGATAAGTGCCCGCGGTCAGCGGGTAGCGGTCAAGCAGGTCAGGCATGGAAAGCTCGGCAGACAGCAAAGAACGGTCAGACTAACGCAGGCTCATGACGCCCGGATATACGAAAAATCCGAGCGTCGTGTACGGTTTAGAAACGTCGCAAATCGAGAGTCATCGGCAGCTCGTCGTTAATTTCCAGATTCGGTATAGGAAGTTTCCCTGGCGTGTGTCCGACACGGAAGAAACGCGCCATCCGCCGGCTCTCGGCCTCGTTGGCGTTCACCGGCAGGCTGTCGTAGTTGCGCCCGCCCGGGTGGGCCACGTGGTACTGACAACCGCCCAGCGAACGCCCCATCCAGGTATCGAGCAGATCGAACACCAGCGGCGCGTGGACCGGGATGGTCGGTTGCAGGCAATTGGCCGGTTGCCAGGCCCGAAAGCGTACGCCGGCGACGAACTCACCGACCCGACCCGTGGGTTGCAATGGCACCGGGATGCCATTGCACGTCAGCAGATAACGCTGAGGCGGCAGGCCGCTGAGCTTGACCTGCAAACGCTCCAGCGACGAATCCACGTAACGAACCGTACCACCCGCCGCACCTTCCTCGCCCAGTACATGCCAAGGCTCCAGCGCCTGACGCAACTCCAGCTCAATCCCGCTGACCGCATAGTCACCGACCTTGGGAAAACGGAATTCCAGATGCGCTGCGAACCACTCGGCCCGCACGGGATAACCGGCGGCATTGAGGTCGACAATGACGTCAGCGAAATCCTGCTCGATAAAGTGCGGCAACAGGAACCGGTCGTGCAGCTCTGTGCCCCAGCGCGCCAGTTTCGGCGGCGCATAAGGCTCGCGCCAGAACCGCGCCACCAGCGCCCGCAGCAACAACTGCTGAGCCAGGCTCATGCGCGCATGGGGCGGCATTTCAAAGGCTCGCAACTCTAACAATCCGAGGCGCCCGGTGGCGCCGTCCGGCGAATACAGTTTGTCGATGCAAAACTCGGCGCGGTGGGTGTTGCCGGTCACGTCGATCAGCAAATTGCGCAGCAAGCGATCCACCAGCCATGGTGGACACTCCTCGCCCGGCTTCGGCATCTGGGCGAAGGCGATTTCCAGTTCGTACAGCGAATCGTTGCGCGCCTCATCCACCCTCGGCGCCTGAGACGTCGGGCCGATGAACAATCCGGAAAACAGGTAGGACAAGGACGGATGGTTGTGCCAGTAACTGATCAGGCTGCGCAGTAGATCGGGACGGCGCAGAAACGGTGAGTCAGCCGGGGTCGCGCCACCCAAGACGAAATGGTTGCCGCCACCAGTACCGGTGTGCCGGCCGTCGATCATGAACTTCTCGGTGGTCAGTCGCGTCTGGCGCGCCTCTTCATAAAGAAACTCGGTGCGCTCCACCAACTCATCCCAGGTGGCGGACGGCTGGACGTTGACCTCGATCACACCCGGGTCGGGCGTGATCCGGAAGTTGCTCAGGCGCGGATCGCTCGGCGGTTCATAGCCTTCCAGCAACACCGGGCAATGCAATTCTTCGGCGGTGGCTTCGATGGCGCTGACCAGTTCCAGATAATCCTCGACCCGCTCCAGTGGCGGCATGAACAGGTACAACCGGCCTTCTCGCGCTTCGGCGCAGAAGGCGGTGCGGGTCAGCCAGTCGGCGGACTCGTCGATCTTTGGCGCACGCTCGTTGGCCGTTTGCGGTTGAGCGTGATGCTGTAGCTGGTCGGTGCCTGGCAGCTCAGGGAAATCCTGATTCGGGTCGACAGGGTGAATGAACGGATACTCCGCTGCCTTCACCCAGGGCTGCGAACCGAGTGGCAGGCGATACCCCAGCGGCGAATCCCCCGGCACCAATCGACAGTGTTCTTCCCGCAGATACCAGCGACCGCTTTGCCATTGATCGCCCTTGGCGGTGCGCGCCAGCGGCAGGACCTGGCCAATCACCTTGTCCAGCCCCTGGCTGAAGACTTTGCGCAGACGCGTACGCTCCAAAGGCTCTTCGAGACGTGAGTCTTCGGCGCTGACGTTCTGCGGCAAAGCGCCTTCGCGCCAGAGGTAATAGAAATTGTCTTCGTAGGCCGGGAACACAAAGCGTGTCGGAATTTTCAGGCGTTCGGCGACACTCGCCAGAAAACGCCCGGCCAACTCGCCATCGGCGCCATAGTCTTCCTGCTCATCAGCGATCAATGCGCTGTTGTGCCAGATCGGTACGCCGTCGCGGCGCCAGTAGCAGTTCAGCGACCAGCGCGGCAGTTGCTCGCCGGGATACCACTTGCCCTGACCAAAATGCACCAGTCCCTTGGGCGCGTAATGCTTGCGCATGCGCTGGAACAGCTCGGCGGACAGACGACGTTTGTCGGGCCCAAGCGCTGCGGTGTTCCATTCCGCGCCGTCCGGGTCATCGATGGAAACGAACGTCGGCTCGCCGCCCATGGTCAGGCGCACGTCGCCTTCAAGCAGGTCGGCATCGATCTGCCGGCCCAATGCCTGAATCGCCAGCCATTGGTCTTCGGTGTAGGGCTTTGTGACTCGCGGCGCTTCCCAAATCCGCTCGACCGACATTTCGTGGGTGAATTCGCACTCGCAAGGTTCCACCAAGCCACTGATCGGTGCCGCAGAGGACGGGTCGGGACTACACGCCAACGGAATGTGCCCTTCACCGGCAAACAGCCCTGAAGTCGCGTCCAGGCCGATCCAGCCAGCGCCAGGCAAATAGACCTCGCACCAGGCGTGCAGGTCAGTGAAGTCCACTTCGGTGCCCGAAGGGCCGTCGAGGCTTTTGACATCGGCGGTCAACTGAATCAGGTAACCGGACACGAAACGCGCCGCCAGGCCGAGGTTGCGCAGCAACTGCACCAGCAACCACGCCGAGTCGCGGCAGGAACCGGAGGCATGCTCAAGAGTGTGTTCCGGGGTCTGTACGCCTGGTTCCATGCGAATCAGGTAGCCGATGTCTTCGCTGAGGCGCTGGTTGAGCGCGACCAGGAAATCCACGCTCGGTAGCGGCGTGCGATCGATGCCGTCCAGATAGGCCTTGAATTTCGGCGTCAGGGGCAAGGTTTCCAGGTACGGCGCCAGCTCTTTGCACTCATCCGCGGCATAGGCGAAAGGGATCTTTTCGGCGTAGGGCTCGAGGAAGAAGTCGAACGGATTGAACACCGCCATCTCCGCCAGCAAGTCGACCTCGATCCGCAGCTCATCGGTTTTCTCCGGGAACACCAACCGCGCCAGGTAATTGCCCTGGGGGTCCTGCTGCCAGTTGATGAAATGCTGCTCGGGCGAGACTTTCAGCGCATATGACAGTATCCGCGTGCGGCTATGGGCAGCCGGGCGCAGGCGAACGATCTGCGGACCGAGCTCGACGGCGCGGTCGTAGCGGTAATGCGTGACGTGATGCAATGCGACATGAATCGACACGGCGTGCCTCCTGCGAGCCTTAAGCGTTATCGAAAGCGCGCAAGACTTATGCCATCCGGCAGGCTGGCGCTTTCACAGATTTGCTCAGGGCAGTACAGCACCAAAATCGGGCGGGAGGAGATTTTGCGTTGGGGCATTTGCACATAATTGTGGCAAAGATCAAAAGATCGCAGCCTTCGGCAGCTCCTACGCAGGAATATGCGTTTCCATGTAAGAGCTGCCGAAGGCTGCGATCTTTTGATCTTCAGGCCCAACGCAAAACGCCAACCCGAAGGTTGGCGTTCTGTTCAGCTCAAACGAGACTTAGCGCGGCACTACCGGCTTGCGCGCAGGCTTGGGCCCCTTGCCTTTGGCCGCGTCCTTGCGTTCCTTGGCCGCCTGCTGGTTGCGGGCAAATGCCGCCGCCTTGGCCTGCTCACGCTTGTCCCACGGGTTGCCGCCATCGCTGGCACGCGGTGGCAGACCGGTGTGCTGGGTCAGGATCTTGGTGGTCTTTTCCCCGGCCACTTTGTGGCTGCCGGCCGGTGTCGAGTTCTTGCGACGGGCGCTCTGGTAACTGTCGGTCGCCGGTTGATGCAGCGGGATCAACTGGTTCTTGCCCGGCCCGATCAGATCGGCGCGGCCCATGCGGGTCAACGCTTCACGCAGCATCGGCCAGCCTTTGGGGTCGTGATAACGCAAGAACGCCTTGTGCAGGCGACGCTGTTCTTCGCTCTTGACGATGGTCACGGCGTCACTCTTGTAAGTGACCTTGCGCAGCGGGTTCTTGCCCGAGTGGTACATCGCGGTAGCGGTAGCCATCGGCGACGGGTAGAACGCCTGCACCTGGTCGGCACGGAAACCGTTGCCCTTGAGCCACAGGGCCAGGTTCATCATGTCTTCGTCGGTGGTGCCCGGGTGAGCGGCGATGAAGTACGGAATCAGGTACTGCTCTTTCCCGGCTTCCTTGGTGTACTTCTCGAACATGCGCTTGAACTTGTCATAGCTGCCGATGCCCGGTTTCATCATCTGGTTGAGCGGACCTTCCTCGGTATGTTCCGGGGCGATCTTCAGGTAACCACCAACGTGGTGGGTCACCAGCTCCTTCACGTATTCCGGCGACTCGACCGCGAGGTCGTAACGCAGGCCGGATGCGATCAGGATCTTCTTCACACCCGGCAAGGCACGGGCGCTGCGATAGAGCTGGATCAGCGACGAGTGATCGGTGTTGAGGTTTTCACAGATGCCCGGGAACACGCAGGACGGCTTGCGGCACGCGGATTCGATGACCGGGCTCTTGCAGGCAATGCGGTACATGTTCGCGGTCGGGCCGCCGAGGTCGGAGATCACCCCGGTGAAGCCTGGCACCTTGTCGCGGATCTCTTCGATTTCGCGAATGATCGACTCTTCGGAACGGTTCTGGATGATCCGGCCTTCGTGCTCGGTGATCGAGCAGAACGTACAGCCACCGAAGCAACCGCGCATGATGTTCACCGAGAAGCGGATCATGTCGTAGGCAGGAATCTTTTCCTTGCCGTACGCCGGGTGCGGAACCCGTGCGTAAGGCATGCCGAACACGTAGTCCATTTCTTCGGTGGTCATCGGAATCGGAGGCGGGTTGAACCAGACGTCCACTTCGCCATGCTTCTGCACCAGCGCACGGGCGTTGCCCGGGTTGGTTTCCAGGTGAAGCACGCGGTTGGCGTGGGCGTAGAGCACCGAGTCGCCACGGACTTTTTCCATCGACGGCAAACGGATGACCGTTTTCTCCCGGGTGAGGCGCGGGTTCGGCAGCAATTGCACGACCTTCGCTTCGTTCGGATCTTCCGTCGGACCCTTTTCCTGCTCGATGGCGCAGGCTTGCGTGTCCTGGGTGTTCACGTACGGGTTGATGATCTTGTCGACCTTGCCCGGACGATCGATGCGCGTGGAGTCGATCTCGAACCAGTCTTTTGGCGTGTCACGACGAATGAACGCGGTGCCGCGCACATCGGTGATGTCTTCGATCTTGTGACCGAATGACAGACGCTGGGCGACTTCGACGATCGCACGCTCGGCGTTGCCGTAGAGCAGGATGTCGGCGCAGGCGTCGATCAGGATCGAGTTGCGCACCCGGTCCTGCCAGTAATCGTAGTGGGCGATGCGGCGCAGGGAGGCTTCGATGCCACCGAGCACGATCGGCACGTGCTTGTAGGCTTCCTTGCAGCGCTGGCTGTAAACCAGGCTCGCGCGGTCCGGACGTTTGCCCGCCAGGCCACCGGGGGTGTAGGCGTCATCGGAACGGATTTTCTTGTCGGCGGTGTAGCGGTTGATCATCGAGTCCATGTTGCCGGCCGCGACGCCGAAGAACAGGTTTGGCTCGCCGAGCTTCATGAAATCGTCTTTTGACTGCCAGTTCGGCTGCGCAATGATCCCGACGCGGAAGCCCTGGGCCTCCAGCAGCCGGCCGATGATTGCCATGCCGAACGACGGGTGGTCGACGTAGGCATCACCGGTGACGATGATGATGTCGCAGGAATCCCAGCCAAGCTGATCCATCTCCTCCCTGCTCATCGGCAGGAATGGCGCTGGCCCGAAACATTCGGCCCAGTACTTGGGATAGTCAAATAACGGCTTGGCTGCTTGCATGTCGATAACCGGTGTTGGCTTTCATTGAATTTCGCGGGCGCGGAATATAGCACAAAATTTGACCAATTCCGACGGCTATGGTCGGAAATTAGTGTCGCCCTCTTCGCGGGCAAGCCTCGCTCCTACAGGTTTTGCGTTGGATCACGATTGCGCGAACGACACATGGTCTGTAGGAGCGAGGCTTGCCCGCGAAGAGGCCCTGTCAGGCACTACACAACTTACTCGTCGTCGAAATTGTAGCTGCCCGGCGCCAGGTTTTCGAAGCGGGTGTACTTACCGATGAACGCCAGTCGTGACGTGCCGATCGGGCCGTTCCGCTGCTTGCCGATGATGATCTCGGCGATGCCTTTGTGCTCGGTTTCCGGGTGGTACACCTCATCCCGGTACACGAACATGATCACGTCAGCATCCTGCTCGATCGCTCCGGATTCCCGGAGGTCGGAGTTGATCGGGCGTTTGTTCGGTCGTTGCTCCAGGGAGCGGTTGAGCTGGGACAGCGCCACCACCGGGCAGTTGAATTCCTTGGCGAGGGCTTTCAAGGAACGGGATATCTCGGAAATCTCGTTGGTCCGGTTGTCGCCGCCGGAACCTGGAATCTGCATCAACTGCAGGTAGTCGATCATGATCAGGGCGATGTCGCCGTGTTCACGTACCAGACGCCGGGTCCGCGCGCGCATCTCCGAGGGGCTGATACCAGCCGTGTCGTCGATGAACAGCTTGCGATCGTTCAGCAAGTTGACCGCCGAGGTCAGGCGCGGCCAATCGTCGTCGTCCAGGCGACCGGCCCGGACCTTGGTCTGGTCGATACGCCCAAGGGACGACAGCATACGCATGATCAGCGATTCGCCTGGCATCTCCAGCGAGTAAACCAGTACGCACTTGTCGCTGCGCAACACGGCGTTTTCCACCAGGTTCATCGCAAAGGTGGTTTTACCCATGGACGGACGGCCGGCGACGATGATCAGGTCGGCAGGCTGCAAGCCGCTGGTTTTCTCGTCGAGGTCGGTATAACCGGTGGACAGGCCGGTAATGGCGTTGTCAGTGTTGAACAAGGTGTCGATGCGGTCGATAGCCTTGGTCAGCAGGTCATTCACGCTCACCGGGCCGCCGGTTTTTGGCCGGGCCTCGGCGATCTGGAAGATCTGCCGCTCAGCTTCGTCGAGAATCTCTTCAGCCGTGCGGCCTTCCGGGTTGAAAGCGCTGTCGGCAATTTCGGTGGCGATGCCGATCAGTTGCCGCAAGGTCGCCCGCGCACGAACGATTTGCGCATAGGCCTTGATGTTGGCGACGGACGGCGTGTTTTTCGCCAGCTCACCCAGGTAGCCGAGACCACCGACTTGCGAGGTCTGACCTTCCTTGTCCAATTGCTCGGCAAGGGTCACGACGTCGATAGGGGAGTTCTGGTCGGCGAGCTTGGCGATCGCACGGAAGATCAAACGGTGGTCATGACGATAGAAATCGCCGTCCGAGACCTGATCGAGCACGCGTTCCCAGGCGTTGTTGTCCAGCATCAAACCACCGAGCACGGCCTGTTCGGCCTCGATGGAATGCGGCGGCACCTTCAGGGCAGCGGTTTGCAGATCGTATTGCTCGGGAGCGGAAATATCGTTCATGGCCACTTGGAATTAGTTTGTAGAAAATCAGGAACCGCAGAAAGACAAAGGGCACGACCTGTAAACAGGATCGTGCCCGATGTTACCGGCAAGCACCCGAGGGTGCCAGCCGACAAGTGCTGCTTAAGCTGCTACCACGACAACGCGTACGGTGGCTTCAACTTCGGCGTGCAGGTGCACGGCTACGTCGAATTCGCCTACGTTGCGGATGGTGCCGTTCGGCAGACGAACTTCGCTTTTTGCAACTTCAACGCCAGAGGCGGTCAGTGCATCAGCGATGTCGTGGGTGCCGATCGAACCGAACAGCTTGCCTTCGTCACCAGCGGTGGCAGTGATAGTCACTTCCAGCTCAGCCAGTTGGGCGGCACGGCTTTCAGCCGAAGTTTTACGGTCTGCTGCGGCTTTTTCCAGCTCAGCGCGACGCTCTTCGAACGCAGCCAGGTTGGCAGCGGTCGCAGCGGTAGCTTTGCCGTAAGGCAGCAGGTAGTTACGACCGTAACCAGCCTTAACGTTCACTTTGTCACCCAGGTTGCCCAGGTTGGTGACTTTTTCCAGAAGGATCAGTTGCATGTGAAAATCCTCTTAACTTTTAACCTTCACCGTTCGCGCTATCGGCATCTTTCGGTGCCGAACGACCGCGAAAATCAATCAGGCTGTCGACGATGGCCAAGACCACCAGCAACGGATAGATCAGTTGCATGAACAGCAACAGCGTGACGTACAACCCCACCAGCCAGAATTTGGCCAGTCGCTTTTGCGCCACCAGCCCGTGAATCAGGGCCAGCCCGGCGAACACCAGCGGTACGCTGCACAACGGTGTCAACATGGCCATCTGCGAGCCTAAGTTAGGCCCCAGAAGCATCAACACCAGCAGCAACATCGCCGGTAAAAGCGGGATTCGGATGGCGCGAAACTCGCGACCAAAACCACCCGGGTTGTACAACAACGCCTGCCAGTAGCGCCCGACAATCAGGCTCAGCACACTGACGATTTGCAACAAGGCCGCAATCAGGCCGGTCAGGACCGGTGCAATCAGGGACGCGAAACGCGCTTGCTCGTCTACCGACAATTGCTGGTAGACATCACCGAGTAGCGACGGCATGACTTTTATCAAAGCCTGCGCCAGCATCTCGATCTGGGGCGCAAAAGCCGCCCCCAGCACCACTGAAAACACCAATCCCATCGCTATGCTGACCAGCAGCACGCGGTTCCAGGACTCGCTTGCGCGCAAAACCAACGCAAGGCTCGAAGACCCCAGCAGCACCAGAAGTGCCCGTGGGTCGTCGGAGTAAAGCCACCAGATCAACGCCGGCAGCAGTCCCAGAGCAAGAACGCCCAAGGCGTCCTTCAATCCGCGCCGCAGGAGCACAAGGCATCCGGCGGCAGCACCCAACCAATACAACAACGGCAACGTTGCGCATCCGGCCACTACCAGAGTGGCCTGCATACGGCCGCGCATGATGAACTCAGCTAAGGCGCGCATGCATTCAATCCTTTGCTACGTGTCGACTGCCCGGTCTCAGCGGCCGTGGCTGTCGGTGTAGGCCAGCAGGGCCAGGAAGCGGGCGCGCTTGATAGCGGTGGCCAGCTGACGCTGATAACGAGCTTTGGTACCGGTGATGCGGCTTGGAACGATTTTGCCGGTCTCGGATACGTAGGCTTTCAGAGTGTTGAGATCTTTGTAATCGATCTCTTTCACGTCTTCAGCGGTGAAGCGGCAGAATTTACGACGACGGAAGAAACGTGCCATGTAATAGGCTCCTCAAAAGGTCCGTGGATTACTCGTCAGCGTTATCGCTGGCGTCGCTGTCATCACCATCAACGCTATCAGCGTCGGAGTGCTCAGGACGGTCGCGACGCTCACGGCGCTCACTGCGGTTTTCTTCAGCCTTGAGCATCTCGGATTGGCCGGTAACGGCTTCTTCGCGACGGATGACCAGGTTACGGATCACTGCATCGTTGTAGCGGAAGTTGTCTTCCAGCTCGGCCAGGGCCTTGCCAGTGCATTCAACGTTCAGCATCACGTAGTGAGCCTTGTGAACATTGTTGATTGCGTAGGCCAGTTGACGACGGCCCCAATCTTCCAGACGGTGGATTTTGCCGCCGTCTTCTTCGATCAGCTTGGTGTAACGCTCAACCATGCCGCCGACTTGCTCGCTTTGATCCGGGTGGACCAAAAAGATGATTTCGTAATGACGCATGAATGCTCCTTACGGGTTGTAGCCTGCCGCTCAAAAACGGTCAGACAAGGAGTGAATGACACTTATGGACTTGCTTGCGATAGACACATGCGTGCCTGCCGTCACAGCAAGGGGCGCAATTGTAGAGAAGGGACAAGAGAGGCGCAAGGCAATTGGTGATTATTTGAACAACCACCAATGTCGCCAGGCATAAATCATTGTGGGAGCGGGCTTGCTCGCGAAAGCGGAGTGTCATTCAGCACAAGTGTTGAATGTCAGACCGTATTCGCGAGCAAGCCCGCTCCCACATTAGGACTGCGTCGGATCAGGACTTTTTGCTGGCAGCTTTGACGCCACGCTGACGCAGGGCCTCGAACAGGCACACTCCAGTCGCCACGGAAACGTTGAGACTGCTGACGCTGCCCGCCATCGGCAGACGCACCAGGTAGTCGCAAAGATCGCGAGTCAGGCGACGCATTCCGCTGCCTTCCGCGCCCATGATCAGGATGGTCGGGCCGGTCAGGTCTTGCTGATACAGATCCTGCTCAGCCTCGCCCGCCGTACCGACAACCCACAAGCCACGTTGCTTGAGTTTTTCCAGGGTGCGCGCCAGGTTGGTCACGGCCACCAACGGAATCACTTCCGCCGCACCGCAGGCGACTTTCCGTACCGTCGGGGTCAGGGTAGCTGACTTGTCCTTTGGCACGATCACCGCCAGCGCACCCGCCGCATCGGCAGAACGCAGGCAAGCACCGAGGTTGTGCGGATCGGTCACGCCGTCGAGCACCAGCAACAGCGGCGCGCCTTCGGTACGATCGAGCAATTCGTCGAGCATCGCTTCGCCCCAGACCTGACTCGGACTCACGTCCGCGACCACGCCCTGGTGCACGCCATCTACCCACGCATCCAGCTCACGACGCTCAGCCTGACCGACCGCTACGCGATTTTCGGCAGCGAGTTCGATCAGCGTCTGTACCCGCGGATCACTGCGGCCTTCAGCCAGCCAGATCTGCTTGACGCGTTTTGGATGGTGACGCAGCAACGCTTCTACAGCGTGCACGCCATAGATCTTTTCCAACTGACTCATGACTTGGCCTTAGGTTTACGCGCCCCGCCGCTTCTGGCGGCTGGAGCGGAACCCGCTTTTGGCGGGCCTTTACGGTGTTTGCTCGGTTTTGCTGGTTTGCCGCCGGAGGCCTTCTCAGGCGCCGACCGCCCGGTCTTTCCCCCAGACGCCGCTTTACCGCCGCTTTTCGCTTCAGACAGCAACGCCTGTTTCAGTTCACGACTTTTGCGCAACTCGGCATTTTTTGCCGCGGCATCGCTCGGGCGATAGGCTTCGACAGCCTTTTCCCTGGCAGGACGACGGCCGGTTTTCGCCGGTGCCGGTTCTGCGGCTGTTTTTGTAGAAGAGGCAGCCGGAGCAGCGGTTTCAGCCCCACGCTTCTTGCGGCCGATCGGCGCGCTGATGGTTTTTTCAGCCATCTCGAAGTCGATCTTGCGCTCGTCGAGGTCGACGCGCATGACGCGAACTTCAACGGTGTCGCCAAGGCGGAAGCTGCGACCGGTACGCTCACCGGCGAGGCGGTGGTGTACAGGGTCGAAGTGGTAGTAATCGCCCGGCAGCGCGGTGACGTGCACCAGGCCTTCGACGTAGATATCGGTCAGTTCGACGAACAGACCAAAACCGGTCACGGCGGTGATCACACCCGGGAACGATTCGCCCACGCGGTCTTTCATGAACTCGCACTTGAGCCAGTTCACCACGTCGCGGGTGGCTTCGTCGGCCCGGCGCTCGCTCATCGAGCACTGCTCGCCGAGCTGCTCCAGGATCGCTTCATCGTACGGATAGATGCGCGCTTTCGGAATGGTCATCGCGCCAGCACGGCGAACGTGCGGGGTGTCCATTTTCGAATGGATGACGCTGCGAATCGCCCGGTGCGTGAGCAAGTCCGGGTAGCGGCGAATCGGCGAAGTGAAGTGGGTATAGGCTTCGTAATTCAGGCCGAAGTGGCCCTGGTTATCAGCGCTGTACACCGCTTGGCTCAACGAACGCAGCATGACGGTCTGGATCAGGTGGAAATCCGGACGGTCCTTGATGCTCGCCAGCAAAGCCTGGTAATCCTTCGGCGACGGACCATCCTTGCCTTTGTGCAGGGACAGACCGAGCTCGCCAAGGAAAGCGCGCAGTTTTTCCAGACGCTCCGGTGGCGGGCCATCGTGGACGCGATACAGCGCAGGGATTTCGTGCTTCTTCAGGAACTCTGCAGTGGCCACGTTGGCCGCCAGCATGCATTCCTCGATCAGCTTGTGGGCGTCATTGCGAACGGTCGGACGGATTTCGGCGATCTTGCGCTCGGAGCCGAAGATGATCCGGGTTTCCTGCGTTTCGAAATCAATCGCGCCACGCACGTGACGGGCCGCCAGCAGCACCTTGTACAGTGAGTACAGCTGCTTGAGGTGCGGCAGGACGTCGGTGTACTCACCACGGAGCTGACGCGCTTCGGTAGCTTTCGGCGTTTCCAGCATGGCGCTGACCTTGTTGTAGGTCAGGCGGGCGTGGGAGTGAATCACCGCTTCGTAGAAGCAGTAGTCAGTCATTTCGCCGGATTTGGAGATGGTCATCTCGCAGACCATGGCCAGGCGATCGACGTGCGGGTTCAGCGAGCACAGGCCGTTGGACAGCTGCTCAGGCAGCATTGGCACGACGCGCTCGGGGAAGTACACCGAGTTGCCACGAACCTGGGATTCGTTATCCAGTGCCGAACCGATTTTCACGTAGCTGGAAACGTCGGCAATCGCCACGTACAACTTCCAGCCACCGGAGAACAGGCGCAGCTTGCCCGGCTTGGCTTCGCAGTAGACCGCGTCATCGAAGTCGCGCGCATCTTCACCGTCGATGGTCACGAACGGCAGATGGCGCAGGTCGATGCGCTTCTCTTTGTCTTTCTCTTCGACTTCCGGCTTGAGCTTGGCGGCTTCCTTGAGCACCGCTTCAGGCCAGACGTGAGGAATATCGTAGGTGCGCAGGGCGACATCGATTTCCATGCCCGGCGCCATGTAGTTACCCACGACTTCGACCACGTCGCCTTGCGGCTGGAAGCGTGGCGTCGGCCAGTGAGTGATCTTCACTTCGACGAATTGACCGATCTGGGCATTGGCGTTACGGCCCGGAGTCACCAGCACTTCTTGCTGGATCTTAGGATTATCCGCGACGACGAAACCGATACCGCCCTCTTCGAAGTAACGACCGACGATGGTCTCGTGGGCACGGGACACCACTTCGACGATCATGCCTTCACGGCGACCGCGACGATCCAGGCCGGAAACACGCGCCAGGGCACGGTCGCCATCGAACACCAGACGCATTTGCGCCGGGCTCATGAACAGGTCGTCACTGCCGTCGTCCGGGACCAGAAAGCCGAAGCCGTCACGGTGACCGCTGATGCGGCCCAGGATCAGGTCGAGCTTGTCCACCGGCGCATAGGTGCCGCGACGGGTATAGATGAGTTGAGCGTCGCGCTCCATGGCGCGCAGGCGACGACGCAGGGCTTCGATCTGGTCTTCTGTGGTCAGACCAAACTCTTCGACCAGCTGCTCGCGGTTAGCAGGCGAACCTCGATCAGCAAGGTGCTGAAGGATCAGTTCGCGGCTAGGAATAGGGTTTTCATATTTTTCCGCTTCACGAGCGGCCTCGGGATCGAGGGACTGCCAATCGGCCATTAGAGAGTTTTCACCTTGTCTATATGCGGGTTAGTTTGGCATAGGCGTAATGAAACGGGAAATTTCAGGCTGTGACAGCCCATCTAAAGCCCTTTATCGACATCGCAAAGCTGATTTGAATACCACTGGAGAAATTTTCCAGGTTTTTTCGATGCCGGGGGTTTACAGTTAAAAAGACGCTCCGTATAGTGCGCGCCATCGACGACGCACACGCGCTGCCGATACTGCCCAGATGGTGAAATTGGTAGACACGCCAGCTTCAGGTGCTGGTGACCGCAAGGTCGTGGAAGTTCGAGTCTTCTTCTGGGCACCAATTTCGAGCTTGAGATTAGAACAATTTCAAGGCTCACACAAAAACCCGCGAAAGCGGGTTTTTGCATTTAAGGCTTCCGGTTTATTAAAATTAAATCAGGGGTTTACAGATCAAAATGCTCTCCGTATAGTGCGCCACATCAACAGCGGCAACGCTGAAGATTATGCCCAGATGGTGAAATTGGTAGACACGCCAGCTTCAGGTGCTGGTGACCGCAAGGTCGTGGAAGTTCGAGTCTTCTTCTGGGCACCAATTCAAATTCAAGGTTTCGATCTTGAATTTCACAGAAACCCGCGAAAGCGGGTTTTTGCGTTTCTGGCTTTCGAAAACCCCAAGCCATTACTTCCCTGTGGCGAGGGGGCTTGCTCCCGCTGGAGTGCGAAGCGCTCCTCATCATTCCAATAGTTACACCGCACTCTCAGGACTTACGACTGCTTCGCAGCCGAACGGGAGCAAGCCCCCTCGCCACAAAAACTCGCCCCCGCCCCTCTAGCAAACACTCCTCAGACCCGCAAGACGCACATGAGAAACAATATCGTTTATCATTGTTGCAAGATTTTGCAATGCGACAGTGAGGAACCCTGCGAATGATGTTTCGAAATACCCTGCGCCGCGGCCTGACCATCACCCTGCTCGGCCTGACACTCGCCACTCCCCTCACCCAAGCCGCCGATCCGGTTTCCCTGACACTCTATAACGGCCAACACAAGGAAGTCGGCGATGCCGTCGCCAAAGCCTTCGAAGCCAGGACCGGGATTCACGTCAATGTGCGCAAGGGCAGCAGCAACCAGCTCGCCAGCCAGATCGTCGAAGAAGGTGATCGCTCCCCCGCCGATGTGATTTACACCGAAGAATCCCCACCACTGAACAAACTCGGCGAACAAGGACTGCTGGCGAAAACCGACGCCGCCACCCTCGCCGTTCTGCCAAAGGACTACGTCGCCGGCAACGGCACCTGGATCGGTATCACTGCGCGAGTCCGCGTGGTTGCGTTCAATCCCAAGTTGATCGATGAAAAAGACCTGCCCAAGTCGGTAATGGAATTCTCCGATCCGAAATGGCAAGGCAAAGTCGGCTTCGTGCCCACCAGCGGCGCATTCCAGGAACAGGCCGTGGCGATCATTAAAGTCCACGGCATGGACGCCGCCGAAGAATGGCTCACCGGCCTGCGTGCATTCGGCAAGACCTACAGCAACAACATGGTCGCGCTGAAGGCTGTGGAAAACGGCGAAGTCGCCTCCGTACTGGTGAACAATTACTACTGGTTCGCCTTGCAGCGTGAAAAAGGCCAGCTCGATTCGAAACTGCATTACTTCACCGGCGGCGACGTCGGCGGGTTGATCACCGTTTCCAGCGCCGCTGTACTGAAATCCAGCAAACATCCAAAAGAAGCCCAGCAATTCCTCGCCTACATGGCCAGCGAAGAAGGTCAGCGCGTGATCACCCAGACCACCGCCGAATACCCGCTGCACAAAGGCATGGAATCGGATCGCGGCCTCAAGCCGTTCAGCGAACTGCAAGCACCGAACGTCACGCCCGCCGATCTCGGCAACGCCGAAGAAGCCCTGGACCTGGAACGTGACGTTGGCCTGAACTGATGAGCGCATCGTTATCTGCCCCCGCCTTGCGCGGGGGCTACGTGCCACGGCGCAAGCGGCCGTCGATCTGGTTGTTGCTGCCGGTTTTGCTGCTGGTGGTGCTCAGCCTGTTGCCACTGGCTTATGTCGGCCTCAAAACCTGGCAAGCAGGCTGGGCCGAGGCGCTGCATCTGCTGTGGCGACCTTACGTGTTTGGCCTGCTGCGTAATACGCTGGCGCTGATGGTGGGCGTCACCCTGGCCTGCGGCGTGATTGGCCTGTCGCTCGCCTGGTTGCTGGAACGCAGCAATCTGCCGGGGCGACGGCTATGGGGCGTGATCCTGTGCCTGCCGTTCGCGGTGCCGGCGTTTGTCAGCAGCTTCACCTGGGTCTCGCTGAGCGCTCACTTCGAAGGGCTAGGCGGCGCGATTCTGGTGATGACCCTGTCCAAATACCCGCTGATTTTTCTGCCAGTGGCGGCAACCCTGCGCAATCTCGATCCGTCCCTGGAGGAGTCCGCACGAACCCTGGGGCAGAATCGCTGGGGCGTGTTCTTAAAAATCACCCTGCCTTTGCTCTGGCCATCACTGCTGGCCGGTTCGCTGCTGATTGCGCTGCACATGCTGGTGGAGTTCGGCGCGCTGTCGATCATAGGGCTGCAGACTTTCACGACAGCGATCTACCAACAGTTCGAGCTGGAATTCAGCAACGCTAACGCCGCGATGCTCTCGGCGGTGCTGTTGGCGCTGTGTCTGGTGCTGCTATGGCTGGAGCTACGCGTGCGTGGCAAGGGCCGACATGTGCGCACCGGCCAGGGCGCGGCGCGGCAGGCGCAACAGGTTCGCCTGGGGCCATGGACGACTGTCGGGCAGCTTTACTGCCTGCTGCTGGCGATCATCGGCAGCGGCATTCCGCTGGGGATGCTGGCGTACTGGCTGATGGTGGGTTCGTCGGCGGCGTTCCCGGTCGCCGCGATCAGCGAGGCGTTGTTGTCATCTCTGGCGCTGTCTCTCGGTGGTGCGGCGCTGTGCCTGGTGCTGGCGGTACCGGTGGGATTGCTGGTGGTGCGCCATAAAGGGCGACTGGCAATCTGGGCCGAGCGCCTGCCGTATCTGCTGCATGCGCTGCCTGGATTGGTGATTGCGCTGACTCTGGTGTATTTCGCCCTGCATTATGTGCCGGTGCTGTACCAGACCTCAGCGCTGCTGCTGATTGCTTATGCACTGTTGTTTCTGCCGCTGGCGCAGGCACCGATTCGTACGGCGCTGAACAAGGCAGCACCGCAACTGGAAGAGGCCGCACGCACGCTGGGAGCGTCGTCCTTCAGCGCGTTTTGTCGAGTGACGCTGCCGATCATCTTCCCTGCCTTGGGGGCAGCCTTTGCGCTGGTGTTTCTGGATGCGATGAAGGAGCTGACGGCGACGCTGCTGCTGAGTCCCACCGGACTGAATACCCTGGCGACGGAAGTCTGGGCGCATACCGCGAATGTGGAGTTTGCGGCGGCGGCGCCTTATGCGGCGTTGTTGATAGTGGTGTCGGGGTTGCCGGTTTACTTGCTGACGACGCGGATGTATTTGAGCCGTTGAAAAGCTTCGCGGGCAAGCCTCGCTCCTACAAGGATTGCGCAACCCCTGTAGGAGCGAGGCTTGCCCGCGAAGGCGTCAGACTTGCAGACAAAAAACTTAAGCCCTGAACTGCCCCAAGCTAGCTTTCAACTGCGCCGCCAAGCCATCCAGTACCTTGCCACTGGCCGTGGTTTCCACCACCGCCTGAGCAGCCTTTTCGGCTTGAGCATGAATGGTCTCAACCCGCCCACGCACGGCCTGCGCACCTTGCGCCTGATGCGCCGCAGCCTGTGTCGCCAGACCAATCGCCGCATGCACCTGCTCGACCGACGCCTGCACCGACTGCTGCAACCGCGCACTGTCGCGCAACACCAACAAACCTTCGCTGGCCTGACGTCCAGCCTGGCCGATTGCCGCAACAGCCTCTCGCGCGCCCTGCTGCAACGCAACAATGTGAGCCTGAATGTCGCCGGTTGAGCTCTGAGTCTTGCTCGCCAGTGCCCGCACCTCATCCGCCACCACGGCAAACCCGCGACCGGTCTCACCGGCACGCGCCGCCTCAATGGCCGCGTTCAACGCCAGCAAGTTGGTTTGTTCGGCGATCCCGTGAATCACCGTCAGCACCACTTCAATCTGCTCACTCTGCTGCGCCAGGCGCTCGATGACTTTCGCACCGGTGTCGACTTGTCCGGCCAATGCCTCAATGAGACTGCCAACTTTCGCCGAGGTCCGAGTGTTTTCATCCGTGGCCTGACGAATGCCCACCACCTGCTGCAAAGCGGCCTGCATGGCGTGGCTTTCAGACTGAGCTTCATCAGCCATTTGCGACAACGCGCGCAAGCTTTCGGCCACTTCATCGCGCTGCATGCCCGCCGCGGCATCGGCGCCGGCATTGCGCAGGGTCATGGCACCGATTTCCACGCCGGTACGCTGGGCCACATCGCCCGCCTCCCGCACGATCGGCTGCAACTTATCCACAAAGCGATTGACCGCCGAGGCCATGTCGCCAATCTCATCCTGGCTGTTGATCTGCACACGCTTGGTCAGATCGCCCTCACCCGCTGCCAGGTCATCCATGGCAGCGATCAGCAGCTTCAAGCGATTGACCACTCGACGACCCAGCACCACCGCCAGCAACAGCAGCACACCAAAACCTACCAGCGCCAGGCCCATGCCGATGCGCCAGCGTAAAGTCCCCGCAGCTTCCTGCACGGCAGTGGTGGTATTGGCTTTCATTTCAGTGGCGGTGGACTGTGCCGATTGCAGGCGCCCGCGCATCGCCGTCGCGCTGTCAGCTGCCGCACCTTTGAGGCTGTCACCCACCAGTTGATCGCTGCTGGCGATCAGCGCCGAGAATCGCTTGTCCAGCGCCGCCACATCGGTTTCCACGGAGGCGGTCGAGACGCCCATCAACACCTTGCCGATCTCCACCCCATTGGGGTTGATCGAGGCTTCAAGGTAGTAGACCGACGGATCGTTCTTCGCCGCATCCAGTACCTTGTCCAGCGCCCGCTCGCCCTGACCTTTTTCCAGAAGCGCCTTGTTGATCGGGTTCTCCCGGTTGAGGTAGCGCGTCAGGTGCTGGCCCGTGGCGTCGTCGTAGACCACGAACAAAACGTTGGGATTACGCTGGGCACGGCGAGCGAATTCGGACAGGGTAGGAATGTCGCTGTCCCACATGGCGCGAGGTGCGACCGAAGCCAGAAGCTGCGCCATGTCGTTGGCCGAATCCTTCAGGTCCGTCTCCAGCGTCGTACGCAATTGCGCCTGTTCGTCCTTCAGACGCGAAGACAGCCCGGCCGTCAGGCGCTGACGGGTACTGGTGGACAGGCTATCCAGGCTCGACGTGACTTCACGACCTGCCTGCTCAAGCTCACCAGAGAGCTTTTGGCTATCGGCGTCCAACCGCATACCCAAATCAGCTTCCAGCGCAGTCACTGTGCTCCGGGTCAGAGCGACAGCTACCAGCACCTGCACCAAAAGGGCGATACCTAGGGTAACGAACACGGGCCGCAAGAGACGGCTTTGTAACAGTGAGAGAACGGCCGACACTGAAAATCCCTCTGCTTTGACGCCATCAAATTGATAGCACGTCAGAAACGATGCTTTTTCAATGTTCACAGCAAAGGTCATGCCGTTCGACAGGCATAAACGACAAAGGCCCCAATTAAGGGGCCTTTGTGTTTTACATCAACGACTTATTAAGCGAACGGGTGACGCAGAACGATGGTTTCGTTGCGGTCCGGGCCCGTCGAAATAATGTCGATCGGAGCACCGACCAACTCTTCGACGCGTTTGATGTAGTTGCGTGCAGCCTGAGGCAGCTCTTCCAGGGTCTTGGCACCGACGGTGGATTCGGTCCAGCCTGGCATTTGCTCGTACACCGGCTCCAGGCCAATGTAGCTGTCGGCGTCAGTCGGTGCGTCGATCACTGCACCGTCCTGATTCTTGTAGCCCACGCAGATGTTGATGGTTTCCAGACCGTCCAGTACGTCCAGCTTGGTCAGGCACAGGCCCGAAATGCTGTTGACGTCGATGGCGCGACGCAGGATGACGGCGTCGAACCAGCCGCAACGACGAGCACGGCCGGTAGTAGCGCCGAACTCATGGCCACGCTTGGCCAGGAAAGCACCGACGTCGTCGAACAGTTCAGTCGGGAATGGACCCGAACCCACGCGAGTGGTGTAAGCCTTGGTGATGCCGAGGATGTAATCCAGGTACATCGGGCCAAAACCCGAACCGGTGGCGATGCCGCCCGCGGTGGTGTTGGAGCTGGTGACGTACGGGTAGGTGCCGTGGTCGATGTCCAGCAGGGAGCCTTGGGCGCCTTCGAACATGATGTCTTTGCCAGCGCGACGCAGCTCGTGCAGTTCAGCGGTGACGTCGACCATCATCGGCTTGAGCAGCTCGGCGTATTCCATGCACTCGTCGAGTGTTTTCTGGAAGTCGATTGCCGGTTCTTTGTAGTAATTGACCAGTACGAAGTTGTGGTAATCCAGCAACTCGCCCAGCTTGGCGGCGAAACGCTCGCGATGGAACAGGTCACCGATGCGCAGACCGCGACGGGCAACCTTGTCTTCGTAAGCCGGGCCGATGCCGCGACCGGTAGTACCGATCTTCAGCTCGCCACGGGCCTTTTCACGGGCCTGGTCCAGCGCTACGTGGTAGGACAGGATCAGCGGGCAGGACGGGCTGATACGCAGGCGCTCGCGCACCGGTACGCCTTTCTCTTCCAGCTTGATGATTTCCCGCAGCAGGGCGTCGGGTGCAACCACCACGCCGTTACCGATCAGGCACTGCACGCCTTCGCGCAGCACGCCCGACGGAATCAGGTGCAAGACGGTTTTTTCGCCGTCGATCACCAGGGTGTGGCCAGCGTTGTGACCACCTTGGTAGCGCACTACGGCGGCAGCATGTTCGGTCAGCAGATCAACGATCTTGCCTTTGCCCTCATCACCCCATTGGGTGCCCAGGACTACGACATTCTTACCCATAACACTTGTCCTCATTCGCGCAAACTTGGTGCCGGCGGCGGCCGGCAGGAAAACTCAAGAAGCCAGCGGCAATACTTGCCAAAGCCCGTTCTGCTGAATCAATTGCCGGTCGCAGTCCGCTTCACGGGCGGCGGCCAAAAGCTGCCCAGGCAATGCCTGAACGACACGCTGACCCTCACTGCGCAACTGGCAAACCTGCTGCCAGAGTGCTGCATCCGTACTGTCAGGCATCCAGATACCGCCAGACGGTAGCTCGATTTCAGCACGCCCCAGGGTCACCAGGGTTTTCAAATCGGTAGAGAAACCAGTCGCCGGACGGGCACGACCGAAGTCGGCGCCGATGTCGTCGTAACGACCGCCCTGAGCAATGGACTGGCCAACACCCGGGACGAACACGGCGAACACTACACCGGTGTGGTAGTGGTAGCCGCGCAACTCGCCCAGGTCGAAATACAGCGGTAATTCCGGGAAACGCGTGGACAGACGCTCGGCAATTGCCAGCAGATCGTCCAGGGCCGCCAGCACGGGCGCCGGCGCATTGGCCAGACGCTCGCGCGCTGCGCTCAACACTTCACGACCGCCACACAGGTCGACCAGCGCTCGCAGCATGCCCGACAGATCGGCAGGCAGGCCTTCGGTCAAGGTAATGACCTCGTCGATGGCTTTACGTTGCAACGCATCGAACAACTGTTGCTCGACTTCGCCGGACAAACCGGCGGCGCGGGCCAGGCCGCGGTAGATGCCGACATGGCCGAGGTCCATGTGCACATCTGGCACATCGGCCAGTTGCAGCATGGCCAGCATCAGGCTGATGACTTCCACGTCGCTGCTCGGGCTGGCATCGCCGTACAACTCGGCGCCCAGTTGAATCGGGCTGCGCGAGGACGACAAGGCACGTGGCTGAGCGTGCAGCACGCTGCCGGCATAACACAGACGGCTCGGCCCTTCGCGACGCAGGGTATGCGCATCGATGCGCGCCACTTGCGGCGTGATGTCGGCACGGAAACCCATCTGCCGGCCCGACTGCGGGTCGATGACCTTGAAGGTACGCAGATCGAGGTCTGAGCCCGCACCAGTCAGCAGGGATTCCAGGTACTCGATATGGGGAGTCACGACAAACTCGTAACCCCAGCTCTGGAACAGATCCAACACCTGGCGACGCGCTATTTCGATGCGCGCAGCTTCTGGTGGCAGTACTTCTTCGATGCCATCTGGCAGCAGCCAGCGGTCTACCGTTGCCATTACGCCATTCCCCTATGATCCGGGCGACAAGCCTTTGGGCGAGCCTTGAGTGAAGCAGAAAATGATCGGCCCATGCGCACAAACCGCGCGCATGGACAACGGGGCGAAAAGCCTGAAACCGGCTTCGCCAACCACTTTCCTCGAAAAACCTGTCGAGTCATTCAACTCGGGCGCCTGCATAAAAACAGCAATCAAACGTGCAGACGCAAAAAAGCCGGGAATTTCCCGGCTGCCGCATCATACACACGTTTTCCCAAAGGATCACCCCGCCCGAGGTTTTAGCCGCCAGGCGGGGGATGATTCAGGTCAACGCCGTATCAAGGCTTGGCTTTTTCCAGGTAACGGAAGAAGTCGCTGCCCGGGTCCAGGACCATGACGTCGGATTTGTTCGCGAAGCTTTCACGGTAGGCACGCAGGCTACGGTAGAACGCGTAGAACTCCTGATCCTGACCGTATGCCTTGGAGTAGATCGCAGCAGCCTGGGCATCACCGTCACCGCGAACCTCTTCAGATTCACGATAGGCTTCAGCCAGCAGCACACGGCGTTGACGGTCGGCGTCGGCACGGATGCCTTCAGCCAGCTCGTTACCCTTGGCGCGGTGCTCGCGAGCTTCACGCTCACGCTCGGTGCTCATACGTTCGAACACGCTGCGGTTCACTTCCTTCGGCAGGTCGATGGTTTTGACCCGGACATCGACAACTTCGATGCCCAGTTCTTTTTCCGCCATCTTGTTCAGCGAGTTGGTGATGTCAGCCATCAGCGCATCACGCTCACCGGACACTACTTCGTGCAGGGTGCGCTTACCGAACTGGTCACGCAGGCCCGATTCCAGACGACGGGAAAGACGCTCGTCGGCAATCTGCTTGAGGCCGGAAGTCGCGGTGTAGAAGCGCTCGGCATCTTTCACGCGCCATTTGGCGTAGGCATCGACCATTACGGCTTTCTTTTCCAGCGTCAGGAAGCGTTGCGTCGGTGCATCCAGTGTCATCAGGCGCGCGTCGAATTTGCGCACCTTGTTCACGTAAGGCACTTTCATGTGCAGGCCCGGCTGAACATCGGTCTGGACCACGCGACCGAACTGCAGCATCACCGCGCGCTCGGTCTGAGCCACGATGTAGAAGCAGTTCCAGGCAACGATCGCCACGACGACGCCGATAATAAGGGCGATCAGCGATTTATTGCTCATCAGCGACTCTCCCTGGTACGTGCTTGCTGTTGCTGCAGATCAGCTGCCGCACGCGCATTCACTTCATTGCTGCTGGCTGCCGCACCGGTCACCGGAGCGCCGGGGCTGCGACCACTGTCAATCATCTTGTCCAGCGGCAAGTACAGCAGATTGTTCTGGCCATCCTTGTTGCCGGTCACGAGAACCTTGCTGGTGTTGCTGAAGATTTCCTGCATGGTGTCCAGATACAGACGCTGACGGGTGACTTCAGGGGCCTTGCGATACTCGGCCACCAGCTTGGTGAAGCGATCAGCCTCACCCTTGGCGCGGGAGACGGTCTCGTCGCGGTAACCGTTGGCATCCTCGAGAATGCGCTGGGCCTGACCACGGGCTTCCGGCACGACGCCGTTGGCGTAGGTTTCAGCCTGGTTTCGCGAACGCTGCTCGTCTTCACGGGCGCGGATCACGTCATCGAAGGCTTCCTGGACTTCACGCGGTGCAGCTGCGCTCTGTACGTTGACCTGGGTGACGGTGATACCGGTGCGGTAGGTATCGAGGAAGCGTTGCAGACGCTCCTTGATTTCGCTGGCCATCAGCTCACGACCTTCGGTCAGCACCTGATCCATGGCGGTAGAACCCACCACGTGACGCAAGGCACTGTCGGTTGCATGTTGCAGGCTGATTTCCGGCTGATCGACGTTCAGCACGAAGTCTTGCAGATTGCTGATCTTGTACTGCACGGTCAGCGGCACTTCGACGATGTTTTCGTCTTCGGTCAGCATTTGACCCTGCTTGGTATAGGCACGCTCACGCGTGACGTTTTCCATGTACTTGCGATCGATCGGCGGGAAATAGATGTTCAGGCCCGGGCCGACGGTTTCATAGTACTTGCCGAAGCGCAGCACTACGGCTTGCTCCTGCTCGTCGACCACGTAGACAGCGCTGTACAGCCACACAGCCGCCAGCACGACCAGGCCGATGCCGAGCAGGCCGCCGAAGCCGCCACTCTTGCCCGGGCGACTGCCCTCGTCACCGCGTTTTTTACCACCACCGAACAACCCGTTCAGGCTTTCCTGCAGCTTTCGGAAGGCCTCGTCGAGATCCGGTGGTCCCTTGCGGTCGCCGTTATTGCGGCGCTTGCCACCCCAAGGATCCTGATTATTCGAGTTGCCACCCGGCTCATTCCAAGCCATAGCGCTCTCCATCTGATAAAGCAAAGACGCACCCACGGCGCGCCGACCAATGCTACAGAATGCCTGTCACCGCGGCACAACCGCTTTCTCAGGCTTTTATTGCAAAGTGTGTTGCTCGATGAATTCCATCGGTTGCAGACCTTCGCGACTCACGAGTCGATTCAGTTCGATCCGTGGCAAGCGAACGGCCAGCAAGCTGATGCCTTCTTCGTCGTGTTCTTCTTTTTGCACCGCACCCAGTTCGAAAAACTGCGCACGCAGTCGAGCAAAACGTTGCGGCAAGCGCAAGGTGCCAACAAACAAATCACTGCCTAACAGTTCGGCCACCGCCTGCTTGAGCAGGTCAAGACCGGTACCGTCCTTGGCCGATAACCAGACCCGCTGCGGTTTGCCATCGGCATCGCGCTGGATCTGCGGCTCAACACCCTCGAGCAAATCGAGTTTGTTGTATACCTCAAGGATCGGCAAGTCTTGTGCCCCGATCTCCCCGAGCACCACCATGACCTGTTCAATCTGGGCCATACGCTCAGGCTCATGCGCATCGATCACATGCAGCAGCAGGTCGGAGTTGCTCGACTCTTCGAGCGTAGCCCGAAATGCCTCGACCAGTTTGTGCGGCAGGTGGCGAATGAAGCCTACGGTGTCAGCCAGCACGATCGGCCCGAGGTCGTCGAGTTCGAGTCGGCGCAAGGTCGGGTCGAGGGTCGCGAATAACTGGTCGGCGGCGAAGACGTCGGAATCGGTGACCGAGTTGAACAGCGTCGATTTGCCGGCGTTGGTATAACCCACCAGTGAAACCGTCGGAATGTCAGCACGTTTGCGCCCGCGACGAGATTGCTCGCGCTGGCTGCGGACCTTTTCCAGGCGCCCCTTGATCTGCCGCAGGCGAACCCGCAACAGGCGCCGGTCGGTTTCCAGTTGGGTTTCACCCGGGCCGCGCAGACCGATACCGCCCTTCTGCCGCTCAAGGTGAGTCCAGCCACGAACCAGTCGCGTACTCATGTGTTCAAGCTGAGCCAGTTCAACCTGGAGCTTGCCTTCATGGGTGCGGGCGCGTTGGGCGAAGATATCGAGAATCAAACCCGTGCGGTCAATCACGCGGCACTCGAAAATACGTTCGAGGTTACGTTCCTGACTGGGCGTGAGGATGTGATTGAAAATCACCAGATCGACCTGTTCGGCGCTGACCAGATCGCGTAACTCTTCGACCTTGCCGCTGCTGATCAGGGTTTTGGCGGTTGGCCGATGACGCGGCACGTTAAAAAACGCGACGGTCTCGGCGCCAGCCGAAATTGCCAACTCCTGAAACTCCTGCGGATCTTCGCGCGCCTCAGGGTCCTGACCATCCAAGTGAACGAGAATTGCCCGTTCACCACCACCGTGGCGCTCAAAGAACAAAGGAGACTCCTATCAGGCGTTACCTGGCTCAGCGTCACCTGCTTCGGATTCGGTTGCGCTAGGCAGACGAATTGGACGAACCGGCACCACTGTAGAGATAGCGTGTTTGTAAACCATTTGGCTAACGGTGTTTTTCAGCAGGATAACGAACTGGTCGAAAGACTCGATCGTGCCTTGCAGTTTGATCCCGTTGACCAGGTAGATGGAAACCCCCACTTTCTCTTTACGTAAAGTATTCAAGTAAGGGTCTTGTAGCGAATGCCCTTTTGACATGTGCCGCACTCCTTTAAGGATTCAATATAAAAAATAGGTAAACAGATGGCTTGGGGCCGTCACACCCCCAAGGATAGACGGCAATTGCAAGGACTCAGCTCAATATGGAGATGGTCCCAAGGTATTTCAAGGCGCGCGGCAGATTGTCGCAATCGAGGCTGTCCAACCAGTGTAAATCAGCCCAACTGCGTAGCCAGGTGAACTGGCGCTTTGCCAATTGGCGCGTGGCAATGATTCCACGCTCCTGCATCTCGGCTTGCGTCAGCTTGCCATCCAGGTAATCCCAGACTTGTCGATAACCTACAGCACGTATAGACGGCATCCCCGAATGCAGGTCACCTCTATCTCGCAGGGCTACGACCTCGTCGATGAATCCCTGTTCCAACATATTTGTGAATCTTTGTTTAATACGCTCGTGCAGTACCTGGCGATTTGCCGGGGCGATAGCCAAGTTCGCGACAGTATAGGGCAATTGTTGCAGTCCCGAAGCGGCTGCTTCAGTACTTTGCGCAGATTGTCGCAAGCGTAGCTCAGTCATGCTCTGACCACTGACGCGATAAACTTCCAGCGCGCGACTGAGGCGCTGCGGATCGTTCGGATGAATTCGCGCGGCCGATTGCGGATCGATGACCGCCAATTGATCGTGCAGGGCTTGCCAGCCAAGGCGTGCAGCCTCTTCTTCGATTTGCGCGCGCACCTGCGGATCGGCCGCCGGCATGTCGGCCAGACCTTCGAGCAAAGCCTTGTAGTAGAGCATTGTGCCGCCTACCAGCAGCGGAATTTTGCCCCGCGCGGTGATCTCGGCCATGGCCTCAAGCGCATCGCGACGAAAATCCGCAGCGGAATAACTCTCGGCCGGGTCGAGAATATCGATCAACCGATGCGGAAATTCGGCCAACAACTCTTTGGAAGGCTTGGCGGTGCCAATATCCATGCCACGGTAAACCAGCGCCGAATCGACGCTGATCAGCTCGCAGGGCAGGACCTTGGTGAGTTCGATGGCCAGGTCGGTCTTGCCGGCAGCCGTCGGCCCCATCAGGAAAATCGCAGGAGGGAGCTGGCTCATCAACGACCGCGCAAAAACAGTTTGTCCAGATCGTCCAGGCCCAGTTGGGTCCAGGTCGGTCGGCCATGGTTGCATTGACCGCTGCGTTCGGTGTTTTCCATGTCCCGCAGCAGACCGTTCATTTCCGGCAAGGCCAGACGCCGATTCGCGCGAATCGCGCCGTGGCAGGCCATGGTGCCGAGCAGTTCGTTCAGGTGTGCCTGAATCCGGTCGCTGGTGCCGTATTCCATCAAATCCGCCAGAACGTCACTGACCAATCGATTGGCTTGCGCCTGTTTCAGCAGCGCGGGGATTTGCCGGATCGCTAGCGACTCCGGGCCAAGACGCTGCAATTCAAAGCCCAGCCGCTGGAACCACGCGACGTGTTCTTCGGCGCAATCGGCTTCGCGCTGACTGACCGCCAGGGACTCCGGCACCAACAGTGGCTGACCGCTCAGGCCTTCGCTGGCCATGGCGATTTTCAGGCGTTCGTACATGATCCGCTCGTGGGCGGCGTGCATGTCCACCAGCACCAGGCCTTGGGCGTTTTCCGAAAGAATATAGATGCCCTTGAGCTGCGCCAACGCATAACCCAGCGGTGGAATGTCGTCCTGCCCGGCTGGCAGCGCGACCGCGTTGGCCTCGGGCAACGGCGCGAAGAACTCACGGTAGGCCGCTTGAGCTTCGGCGACGGGCACGCCGGTCTGCGGCCGCGGCGTGTATTGATACTGATAACCGGCGCCAGCGCCCGAGCCAGCCGGCGTGTTGAATGACGGTTGGGCCTGAGGCTGTTCCAGCAGCGCATTGGCCGCCAGACGCATTTCGCCCTGCGGACCGAACTCACCGGCGTCGAGCCCGGTGGGCCGGACAATGGTCGCAACAGGCGCAGCCAGATGATCCTCCGGCCGCACATCGCCGAGCGCGCGGTGCAACGTGCCATAGAGGAAATCGTGAACCATGCGCCCGTCACGGAAGCGTACTTCGTGCTTGGTCGGGTGCACGTTGACGTCGACGCCCGCCGGATCGACTTCGAAAAACAGCACGAACGTCGGGTGCCGACCGTTGAACAGCACGTCGCGATAAGCCTGGCGCACCGCGTGGGCCACCAGTTTGTCGCGCACCGCGCGGCCGTTCACGAAGAAATACTGCAAGTCCGCCTGGCTGCGGTTAAAGGTCGGCAACCCGACCCAACCCCACAAGTGCAGGCCGTTGCGCTCGATCTCGATCGGCAGCGCCTGCTCCAGAAAACCCGCCCCGCAGATCGCCGCCACACGCCGGGCACGGGCCGCGTCATCGTGGGCTTCGTGCAGGCTGAGGATGGTTTTGCCGTTGTGGCGCAGATGGAACGCCACGTCGAACCGCGCCAGCGCCAGACGCTTGATCACTTCTTGCAGGTGATCGAATTCGGTTTTTTCGGTCTTGAGAAACTTGCGGCGCGCGGGAGTATTGAAGAACAGATCGCGCACTTCCACCGAAGTCCCCACCGGGTGGGCCGCCGGTTGCACGCGCGGCGCCATGTCCCGGCCTTCGGTTTCCACCTGCCAGGCCTGATCGGCATCGCGAGTGCGGGACGTCAGGGTCAGACGCGCCACAGAGCTGATGGACGCCAGCGCCTCACCACGAAACCCCAGGCTCATCACCTGCTCAAGGTCTTCCAGGTTACGAATCTTGCTGGTGGCGTGACGGGCCAGGGCCAGGGGCAGGTCATCGGCAGAAATGCCGCTGCCATCGTCGCGCACCCGCAGCAACTTGACGCCGCCCTGCTCCACATCGACATCGATGCGTTTGGCACCGGAGTCGAGGCTGTTCTCCAGCAACTCCTTGATCACCGAGGCCGGGCGCTCGACCACTTCACCGGCAGCAATCTGGTTCGCCAGCCGCGGGCTGAGCAGCTCGATGCGCGCAGTGTTGGTCAGCACCTGGTTCATTCTTTGGCCGCCAGTTCAGTGCCGGGGATGGTCAACGTCTGACCAATCTTCAGCTCGTCGCTCTTGAGGTTGTTGGCGCTGCGCAAGGTGGCCGGAGACACCTGATAACGCACGGCGATCATCGCCAAAGTTTCGCCGGGATTGACGCGATGGTCACGCGGGCCCTGGGCGATTTTGCCGGAATCGCGCAACCAGGCAATGTAGGTGCCCGGCGGTGGATTCTGCTGGAAGAACTGCCGCACGCCGCTGCTGATTGAACGCGCCAGCGCTTGCTGATGGTTCGCAGCGGCAAGCTTGGACGCTTCGTTGGCGTTGGAGATGAACCCGGTTTCCACCAGGATCGACGGGATGTCCGGCGACTTCAGCACCATGAACCCGGCTTGCTCTACACGCTGTTTGTGCAGCGGCGTGACGCGACCGATGTTGCTCAAGACTTTCTGGCCAACGTTGAGGCTGGATGTCAGGGAAGCGGTCATCGACAAATCGAGCAGCACGCCGGCCAGCATGCGGTCCTTGTCATCGAGGCTGACGTTGCCGGCACCGCCGATCAAGTCGGAACGGTTTTCGCTGTCGGCCAGCCAACGGGCGGTCTCCGACGTAGCGCCGCGGTCGGACAGGGCGAACACCGACGCACCGAATGCAGCAGCCGAAGGCGCGGCATCGGCGTGGATCGAAACGAACAGGTCCGCACCCTTCTTGCGCGCGATTTCGGTACGACCGCGCAACGGAATGAAGTAGTCGCCGGTGCGAGTCAGTTCGGCGCGGAAGCCTTTCATGCCATTGACCTGACGCTGCAGTTCACGGGCGATGGCCAGCACCACATCTTTCTCACGCTGACCGCGAGAGCCCGAAGCGCCTGGGTCTTCGCCACCGTGGCCAGCATCGATCACCACAATGATGTCGCGCTTGCCGGCCGGGGCGGGCGGCAATTTGATCGAAGGCTCGGAGGGTGCGACAGGGACCGCAGGCAACGTCGCCACAGCCGGCGTTGGCGCAGGCGGTGGCGCGGCGTCGGCCGCATTGTCGAACAGGTCGACGACCAGGCGATTGCCGTATTGGGCGTTTGGCGCCAGGGTGAAGCTTTTTGGCGTGACGGCTTTTTTCAGGTCGATGACCACCCGCAGGTCGGTCGGCGTACGTTGAGCCGAGCGCATTGCGGTGATCGGAGTGTTCGAGGTATTGACGTTCAGCGGCGCCCCCAGAGTTGCGCCATTGATGTCGATCACCAGCCGATCCGGGGAGGTCAGGGTAAAAACGCTGTGCTGGACAGACCCTGTCAGGTCAAACACCAGCCGCGTGTTGTCCGGCGCCCGCCACAGGCGAACACTGTTGACCTTCGTCTCGGCCACAGCGTCGACGGTCACCGCCAGAAACAACAATCCTACGGCAGCAACCAACGCGCGAAAGCGCATACCTAACCCCATCATTTAATTGAATTCCAATGCCAAAGCGGCACACCACGACTCGCCACGCGAGCCTTGCGGCAAAATTTTCAGCGAACGCCCGCTGTCTTGCGGGCTAATGGTAATGGTCAGGTCGGGCTTTGGCAAAAAGCCTGCACCGTTACGGGGCCATTCGATCAGGCACAACGCGTCGTCTTCGAAATAGTCGCGGATGCCGAGGTACTCCAGCTCCTCCGGATCGACCAGTCGATACAGGTCGAAATGGAAGGCGCGGATGTCGCCGATCTCGTAGGGCTCAACCAGGGTGAAGGTCGGACTTTTTACCGCGCCTGTATGTCCCAGGCCACGAATAACGCCCCGGGACAGCGTGGTTTTCCCCGCACCCAAATCCCCCTCGAGAAAAATCAGACCGTGCCCTTCAGTGGTTTGTGCAATGCGCGCACCAAACGCGGTCATCGCCTCTTCATCAGCCAGGTACAGGGTTACTTCAGACACGGTGCTTGCTCCTCCAACAACTGACGAATGGCTGGAATCAGATCACTGGCCGCCAGCCCACGGCCGAATTTACCTTGTTGCGCGCCGGCATTGGCGTGCAGCCAGACCGCCAGGCATGCCGCGTCATACGCATCCATACCCTGAGCGAGCAAGGCGCCGCCCAGCCCGGCCAGCACATCGCCCAAACCGGCAGATGCCATGGCCGGATGGCCCTGATGACACAGCGCCAGGCGCCCGTCGGGGCTGGCGATCAGGCTGCCGGCGCCCTTGAGCACCACGACAGCTGTATATTTTTTGCTCAACGCATGGGCAGCGGCAGGACGATCGGCCTGAACATCGGCCGTCGATAGCCCCAGCAATCGCGCCGCCTCGCCAGGGTGCGGCGTGATAACACAATGGGCGGGCAAACTCACGCCACCTTCGGCCAACAGGTTCAACGCATCGGCGTCCCAGACTTGCGGCAGCGGCGCATTGGCCGCGGCCGACAACAGACTGCGCCCCCAGGCGGCCTGCCCCAGCCCTGGGCCGACGACCAGCACCGTGACCTTCGCAAGCAGCCCCATCAATTGATTGGCCGACGAAATGCCGAGCACCATCGCTTCAGGCAACCGCGCCAATGCAGCTGAAACATGCTCGCTGCGAGTGGCCACGGACACCATGCCGGCACCGCTGCGCAGGGCGCTTTGTGCACCGAGCAGGATGGCGCCGCCAAAACCGCGATCACCGCCGATCAGCAATACGTGGCCAAATTTGCCTTTGTGGGCAGTTGGTGCGCGACCGGTCAGATGCGGCACATTACCTGCCGTCAGGCGACGAGCACTGACCGTGGCCCCGATAAACGTCTCAGGGGCGGCTAGCAGATCATTGAAGACCAAATCGCCAACCACATCCGCAGCGTCACCGGTGAACAGGCCCAGCTTCAAGCCGATGAACGTCACCGTGAGGTCCGCTCGAACCGCCATGCCGAGCTGGCGCCCCGTATCGGCGCACAGCCCCGAGGGGATATCCACCGCTGCAACCGGTAACCCACTGGCGTTGATCGCGGCGATGACACTGGCGTATGGCTCGCGCACTTCACCGGTCAGGCCGGTGCCGAGCAAGGCATCCAGCACAATGCCGCGTAATTCGCAGTGCGCGTTCCAGCCTTGAATGGCGACGCCTTCGGCTACTGCCTCGGCATGGGCCGACGCGGCATCGCCCTGCAAACGCCCGGGATCACCAGCGGCCAGCACCCGCACGTGCCAGCCGGCACGTCGGGCCAGCACGGCCACCAGATAACCGTCGCCCGCATTATTGCCGTGGCCGGCCACCACGCTCAATTCGTGGGCCGTGGGCCAATGGCGGACCAGCGCACGCCAGGTCGCCCGCGCTGCACGCCGCATCAATTCGAAGCCCGGTGTACCGGCCGCAATCAGGCTCGCATCGAGCCCTCGGACTTGCGCGGCGCTATACAGCGCGTCGGGTAATTCATCTTTAGTGTGCGGCATGCGTCTTCAGGCTCCGATGTCTGGCAGAATTATACGCACCTCAGCTCCGGTTTCTCTCGTCTCATGCCCGCTATTACCACAGACCTGCCCGCCCTCGCCCAATCCATCAAGGACTGGGGCCGCGAGCTGGGCTTTCAGCAAGTCGGCATCAGCGGCCTCGACCTGGCCGAGCATGAGCAGCACCTGGAACGCTGGCTCGCGGCCGGCTACCACGGCGAAATGGAGTATATGGGCGCCCACGGCAGCAAACGTTCGCACCCGGAAGAACTGGTGCCGGGTACCTTGCGAGTCGTTTCCCTGCGCATGGACTACCTGCCGGGCGACACCGAAATGGCCAAACGCCTGGCCGAACCGGAAAAAGCCTACGTCTCGCGTTATGCCTTGGGCCGCGATTACCACAAATTGATCCGTAAACGCGTGCAACAACTGGCAGAAAAAATTCAGGCAGAGATCGGCCCGTTCGGCTACCGCGCCTTTGTCGACAGCGCCCCGGTGCTGGAAAAAGCCATCGCCGAACAGGCTGGTCTGGGCTGGATCGGCAAAAACACGCTGGTCTTGAATCGCAAGGCCGGCAGTTATTTCTTCCTCAGCGAACTGTTCGTCGACCTGCCGCTGCCGGTCGACCCGCCCCACACCACGGAACACTGCGGCCGCTGCACCGCCTGTCTGGACATCTGCCCGACCAACGCCTTCGTCGGTCCGTATGTACTGGACGCCCGACGCTGCATTTCGTACCTGACCATCGAACTGAAAAGTGCGATCCCTGAAGATTTGCGGCCGCTGATCGGTAACCGGGTGTTCGGTTGCGATGACTGCCAGATCGTCTGCCCGTGGAACCGCTTCGCCCGACCTTCCGGGGAAAGCGACTTCAAACCAAGACACAATCTGGACAACGCCGAACTGGCCGAACTGTTCATGTGGGACGAAGAGAAGTTCCTCAGCAGCACCGAAGGCTCACCACTCAGACGTGCGGGTTACGAGCGCTGGTTGCGCAATCTGGCGGTCGGTCTGGGTAACGCGCCATCCAGCATTCCGGTGCTGGAAGCGCTGAAGGCACGGCGGGACTATCCGTCGGAGCTGGTGCGCGAACACGTCGAATGGGCCTTGAAACAACACGGACTCCTGTAGCAGCTGCCGAAGGCTGCGTTCGGCTGCGCAGCAGTCGTCATTTCGCAAAGCGAGTCCTGCGGCCTCGAACGCAGCCTTCGGCAGCTGCTACAGAGACCGTGTCAGGCTTCGTCGTTATAAACGAACTTGGGCATTTCCCAGTGGAAACGGATCGCCAGCAAGCGCAGCAGGAAGCCGCCGAACAGGGTGATCAGGATCGCCTGTTCACCGGGTAATTGCAGGTAGATGCAGAGCAGATAGCACCATGCCGCGGCAAACGAGACGCTGGCGTAGAGCTCGCGGCGGAAGATCAGCGGGATGTCGTTGCAGAAAATGTCTCGCAGGATGCCGCCAAACACGCCGGTGATCACACCGCTGACCGAGGCCACCAGCATGCCGTGGCCCATTTCCAGGGCCGTCATGCAGCCGATCAGGGTGAACGCTACCAGGCCCACGGCATCGAGCACCAGAAACAGCGAACGCAGATGACGCATCCAGCGGGCGATGAAGATCGTCAACATCGCCGCGACGGAGGTCAGCACCAGGTATTCCGGGTGTTTTACCCAGGTCAGCGGGTAGTGGCCGAGCAGCACGTCGCGTACCGAACCGCCGCCCAGTGCGGTGACACACGCAATCAGCACCACACCAAACCAGTCCATGCCGCGACGCCCCGCAGACAGGGCGCCCGTCATGGCTTCGGCAGTGATGGCGATCAGATAGAGCATCAGCAACATGGTGGCGGTCCTGGCAGAAAGGCGCGCAGTCTAGCCATTTAGGGCCGGCACCAAAAGGGGGCGCTCATTCAAATAGACCGCGTCGCCTTCTTCGCGGGCAAGCCTCGCTCCTACAGGTACAACGCAGGCCCCGTAGGAGCGAGGCTTGCCCGCGAAGGCGTCAGAACAGACACACCACCCAATCAGAACTTGATGAAATTCTTGCGGTAGTGCTGCAGCTCGGCGATCGATTCGCGGATGTCGTCCAGGGCCAGGTGGGTGCTGCCCTTCTTGAAGCTGTCGCGCACGTCCGGTGCCCAGCGCGCGGCCAGTTCTTTAAGGGTCGACACGTCGAGGTTGCGGTAGTGGAAGTAGCTTTCCAGCGATTTCATGTGGGTATAAAGGAAGCGACGATCCTGGCAGATGCTGTTGCCACAGATCGGCGACTTGCCCTTCGGCACCCATTTTTCCAGGAAGGCGATGGTCTCGGCTTCGGCTTCGGCCATGCTGATGCGGCTGTCGCGAACCCGTTGGGTCAGCCCGGAGCCGCCATGCTGACGGGTATTCCACTCGTCCATGCCGGCGAGGATCTCGTCGCTGTGATGAATGGCGATCACCGGACCTTCGGCCAAGGTGTTCAAATTACTGTCGGTGACGATAGTGGCCATCTCGATGATGACATCGGTATCAGGGTTCAGACCGGTCATTTCCAGGTCGATCCAGATCAGGTTCAGCGGGTTTTGCATGAGTCGGCTCCTCGGCGTAGGTGCGCAGTTTAGCCTAGGGAGGCCACCGGGCGTGCTAAACTCGCGGCCGTTTTACCTAATCGCTGCATTCTCGATACGGAACACCCATGGCCAAACGCCAACTTAATCGTCGTCAAAACTGGCGCATCGAAAAGATTCAGGGCGAGCGCGCTGCCCGCGCCGCCAAACGCGAGTCCTCGGCTGTCGAGGCACTCGAAGGCGGCGACCTGGGTCCGGAACAGACGGGCCTGGTGATCGCGCACTTCGGTGTGCAGGTCGAAGTCGAGGCCCTCGATGGCGAATTGGCTGGCCAGGTGTTCCGCTGCCATTTGCGCGCCAACCTGCCAGCGCTGGTGACCGGCGATCAGGTGGTATGGCGTGCCGGCAACCAGGGCATCGGCGTGATCGTGGCGCAACTGCCGCGCAAAACCGAGCTCTGCCGTCCCGACAGCCGTGGCCAGCTCAAGCCGGTGGCAGCTAACGTCGACCTGATCGTGATCGTCTTCGCGCCGCTGCCCGAGCCTCACGCCAACCTGATCGACCGTTACTTGGTCGCTGCGGAACACGCCGGTATTCGGCCGTTGCTGTTGCTGAACAAATTCGACTTGATCGACGAGCAGAACGCCCCGGCGCTGAATGCCTTGCTGGCGGTTTACCGCACGCTGGGTTACCCGGTGCTGGAAGTGTCGGCCCACCACGGTAATGGCATGGAACAGTTGCAAAAGCAGCTGGACGGGCACATCAGCGTGTTCGTCGGCCAATCCGGCGTTGGCAAGTCGTCGCTGGTCAACAGCCTGCTGCCGGAAGTCGATACCCGCGTCGGCCCGCTGTCCGAGCTGTCGGGCCAAGGCACCCACACCACCACCACCGCGCGACTGTTCCACTTCCCCGGTGGCGGTGAGTTGATCGACTCCCCGGGTATCCGCGAATTCGGCCTGGGTCACGTCAGCCGTGCCGACGTCGAAGCCGGCTTCATCGAGTTCAACGACCTGATCGGCACCTGCCGCTTTCGCGACTGCAAGCACGACCGCGAGCCGGGTTGCGCCCTGCTCAAGGCATTGGAAGAAGGCCGCGTGCAGCAGCAGCGGATGAACAGCTACCGCTCGATCATCGCCAGTTTGCCTGAAAGCAGCTATTAAACAGACGTGCCAACCGCCCCTGACTATTACGGGGCGGTAGGTCGTTCGTGGCGTCCTGCAAAAACTCCCTCAGTTAAACGTCAGACCTCTCTGTAAGGTTTCTTCGCGCCTGCCTGAAGGACGCGTCTCTTTAACCGCCAAGGCCTTGTTGCGGCCACTCAAGTGCATACATTCGAGCCCTCATCGCATCTCTGGCGATACCGAGGGACAGCCATGCAAACCTATCACTTGTTCATCAGCCACTCGTGGAACTACTCAGACGCCCACGACAATCTGGTTCGCCTGCTCAATGCGAAGCCCGGCTTCACGTTCAAGAATTTTTCGGTGCCACCGGACAACCCGATCATCGGCGCGAAAACCGACAAACAACTTGAAGAAGCCATCGAAAACAAGATTCGGCTCTGCTCGGCAGTGCTGATCATGGCGGGGATGTATTCGACCTACAGCAAGTGGATCAACAAGGAAATCGAGATCGCCAGGCGAATGGGCAAGGTCATCATTGCGATAAAGCCGTTTGGCGCCGAACGGATTTCCACGGTGGTACGCCGGGCGGCGCACGCGGAGTGCGCGTGGAACACCAACAGCATCATCAGTGCCATTCGCACTCACGCGGCGGGCTGAACCATGCGCAAGGGACTGTTCATCGGCATTAATAACTACAGCCATGTTTCACAATTGAGTGGTTGCAATAACGACGCGATGGCCATGGCTTCGGTGCTTAAAACCGACGCCAATGGCGATCCGAATTTCAAGAACCTGGTCCTGACCTCCGCCGAAGATTATCTGAGCCGTGAAAAGCTCGAAGGGCATATCCAGGAATTGTTTTCAGGCGATTGCAGCGTTGCACTGTTGTATTTCGCCGGACACGGCAACTTCGACGTCGATACGGACGAAGGCATGCTGATCCCCCAGGACTACAAATCCGCCAAGGATGGAATTCGCATCAGCGACATCCTGAATTGGGCGACCAAAGCCGCAAAAATCAAAAACAAAGTGATTATTCTCGACTGCTGCCAGGCGGGCTCGGCGGGCGAAGTGCGGGCGCTACGCAGCGAAAGCAGCATGGTGTGCGAAGGCATGACCATCCTCACCGCGTGCAAAAAGGCAGAGCCGGCAATGGAAGGCGCCAACCACGGCGTCTTCACAGGGCTGTTGCTGCAAGCACTGCACGGTGGCGCCGCGAACATATTGGGAAAGATAACTCCAGGCAGCCTCTATTCATTCGTCGACAACGCTCTAGACGCGTGGGAACAGCGCCCGGTGTTCAAGACCAATGTGTCGCAGTTCATTTCATTGCGAGAAGTCTCGCCGCTGATCCCCAAAGAGATCCTGCGCAAACTGCCCGACTGGTTCGAAGAGGCGGAATCAATGTTTGCCCTCGATCCGAGCTACGAACCTACCGAAGCCACGTTCAATCCAGAACACGGCGAAGTCTTCGCCCAACTGCAAAAGTGCAATCGCCACAGCCTGATCGAACCGATGGACGCCGAACACATGTACTACGCCGCCATCCATTCCACCGGTTGCCGCCTCACCGCCCTCGGCGCCTATTACCGTGAACTCGCAATCAAGGGACATTTCTGATGCCAGTGTTTATCAGCTACCGCCATACCGATCGGTCCCACGCCATCGCCATCAGCACCCGTCTGATTCGGGCCAACATCAAGACCTATTTCGACGTGCTGGATCCGGAATCACAGACCACTGACGACATCACCGGGGTCATCACCCGCAACATCACCGAGTGCACGCACCTGCTGGCGATAGTCTCGGACAAGACCGCGCTGTCGTGGTGGGTGCCGTTCGAAATCGGTGAAGCGACCATCAGCAACCGACGGATATGCTCATTCAAGACCGGACCGGCGGAACTGCCGCTGTACCTCGATAAATGGCCAAAGCTCAGCACCGACAAGGATCTGGAGTTTTTCATTGATGCCTATCGTGAAGAAGTGGCGACCAAGCGCTCAATGACGCTGGGCTCGATCAACGAATCCCTTTACCGCACCTACAGAGGCAACGCCGAGTTGTTCCATGACCAACTCAAGAACCGCATCCGACGTGGTTTCTGACAGGCGCAAAAAAGCCGCGATCATTCGCGGCTTTTTCGTGGGTCACTGCTTCCGTGGCTCACCCGGCTTCGGCACCGGATCATCAAACAGATTCAACCGCTCACGAAGCTCATGCGCCGGCAACGGTTCCTTATCCGCCGGCAAGGCATTCGGATCGGCTGGCGGCGTGGGCACTTCGCCCGGGCCGCCCTGCCCTTGCGTCGGCACTGGCGCAGGTTCTACACCTTGCGAACCTTCGATGGCACGCTGGGCTTTCTTGGTCAGCACGACGATGTCGATGCGGCGGTTGACCGGGTTGAACGGGTTTTCCCGGTCGAACAGCGCCGACGAGGCATAACCCACGACTCGCGCTACTTGAGCGTCCGGATAGCTGCCGGCGATCAATGCACGGCGAGCCGCGTTCGCACGGTTGGCCGAGAGTTCCCAGTTGCCGAAGTCGCCGGTGCCCGAGTACGGCTTGGCATCGGTGTGGCCGCTGATGCTGATCTTGTTCGGCACCGCTTTGATGGTGTCGGCCATGGCCAGCAGGATGTCTTCGAAATACGGCTTCAGACGCGCACTGCCGGAGTCGAACATCGGGCGGTTTTCGGCGTCCACAATCTGGATACGCAAACCGTCCTGGGTGATTTCGAAGAGAATCTGGTCCTTGAACTTCTGCAACTGCGGGTTTTCTTCGACCTTGTTCTGCAACTCTTGCAGCAGCAATTCCAGGCGCTCTTTCTCAACCTGCTCGGCCATGCCTTCGACCTGTTCGGAGTCGATAGTCACCTTGTCCGGCTGAGGCTGGGATTTCACCTCGGGGTTGAGGGTGTTCTCCGGTGCCAGGGTCGGCGAGCCGCCCAGATCGATGATGTATGGCGTGCCGCTTTCGCTGAAACCGACCGGGTCCTTGAAGTAACCGGCAATGGCGATCTTCTGTTCCGGCGTTGCCGTGGACAACAGCCACAACACCAGGAAGAACGCCATCATCGCCGTCGCGAAGTCCGCGAAGGCGATTTTCCAGGAGCCCCCGTGATGCCCGCCCGCGTACTTTTTGACGCGCTTGATGATTATCGGCTGGTTATTTTCCATGACTTAGCGACCGCGAACCGCTTGTTCCAGCTCAGCGAAGCTAGGACGGTGCGCCGGGTACAGAACCTTGCGACCGAATTCCACTGCCAGCGATGGCGGCATGCCGGAAGCCGAAGCCACCAGCGAGGCCTTGATGGCTTCGTAGACGTTCAGTTCTTCCTTGGCATCGTGGCCCAGAGCGTGGGCCAGCGGGCCAAAGAAACCATAGGCCGCGAGAATACCGAAGAAGGTACCTACCAGAGCCGCACCTACGTGCAAGCCAATCATTTTCTGGTCGCTTTCACCCAGCGAAGCCATGGTCACCACGATACCCAATACCGCCGCAACGATACCGAAACCCGGCATGGCATCGGCGATGCCGTTGACGGCGTGGGAGGGGTGGTCCAGGTCTTCCTTGAGGCTGGTCAGTTCCATGTCGAACAAGCCTTCAAGCTCATGGGGAGCCATGTTGCCGGAGGACATGATGCGCAGGTAATCGCAGATGTACGCCGTCATGCGGTCATCTTTCAGGACTGCCGGGTACTTGGCGAAGATCGGGCTCGCGGCGGCATCTTCGATGTCGCCTTCGATTGCCATCATGCCTTCGCGACGGCTCTTGTTGAGGATCTCGTAAATCAGCCCCAACACTTCCAGGTAGAAGGTGTGGTTGAAACGCGAACTGAACATGCCCAAAGACTTCTTGAGCACGTGCATCGTCATATGACCGGGGTTGGCCTGCAGGAATGCACCAAGGGCCGCGCCACCGATAATCATCACCTCGAAAGGCTGAATGAGGGCGGCAATCTTGCCGTGGGAAAGCACGTATCCGCCGAGCACGCTCGCGAATACGACGATGATGCCGATAATTTTAGCCATAGGTAGGAGAGCACTTACTGAGTCGGGTTCAAGGTCATATTCGGAAGTTAAAAAATCTCTTCTTCTCCTTATCGGCAAAACTGCGCCAGACTATAGCCAGATAAGGCGAAAAGCCAATTTGGCCCACGCAGGGATAGGTAAAGCAGCGTCCAGACATGGCTAACGAAACGAACGTCCCAACGCCAAAACCGACCACGCTCGAAGGCTGGGTCAAGCTGCTCGATGGTGTGCGCCTGCCGGTTCCGCAAGCCAGTCACGACCGCGTCTGCAAAGCCATCCGCGATAGCCGCAGCTCGCTGCGCGACATTGCCGAAATGATGCAGGACAGCCCGGCCCTGGCCTTGAGTGTGATTCGCGAAGCCAATCGCCACACTCATGGCAGCATGGCCACGCCCGCTGAAAATCTTGAAGTGGCAATTAATCGCCTCGGTTTGAAACGCACCGAAGAATTGCTCGAGCGCTTGCCCGCCGAACCCCAATCGCAGATCCCCGTTGCCCTGCGCCAGCTTCAGCTGATCAGTCAGCACGCCACTCAACAGGCCAATGGTTTTTTTGCCAGTCGCCTGGCGCGGTTGTGGCAGGACATCCACTGGGGCAGCCTGCTGTTTCTTTCGCCACTGTGGCCCATGGCGTTGACCCATCCGCAGATGCTTGAAGAATGGGAACTGCGGGTCATCCATAAAGGCGAGTCGGCGCGCAAAGTCGAAAAGCAATTGTTCGGCGTGCGTCTGCTGGAAATCTGTATGGCGCTGGTGGATGTCTGGCGTTTGCCGATCTGGGTCCAGCAGGGTTATCGGCTGCTGCTCAATGAACAACGCGAACTGGTGAAAGTCCTGCGCATTGCACGGGACGATGATCACCCGCTACGCCAACAGAATCGTCTCGATGACGACCCGACGTTGCGGCGCTGGCTTAATCAGCCCGCCAACACCGTGCTGCTGGCCAATGGTCTGGCGTTGTCGGCACAACAGGCCTGGGACAGTCCGCACTGTGAACGCTGGCAGTACCTGACCAGCCTTTATCTGCAAATGCCGATGGATGAAGTGCAGCAACAGTTGCACCAACAGGCCGCCAACAGCGCCCGGCAACATGCCATGCCGGACCTCTGGCACCCAGCCGAAACATTGATCTGGCCGGCGGGCATGAACCGCGTTCACGCCGGCTTGCTGCCGGCCCCGGCGCCCACCGCCGAAGACCTGGCGAAGTGGCGTAAACAATGCGCCGAATTGCTGGTGGAGCCGAGCCGGTTTACCAATGCCATGCACTTGACCACATCGGCCCGAGATGCCCTGGTGGCGTGTGGCATGCGGCGAGTGATGATCCTGATGGCCGATCGCACACACGCCAGTCTGCGGGTGCACCAGATTGCCGGGCTGCCCAAAGAAGTGGCCGGCCTGAACCTGGTGGTCAGCCAGAGTGCGGTGCTGCAGCGTCTGCTCGCACAACAGGCCCAGGTGCGCCTGACGCCAGCCAACAACGCCCAATTCTCGGCCCTGTTGCCGGCGAGCCTGCGTTCGCAGTTCAGCGGTGAACACCTGCTGCTGCGCTCCCTGGTCAACAATGGTCGGGTGATCATGATCGTGGTGGCGGATCAGGGCGGCGGGCCGTTCTCGGAAATCACCGTGCAGGCGTTCGGCAAAACCGCGCAGTGCATTGAAAAAGCCCTGCACAGCTTTAGCCACCGCTAGCCAGTTAAGCCGCGACGCACTCTTTGTAGCAGCTGTCGAGCTCCAGCGAGGCTGCGTTCGGCTGCGAAGCAGCCGTGAACCTGGCGAATTCGGTCTGCCTGATATACCGCAATCTCTGATTTTACGACTGCTACGCAGCCGAACGCGGCCTCGCTGGGGCTCGACAGCTGCTACAAGCCACGTTGTTTCCTGTGCCGAAATAACTGATAACAGGCCCTCATGACGCTGCGCTACAATCCTCCCCTTTGTGCTCTGGAGACCTCACATGTCTGACTTCTCTGGCTTGGCGCTGGTGATCGAGCCGAGCGACCTGCTCCCGCGTCTCGACTCCCGCGAACTGATTCTGGTGGACCTGACCAGCAGCGCCCGCTATGCCGCAGGGCATATCCCCGGGGCACGCTTTGTCGATCCAAAACGCACTCAACTGGGTCAGGCGCCTGCGCCAGGCCTGCTGCCGACCCAAGCCGCGCTTGAAGCATTGTTCGGCGAACTGGGACACAACCCCGATGCGGTCTATGTCGTCTATGACGACGAAGGCGGCGGTTGGGCCGGGCGCTTTATCTGGCTGCTGGACGTCATCGGCCACAGCAAATATCACTATATAGATGGTGGCCTGAAGGCCTGGCTGGCGGAAGGCATGCCCATGTCGATCCAGATCCCGCCAGCGGTCGGTGGACCAGTCGCCCTGACCCTGCACGACGAACCCACCGCCACCCGCGAATACCTGCAAAGCCGTCTCGGTGCCGCTGACCTGGCGATCTGGGACGCACGCGGGCCGCAGGAATACTCCGGCGAGAAAGTGCTGGCGGCCAAGGGCGGGCACATTCCGGGCGCGGTCAATTTCGAATGGACAGCCGGCATGGATCAGGCACGCAACCTGCGCATCCGCACCGACATGCCAAAAATCCTGGAACAACTCGGTATAACCAAAGACAAAGAAGTCATTACCCACTGCCAGACCCACCATCGCTCTGGCTTCACGTATCTAGTAGCCAAGTCGCTCGGTTATCCGCGAGTCAAAGGCTACGCCGGCTCTTGGGGCGAATGGGGCAACCATCCCGACACGCCCGTAGAGATTTAAGGTTTTTAAGGACAGTTAATGAATAAGCGTTTGTTTATCCTCAGCCAATACCTGCTGCCCCATCACTTGCTCTCACGACTGGCCGGCTGCATTGCCGAATGCCGCGTGCGCTGGTTCAAGAACGCCCTTACCGCCTGGTTCGCCAAGCGTTATCAAGTGGACATGTCCCAGGCACTGGTCGAAGACCTGACGGCTTACGAGCACTTCAATGCATTCTTCACTCGTGCCTTGAAAGACGGCGCTCGCCCGCTGGACCCAACCCCAGGCGCGATCCTCAGCCCGGCCGATGGCGCCGTCAGCCAGCTCGGCCCGATCGAACACGGTCGCGTTTTCCAGGCCAAGGGCCACAGCTTCAGCGTGCTGGAACTGCTGGGGGGTGACGCGGCCAACGCAGCGCCATTCATGGGCGGTGACTTCGCCACCATTTACCTGTCGCCCAAGGATTACCACCGCGTGCACATGCCGCTGGCCGGCACTCTGCGCGAGATGATCTACATCCCAGGCCGCATCTTCTCGGTCAACCAGACCACCGCTGAAAACGTACCGGAGCTGTTCGCGCGCAACGAGCGTGTGGCGTGCATTTTCGACACCGAACGTGGCCCGATGGCCGTAGTGCTGGTGGGTGCGATGATTGTGGCGTCGATCGAAACTGTCTGGGCCGGGCTGATCACGCCGCCAAAACGCGAGCTGAAAACCTTCCGTTACGATGAAGCCGCCCGTGCGCCGATCCATCTGGAAAAAGGCGCGGAGCTGGGTCGCTTCAAACTCGGCTCTACGGCTGTCGTGCTGTTCGGGCCGGATCAAGTGAAATGGGCTGAAGGACTGGGCGCTCTTTCGCCCGTACAGATGGGCCAAGGCATCGGCTTGCCAAGCGCCTGATCCCGGGCCCGCCGCCCCGAATTTCTTCCGGGCGGCGCATCCCCCTGTAGGTGCTGCCGAAGGCAAGCGTGACGCAGATATCGCGATACTCCCTCCAGCGCTCATAGCTGCTACAGTCAAGTCATTCACTGCCCATTTCCCGGTCGGAGTTTGTCTACGGCATGAATGAGACCAATCCTGTCCTGCTGCTACGCGCACCGATCCCGACGCAGTCGCGTCTGTCTTTCTGCGAAGCCACGCCTCGCGATCTCAAGCGCTGGATCGCCAACCTGCCCAAAGCCAACATCGGCGAAACCGCTCGCCAGTTGTATCAAGGCTTGAGCGAACTTAATCAACTGCTCACCCCCAGCGACAATCGCCTGCAATTGCTCGAACTGCTGCGGCCCGAGGTGTATTACGTCTGCAAGCACCTGGAGCGGCATTTCCTGCATCAGACCATTGTGCTCGACGAGCGCTCGCGCAAGATCGCCAACCTTTGCCAGGCGCTGCAGAGCCACTTGGCGATCGGCTACAAGCAAATCGTCATTCGCGTCACGCCGCGCTTCAGTAAAGATCGCGCGCCGCTGCTGACCCAGGCTTTGCAGCGGGCAATCCATTGCCTGAACGGCGCATTGATCCGCGCCACTGAACTCTATTGCCCGGTGCCCGAAAATCTGTGGCTGGAACTGCATCAGCTGTATCGGATTGGCTGTCAGTTCCAACTGCAAAATCTGAGTGTGCGCGATGAACTGGCCAGCCAGACGCAAAAGCTGAGCATCGAGCAAACCTACGTCGTCGCCCTTCTGCTGGGTGCTTCACGCTGCAATCAGCTGCGCCAGAACCAGATCGCCCGGCTCGCCGAGGTGCTCGAACCCTGGAGCCAGTGGATCAAGCTGCAACCGGCCAAACCGGAAAACGGGCTGTTTGCCATCGCCCCGGATCTCGACACCGGGCCGCGCTACCGCTCCAAATTCCTCGCCGAACAACAGGAGCGTTTGCTGGGGATCGACTCGCAACCCTTGGTCATGGCCATCGAAAACCATCTGCAGCAGTCGGCCGACAAGGTCTCGCCGTTGCCCGTGCCGGTGGGGCTGAATCTGGATACGCTGCAACACCTGCATGCCGCCTGGGGCCAGGCCGCCGAGCGCAGTTTCCAGCGCACTGTCGGCCACGGCACGTTGACCCTGTGCGTGGGTATGAGCGCTTTGCACTTTTATCTGGGCGGGCAACGCTCGTTCAACGACATCCTGAAAAAACCCGGCGCCCGCCCCGCGCAGTTCTCGGCGACCGACCCGACAGCTCGCGCCAAAGACCAATGGCGCCACGCCTTCGACGCCGCCCCTCATGGCACGGCAGACACGCTGCTTCCCTACGAAGAGATCGAATACCCGCACCTTCAAAACGATGACAGCCACGAGGCATCCGACCGCCAGCAGCATTTCCCGACCTATGCGCTGCCGGTGATCAATCACAGTCCTGGCGGCTATTGCCTGGCTTGGCCCGGCGCGGTGCCCGCCGAGCTACAGGCTGGCGAAATGGTCGGTATCGAGGATGTCGCCGGTCAAGGCTGGAGCATTGCAGTGGTGCGCTGGATCCGCCAGGTGCGGGGCGGCGGCACGCAGATGGGTATCGAGCAAGTCGCGCCTTGCGCCGAACCCTGCGGCCTGCAGCTGATACGCTCCCACGACGAGCACAGCCAGTACTTGCGTGGGCTGTTGCTGCCCGCCATCAGTGCCATCGACCTGCCGGCCACCCTGCTCACGCCGCGCCTGCCGTTCCAGGAAGGCAATAAGGTGTTGATCAATACCAACGGCGAGGAACGCCGGGCCGGGCTGGAGCGTCGGGTGGCGAGCACCAACAGCTTCAATCAGTTTGCCTACCGTTCGCTTGAAACCGCCAGAAACGAAAACGCCGCGGGGAGCGGCGTGGTCGGGGTAGCGGAAGAATTTGATTCGTTGTGGAAGTCGCTTTGAGCGTCCGGCATTTGATCGGCGGTGATGCGTTCGCGGGCAAGCCTCGCTCCTACGGGTCCGCGCAAACCCTGTAGGAGCGAGGCTTGCCCGCGAAGAGGCCCGCCCAGACAACCTGAAACTCAGAGCTGCCCGTCGCGATCCCGGAAGCCCAGCAGATACAGCACGCCATCCAGCCCAAGGGTGGAAATCGCCTGTTTCGCCGATTGCTTGACCAACGGCTTGGCACGGAACGCTACACCCAGCCCGGCAATCGCCAGCATCGGCAGGTCGTTGGCACCGTCACCGACGGCAATCGTCTGCTCCAGACGCAAACCTTCCTTATGCGCCAGCTCACGCAGCAGATCCGCCTTGCGTTGCGCATCGACAATCGGCTCGACCGCCACGCCAGTCACCTTGCCGTCGACCACTTCCAGTTCGTTGGCAAATACATAGTCGATGCCCAGCTTGGCCTGCAGTTGCTTGGCGAAGTAGGTGAAGCCGCCCGACAGAATCGCCGTCTTGTAGCCCAGACGCTTGAGTTCGGCGAACAGGGTTTCGGCGCCTTCGGTCAGGCGCAGCGAGGCGCCGATGGAGTCCAGCACGCTGACGTCCAGACCTTGCAGCAAGGCCAGGCGCTCTTTGAAGCTGGCGCGGAAGTCCAGCTCGCCGGCCATCGCCCGTTCGGTAATCGCAGACACCTGGTCACCCACACCGGCGGCCTTGGCCAGTTCGTCGATGACTTCGGCTTCGATCAGCGTCGAGTCCATGTCGAACACCGCCAGACGGCGGTTACGGCGGAACAGTGAATCTTCCTGGAAAGCGATGTCGACGTTCAATTCTTGAGCGACGCTGAGGAATTCGGCCCGCAGCGCTTGCGGATCCGCCGCCTCGCCGCGCACGGAAAACTCGATGCAGCCCTTGCCCTTGTCGGCAGGGGTGTCCAACGGCATGCGCCCGGACAGGCGATCGATATGATCGATGTTCAGCCCATATTTGGCGGTGATCGAGCTTACGCGCTGCAATTGCTCGGCGGTCACTTTGCGGGTCAGCAGGGTGACAATGTGGCGTTTCTTGCCCTGATTGCCGACCCACTGCTGGTAATCCTCTTCGGACACCGGCGTGAAACGCACTTGTTGCTCAAGCTCATAGCCTTTGAACAGGATGTCCTTGAGCACCGAGTTACCTTGTTCGGTATCGGGAATTTCAACCAGGATGCCAAACGACAGGGTGTCGTGGATCACCGCCTGACCAATGTCGAGAATGTTCACACCACCCTGGGCCAGAACGCCGGTAATGGCCGCAGTCAGACCCGGACGGTCGACTCCCGTGATGTTTATCAGGACGATTTCGCGCAAGGCGCACCCCCGCAGGTGGAAAAAAACCGCATTCTACCCATTTTCAGTGACCATCGGGCACCGCGAGCGCTTTGACGGCCTAGGGCCTGTCGCTATACTGCGCGTCAACTTCACGGACAAAGAGCCGAGCTCAAGTGAACCGGCCCACGCCAGTAAAAACCGATAACTTCTTTCTGCTGATCTTCCGGGCACTGCGTCATCGCCGTGTACCGATCGCATTGCGCATTGCCAGCCATAACGTGATCCTGGTCGCTCTGGCCCTGGTGATCTATGCCTGCGTGATGGGTTTGCAGTTCAAGCAGGCCATGCACGAGCAGGCGGATGCCCTGGGCGAAAGCCTGACCACCCAGACCGCGACCTCGGCCACGGAACTGTTGGTGTCCAATGACATCCTCAGCCTGAACGTGCTGCTCAACAACCTGACCAAGAACAAACTGGTGGCCCATGCTGCCATTTACAGCGTGGATAACCGCATCCTCGCCGAAGCCGGTCAGCGTCCCAAGCATAGCCTGCTGGGCGAAGCCGAGGGCATGTACCAGAGCAAGATCACCTTTCAGGACGTGACCGCCGGGCAACTGCGCATCAGCCTGGACATGGACCAGTTTCAGCAGCCGATGACCATCAGCCTGCAAAGCATGGGCATTCTGAGTGCGATTCTGTTGGCGCTGTCCTTGGCCTTGAGCCTGCGCCTGGGGCGCAATATCTCCACACCACTGCTGCAATTGCGGGTGTGGCTGCGCAATATCGACGAATACACCCCGGCCACCGAGCGTCAGGATGAAGTTGGCGATCTCGCTCGTCAGCTACACGCCAATTTCGCACCAGAGCCGGCCGAACCGGAGCCTGTTCCGGAGCCCGAGTTCGACGACAGCGATGACGACGAAGAGACCGATCCAGCCTTCGAAGTGCGCAACCTGCGTGATCCGAGCTTCGATGAAACCCGACCGGTGGCAGGTCTCAAGCCTGCGCCACGACGCATAGTCAGCACCGTCGAGGACGATGAGGACGACGAAGATCCGTTTGCCGATCTGCGTGACGACGCGACAGACAGCACACCGAAACCAGTCGTAAAATCGAAGGTATCGAACCTGCCGCAGCACAGCGCGGTACTGGCCGTGCAGCTGGGTGCGCAAGATCAATTGCGCCGCCTGCCCCGCGCACGTCTGGAAGAGCTGCTGAAACGCTACCGCGATTGCCTCGATCAGGCCGCGTCGCTCTACCAGAGCGAACTGCACACCCTGAACGATGGCAGCACGCTGATGCTGTTCCACACCGAAGACAGCGGCGACGATTACCTGACCAATGCCATCTGCTGCGGCGAGTTGCTGCGTGCCTTGGGTCATCAGTTGCAGATCGAAGTCGCCGACAGCGGCATCACCCTGCAATTGCAGCTGGGTCTGACGCTGGGTGACGAGTTGTTCGGCTTGAGCCAGATCGATTTGCTGCTGACTGAAACCGCTCAGGATGCACTGGCCCTGTCGCAACACAGCCGCAACCTGCTGCTGGTTGAGCGCAAGATCAGTGACGACGCGCTGATTCGCCAGCGTGCGCGGATCCGCCCGATCGCAAGCCCTGAAGGTGCATGTTGCGTAGAGCGCTTGATGGAGCCTTATCCGTCGATGCTGGAACGGCAACTGGCACGGATGCACGAACGCCGGACGTAAGCCTTAGCCCTGCTGTAAAGAAGCCTGCAGATGAGTGATCGTCTGCGGGCTTTTTATTGCCTGTCCCGACGCCTTCGCGGGCAAGCCTCCCTCCTACGGGGCCGCGCAAACAGAGACTGACCCATTCCTGTAGGAGCGAGGCTTGCCCGCGAAGAGGCCAGCAGCCACGCTGGATTTCTCATTCCGCAGAAACAACAAAGCCCGCATCAATGGCGGGCTTTGCTTTGGATCAATCCAGGCTTAGAACCTGAACACTTCCATATCCGTGCGAATCGGCGAAGCCATCGGGATTTTCGGCTGCTTCTCCGGCGCTGCTGCCGGTGCCACAGGCTTGGCAGCCTGCTTGCGTGGCGCTTCGGCGATCGGCGGCTGGTTAGCCAGCGGCTTGAGCGCCGTCGACAGCTGCTCGGCCAGACGCTGCAGCAACACACCCTGAGCCTGAACCTGAGCCGCAGTCCCGCCGGTGTGCTGTTCCTGCAGATGAATGATGCGGTTATCACGCACCTGACCACGACGGTCAATCAGCCGCCATTGGGCATCAAGGATCGCCGGTTGCGATGCACCCGAGTCCAGTCGCGTGATCGTCAGCAGCACCTGAACATCCGGCGTGAAGCCTAATGTCGCCGGTGCCAGGACAACGCGCTGGCTGTCCAGATGGCCGGCGACCTGACGCAGCAACAGCTGATCGATGTCGGAAGACAGGCTACCCGCCCAACGACCATCAGCCGAAGCTTGCAGGCTGCCATCGGGCTGACGCTGCAACAAGGTTTCGCGTTGCAGATAGTCGGCAACCGTTACCGGGCCCAGCAATACCGCCATGCCAGCGCTTTGCGCAGGCTGAGCCGGACTTCCGCTGTCCAGCTGATACAGCGACACCGGTTGGTGAACGCTGCAACCCGCCAGGCCAAGTACGCCGGCGAGCATCAAAATAAAAGGAAGGCGCAGAGCAGTCATCGTCCCATCCAGGTGGCTGCCACAAGGCTAACCACAGTGAAAATACTCAAAAAATATGAAGAACGCTCGGCTACGCCGGCGCTTGAAAGGCCATATCATCCGTGAATATGCGTTCCGACTCCAGCGGCAAAGCGTCGATCTACGCGTTAAATCGTAGATCGAGCGCTCTAGGACGCTTAATTGAGGTTTTCGACGAACAGCGCATCAACCCTCTGAAAGCCACGTGGCAGTTTGTTACCGCGACGTCCACGCTCACCTTTGTAGTGTTCGAGGTCGTCCGCCTTCAGTGACAAGGTACGTTTTCCGGCCTGCAGCACCAAAGTGGCACCCTCCGGCAAAACGGCAATGTCCGTGACATATTCTTCGCGACTGGCAACACGTTCACCGGAAATCCCGATGATCTTATTCCCTTTTCCTTTACCTAATTGTGGCAAATCGCTGATTTTGAAAATCAGCAGGCGACCTTCGGTGGTCACCGAGGCCAGCCAGTTGTGCTCACGATCGGCTACCGGACGCGGCAGAATCACTTTGGCGTTGTTCGGCAAACTCAACAAGGCCTTGCCCGCCTTGTTCTTGGCTTGCAGGTCTTCACCCTTGACCACGAATCCATAACCGGCGTCGGAGGCGATCACGTACAGCGAATCGTCTTCAGGCATCAGCACACATTCGAAACTCGCCCCTGGCGGCGGCGTCAGGCGGCCGGTCAGCGGTTCGCCCTGGCCTCGGGCCGAGGGCAAGGTGTGGGCCGCGACCGAATAACTGCGACCGGTGGAGTCGATAAACACCGCAAACTGGTTGGAGCGACCGGGCGCTAAGGCCTTGAAACCATCTCCGGCCTTGTAGGAAAGCCCGGTGGCGTCGATTTCGTGCCCCTTGGCAGAGCGAACCCAGCCTTTTTCCGACAGAACTACAGTCACTTTCTCGTTCGGCAGCAGATCGTGCTCGGTCAAGGCCTTGGCTTCTGCACGCTCGACGATTGGCGAGCGACGGTCGTCGCCGTAAGTTTCGGCGTCCTTGATCAGTTCAGTGCGTACCAGCTTTTTCAGCTTGGCTTCGCTGCCCAGCAGGGCTTGCAGCTTGGCCTGTTCCTTGAGCAGTTCATCCTGCTCGGCACGCAGCTTCATTTCTTCCAGTCGCGCCAACTGACGCAAACGGGTGTCGAGGATGTAATCGGCCTGGATTTCGCTCAGGGCGAAACGCTCGATCAGTGCGGCTTTCGGGTGTTCCTCGGTGCGGATGATGTGAATCACTTCATCCAGATTGAGGTAAGCGATCAACAAACCGTCCAACAGGTGCAGGCGACGCTCAACCTTGTCCAGGCGGAATTGCAGACGACGACGCACGGTCTGCACCCGGAACTCCAGCCACTCGACCAGCAAGGCCCGCAGGTTTTTCAACTGCGGCTTGCCGTCCAGACCGATGATGTTGATGTTGACCCGGTAGCTCGACTCCAGCTCGGTGCTGGCGAACAGGTGCTGCATCAGCGCGTCGTGATCGAAGTTTTTGCGGGCACCGGGAATGATCACGATGCGGCATGGGTTTTCGTGGTCGGACTCGTCGCGCAGGTCAGCGATCTGCGGAGCCTTGGAGGGCTTGGCCTGCATCATGCCCGCGATCTGTTCCAGCACCTTGGCACCGGACACCTGGTGCGGCAGCGCGGTGACGATGATGTCGCCGTCTTCAATGTGGTACACGGCGCGCATGCGCACCGAGCCCTTGCCGGTTTCGTAGATTTTCAGCAGGTCGGCGCGCGGCGTGATGATTTCCGCTTCGGTCGGGTAATCCGGGCCCTGGATGTGTTCGCAGAGCTGCTCGACCGTGGCTTTCGGCTCGTCCAGCAAGCGCACGCAAGCGGTCGCGACTTCGCGCAGGTTATGCGGCGGTACGTCGGTGGCCATGCCCACGGCGATACCGGTGGTGCCGTTGAGCAGGATGTTCGGCAAACGGGCCGGCAACACCAAAGGCTCTTCCAGCGTGCCGTCGAAGTTCGGGCCCCAGTTCGCGGTGCCCTGGCCCAGTTCGCTGAGCAGCACTTCGGAATAACGCGACAGCCGCGCTTCGGTGTAACGCATGGCGGCGAAGGACTTCGGATCGTCCGGCGCACCCCAGTTACCCTGGCCGTCGACCAGCGTGTAGCGGTAGCTGAACGGCTGGGCCATCAGGACCATGGCTTCGTAGCACGCCGAGTCGCCGTGCGGGTGGAACTTACCGAGCACGTCACCGACGGTACGCGCCGATTTCTTGTGCTTGGAATCGGCGTCCAGCCCCAACTCGCTCATCGCATAGATGATGCGCCGCTGTACCGGTTTCAGGCCGTCGCCGATATGCGGCAGGGCACGGTCCATGATCACGTACATGGAGTAGTTGAGGTAGGCATTTTCGGTGAAGTCAGCCAGTGACCGGCGTTCTACACCGTCCAGGCTGAGATCAAGGGAGTCGCTCATGCGGGCCTCATCAGTTCGTTGTCTGGCGCAGCAGCATGGTGCCACCGCGCTGGGTAAATTCAAGTTTGTTCAGTGCGCTCATACCGAGCAGCACCTGATTGCCGTGCAAACCGGGCGCCACCAGCGCGCGAACGTCACGCAGCACGATGTCGCCCAATTGCAGCCGGTCGAGGCGGGTTCGATAGCCCTCGCTCAAGCCATTGGCCGTGCTCAGGGTCACCCCAAAGCCTTTTTCCAGTTTCAGCCGCTCGGCCATTTCGGCCGGGATCGACACATCGGTCGCACCGGTATCGAGCATGAACTCCACGGGCTGGCCGTTGATCTGGCCGGTAGCAACAAAGTGCCCCTGGCTGTTGCCGATCAGCTTCACTTCGATAAAGCCTTGGCCCTGTTCAGAGCTGACGACGGTGTTGGGATTCTGTTGACGCTCCTCCCACTGACCGAAGAACCGCGTCGCCAGAAATAGCGCGGCGCACCAGGCCAGCACCATCAACACCCGACCGGCGCGCTTGCCCGGCGGTTGCGGACTCATGGCTTGGCACTCCAGCCACCTTCAGGCGCAGCAAAGCGCCAGACAATCGGGCGTACCTCGCCATCGGCTCGCGCACCGTTATTGTTGTCGATGCCGATCCAGGCGCCGTCGGCGTCCACGATCAACGCCTCCGCCAGCCCATAGGCCTGTGAATAACGACGGTTTTCCTGCAAGGCCTCGGCGGCAAACGACCAGCAGCGCTCCACCTTGGCTGTCACTGCATCACGGCGGCAAACCTGAAAGACGTTGCGCTCAAGGGTAAACAGCTTGCCGTCGAACAATGACAGATCGGCAAAATCCCGGGAGCGCGCTCTGGCCTTGGGAAATTGCGCTGGCTGCATCTCCACCCCTGCCTCACTCAGCAGCACACAACCCCCCTTGCAGTCCCAGACCGTTTGCTGGCGCTTGATCAGTAGCAAACCGCGGCGCTCGCGTTCGGCGGCCAGCCACAGCGTGTCACCGGCCGGATTGATCGCCAGCCCTTCAAACAATGCATTGAAGTGCAGCAACATACCGCTGGCCCGTGCTTCGCGTACCAGCATCGGCGAGATTTTCAGCCAGGACGCAGGCCCGATTGGCGGAACTTGCAGCACCGCGGCGTGCGCTTCGCTGACGATGTAACGATTGCCGGCGCTGTCGCAGGTGATACCTTCGAAATCCAGGTTCCCGCCCCGCACGAACGATGCCACCCAAGTCCGTGAACGCAAGCCCCAAGGCAAACCGCTATCGGGCGCCACGGGTACGTCGATGCGCACGGTTTCGGCTTGCCAGGTGTTGTTGCGGGTGTCGAGGCGATAGATTTGATCATCGTCCCGATCCGAAACGGTCCATAGATCCTTGCCGCACTGGGCCAGCCCCGACAGATTGCCGCCGCGCATGCCGTCGACGGCATGCTCGGATAACAGGCGCAGCTCGGGCGCAGGCTCCGCCGAAACCGTTACCGAAGTCAGCAGCAACGCACACGCCAGGGCCCAGCCAAATCGCATCAGCCCAGAACCTCGGCCAGGTTGCCCTTGGACTCCAGCCAGGACTTGCGATCACCAGCGCGTTTTTTCGCCAGCAGCATGTCCATCATTTCCGAGGTCGCGTCGAAATCTTCCAGCGTCAACTGCACCAGACGCCGCGTGTTCGGGTCCATGGTGGTTTCGCGCAACTGCGGCGGGTTCATTTCACCCAGACCTTTGAATCGGGTGACCTGTGGTTTGCCGCGTTTCTTCTCGGCTACCAGGCGATCGAGGATGCCATCGCGCTCGGCTTCGTCCAGGGCATAGTAAATTTCTTTGCCCAGGTCGATACGGTACAGCGGCGGCATGGCGACGTAGACGTGACCGGCATCCACCAGCGGACGGAAATGCTGGACGAACAAAGCACACAGCAACGTGGCGATGTGCAGACCGTCGGAGTCGGCGTCGGCGAGGATGCAGATCTTGCCGTAACGCAGCTGGGCGATGTCCGCCGAGCCCGGATCGACACCGATGGCCACGGCGATGTTGTGCACTTCCTGGCTGGCCAGCACTTCGCCGCCGTCGACTTCCCAGGTGTTCAGAATCTTGCCGCGTAACGGCAGGATCGCCTGAAATTCTTTGTCCCGCGCCTGCTTGGCCGAACCGCCGGCGGAATCACCTTCCACCAGGAACAGCTCGGAACGCATCGGGTCCTGCCCGGCGCAGTCGGCGAGTTTGCCCGGCAACGCCGGACCTTGGGTAATGCGCTTGCGCTCGACCTTCTTGCTGGCCTTCAGACGACGGCCGGCGTTGTTGATCGCCAGTTCCGCCAGCAGCATGCCGGTTTCCGGGTGAGCGTTGAGCCACAGGCTGAAAGCGTCCTTGACCACACCGGAAACGAAAGCGGCCGCTTCACGGGATGACAGGCGTTCCTTGGTCTGACCGGAGAATTGCGGTTCCTGCATTTTCATCGACAGGACGAACGCAATGCGTTCCCAGACGTCTTCCGGCGCCAGCTTCACGCCACGCGGCAACAGGCTGCGGAACTCGCAGAACTCGCGCATCGCATCGAGCAAGCCCTGACGCAGACCGTTGACGTGCGTACCGCCCTGGGCTGTCGGGATCAGGTTGACGTAGCTTTCCTGAACGCTGTCGCCGCCCTCGGGCAACCACAGCAACGCCCAATCGACCGCTTCTTTGTTACCGGCCAGGCTACCGCAGAACGGCTCGTCCGGCAGGCGTTCGAATTCGCTGACCGCGTCCACCAGATAGGAGCGCAGGCCGTCTTCGTAATGCCATTCGACTTTCTCGCCGGTGGCCTTGTCTTCAAAACTGACCAGCAGCCCCGGACACAGAACGGCTTTGGCCTTGAGCACGTGCTTGAGGCGGCTGATGGAGAATTTCGGTGAATCGAAATACTTCGGGTCCGGCGCAAAGAACACGCTGGTGCCGGTATTGCGCTTGCCGACGGTGCCGACCACTTCCAGCTCGGTCTTTTTGTAACCGTCGGCGAAAGTCATCTGGTATTCGTTGCCGTCGCGTTTTACACGCACCCGGACTTCGGTCGACAAGGCGTTGACCACAGAAATACCCACCCCGTGCAGACCGCCGGAGAACTGGTAGTTCTTGTTGGAAAACTTGCCGCCCGCATGAAGCTTGGTGAGGATCAGCTCGACACCCGACACACCCTCTTCAGGGTGAATGTCCACCGGCATGCCACGGCCGTCATCGCTGACTTCCAGAGAGTGATCGGCATGCAGGATGACCTGTACCGATGTCGCATGCCCGGCCAAGGCTTCGTCGACGCTGTTGTCGATGACTTCCTGGGCGAGGTGGTTCGGCCGACTGGTGTCGGTGTACATGCCGGGGCGTTTGCGCACCGGGTCGAGGCCCGAGAGGACTTCGATGGCGTCTGCGTTATAAGAGCTAGCGCTGGGAGTGGCCATGGGGTCTCGTCGTCCGCCTGTAAAAAGAGTGTTCGGTGAAAAAGAGGCGACAAATCACAGTGCAGTGAAATCAATCGCCTGATACAAATCTGCGCCGATGCCGGCGAAACTCAGCATTGCCGGCAATTGCTCGGCAAAACCCTGGAAACTATGGTCGCCGCCCGCCTGGATGCGCAAGGCACAGGCCCGGTAATACTGCTGGGCGAGGCGATAATCCAGCGTTTCGTCGCCGGTCTGCAACCATACTTGAAACCGCTGCGGATCCTTGGGCGCCGGCACTTCCAGCTCGGCCAGGGCCGTTATGTGGTCGTGGGTCAATTCCCAAGTCTCATCGGTATACAGATTTTTCTGCGTCCCCAGGAACCCGTCGAACATCCGGTGCGGGCTGACGGCAGGGTTGATCAACAGGGCTTTCAAGCAATGGCGCTCGGCCAAGTGAGTCGCATAGTAGCCGCCGAGTGAGCTGCCGACCAGCAGCGGCCGCCCCAGCTCGGCAATCGCCTGCTCCAACTGACCGATGGCCTCGCGGGGATGATGATGCAAGGCCGGCACACGCAACTGATCGCTCAAGCCCAGCCGTTCCATCACATTAATCAACTGACAGGCCTTTTTCGACGCCGGCGCGCTGTTGAAACCGTGGATATAAAGGATCGAACCAGACATTTGAGCGCCCTGTGCGTCGGGTAAAGAGGCGCAGTTTACTGTAGGAGCTGTCGAGTGCAACGAGGCTGCGATTTTTTGATCTTGCTTTTAAAAACAAAGTCAAAAGATCGCAGCCTCGTTGCACTCGACAGCTCCTACAGGGGCTTTGTCAGTAGCCGTTGGAGCCGTAATCAACCTGAAAATCGAAACCGGTGACGCGCTCAACGCCTGTTTCGAGCTGGCCATTCGGCAACAACCGCAACCACCGATACCCCGGCGCCTGCTCGCTCACCTTGAAATCGTCACTGCCCGGCTCGAACTGAATGCAGGTCGAGGGCGATGCGATCAGGCGCACACCGTTGCGCACCTGGTCAATTTCCTGATGCACATGCCCCCACAACACCGCTCGCACCTGTGGAAAGCGATCCAGCACCGCAAACAACGCTTCTGGATTGCGCAAGCCAATGGGCTCCATCCATGCACACCCGATCGATACCGGATGATGATGGAAACACACCAGATGATGCCGCTCCGGTGCCTCACTCAACGAGCGAGCGAGTAACTGCAATTGCTCATCCTGCAAATACCCCGGCACCGACCCTGGCACCGCCGAATCGAGCAACGTGACCCGCCAGTTGCCGATGTCCACCACCGGCTCCAGCAGCGCACTTTGTACCGCTGCCTCGGCCATGATCTGTGGCTCGTCATGATTACCGGGAATCCAGCGGGCCGGCGCATCGATCTGCCGGGTCAGGTCACGAAACAGCTGATACGACTCCAGCGTCCCGTCCTGAGACAGGTCACCACTGGCAATCATCAGATCAATCTGCGGCTGCTGCTTCAATACCAGCTCAATGACCTGTTGCAGGCTGTCGCGGGTATTCATGCCCAGCAATGTCCCGTTCGCCTCGGCAAACAGATGGCTGTCGGAGAGTTGCACCAGCAACGCCGGATCGGCGGTGGTTAATGTGGATACGCTCGGCAAGGCGTTCTCCCAGGGCGTGATCACGGGATGGGTAAGTGCCGCAATTATGCTGGGGGACGATCAAAAGAGGAAATCTGTGAACCGGACGCAGTTCACAACTACACAGGGCTCTTAGCGCACAACAGCGTACTCGTGACCGCAAGCCAGGCAATGGCTCAGCCATTCCCCCAGGAACAGATTGAGCTGAGCCTTTTCATCCGGCTGATGCATTGCGGCGTTCGGGTAAGGATAGATGCCCCGGAAGCGTCGTGCATGTTCAGCGCTGACCACTTCGGCCATGCACGCGTCGTGATACACCTGAACTTCCAGTTGAGGCACCGGCAGCCACGGCAGGCTGTGTTCCTGGCGTATTTGCAGGGTCGTGGTGTACGGACAGACCTGCAGCACTTCGAGGGCCAGCACGCCCAGCATCTGGTCGCCATGGGTCACGGCAATGCGCCGCGCCTGCGGTTCGCTACGCATATCCGGTAGCAGTCGCATCAGGCGCGCGTAGTTGGCCTCGCAGGAGGCTTGCAGCCCCACGAGGTCGATCCGATAGCGATCGCGCAGCTTGTTTACGACCATAACCCCCTCACTTCAACGCGGTTCAAAGCCAGCCATTGCAAGGCAATGATGCTTGGCGCGTTGGCAATACGTCCGTCGCGTACGGCTTGCAGGGCATCTTCAAACGCCCAGACCGTGACGCGAATATCTTCTGCCTCTTCCTCCAGCCCATGCAGGCCGCCAACCCCGGTTGTCTCGCAACGCCCCAGGTACAAATGCACAAATTCGTTACTGCCGCCCGGCGATGGAAAATATTTGGTCATCGGCCAGAGCGCCCCGAATACAAGCCCAGCTTCCTCCTGCGCTTCGCGGTGAGCAACTTCTTCCGGTACTTCATCCTTGTCGATCAGACCGGCGACCAGTTCGATCAGCCACGGGTTATCGATCTTGCCCATGGCGCCGACGCGAAACTGTTCGATCAACACCACTTCATCGCGCTGCGGATCGTAAGGCAGCACGCACACCGCATCATGGCGAACAAACAGTTCACGATTGATCTCGCGACTCATGCCACCGGCGAACAATTCATGACGCAAGTGCACGCGGTCGAGCTTGTAGAAACCCTCGTAGCACTTTTCGCGCCGAACGATATCAACGGCGGTCGGAATGGCGTTGGCAAAATCAGTCATGACAATCCTCGTTTACTACAAATCCGTTACGAGGCTCCTTTTTGTTACTTGCAACCTCGACTTCGCGCCATCCTAACGCGCCCGCGATGTTTGATGCAGCCCCTTTCCAGTCAGCGGGATAGACGGTGAGGGCGAAACCAACTCTAATTAGCTTAGTGGCGAACTGACTGCTTCGTTGAGAGTCGAAGCGGGTAACTTTTCGCCTTTCCCTGTTTTATGAAGGACGCCCATGTCGCTTTTTAAAATCGCCTCCGTGGCCGCCATCGCCCTGACCCTGGGCGCCTGCCAGAGTTTGTTCCAGCCCAACTATCGGGCGCCGCTGGAAACTACCCGCGACGCATCGGAACAGTTGAAACCAGGCTGTGCCAACCCTGAATGCCCGTTGGTGAATATCGATACGCTGCGTTTCCCCGATGAGCCTGCACTTGACGGCATCATCGAAAAACGCCTGTTGCAAATGACCCGCACCTCACCCGAAGCCCCCGTAGCGCCAACGCTGGCGGCGTATCGCGAGCAGTTCTTGAGCAGTGCCGGGCCGCGCTACAGCAGCTACCTGCAAGCCAAGGTACGTGAGCAGCATGACGGCTTGGTGATCGTTGAATTATCCAGCTACCTGGACACCGGCGGTGCCCATGGCACGCCGGGCCGTGGTTTCATCAACTATTCACGTCAGCAGCATAAAGTGCTGACACTGTCGGATATGTTGATTCCGGGGCAGGAAGAAGCGTTCTGGAAAGCCGCCCAAGTGGCGCACAACAGCTGGCTGATCAGCACCAAGCTCGATCAGGAACCGGAGTTCGTGAAGAGCTGGCCCTTCGTGAAAACCCAGAATGTGGCGCTGACCTACGGCGGGGTGATCCTCAAGTACGAAGTGAGTACCCTTGCGCCTTACGCACTGGGCCACGTCGAACTGAAGATCCCCTACCCGCGCCTGAACGGGATTCTCAAGCCTGAACTGTTTCCCGGCCGTAGCTGAAGGCTCGACCGAGCAGCAGTTGCAGCAACCCTGCCAGTACCAGCGACGGCAGGGTTGCGCCGATGTCCGGATAGAGATTGGCCAGCAGATGATAGGTGCTCACCCCGCCCAACCAGGCGAGCAATGCCGGCCAGCGCAATGCAGCTGACGCTACGTGAGCGCTGCGCCTGCGCAGGATGAAATGATCCACCAGCACCACGCCGAACAGCGGCGCAAACACCGAACCGATCAACAACAGGAAGTTCTGGTACTGGGCCAATGGCGCCAGGCAGGCGATCAGCGTGCAGATGACGCCGATGGCCAAGGCCAGATGCTCGACTTTCAAGCGCAACAGAATCCCGCTGGATACCGCCGCCGAGTGAATATCGGCAAAGGCATTTTCCGACTCATCCAGCAAAATCAGCAGCAATGGAATCCCCAGGCCTGCACCGGCCAATGCCAGCAGCAAGGCATTCACTTCGCCGCTCGGCGCGAACGCCAGGGTGTAGGCCACGCCCAGGCTCATCAGCCAGAAGTTACCGATAAAGAAGCCCAGCGCCGTACCGCCGAAGACGTTTTTCGCACGCTTGCCGAACCGCGAATAATCGGCAATCAGCGGCAGCCAGGACAGCGGCATGGCGATCGCAATGTCAAAGCCCACGGCGAACGGCATCGAACCATCACCGGCCTGCGCCCACAACGCCGCAAGGTCGGCTTTGGCGAACAGGTTCCAGGTCAGCCAGATACACGCGGCCAGCAGCAGCCAGATACCCCACTTGCGCAAGATCTTGCGCACGAAGGTCAGTGGCCCGCTGACGGCCAGCAAAGTCGCCAAACCACCGAAGAAAACTGTCCAAAGCAGCGCACTCGACAACAGGCTGCCTTCGCTGAATGCGCGGGCGCCGAGCAGGCTGGCAGCGTCGCGCATCACGATGATTTCGAACGAACCCCAACCGATCAGTTGCAGCAGGTTCAACACCGCCGGAAGACTCGCGCCATGACGGCCCAAGCTGAGTTTGAGTGCCGCCATCGACGACAGGCCGGTGTCGCTGCCGATCACACCGACGGCGGCCAGCAACAGAACGCCGACCAGCGTGCCGAGAAAAATCGCCAGCAACGAGCCAGACAGGCCCAGACCCGGTGCGAGCAAAGCGCCGGTCTGCAATACCATCAGGCCGATGCCAAGGGAGAACCACAGGGAACACAGATCACGGCCGCCGAAGACACGTTTGTCGGTCGGCACCGCGGTATCCGGGGAGTAAGTGCTGGGTTGAATGCTCAAGGGTGTTATCTCAGAGGGATAAGTGTGTCAGTGGGATTTTTGGTGCATGAACCGGCGCTTTCGCGAGCAAGCCCGCTCCCACATTTGATCCCGGTCGTACACAAAATTTGTGTTTACAGGAGATCCAATGTGGGAGCGGGCTTGCTCGCGAAGACGGCAGCACAGGCACCGTCAATCACAGGTCAAATCAAACCTTCTTGTACAACTGACTACCTTCCTGCTTGAACCGCTCGGCCTGTTCCGCCAAGCCCTGGGCGATTTCCGCATCGACGGTTTCGATCCGCTGGTTGGCCGCGTATTCACGGACTTCCTGGGTGATCTTCATCGAGCAGAATTTCGGCCCGCACATGGAGCAAAAGTGCGCGACCTTGGCCGAATCCTTCGGCAGGGTTTCGTCGTGGTACGAACGCGCAGTGTCCGGATCCAGGCCCAGGTTGAACTGGTCTTCCCAACGGAATTCGAAACGTGCCTTGCTCAAGGCATTGTCGCGAATTTGCGCCCCCGGATGCCCCTTCGCAAGGTCGGCAGCGTGGGCCGCGATCTTGTAGGTGATGATCCCGGTCTTCACGTCATCCTTGTTCGGCAGGCCCAAGTGTTCCTTCGGGGTCACGTAGCAAAGCATTGCGCAACCGAACCAGCCGATCATGGCCGCACCGATACCCGAAGTGATGTGGTCGTAGCCCGGCGCGATGTCGGTGGTCAGCGGGCCGAGGGTGTAGAACGGCGCCTCGTCGCAGCACTCGAGCTGCTTGTCCATGTTCTCTTTGATCAACTGCATCGGCACGTGGCCCGGGCCTTCGATCATGGTTTGTACGTCATGCTTCCAGGCGATTTTGGTCAGCTCGCCGAGGGTTTCCAGCTCACCGAATTGTGCCGCGTCGTTGGCGTCGGCAATCGAGCCCGGACGCAGGCCATCGCCCAGGGAGAAGCTGACGTCGTAGGCCTTCATGATTTCGCAAATCTCTTCGAAATGCGTGTAAGCGAAGTTCTCTTTATGGTGCGCCAGGCACCACTTGGCCATGATCGAACCGCCACGGGAAACAATACCGGTCACGCGTTTGGCGGTCAGCGGCACGTAGCGCAGCAATACGCCGGCGTGGATGGTGAAGTAGTCGACGCCTTGCTCGGCCTGTTCGATCAGCGTGTCGCGGAACAGCTCCCAGGTCAGGTCTTCAGCGGCGCCGCCGACTTTTTCCAGGGCCTGGTAGATCGGCACGGTACCGATCGGTACCGGCGAGTTACGGATGATCCACTCGCGGGTTTCGTGAATGTGCTTACCGGTGGACAAGTCCATGATGTTGTCCGCGCCCCAGCGAATGCCCCAGGTCAGTTTCGCCACTTCTTCTTCGATGGACGAACCCAGTGCGCTGTTGCCGATGTTGCCGTTGATCTTCACCAGGAAGTTACGGCCGATGATCATCGGTTCCAGTTCGGTGTGGTTGATGTTGGCGGGAATGATCGCGCGACCGCGGGCGATCTCTTCACGGACAAATTCGGGCGTGATGATTTTCGGCACGCTGGCGCCGAAGCTGTGACCGGCGTGTTGCTGGTCCAGCAAGCCAGCGGCGCGGGCCACTTCCAGCTTCATGTTTTCGCGGATGGCAACGTATTCCATCTCGGGCGTGATGATACCTTTGCGGGCGTAGTGCATCTGGGTGACGTTGCCACCGGCCTTGGCGCGACGCGGGTTGTTCACGTGAGCGAAGCGCAGCTTGGTCAGCTCCGGATCTGCGAGGCGTTCCTTGCCGAAGTTCGAGCTCAAACCCGGCAGACGCTCGGTGTCGCCACGGGCTTCGATCCACGGCGAACGCACGTCAGCGAGGCCTTTGCGCACGTCGATGATGACGTTGGGATCGGTATAGGGGCCCGAGGTGTCATACACCACCACCGGCGCGTTGATTTCGCCGCCGAAGTCGGTCGGGGTCACGTCCAGACTGATTTCGCGCATCGGCACAAGGATGTCGGGGCGAGAGCCCTGGACATAGATTTTTTGCGAGCGGGTAAACGGCTGAACCGATTGCTGATCGACCTTGGCCGAGTCACTCAGATTGGTTTCGATTTTTGATTTTGTAGTCATCACGGGCTCTCCAGACACACATCCAGGCAGTGGATTTTTGTCGGAGCGAACCTGTAAACGAATGGACGCACGGGCGCTGGGAAAACCAGCTGGTGCTGTGCTCGGTGCTCGAGGGGTGTTCGATTGTCGAACAACATCCCGGACGAAGCACAAGAGGACTCGCCGGGTGACGAGAAATCTTGTTCCCTACGCAGGCGCTAACCTGATCAGGTTCAACGGGATCCGAAATTATTCGATCTCAGCCTCATAGCAAGGCACCCCGACAAGAACCCGGCCAGTCTAGACACAACCGGCAAAGAACGCCAACTCCGCAGCAAACACCATGATGAATGGCGCAATTAACGGATTGTTGCCGTGCCTGCGTGCAACTACACTCGCTACGCCGTGCCGCGCCTTGACGCTGCAGGGCGCCGCGCCGTAGCCTTGGCGCTCAAATTATCAGCGTAATTTTTATGGATGGCCTCATGCTGCGCAAACTCTCACTGGCCCTTGCCGTGTCTTGTGCGTCCAATGGAATGGCCTGTGCAGCAGAAGCGCCTTTATCGACCAAGACTGACCTGGTCAGCGTCTATCAGGAAGCGGTGGACAACAACGCCGATATCGCCGCTGCCCGCGCCCAATACGGTGCTCAGAAGGAAGTCGTGCCCCAGGCCCGCGCCGGGCTGTTGCCCAACCTGTCAGCCGGTGCCGACCTGAACAACACCCGCACCTCGCTCGACCAGCCATCGCTGACCTCGACCCGCAGTGGCACGGTGTATCAGGCGACTCTCGCGCAGCCGATTTTCCGCGCCGATCGCTGGTTCCAGTTACAGGCCGCCAAGGACGTTAACGAACAGGCAGCCTTGCAACTTTCGGCCACTGAACAGAACCTGATTCTGCAAAGTGCCGAAAGCTACTTCAACGTGCTGCGCAGCCAGGACACTTTGGCCTCGACCAAGGCCGAAGAAGCGGCGTTCAAGCGTCAACTCGACCAGTCCAACGAGCGCTTCGACGTTGGCCTGTCAGACAAGACCGACGTGCTGCAATCCCAAGCCAGTTACGACACGGCGCGGGCCAACCGGATTCTTGCTCAACGTCAGGTGGATGATGCGTTCGAAGCGCTGATCACCCTGACCAACCGCCAGTACAACTCGATCCAGGGCATCGTCCACACCTTGCCGATCCTGCCGCCGGCACCGAACGATGCCAAAGCCTGGGTCGACACCGCCGCCAAGCAGAACCTGAATTTGCTGGCCAGCAACTATGCGGTGAGCGCCGCCGAGGAAACCCTCAAGCAGCGCAAGGCCGGGCACGCGCCCACCCTGGATGCGGTCGCGCAATACCAGAAAGGTGACAACGACGCCCTCGGTTTTACCAACCCGAACCCGAACGGCGTGCGTTACGGCGGCGATGTCGAGCAGCGCACGGTTGGCCTGCAACTGAGCATCCCGCTCTACAGCGGCGGGCTGACCAGCTCGCAGGTGCGTGAGTCCTACTCGCGGCTGACCCAGTCTGAGCAGCAACGCGAAGCGCTGCGTCGTCAGGTCGTGGAAAACACCCGCAACCTGCACCGCGCCGTCAACACCGACGTCGAGCAGGTACAGGCCCGCCGACAGTCGATCATCTCCAACCAGAGCGCGGTGGAAGCGACCGAAATCGGTTATCAGGTGGGAACGCGCAACATCGTTGACGTGCTCGATGCCCAGCGTCAGCTGTACACCTCGGTGCGTAATTACAACAACACCCGCTACGACTACATCCTCGACAACCTGCGCTTGAAGCAGGCCGCCGGCACCTTGAACCCGGGGGATTTGCAGGACCTGACGCGTTACCTCAAACCCGACTACAACCCGGACAAGGATTTCCTGCCACCGGATCTTGCCAAGGCGGCGGCGGAGCAGTTGAGGGCTAATCCGGCTCAATAAAAGCAAAAGATCAAAAGATCGCAGCCTTCGGCAGCTCCTACATTAGGATTGATGCACACCCTGTAGGAGCTGCCGAAGGCTGCGATCTTTGTTTTTTCTAACGCTCGATCAACCGCCCCAACCCATCCAGCAACCGCTGCAACGCCCCCTGATTGGTGCGCATCACTTTCAGCCCCGCCTCTGCCATCCGCTGCGCATCACTCGGCAATTCGAACAGCCGCTGCACTGCCAGCGCCAGACCTTCGGCATCATCGACCTCGGCCAACGCCCCGGCACTGCGCAACTGCGCGGCGATTTCGAGGAAGTTGAACAGGTGTGGCCCGCTGAGCACCGGTTTGGCCAAGGCCGCCGGTTCCAGCAGGTTATGACCGCCGTTGGGCACCAGGCTGCCGCCGACAAAAGCGCTGTCGGCCAAGGCATAGAGAAACAGCAACTCGCCCATGGTGTCGCCCAACAGCACCGAAGTGTCTGCGGTAACCGGCTCGCCCGTCGAACGCCGCACCGTGGCGAATCCCTGCTGCCGGCACAACTCGAACACCGGGTTGAAACGCTCCGGATGACGCGGCACCAGAATCAGCAAGGCATCGGGATGATTGGCCAGCAGCCGACGATGGGCAGCCAGCACCACGTCGTCTTCGCCTTCATGGGTACTCGCGGCGATCCATACCGGACGCTCTTGCGCCTGCCATTGCCCACGCAACTCGCCGGCACGCTGCAGCAGTTGCGGGTCTATGGTCAGGTCGAACTTGATCGAACCGGTCACTTCGACGGTTTCCGGGCGCGCGCCCAAATCGCGGAAGCGCTGTGCCTCGGCTTCGGTCTGCACCGCGAACAGGCTCATCTCGGCGAGCATCGGCCGGGTCAATTTAGGGAAGCGGCCATAGCCCTTGGCTGAGCGTTCGGACAGTCGTGCATTGGCCAGCGCCACGGGAATCCCGCGTTTGGCGCATTGGTGGATATGGTTGGGCCAGAGTTCGGTTTCCATGATCACCGCCAGTTTCGGGCGGGCTAGATCAAGGAATCGCGCCGCGGCGCAGGGCAAGTCGTAAGGCAGATAGCAGTGCTGAATGCGCGGCTCGTTGGCGAACAGTGCCTGGATGCGCTCGGACCCGGTCGGGGTCATGCAGGTGACGGTGATCGGCAGCGAAGGATAACGCTGCAGCAAGGCGCGGATCATCGGCGCGGCGGCGATGCTTTCGCCCACCGACACCGCGTGTACCCAGATACCGCCCGGCTTCATTGCCGGTAGCGCGAGGGAGAACCGTTCGCCAATACGCTTGGCGTACGCCGGTGCTTTGCGCGCCCGTAGCCAAAGCCGAATCGCCACCAATGGCAGCCCCAGGTAAAACAGCGCGGTGTAGAGAGTTCTATTCATGGCGGCGGAGTTTATCGGTTTTTTAGCCGATCGCCTGCAAGTGCACGGCAAAACGTTCAGCCAGCCAACGGGCCGCCGGGCCGAGGGGTTCGTCGCGGCGCCAGACCAGTTCGACAATCAACGCTGGCGGCGTCCATTCGCTGACCAGTTCGACCATCTGATTCTGATACGCCGGGTACTGCACCACATGTCGCGGCAACCAGGCCCAGCCAAGGCCGCGCATCACCCATTCAGCCATCACATAGAAACTGTCGGCGCGCCAGACCTGCGGGCTGGCCGGCTCACTGCCGGGATAGACGCTGGATTGCGTGGACATCAGCAACTGTCGATGCTGCGCCATTTGCTGGCAATCGACCTGCGCCTGCTTCGCCATGGGATGCCCGACGCCGCACACCGTCACCATTTCGACGCTACCCAGCACCCGCCGCTCGAGGGCTTCGGGAATTTGCTCATGATAAAACAGCAAGCCCAGATCAGCCCGGCGCTCCACCAATTTGCGCGCGACATCACCCTGGGCGGCGCTGGTCAGCTGCACTTCGAGGCTGGGAAATTTTTCTGCCAGGGCCTCGAAGCTTTCAACCACCGCTTGATAGGGCATTGCTTCGTCCTGAGCCACACGCAGACTCGCTTCCTGGCCGCGCATCATCGCCAGCGCCCGGCCATTGAGGCGCTCGCATTGGCGCAGCACTTCCCGCGCCTCCTCAAGCAGGGCGGTGCCGGCTTCGGTGAGTTTCGGCTGACGACCACTGCTGCGATCGAACAGGCTGACGCCCAGGTCCTCTTCCAGCAGCGCAATCGAACTGCTGACCGCCGACTGTGCCTTGCGCTGATCCCGCGCCACCGCGGAGAACGAACGCTGTTCCGCGACGCTGACAAACAAGCGCAGCTGTTCCAGATTCCATTGCATGTTCATGGCTCAACCCATCTTCAGAACAGATAGGTAATGACTTTACCGCATCTGGCGAATCTCTAGAATGCCGACCTCAGAAAGCAACGCTTCACACGAGGATTGACCCATGACCGCTTACTACTACCTGGCCATCGCCATCTGCGCCGAAGTGATCGCTACTGTTTCGATGAAAGCGGTCAAAGGTTTCAGCACGCCACTGCCGCTGCTGCTGGTCATCGTTGGTTACGGCATTGCTTTCTGGATGCTGACCCTGGTGGTGCGCAGCGTTCCGGTGGGCGTGGCCTACGCGGTGTGGGCCGGCATGGGCATCGTGATGGTCAGCGTTGCGGCGCTGTTTATCTACGGGCAGAAGCTGGATGTGCCGGCGATGCTGGGGATGGCGCTCATCGTATTGGGTGTCGTAGTCATCCAGCTTTTCTCCAAAACCGCCGGGCATTAAAACCCGAAGTGCGATCCATTGTGGGAGCGGGTTTGCTCGCGAAGAGGGGTTGTCAGTCGACATCTATGTTGCCTGACACACCGCTTTCGCGAGCAAGCCCGCTCCCACAGGTTTTGCATCCATCCGATTGATCACCAACAATCCCCTTTTCTTCGAGTCTGTATACTGCGCCCTCGTCTTGAACACTGAGGTCGCTGCATGCCATCCGTTATTTCCACCGACGTTCTGATTGTCGGCGCTGGTGTCGCCGGCCTCTGGCTGAATGCGCGTCTACGCCGTCAGGGTTTTTCGACCGTGCTGGTGGAAAGCGCCAGCCTCGGTGGCGGGCAGAGCGTGAAGTCCCAGGGCATCATCCACGGCGGCGCCAAGTACGCGTTGCACGGCGCCCTGACCGGCGCCTCGGAAGCCATTGCCGACATGCCGCGTCGCTGGCGTGAAGCGCTGGCCGGCGACGGTGAGCTGGACCTGTCTGGCGTGCGTCTGCTGTCCGACGCCCATTACCTCTGGTCCCCCGGCACCCTCGCCGGCAACCTCACCAGTTTCTTTGCCAGCAAAGCCGTGCGCGGTCGGGTCGATCAGGTCAAGGGCGAACAATTGCCGCCAGCCCTGCAAGACAAGCGTTTCAAGGGCAAGGTCTATCGCCTGGCGGAATTGGTGGTCGATGTGCCAAGCCTGATCCAGCGCCTGGCCGATCTGGCTGGCGACGGCTTGCTGGCCGGTCAGCACATCGAACCGTTGTTGGAAAACGGCGAACTGGTCGGCTTGAAAGTCGACGAGCGCGAGATTCGCGCCCAGCGCATCGTCCTCAGCGCCGGTGCCGGCACCGCCGATCTGCTCACGGCGCTGGGCCTGAGTCAGCCGGCCATGCAGCGCCGCCCCCTGCACATGATCATCGTCAAAGGCCCGGGCCTCAAACCGCTGTACGCCCATTGCCTGGGCGGCGGGCCGAAGCCGCGCATCACCGTGACCACCCACCCGGCCGCCGATGGCCAATGGGTCTGGTACCTGGGAGGCGATATCGCCGAAGCCGAAGGTGTGGCCCGCGATCCTGCGGCGCAAATCGCCACGGCGAAAAAAGAACTCGGCAACCTGCTACCGTGGATCGACTTGAGCACCGCGCAGTGGGCGACCTTGCGAGTGGAGCGTGCCGAGCCGCTGCAATCAGGCCTGACCCGCCCGGACAATGCCTTCCTCGCCGAGCAAGATCGCCTGCTGGTGGGTTGGCCGACCAAACTGGCCCTGGCTCCGGACTTCGCTGACCGCGTCCTCGCCGCACTGCAACGCGACGGCATCCAGCCGAGCCATCCGGCGCCGCTGCCGGAACTGCCAAAACCGCCGATGGGCGTCCCTGCCTGGGAGCAACTGCTGCCATGAGCCAACCCACCCTGCACGATCTGCATCGCCCTTTGGGCAGCACCGGCCTGCTGGTTTCGCCCTTGGGCCTGGGCACGGTGAAACTTGGCCGCGATCAAGGGGTGAAATACCCCAATGGCTTCCAGATCCCCGGCGATGACGAAGCGCGCATGCTGCTCAAACTCGCGCGCGACCTGGGCATCAACCTGATCGACACCGCGCCGGCCTATGGCCGCAGCGAAGAGCGTCTTGGCCCGTTGCTGCGGGGTCAACGTCAGGACTGGGTGATCGTCAGCAAGGTTGGCGAAGAATTTGCCGACGGCCAGTCGCACCACGACTTCAGCGCCGCCCATACGCGCCTCTCGGTGGAACGCAGCCTGCAACGCCTGGAAACGGATGTTATCGATCTGGTGTTGGTGCATTCCGACGGCAACGACCTGGCGATCCTCAATGGCAGCGAGGTCTATGCGACCCTCGCCGAGCTCAAGCGCGAAGGCAAGATTCGCGGCTTCGGTTTTTCCGGTAAAACCGTCGAAGGCGGCTTGAAGGCTCTGGAACAAGGTGATTGCGCGATGGTCACCTACAATCTGAACGAGCAGAACGAGAAGCCGGTCATTGACTATGCTGCTGCTCACGGCAAAGCGATCCTGGTCAAAAAAGCCTTGGCCAGTGGCCACGTCTGCTTGAGTCCGGGTGTGGACCCGGTGCGCGCCAGCTTCGAGTTGTTGTTTGAACACCCGGGTGTGGCCAGTGCTATTGTCGGGACCATCAATCCGCTGCACCTCGCCCACAACGTCGCGACCGTTGCCCAGGTCCTTCATAGGGTCTGTTGACGTTTGGTGACGACCGCGACGCCGGCCCTTCGGGTTGCGCGCCAAACGTCAACAGACCCTAGCCATTGATGCCGCCCACGCGGCCTTAAGCAGGAGCCGACATGCCGCGTACGCTGATAAGAAAGAACCCGAGCAACTTCAAGACCCTGCCGTTATTCGTCGAAGCGACACCCGAAGGCCTGAGTTACCAGAGCGTCGGGATGCCGCTGAATTTCTCCCAGACCCTGCAACGTCGCCGCCCGGTGACGGTGCCCGACAGCGAGCGGTTTGCCCTGGAACTGGCGAATCTTGGGGTTTCTGTGCGCCTGACTCTGCATTGGCAGAATCGCGATTACTGGGTGTTGGTGCGTCAGCGTCGGCAGGACCGCGGCGATGTGGTGCTCAAACTGATCTCGGGTTACGTGCCGGCCCATGAACTGACCCTGCCGCTGCACACGGCGACCCAGGAAATCGCCGAAGAGTGCCTTCTGGAAACCCCGGAAGGCTGGCTCAGCGGGCGTTTCAACGACACCTGGCTGCCCGCACCCTACTCATCCGCCCTGCATTACCGCGAAGCCCTGCCGTTTCGCCTGACACCGCTGTCCGGCTCGGCACGGCCGGTGCGCTGCGCCAACATGCCGCTGATCGAGCGTCCTCGGGCCTACGTGCATTTGCCGACCGCGTCGCTGCAATTGATCTACGACTTGCGCCTGGATGTGCCCAAGGAAGCCAAATCCCTAAGCCTGTTTCATGTCGACGAACGACTGGAAGGCGATCAACTGGTGGCCCGGCTCGATCGCAAACGTCCCGATTTGTATCTGATGCCACTGCAGGACGGCCAGCCGATGGCCGAGCTGTATACCCTGAAAAAAGATCAGTTGTACCCGGCGAGTACCCGCGGGCTATATCTGGCGGAGAGTTTTGCCCGGCAAGAAGGGTGGCTGGTGAAGGATGAGCGGATTCGCTGGAAGGACTGGGTGCGGCAACAGGGTTTGACCCCGCCGGGGAAGGATTCGGGTTTAGCCCGCCTGCATGGAAAAGCAAAGCAACTGCTGAAAAGAATCGTGCCGCGCAAGGCCGCACGATAAAGAAACCTGTGGCGAGGGAGCTTGCTCCCGCTCGGCTGCGTAGCAGTCGTAAAACTCGCGACGCGATCAATCTGAAAAACCGCGGTCTATGGCTTTGGGGCCGCTTCGCGACCCAGCGGGAGCAAGCTCCCTCGCCACAGTGACCGCGCCGTTTCAGTGATTGCGGATCTTCTCGACAATCGCCGTGGTCGAGCTGTTTTCCACCAGCCCCAGCACTTTCACAGTCCCGCCGTAAGCAGTGACGATGTCTGCGCCAACCACTTGCTCGATCCCGTAATCGCCGCCCTTGACCAACACATCCGGCTTGACCTCGCGCAACAGGTTTTCTGGCGTGCCCTCAGGGAAGCTGATGACCCAATCCACGGCGCCCAGACCGGCCAGTACGGCCATGCGACGGTCGACACTGTTGATCGGCCGACCCGGCCCTTTCAAGCGGCTCACCGACGCATCGTCGTTGACCGCCACGATCAGACGATCGCCTTGGGCACGCGCCTGTTCGAGGTAGGTCACGTGGCCGGCATGCAGGATGTCGAAGCAGCCATTGGTGAACACAATCTTCTCGTTGTGTGCACGTGCATCGTCGACTGCCAGCAACAGCTGCTCCAGCCCCAACACACCACGCTCGGAACCTTCTTCACGCTGGATCGCACGACGCAATTCCGGGGCACTGATGGCCGCGGTACCGAGCTTGCCGACCACGATGCCTGCCGCCAGATTGGCCAAGGCCACCGCGTGGGGCAGTTCTTCGCCAGCAGCGATCGCTGCCGCCAGGGTAGAAATCACCGTGTCACCGGCGCCGGTCACGTCGAACACTTCACGGGCACGGGCCGGCAGGTGCAGTGCCGGATGATCCGGGCGCAGCAAGGTCATGCCGTGCTCGCCACGGGTCACCAGCAAGGCGCCGAGGTCGAGGTCGTGCATCAGCTGTGCGCCCTTGCTCACCAGCTCGTGTTCATCGGCGCAACCACCGACGATGGTTTCGAATTCGCTGAGGTTCGGGGTGATCAGGCTCGCGCCGCGGTAGATCGAGAAATCCTTGCCCTTGGGATCGGCCAGCACCGGAATCCCACGAGCACGGGCAGCCTGGATCAGCACCTGATGGTTTTTCAGCGCGCCTTTGCCGTAGTCGGACAGCACCAGCACCTTGATGCCTTCGAGCAACTCGTCGACTTGCTCGCCCAGCGCCAGGGCGTCGGTTGCGAAAGGTTCTTCGAAGTCGATACGCAGCAATTGCTGGTGACGGCTCATCACCCGCAGCTTGACGATGGTCGGCTGGTGGGCGATGCGCTGGAACAACGCCCGCACGCCGGCGCCTTTGAGGCTGTTGACCAGGCTGTCGGCAGCCTCGTCGTCGCCGGTCACGCCGACCAGCGAGGCCGGCGCACCGAGCGCGGCAATGTTCAGGGCAACGTTGGCGGCACCGCCCGGGCGGTCCTCGATTTGCTCGACCTTGACTACCGGTACCGGCGCCTCAGGGGAAATCCGTGAGGTACCACCATGCCAGTAACGGTCGAGCATGACATCGCCGACCACCAGGACAGGGGCCTGATCGAATCGTGGCATGGATAACTTCATGGAAACTCCAGGGGCAATAAAAGCGTCGCGGATAATAACATAGCGAAAGAATGCGGCCGCACCCGAGCACACAGGCTCAGCGGCGGTCATTCTGTGGAGGGGCATCCAGCGGACGCACCCAGAAAAGTTCATGTCGGCGCACCGCTTTGCGGAAGAACTCGTCTTCACCTGTGCGGGGCCAGCAACGCCCGGCCAACAACCGCTGAATCACCCGGCGCAGACGTCTTTTGAGCGGTGGACGGCCCTGCAAGTCGTGCTGCATGCCTAAGGCCATGGCTTTGTCCATGCGGGTTGGCGCGTCCAGCAACGGACTCCATAGCCCATCAGCCGGCAACGGCTCGATGGTCGGCGGCAGGGCAATGCCATAACCCGCCGGGCCCATCGGCCAGCGGTCGTTGTCGTGCAGGTGATTGGCATAGAGCAGCAGGGTGCGCGGGCGCCAGGTACTGAGTTCAATCGCGTCCATCAAGGCGAGCGTGCTGGCGACATGATCGCTGTGGGGATCCAGTTCGGGATGGGGTGTCAGCACCGCGTCGGGACGGTGATGCTCAAGCAGATGCGCCAGATCAGCTACCAGGTTGCGCCAATGGGGCTGACCATCGACGTCACCCGGCAGGCGCAGGGCATTGTGCCGACGCACGTCACGTATATCGCTCTCCCCCGACTCCCGGGAACCGAAGCTTTGCTCCGGCTGCTGCGCCATCGCATTCAGTTGTAAGCAGTAATAGCCCAATTGCACACACTGTTGTTGCGCCACCCCACCCCACAGCGGCACTGCCAGGCTATCCCAACTGCGCAGGCGCCCCTTCAGACGGGCGGCCTGAGCGGTGTCGAGGCCCATATCGCGATAGTTTTCGGCCTCAATCTCGCCTTGGGTCAGTGTGACGATAGCCACCTCGGACGCCCGGCTATAAAGACCAAAAGCCGCCAGTTCAGCATCATCGGCATGGGGGGCGATGATTAGCAGACGCTGCTGAGCAAAATCCGGATTATTCAGGGCGTGCAAAGTTGCCTGTGGCGCCAGGCTGCAAAAGCGTCCACGTAAGGTCAGGGTCCCGGCAGCCAGCGCCGAACCTTGCCCGGACAGATTGAGAAAACGCTCTCCCGCAACACCTCGCTCCAGATCCTGACGGTCGTCACCGATCCATACCTGGGGGTCAAGAAAGCGACCCAGCCAATGGCTCTTGACCCGCACCTGCAAAACCAGGGTTTGCGCCACGCCAAAGTCCCCCGTCACCTGCAAGGCACCATTGACCAGGGTGGTGGGGAACTGCGGCGTATCCGCCGGGAAGTCATAGCGATAATCGTCGCCTGGGGCATAGAACAGATGGTCGGCGAACCAGGCTTCATGGGCGATCCAGCCCAACAGCAGGAACAGCGGCAACGGCCACCAGGCGACAAAAATGCCAAATAATAATGCAGCCAACAACGCACCGATCAGCACCACACGTTTGCGTTGGCGATGGCGTTTAAGCAATTGTTGCTTGCGTGCGCTCATGACTGCCTGTCCTCGCTCAAACCTGATAGACCGGAACCCGGTGACACCAGCGATCCTTGTATTCGCGATCGGCGCGGCCGAACGAGTAACGCAGCGGCTTGCCCACGGCGCGGGCCTGCTCCCATGCGGCTTGGGTGTTGACGAAACTGAGTACACTGCCAGGGCTGAACTCGCGGTTTTGCGGGTCGACACCGCCGTTAATGTATTCCAGGCTGACCCACTTGGGCGCCTCGACCCGGTACAGAATCTGGATCGCCACCGGTTCGTCGTTCAGGTAGATCAAGGACCCGGTCATAAACTCACGCAACAGGCTGAACACTTCAGAAAGACGCGCCTTGCCCGGTGCTTCAAAGTTCCAGCGGCGCTGGAACAGGTCAGCATAGATGGTGGCCTGTTCGCTGGCGCTCAGCTCCAGCATCGGTCGGATGATGCCACCCGCCTCTTCAAGCAAACGCTGGTCACGACGCTGGTTGTAGCGAAATTTCTTACTGTAGTCCTCTGGTTCACGAGCCAGCGCCAGGCCTTCAGGTTGCTCAGCGAGACCGGTGATGTTTGGGGCATTGAGCTCGGACACATAACGCGCGCGATGCCGCACACGAACCTGGACGTCTTCGGCAACCGGCAGGATGATCTCGGCATTGCCAAGATCGAGCAGGCCACGTTTGCCTTCACGCTTGAGCACTTCCTTGGACAAGGCCACATGACGGCCCCAGGTCGGCATCGCGGCGCACAACTCACCGTCGACGAACCAGCCCAGATAACGCACCGGGATGCCTACCAGCCCTGCCAGACGCTCAACCACCTCGGGATGAGTCGCCACGCTGCCGCCGAACTGTTGCCAGGCCTGGCTATAAGCCGTTGCATCGATGGGCGCCCAGCCGCTTTCTCTCCAGGCTCGCCAGTAACTCAAAATCAAACGTGGGACTCCGTCATCGCCTCGTCGGTGCTTTCGACGAAGTCCTTCTCGTGCAGGCGTGCGTAGTGACCGTTCAACGCCAACAACTCGGCGTGGGTGCCGCGTTCGACGATGCGGCCCTGATCCATCAACAGGATCAGGTCAGCCTTCTCGATAGTCGACAAGCGGTGAGCGATCACCAGCGTGGTACGGCCCTTCATTACTTGTTCCAGAGCCGCCTGAATGTGGCGCTCGGATTCGGTGTCGAGAGCCGAGGTAGCCTCATCGAGAATCAGCAATGGCGCATTCTTGAGCAGTGCCCGGGCAATCGCCAGACGCTGGCGCTGACCGCCGGAAAGCAGCACACCGTTTTCGCCCACAAGGGTGTCGTAGCCTTGAGGCATTTGCTCGATGAACTCGGCGGCGTAGGCATCTTCGGCTGCCTTGCGCACATCTTCAAACGGTGCGCCGGCGAGGTCGCCGTAGGCAATGTTGTTGGTGACACTGTCGTTGAACAGGGTGACCTGCTGGGTCACCAGGGCAATGTGACGACGCAGGTTGGTCAGCTTGTATTCCTCGACATCCATACCGTCGAGCAGGATCTGGCCCTTGTCGTGGTGATAGAAACGCGGAATCAGGTTGGCCAAGGTGGATTTGCCGCTGCCTGAACGCCCCACCAAAGCAACCATCTGGCCCTCTTCGGCGGTAAAGGAAATATCGTTGAGCACGAGTTTCTCGGTGCCCGGGTACTGGAAGCTCAGGTTACGCACTTCCAGGCGACCGCTGACGCGCACCATTTCCTTGGTGCCCGTATCGACTTCCGGTTCTTCGTCGAGCTGCTCGAAAATGCTCTCCGCACCGGCCAGTCCTTTCTGGATCGTGGCGCTGACTTCCGACAACTGACGAATCGGCTTGGGCAACAAACCGGCAGCGGTGATGTAAGCAACCAGTTCGCCAGCAGAGGCATCGCCGCGAAGGTAGAGCACCAGATACATCAACACGGCCATGCCGATGTAAATCACCAGTTGCAGCATTGGGGTGTAGATCGATTGGGTGCGGGTCATGCCCAGGCTGCGGTTCATGTTGTCGGCGCTGGCCTTGTGGAAACGCTCGATTTCGTAAGCCTCACCGCCAAAGCTGCGAACCACGCGGTAGCCCTGGATCGTCTCCGAAGCCACATGGGTCACATCGCCCATCGCCACCTGGATTTTCTTGCTTTGCTTGCGAAATTTTTTGCTGGCGCTACTCACCAGAATCGCGATGACCGGCAGGATCGCCAGCAATACCAGGGTCATTTTCCAGTTGCTGTACAGCAGGTAACCGAACAGGAACACCACCGTCAGGCCTTCACGGATCACCACTTTGATCGCATCGGTGGCGGCACCGGTGACCATGGTCACGTTATAGGTAATACGGGAAATCAGGTGACCGGAGTTGTTGTTGTCGAAGTAGCGGTTAGGCAGGGTCAACAGGTTGTCGAACAAGGCGCAACGCAGGTCGTGGACCACGCCACGGGCAACCTTGGCCAGGTAATAGTTACCCAGAAATGAGCCGATACCCTGGTAGACGGCAATCAGCACAATCAATAACGGTACGCCGAGTACCAGCGAGACACCCAGAAACTTGGTGTCATTGGGTTTTTGCAAGGCGTCGAGAAAATGTTTGAGCATATCCGCCAGCATCGGCTGGCTAGATGCGAATAGCACGAAGCCGACAATACTGAGGGCGAAAGCGCCCCAGTACGGGAGCACGTATTTCAGCAACCGCAGGTAAATCTTCATGCTTGATTGCTGGTCGGAATTGGCCATTCGGCACGCCTCGTACGTTTGAAAAAGACAGACAACCTGTGGATTGTAACAGCGAACGAATTACAACATAGGCTCAGCCCGGACGCGGTGCCGAAAACGCTTCAGCACTTCGCTACCGGGCCAGGAGTATCAGTAGCTGAAACACTCCAGAGGGAAGTTTTGGTTTGATTGCTGCCACGAGTGGCCAATACGATACTCAAGGCAATCGGTAACCAGGTGATCAACCAGTCCGCGTTGGGCTTGAGCCAGAGGCCGATGCCATCGGTCATCAACGACGTCCCGGAAAACACCCAGAGCGCCAGCAACACCTGCCCCAGTGGCTGCGCGCGCGAAACCCAGCCACGCCAGCCAACCACCAGCCACAGCCAGCCGAACAGCAGTAGGCCAGGCACACCGAGCCGCACACCGATATCCAGAAAAAGATTGTGGGGATGTTTGAATGCCTGTCCGATTTCAGGGACAGGAATCAGGTACTCATGAAATCCCAACCCCATCACCCAGTGGTCCAGCATCAATTGAACGCCACCGCGCCACAGCTCGGGACGAAAAGAAACGCCACGCTGCATGAGGATTTCCGGCTTGAATACAGCGATGGACGCCAACCCCAAAACCGTCAAAATCATCAGTCCGCTACCCAGGCGCGTCGGTCGCGCCACGCCCATCACGAACAGGCAGGCCAGCAAGCCGATCCATACACCACGGGTTTGGCTAAAGCCCAGGAATAACGCATACCCCAGCGCCGGAATCAGCAGCAACACCATCACCCAGGGATTGAAGCGCTTGGTCTGCAGCGTGAAAACGCCAAGAATCGCCAGAGCCCCCACCCCGTGCGCGGCCATGATCGCAGTGTCCCACAAGCCAATGGCAATCAGCCTGCCGCTAAACGGCTGAGCGGACGTTTCATAAAAGTAGACCCAGGAAGCCGCGGCAAAAAAACCGCCGATAATCGATGCGTACAACAACATGGATTCCAACCGCCACTTGCGGTTCTGGGCAGCCAGTAGCACGCCTAAGAGGGCAAGGGACACGTAGAGCGTCACCTTGCTTTTGCCGACGACGTTAGCGCCCCCCTCAACCATCAGCACCAATAATGTCCAAGCCACGAAAATGGCGAAGAGGATGCACTCCGGTTGCTTGAGCATCATCCGAAAATCCCGATGGAACAGCGCCAACATGGCGGGTAACCAGAGCAGGAAAATTATCATTTGGTGATAAAGCTTATTGTCCGGCAGTACCCATGCCCCGCACAGCAGCACGAGAAGACCGATAGACGCCCACGCCGCCAGGGCATTCCTATCGATAAGTTTTTTCATTCCTGTCAGCATTCGGCTTTACCCAGCATTCGATTGGCGACCCGCTGCAACTGGGCCTTGTCGGCGTTCTTCCAGCCCCCCTTGATGCAATAGTGCTCGGAGAGGTAGTGGAGAAAGTTACGCCTCAACCGCTCATCGAGTGGCCATTGCGGGAATGCACGCGCCAGTTCCATCACCTGCTCGGCGTTGTCGGCATGCATTACCAACCCCTCGATATTGAAAAACGCCTGACCCAGGGTCAGCACCGGCTTACCCAAAAGCAGGCTTTCCAGGCCGACCGTCGAGTTCAGCGTGATCACAAACTGGCTGGACTCGATCAACTGCTGAGTGGCATTACCGTTGGCGAACAACAGACGCTCGTGAGTACGCTCATGCAACTCAGGATACGTTTCGCGACTGGATGGATGCTCCTTGAACACCACTGTCAATCCAGTCTCTTTGGCCAAGCGCTCGCCCAAGGCGAACATCTCGCGCATGTTCTTGATCCAGGGAGAAAACAGCCGAACCTGACTATCGCGGTCGTCCTGGAACGGAATAAAGACGAACTGCTCCGGCAGCACAATCGGTGCCGGGCCACTGGTACGAGGCTGGCGTGGAATCAGCACGGGCGCTGCCTGATTTTCAGGAACCGGATAAGGATAGTTGAGATAAAAACCGGCCTCGCGCGGAACGGCGTTCAGGTAGTTCACGCCCCGCGGATCAACGGTTGTGGTATCGGGCAACAAGCCGTTCTCGAAAAAGAACGTCTTACAACCCGGCGGCGCCAAGGCCGTCAGCAATCGGCAGTAACGATGGGAACCATTCCAGAACACCAGCGCGTCGGGGCGCTCACGATCAAGCAAAGCCTGGGCACGCAGCGCCATCCAAATCAGCTCAAGACGTAACAACAGACGATACAAGCGACCATCGCTTTTGTTCTTGACGCGTCGCTCCTCGCATTTTTCTTCGATCAGGCTCAGCCAGTCGATTCGCGAAAGCACTCTGGAAGTCTGCGACAACCTTGGCCAAGGCATCTGTGGTGGGGTAACGACTTTACCTTGTAGCTCGGTCTCGTTGAGTAACCGATTGAAATAGAGGCCTTGATGCTTGGCCAAGGAAATGAACAGCATTGTCGTCATAGGGTGTCCAAAAAATAGGCCGCATCCACCCGCCAAAGCGCAATATAACCATGTGCGACAAGTCCGCAGACATCAACACCCTGTTATTCGCCCGTCCGCGTATGGAAGTATAAAACCAAGAATCAGAAGCAAGCACTCTGTGGTATTGCGCCAGGCACCCCCGTGAACGGGCAACTGCCTCTTAAAAAGTGCGGCGATTGTACCACAGCGGTTTTTTGCAGCATGCGCACTGCGGTAACATAGGCGGCTGCCCATCCCATCAGGCCAAGCCTTTGGAGCCTTGATGCAAACGCTCGACCATACCGCTTATCTCAACATGCGCGAGGGCGCCGACGTTCTCGAGGCCGATGGTAAAGGGGATAAAGTTTTGTGCCTGGCCGATGGCTCGATGCTCAAGCTGTTTCGCCGCAAACGCCTGCTGACATCTGCGCTTTGGGCGCCTTACGCCCGGCGCTTCGCCAACAACTGCCGAGCACTGCGCGAACGCAATATCGAATGCCCAACGGTACGCCAGGTTTATCGCATCCCCAGCATCGAGCGCGATGCCGTGCATTACGATCCTCTGCCAGGTCGCACGCTGCGTCAGTTACTAGGCACCGATAACAACGAATTTCTTCGAGCACAACTGGGTGAGTTCATTGCACGCCTGCATGAGGACGGCATCTACTTTCGCTCAGCGCACTTGGGCAATGTGGTATTGACGCCTGAAAACACGCTGGGGCTGATTGACATCGCCGACCTGCGCGCCTATCGCAAGCCCCTGCGCAAAGGCCTGCGCCTGCGCAATTTCAAGCATATGTTGCGCTATCGCCAGGATCGCGAGTGGCTACTCAAGGACAACCAGTTCCTTGAGCATTACCTGAACCACCAACGCGTGTGCAATGGACGGGAACTGAGCCTGGCGCTCACCCCTTAACCCTTCAAGCCATCAGTGTCAGCCGGCGGCAGACAGCCTGAAGGTCTCGAAGTCACGCGCAGGGTCTGTGCCTCGCAGCAAGTTATCAACCAGTTGAATGGTCTTTGCCAACCCCTGAGAACCGTATACCAGGTGGTAATCGGCAAAACGCCGGGCCTGGGCCACATGCCCCGGATAATCCTGCTCAAGCGCTTGTAGCTGGCGGGAAAACTCATACTCATCGCGCACTTGAGGCCCAAAAAACAGCGAGTGAGAGAAAATATCCACATCGCCGCCCGCATTCACATGGATGACCGGCCGGCCCGCCAGCCCTGCCTCGATACCAGCATTGGACATGATATTGACGACAACGCTGGCCTGCGCCAGAGCGTCCGCCAGTGAACACTTGCTGTCCAGCAAGTCGATGTTGGCTAACTGCGCAGCGGCATCGTTCCAGAATTGCGCCTTGCTGCGCGGATGACGCTTGAACAGCACGCGATAATGCGGATGCTGCTCGGCCCAGTCGCGCAGTAACTGATAGGTGCGCTGGTAGCCCGACTCTTTTTCCCGATCAGGGCCAACCCCCAGAATCAACAACGTATGGAGAGCAGGATCGGCAACTGGCAGATCATAGGTTTCATCGGCGAGGTAAGAACCGATCAACACCACCGTCGACTCACCGAACCGCAATGCTCTTTCTTGCAAGGCAACCAGCGAACTATGGCCAAAGACGCCGTAATAGTCGTAATCGTTCATCCCTAATCGCCGTGAAGATTCCAGCGTCGTGGCATGGGCCAGTTGCAGCAATCGGGCACCACGCGCAGCCAATGCCAAGCGCAGGAATGGCGCATGAAGACTACCGTTGCGTTCGTTGATCAGCACCTTGGGCGAATACGTCATCACCAACCACTGGGCATGGGCGGCGTACACCAGATAACGCAGCGGCACAGACTGCGGCGGCGCCAGGAGCATGCGCTGGGCGCAGGCGTCCGATGGAGAACGTAACGCGGCCTCTGTCAGGTGGTGCCCACGCTTGCGCAGGCCCTCGATCAGAATATTCTTGCGTTGCAACGCCATGGACTTTGGCGCCGAATGCAGCAACAGCACCTCACAGGGCGCAGAGACAACCGAACCACTCAAGCATGCTTTGGCGCGAATCCCGACCGCCACATCCACCAGCACATCACGAACCAGACGCAACAAGCTGCCACAGCGACCATGACGCTCGCGCAGCAGCTTCCAGCGATAACGATCCAGCTCACGCGCTTTTTGTGCCCAGCATCCCTCAGCCTGGAACACAATTGCGTCAGATGGCGGCGCACTCACTTGAACAACAACCGGATGGCCTTGCGGGTGTAGGACCAGCGTGTGAGCGAGCGCAGATCGGCGCGCACGGCGCGGGCGTAAAAAGCCTTGGCGTTGACATAATCGCCGGCACTGTAGCAATCGCGGAACAACGACAGGCAGCGCTGAGCCAGGAAAGCCTGGCGCAGGTCCTGCAGTTCTTGAGGCATGCGTACCGAGGAAAATACCTCGTCAACCATCCCCACGCCTGCCGCCAGGCTTTGCTTGAGGTCATGCCGCATGCTGTCGCCATGCTTGTAGATCAACGCCAGCGGCTGATCGAGCACACTGCACGGGAAACGCGCCAGCACCTGCGCAAACACCGGAATATCCTCAACGTTGCGCAAGTGCTCAGGATAGTTGCCCGGCGCGAACACTTCGCGATGCATGGCGCAGGCGCCGTTGGACAGCGATACCGTCTTGTCCAGCAAGTAGCCACGCACACGCTGGCGCGGGGTAGCTGGCAAGGGTTTGACGGCGTGCTGGACACGACGACCGTCGTCGAACACCGACCAGTGACCGCCAATGATCAAACGGCTGTCAGGGTTGCTGGAGATATGCCGGGTCAACGCAGCCAGCGCACCAGGCGCCATCTCATCATCGGCATCGAGGAAGATCAGGTATTGCCCCCGAGCCTCCTCGATCCCGCGATTACGCACCGAAGACAAACCGCCATTGGGTTTGCGCAGAGCTCTAAAGCGTCCCGCATGTTCAGCCAGGAGCTGCTCCAGAACTTGCGGCGTCGCGTCAGTGGACCCGTCATCGATTACCAGCAACTCAGCCTGGGCATCACCCAACTGCGCCAACACCGAATTCACCGCACGCGGCAAGGTTTTGGCGTAGTTATAAGCAGGAATAACGATACTGATCAGCACGTCAGTCAACCGCATACTCGTTCGCACCTTCTTTGACCACCAGAATGTCTTCCATGATCAGGTACTGCAGGTCGGAACCGAAGAACATGTTCAAGGCATCGGTCGGCGAACAGATCATCGGCTCGCCACGACGGTTGAGCGAGGTGTTCAGCGACACGCCGTTACCGGTCAGCACTTCCAGCGCCTTCATCATGTCGTAGTAGCGCGGGTTGTATTCGCGCTTCAACACCTGGGCCCGGGAGGTGCCGTCTTCGTGGACGACTTCCGGCACGCGGGTTTTCCACTCTTCAGCCACTTCGAAGGTGAAGGTCATGAACGGCGCGGGGTGATCGATCTTGATCATTTGCGGCGCAACGGTGTCGAGCATCGACGGGCAGAAAGGCCTCCAGCGCTCGCGGAACTTGATCTGGTGGTTGATGCGGTCAGCCACACCGGTCGCACTTGGGCAACCGATGATCGAACGACCGCCCAAGGCGCGCGGACCGAACTCCATGCGGCCCTGGAACCAGGCCACCGGGTTGCCGTCGACCATGATCTTGGCGATGCTTTCCGGCATATTCTCAAGCTTGCGCCATGCAGGCTTGCTCGGGTGACGGGCACAGGCGGCGAGTACGTCCTCGTTGCTGTAGGACGGGCCGAGGTAGACGTGTTCCATCTTCTCGACCGGTACACCACGGGCGTGGGACACGTAAGCCGCCGCGCCAACCGCGGTACCGGCATCACCGGAGGCAGGCTGAACGAACAACTCTTTGATGTCGTCGCGGGCAATGATTTTCTGGTTCAGCTTGACGTTCAACGCACAGCCACCGGCGAAGGCCAGTTTGCCGGTTTCCTTGAGCACATCGCCCAGGTAGTGGTCGATCATCTGCAACGCCAGTTTCTCGAACAGCGCCTGCATGCTCGCGGCGTAGTGAATGTACGGCTCGTCGGCGATGTCGCCTTCGCGCTTGGGCCCCAGCCACTCGATCAGCTTCGGCGAGAAGTAGAAACCTTTGCCCTTCTCTTTATAACGGCGCAGGCCGATGACGTTGGCGTAGTCGGTGTTGATCACCAACTCGCCGTTTTCGAACGAGGCCAGACGCGAGAAATCGTATTTGCTGGCGTCGCCGTACGGCGCCATGCCCATGACCTTGAACTCACCGTCGAGCATCTCGAAACCGAGGAACTCGGTGATCGCGCCGTACAGGCCGCCGAGGGAGTCCGGATCGAAGAATTCCTTGATCTTGTGGATCTTGCCGTTTTCGCCGTAACCGAAGAAAGTCGTGGCGTACTCACCCTTGCCATCAATCCCGAGGATCGCGGTTTTCTCTTTGAAACCGGAGCAGTGATAGGCACTGGAGGCGTGGGCAAGGTGGTGCTCGACCGGCTCGATCTTGATTTTCTTCGGATCGAAGCCCAGTTGCTCGAGGCACCAGACAATCTTGTTGCGATAGCGCTTGTAGCGACGGTTGCCCATCAGGATCGCGTCGAGGGCGCGGTCCGGGGCGTACCAGTAACGCTTGGCGTAGTGCCAGCGAGCCTTGCCGAACAAGCTGATCGGCGCGAATGGAATCGCTACCACATCAACGTCGGACGGCTTGATGCCAGCCTGCTCGAGGCAGAACTTCGCCGATTCGTAAGGCATGCGGTTCTTTGCATGTTTATCGCGCACGAAGCGCTCTTCTTCAGCCGCCGCGACCAGCTTGCCGTCGATATACAGGGCTGCGGAAGGATCATGGCTAAGGGCGCCGGACAGGCCAAGAATCGTCAATGCCACAGGGGTCTAGCCTCTTTAGTCTGCATGCAGGCGCAACGCGCCTCAAAAATTAATGTGCCCTCGCAAGGGGCGAGAGACAGCTAAAGGGCGGGATTATAGCTTAAACGTGCCGGGAATGACCCTGCCCTTATCAGCACCATGAAGATGACGTCGAGCCCACGCGCTCGCCTTCGCTTATCCGCGACCCGGACACCCGTAAATCCTGATATTGCCGTCGGTTGCCTGCCGGTTGGCTGACAGTTCCGGCCTCTTCGCGAGCAAGCCCGCTCCCACATTAGGTTTATGTTGAACACAAATTTTGTGTACGACCGAGAACCACTGTGGGAGCGGGCTTGCTCGCGAAAGGGGCGAAGCCCCGATTCAGGCAGCGCTGGAGATATCTTTGGGCAATCGCTGATCAATCACCCGATACAACGCACTACTCTCGGGCCAATTGCGCATGAACCGCGCCCGATCCCGCGCATACGCCGGGGCAAAGCTACTGAGCGAGCTATGCTGACACATCGAATCCAGGTCGATCAGCGCCCAGCGATCCTGCTGCCAGAACAGGTTATGGCCCTTGAAATCGCCATGGCTGATGCGCTCGCGAATCAGCTCGGCGAACAGGTGATCCAGGGCCTGCAGCTCGGCTTGCGGCGCTTCGCCGCTTTCCACGTAGGGTGCGAAGCGCTCGATGATGTCCGGCCCCGGCAAATATTCGGTCACCAGGTACGCCCGGCTGCGCAGCCAGAGAAAACGCTTCTCCAACAATGCCAGTGGCTTGGGCGTGGCGATGCCCAGGAATGCCAGGCGATTGCCTTCACGCCATGAGTGCCAGGCACGGCTCGGGCGCCAGAAACGTTTGAGCCAATGGGCAAAGCCCTTGATGTTGTAGCGTTTGACCAGCAATGTGCGACCCGCCACTTCGACCTTGCCGACGCTCGCGGCGCCGCCGGTCTTGTACAGATGGCCGTGATCGAGCAAGGCATCGGCCTGCTCCAGCACCGGCAACATCGCCGCCTCTTCTTCACGGCGAATCGCCCGCAAGCCGAACGCCCCGCGCTGGACGCAGAACAACGTGCATTCGCGGCCGACCTTGATCAGGAAATCCTTCAAACGCCAGCGACGGACCTTGTCGATCTGCTTCTGCAACGCTTCCATGGGCAAGGCATGCTCGCCGTTTCCCAACAAGTAATACACCAGCAATTCTTCGGTGAAAGGTTCCAGCGATTTGGGCAACTGGGCGAAAAACACCCCGAGGTTTTCCAGGACTTTGTGCTGCGACAGTGGCTTGCCAGCCGTCTCGGCACAGATGCCGGCGCCATCGATCAAATACAACTGACCGCCATGACGCAGCAGGTTGTCCAGATGCAGGTCTTCCTGCCACAGGCCTTTGCTGTGCAGATGCGCGATCGCACCCAACGCCTCGGCCAGCACGGCTGATTGTTCATCCGCCAGCACCGGCAAGTGTTCGACCTGTTTCCAGGCGTCCCCCAGGCTCTCGGCGCCCTCAAGGAAATCGAACAACAGCCAGCCGCCCTCGCCGTCCTTCAGGCCATCCGCCAATAACAACGGCGTGGTCAGCCCCTGAGCGGCGAGCAAACGCACGCCGTCCAGTTCACGCTGAAAATGCCGCGCCGCTTTACCGCCGACCAGCAATTTGGCCAGCACCGGCCGGCCGCGCCAGACGCCGGCGCCCACATAACGCTGCCCCGGCAACACCCGCAGCAGGCTCAGCAATTGCAACTCTGCAGGCCCCGCGGCATCGGCCAGTGGAATGTTCAGCGGCAGGCTCGGGCTGCGGCCGGCGTTTTTCAGTTCGGACAAACGCATCAACGCGTCTCCTTGTGACTGCGCCGCGCACTCAGGCGCGATACCCAACTGTCCACCAGCGAACTGTTCAAGGGTTGATCCAGATAAGCCGCCAACAACTCGCGCAGCTGACTTTCGCTCCATTCCGACGCCCGACGCAGCAACGGCTCCAGGTCCTTGACCCGATCACGTTGGCCAAACAGCAATGGCCGGGTTTTTTCCAGGTCGATCAACTGAGCCTGGTAACCGTCACCGGTGGCCTGGAGAAAAATATGCTTGGGATAGAAGCACCCGTGCAGTTGACGCACCTCATGCAGGCGTCGCGCCAGTTGCCCACAGGCTTTCAGAATTGCCGTGTGCTGCACCGCGCTCAGGTCGGACCAGCGCTGCAACAGTGAATCCAGATCATCCCAACCGTCCAGCGCACGGGTCAGCAGAATCGCCCGGACTTCGCCGCCGACTTTGCGCTCACCGAAGAACGCCGCCTGCAACGCCGGAATGCCCAGCTTCTGATAACGCCTGATGGTGCGAAACTCACGGGCAAAACTCGGCTCGCCAAAGGGAGAATGCAATGTACGTGTCAGGTAGTTGCACTGGCGCTTGAGGTAGTAACCATGACCTTCCAGCTCTAGCCGAAATACACTGCTCCAGCCACCACCGACGGTATTGGGTTCATCCACCGCCTCGAGCTGTTTGGCCCAGAGTGCGTCGAAGGTGCCAAGGCCATGACGCTCAAGCAGCGCACGGTCTTCAGCAGCCAGAAAATCAGTCATTCGCGCCCCTCGAAAAATCTCACCACGTGCCGAATCCGCTTCTTGTCGGCGGCATCGAGCCGGGTGCTTTGGCGGTATTGCAGATAGAAGCGCAGGCGCTGGGTGGCCGACAGATGATACTTGGCCACTTTGTCCAGACACGCCAGGTCCTTGGTGATCCGGTACTTGAGCCAGAAGCCGCGCCAGAAATCACCGTTGGGGCAGTCGATCAGAAACAGCCGCGCCTCATCGTCGATCAGCAGGTTGCGCCATTTCAAATCATTGTGGGTAAAACGATGATGGTGCATGGTCCGGGTATAGCCCGCCAGCTGCCGACTGATGTTGTCGACCCAGGCGCGGTCCGCCAGTTTCGGATCATGTCGACCTGCCAGGGCCGACAAGTCTTCGGTATTGGGCAGCTCGCGCGTGATCATCGCCCCACGGTCGTATGCCGCGCCGCGCCGTTCCAGCCCCCAGGCCACTACTTCGGCGGTGGGAATGCCCCATTTGGCGAAACGCTTGAGGTTCTGCCATTCGGCTTTCACCCGCGGCTTGCCCAGGTAACGGCGCAGGCCTTTACCTGCGCCTGTGTAGCGCTTGACGTAATAATTGACGCCATTGCGCTGGACGCGAATGACCTCGGACAGTGGATCACGGGTCAGTCGCTCGCCTTCGAGCGCGAACACCGCGTCAAGACTGCCGAAGTCTTCTGCCAGATCGCTGTAAGCAGGTTCCAGTGTCCAACCCGACATCAGAGCGCATCCCCGTATCGCTGCTTACGCTCGTAGAGCTTGTTGGCCTTGCCTTCGAGCCATGCCAGAAGTCCCGCTTCTTCAGCCAGAATCTGGCGCAGGGGCTGTTGGAAGTACCCCTTGAGGAAACGCAGTTTGTCGCGACGGGTCAGGCCAATGTCGAGCGCCGAAAAATACAGCGCCGCCAGGTCCTTGTTACGCCAGCGTTGGGTAATCGTCGGACGGGTCTGGGCACGGTGCAGATCGATCACCGACAGCTTGAAGTCGTCGGCTGTCACTGGTTTATCGGTGTGCAGCAGGAAGTGACAGATGTAGCAGTCGCGGTGGTTAACCCCGGCTCGGTGCATCATGCCGGTCATGCGCGCGACCTCGGCGATCAAGGCGCGCTTGAGTTTTGGCTCGGGCGGTTGCTTGACCCAGTCGATGCTGAAATCTTCGAGGCTGACGGTGGGCGCCAGCTCTTGCGTGACGATGAACGAATGCTGGTCCGCCGGATTGCTGCCCTTTTCGCCGTAAGCGACAGCGGTCATGGTCGGCACGCCGACTTCTTGCAGGCGCTGAATGGCCTTCCACTCCTGGCCCGCGCCAAGCACTGGCAGCTTGGCGGTCAGCAGGTTTTTGAAAATCTCGCCCCAGCCGATGCCACGGTGGATTTTCACGAAGAACCCGTGACCGTCTACTTCAGTACGCAGTGTCCGGCGCGCTTCAAGCTCGCGGTACACCTCGCCCTTGAGGGCCTCGACTTCGGCGAACGGATCGCGCCCGGCCCAGAGGCTCTTGAACGGTTCAGCCAGCATCAACTTCATTAAGCGTGCTCCGCCAGAATCACATCGGCCGCGTGCTGCGGCATGCTGTAGAGGTCGGCCGTCTCGGCGAAAGCCAGACCGTTGCGGCTCCAGGCCGCCCGTGCATTTGCGTCATTCAACATGCCGGTCAGGTATTGCGTCAGTTGCGCCTGATCGAAGGGTTCGTCCAGCACCAGGCCTGCGTCGGCCTCGGCGATGTAATGGGCATAGCCGCACACCGCGCTCACCAGCACCGGCAAGCCGGCCACTACCGCTTCAAGCAGCACCGTCCCGGTGTTTTCGTTGTACGCCGGGTGGATCAACAGATCGGCACCGAGCAGGAAACGCGGGATATCGCTGCGCCCCTTGAGGAACTGCACGTTGTCGCCGAGCCCCAATGTGGCGCTCTGCAACTGGAATACTTTGGGGTCGTCCTGGCCAATTACAAACAGCCGGGTGCGCTTTCTCAGTTCGGCGGGCAAGGCGGCCAGCGCCTTGAGGCTGCGGTCCACGCCTTTGGTCTTGAACCCGGAGCCGATTTGCACCAGCAACAGTTCATCATCTTTCAGGTTGAATTCGCGACGAAACCCGGCACGGATCTCGGCGGCATTGGTCGGCGCGCGACGGTCCAGAGAAATGCCCGGCGGCAGTAAATGGAAACGCGCAAGCGGCGTGTCGTAATGCTTGATGAACAGCGGCTGCTGGACTTCGGAAATCATCAGCACTTCGGTTTTGGCGTCCTTGGCGAACACCGCGCGCTCGTACTCGGCGAAGTGCCGGTAGCGGCCCCAACGACGGTACAGCGAGTTGCGCAGGTTTTGCGCCTTGTCTTCGAAGCAGCCGTCGGCAGCGTAGTAAACGTCCAGGCCGGGCATCTTGTTGAAACCGATCAGGCGGTCCACCGGACGTTTGACCAGATCGGCCTCCATCCACTCAGTGAGCTTCTCATTGCGTCGATGATTGAAGAACGCCTTGACCGGTGCCACCAGTACTTCGAAACCTGGTGGAATGTCGCCTTCCCAGATCAGCGTATAGACGCGAATCTGATGGCCGCGTTGCTGACACTCCAGGGCGATGCGCATGAAGTCGCGCTGCAAACCGCCAAAGGGAAAGTACTTGTACAGGACAAATGCCAATTGCATCAGCGCAGCTCCTCAGCCAGTAACAACGTGCTCAGTCGGCTCGCGACACGCTCGGGATTCAGACGCGTGAAGCACAGGGGCCACTCGCGTTTCAGGTCGAACCGACGGGCATCGTCGGCCGTCGGTTGATAGGTGCATTTCTTTTGCAGGCACGGTGCGCAGGGGAAGTCGCTGGCCATGTGAATCTGCGACTTGCCGTACGCGCCGGTCAGGCCCGGGTTGGTCGGGCCGAACAGCGACAGGGTCGGCACGTCCAGCGCCGCAGCGAGGTGACCGAGACCGGTGTCCACCGCTACGCAGGCTTGCGCTCCGGCCAGGACTTTGCCTACACCCGCCAGGTTCAGTTTGGGCAGCACCTCGACATGTCTCATATCTTTGGCGATGCGCTCGGCGCGGGCCTTTTCGACCGGATTACCCCACGGCAGCTTGACCGCTACGCCAAGGTAACCCACCCGCTCGGCCAACTCGCGCCAATAGGCTTCGGGCCAATGCTTGGTGTCCCAAGTGGTGCCATGGAGAAACACCACGTACGGATTCTTGCGCGGCAATTCCACCAGTCGTTCGATGTTCAGGCCATAGTCGCCCAGGCCTTTAGGCAGGTCGTAACCCAGTGCCACTGCGAACAGCTGGCGCACTCGCTCTACCGCGTGCTGCCCACGGGCCACGGCCAGACGTCGGGAATAGAAGCGCGCAGCGATGGGTTCGCGGGCCGAGTTTTTGTCCAGCCCGGCCACTGGTGCTTTGGCGTAGCGAGTCAGCAACGCGCTTTTCAGCAAGCCCTGGGCATCGATCACCAAGTCATATTTGGTCGCACGAATGCTTTGCTTGAAGCGCTTCCACTCGCCACTCTTGATGGTCTGCCAGATGTTCTTGCGCCAGCGACGGATCGCCACCGGAATCACCTTGCCCACGGCCGGGTGCCAGGTCGGAATCTCGGCGAAGCCTTCTTCCACCACCCAGTCGAACGTGATGCCGGGGATCGCCCGCGCCGCGTCGGTCAACGCTGGCAACGCGTGAATCACATCGCCCAGCGAAGAAGTCTTGATCAACAGTACCCGCAAACTATTTGACCTCGACCACAGTGCCCAGCAACCGCTGCAAGGCTTCGTTCACCGCTTTGGGCATGAGTTGGCGCAAGCAATTGTAATGACCGAAACGGCAGGTGCGATCGAAGCACGGACTGCATTCGATGCCCAGGCGCACGATCTCGACGTGCTCGGCCAACGGTGGTGTGAAACCCGGCGACGTCGAGCCGTACACCGCCACCAACGGGCGGTTCAGCGCGGCAGCCACGTGCATCAGGCCGGAGTCGTTGGAGACCACCGCATCGGCGCAGGACAGCAGATCGATGGCCTCGGCCAGGGACGTGTCGCCACTGAGGTTCACCGACTCTTCACGCAAACCCGGAATCAGCCGCGCACGAATGTCTTCGCCCACCGCATGATCGTTTTTCGAGCCGAACAGCCAGACCTGCCAGCCTTCACGGATCTTCGCTTCGGCGACCTTGGCATAGTGCTCGGACGGCCAGCGCTTGGACTCGCCGAACTCGGCGCCAGGGCATAGCGCCAACACCGGACGGTCGAGGGCCAGACCGAACTTGGCCAGCGCGCCGTCGCGGGTCACCGGGTCGATCTGCAGGCTCGGCCGTGGATACGGCTTCGGCAATTCGACGCCGGGCTCGAAGGCCAGGGCCATGAAGCGTTCGATCATCAGCGGGTAACGTTCTTTGTCGAGCGTGCGCACGTCATTGAGCAGGCCGTAGCGGAATTCGCCACGCCAGCCGGTGCGTTTCGGGATACCGGCAAAAAAGGGCACCAGCGCCGACTTCAAGGAATTGGGCAGCAGGATGGCCTGGTCGTACTGACCGGCCAGGGATTTACCGATGCGCCGACGCGTCGCCAGCTCCAGCACGCCGTGGCCGAGCGGGAAGCTCAAGGCCTGGCGTACTTCGGGCATGCGTTCGAGAATCGGCCGGCTCCACTCGGGGGCCAGCACGTCGATTTCGCACTGCGGGTGGCGCTGCTTGAGACACTGGAAAAGTGTCTGCGCCATCACCATGTCACCGACCCAACTGGGCCCAACGATCAGAATTTTCATGTGGTTTCCAAAAACGAGCCGGGGAGGCATACGCCTCCCCGCCTCGAGAATCCAGCACCTTCGGGGTGAACCGTCAGGTCATTTGGACGAGCCGATTGGGGCTCGTCGGATCAATTTTTGTGCACATCCATGCGATACAGCTTAGCTGTCCCAATCTACCAGCCACTGCAGATCTACTGTGGGAGCGGGCTTGCTCGCGAAGAGGCCGTCACATCCAGCATAAATGGTGACTGACACTCCGCTTTCGCGAGCAAGCCCGCTCCCACATTTGAATCTCGTTGCCTGCTCAGCTTAACCCCAGCTCGCGCCAGATCCGCATGACCTGCCGTCGTTCATCTACGAACTGGTCGCCCGGTATGACGCCGGAGTCCTTCTGCAAGGCCTCCCGGTGAGCGGCGGAGCGGAAGGCCTTATAGGCTTCACGCAACAGGCTGGCGTCTTCGGCGGGCATCAGCCCGACCTCCTCCAACCCTTCCAGAATGCGGATATTGTCGGTATAGCGCAGCAATGACGGATGCGCTTCAGACCATGCCAGAGCCGCGTATTGCACCATAAATTCAATATCGACGATACCTCCGGCATCCTGCTTGAGATCGAACGGCGCCGTGGCGTCAAAGGCATTTGCCGCGGTGCCCGCCGCCGTGCTCTTGCTGCCGAGATTATCGCGCATCTTGGCGCGCATTTCGCTGACCTCCTGGCGCAAGGTCGGCAGGTCCCGCGGCTTGGCCAATACTGCGGCGCGAACCTTCTCGAAGGCCTGGCCGACATCCTGACTGCCCACCAGCACCCGTGCCCGCACCAACGCCTGGTGTTCCCAGGTCCAGGCTTCGTTTTCCTGATACCGGGCAAACGCCCCCAGGGAACTCACCAGCAAACCAGACGCACCGGACGGCCGCAGGCGCATGTCCACTTCATACAGCTGGCCGGAGTTGGTCTGCGCCGTCAGCAAATGAATGATGCGCTGCCCGAGCCGGGTAAAAAACTGTGCGCCATCGATCGGCTTCGGCCCGTCGGTTTCCGCCTGCGGATCGCCGTCGTGGATGAACACCAGATCCAGGTCCGAACTATGCCCCAGCTCCAGGCCGCCGACTTTCCCATAACCGACAATGATGAAACCAGGGTCGCACAAGCTGCCGTCGGTGCGCAGCGGCGTGCCGTACTTGGCCACGGTCTGGCGCCAGGCCAGGGCCAGCACTTGTTCGAGGATCGCTTCGGCGAGCCAGGTCAGGTAATCACTGACCTTCATCAAGGGCAGGCTGCCGGCGATTTCCGAGGCGGCGACGCGCAAGCGGTGCGCCAGTTTGAAATGCCGCAGGGCTTCCATTTGTTGCTCGAGGTCATCTTCGGGAATCCGCGTCAGACGCTCGCGCAATTCAGCGGCCAATTCCGGCGCCAGCGGCGGCTTGAACAACCGGCCTTCGTTGAGCAATTCGTCGAGCAGCAGCGGAAAGCGCGTGATCTGCTCGGCAATCCATGGGCTCGCGGCACACAGCGTCAGCAGGCGGCGCAGGGCTCCGGGGTTCTCGGTCAACAACACCAGATAGGCGGAACGACGCGCGACAGCTTCCACCAGCGGCAGCACCCGCTCCAGCACCAGATCGGGATTGGCATGTTCCACAGCCTGAGCCAGCAAGCGCGGAATAAAAGCATCGAGGCGTTCCCGCCCCAGGCGCTGCATGGCGCGCAATTGAGGGCTGCCGCGCAGACTGGCCAAGGCTTTCAGCGCCTTGGAGGCGTCGGCGAAACCACCCTCTTCCAACTGACGGCACGCGGCCTCCTCATCCTGCGCCTCCTCCCACAGCGGCAGCCATTCCCCGCCGACCACCACTTCGCTCTCGGCGCCGTCCTCTTCATCAGGATCGGCGATCACCTGAGCAAAGTGCCAGGCCACCCGGCCACGCCAGTACATCAGCTGTTCATGGAACGCCGTCCAGTTGGCAAACCCGAGCATAAAGGCAATGCGCGCCTGATCCTGTTCGCCCTCCGGCAGCATCTGGGTCTGGCGGTCGGCAATGGCCTGGATCGCGTGTTCGGTGTAACGCAGAAATTCGTAGGCTTCGCGTAACTCGCTGACCACCGCTGGCGGCAGGTAACCCTGACCTTCGAGGGTGCTCAGTACTTTTAATAGAGGACGCTGCTGCAGACTCAGGTCGCGGCCACCGTGAATCAGCTGGAAGGCCTGGGCGATAAATTCGATTTCACGAATGCCGCCGGAACCGAGTTTGATGTTGTCGGCCATGCCCTTGCGCCGGACTTCCTGCTGGATCAGCTGCTTCATGGTGCGCAGCGCTTCGATCGCCGAGAAGTCCAGGTAACGCCGGTAAACGAACGGACGCAGCATCTCTTGCAGTTGCGCGCCCGCCACCTGATCGCCGGCCACCACGCGCGATTTGATCATCGCGTAGCGTTCCCAGTCGCGGCCCTGATCCTGGTAATACTGCTCCAGCGCATTGAAGCTCAGCACCAGCGCGCCGGACGAACCGTAAGGCCGCAAGCGCATGTCGACGCGGAACACAAAACCGTCGACGGTCATCGGGTCCAGGGCCTTGATCAGACGCTGGCCGAGACGAATGAAAAATTCCTGGTTATCCAACGACCGCTTCACACCCACAGTTTCGCCGCCCTCGGGGTAGGCGAAAATCAGGTCGATATCCGACGACAGATTCAGCTCCACGGCGCCGAGCTTGCCCATGCCGAGGACGACCATCTGCTGCGGCTCGCCGCTGCGCCGCCCGGTAGGCGTGCCGAATTGCTGGCAATGGCGCTGATACAACCACTGGTAGGCCTGATCGATGCTGGCATCGGCCATGTCCGAGAGGTCGCGGCAGGTCTGGATCAGATCAGCCTGGCGGGTCAGGTCGAGCCAGATGATCCGCACTTGGTGGCGTGCGCGCTGACGACGCAAGGCGCGGCCGAGCTGGTCGTCGGTTTCGGCAGCGCTCACTGCCGTCGCAATCTGTGCGCACAATTCGCCCGGCGCAAAGCCACGGTCCAGCTCGCCGGACTGCACCAGTTCCAGCAACATCAAAGGGTCACGCACACTCTGTTCGATGACAAAGTCGCTGGCCGCGGTGACGCGGGCAAATTGCGCCCAACGCTCAGGCGTCCAGGCAGACAGGCCATGATCGTCGGGAAGAAGCGCGACGGCCGTACGGAACGACTGCTCGGCACGGGTGACAAAGGGCAGGAGTACGCCGGGCAGTTCGGCAAGCGAAGGGAGGCTCATGGTCTATCCTTGATCGGCGTGTGAAGGGCTGCATGTAGTGATTTGTGAAAATGCGCTACCCGACCGACTGTCGAACAAAGGTTAGAAATAGCTGAAATTTGTTTATTTTTGGCAGCGATCATCAAGCCTTCACCTTTTTTGGTTGGCAAAAGACCAACCTTAACGATTATTCTCACAACGCAGCCGGAGGCCACAAGCCGATCTTCTGTAGTTTTACTACTCGTCTATACATTCGAAAGGCTGAAATGCCCGATGATTTGTAGTAAAACTACACGCCGCCGGAACATACCTCTCGGCAATCCAAGAATTTATATCGTCTGCCCACAAGGCCAGTCGCAAACTCAGGCAACCGATTCTGGAAGCCTTTCCGCCCTGGAGCAAGCCATGCAAGACCTCGATCCCGTCGAAACCCAGGAATGGCTGGACGCCCTGGAATCGGTTCTCGACAAAGAAGGCGAAGACCGTGCTCACTATCTGATGACCCGTATGGGCGAACTCGCGACCCGTAGCGGTTCGCAGCTCCCTTACGCCATCACCACGCCGTACCGCAACACGATTCCCGTCACCCACGAAGCACGCATGCCTGGCGACCTGTTCATGGAACGCCGCATTCGCTCGTTGGTACGCTGGAACGCGATGGCCATGGTAATGCGTACGAACCTGAAAGATTCTGACCTGGGTGGTCACATCTCCAGCTTCGCCTCCAGTGCGACCCTGTATGACATCGGCTTCAACTACTTCTTCCAGGCTCCGAGCGACGAACACGGCGGCGACCTGATCTACTTCCAGGGCCACACCTCGCCAGGCGTCTACGCCCGCGCATTCATGGAAGGCCGCATCACCGAAGACCAGATGAACAACTTCCGCCAGGAAGTCGACGGTCAGGGCCTGTCGTCCTACCCGCACCCTTGGCTGATGCCTGACTTCTGGCAGTTCCCGACCGTATCCATGGGTCTGGGTCCGATCCAGGCGATCTACCAGGCTCGCTTCATGAAGTACCTGGAACACCGTGGCTTCATCCAGCCGGGCAAACAGAAAGTCTGGTGCTTCCTGGGCGACGGCGAGTGCGACGAGCCGGAATCCCTGGGCGCGATCTCCCTGGCCGGCCGCGAGAAGCTGGACAACCTGATCTTCGTCATCAACTGCAACCTGCAGCGCCTCGACGGCCCGGTTCGCGGCAACGGCAAGATCATCCAGGAACTCGAAGGCGTGTTCCGCGGTGCTCAGTGGAACGTGACCAAAGTCATCTGGGGCCGTTTCTGGGACCCACTGCTGGCCAAAGACGTCGACGGTATCCTGCAACGCCGCATGGACGAAGTCATCGACGGCGAGTACCAGAACTACAAAGCCAAAGACGGCGCGTTCGTGCGTGAACACTTCTTCAACACGCCAGAACTCAAGGCGATGGTTGCAGACTTGTCCGACGACGAGATCTGGAAGCTCAACCGTGGCGGCCACGACCCGTACAAGGTCTACGCGGCGTACCACGAAGCGGTCAACCACAAAGAACAACCGACCGTCATCCTGGCCAAGACCATCAAGGGTTATGGCACCGGTGCCGGCGAAGCGAAAAACACTGCGCACAACACCAAGAAAGTCGATGTCGACAGCCTGAAGTTGTTCCGTGATCGTTTCGATATCCCGGTCAAAGACGACGAACTCGAAAACCTGCCGTTCTTCAAACCGGAAGAAGGCAGCGCCGAAGCCCGTTACCTGAGCGAGCGTCGTACCGCACTGGGCGGTTTCGTGCCTCAGCGTCGCGCCAAGAGCTTCAACATCCCGACCCCGCCACTGGACACCCTCAAGGCGATCCTGGACGGCTCGGGCGACCGTGAAATTTCCACCACCATGGCCTTCGTGCGGATCCTCGCGCAACTGGTCAAGGACAAGGAAATCGGTCCGCGCATCGTACCGATCATCCCGGACGAAGCCCGTACCTTCGGTATGGAAGGCATGTTCCGTCAGCTGGGCATCTACTCGTCCGTCGGCCAGCTCTACGAGCCAGTCGATAAAGACCAGGTGATGTTCTACAAGGAAGACCAGAAAGGTCAGATCCTCGAAGAAGGCATCAACGAAGCGGGCGCCATGAGCTCCTTCATCGCTGCCGGTACTTCGTACTCCAGCCACAACCAGCCAATGCTGCCGTTCTACATCTTCTACTCGATGTTCGGCTTCCAGCGTATCGGCGACCTGGCCTGGGCCGCTGGCGACAGCCGCACCCGTGGCTTCCTGATCGGCGGTACCGCCGGCCGGACCACGCTGAACGGCGAAGGCCTGCAACACGAAGACGGACACAGCCACATCCTGGCTGCCACCATCCCGAACTGCCGCACCTACGATCCAACCTACGGCTACGAGCTGGCGGTGATCATTCAGGACGGCATGAAGAAGATGACCGAAGAGCAACAGGACGTCTTCTACTACATCACCGTAATGAACGAATCCTACCAGCAGCCCGCCATGCCGGCCGGTGCCGAAGAAGGCATCAAGAAAGGCATGTACCTGCTCGAGGAAGACACCCGCGAAGCGGCGCATCACGTTCAGCTGATGGGCTCCGGCACCATCCTGCGTGAAGTCCGTGAAGCGGCGAAGATCCTGCGTGAACAGTTCAACGTCGGCGCCGACGTGTGGAGCGTTACCAGCTTCAACGAACTGCGTCGCGACGGCCTGGCCGTCGAGCGCACCAACCGTCTGCACCCGGGCCAGAAGCCTAAGCTGAGCTATGTGGAAGAGTGCCTGAACGGCCGTAAAGGTCCGGTCATCGCCTCTACCGACTACATGAAGCTGTTCGCTGAGCAAATTCGTCAGTGGGTCCCGTCCAAGGAATTCAAAGTCCTGGGCACCGATGGTTTCGGCCGCAGTGACAGCCGCAAGAAGCTGCGTCACTTCTTCGAAGTCGACCGTCATTTCGTGGTGTTGGCAGCCCTGGAAGCCTTGGCTGACCGTGGTGATATCGAACCTAAAGTGGTGGCTGAAGCCATCGCCAAGTTCGGTATCAACCCGGAAAAACGCAACCCACTGGACTGCTGAGGAGACACTCTGTGAGCGAACTCATTCGCGTACCTGACATCGGCAGCGGTGAAGGTGAAGTAATTGAACTGTTTGTGAAGGTCGGCGACCGTATCGAAGCCGACCAGAGCATCCTGACACTTGAGTCGGACAAGGCGAGCATGGAAGTGCCTGCGCCGAAGGCCGGTATCATCAAGAGCCTGAAAGTGAAGCTGGGCGATCGCCTGAAAGAAGGCGACGAGCTGCTGGAACTAGAAGTCGAAGGTGCCGCTGCGCCGGCTCCTGCACCTGCCGCTGCGCCAGCTGCCAAGGCTGAAGCTGCGCCTGCTGCCGCCAAAGCGCCGGCCGCTCCAGCGGCAGCGCCTGCTGCTGCCAGCGTTCAGCAAGTACACGTGCCGGACATCGGTTCGTCGGGCAAGGCCCAGATCATCGAGATCCAGGTCAAGGTCGGCGACACGGTCGAGGCTGATCAGTCTCTGATCACCCTGGAATCCGACAAGGCCAGCATGGAAATTCCATCGCCTGCCGCTGGCGTGGTCAAGGCCATCAGCGTCAAGCTCAACGACGAAGTCGGCACCGGCGACCTGATTCTGGACCTGGAAGTGGCGGGTGCTGCTGCACCGGCCGCGGCCGCGCCAGCCCAGGCTGCTGCGCCTGCTGCCGCTGCTCCAGCGCCAGCCGCGGCGGCTCCGGCGGCTCCGGTTGCCGACACTGTTCAGGACATTCACGTCCCGGACATCGGCTCGTCGGGCAAGGCCAAGATCATCGAAGTTCTGGTCAAGGCTGGCGACACCGTCGTTGCCGACCAGTCGCTGATCACTCTGGAATCCGACAAGGCGAGCATGGAAATTCCATCGCCTGCCGCTGGCGTGGTGGAAAGCGTTTCCATCAAGCTGGATGACGAAGTCGGTACCGGCGACCTGATCCTGAAGCTGAAAGTCAAAGGCGCGGCACCTGCTGCGGCTCCGGCTCCAGCCGCTGCTGCTCCGAGCGCTCCTGCCGCTGCACCTGCTGCTCAGGCCTCGGTCGCACCTGCTGCTGCACCTGCTGCTGCGCCTGCCGCTGCTCCAGCCAAGCCTGGCGCAAAAGTTCACGCTGGCCCTGCCGTGCGTCAACTGGCCCGCGAATTCGGCGTCGAGCTGAGCGCCGTTGGCGCCAGTGGTCCGCACGGTCGCATCCTGAAAGAAGACGTGCAGGTTTACGTCAAGGCCATGATGCAGAAGGCCAAGGAAGCACCGGCCGCTGCGGCTGGCGCAACCGGTGGCGCGGGCATCCCGCCGATTCCGGTCGTGGACTTCAGCCGCTTCGGTGAAATCGAAGAAGTGCCGATGACTCGCCTGATGCAAATCGGCGCGTCGAGCCTGCATCGCAGCTGGCTGAACATTCCGCACGTGACTCAGTTCGATTCGGCTGATATCACCGAGCTGGAAGCGTTCCGTATCGCTCAGAAAGCCGTTGCAGAGAAGGCTGGCGTCAAGCTGACCATCCTGCCGCTGCTGCTCAAATCCTGCGCGCACCTGCTCAAGGAACTGCCGGACTTCAACAGCTCGCTGGCGCCAAGCGGCAAGGCGATCATCCGCAAGAAGTACGTGAACATCGGCTTCGCGGTCGACACCCCTGAAGGCCTGCTGGTACCGGTCATCAAGAACGTCGACCAGAAGAGCCTGTTGCAACTGGCAGCCGAAGCCGCTGCGCTGGCCGCCAAAGCCCGCGACAAAAAGCTCACCGCTGACGACATGCAAGGCGCCTGCTTCACCATTTCCAGCCTCGGCCACATTGGCGGCACCGGCTTCACGCCGATCGTCAACGCGCCGGAAGTGGCGATCCTCGGTGTTTCCAAGGCAACCATCCAGCCAGTCTGGGACGGCAAAGCCTTCCAGCCAAAACTGATGCTGCCGCTGTCGCTGTCCTACGATCACCGTGTGATCAACGGCGCCGCTGCTGCACGCTTCACCAAGCGTCTGAGCGACCTGCTGGCGGACATCCGCACCATCCTGCTGTAACACCGGCCGGCCCTCCTTAACCGGAGGGCCAGTCGCGTTCAATGTTTTCCGAGCGCCACGCTCGTACCTCAACCCCGTCAATTTGGCGGGGCTTTTTTTGCCCTGAAGAAAGCCATGCCCGATTCAGCATTCCAGGTAGCAGCTGTCGAGCTTGCGAGGCTGCGTTCGGCTGCGAAGCAGTCGTCAGATCAGAACTTGCGGTGCATCAGGTAGAGCGCGTTAGCCGGTTTCACGACGGCTACGCCGCCGAACGCAGCCTCACAGGCTCGGCAGCTGCTACAGATCGCATTAGGGCTGAACTGACTGGCACTGGGCCCTCTTCCGAGTTTTATTCCTACACTCAGGGCTTACACCGCCTACAACTCGAGTCCACTTCCGCCCGATATTTTTTGCGAACCAATAACTAGTCTTAGTTAGGAGAGTTTCTAATAGAAACTTCGATAACTTATTCCGCTTAGTTAGCATTACTTCGAATGGACTCGAACATGTTCAAACCGACTGTTGGCCCTATTGTTGGCCACACTACAACTAATCACACCCGTATTTTCTTGCGCGGCGAATTGCAGAATGACGCCTTGGTATTTGCAGGTATTCGTTATCGACGCGCCGGTGAGGAACAGTGGTCCAAGGGCGTATTTGCAAAACTGACCATCTTGCGCGACATGTCCGATGTGATTGCCCTCAACGATCTCATCACTGATACCGCCTATGAATACCAGGCGGGCTGGTTCAGCCCCATGAGCCCGGTGCATACCGTGGAGACGATCCAGGAACTGCCACTGCAATGGCCGCGAGAGATCTACCGCTTTCGCACGCAGTCCAGCAAAACCACCACGCCACGGGCCTATATCGCAGGCTCATGTCGTTACCTGCGAATGACCGCCGGCATTGCGTTCGCTCCACATTTGGGCGATCGGATCTTTGCCTCGATCACAAGCCTGGCGGAACGCGCCGAGCCGCCGATCAGCGCCATGCTGATGACTGGCGACCAAATCTACGTCGATGACCTGAACCTCGTGGCCCCCGACCGGGAATACAAAGACATCCTCAGCAAATACCGCACCGCTTTTTCTCAGCCGCACATTTCGAAGTTAATGTCCGGCGTGCCGACTTACATGATCCTCGATGACCATGAAATTGAAGACAACTGGCCCGCCAATGAAAGCAAGGCCGATGCTTACTTATACGAAAACGCCATGGCGGCGTATGAGTTATATCAAGCCAGCCACAGCCCTGCTTATGAGTTGCTTGCCAACGGGCAAGTAAGCAAGAAACTGCAACGGTATTGGTATCAATTCTCCGATGGCGATATCGAATGGTTTATCACCGACAGCCGAACCCGACGCAATCTGTCGGTCAGCGACCGGCGCATCCTTGATGAAGAACAGGAACAGGCGCTGCTCAAATGGTTGATCAACAGCACGGCCAGGGTCAAATTCGTGGTCACCAGCGTCATGTTCTACCCCGACCGCAAACTTAACGGCGATGACGCCTGGAAAGCCTTCCCGGAACAACGACTACGGCTGCTGGAGACGATTCGTACACGCGGCATCAAAAACGTCTTGTTCATTTCCGGCGATGTCCACGGCTCACTGACCAGTCGCCTGACTCACAGCGCCGACCCGGATTTTGAAGTTCACACCATCGTGTCTTCACCGCTGTACAACAGCAAACTGCTGCCGTATGCCAAGGCATCGACCTTCATCCTCGACCAGGCGTTGGCCCGAACGGCCGCGGGAGATTATCGGCATGAGCTGAACAGTGAAGTGATCAGCCAGGATAACTTCGCGCATCTGGTCGTCGATGCTGAACAGGTCCGCATCAATTATCACGATCGGGATGGCAAGTTTCTGCAGTCGATAAGCATCAGGTTGCGTTGACTAACGGAAAAGGTCGTAGCCTTGCAGGAGCTGCCGAAGGCTGCGATCTTTTGACTCACAACATTACTTTTCGACGCCTCGCTGGAGAAATCTTCGCGCCTGCCGACATATTCTTATAGCACTTGGCCTTCATGTCTCTTGTCAGTCGGTGTCGCAATGATGCAACCTTGCCGTAGACAACAGTAAAGAGGGCGAGAGCCCGGCGCGATCAGCATATTCGAAGCGAGTTTCCCTCCATATGAAGAGCCAACCCGATGCCGCCAGCCGTATGGTGGCCGAGGTAGTGACGCAGTTGCCAGTGCCCTCGCGGCTCGGCATGCTGCGTTTCGAACGGCTGAATGAACCGAGCTGGGCGCTGCTGTTTCTCGACCCCAATTGCGAACGACAGTTCGGCTTGCCGGCAGTGGAGCTCTGCGCCCTGGTCGGCTCGCCTTACGCCAGCCTGATGGAGCCCGAAGCGCGCTATCAACTGCATGACACGATCCAGCAGCAACTCACCGAAAGCCCGCATTACCTGATCCGCTACACTTTGCACACCGCCGCAGGCGTACTCAGCCTGCTGGAACTGGGCGAAGCTTACAAACAACACAATCGACACCTGCTGCGCGGCTATCTGATGGTAGTGGACGGCCTGTTCATCGATGAGCCGCTGCTGCCGGTACTGGATCTGGAAACCCAGAACTCACGCCTGCAAATCGCCCTGGAACTCAATCAGCGCGCCCAGCAGGAACAACTGCAGCACCTGGACCGGGTGCGTGCCCAGCAAGATCTGATTCTGCTGCTGACCCGCCAGCGCTACAGCACCAACAATTCCCTGCAAGAAGCCGCCGAGCTGATCACCCGCAGCGCCTGCGACATCTATGAGATCGACTGCGCCAGCCTGTGGAACCTCGACGGCTCACTACTGACGCCGATTTCAGCCTATCACCGCGCCACCCGCAATCACCGACTGCCGGAGCCGATCGATGCCAGTGGTTTCCCCGATTACCTCGAAGCCTTGCACACCGGCCGTGCCATCGACGCCCACAACGCCATGCGCGACCCGCGCACCCGGGAAATAGCCGAAAGCCTGCGCCCGCGCGACGTCAATGCCATGCTCGACGCCAGCATCCGCGTCGATGGCCAAGTGGTCGGCGTGCTCTGCCTGGAGCAGATCGGTGCGACGCGCGCCTGGCAGTCGGACGAAATCGCCTTTGCCGGTGAGCTGGCGGATCAGTTCGCCCAGGTCATCAACAACCACAACCGCCGCACCGCCACCAGCGCTCTGCACCTGTTCCAACGTGCGGTAGAGCAAAGCGCCAACGCCTTTCTGCTGGTCAATTGCGATGGCGTGGTGGAATACGTCAACCCAAGCTTTACCGCGATTACCCAGTACACCACCGAGGAAGTCCACGGCCAACGGCTGTCGGAACTGCCGGCACTGGAAAACCTCAGCGAACTGTTGTTCGACGCGCCGTCGGCGCTGGCCAAGAGCAACAGCTGGCAGGGCGAGTTCAAGAGCCGACGCAAAAACCTCGAACCCTACTGGGGCCAGCTGTCGATTTCCAAGGTCTACGGCGACAACCGTGAGCTGACGCACTACATCGGCATCTACGAAGACATCACCCAGACCAAGCTCGCCCAGCAGCGCATCGAGCGCCTGGCTTACACCGACAATCTGACCAACCTCGGCAACCGCCCGGCGTTCATCCGCAACCTTGATGAACGCTTCGCCCGAGACAGCGACACGCCGATCAGCCTGCTGCTGGTGGACATCGACAACTTCAAACGCATCAACGACAGCCTCGGCCACCAGACCGGCGACAAACTACTGATCAGCCTGGCCCGGCGCCTACGCAACAGCCTGAGCCCGAGCGGCAGTCTGGCGCGTTTCGCCAGCAACGAATTCGCAGTGCTGCTGGACGACACTGACCTCTTGGCTGGCCAACAGGTCGCCAACCAATTGCTGGCGACCCTCGACAAACCGATGTTCGTCGACAACCAGCTGATCAGCGTCACCGGCTCCGTGGGCCTGGCCTGCGCGCCGCTGCACGGCCGTGATCCCCAGACGCTGATGCGCAACGCCGGCCTGGCGCTGCACAAGGCCAAGGCCAACGGCAAACATCAGGTTCAAGTATTCACCGAAGCGCTGAATGCCGAGGCCAGCTACAAGCTGTTCGTCGAGAACAACCTGCGCCGCGCCCTGACCCAGAACGAGCTGGATGTGTTCTACCAGCCCAAGCTGTGCCTGCGCAGCGGTCGCTTGCTGGGCATGGAAGCGCTGCTGCGCTGGAACCATCCGGAAAAAGGCATGATCCGCCCGGACCAGTTCATCAGCGTTGCCGAAGAAACCGGGCTGATCATCCCGATCGGCAAATGGATCGCCCGCCAGGCCTGCCGCATGAGCAAAGAACTGACCGCCGCCGGCCTGGGTAATCTGCAAGTGGCGATCAACCTGTCGCCCAAACAGTTCTCCGACCCGGACCTGGTGGCGTCCATCGCCAACATCCTCAAGGAAGAAGAACTGCCGGCGAATCTGCTGGAACTGGAGCTGACCGAAGGCCTGCTGCTGGAAGCCACCGAAGACACCCACTTACAGCTCGACCAGCTCAAGCGCCTGGGCCTGACCCTGGCCATGGATGACTTCGGCACCGGTTACTCGTCGCTCAGTTACTTGAAAAAATTCCCGATCGACATCATCAAGATCGATCGAAGCTTCATCCACGAAATCCCGGACAACCAGGACGACATGGAAATCACCTCCGCGGTGATCGCCATGGCCCACAACCTGAAACTCAAGGTCGTGGCTGAAGGCATCGAGACGGCCGAGCAGTTGGCCTTCCTGCGCCGCCACCGCTGCGACGTCGGCCAGGGCTACCTGTTCGACCGACCGATCCCCGGTTCCGAGCTGATTGAAAAGCTCAAACGCTACCCGCGCGGCCCGATCGCCTGAGTAAGGCTGAATGCTCTTTCTGCCTGGACACAAAACCCTGTGGGAGCGGGCTTGCTCGCGAAAGCGGCGTGACAGTCGACATCATTGTTGCCTGACACACCGCCTTCGCGAGCAAGCCCGCTCCCACAGAGGTAGTGATTAACTTGGCATCATTGGGCACACTGGCAGTCTGTTTATTTACATCTCAACCTGACTGAGAGGACTGATCATGGTTCTGCGCTCGGAAATCCTGGTGAACAAAAACGTGCTCCCAACTAAAGAACAAGCTCTGCCCGGCCGCGAAACCCCAATGACCGTGCCGGAAAAACACTTTGTCCACGACGCCCCGCTGCTGGGCCCGTTCGCAATGGACGTGGATTTCGCGATCTTCGGCCTGGGCTGCTTCTGGGGCGCGGAGCGCAAGTTCTGGCAGCGCGAAGGCGTGGTCAGTACGGCGGTGGGTTACGCCGGCGGCTTTACCCCGAACCCGACGTATGAAGAAGTCTGCTCGGGCCTGACCGGCCACAGCGAAGTGGTACTGGTGGTCTACGAGCCGGCAAAAGTCAGCTATGAAGAATTGCTGAAGATGTTCTGGGAACTGCACAACCCGACCCAGGGCATGCGCCAGGGCAATGACATCGGCACCCAGTACCGCTCGGTGATCTACGCCACCAACCCGGCTCAGTTGGCCGCCGCCAAGCACAGCGAGCAAGTGTTCCAGGCCGAGCTGACCAAGGCTGGCAAAGGCACCATCACCACCGAAATCGAAGAAGCGCCGACGTTCTACTTCGCCGAGGCGTATCACCAGCAGTACCTGGCGAAAAACCCTGAAGGGTATTGCGGGATTGGCGGTACAGGCGTGACCTGCCCGATCTGATTTTCGGGCCCTGAAAAGCTTCGCGAGCAAGCCCGCTCCCACACTGGATCTGTGCCTGACCACACTCTTGTGATCGACATAGCCCCCCTGTGGGAGCGGGCTTGCTCGCGAAGGCGTCCTTTCAGACGCCATCAATCCATCTGATCAGCAATCAACTCTCAGCAATCAACCAATCCATCTGCCACCCACCCTGGGTCTGCCCAAGCTTCTTGGACAACCACGGCAGCAACTCACGCAATTCCTCTTCAAGCCCCCACGGCGGATTGGCAATCGCCAACCCCGAACCATTCAAGCTGTTGGGCGTATCCAGCGGATGCACCAACAACTCAACCCGCAACAACTTCGGCGCGCCCGTACCCGCCAAATCCTGATAGAACCGACGCAACATGCGCTGATCCTTCACCGGGTACCAAATCGCCGCCACCGTCTGGCGCATCCGGCCAATCGCCTCTTTCAGCGACGCAGCACAACGCTGCATCTCATCAAGCTGCTCGAACGGCGGATCAATCAACATCACCGCCCGCTTCTCCTGCACCGGTAACATCGCCCGCGGCACATGCCAGCCTTCGCCCAAGTGCACCTTCACCCGACGATCACCAGCCATGTTGTCCTTGAGCAGCAAGCCATCTTCGGGGTGCTTCTCGTTGAGCATCACCCGATCCTGCGGCCGCGTCAGACGCCGCGCCAACTCCGGCGACCCCGGGTAATAGCGCAACTGGCCATCCGGGTTCATGTCGTGCAGCACCTTCATGTAATCGGCAGTCAACGCCGGCAAATCCGGCTGATCCCACAACCGCGCGATCCCTTCCAGGTACTCACCGGTACGGCTCGCCTGATCGCCCTGCAGGTCATACAGACCAATACCGGCGTGAGTGTCGAGATAGGCAAACGGCTGCTCCTTGCGCGACATCAGGGCGATGAGGCGGGTCAAAGTCAGGTGTTTGAACACATCGGCGTGATTGCCGGCATGGAAGGCGTGACGATAATTCATGATTGCTCCTGCGAAGGCCGGGAAGTTTACCTTGTACGGCGCAGAACGTCAGGACCTCACAGCCGAGCGGACAATCTGCGCGGCAATCATCCCAACGCAAGAGCAAGGGCGTGATCACAACCCCCTGTAGGAGCTGCCGAAGGCTGCGATCTTTTGATCTTGATCTTGATCTTGATCTTGATCTTGATCTTGATCTCGATCTCGATCTTGCTCTTGCTCTTGCTCTTGCTCTTGTGGCGAGGGAGCTTGCTCCCGCTGGGCTGCGGAGCAGCCCCAAGAAACCTGAAACCACCACAAACCTCCGTGGCGAGGGGACTCACCCCCGTTCGACTGCGCAACAGTCGCCAAACCAAACACCGCGGTGTACCTGACAAAACCGGAATGCAGGTTTTGGGGCCGCTCCGCAGCCCAACGGGAGCAAACCTCCTCGCCACAAAAGCAGCCAGTCGCTATTGCGAAGACATCGCCCGCAACCGCCGCCCAATCACATCCAGCACATCACACCCATCGCGCAATGGAATGGCACAGAGCAAAGCGAAGTCACTAAGAATGAACGACTCACACTCAACCGAACCACGCATCGACATGTTCTCCAGCACCTGCGTGACGGCGCGAATTCGATAGTTGGCAGCGTCGTATAAAACATCGAGCGGCGCGTGGGTATCGACGAACAGGGTGGGCATGTCGGTGCAGTTGCCGGTCAATGCCATGAAGCGGTTTTCGGGATGAGGGATTATTTTTTCGTAGGGTGGATCTGGGGTCAGTGTTTTCATTTTTTGAGACCTTTGGCGGATAAATTTAAGCTACCAACGGCCTTTCCTACGGGCTTGGGTGGCAGCCGTACGCGGGAGTAGGAAACTGAGGAATCCACCAAACTCAGCCACGCCGAAGCGTGCCCCGCGCACAGCCGCCGCGAACGATCTTACGGACACGAATTAAGTGCCGCAATCAAACGACAGCGCTGATGCACGGTGAATCCCAAGGGTTCCTACACCCTGCCACTGCATTTGCAGCGACAGCCAAAGACTATCCATGGATCTCACTTCGCACCAGTTCATGGAAACCGATACGGTTTGAAGGAAACTTCCGACGACATTGTCCGGAAATTTCGATGTCACAACATAGTTTTTAAACACCTTCCGATTAATCTGTGGTGCTGGCAATCAAAGCACTGAGAGTTTGACGCTTGGGATTCCAAATTGTCAGGCACCACACCCCCCACCATTCCAAGCCAGCATCAAAGTAGTCGCTCCAAGATTCGCGTCCAGGGATCGCATCCTCGTTATCGAGCCATTCCAGCTTAAAGCCTTTAACCCAGTTTATTACTACAACACCATCATGCTCTTCGAGCCCCAAAGTTTGGCGCCATTCATGGAACAGTTCCTGCGCTTCGAGCTCTCCGCCTTTAAATTCCGTACCATAGGGCGGCTCTCTAAAATGAGCATAAAGCGCTAGCCGCCCTCGAACATAATCATCCGTCAGAATCAGATTATGTATCTCTTCTTGATTCAAAACAGTAGCAACGGCTTTATCCAACTCCCAGCTGATAGCTGGACCTCCGGAACTTATATACTCTGGATTCTTTATTAAATCGTTGTGCCAATCCCACGCTTCTTTCATGAGCTTTTCGTGAAGCCCGACCAACGCATGCCGATGAATCGCTTCGTCAACCTTCACACCTTCATCAGGAGAAAGGACTACAAAATTAAAAACACAACCTGCGTCATCCATTCGATCAAGCAATGACGCAGTCTTCTCTTCTTCAATAACTTTCAACACATATAAACCCTAATTAACTAAACCACTTAGCCATAAGAAAAAACGGGGCGAATTTGTTTTTCTTATTTCATCTCAGCCTGATATCGCAACAAACACGCCAAAAGGACGCGCATGAATTTACGCTGATCTTCAATCTCATCGTCAAAATAGGTTGTCAATTTCTCAAAAACGGAATCAAAACTTTCCTCCCCTTCCAAATAGTAAATCAATGTATCGATATACCACGCGCGATCATCATCACTATAGATAGTGAATTCTGGCTTCATAAGAAGATCAAACAGCTCAGCCAACTCTGCCTCGTCATTAACATCCTTAGACACTATGATTTCTTCTCTTTCAACACTGTCAACATTGTCAATGTCGAACAGAAAAAGTAGACCACGCAAAATAGAAAGTTTAGGCGGGCGCTTCATAATCAAAAATCCGCGTACGTAGTTATAGGAGCACCAGCGTTATCCAGTATGGCGACAGCGTTTGTTTGCTTACCATAGACTACGCCCCCTCGCTTGTACCCTTCGCCTATCTGCTTACCCATATTCATTGGCTCCTTAGATGCCGCAAGACCATTTCGCCTGAATATCAGCTGAGCACGGTGAATGACGTTCAACTGATCTCTGTAACTAATAAAACGTGTCGCCGCACTAGGTATCTTTGGCTGGCCAGCCTTTCTTCCGCTTGTGTACCTTTCAATAATCCCCGTTGTTGGGTTGCGTCCGGTCATTGCCCGCTCACGTTGCGACGCCAAACTTGTCTGTTTGCCATGTTTTTCTAGAAAATGCGCTCCGGGAGTGGCCTTCTCCATCTCATCCAAACGACGGTACGCATTCGCCTCCGCCAACTCATCAATCCTCGCCCTCCGCTGCTCCGCCGTCATCTTCGGCAGTGCCGGCTCACCCTCATCAACCCTAGCGCCAGTCGTATCCCCCGGCACCGTACAACCTGATTGATTCGGCGGTGGGCAATTCCCGCTCAACCCCAACGGATCAACCCACCCCGTCGGATTCGGCGTGTACTGGTACTGGTTCAGCCCACCCGCCAACTTGATCGGATCCGGCGTCAGATACCGACCAACCTCCGGATCATAGTACCGATGCCGGTTGTAGTGCAGACCGCTCTCGGCGTCGAAGTATTGGCCCTGAAACCGTAACGGTTGCTCGAGCTGCTCGCCACCGCCGAACGCCAGACGAGTCACTTTGCCGTAGGCGTTGTACTTCGCCGACCAGACAATCTCGCCACCAAAATCAGTCAGTTCCTGCGGCGTGCCAAGGTGATCGAGTTGGTAGTAGAACGGGCAGGCCTTTTTCGGGCCTTTGCCGTCGAGCAGGGCCAGCGGGCGGAAGCTGCCGGGTTCGTAGACATAGCTGCGGTAATGCTCTTTGCTGCTTTCGGCGATGAGCTGGTCGCCCTGCCAGAAGAACTCGGTGGTTTTGCCGTCGACGGTTTTGGTGATGCGGCGGCCGAAGGCGTCGTAGCGGTAGCTGGTGCAACGTCCATTCGGGGTCGTTACGCCGACCAAGCGATGCTGGCAGTCGTAGCGGTATTCGGTGACGAGTTTCTGCCCTGTGCCGCGACGTTCGCGGATCAGGTTGCCGAAGGCGTCGTAGTCGTAGTGACGATCGCCCTGCATCAATAGGCGATTGCCTTTGACGGTCGCTGCACCGGGACGGTCCTGCATCAGCAGGTTGCCCGCCGGGTCGTGGGCAAAACTTTCCGGCGGATCGTCGCGGGTGTGGCGCACGCGGGTCAGGCGGTTGAGCGGGTCGTACTGGTAGTTGCGCTGGCCGTGGCGGGTGTCGGCGATGTGGTCGAGATTGCCGTTGGCGCTGTAGGCATAGTCGCGGCGGTAGAGGTTTTTTTGCTGTTGGCTGACGGCGTGGGCCTTCAGTCGGCCCTGGTCGTCGTAGGCATATTCGCTGAGCAGCAGGCCCTGTTGGCGGTTTTGTTCGCGACCGGCGAGGAAGTTGTGCGACGTAAGCCGCGCGCCATTAAGGTCGATGGCCGTCAGCGCGCCACCCTTGGCGTGGCGGTAGTCGAGTTTGCTGCCATCCGGCAGGCGCAGGCGGTTGAGCTGGCCGCAGGCGTCGTAGCCATAACGCAGCGTGCCCCAACCCTGGTGCTCGGTGATCAGCCGGTCCTGCTGGTCGTATTCGAATTCCAGCGGGTGGTCGTGACCGTCGTCGACGCCGATCAATCGGCCAAGGCTGTCGTAGCGATACTCGACCTGGATGCCGTCGGGCAGGGTTTTGACCAATAGGCGTCCGGCCGAGTCCCGCTGATAGCCGGTGATTAGCTGCGAGCCGTCATCGCCGAACTCGGTTTTTTCCCGCAGGTGGCCGTTGAGGTCGTAGGCGTACGCGGTGCGCTGGCCGTCGAAGCCGGTTTCCTGTCGGATCAATCCGCCGGGGGTGTAGTCCAGCCGATAGTGTTCGCCGGCTTCGTTTTCAATGTCCGTGAGCAGCAGCTGCGCGTTGTCGTAGCGGTATTGGAGCTGGGTGCCGTCGGGGTTGAGGCGGCGGCTGACCAGGTGCAGGTCGTCGGCGTATTCGTAGCGGGTGACGCGACCCAGTTCGTCGCGTTCGGCGGTGATCTGGCCGTAGGCGTTGTAGCTGAACCCGCGCGTGGCGCCGGTAGGCAAAGTCGTCTGGATCAGTCGGCCGACGGCGTCCCATTGGTAACGAGTAACGGCACCGTGTTCGTCCTGACGGGTAATCCTTCGGCCCAGTGCATCGTAGGAAAAGCGCCGCTGGCCGCCATCCGGCAGCGTTTCCTCAAGCAACTGGCCCAAGGCATTCCAGACGAACACATGCCGACTGGTGTCCGGGTAGCGGATCGACAGCAAACGCCCCTGAGCGTCGTAGTGATAATGGGTGACCTGGCCATCGGGATCGGTCGCTTCGGTGACATCCCCCTGGGCATTGCGCTGATATTTCCACACCGCTTTGCCGCGATAGCGCGCATGCAGGAAACCATTGCGATACTCGTAGGCCGTTGGCTCGTCTTCCGGTGGAATCAGCGCCGCCAAGCGTCCGACTTCGTCGTAACGGTATTCGGTGACGGCCCCGAGCGGATCCTGCTCGGCTATCAACCGCCCCTGTTCGTCATAGGCCTTGAGGTGTTCGCCGCCATCCAGCTCGACTTTGCGCACCAGCCGCGCCCGGTCGTCGTGGACATACACCTCCTCGCTGCCATCGAGGTTCTGGACGGTGACGCTGCCCTGGTCATCCCAGACATAACGCGTGTCCATCTGCGAAAACGACGCCCAGTGGCGAACACATCTGGCCGCTTTGCCGGACCTTTCCCACTCCCAAAAGAAACTCGCCCCACCGGCCAGTTGCCGCTGCAAAATCACGTGCTGATCGTCGTAGTCGTAGCGTTCGCTCTCGCCGGCGGCGTTGCTCGCCTCGATCAGTTGAGCGCATTCGTCGTAGCGGTAACTGACCAGCGTTTGCTCGGTATGCCAGGCCTCATCGAGGGTCTGCGCCGGGACAAACACCTGATAGTCGACGGCGATCAGATGGCTGCGCTCATAGCGCAACAGCAAGGCACGACCGGCGCCGTTGTCGAGGCGCTGGATGCGCTGCTGGCGGTCGCGGGTGATGCGCAAGCGGTTGTCGTACGCGTCGCTGATCGTGGTCAGAAAACCGTTGTGAAAGTGGTAGAAACGGGTTTCTTCGCCGGCTTGGGCGAGGATCAGTTCCTCGGGGTCAGCACCGAGATAAATCGCCGCGCGCGACAAACTGTTGTGGATCGTCGGGCGTTCGGTGTTCGGTAAGGGGAAGGAGGTGCGACGGTTTTCGTGATCGATCCAGATGACCGTGTCGCCGTCGATTTCCAGGCGATGGGATAACGAATGGCTCCAGCCGAAGCCGAGGCCGCCATCGATCTCGGCGGCGCTGGTGCGGTAGAGCCGGGTGAAGTCGAACGGCAGAATCCCGTCCAGCACACCGTCGGTGAGGGTCAGCAGTTCTTCGCCGGTGACCATCGACACCGGGCAACCGTTCTTGCAGGTGGACGGCACGCACGTGGCGCTGTCGTCGTTGGGGTTTTTCGCCTGATCCGGGACGTTATCGTGGTATTCGTTTTGCTTGAGCGTGGTGTTGCGCTGGGCATCCCAACGCAGTTGCATCCGGCCTTTTTTCAAGCCCGCCGCGATGCCACGCGCAGCGACTTTTTTGTAGCGGTCGACGTAGCTGATGAAGTTACTGATGATCGTGAAAACCGCCTTCACGAGACGCAAAACGGCACTGAGTAACTGCGCGGCTCGATCAGCCAAACGCATCGTCAAATAGGCGATGCCAGCGCCCGCCCCGGCGAACGTCAGGACGATGCCTATCAGGATGTCGATCAACAGCTGCACCACCACCATCGACACCGCCTCGGCGGTTTTTCCAGCGATTTCGCTCGGTGGCAGCATGTCCAACCAAAGGCTGGCGCTGCGCACCAGCAAACACAGCGCCGCTTCGTCACTGGCTAGCAGCTGGGCTTTTTCCATGACATCCGGTGCGGTTGTTGCGAGCTTCTCCAGTGCTGCGGCGCTTTCACCCAACCGCTCTGCGAACTTCGCCGGATCCTTGAGAATGTCCGAAAGCAGGCTGATGCCGTCCCACACACCTTCAATTGCCGCCCAACTTCCCGCGAGCAATCCATTGCCTACAGCAACCGAAGACGATTGCGACCACTTCGGCTTGAACGTCTTCCATTCATCACGCAGCCATTTCTCAAGTTCCTTCGTCAGGCCGTTGTAGGAAGAGAAAAGATCTTCAACGTGCTGCGGTGTGACTTCGTGGTGGACGTGAATGCGGTAGAACTTGCCCTCGTCCCCTCGGAACGTCCCCTTTCCGTTTTTATCGAGCGTGACCGGCGTCGACATCCCGCTCTCTTGCGCAACCACATCGACCTGAATATTGCCGACTGGAATGTCATAAACCGATTCAAACTTGCTTTCGATCTCGAGCTTTCCACCTTTCGGGCACTGCACGACGGTGGAGAAAAAGTCGTCATCGCCACTGCTCACGACGGTGCTGGCATTGCCAAACCGGATGATCCGCTCCATGCCCATCAGCGAAGGCAAATCGGCGGCATGACTGGCCTTATCCGCCACCCGACTGAACCAGTGTTTGAGCTGTTCGCGGTAGAGCGTCAGGGTGTCTGGAAAACTGTCGAGCTCCTGCTCGATGCGCACAATCTGATCCATCAGCTCAGCTCCGCCATCAGGTAATCCACCAACGCTTGTTTCGGTGCTTGGGGCAGGTCCGGCGCCTCAAGAAAACTCGCGGCCTTGCGCCGCAAAATACTTTCGGAAAACGCCTCATAAAGATCAGGGCGGTCCTCGCTCAACCACTTCAGCAAGTTGTTGATGCGAGTGGTGGCGGACTCAGTGGCGAGGTGTTTGAGCAGCGGCTCGGAAACTTCCCACCACGGAAAATCCCTGGCGGTTTTCAATGCACTGCCGCCGATATCGAGCGGTTGCCCATTGATCAAACAACGGTCAATGACAGGCATTAACTGCGTGGCGTTAACCTCGGCAGACCGAAGAATCGACAACAAATAACGCCCATCCCAGAAACGGAAAAACACCGCGTTGCCGTTGGGCAAAAGAACTTGAGTGAGGCTGCGCAAATGCTCGACCAGCACTTCTTGAGAGGCAGAAGAAACCGCCAGCCAACCCCAATCGCGGGACTCGGTCGTAGCGACCCACTCCAAAAACTCACCGCCGACAGCGACGATTCCGACATAGGGCATCACCGCTTCCCACTCGGCATACGCGGTATCAGCCCAAATCGGGCTCGGCGCTTGAGCTGAGATCGAGCGTTGCCAGGCTTTGAACGGTTCAGCCGCACTGGCACTGCTGAAAATCGCGAACAGCTGCTCCGACGGTTGCAGCGGCTGGCGCTCCAGCCAGGTGTGAGGTGACAAGGCATCAGGCGGCACAGACACCGTCCTTGCAGCGCTCACACTCTTCGCAAAATGGCGCGTCACTTTGCAGGCTAAGGATCTGTGCAGCACTGAGCAGCGCCGCCGGGGCGGCGGCGAGTTTCAACGGAACATCCGGCAAGCTCGGTGCAGCGGCCATGGCCGCCATCGGTGCACCACCGACCACAATCGGCACGCTACTGAAAATCCCGCCAGGGCCGATGTTGATCCACTGCCCGCCCGCCTGAATGGTCGCGCTGGCGCCGCCGTCGATGACCACTTGCTGGCCGGCGCTGACGTGGAATTGCTGGCTGGCGTTGAGGGCCTGACTGGTCACGCGAATGTGCCGGTCGCCGACCACCACCAAATGATCATCAAGTCGCACTTCGGTCTGGCGCTGACCGTGGGTGATGCGTTTTTCGTCAGCCTTGAGCTCATGGCGGGCGGTGCCGGTGACGACGATGCTGCGCTGGTTGTCGACCTGCACCTGCTGATCATTCAGTACATGCTGAGTCCAGTTTCGCTGGGCACGCAGGTAGATTTCCTCGGCGCCTTTGCGATCCTCGATGCGCAATTCGTTGTAACCACCGCCACCGGGACTACTTTGGCTACGGAGAATGCTGCGGGTCTTGTCCGCCGGCAGATCGAGCGGCACCGGGGTCGCGGCGTTGGGCAGGCACCCCATGACCAGCGGCTTGTCGGCATCGGCGTCGACGAACCCCACCAGCACTTCCATACCGACGCGCGGAATCATCACGCTGCCGTAGCGGTCGTGCGCCCAGCCAGTGGCGACACGCAGCCAGCAACTGGAATGCTCGTTGAGCTGACCGTCACGGTCCCAGGCCAGTTGAACCTTGACCCGACCGTACTCGTCGCAATGGATTTCGCTGTCAGTCGGGCCGGTGACCACGGCAGGTTGATAGCCGAGCATGCGTGGCTTTTCCGGCCCCAGCGCGGGGCGAAAAGCAACGTCCCACGGCGTCGCCAGAAAGGAATTGCGATAACCCTGGAAATCATCCGGGCTGTCGCTGGTGGCCGACTCTTCAAGGACCTGCGGCTGCCGACCACGGTGTTCAATTTCAGTGATCAACCACAGGTCATTCCACGTTTGACGCGGGTGTTCGGCGAGGTGTAGGAAATGCCCACTGACCAAAGCAGATTCGTCGCCGCGACCTTCGGCTTGGCGGTAATCCGTGCCGTGGCGTTCCAAGGCCCGTTGCGCCAGACGTTTGCCGCTTTCGCGGTCGGTGAATTGACCAGGGAAGTGGTAGTCCTCCAGCACCGGTCGCTGCTCGCTGTCGAGGCGGCTTTCGAGTTGCAGGCGTGGTTTACGGAAGTCGTAGTCCCGCCGAGTGACCGCCGTAGTACGGGTTTCCAGGCGCACGTTGAACCGCTTGATCGCTGGCGCATCCGCTGCCATCCCACTGCCTGGCAAGTACAGCGTCGGCTCGGGTAACCGGGGGAAAACCGTCTGGTCATCGCCGAATACCAGCAAGTGCCCGTCGGGGCTGTGCTGGAAGTGATAATGAATGCCGACCTCGGCACACAGACGCTGAATGAATGCCAGATCGCTTTCGGCGTACTGAACGCAGTACTCGCGCGCGGGGTAGTCGCTGCCGAGCCGGAACTCGAAGGCATCGCGCTGGATGCCGTGGTCTTTGAGGATTTGCGTGACGATGGTCGGCACGCTTTTGTGCTGGAAAATCCGCTGATTGATACGCTGACCGAGGTACGCCAGACGCGGTACGAGACTGATTTGATAGCCCGTCAGACGTTGGCCGGAATCGCTCTGGCCGACGCGAAAAATCTGACCGTGAATACCGGAACCTTGCGCATCGAAACTCAGAAACGCCTGACGATGCAGTAGGCTTTCGAGGTCAATGTCGGGCCGTTCGCTGACCAGTTCCAGGTCAAAGCGATAGGGTTGGCTGATGGCTTCCTTGCCCGTGAACTCAAGTACCTTGAGCTCATTCTGGACGCCGTCGAGGGTCAACGTGAAACGCGGTTGATTGGCAGGCGCGAACATCCGATGTGTCTCTGCAGAATGAAGGCGGGCGATTCTGCATGAGCGACAAGGGGTGTTGACGGAGGGACAAGGAAATCAGATTTCCCCTACTTTTTTAGGGATTTTTCCTTCAAAAATCGGGATATTTGGCTACAGACATTCCCTGCAAAAGTAGTGTGTTGCAGCGGATGACCTCTTCGCGGGCAAGCCTCGCTCCTACAGTGCTGCGGCGAACACAAATCCTGTAGGAGCGAGGCTTGCCCGCGAAGGCGGCATTAAAAACACCGACCCTTATCCTGCAAACCAAAAAAACGGCCCGCCTCCATCCAGGAAGCGGGCCGTTTTCATGTCGGCGAAAGGTCAGAGCATCAGCTCATCCCCATCACTTGTTCAGGCGGAAATCTGCCTCGGCAGCCGCAAAGCGCTGAAGCATGCCGTGAGTCGGCGTGCCCAGCTTGCTGACGATGTAGATCGCCAGGCTGGCGAAGATGAAACCAGGGATGATTTCGTACAGGCCCAGCAGTTCGAAGTGTTTCCAGACGATCACGGTGATCGCGCCGACCAGGATGCCGGCCAGTGCGCCGTTGCGGGTCATGTCTTTCCAGATCACGGAGATCAGGACAACCGGACCGAACGCAGCACCGAAACCAGCCCAAGCGTAGCTGACCAGACCCAGTACACGGTTTTCCGGGTTAGCCGCCATCGCGATGGCAATCAGGGCAACCAGCAGCACCATGGCGCGACCGACCCAGACCAGTTCAACCTGGGAAGCGCTTTTACGCAGGAAGGTTTTGTAGAAGTCTTCGGTCAGGGCGCTCGAGCACACCAGCAGCTGGCAGCTCAGCGTACTCATTACCGCCGCCAGAATGGCCGACAGCAGTACTCCGGCAACCCACGGGTTGAACAGGATTTTTGCCAGTTCGATGAATACACGCTCGTGGTTTTCACTCACTGGCATCGCCACGGCAGGGTTTGCCGAGAAGTAAGCGATACCGAAGAAACCTACCGCGACGGTGCCGCCCAGGCACAGGATCATCCAGGTCATGGAGATGCGACGGGCGTTGGCGATCGACTTGACCGAATCCGCCGCCATGAAACGCGCCAGGATGTGCGGCTGGCCGAAATAGCCCAGCCCCCAGCCCATCAGCGAGATGATGCCGATAAAGGTGGTGTTTTTCAGCATGTCGAAGTTGCTGGCGTCTTGCGCTTCGATGGCCAGGAACGTGGTATCGATGCCGCCGGTCGCCAGCAGCACGATGATCGGCGTCAGCAGCAGGGCGAAGATCATCAGTGTGGCTTGTACGGTGTCCGTCCAGCTCACTGCCAGAAAACCACCGACGAAGGTGTAGGCAATCGTCGCCGCAGCACCGGCCCACAGCGCTGTCTCGTAGGACATGCCGAAGGTACTTTCGAACAGACGGGCGCCGGCCACGATGCCGGAAGCGCAGTAGATGGTGAAGAACACCAGGATCACGACCGCAGAGATGATCCGCAGCAGGCCGCTTTTATCTTCAAAACGGCTAGAGAAGTAATCCGGCAGGGTCAGTGCATCGCCGTTGTGCTCGGTCTGCACACGCAGACGGCCGGCGACGAACAGCCAGTTCAGGTAAGCACCGATGATCAGGCCGATGGCGATCCAGCTTTCGGAAAGACCGGACATGTAGATAGCGCCCGGCAGGCCCATCAACAACCAGCCGCTCATGTCGGAAGCACCGGCAGAAAGCGCGGTCACGACGCTGCCCAGGCTACGACCGCCCAGAATGTAGTCAGAAAGGTTGTTGGTGGAGCGATAGGCCATGAAGCCGATCAGCACCATTGCTGCGATGTAGATCACGAACGTGATCAGGGTTGGATTGCTTACGCTCATTGAGTTACGCCCTGGCATTGTTTTTATGTAGCAGCGGCTGGTGAACCGCTCGCAAACGACGACGTTTGACGGACGATTCGGGGTCCCGCGCATTTATGACTGATGTTTCCCCAGGAAAGCCATCAGCCGGCACACCGATCTTTTTGACCGGTTGCACCTTGGCCGCGAATGCTATTCAACAAAGCAAATAAGGTGCAACCAGTTTCGTGCGAATAAGTTGCACCTAGTCGGATTTTCCTGAAAAGGGTCGGTTTTTGCTCCTTTTCAGGGCGTTTTTCGGGTTGCGCTAGAAGTAAAAGCACCAAGCAGGCGCGGGAGGGATGTACCAGAATCAGTTTCCTGACGAGCTGCTTATTATTCCGACAAAAAAAGGGTTGCACCCGGTTGCACCTCGACTGACGCACAGCTAATCTTGCCGCCAGCTGATGCCACGCGGTCGTGGCAAACATGAGGATAAAAATATGGCTACCACCACTCTTGGGGTCAAACTTGACGACCCGACCCGCGAACGCCTCAAGGCCGCCGCGACCTCGATTGATCGCACGCCGCACTGGCTGATCAAGCAGGCAATTTTCAATTACCTGGAAAAACTCGAGGGTGGTGCAACCCTGTCCGAGCTGAACGGTTTGAACGGCAAGGAAGTTGACGAAGCGGGCGAGATCCACGTCGATCACGCTCATCAATGCTTCCTGGAGTTCGCTGAAAGCATCCTCCCGCAATCGGTGCTGCGCGCGTCTATCACTGCCGCCTACCGTCGCCCGGAACCTGAAGTGGTGCCGATGCTGATCGAGCAGGCGCGCCTGCCGGCAGCGATGGCGGAAGCCACCAACAAGCTCGCCGCCTCGATTGCCGAGAAATTGCGCAATCAGAAAAGCGCCGGCGGCCGTGCCGGGATTGTTCAGGGCCTGTTGCAGGAATTTTCCCTGTCGTCCCAGGAAGGCGTAGCGCTGATGTGCCTGGCCGAAGCGCTGTTGCGTATTCCGGACAAAGGCACCCGTGACGCGCTGATCCGCGACAAAATCAGCACCGGCAACTGGCAGCCGCACCTGGGCAACAGCCCGTCGCTGTTCGTCAACGCCGCCACCTGGGGCTTGCTGCTGACCGGAAAACTGGTCGCCACCCACAACGAAGCGGGCCTGACCTCGTCCCTGAGCCGCATCATCGGCAAGAGCGGCGAGCCGATGATCCGCAAGGGCGTCGACATGGCCATGCGCCTGATGGGCGAGCAGTTCGTCACCGGCGAAACCATCGCCGAAGCCCTGGCCAACGCCAGCAAGTTCGAAGCCAAAGGCTTCCGCTATTCCTACGACATGCTGGGTGAAGCTGCACTCACCGAGCATGACGCCCAGAAATACCTGGCCTCGTACGAACAAGCCATTCACTCGATCGGCAAAGCCTCCCACGGTCGTGGGATTTATGAAGGCCCGGGCATTTCGATCAAACTGTCCGCACTGCACCCGCGTTACAGCCGCGCCCAGTACGAGCGCGTGATGGAAGAGCTGTACCCGCGCCTGCTTTCGCTGACCCTGCTAGCCAAGCAATACGACATCGGCCTGAACATCGACGCCGAAGAAGCCGACCGCCTCGAGCTGTCCCTGGATCTGCTGGAGCGCCTGTGCTTCGAGCCGCAACTGACCGGCTGGAACGGCATCGGTTTCGTGATCCAGGCTTACCAGAAGCGTTGCCCGTATGTGATCGACTACGTGATCGACCTGGCTCGCCGCAGCCGTCATCGCCTGATGATCCGTCTGGTGAAAGGCGCGTACTGGGACAGCGAAATCAAGCGCGCCCAGGTCGAAGGCCTGGAAGGCTATCCGGTCTACACCCGCAAGGTGTACACCGACGTTTCCTACATCGCCTGCGCCCGCAAGTTGCTGTCGGTGCCGGAAGTCATCTACCCGCAATTCGCCACGCACAACGCCCACACGCTGTCGGCCATTTACCACATTGCCGGTCAGAACTATTATCCGGGTCAGTACGAGTTCCAGTGCCTGCACGGCATGGGTGAACCGCTGTACGAACAGGTTGTAGGCAAAGTTTCCGAAGGCAAGCTGAACCGTCCGTGCCGCGTGTACGCTCCGGTTGGCACGCACGAAACACTGCTGGCGTACCTGGTGCGTCGTCTGCTGGAAAACGGTGCGAACACCTCGTTCGTCAACCGCATCGCCGACCAGTCCATTTCGATTCAGGAGCTGGTGGCCGATCCAGTGGCCAGCATCGAGCAGATGGCTACGCTGGAAGGCGGCTTCGGCCTGCCGCACCCGCGTATCCCGCTGCCGCGTGATCTTTATGGTGCCGAGCGCGCCAACTCCAGCGGCATCGACATGGCCAACGAACATCGTCTGGCTTCCTTGTCCTGCGCCCTGCTGGCAACCGCTCATAACAACTGGAAAGCGGCGCCGATGCTCGGTTGCGCGTCCAGCACTGAAACCCCTGCGCCAGTCCTGAACCCGTCGGATCTGCGTGACGTGGTGGGTCACGTGCAAGAAGCCACCGTCGAAGACGTCGACAACGCAATTCAGTGCGCCCTGAACGCCGCCCCGATCTGGCAGGCCACCCCGCCGGCCGAACGCGCCGCGATTCTGGAACGTGCCGCCGATTTGATGGAAGGCGAGATCCAGCCGTTGATGGGCCTGTTGGCTCGCGAAGCCGGCAAGACCTTCGCCAACGCCATCGCCGAAGTGCGTGAAGCCGTGGACTTCCTGCGTTATTACGCGGTGCAGGCGCGCAACGATTTCACCAACGACGCCCACCGCCCATTGGGTCCGGTGGTTTGCATCAGCCCGTGGAACTTCCCGTTGGCCATCTTCAGCGGCCAAGTCGCTGCGGCATTGGCTGCCGGTAACCCGGTACTGGCCAAGCCTGCGGAACAAACCCCGCTGGTAGCGGCTCAAGCCGTGCGTTTGCTGATCGAAGCCGGTATCCCGGAAGGCGTGCTGCAACTGCTGCCGGGCCGTGGCGAAACCGTCGGCGCCCGTCTGGTCGGCGACGATCGGGTCAAAGGCGTGATGTTCACCGGTTCCACCGAAGTCGCTCGTTTGCTGCAACGCAACGTCGCCGGTCGTCTGGACGCTCAGGGTCGTCCGATTCCGCTGATCGCCGAAACCGGTGGCCAGAACGCGATGATCGTCGACTCCTCGGCGCTGACCGAACAGGTGGTGATCGACGTGGTGTCCTCGGCCTTCGACAGCGCCGGTCAACGTTGCTCGGCGCTGCGGGTACTGTGCCTGCAGGAAGATTCCGCTGACCGTGTCATCGAAATGCTCAAGGGCGCCATGGCTGAATGCCGTCTCGGTAATCCAGAGCGCCTGTCCGTGGACATTGGCCCGGTGATCGACGCCGAAGCCAAGGCCGGCATCGAGAAGCACATCCAGGCCATGCGCGACAAAGGTCGCAACGTGTACCAGGTGGCCATCGCCAACAGCGAAGAAGTCAAACGCGGCACCTTCGTGATGCCGACCCTGATCGAGCTGGAAAGCTTCGACGAACTGCAAAGGGAGATCTTCGGCCCGGTGCTGCACGTGGTTCGCTACAAGCGCAAAGAGATCGATCAACTGATCGGCCAGATCAACGCTTCCGGCTACGGCCTGACCCTGGGCGTACACACTCGCATCGACGAGACCATCGCCAAGGTGATCGACAACGTCAACGCCGGTAACGTCTACGTGAACCGCAACATCGTCGGTGCTGTGGTTGGCGTGCAGCCGTTCGGCGGTGAAGGCCTGTCGGGTACTGGCCCGAAAGCCGGTGGTCCGTTGTACCTGTACCGCTTGCTGTCGACACGTCCTACCGATGCGATCGAACAATCCTTCGCTCGCGGCGATGCTATCGCTGCACCGGACGTCCGTCTGCGTGATGCCATGAGCAAACCGCTGACAGCGCTGAAAACCTGGGCCGACAGCAACAAGTTCGCTGACTTGAGCACCCTGTGCGTACAGTTCGCGGCGCAATCGCAAAGCGGGATCACCCGTGTTCTGGCTGGCCCGACCGGCGAGCGCAACAGCTACGCCATCCTGCCGCGCGAACACGTGCTGTGCCTGGCCGACGTCGAAGGCGATCTGCTGACTCAATTGGCTGCGGTATTGGCCGTGGGCGGCTCGGCGGTATGGCCGGACGCTGAACCGGGCAAGGCCCTGTTCGCACGCCTGCCGAAAGAAATTCAGGCGCGGATCAAGCGGGTTGCCGACTGGACCAAGGACGAAGTGGTGATTGATGCGGTTCTGCATCATGGCCATTCCGACCAGTTGCGTGCGGTGTGCCAGCAAGTGGCCAAGCGTGCCGGTGCGATTGTTGGGGTTCATGGTTTGTCGCAGGGCGAGACCAACATTGCGCTGGAGCGCCTGGTGATCGAGCGGGCGTTGAGCGTTAACACTGCTGCTGCGGGTGGTAATGCCAGTTTGATGACGATCGGTTAAATCGCAATAAGACCGGGCACCTGCAATGGGTGCCTGGTTTGCAAAATCCCTGTGGGAGCGGGCTTGCTCGCGAAGGCGGAGTGTCAGTCGACATCAACATTGACTGATCCACCGCATTCGCGAGCAAGCCCGCTCCCACATTTGATTAGCGGTGCCCGCACCACACCATCACGCTCATCAATCATCCTTTCAGCCCGCCCTCCCCACGCCTAGACTCGGTCCATTCCAAAAGAAGGTAGGCCGCCATGTCCGAGACGTTGCTCAGTTCCCGCAATTTGGCTTTCGAGCTGTATGAAGTCCTTGATGCCGAGGGCCTGACTCAGCGTGAGCGGTTCGCCGAGCACAACCGCGAGACCTTCGATGCGGCTATCGGCACCGCCCGCAGCATCGCCGAGAAGTTCTTCGCCCCGCACAACCGCAAGGGCGACGAGAACGAACCGCGCTATGAGGACGGTCAGGCCATTCTGATTCCGGAAGTGAAACCGGCGGTGGATGCGTTCCTCGAAGCCGGTTTCCTCAACGCCGCGCGCAGTTTCGACGCCGGCGGCATGCAACTTCCTACGTTGCTGTCGCAAGCGTGCTTTGCGCACTTTCAGTCGGCCAACGCGGCGTCGACTTCCTACCCGTTCCTGACCATGGGCGCGGCGAACCTGATTGAAAGCTTCGGCACCGATGAGCAGAAGCAGCGCTTCCTGCAACCAATGATCGACGGTCGTTTCTTCGGCACCATGGCTCTCACCGAGCCCCATGCCGGCTCGTCGTTGTCGGATATTCGTACCCGCGCCGAGCCTGCGTCCGACGGAACCTATCGACTCAAGGGCAACAAGATCTTCATCTCCGGCGGCGATCACCCGCTGTCGGAAAACATCGTGCACATGGTGCTGGCCAAACTGCCGGACGCACCGGCCGGGGTGAAAGGTATTTCGCTGTTTATCGTGCCCAAGTTCCTGGTCAACGATGACGGCAGCCTGGGCAAACGCAACGACGTGTTGCTGGCCGGGTTGTTCCACAAGATGGGCTGGCGCGGCACCACGTCTACCGCGCTGAACTTCGGCGACAACGGCGAATGTGTCGGCTATCTGGTGGGCAAGCCGCACCACGGTTTGAGCTACATGTTCCAGATGATGAATGAGGCGCGGATCGGCGTCGGTATGGGCGCGGTAATGCTGGGTTACGCCGGGTATCTGTACTCCCTGGAGTACGCTCGCGAGCGTCCGCAAGGTCGCGTCCCCGACAGTAAAGATCCGACCACCGCCCCCGTGGCGATCATTCAGCATGCCGACGTCAAACGCATGCTGCTGACCCAGAAGGCTTATGTAGAAGGCGCGTTCGACCTCGGGTTGTATGCGGCGCGACTGTTCGACGACACCACGACACTTGAGAACGAAGCCGAGCGCAAACAGGCTCATGAGCTATTGGACTTGCTGACACCGATCGTCAAATCCTGGCCATCGGAGTTCTGCCTGAAGGCCAACGAACTGGCGATCCAGATTCTCGGCGGCCACGGTTACACCCGTGAGTACCCGGTGGAGCAGTATTACCGCGACAACCGTCTGAACCCGATTCATGAAGGGACTCACGGCATTCAGTCGCTGGACTTGCTGGGTCGCAAACTGGCGCAGAACGGTGGTGCGGGGCTCAAGCAATTGATCCGTCTGATTGCCGACACCGCCGAGCGCGCTCAAGCGTATGAATCGTTAACCGCGCTGCGTGAGCCGCTGGAGAAATTGGTGGCGCGCCTGCAAACGGTGACCATCGGCCTGTTGACCGATCTGGCCCAAGGCAAGGTCAACAGCAGCCTGGCGAACTCGGCGCTGTACCTGAAAGTGTTCGGGCACACGGTGATTGGCTGGCGCTGGCTGGAACAGGCGATTCGTGCCGAAGAAGGGTTGGCCAAGGGCAATACGGCGGATGTGGGCTTCTATAAAGGCAAGCTACAGGCGGCGCGGTATTTCCTGACGTGGGAAGTACCGGGTTGCCACCATGAGCTGGCGATTCTTGAGGCGCGGGATGATGTGTGCCTGACGATGCGGGATGAGTGGTTTTGATCCTATCCTTGTGGTGTTGCTGAAATTCGCGAGCAAGCCCGCTCCCACACTGGTTCTGCGGTGAACATATTATTTATGAACACCGTTGATCGAATGTGGGAGCGGGCTTGCTCGCGAAGGCGTCAGTACAGGCAATATATTTATCAGCTCAACTTGAACCCACCCATCTGCCGTGCCAAATCATCCGCCAACCGCTGCAACATCTGACAGTCTTCCCGACAAGCCCTGACTTCCTCCGCTGTCGCTCGAGCCAAATCAGAGATCCCCTGGACGTTGCGGTTGATCTCTTCCGTCACCGCCGACTGCTCTTCCGTCGCCGTGGCCACCTGACGGTTCATGTCGCTGATGCGCTCGACCTGTCCGGTAATTGCCGTCAACGACGCCCCGGTGCGCTGGCTCGACTCAACACCGGTGCCGGTCGCCGCTTGCCCGGCGTGCATGGAAGACACCGCATTCTCCGCGCCCTGCTTGAGGCTGCCGATCATCTGCTGAATCTCGTCGGTGGACGACTGAGTCCGCCGCGCCAATGTCCGCACTTCATCGGCCACCACCGCAAACCCGCGCCCCATGTCCCCGGCCCGCGCCGCTTCGATGGCCGCATTCAAAGCCAAAAGGTTGGTTTGCTCGGAAATCCCGCGAATCACCGCCAACACCTGATCGATGGACGCCACTTGATGGGCCAACTCGCACACCGCACCGGCAGCAATACCAATCTCGTCGGACATGCTTTCGATATGCCGAATCGACCCACCCACCACTACCCGTGCCTGAAGTGCTTCATCCCGCGCGGTTTGCGAAGCGACGGCTGCATTGCCAGCGTTCTGCGCGATTTCCTGTACGGTCAGGCCCATCTCGTGGACAGCGGTGGCGACCATGTCGGTCATTTCCTGCTGACGGCCCGAGCGTTCGGCCGTGTTATCCACCACCCGCGCCACCTGGCCGACCGCCGTGCGCAAACGTTCACTGGCGGCCAAGACTTCGCCGATTATGTCGCGCTGACTCTCCAGGAACCGATTGAAGCCGCGAGCCAGATCACCGAGTTCATCGGCGCGGCTGGAATCTAACCTGTGGGTCAAATCTCCACCACCGCTACCGATGGCTACCAGCGCCGCTGTTACCTGACGAATCGGCCGTACCAATCCACGGGCCAGCAACACCACCAGCATCAGGCAAACCAGTGCCACCGCCAGGCCGATACCACTGCTCATCCACATCGCGCGGCGGGCTTCGGCGTAGATCTGCGACTGCGGCACTTCGGCCACTAGGGTCCAGCCCAGATCACGCAGCGGCAGGCTCAATGCCAGAAAATCTTCGCCATCGCGGACAAAACTGCTGGTGGCGAACGCGGTGGAGGTAGAGAGCTGCCCCATGACCGCTTGCGCCGCCGAGGCACCGATCTGCTCGACCAGCGTGCGTTTGCCGCTGAACTGCGTCTCGGGGTGAATCTGGATCAAACCGTCGGCGCGCACGAGATAGACCTTGCCGCGTTCACCGAAGTTGAAATTCTGGATCAGCTCCGACAGCTCTTTCATGCTCAGGCCCAGCCCGGCGACGCCCACGACCTTACCGGCTTGCTCGACCTTGAGGTCGATGAACAGCGCCAACTCACCGGTGGCGGTGTCATTGTCGATATTGAGGGTGCGCGGCTGATTGCTGTCGAGGAACGAATAGAACCAGGCGTCGTTGGGATTGGAACGGCTGAGCGTCCGGTCGAGGCCTTTTTCAGTGAAGTAATGGCTTGAAGCGGCCCCGATAATCAGCGCGGTAAAGACTTTATGTTCGGCGCGGATGCCTTCCAGATAGTTCACGAAGGTGTCGGTCTGGGCGCTGTTCTCGCCCCCGGCCAACCAGTCGCGCACCATGCTGTTACTGGCGATGTCTTTCGCGGCGGTAAGAGGTTGAACGAGGATTCGTTCGATGTCGTTGCGCATCGCTTCGATGCTCGACGGCAGCGCTTGTTCGACCAGATAGCGCTGGGCGAGGCGGTTGACCACGAGGGTATAAACGCCAACCACGATCAGAATACTGACCAGCAGGGCGGTGCCCATGCTCAGGATCAACTGCCATTGAATACTGCGTCGCCAGAACTGCATGGAGCACCCCCAAAGAATAAGAGGCTGAAACACTGCAACAGCCATGCCGATTGTATACAACTCAAGCGACAATTTATTCTTTGGTTGTGCGCAAACTGATCAGGCCTGATTGATTGTCTTGGCGATCACTTCAACCGTGGCGCTGACTTGCTCTTGGTAACGGTCGAGTTCTTGCTGGTGACGCTTTTGCATTTCGATCTGCTGCGAGCACAGATTCATCGCCGCCAGCACCAGCAAGCGGTCACCGATCAGCGTCGGGTATTTCTTTTTGGTCTCGGCCAGGGCGGCCTTCAACATTAATGCGGCGTCCAGCAGGGTCTGCTCTTCCCCGGCCGGCGCCTTGATCGAATAGTCTTCCCCCAGAATCGAGACGACTTTTACCCCTGCGGCGCCGTAACTCATGCGCTGACAGGGCCGGCGCTGACGCGCTCAACCAAGGCCTGAATGCGTGCGGCGGTGGCGCCTTGCTTCTCTTCCTGTTCCATCAGGCTCAGTTGCAGGCTTTCGTTTTCATCCTTGACCTGGGCCAGTTCCGCGCTCAGGGATTGATTGGTGCCGAGCAGAGTCTGATTCTGCTGCACCAGGTCGCTGACCAGTTGTTCCAATTGGCTTAGGGATGCTTCCAACATTTTGATTTTCCGGGCATTTTCAAAGGGCGCGTACGATAAAGAAAAGTCACCATTGACGCCAGGGTTATTCGGGCGCAAGGCCTTGATTTTGCTGGCGGGCGACCGTCCTCGCGAGTCTTAAAGACTGTGTTTGGCGGCTCTGGTTCCTGCACTTCGTCGCCGCGGTCCTTCTGCGACAAAAGCGCGCAGCGTCTCAAGACTTTAGTCGTATGACCGATAAGCCATGCATACAGCAGTCTCAGCCCCGCACGGATGCGCTCTTTTCGGTGAACACCATGTCTTTACGAAATATGAATATCGCACCGCGGGCGTTCCTCGGTTTTGCCTTGATTGGCAGCTTGATGCTGGTTCTGGGAGTGTTCGCGCTGAACCAGATGAGCAAGATTCGCGGCGCCGCCGAGGAAATCACCTCGAACAGCGTACCGAGCATCAAAAGCCTCGACGAGTTCACTCAGCTGACCTTGCGCCTGCGCGTCCTGTCTTACCGTTTGCTGGTGAACCGCGAGCCGGACGTCCAGCAGAAAACCATGGACCTGCTGGAAACCCGTAATCAGCAGATTCGATCGGCTCAAGCCGTCTACGAAAAACTGATCGCCAGCCCGCAGGAACGTGCGGCCTATGATCAGTATGTGCAGTTGCTGGGGCAGTATCGCCAGATCGAAGACCGGATGAAGAGCCTGTCGCGCGACAATCAGATCGACGAACTGCGTACGCTGCTCAATACCGATTTGCTGACGAACTCTGAAGCCGTCAACTCCGTGCTCAACCGTTTGCTGGAGATCAACACTCAGCAGACCCTCGACACCAATCAGCAAGCCGTCGACCAATACGCCTCGGCCTTCAACCTGACGGTGACCCTGCTGGTCATCGCCACCGGCCTGACCCTGCTGTTCGCCTGGCTGCTGACCAACAGCATCACCAAGCCAATCGCCAACGCCCTGAGCGCCGCCGAAGCAATCGCCGAAGGCAACCTGACGCGCCCGATCACGGTCGACGGTGAAGACGAAGCCGGTCGCCTGCTGGCCGCCATGGCGAAGATGCAGGAAAAACTGCGTGACACCCTGCAACGGATTTCCGGTTCGGCCACGCAACTGGCGTCCGCCGCGGAAGAGCTCAACAGCGTCACCGATGAAAGCGCCCGTGGCCTGACCCAGCAGAACAACGAAATCGAACAGGCCGCCACCGCCGTCAATGAAATGACCAGCGCCGTGGAAGAAGTCGCCCGCAACGCCGTGAGCACCTCCGAAGCCTCGAAAAATGCCACCACGTCGGCGGGTGACGGTCGTGACCTGGTGCAGGAAACCGTGAGTGCCATCGAGCGCATGAGCGCCGACGTACAGAGCACCGCCACCCTGATCGGTGATCTGGCCAACGAGTCGCGAGACATCGGCAAAGTGCTGGACGTGATTCGCGGTCTGGCGGACCAGACCAACCTGCTGGCGTTGAACGCAGCCATCGAAGCAGCCCGTGCCGGTGAAGCCGGTCGTGGTTTCGCAGTCGTTGCCGACGAAGTGCGTGCCCTGGCCCATCGCACCCAGCAGTCGACCAGCGAAATTGAACGCATGATCGGCAGCATCCAGAGCGGCACCGAACACGCCGTGGATTCGATGCGCAACAGCACCGAGCGCGCCGAGTCGACCTTGAATATTGCCCGTGGTGCAGGCATGTCGCTGGACACTATTAATAGTGCCATCGTCGAAATCAACGAACGCAACCTGGTGATCGCCAGCGCGGCCGAAGAGCAGGCACAGGTGGCCCGTGAAGTGGACCGCAATCTGGTGAACATTCGTGACCTGTCGGTGCAATCGGCCACGGGCGCCAACCAGACGAGCGCGGCCAGCAACGAGCTGTCGCGCCTGGCATTGGACCTGAACAACATGGTTGGGCGGTTTAGCCTGTAACCGAGTAAGGCCGAAACGATCGCAGCCTTCGTAGGAGCGAGGCTCGCCCGCGAAGGCGGTGTATCAGTAGACATAAATTGAGACTGACACACCGCCTTCGCGGGCAAGCCTCGCTCCTACGAAGAGCTGCAGCAGGCTGCGATCTTTTGATCTGCAAAAGCTTTTTGACAGCATCACATTTCAACAGGTTAGAATCGCTGGCACGCAGACTGCATGGTCAGTTTGTGCCCGCCTTTAGCTTTCTGGAGTACTGCCTTTGAATGCGACGACCATCAACAGCCTGTTCTTGATCGGCGCGTTGCTGGTAGGTGCGAGCATTCTGGTGAGCTCACTTTCATCGCGCCTCGGTATCCCGATTCTGGTGATCATCCTCGCGGTGGGCATGTCGGCCGGTGTCGACGGTGCCGGCATTATTTTCGATAACTATCCAACCGCTTATCTGGTCGGCAACCTCGCCCTGGCAGTGATCCTGCTCGACGGCGGCTTGCGCACCCGGGTGGCGAGTTTCCGCGTGGCGTTATGGCCGGCGCTGTCGCTGGCCACGGTGGGGGTATTGATTACCACTGGACTGACCGGAATGGCGGCGGCGTGGTTGTTCGACCTCAATATGATTCAGGGCCTGCTGATCGGCGCCATCGTCGGCTCCACCGACGCCGCGGCCGTGTTCTCGCTGCTGGGCGGCAAGGGCCTGAACGAACGGGTAAGCGCGAGCCTGGAAATCGAATCCGGCAGCAACGATCCGATGGCGGTGTTCCTCACCGTGACCCTGATCGACATGCTCGCCAGCGGCGAAACCGGCCTGCACTGGAGTCTGCTGGGGCATTTGGTGCGTGAGTTCGGCATCGGCGGCGTGATCGGCCTCGGCGGTGGTTGGCTCATGCTGCAACTGGTCAACCGTATCAATCTGGCCACCGGCCTTTATCCGATTCTGGTGATTGCTGGCGGTCTGGTGGTGTTTGCCCTGACCAACGCCCTGCACGGCAGCGGCTTTTTGGCGGTGTACCTGTGTGGCCTGGTGATCGGCAACCGCCCGGTGCGCAGTCGCCACGGCATTTTGCACATGCTCGACGGCATGGCCTGGCTGGCGCAGATCGGCATGTTCCTGGTGCTGGGGCTGTTGGTTACGCCCCATGACCTGCTGCCGATTGCCTTGCCTGCACTGGGCCTGGCGCTGTGGATGATTCTGTTTGCCCGCCCGCTGTCAGTGCTGGTCGGCCTGTTGCCCTTCAAGGCATTCCATGGCCGCGAAAAGGCATTCATTTCCTGGGTTGGCCTGCGCGGTGCCGTACCGATCATTCTGGCGGTGTTCCCGCTGATGGCGGGGCTGCCCAATGCTCAGCTCTACTTCAATCTGGCGTTCTTTATCGTCCTGGTGTCGCTGCTGGTGCAAGGCACGAGCCTGCCCTGGGTTGCCAAGCTTTTGAAAGTGACCGTCCCGCCAGAGCCTTTGCCGATCTCCCGATCGGCGCTGGAAGTGCATGTCACCAGCGAGTGGGAGCTGTTCGTGTATCGCCTCGGTGCCGAGAAATGGTGCATTGGATCCCCTCTTCGCGAGCTGAAAATGCCCGAAGGTACCCGTATCGCGGCCCTGTTTCGTGGCCAACAACTGCTCCATCCGTCGGGTAGTACGGTGCTCGAAGTCGATGATTTGCTCTGCGTCATCGGCCATGAACACAACCTTCCGGCCCTCGGAAAACTCTTCAGTCAGGCTCCGCAACGGGGGCTGGATTTGCGCTTCTTCGGCGACTTCGTACTCGAAGGAGACGCCCAGTTGGGCGCGGTTGCTGCCTTGTACGGGTTGAAAGTCGAAGGCATCGATCCGAACATGTCCCTGGGCCACTTCATTGCCCAGAAAGTAGGCGGTGCGCCGGTAGTCGGTGACCAGGTGGAATGGAACAACACCCTCTGGACCGTCGCTGTCATGGAAGGGAACAAGATTGGTAAGGTAGGCGTCAGATTCCCCGAAGGAAGTCGCCCCGGCCCCGGCCTGTTCCTCTAAACTCCACACTTCGTCTCGTTTTCGATCGGTCTTTATGTCAACTCTGCGTACCTTTTTCATCATGGCCCTGCTGGGCTTGAGTCTTTCCATCAGCACGCTGCAAGCCGCCGAACCGCCGTCCAGCGAAGCCGTGCAGGCGAGCCTGGACAAGATCGCCGAGCGCAAACTGCCGGAAGCCGATCAAAAGGCCCTGCAAGCGGTCTTGCAGAGCACGCTCACCCAGCTCAACAACCAGCGCGATTACGATCAGAAGCTGATTGATCTCAAGCAGCAGCTGACCAATGCGCCAAAGCAGAACATCGAGAACCAGCGCGAACTGACCCGCCTCAAGGCCACCAAAGTGGTGCCGGTGGCGCAACGCTATACCAAAGAGACCATTCAGCAGCTTGAGCAATTGCTGACCGAGCGCTCCACCCAGCAAAGCGATCTGCAGAAAGCCCTGGCCGAAGCGAACAGCCTGATCATCACCGCCCAGACTCGCCCCGAGCGCGCCCAGGCCGAAATATCTGCCAGCCAGACACGCATCCAGCAGATCAACAACATCCTCAAGCTCGGCAAGGACAGCGGCAAGACCTTGACCGCCGAGCAACGCGATCAGCTCAACGCCGAACTCGCGGCGCTGAACGCCTTGATCCCGCTGCGTCGCCAGGAACTGGCCGGCAACAGCCTGTTGCAGGATTTGGGCAACAGCCAGCATGACCTGCTCACGGAAAAATCCAATCGCCTGGATCAGGAGATCCAGGAACTGCAAACCCTGATCAACCAGAAGCGCCTGGCCCAGTCTCAAGAGACCGTCACCCAGCAGTCCATCGAAGCGCAGAAGGCCGGTGGCAGCAGCCTGCTGGCCACCGAAAGCGCGGCCAACCTGAAGCTCTCCGACTACCTGCTCAAAAGCACCGACCGCCTCAATGAAGTCACCCAACAGAACCTGCAGACCAAGCAGCAACTGGACAGCGTGACCCAGAGCGACTCGGCGCTGGACGAACAGATCAACGTGCTCAAGGGCAGCCTGCTGCTCTCCAAGATTCTGTACAAACAGAAACAGGCCCTGCCGCGTCTCAGGCTCGACCGCGACCTGGCGGATCAGATTGCCGACATTCGCCTGTACCAGTTTGAGGTCAGCCAGCAGCGGGAGCTGCTCAGCAACCCGACAACCTATGTCGACAACCTGCTGGCGACTCAACCGCCCGAGCAAGTTACCCCGCAACTGCGCAAGAGCCTGCTGGAACTGGCCACCACCCGTGCGGACCTGTTGGAGCGCTTGAATCGCGAATTGAGCGCTGTGCTCAACGAATCCATCACGTTGCAACTCAATCAGAAACAACTGCTCAGCACCGCGCAAAGTCTAAGGGCGACGCTGGATGAGCAAATGTTCTGGATTCCCAGCAACAAGCCGCTGGATCTTGAGTGGATACACGCCGTGCCGGAACGCCTGGAACGTCAGGTCACTACCCTGCCGTGGGCCTCAAGCGTGAGCGAGCTGACCGATGGCCTGACCCAGCGGCCGCTGCTGTTCCTGCCGCTGGCCTTTCTGATCGGGGCGCTGCTGTGGCGCCGAAAAAATCTGTATGCCCGCCTGAACAAAGTCCACCTGGATATCGGCCATTTCAAGCGCGACAGCCAGTGGCACACACCGCAAGCGATTCTGATCAACATCCTGCTGGCGATGCCGGTATCCCTGGGTTTGGCCTTGTGCGGCCTGGCGTTGCAGATCGACGCTCGCGGACAGAACGCCAATATGGGCGCGGCGCTGCTGCAAATGGCCCAGGCCTGGCTGGTGTTCTACACCGCCTACCGCATCCTCGCGCCGGGCGGCGTCGCCGAATTGCATTTCCGCTGGGAAAAACCTCAGGTCGAATTCCTTCAAGGCTGGATACGCCGACTCGGCCTGGTAGTGATGGCCCTGGTGGCGGTGGTGGCGGTCGCCGAGTTGCAACCAGCGATACTGGCCGATGACGTGCTCGGCATGCCGGTGGTGCTGACTTGCTACGCCTTGATGGCCTGGCTACTCAGTCGCCTGCTGGTCAGCAGCCCGACTCACCAGAACGCTTCACTGTTCCGCAAGGCCGTAGGTGTTCTGTTCACAGCCCTGCCAATCGCGCTGTTCGTCGCCGTGTGCTTTGGCTACTACTACACCGCGCTGAAACTCAGCGACCGGTTGATCAACACGCTGTACTTGCTGATGTTCTGGCTGGTGATCGAAGCGACCTTCGTCCGTGGTCTCAGCGTTGCGGCACGGCGCCTGGCCTATCAACGCGCCCTGGCCAAACGTCAGGCCGCCAAAGAGGCCGGCGACGGCGAAGCGGTGATCGAAGAGCCGACTCTGGACATCGAGAAGGTCAACGAGCAGTCCCTGCGCCTGATTCGCCTGGCCCTGCTCGGCGGTTTCATCGCGGCGCTGTATTGGGTCTGGTCGGACCTGATTTCGGTGTTCTCGTACCTGGACAACATCACTCTTTACGAATACACCAGCGGCACCGGCGCCAACATGAGCATGGTGCCGATCAGCATCGGCGACATGCTCGGCGCGTTGATCATCATCGGCATCACCTTTGCGCTGGCGCGCAACCTGCCGGGCTTGCTGGAAGTGTTTGTGCTGTCGAAGCTGAACCTGGCCCAAGGCAGTTCCTACGCCACGACCACGCTGCTGTCCTATGTGATTGCCGGCGTCGGTTTCGTCTCGACCCTGTCCACGCTCGGCGTGAGTTGGGACAAATTGCAATGGCTGGTGGCCGCACTGTCGGTCGGCCTCGGTTTCGGGATGCAGGAGATCTTCGCCAACTTCATCTCCGGCATCATGATCCTGTTCGAACGCCCGGTGCGGATCGGCGACACCATCACCATCGGCAACCTGTCGGGCACGGTGAGCAAGATCCGCATCCGCGCCACGACCATTACCGACTTCGACCGCAAGGACATCATCGTCCCGAACAAGACGTTCATCACCGGGCAACTGATCAACTGGTCCCTGACCGACACCATCACCCGGGTAACCCTCAAGCTCGGCGTCGACTACGGCTCGGACCTGGACCTGGTGAAAGAGCTGCTGCTCAAGGCTGCCCGGGATAACCCGCGCGTGCTGAAGGATCCGGAACCCCACGTGTATTTCCTGAACTTCGGCGAAAGCACCCTCGACCACGAGTTGCGTATGCATGTGCGCGACCTCGGCGACCGCAACCCGGTGCTCGATGAGGTCAACCGCTTCATCAATCGCGAGTTCAAGAAGCAGCACATCAACATCTCGTTCCGGCAGATGGAGGTCTACCTCAAGAACCTTCACGGCCAGGAATACAAGATGGTACCGATCGAGCCGGAAGCCAAAACCATCGTGCCGGTGGTCGACAGCAAACCGCGGCGCGAACCGCCACCTGTCGAACTCGACTAACCGCGCTATCCCTAGCAGAATGCTCGGACATTCTGCTGGAGATGGCCGTTGAAAGCCCTCGACGAACTGACCTTCGACAATCGCTTCGCCCGCCTGGGCGATGCGTTCTCAACCCATGTGCTGCCCGAGCCCATCGCCGCTCCGCGACTGGTGGTCGCCAGCCCCGCCGCCATGGCGTTGCTGGACCTGGACCCGGCCGTGGCCGAGACGCCGGTATTCGCCGAACTCTTCGGCGGCCACAAGCTCTGGGCCGAGGCCGAGCCGCGGGCAATGGTCTATTCCGGGCATCAGTTCGGCTCCTACAACCCGCAGTTGGGCGACGGTCGCGGCCTGTTACTGGGCGAGGTCTATAACAACGCCGGCGAGCATTGGGACCTGCACCTCAAGGGCGCCGGTCAGACGCCTTATTCGCGCATGGGCGATGGACGGGCGGTGCTGCGTTCGTCGATCCGCGAATTTCTCGCCTCCGAAGCCCTGCATGCCCTGAACATTCCCACCACTCGCGCGCTATGCGTGATCGGCTCCGACACGCCGGTCTGGCGTGAGAAACAGGAACGCGCGGCCATGGTCCTGCGTTTGGCACCCAGCCATGTGCGCTTCGGGCATTTCGAATTTTTCTACTACACCAAGCGCCCCGAGCAACAGAAAGAACTCGGCGAGCACGTGCTGGCCATGCATTTCCCGCACTGCCTGGAACAGCCGGAACCGTACCTGGCGATGTTCCGCGAAATCGTCGAGCGCAACGCCGAGCTGATCGCCAAATGGCAGGCCTATGGTTTCTGCCACGGCGTGATGAACACTGACAACATGTCGATCCTGGGCATCACCTTCGACTTCGGCCCGTTCGCCTTCCTCGACGACTTCGACGCCCACTTCATCTGCAACCACTCCGATGACCAGGGCCGTTACTCCTTCAGCAACCAGGTGCCGATCGGCCAGTGGAACCTCAGCGCCCTCGCCCAAGCCCTGACGCCGTTCATCAGCGTCGAAGCCCTGCGCGAAACCCTCGGCCTGTACCTGCCACTGTTCCAGGCCCACTACCTGGACCTGATGCGCCGCCGTCTCGGTCTAACCACTGCCGAAGACGACGACCAGAAACTGCTGGAACACCTGCTGCAACTGATGCAGAACAGCGGCGTCGACTACAGCCTGTTCTTCCGTCGCCTCGGCGACGAATCACCGGAGCAGGCCCTCGCCCGTTTACGCGATGACTTCGTCGACCTCAAGGGTTTCGATGCGTGGGGCGAGCTTTACATCGCCCGGGTTGCCCGTGAAGGCGTGGTTGACCAGGAACAGCGCCGCACGCGCATGCATGCGGTCAATCCGCTTTACATCCTGCGCAATTATTTGGCACAGAAAGCCATCGATGCGGCGGAAAGTGGCGACTACTCAGAAGCTCGTCGTTTGCACGCGGTATTGAGCAATCCGTTCGAGGAGCAGCCTGGAATGGAGCGCTACGCCGAACGGCCGCCGGAGTGGGGCAAGCATCTGGAGATCAGTTGTTCGTCGTGAGGCTGAACGACACCGATTATTCAGACGGCCGGCGCTCATGGTCATAGGCTTCGATGTGGTCGCCTATGATCTCTACTAGGTTTTCCAATGGATGTAATTCCTCACCGCTCATCATTGCTAGCAATGCATACCGCGACTCAGCCAGCAGGTTGTACTCAGCTTCCGATTCAGGTCGTTTTAATAGCCAGGCTACAGATGGCCAGTATTCGACTGCTTGCTTGACGATATCGCTCATTATTTGCCCCTATTTGGCGCTTCGATCTTGCTGCGTGAAAATAGGGTTCAAGACTAAGAGTTGAACCGCTCGCAGCCAATCAGTCGGGGGCACCAGCACTCGTAGGGTGTATCTCTAACCAAGGAAGGTTATTGCCTACAAACTTCTGTCTTGATAAACATCATTTCCGACTCCAGATCCGTGCCACAGATTGCCTACTCATCCGGAACCTGATCATGACCGACCCACTCCTCATCCCCTGCCCCCACTGCAACGGTCTGAACCGCATCCCCGCCGAGCGCCTCAACGATCATCCCAAATGCGGTCGCTGCAAGGCCGAGGTCTTGCTGAACAAACCGTTCGAATTGAAACAAGGCGATTACGCCAGTCAGATCAAGGGCGACCTGCCATTGCTGGTGGATGTGTGGGCGGACTGGTGCGGGCCATGCAAGTCGTTTGCGCCGGTGTTCGCGCAGGCGGCGGGGCAGTTGGCGGGCAAGTGTCGGCTGGCCAAGCTGGACAGCGAGGCGAATCAGCAATTGTCGGCGCAGTTGGGGATTCGCTCGATCCCGAGCCTGATTCTGTTCAAGAACGGCCGGGAAGTGGCTCGCCAGAGCGGGGCCTTCCCGTTACCGCAGTTGATGAGCTGGTTGCGTAGTCAGGGGATTTGAATACAACACGATGCCAAATGTGGGAGCGGGCTTGCTCGCGAAAGCGGTCTATCAATCAGCGATGACGTTGACTGTTATGACCTCTTCGCGAGCAAGCCCGCTCCCACATGGGTTCTGCGCCAACAACAGCGACTCAGGCATTTTCCAGAAGGTTGTGCAGATCGACAAATTGCAGAGTCAGTTTGTGCCGCGGGTCGAGGTGGATCAGCGGCGTGTTGGCCTGATGGGATTCGCGCATCCGCACCGAACTGGCCAGGTACACCGGCAACACCGGTAGCCCTTCGGCGATCAATTCATCGAGGATTTGCTGAGGCAAACTGGCGCGGGCCTGGAACTGGTTGACGACAATGCCTTCAACCTCCAGCCCTTCGTTGTGGTCCTCCTTCAATTCTTCGATTTCCGCCAGCAGGCCATATAGCGCCTGACGCGAGAAACTGTCGCAATCGAAGGGAATCAGCACACGATCAGCGGCGATCAACGCCGACACAGCATAGAAATTCAGCGCTGGCGGTGTATCGAGGTAGATTCGGTCGTAATCGCCGTCCAGTTCCTCGAGCAATTTTCGCAGCTTGTTGATCTTGTGCTTGGCCTCAAGCTTGGGCTGCAAGTCAGCCAGCTCGGCGGTGGCGGTAACGACGTGAAGGTTGTCGAATGGAGTTTCGTAAATATCGACCTGGTTTTTCTTCGAGAACGGCCCGGAAGACAGAGTCTGCTTGAAGAAGTCAGCGATCCCCATCGGGATATCGTCACCGGTGAGTCCCGTCAGGTATTGAGTGGAGTTGGCCTGGGCATCGAGATCCACCAACAGCGTGCGATAGCCTTCGCTGGCGCTGACCGCCGCCAGATTGCAGGCAATACTTGACTTGCCCACGCCACCTTTCTGATTGAACACCACGCGCCGCATGTCAAAACCTCCGTGTATCAAAGAATGACCGAGTGTAGTAGTCCACGGCGCTGCTTAGCTACCTCGCTGGCATCGGGACTACACAGTCATGGGTAATTTCCATCGGAAAACGCCGCCAACTCGCCCATCGACAGTAGATAGAGCTGACAGACATGTCCGGCGCAACGTGGATAATGGCCAAACGACAGCTTTTTCGCGAACCAGACGGTACATTTCGTTGCACAAAATGTAACCAGCATTTGCTACACGCCCGCCGCACCGGGATAATGCGCGCCACTCGGCGTTAAGCGCCACGTAAGGTCTGCCGTGATTTTTTGCGGTTCACCGCGTCAAAAGGAAGCCCGCAGGGGCGGGATGAATGTCTGTGATCAACTTCAACATCGCCCAATGGCGCGCGTGGGCCCCCGGGCTTGAAAGCGTGGATGATTGGCAGGCCTGGAGCCGGCAACCGATCGTGCTCGAGCGCAGTGATGCCGCCCCCGATGTGTCGTTTCTGCCGGCCATGCAGCGTCGGCGACTCAGCCGTCTCGCGCGGATGGCGTTCAGCGTCGGCTGGCCTTTGGCCGATGGTCGCCAGGACCTACCGTTGGTCTTTATTTCCCGCCATGGCGAAACCCCGCGCACCTTCGACATTCTCAGCGATCTGGCAACTGATCAACCGTTGTCGCCCACTCAGTTCAGCTTGTCGGTGCACAACGCGGTGATCGGCCTGTGGTCGATCATGCGTGGCGAAACCAGCGAAATGACCGCCCTCGCCGCGGCTGGCGATGGCCTTGAACACGGCATGCTAGAGGCGGCGGCACTGCTTGAGGAAGGCGCGCCCGCGGTACTGCTGGTGGTGACAGAAGAGCAACCGCCCGCAGCCTACTCGGCCTGGATCGACGATGTGCCATTCCCCTACGCGGTGGGCCTGTTGATTACGCCCGGCAATGAGTGGCAGCTGTCGCTGAACAGCACCTCGCAAGCGTTGTCCAAAACCCACTGGCCCCATGCCCTGAATCTGTTGCGTACCCTGCTCGGCCAGCAAACGACCTGCCAACATGCCTGGAAAAATCGTGTATGGACCTGGCAACGCAACCTGTGACCGATAAAAACCGCGACGCCTATTACTGGCGCCTGCTGGCCACTGCCGCAAGCTTCACCCTGTTCGGGTTGGGCGGGCTATGCCTGCGATTGGTGGTATTCCCGCTGCTGAGCTGCCTGCCGGGAGACGCTCAGGCCCATCGTCAGCGTGCCCGACAGACAGTGAGCCGCTGTTTCTGGTTTTTCATTCGGTTCATGGCTCGCACTGGCGTGCTGACTTATGACATCCAGGGCGCGGAAAAACTCGGACGGCCAGGGCAAATGATCGTTGCCAATCACCCCTCGTTGATCGATGTGGTGTTTTTGATCGGCCTGGTGGGCCACTCCAACTGTGTGGTCAAGAAAAGCCTCTGGGAAAACCCGTTCACCCGCGCCCCGCTACGCCGCACCGATTACATCAGCAACGATGGCAGCATGGATATGCTCGACGCCGCTGCCGACGCGTTGAAAAGCGGTCAGACCCTGATCATCTTTCCCGAGGGCACCCGCACCCAACCCGGTAAACCGCCGGCCTTTCATCGGGGGGGCGCGGCAATCGCCCTGCGCGGTGCGAGAATCCTCACCCCGGTGATCATCAAGGTCAGCCCGACCACATTGACCAAGGCCGAACCCTGGTATCGGATTCCCAAACGCCGCGTGCACTTCAGTTTTCGCGTTGGGGCCGATATAGACCCACAGGCCTTCGCTACGCAGGGGCCTGCACCTCAGGCCTCGCGCAAGCTCAATGACTATTTGCACCATTACTTTATTAAGGAGCTCGCCGAAGATGAGCGATCTGCACCGTGAGATAAAAGAACTGATCATCGATGCCCTGGGCCTCGAAGACATCAGCGTCGACGACATTGGCGATGACCAGACACTGTTCGGCGAAGGCTTGGGCCTGGACTCGGTAGACGCCCTGGAACTTGGCCTGGCCATCCAGAAAAAGTACGGCATCAAAATCGATGCCGACGCCAAGGACACCCGTAATCACTTCACCAACGTGGCGAGCCTTGCGGCGTTCGTCACTGCAAAACAGGCAGCTTGAGACCGGACCATGCAAACTCGTGACGATATTTTCAATACCCTGCGCGATGCTCTGGTCGAACTCTTCGAGCTGGAGCCCGAGCGCATCAGTCTGGGGTCCAACCTGTATCAGGATCTGGAAATCGACAGCATCGATGCGGTCGACCTGATCGATCACATCAAACGCCAGACCGGCAAGAAAATCGCCGCCGAAGAATTCAAATCGGTGCGTACCGTCAGCGACGTGGTCGAGGCGGTCTACCGCCTGGTTCAACCAGCCGCATGAGCCGACTGATCGGCCTCGGTCTGCTGCTGGCAGGCCTGTTGTACCCCTTTGCGGTGTATTTCGGCATGGAGCATTTTGCCCCGTGGCAGTTCGGTCTGCTGCTGGGTAGCCTGTGGCTGGCGCGGGCGCTGACTGGCGAGCGGCGGCCTGGCAGCCTGTGGATGGCCGTGGTCGCCATCGCGTTCTGCCTGTTGCTGGCGCTGTTCGACAGCCCGGTGCTGCTGCGCTGGTACCCGGTGCTGATCAGCGCATTCATGCTGGCGCTGTTCGGCCTGAGCCTGAAATATGGCCCGCCGATGATCGAACGCCTGGCCCGTCTGCGAGAGCCGGAGTTGCCGGCCAGGGCCATTCGCTACACCCGCCAGGTGACGATTGCCTGGAGCGTGTTTTTTCTCTGCAACGGCTTGTGCGCCGCTGCCCTGACCCTTTGGGCGCCGCTGAGCTGGTGGATGTTGTACACCGGCCTGATCTCCTATGGATTGATCGGCCTGATGTTTGCCATTGAATGGCTGATACGACAACGGGTAAGAGGCCGCCCATGAATTGGATAACACTTGAGCAACTGTTGCTCAAGGCTCAGCCGGACCGTGCCGTGACGGTGGAACCGGCGTTGAATCACGCGCAATTGTGCGAACAGGCCCTGAGCCTGGCTGCCGGCCTGCAAGCGCACGGCGTACAGCGCATCGCCGTGCACCTTGAGGACGCTGCCGACCTGGCCATTGCCCTGCTCGGCGCCTGGCGTGCCGGGGTCAGCGTACTGCTGCCCGCCGACCTGCAAGCGCAGACGCGCCAGCGCTGGTCGACCGAGGTCGATCTGTGGCTGACCGATCAGGCTACCGACGCGCACCTGAGCGATTATCGGCATCCACCGCTGCCGGCCAGCCCACTGGATCTGGATCGCTGTCAGCTGAGCCTGTGCACCTCCGGTTCCAGTGGTGAACCCAAGCGTATCGACAAAACCCTGCGCCAATTGGCCAATGAAGTCGAAGCGCTGGAGCACCTGTGGGGCGCAGATCTGGGCGAGGCCTGCATCATCGGCAGCGTTGCCACGCAGCACATCTACGGGTTGCTGTTTCGGGTGCTGTGGCCGTTGTGCGCCGGGCGCTCGTTCGTCCGCAAGCAATTGGCCTTCCCGGAAGACTTGCAGCGCGCCAGCCGCGAACACCCGGCCTTCGCCTGGGTCGCCAGCCCGGCGCTGCTCAAGCGCATGGGCGACAACCTCGACTGGCCAGCGCTGAGCGCGGTGCGCCGAGTGTTTTCCTCCGGTGGCGCGTTGCCCGCCGAAGCGGCGCAAAGCCTGCATGAACGCCTGCAACAATGGCCGACGGAGATCTTCGGCAGTTCGGAAACCGGCGGCATCGCCTGGCGTCAGGGCCAGTATCTCTGGCAGCCCTTCGCCGATGTTGCGCTGAGCCAGGACAGCGATAGCGCCCTGATTATCGCCTCACCGTACTTGCCGGCCGGCCATATTGAACACACCGCCGATGCCGCGCGCATCGCCGCCGACGGCCGTTTCGAGCTGTTGGGTCGGCTGGACCGAATCGTCAAACTGGAAGAAAAACGTATTTCGCTACCGATGCTTGAACAAGCACTGATGGCTCACGACTGGGTCGCCGAAGCGCGCCTCGGTGTGGTTCAGGAAAACCGCGCTTCATTAGGGGCGCTGCTGGTACTCAGCGAGCGAGGCCTGCGTGCCTTGCGCAATCAGGGTCGACGCAGCCTTACTCAAGCCTTGCGTCAGCATCTGAGTCAACATTGTGAAACGCTGGCCCTGCCACGCCGCTGGCGCTTGTTGCGGCAGCTACCGCTGAACGCGCAAGGCAAACTGCCCCAGGCCGAGGTGGAAGCCTTGCTGCTGGCACCCCGTCCAAAAGCGCCGGAAGTGCTGGAGCAGCTCGAAGTCGATGGCGAGTGGAGCCTGCAACTGGCAGTCCCGCCAGACCTGGCGTATTTCAGCGGCCACTTTCCCCGAGCGCCGGTATTGCCCGGTGTGGTGCAGGTGGATTGGGCATTGAGCCTGGGCCAGCAATTGATGGATCTGCCGGCAAAATTTTCCGGTATGGAAGTGCTGAAATTCCAGCAACTGGTACGCCCCGGTGATGAAATCCAGTTGCACCTGCGCTTCGACTCAGCGCGCAGCAAATTGTATTTCGCCTATCGCAATGAAACCGCCACCTGCTCCAGTGGGCGGATTTTGCTGGAGGCTGCCTGTGGATAAGTTGAGTTCCTCTGTAGCAGCTGCCGAAGGCTGCGTTCGAGTGCGAAGCGCTCGCATCTGGGCTACCACATTTATTCTGAAAGACCTCGAATACCGGTTTACGACCGCTTCGCGCTCGAACGCAGCCTTCGGCAGCTGCTACACGAGCGAGGGAATGAGCCAACATGCATAACCCCTGCGCAATCATCCCGGTCTACAACCACGAAACCGCAATCACCGCCGTGGTCGATGCGCTGCTTGCCAGCGGACTGCCCTGCATTCTGGTGGACGATGCCAGCAGTCCTGCCTGCGCCAAGGTGCTTGACCAACTGGCCCGGCGGGACCGGGTTCACCTGATCAGGCTCACCGTCAATCAAGGCAAGGGCGGCGCGGTGATGACCGGCTTGCGCGAAGCGTCGCGCCTGGGCTTCAGCCACGCCTTGCAGGTGGACGCCGACGGCCAGCACGACCTGCAAGACGTTAAAGTCTTCATCGAACATTCACGCGCCCACCCCGACGCGGTGATTTGCGGTTATCCGCAATACGACGCCAGCGTGCCGAAGGGCCGTTTATACGCCCGCTACCTGACCCATGTGATGGTCTGGATCAACACCCTGTCATTGCAGATTCGCGACTCCATGTGCGGCTTCCGTGTCTACCCATTGCCACCGACCCTGGCACTGATCGACTCGGCCAGGATCGGCAAGCGCATGGACTTCGACTCCGACATCCTGGTGCGCCTGGCCTGGCGCAATCAGCCGATGCAGTGGCTGAAAACCAGGGTTCATTACCCTCTGGATGGCGTCTCGCATTTCCGTCTGTTCCACGACAACGTACTGATTTCGAGCATGCACACCCGGCTGTTCTTCGGCATGTTGCTGCGGGCACCAGTGATCCTCTGGCGACGGTGGCGAGCATGAGCGACAACGCAGATAAACAGCACTGGGCCGACCGCCAGGAGCGCGGCAGCTTCTGGTTGATGAAGTTCACTGCGCTTTGCGCAAAAGTCTTGGGTCGCCGACTGCTGAGCCCGCTGCTGTACGGCATCGTGCTGTACTTTTTCCTGTTCGGACGCAGCGCCCGCCAAAGCGCCTGGCAGTACCAGCAGCGGCTTGCCGACTGGAGCGGTCGTAGCGAATTGCGCCCGACCCATTGGCGGGTGTTTGGCCAGTTCATGGCCTTCGCCGATTCCATGCTCGACAAACTCGATGTGTGGAACGGCAAGCTGAGCATCGACCAAATCGAAATCATCGACCCGGCGCTGCTGCGCAATAAACTGCGCGGCACACGCGGGCAAATGCTGGTAGGCGCGCACTTGGGCAATCTCGAAGTCTGCCGGGCGCTGGCCGAGATCGGTGAGAAAGTCACCATGAACGTGCTGGTGCACACCAAGCACGCCGAACAATTCAACCGTCTGCTGGGTGAAGCCGGAGCGACCAATCTGCGGCTGATCCAGGTCAGCGAGCTGGACCCGGTGATCATGCTGCAATTGCATGAACGCCTGGAGCGCGGCGAATGGCTGGCAATTGCCGGCGACCGCGTGCCGTTGCATGGCGGACGCAGCGTGAGCGTGGATTTCCTCGGTCATCAAGCCGCGTTCCCTCAGGGCCCATGGTTGCTGGCCGGTCTGCTGAAATGCCCGATCAACCTGATGCTGTGCCTGAAGAAACCCACTGGCGACTATCGACTGACCCTCGAACCGTTCGCCGACGCCATCGTGTGGAAACGCAGCGACCGCGAACAGGTCATTCATCAGTGGGCCTCCCGCTACGCCGAACGCCTGGGTCACTATTGCCTCGAAGCCCCCCAACAATGGTTCAACTTTTACCCTTTCTGGAAGACCGATGACGACGCCAACGCTTGAGCCGGTAACCTTCGGCGAACTCCCTTTGCGCATCGAACACGTGTTGGCCCTGGCCAACCGTCAGGTGCCGACGCAGTTGCAGGGCGACCCCGAGTTTCGCCAGCGCATCGCCAAGGGCCCGCAATTCCTTGACTCCCTGTTGGACAAGGAAGGCGTGATCTATGGCGTGACCACCGGTTATGGCGATTCCTGTGTGGTGGCGGTGCCGCTGCACCACGTCGAAGCCCTGCCCCGTCATCTGTATACCTTCCACGGTTGCGGCCTGGGCAAACTGCTCGACGCCCAAGCCACCCGTGCGGTGCTGGCGGCGCGTTTGCAATCGCTTTGCCAAGGCGTTTCCGGGGTACGCGTGGAACTGCTGGAGCGCCTGCAAGCCTTCCTCGAATACGACATTCTGCCGCTGATTCCGGAAGAAGGTTCGGTGGGCGCCAGTGGTGATCTGACGCCGCTGTCCTACGTCGCCGCGACCTTGTCCGGCGAGCGCGAAGTGATGTTCCGCGGTGAGCGTCGACAAGCCGCCGATGTGCACAGCGAATTGGGCTGGGAACCGCTGGTATTGCGCCCCAAAGAAGCGCTGGCGCTGATGAACGGCACCGCCGTGATGACCGGCCTCGCTTGCCTGGCTTACGCCCGCGCCGATTACCTGTTGCAACTGGCCACGCGCATTACCGCGCTGAACGTAGTCGCGTTGCAGGGCAACCCGGAGCACTTCGACGAGCGTCTGTTCGCCGCCAAACCCCATCCAGGGCAGATGCAAGTCGCTGCGTGGTTGCGCAAGGATCTGGCGATCGATGCGCCGACCGCGCCACTGCATCGCCTGCAAGACCGCTATTCCCTGCGTTGTGCGCCGCACGTGCTCGGGGTGCTGGCCGACAGCCTGAACTGGCTGCGCTCGTTCATCGAGATCGAACTCAACAGCGCCAACGACAACCCGATCATCGACGCCGAAGCCGAACGCGTGCTGCACGGCGGGCACTTCTACGGCGGCCACATTGCCTTCGCCATGGACAGTCTGAAAACCCTGGTGGCGAACGTCGCCGACTTGCTCGACCGCCAGCTCGCGCTGCTGGTGGACGAGCGTTACAACCATGGCTTGCCGAGCAACCTGTCTGGCGCCAGCGCCGACCGCGCGATGCTCAATCACGGCTTCAAGGCCGTGCAGATCGGCACCAGCGCCTGGACCGCCGAAGCCCTGAAAAACACCATGCCGGCCAGCGTCTTCTCGCGCTCCACCGAGTGCCACAACCAGGACAAGGTCAGCATGGGCACCATCTCTGCCCGCGACGCCATCCGCGTGCTGGAGCTGACCGAACAGGTCGCCGCCGCCACGCTGCTGGCCGCCAACCAAGGCGTCTGGCTACGCGGCCAGGCTGAAGATGCGCGGCCACTGCCACCGGCCCTGGCCGCGATGCACGAAGAGTTGGCCAAGGACTTCCCGCCGGTCATCGAAGACCGTGCGTTGGAAGGCGAATTGCGCCTGTGCCTGCAGCGCATCGCCGAACAACACTGGAGGCTGCATGCGTAGCAAGGGAGTGCTACACACCGACACGGAAATCCTCGTACCGTTCTTTGACGTCGACACCATGAACGTGGTCTGGCACGGCCATTACGTCAAATACCTGGAAGTCGCCCGCTGTGCGCTGCTGGACAAGATCGGCCACAACTACGACGCCATGGTGGCGTCGGGTTACGCGTGGCCGGTGATCGACTTGCAGCTGCGCTATGTGCGCGGCGCGGTGTTCGGCCAGAAGTTGAATGTGCGCGCCAGCCTGGTGGAGTGGGAAAACCGCCTGAAGATCAATTACCTGATCAGCGATCTGGCCACCGGCGAACGCCTGACCCGCGCCTGTTCCGTGCAGGTCGCCGTCGACATGAGCAGCCGTGAAATGCAGCTGGCGTCACCGAAAGTGTTCACCGATGCGGTTGAAAGGATGCTGCCATGAACTTGCGATCCCTTTGTAGCAGCTGGCGAAGCCTGCGTTCGGCTGCGCAGCAGTCGCCCTGCGATTTCCCTGAAGCTCCGCATGCGCAGGTTTTACGACGGCTTCGCCGCCGGACGCAGCCTCGCGGGCTCGGCAGCTGCTACATGTTTGTGGTGGCGCTGAGTTTTACTTCGCTGGCGCAGGCCTTCGATCTGCAACAGCTCAGCGATCAACTGGCCAAACCCGATGTGATCCACGGCAGCTTTATCCAGGAAAAACACCTGCGCGCCCTGCCCCAGCCGCTGACCAGCAAGGGCACCTTCGTTCTGGCAAAAAACCATGGTTTGCTCTGGCTGCTGAAAACCCCGCTGCAACAGGACTACCGCATCAGCGACAAAGGCATTGCCCGGCGTGATGCCAGCGGCTGGCAAATGCTGCCGAACAAGAGTGCCGGCGCCGAACAGAACCGCTTGTTCCTCGCGGTGCTGCAAGGCGACAGCAGCGGCCTGCAACGGGATTTCGAGCTTTCGCTGAGCGGCGATGCACAGCGCTGGGAGCTGACCCTGACCCCGCGCTCGATGCTGCTCAAGCAGGTGTTCAATCAGATCAACATTGACGGCGGCGAGCTGGTGCATAGCATCGAGCTGCTCGAAACCCAGGGAGACCGAACCCTGTTGCGCATGCAGGACAGCACCAGCGCACAACCATTGAGCGATGCGGAGCAACATGACTTTGCCGAGTGAACGGATGCTGCCGCGCCTGTTTCTGGTCCTGCTGCTGGCGGTGCTCGCGCTCGCCGGCTGGCAATGGCGTGACGGTGCACCGCTGTCGGCCAACCTGATGGAACTGGTGCCAGGCACCGCGCCGGACGCGCTGGAACTGCGCGCCGAACAACGCATGCAAGAACCGCTGAACCGGGAAATGCTGGTACTGGTCGGCCATCAAGACCGCCAGCAAGCCATCGCCACGGCGCAAAAACTCGGCGAGCAATGGCAGGCCAGCGGCGTCTTCGAAAAGGTCCAGTGGACCCTGCAAGCCGACTTGCCCGCATTGCGCAGCCAATTGCTGCAAGGCCGACTGGCGATGCTGTCCGCGGCCGACCGGCAGCAACTCATTGAACACCCTGACGCCTTTATCCAGCAACGGGTACAAGCCCTGTTCGACCCGTTCACCGGCTTCAGCCTGGTGCCGAGCCAGGACGACTGGCTCGGCCTGACCGGGCGCATCCAGAACAGCCAGCCACAACACGGCTCGGTGCAACTGGACATCGGCAGCGGTACGCTGGTTGCCGATGCCGACGGTAAGAGTTGGGTGATGCTGCGGGCGCGAACCGCCGGCAACGCGTTCGATATGAACCTGCCGCTGCAAGTGGCTGACCTGCTGCAACACAGTCGCGAAGAAGCCGCCCGATCGGATGTGCAACTGCTCGCCGCCAGTGGCTTGCTGTATGCCGCCAGCGGTCAACGGCAAGCCGCGCGCGAAATGACCTGGGTCGGCGGCGGCGCCACGGTCGGGATTCTGTTGCTGCTGTTGCTGGCCTTCCGGCGCTGGCGGGTGTTGTTGGCGTTCGTCCCGGTGCTGGTGGGCATGTTGTTCGGTGCTGTGGCCTGCGTGGCGCTGTTCGGCCACATGCATGTGATGACGCTGGTGCTGGGCTCAAGTCTGATCGGCGTGGCGGTGGATTACCCACTGCATTACCTCTCGAAAAGCTGGAGCCTGAAACCTTGGCACAGCTGGCCGGCGTTACGCCTGACCCTGCCGGGGCTGACCCTGAGCCTGATCACCAGTTGCATCGGCTACCTGGCCCTGGCCTGGACACCGTTCCCGGCCCTGACCCAAATTGCCGTGTTCTCCGCCGCCGGCCTGCTTGGCGCCTACCTGTCGGCAGTGTGCCTGTTGCCGGCGCTGCTCAAGGGCGTGGATCTGCGGCCAGCGCAGTGGCCGATGCGCATCGCCGAGAAGTTGCTGGAGCTGCGAGAATCGCTGCTGAAATACTTGCGCACGCCGGTCCTGCTGGCATTGCTGATCGCCTTCTGTGTCGGCGGCCTGTTGCAGTTGCAGAGCAAAAACGACATTCGCCAATGGGTCGGCACACCGCAGCAACTGACTGACGAAGCCCAGACCATCGCACGCATCACCGGCTATCAACCTACCAGCCAGTTTTTCCTGGTGCGCGCGGCCAATCAGCAGGCGTTGCTCGAACGCCTGACGGCACTGAGCGAGCGTCTGGATCAACTGGTCAATCTGGAAAAACTTCAGGGCTATCTATCGCTCAATCAACTGGTCAGCCAGCCAAGCGAACAGCGCAAAGTGCGTGAAGCACTGAACAAGCTGCCGCAGTTCTGGCAACCGTTGCTCGACCTCGGCGTGCCGGCCGCCGCGTTGCAGGCTGAGTTGGCAACGTTGCAGGCGCTGCCCACCGAAGACATCGACACAGCGCTGGCCGGCCCATTGGCCGAGCCCTACCGCACCCTGTGGCTGGGGCCGACCGATGATGGCGTGGCGGCGATGGTCAGCCTGCAAGGCTTGAACAATCCCACGCTGTTGCGGGTCCAGGCGCTGGACTTGCCGGGTGTGGAACTGGTGGATCGCCTCGGCGAACTGAACCAGGTTTTCGCCGCCACTCAAATCAGCGCCGCTGAATTGAAACTCGCCTCCTGCGTGTTGATCGTGCTGGTGCTGATCCTGCCATTCGGTTTCGGTGGCGCGCTGCGAATCGTCTCCCTGCCGCTGCTGGCGGCCCTGTGCAGCCTGGCAAGCCTCGGCTGGCTCGGTCAGCCACTGACATTGTTCAGCCTGTTCGGCCTGTTGCTGGTGACGGCCATCAGCGTCGATTATGCGATCCTCATGCGCGAACAGATCGGCGGCGCCGCGGCGAGTCTGCTGGGCACCTTGCTGGCGGCGGTGACCACTTGGCTGTCGTTCGGCCTGTTGGCGGTGTCCAGCACGCCAGCGGTGAGCAACTTCGGCCTGTCGGTGAGCCTCGGCCTGGCGTTCAGTTTCATCCTGGCGCCGTGGGCCGGACGCCAAGTCCATGCCGTCCCAGTTACGGAGCCGGCAGCATGATGGTCGCGGTGTTCTGGATGATGGCCCTGGTGTTGTTCGCCGTGGCCACTCGTATCGGTCGTCATTTCGGTCTGATTCCGATCGTCAGTCAGTTGCTGCTGGCGACCTTCGGCCTGCCGTTGCTGATGTACTTCTGGATCGAACCGGGCTGGCAACTGAGCGGTGCCGACCTGATCTCGCCGGGCTGGCTGAAGAACCTCTACAGCCTGAGTTTTGCCTTGCTGCTGGGGCACATTCTCAGCGACGTGATCGACCTGCGCCTGGAACGCCAGAGCCTGAAAATCGCCCTGCCGAGTTTCTGTATTCCGTTCGCCTGCGGGCTGGCGACAGCGTTCTGGCTGTTGCCACCGCAGCCGTGGATCAGCTCGCTGGCGGTCGGTCTGCTGTTCGCCATCACCGCAATTCCGGTGTTGTATCTGTACCTGCGACACATCAACTACCCGCCCGCCGCCACCCGGCGTCTGGTGCAAACCGCGATCCTGATCGACCTGACCTGCTGGACCCTGTTCGCGTTCGCCCAGGGCAGCCTGCACCTGAGTAGCCTCTTGCTGCCGCTGGCCGGCGCCTGTCTGCCGTTGTTGCTGCGCCTGCTCGGGTTGCGCCAACCGTTGCTGCACAGCGGCTGCTTCTTCGCGCTGCTGGTGGTCGCCGAACACTTCAAACTCAATGCGCTGATTTTCGGTATCGGCTATCTGCTGTGCATGGCCGCGCTCAAGGTGCCATTGGTGCTGCCATTGTCGGCGGCGTGGATGAGCCGTTTGCAGACCTGGATCGCCATCCCGCTGATCCTCACGTTCGGCATCGTGCAGATCAACGTGCACAGCGCCATCGACAGTCTCGGCGGGATGCAACTGACCGCGCTCCTGCTGTTGCCAATCGCCAGCAAACTGTTGGGCAACTGGCTGGGCCTCGGCTGGGCTGGCGCCTCGTTTGAAGGTGTCAGCCGCTGGCGGGAAAGCCTTTTACTGAATATTCGCGGCTTGAGCGAGATCGTCTTTCTCAACCTGCTGCTGCAACAACAGCTCATCAGCCCGGCGCTGTATTTCGCGCTGATGTTGATGGGCCTGATCGCAACCCTGCTGCCGGCGCTCGCCGGCATGCACCGAATCCCTTTGAACATCGCCGCCCCGGCAAGGAGCACCCGTGCCAACAGTTGAAATGGAACGTCGTCAGGTACTGGTGATCGGCGCCGGCCCCTCGGGCGCCATCGCCGCCGCGCTGCTCAAGCGTAAAGGCCATGATGTGCTGATGATCGAGCGTCAGCATTTCCCACGGTTTTCCATCGGTGAAAGCCTGCTGTCCCATTGCCTGGATTTCGTCGAAGAAGCGGGCATGCTCGAGGCGGTCAATGCGGCTGGTTTCCAGCGCAAAAACGGTGCGGCGTTCGCTTGGGGCGATCAATACAGCACCTTCGATTTCGGCGACACGTTCACCAATGGCAAGCCGACGACGTTCCAGGTCCAGCGCGCCGACTTCGACAAGCTGCTGGCCGATCAGGCTGAGCTGCAAGGTGTCGATGTCCGTTACGGCGAAGCCATCGTCAGCGCCGATTTCAGCCTGGCGAAACCGCAGCTCGATGTGCTTCGCGAAGACGGTAGCCAATACCGCGTCGAAGCCGACTTCGTGCTCGATGCCAGTGGCTACGGTCGCGTGCTGCCGCGCTTGCTGGACCTTGAAGCACCGTCGAACTTCCCGGTGCGCCAGGCCGTGTTCACCCACGTCGAAGACTGTATCGACAACCCGGCTTTCGACCGGGAGAAAATCCTCATCACCACCCATCCGACCCAGCGTGATATCTGGTTCTGGACCATCCCGTTCAGCAACGGCCGTTGCTCGGTGGGCGTGGTGGCAGCCGCCGAACATTTCGCAGGCCGCACCGAGAATCTGGACGACTGCCTGCGCGGCTTCATTGCTGAAACGCCGAGCCTGGCCGGTGTGCTGAACAATGCCCTGTGGGACACGCCCGCGCGGACCATCGGCGGTTATTCGGCCAACGTCAAAACCCTGCACGGCCCTGGTTTCGCCCTGTTAGGCAACGCGGCGGAGTTTCTCGACCCGGTGTTCTCCTCCGGTGTGACCATTGCCATGCGTTCGGCGAGCATGGCCGCCGGGGTGCTGCACCGCCAACTGCAAGGTGAAAGCGTCGACTGGCAGACCGAGTTCGCCGAACCGCTCAAGCGCGGCGTCGACACCTTCCGTTGCTACGTCGAGGGCTGGTACGCCGGGACCTTTCAGGATGTGATTTTCTATCAGGGAGGCGCAGCGGAAATCCGCCGCATGATCAGCTCGATCCTCGCGGGTTACGCCTGGGATGAGCGCAACCCGTTCGTCAGCGAACCCAAACGTCGGCTGCGGATGATTTCGGACCTGTGCGCACAGGACCCGACATGAGTTACTTGAGCGACAACTACGTCGAAGAAACCCGTTTCGGTTTCTGGTTTCTGCGCAGTCACACCTGGCAGCACCATGTACTGAGAGTGGCGATCAATGATTTGCGCGACCTGTTCAGCGCGCCATTGCCCGCCAACCCGGTATTGCTGGATGCCGGTTGCGGCCAGGGCAAGTCGTTCCAGTACCTGCGCCAGACCTTCGCGCCTCAACGCCTGATCGGGCTGGATGCCGATCCTCACAGCCTGAACCTGAGCGGTGAAGAAGCGACTCGTCAGGGCATGGATGTAGAACTGATCGGCAGTGACTGCGCGAGCATCAACGTGCCGGACGCCAGCGTCGATCTGCTGTTCTGTCATCAGACCTTCCATCACCTTGTCGAGCAGGACCGGGCCCTGGCCGAGTTCTATCGGGTGCTAAAACCGGGCGGCTATTTGCTGTTCGCCGAGTCCACCGAGGCTTACATTGATACGTGGGTGATTCGCTGGCTGTTCCGCCACCCGATGCACGTGCAGAAGAGCGCCGCCGGCTACCTGGACATGATTCGTCGGCAGGGTTTTGAATTCGGCCCGCAGAACGTGTCTTACCCTTACTTATGGTGGAGTCGCGCCAAGGATTTCGGCCTGCTCGAACGCTTCGGCTTGCGCCAGCCAAAACCCTTTGGCCAACGGGAAGAAACCCTGGTCAATGTAGTCGCGCGCAAGCCTCTTAAAGGGTGTGCCTGATGATCCGTTTTCTGCTGCTCTGCTGTGTCCTGTTGCTGAGCGCTTGCGCCAGCCGGGCACCGCTGCCCGAGCGAACCCCGAATCTGGCGTTGCCGCTGCAACTGCACATCGAACGGCAGATGGCCGAACAGCGTCAGGACTGGCTGCTGGTAATCCAGCGTGAAGGCCCGGGCATTCGCTGGTCGATGATGGACCCTTTGGGGATTCCCGTGGCACGGCAGAAACTGATCGATGGCCAATGGCAGGCCGACGGCCTGCTGCCGCCCAATCCGGAAGCCCGGGAGCTGTTCGCTGCCTTATTGTTTGCGTTGACCCCTGCGGGCGAGTTGCATCGCAACTATCCCGCCGCCCGGCAGGATGGCGGGCAACGATCCTTGTCACCACGCTGGAACATCCGCTATTCACAACCACTGAGCTTTGAATTGAACGTATCCCAAGGCCCGCACTATCGCGTCACTCCGTTAGGCGAGCACACGCCATGACAGCTTATCTGAACGCCCTCGGGGTGATCTGCGCCCTGGGCCGCGACAAGCAGGAAGTCGCCCGCAACCTGTTTGCCGGCGATTGCTCGGGCATGCGCAGCGAGGCCGGCTGGGTCGTGGAACGCTCGCTGCCGGTCGCGGCGGTGCGCGGCGAGCTGGCGCCGATTCCGCCTGAGCTGGCCCATCAAAGCAGTCGCAACAATCAATTGCTGCTGGAGGCTGCGCTGCAAATTCGCGAAGACATCGAGCAAGCAATCCAGACCTACGGCCGCGACCGTATCGGCGTCATTCTGGGCACCAGCACCTCGGGCATTCACGAGGCCAGCAGTGGCCTGGCCCATTACATCCGCGAGCATCAGTTCCCCGCCGACTATGACTATCAGCAACAGGAACTCGGCGCACCGGCGACGTTTCTCGCCGACTGGCTGCAATTGAGCGGCCCGGCCTATGTGATTTCCACCGCCTGCACCTCCAGCGCCCGCGCGCTGATGAGCGCCCAACGATTGCTCGATCTGGGCATGTGCGACGCCGTGTTGTGCGGCGGTGTCGACAGTTTGTGCAAGCTGACCCTCAACGGTTTCTCGGCCCTGGAAGCGGTGTCCGAGCAGCGCTGCAATCCATTTTCAGCCAACCGCAACGGCATCAATATCGGCGAAGCGGCGGTGCTGTTTCTGATGAGCAAAAGCGCCGGCAACCGCCAACCGATTGCCCTGCTGGGCAGTGGCGCCAGCTCCGACGCACACCATATTTCCGCGCCGGAACCGACCGGCCGTGGCGCCCTGCAAGCGATGCGCAAAGCCTTGAGCCGCGCAGGCCTGCAACCGCAGCAGATCGGTTACCTGAACCTGCACGGCACCGCCACGCAACACAACGACGCCATGGAAAGCCTGGCCGTGACGACGCTATTCCCGCAAGGCGTGCCCTGCTCATCGACCAAACCGATGACCGGTCATACCCTCGGCGCTGCCGGTGCCCTGGAAGCGGCGTTCTGCTGGTTGAGCCTGAGCGTGGACAACCGCGAGCACGCCCTGCCGCCCCACGTCTGGGACGGCCAGCCCGACCCCGAATTGCCGGCCCTGCACTGGGTGACCCCGACTGACCACCTGACGTCCATTGCACCTCGCTACCTGATGAGCAATTCCTTTGCCTTCGGTGGCAATAACGTCAGCCTGATTATCGGAGACGCCCCATGATTGCCTGGCCGCTCGCCGAACTGCTGCCGCATGCCGGCGACATGATCCTCATCGAGCAGATCCTGTCGTTCGATGACGAGCAGATTCACACCCGACTCACCGTCAAACCCGGCGGCCTGTTCAATCGCCCCGACGGCAGCCTGCCGGCCTGGGTCGGTATCGAGCTGATGGCCCAGAGCGTCGCCGCGTACGCCGGCTGCCATGCGCGCCAGAAAGGCAATGCGGTGGAGTTGGGTTTCCTGCTCGGCACCCGTAAATTCGAATGCAATGTGGAACACTTCCCCGCCGGTACCGAGTTGACCATCCATGGAATACGCTCGCTGGAAGACGACAACGGCATGGGTGTGTTCGAATGCCACCTCACCGCCCCCGGCATCCACGCCACCGCCCGGCTGAACGTGTTTCGCCCGCCTCAGGCCGCGCACTATCTTCAAGAACCCCAAGGAGTCGAGTGATGACTGAATCCGTACTGGTCACCGGCTCCAGCCGTGGTATTGGCCGCGCTATTGCGTTGCGTCTGGCCCGGGCCGGGCATGACATCGTGCTGCACTGCCGCAGCGGCCTTGCGGACGCCGAAGCCGTCAAGGCCGAAGTCGAGGCTCTGGGCCGCAACGCGCGCATCCTGCAATTTGACGTGTCCGACCGTGCCAGTTGCAAAGCTATTCTCGAAGCCGATGTCGAAACCCACGGCGCCTATTATGGCGTGGTACTCAACGCCGGCCTGACCCGCGACGGTGCTTTCCCGGCCCTGAGCGAGGAGGATTGGGATCTGGTTATGCGCACCAACCTCGACGGTTTCTACAATGTGTTGCACCCGGTGATGATGCCGATGATCCGTCGTCGCGCCGCCGGGCGGATTGTCTGCATCACCTCTGTTTCCGGCCTGATCGGCAATCGCGGGCAAGTCAATTACAGCGCGTCCAAGGCCGGTTTGATCGGCGCAGCCAAGGCGTTGGCGATCGAACTGGGCAAGCGCAAAATCACCGTCAACTGTGTCGCACCCGGCCTGATCGACACGGCGATGCTCGATGAAAACGTGCCGGTGGAAGAACTGATGAAAATGATCCCCGCACAACGCATGGGCACCCCTGAAGAAGTAGCCGGTGCAGTTAATTTCCTGATGTCGGCGGAAGCGTCGTACATCACCCGGCAGGTTCTGGCCGTCAATGGAGGCCTGTGCTGATGAAGCGCGTCGTCGTCACCGGCATGGCCGGCATCACCTCACTGGGCAGCGACTGGGACACCATCGCCGGCAACTTCGCCGCCAACCGCAGCGGCATCCGCCGCATGGACGAGTGGGATCGTTTTACCGAACTCAGCACGCGCCTGGCCGGGCCGATCGATGACTTCAAAGTGCCGGGCCACTGGACCCGCAAACAACTGCGCAGCATGGGCCGCGTCTCGCGGCTCGCTGTTGGTGCTGCCGAGCAAGCGTTGGCGGACGCCGGGCTGCTGGGTGACGAGTCGATCAAGGATGGGCGCATGGGCGTTTCCTGCGGCTCGTCCACCGGCAGCACCGACGAGATCAAGGCGTTCGGCAACATGCTGCTCAACTCGGTGGCCGAAGGCTTGAACGCCAACTCCTACGTGCGGATGATGCCGCACACCACAGCGGCCAATGTCAGCATCTTCTTTGGCCTCACCGGTCGACTGATCCCGACCTCCAGCGCCTGTACCAGTGGCAGCCAGGGCATCGGTTATGCCTATGAATCGATCAAGTTCGGCCGCCTGCCGCTGATGCTCGCCGGCGGCGCCGAAGAGCTGTGCCCGACCGAAGCCATGGTGTTTGATGCGCTCTACGCCACCAGCCTGAAAAACGACGCCCCGCAAACCAGCCCTCGCCCCTACGACACCGACCGCGATGGCCTGGTGATCGGTGAAGGCGGCGGCATGCTGGTGCTCGAAGAGCTCGAACACGCCCTGGCGCGCGGCGCCCGCATCCACGCCGAGATCGTCGGTTTCGGTAGCAACGCCGACGGTCAACACGCCACCCGCCCGGAGCAGCTCACCATGCGTCGAGCCATGGAGCTGGCACTGGAAGACGCCGGGCTGCAACCTTCCGACATCGGCTACGTGAACGGTCACGGCACCGCTACAGAACAGGGCGACATTGCCGAAACACTGGCCACCAGCGCGTTGTTCGGCGAACACATGCCAATCAGTTCGCAGAAGAGTTTCCTCGGCCACACCCTGGGAGCCTGCGGCGCGCTGGAGTCCTGGTTCAGCATCGAAATGATGAACCGCGATGTGTATGTGCACACCTTCAACCTCGACGAGGTCGATCCCCAGTGCGGCAAGCTCGACTACCTGCGCGGTGAATTCCGGCAGATGAGCAATGAGTACGTGATGAACAACAATTTCGCTTTTGGTGGGGTCAACACCTCGTTGATTTTCCGCCGCTGGTCGTAATCGAATAACTCAGGGTCAAGGAGACCTTCATGCACTTCAAGAAACTCGCTGCCGCCACCCTGCTGATCTGCGCATTGCCGAGCATCAGCCAGGCCCGTGACACCGCGGTGTATCTGCCTTTTGACAAAGCAGTCGCCGAAGCCACCCGCGCCGGCAAAATCGATGGCAGCGTGAAGTTCTACCTGGCAGGCAATACACCGACTGGCAACGTCACCGTCCTCAGCACCGGCGCCGTAACCAACAAGAAAACCAACGCCTTCAACAAGTCTGACGAAGTGGCCTGCGAATGGGTCGCGCAATCGGCAATCATCAGCCTGCACCAGGCCGCGAAGAACGCCGGTGCCAACGCCGTGACCAACATCGTCAGCTTCTACAAGAAAAATGAGCGCAAGGATGCCAAGACCTATGAGTGCCACGCTGGGGCGCTCATGGCGGGCGTTGCGCTGAAAGGGGATTTGGCGAAGGTTCAGTAACACCAGAAACGACAAAGGGCGCCTTTCGGCGCCCTTTCACAAACAGGTCGGCTTGTCATTGCCCTTTACCTGTCTGGCTCTGCGATGGCTGGTTGCCCAGGATCCTCAGAGTCTCACAAGCCCCTTTCGGGAACGTCAGCAGTATTGCTTTAAATTGAACGGACGACAACGGCTGGCAATTCGCCGGTCGCGCCATCTTTAGTGCCATCACAGACCCAGAGCGCTACGTACTGCGGCTTTGATTGCAAAAAATTCATCTGTTGCAAGTTGTGAAATGAGATAAACACGCTTTCCCTGACGATCCCGACTTTTGATCCGGTCCAGTCTGGAGAGACTTACCGTCGCAACCATGTCGCATTTTGCCCAGCAGGTCGGACTGGCTCCGTGCAGATGATTCGCAAGCTTCAGATGATGGTCAAGTACACAGTCCGGGGCGGTGGTGCTCAGGGGTACGACTGTCACCAACAAACTATTGGTCCTGTGTTTGCGTATGACGACAACAGGTCTGACCTTGATCATCTCCGGGACTTCATAACCCCTGAAGTCGCAAATCAGTACGCTGCCTTCCTTGGGTTGATATCGAAGTGGCATCCATGGCACTCATCGAAAAAAAACGATTCTGGGCAAGAACCGGGCAAATACCAAGGCAGATCCGTAACCTGAAATGTCCCTCTTTCGGGCGCTCGCAGTTATGGTGTTAACGGTTCAACCTTACGCGTCAACAACTCCACAAACGCCTTGGCCATCGGCGACTTCTGATCCTTGCGCTGCACCAGCCACACTGCCGACACCGCTTCCGGATCCAGCAACGGGCGGTAGACCACGCCATCAATACGCATCCGCTGATACGACGCCGGCAGTACCGACACCCCCAAACCTGCCGCCACCAGCCCGATGATGGTCATCGCCTCGCCAGCCTCTTGCGCGAAGTGCGGGCTGAAGCCGGCATCACGGGCCAGGCTGAGCAATTGTGCGTACAGACCACTGCCATAGCTGCGTGGGAAAAATACGAATGGTTCGAGGGCTAGCGCCGAGAGGAATAAACCTTCTTCGCTGCCATTCACCAGCGGATGCTTGGAGCTAAGCACCGCCACCAGTGGCTCGCGCATCAGTTCCACCACGCTGAGCGACTCCGGCAGCCCAAGCGGCCGCATGATGCCGACTTCGATCGACTCATCAACCAGTGCATCGGCCACTTGGGTGCTGCTCATTTCCCGCAGGTTCAGGTGCACTGCCGGGAAGCGCTGGCGAAACGAGAAAATCGCTTGGGGAATGGTCGAGTTGAACGGTGCCGACGAAGTGAAGCCGATCTTCAACTCACCCAGTTCACCGAGTTGTGCCCGCCGTGCAACATCGGCCGCTTTGTCGACCTGAGCCAGCACCAACCGCGCCTCTTCCAGAAACAACCGCCCCGCCTCACTGAGCTCGACCCGACGATTGGTACGCTCGAAAAGCCGCGCGCCGACCTCCTGCTCCAGCGCCTGAATCTGCTGGCTCAGCGGCGGTTGCGAGATGCCCAGCACTTGGGCGGCGCGGCCGAAATGCAATTCTTCGGCGACGGCAATGAAGTAGCGCAGGTGACGCAATTCCATGTGAACTCCATTAGGTCGCTAAACCTATCAAACAGGTCGAACAATATATTGGATAGAAACATTAGCCGGCTATATGATTTTTCCATTGCCTGACCGGGCTGCGCCCTCCGAGGTTCGAAGTGAAAACTGCTGTCGCCCCACTCGCCCATGAAATTCCGCCCACTGCGCTGGATGATGTCGTCGCCGAGCGAAGCGAGATCTACATCGAAAAAGGCACGCCGCTGTTCATGCGCACGGTGCTGGCGTTGTTCTCGGGCGGCTTCGCGACCTTCGCCCTGCTGTATTGCGTGCAGCCGATGATGCCGCTGCTGTCCCGCGAATTTTCCATCAACGCAGCCCAGAGCAGCCTGATCCTGTCGGTCGCCACCGGCATGCTCGCCATCGGCTTGCTGATCACCGGCCCCATCTCTGATCGCATCGGGCGTAAACCGGTGATGGTCGCCGCGTTGTTCGCCGCCGCTCTCTGCACCATGGCCAGCGCAATGATCCCGAGCTGGCAAGGCGTGCTGGTGATGCGGGCACTGGTGGGCCTGTCGTTGAGCGGTCTGGCGGCGGTGGCGATGACTTACCTGAGCGAAGAAATCCATCCGCAGCACCTTGGCCTGGCCATGGGCTTGTACATCGGAGGCAACGCTATTGGCGGCATGTGTGGGCGGTTGATCGTCGGGGTATTGATCGACTTCGTCAGCTGGCACACGGCGATGCTGGTCATCGGTGGCCTGGCGCTGATTGCCGCAGCGGTGTTCTGGAAGATTCTTCCCGAGTCGCGCAACTTTCGCGCCCGCTCGCTGCATCCGCGCAGCCTGCTCGATGGCTTCACCATGCACTTTCGCGATACAGGTCTACCACTGCTGTTCCTTGAGGCGTTCGTGCTGATGGGCGCGTTTGTCACGCTGTTCAACTACATCGGTTATCGCCTGCTGGCCGAGCCGTACCACATGGATCAGGCCTTCGTCGGGCTGCTCTCGGTGGTGTACCTGTCGGGCATCTACAGCTCGGCGAAAATCGGCGCCCTGGCCGACCAGCTCGGCCGGCGCAAAGTGCTCTGGGCAACCATCGTGCTGATGATCGCTGGCCTCGCCCTGACCATGCTCACGCCGTTGCCGGTGGTGATCATTGGCATGCTGATCTTCACCTTTGGCTTCTTCGGCGCGCATTCAGTGGCCAGTAGCTGGATTGGTCGTCGTGCGATCAAGGCTAGAGGACAGGCGTCATCGCTGTACCTGTTCAGCTATTACGCCGGGTCGAGTATCGCGGGTACAGCGGGCGGTGTGGCCTGGCACTTGGGTGGCTGGAACGGGATCGGGTTGTTTATTGGCGGGTTGTTGGTGATTGCGCTGTTGGTGGCATTGAAGCTGGCGAAGTTGCCGCCGTTGGGCGATGTGAAGGCTTGACACAAAACCTTGTGGGAGCGGGCTTGCTCGCGAAAGCGGTGGATCAGTCGACATCGATGTTGAATGTTCAACCGCTTTCGCGAGCAAGCCCGCTCCCACATTGACCGAGTACTACCTGATGTCTCATACAAAAACGCCCGGCAAAGCCGGGCGTTTTTTATTGGGCCACGATCACTCGTGATACTGCGCCGACAGTTCATGCACCGCGCGCAGGAAGGCGCCAGCATGTTCTGGGTCAACTTCCGGGGTGATGCCATGACCGAGGTTGAACACGTGGCCGCTGCCCTTGCCGTAGCTGGCGAGAATGCGACCAACTTCGGCGCGGATGGCTTCTGGCTTGGCGTAGAGCACGGTCGGGTCCATGTTGCCTTGCAGGGCGACTTTGTTGCCGACGCGTCGGCGGGCTTCACCAATGTCGCAGGTCCAGTCCAGGCCCAGCGCATCCGCGCCGGCGTCGGCGATGCTTTCCAGCCACAGGCCGCCGTTCTTGGTGAACAGGATGACCGGTACTTTGCGGCCTTCGTGCTCGCGGATCAGGCCGCTGACGATTTTACGCATGTAGGCCAGGGAGAATTCCTGGTAAGCCGCTGCGGAGAGGTTACCGCCCCAGGTGTCGAAGATCTGCACCGCTTGCGCGCCGGCCATGATCTGGCCGTTGAGGTACGAAGTGACCGACTGTGCGAGCTTATCCAGCAGCAAATGCATGGCTTGCGGGTTGTCGTAGAGCATGGCTTTGGTCTTGCGGAAGTCTTTCGACGAGCCGCCTTCAACCATGTAGGTCGCCAACGTCCATGGGCTACCGGAGAAGCCGATCAGCGGCACGCGGCCGTTCAGTTCGCGACGGATGGTGCTGACCGCATCCATGACGTAGCCGAGGTCTTTGTGCGGATCAGGAATCGGCAGGGCTTCGATGTCGGCCAGGGTGCTGATGACTTTCTTGAAGCGCGGACCTTCACCGGTCTCGAAGTACAGGCCCTGGCCCATGGCATCCGGGATGGTGAGGATGTCGGAGAACAGGATCGCCGCGTCCAGTTGCGGATAGCGGTCGAGCGGCTGCATCGTGACTTCGCAAGCGAACGCCGGGTTCATGCACAGGCTCATGAAGTCACCGGCCTTGGCACGGCTGGCGCGGTATTCAGGCAGGTAGCGACCGGCCTGACGCATCATCCACACAGGGGTGACGTCTACGGGTTGCTTGAGCAGGGCGCGAAGGAAACGGTCGTTCTTCAGGGCAGTCATGTCGGCATCCGGAAAAAAAGTGCGGGCATTTTCTCAGAGCCGGGCGCAAAAGGCACGGCAAGAGCCGCTCCTTTTGTCTATCGGGTCAATTTGTCGCGGTGGAACACTGTCTTCGCAACACCACAAAACGACTGTGGGAGCGGGCTTGCTCGCGAATGCGGTGAGTCAGTCGACATCAATATTGACTGTTACACCGCCTTCGCGAGCAAGCCCGCTCCCACATTTGATCGCATTCCAGTTTTGGAAAGTGATCAGACCCCCAGGTAATCCAGGATCCCTTCAGCGGCATTGCGGCCTTCGAAGATCGCCGTTACCACCAGGTCGGAACCGCGCACCATGTCGCCACCGGCGAAGATTTTCGGGTTGCTGGTCTGGTGTTTGTACTGGCCTTGTTCCGGCGCTACGACGCGGCCCTGGCTGTCGGTCTGGATACTGAACTGTTCGAACCACGATGCCGGGCTTGGACGGAAGCCGAAGGCGATGACCACGGCGTCGGCCGGGATGATCTCTTCGGAGCCCGGGATCGGCTCAGGGCTGCGACGGCCACGGGCGTCCGGTTCGCCGAGACGGGTCTCGACCACCTTCACGCCTTCGACACGGTCTTCACCGACGATCGCGATCGGCTGGCGGTTGTAGAGGAATTTCACGCCTTCTTCCTTGGCGTTCTTCACCTCTTTGCGCGAGCCCGGCATGTTCGCTTCGTCACGACGATAGGCACAGGTCACCGCTTTGGCGCCCTGGCGGATCGAAGTGCGGTTGCAGTCCATCGCCGTGTCGCCGCCACCCAGTACCACGACCTTCTTGCCTTTCATGTCGACGAAATCTTCCGGCGACTTTTCAAAGCCCAGGTTGCGGTTGACGTTGGCGATCAGGAAATCCAGCGCGTCATGCACACCCGGCAGATCCTCACCGGCAAAGCCGCCCTTCATGTAGGTGTAGGTGCCCATGCCCATGAACACGGCATCGTATTCTTCGAGCAGTTGCTCGATGGTCACGTCCTTGCCGATTTCGGTGTTCAGACGGAACTCGATGCCCATGCCGGTGAAGACTTCGCGGCGATTGCTCAGCACGGTCTTTTCCAGCTTGAACTCGGGGATGCCGAAGGTCAGCAGACCGCCGATTTCCGGGTTCTTGTCGAACACCACCGGGGTTACACCGCCACGTACCAGCACGTCGGCACAGCCCAGGCCCGCAGGGCCCGCGCCGATCACCGCAACACGCTTGCCGGTCGGTTTGACTTTGGACATGTCCGGGCGCCAGCCCATGGCGAACGCGGTATCGGTGATGTACTTCTCGACCGAGCCGATGGTCACCGCACCAAAACCGTCGTTGAGGGTGCAGGCACCCTCGCACAGACGATCCTGAGGACACACCCGGCCGCAGACTTCCGGCAGGGTGTTGGTCTGGTGCGACAGCTCGGCGGCCTGCAGGATGTTGCCCTCGGCCACCAGTTTCAGCCAGTTGGGAATGAAGTTGTGCACCGGGCACTTCCATTCGCAATACGGGTTACCGCAACCCAGGCAGCGGTGGGCCTGGTCGGCCGACTGCTGGGGTTTGAACGGTTCGTAGATTTCCACGAACTCTTTCTTGCGTTGACGCAACAGTTTCTTCTTCGGATCTTTGCGCCCGACATCGATGAACTGGAAGTCGTTATTCAGACGTTCAGCCATTGTTAAAACCTCATCAAACTCTTCAGGCGCATATCACTGCGGGTTGGCACGGGTGCTGGAAAGCAACGATTTCAGGTTGGCAGCCTTGGGCTTGACCAGCCAGAAACGACGCAGATAGTCATCGAGGTTTTCAGCGAGGTTACGACCCCACTCGCTGTCGGTTTCCTCGACGTATTCGTTCAGCACGCGTTGCAGGTGGCTGCGATAGGCTTCCATCGCCTCACCGCTGATCCGCTGGATTTCCACCAGTTCGTGGTTGACCCGGTCAACGAAGGTGTTGTCCTGGTCGAGCACGTAGGCGAAACCGCCGGTCATGCCTGAGCCGAAGTTGTAGCCAGTCTTGCCCAATACGCAGACAAAACCACCGGTCATGTACTCGCAGCAGTGATCGCCAGTGCCTTCCACAACAGTGTGAGCACCGGAGTTACGCACCGCGAAACGCTCGCCCGCGGTACCGGCGGCGAACAGCTTGCCCCCGGTGGCGCCATACAGGCAGGTGTTGCCGATAATGGCGCTGTCCTGAGTCTTGTAGATGCTGCCCTTCGGCGGAACGATGACCAGCTTGCCGCCGGTCATGCCTTTGCCGACGTAATCGTTGGCGTCGCCTTCCAGGTACATGTTCAGGCCGCCGGCGTTCCACACACCGAAGCTCTGACCCGCCGTGCCTTTGAAGCGGAAGGTGATCGGTGCGTTGGCCATGCCCTGGTTGCCGTGCTTGCGAGCAATTTCACCGGAGATCCGCGCGCCGATGGAACGGTCGCAGTTGCAGATATCCAGGGCGAAATCGGCGCCGCTCATGTCGTTGATGGCCGAGGTGGCCAGATCGACCATCTTCTCGGCCAGCAGGCCTTTGTCGAACGGCGGGTTGCGGTCGACCTGGCAGAACTGAGGCTTGTCTGCCGGGATGTGATCGCTGCCCAGCAACGGGGTCAGGTCCAGGTGATTCTGCTTGGCGGTCTGGCCTTCGAGGATTTCCAGCAGATCGGTACGGCCGATCAGCTCTTCGAGGGAGCGCACGCCCAGCTTGGCCAGCCACTCACGGGTTTCTTCGGCGACGTAGGTGAAGAAATTCACCACCATGTCGACGGTTCCGATGTAGTGATCCTTGCGCAGCTTCTCGTTTTGAGTCGCGACGCCGGTGGCGCAGTTGTTCAGGTGGCAAATACGCAGGTATTTGCAACCCAGGGCAATCATTGGCGCGGTGCCGAAGCCGAAGCTTTCAGCGCCGAGGATCGCTGCCTTGATCACGTCGAGGCCGGTTTTCAGGCCGCCGTCGGTCTGCACCCGGACCTTGCCGCGCAGGTCGTTGCCGCGCAGGGTCTGGTGGGTTTCGGCCAGGCCGAGTTCCCACGGAGCGCCCGCGTATTTGATCGAGGTCAGCGGCGATGCACCGGTGCCGCCGTCGTAGCCGGAAATGGTGATCAAGTCCGCGTAGGCCTTGGCCACACCGGCAGCGATGGTGCCGACGCCGGCTTCTGCAACCAGCTTCACCGAGACCAATGCCTTCGGGTTGACTTGTTTCAGGTCGAAAATCAGCTGCGACAAGTCTTCGATCGAATAGATGTCGTGGTGCGGCGGAGGCGAGATCAGGGTCACGCCCGGCACTGCGTAACGCAGCTTGGCGATCAGACCGTTGACCTTGCCACCTGGCAGCTGACCGCCTTCGCCGGGCTTGGCGCCCTGAGCGACCTTGATCTGCAGCACTTCAGCGTTGACCAGATATTCCGGGGTTACACCGAAACGACCCGTGGCGACCTGCTTGATTTTCGAGCTCTTGATGGTGCCGTAGCGCGCCGGGTCTTCGCCGCCTTCGCCGGAGTTGGAACGCGCACCGAGGCGGTTCATGGCTTCGGCCAGGGCTTCGTGAGCTTCCGGCGACAATGCGCCCAAAGAGATGCCCGCGGAGTCAAAGCGCTTGAGCACCGATTCCAACGGCTCGATCTCGCTGATGTCCAGCGGCGTGTCCAGGGTCTTGACCTTGAACAGATCGCGGATCATCGACACCGGACGGTTGTCCACCAGCGCCGTGTATTCCTTGAACTTGCTGTAGTCGCCCTGCTGCACAGCGGCTTGCAGGGTGCTGACCACGTCCGGGTTGTAAGCGTGATATTCGCCACCGTGGACGAACTTCAGCAGGCCGCCTTGCTGGATCGGCTTGCGCGGGCTCCAGGCTTCGGCCGCCAGGGCTTTCTGCTCGGCTTCGATGTCGACGAAACGCGCGCCCTTGATGCGGCTTGGCACACCACGGAAGCTCAGGTCGCAGACTTCCTCGGACAGGCCGATGGCTTCGAACAGTTGCGCTCCGCGGTACGAGGCGATGGTGGAGATACCCATCTTCGACAGGATCTTCAGCAGGCCTTTGGTGATGCCTTTACGGTAGTTCTTGAACACCTCATAGAGGTCGCCCAGCACTTCACCGGTGCGGATCAGATCGCCCAGCACTTCGTAGGCCAGGAACGGATAGACCGCCGAAGCACCGAAACCGATCAGCACCGCGAAGTGATGCGGGTCGCGAGCAGTCGCGGTTTCCACCAGGATGTTGGAGTCGCAACGCAGGCCTTTTTCGGTCAGGCGGTGATGCACCGCACCGGTCGCCAGCGAAGCGTGGATCGGCAACTTGCCCGGGGCGATGTGACGGTCACTCAGCACGATCTGGGTGCGACCGGCGCGAACGGCTTCTTCAGCCTGATCGGCAACATTGCGCACTGCGGCTTCAAGGCCGACGCTTTCGTCGTAGTTAAGGTCGATGATCTGGCGTTCGAAGCCCGGACGATCGAGGTTCATCAGCGAGCGCCACTTGGCCGGGGAAATGACCGGCGAGCTGAGGATCACGCGTGAGGCGTGTTCCGGCGACTCTTGGAAAATATTGCGCTCGGCACCGAGGCAGATTTCCAGCGACATGACGATAGCTTCACGCAGCGGGTCGATCGGCGGGTTGGTCACCTGCGCGAACTGCTGGCGGAAATAGTCGTACGGCGTGCGCACGCGCTGGGACAGCACGGCCATCGGCGTATCGTCGCCCATCGAGCCGACAGCTTCGTAGCCTTGTTCGCCGAGCGGACGCAGCACCTGGTCGCGCTCTTCGAACGTGACCTGATACATCTTCATGTACTGCTTGAGCTGATCGACGTCGTAGAACGCCGAACCATGGTCGTTGTCTTCCATGGTCGCCTGGATGCGCAGGGCATTCTTGCGCAGCCATTGCTTGTACGGATGACGGGACTTCAAACGGTTGTCGATGGCATCGGTGTCGAGGATCTGACCGGTTTCGGTGTCCACGGCAAAGATCTGGCCAGGACCAACGCGGCCCTTGGCGATCACGTCTTCAGGCTGGTAGTTCCAGACACCGATTTCCGAGGCCAGGGTAATGAAGCCGTTCTTGGTGGTGACCCAACGCGCCGGACGCAGACCGTTACGGTCGAGCAGGCACACCGCGTAACGACCGTCAGTCATTACCACGCCGGCCGGGCCGTCCCACGGTTCCATGTGCATCGAGTTGTATTCATAGAACGCGCGCAGATCCGGGTCCATGGTTTCGACGTTCTGCCACGCAGGCGGAATGATCATCCGCACGCCACGGAACAGGTCGATACCACCGGTGACCATCAACTCGAGCATGTTGTCCATGCTGGAGGAGTCGGAGCCTACGCGGTTCACCAGCGGGCCGAGCTCTTCCAGATCCATCAGATCGTTGGTGAACTTGGTGCGACGGGCCTGAGCCCAGTTGCGGTTGCCGGTGATGGTGTTGATCTCGCCGTTGTGGGCGAGGAAGCGGAACGGCTGAGCCAGCGGCCATTTCGGCAAGGTGTTGGTGGAGAAGCGCTGGTGGAACACGCAGATTGCGGTTTGCAGGCGCTGGTCGCTCAGGTCTGGATAGAAGGCGGTCAGGTCCGCCGGCATCATCAGGCCTTTATAAATGATGGTCTTGTGGGAAAAGCTGCAGATGTAGTGATCGACGTCGGCGGCGTTGGCCACGGACGAACGACGACGGGCACTGAACAGCTTGATCGCCATGTCCTGATCGCTCAGGCCTTCACCGCCGATGTAGACCTGCTCGATTTGCGGCAGGCGCTCAAGGGCCAGGCGGCCGAGGACGCTTGTGTCGATCGGCACTTTGCGCCAGCCGACCAGTTGCAGGCCTTCGGCCAGGATCTCGCGGTTCATGTTCTCGCGAGCGGCTTCGGCTTTCACCGGGTCCTGGTTGAAGAAGACCATGCCCACCGCATATTGCTTGGGCAGTTCGACACCGAAGGTTTCCTGGGCGATGGCTCGCAGGAATACATCCGGCTTTTGAATCAGCAGACCGCAACCGTCACCGGTCTTGCCGTCGGCGTTGATCCCACCGCGGTGGGTCATGCAGGTCAGGGCCTCAATGGCCGTTTGCAAAAGGGTATGACTGGGCTCGCCCTGCATATGGGCTATCAGGCCGAAACCGCAGTTATCCTTGAATTCATCTGGTTGGTACAGACCTGCTTTCATAGACACTTTCTCACCAGGCTGCCTCTTATCGAGGCAAATTTCTTTTCAATTCAGCCAGTTACCATCCACGCCGAACGTACGCCAGCTTTGCGGGGGCAAAAGGGAGGTCATTGTACACACCGACACAGAGGCTCACAAATTTGACGACGAAATGTCGCAAATCTATGTCGCATTTGTGAAAGGTTTAAAGCGATATGCTGTGCTAGTCAAAACTTTTTTAATTTTGACCGCAGCGACTCAAAGACTACTGTGACGCAGACACCACAAGGCACGCGGCCTGGAGAGGCGGCATGCGCTTGCAGAAATTTTGAGGTGCTTGGAGAGGCGGCCTGGGTAAGGCCGCCGAATCTTCAGCGAGTTGTTGCCAGTTCCTGTTGGACGCTGGCGACAGTGCGAGGCCAAGGTTTACCAGCCTGAACCTTCGCTGGCAAGGCTTTGATGGCGGTAACGGCTGCATCGCGGTTGGCGAAGCTACCGTAGGTGATGACGTAAAGCGGCTTGCCGTTGAGTACTTTCTTGAAATAACGGTACTCGCCGCCCTGCTCTTTGACGAAGCTTTGCGCGGCCGATTCGGAGCTGGTGCCGAGGATTTGCACCACGTAGTTACCCGGCGCCTGGCCTGCGTACCAGCTGCCACCGGCGGCTTTAGCCACGGCGACTGGCTTCTCGGCAGGTTTGGCGGCGGTGACCGGCTTGGCGGGCGCTGGAGCCGGTTTGGCAACAGGTGCAGGCGCTGGCTTGGCGGTCGCGACCTGAGTCGGCGCTGGAACCGGTTTGGCCGCAGGTGTTGGCGCCGGCTGGATGCCGGCAGGCGGCGCAGTCGTGGTCACGGTTGGCGGTGTAGCGCTGGAACCTTCGACCGGCACGCCGTCGTCGCCTTCGGTGATACCACCGGCCGCTTCGGCCAGCGGACCACGCATCACCGGTTGCGAGTTGCCGACCAACGGCAATGGCATCGGTTGTGAATTACCGGCGAACTCTACGGCGGGAGCGCCACTGCTGTCAGTTTGTGGCGCGCCCTGGCCCAATGGCAGTTGTGCCTGTTCATTGGCAGGCGCGCCGGTGGTCGGTGCTTTGCTGCGACCCGGCATCAACCAGGCGGCGGCTACCGCGACCACGACTACGGCGGAAATCGCCAATACGTGTTTCTTCGGCATGTTGAACCCCATACTTGGACGCTTCACCGCTGAGCGGCTGGCAATCATGGCTTCGATCATTGCATCGCGGGCGACCTGATTGATGTTGCCAGGCCAACCGTCGGAGCTTTCGTGAATATCAGAGATCTGATCCGCGGTGAAAAGTTCGATACCCCGGCCAGCGCCTTCGAGACGCTGATCCAGATATTCGCGGGTTTCTTCTTCGGTGTAAGGCTGCAATTCGATGACGTGGAAACGCTCTTCCTCAAGGCTCAGCGCGTCAAGCTGAGCAATCAGCGAGGACTCGCCGAACAGGAACACGTGGGGGCGACCTTCCGGCGCGCCCGCGGCTAAAGCCAGCAAGGCTTCCAGAGCGGATTCGTCGAGTTGCTCGGCATCATCCACCAGCAAATAGACTTCCTGCCCCGTGAGGGCAAGCTGTACCACCTGGGCCAGGATGGCGCCGATTTCGGCCTGTTCGACATTCAGCGCCTGAGCCACCTGACGCAGCACACCAGCCGCATCGCCGGCGCCACGGGCGGAAACCACCACGCTCTGCACTGACTGTTTGTTGGTGCTGGCCACCAGGGCCTGACGCAACAGAGTTTTGCCGCTGCCTTGAGGGCCAGTGACCACCAGCAACAACTGGCTGTAACGGGCCAGATGATGCAGTTGCCCCAGCACCGGTTTGCGCTGGGCCGGGAAAAATTTGAAGCCAGGCACCCGTGGAGCGAAAGGGTCATGACTTAACTGGTAATGGCCGAGGAAAGCCTCGTCGGCATGCAAACTAGTCATCGGGATCTTATTAACCTTTAAGCTGAGCCAGGGCGCGGTAATCCGCTCCCAGCGTGGCCTGTAAAACCTCTTTCGGATAATCGTCGGTCACCACTGCTTCGCCCATGTGGCGCAGCAGCACCAGGCGCAAACGACCGTCGATCACTTTCTTGTCAATTGCCATGTGCTCGAGAAAATCGGCTTCAGTCATCTCTTGCGGCGGGATGACCGGCAGGCCGGCCCGCTGGAACAGGCGAATACCGCGATCACGCTCCTGTTCGCTGATCCAGCCCAGGCGCGCGGACATCTCCAAAGCCATTACGGTGCCAGCAGCGACTGCTTCACCATGAAGCCAGACACCATAGCCCATATGGGTTTCGATCGCGTGGCCAAAGGTGTGGCCCAGGTTCAACGTGGCACGAACGCCCGTCTCTTTCTCGTCAGCACCCACCACCGCAGCCTTGGCCGCGCAGGAGCGTTCGATGGCATAAGTCAGGGCGGTCTGGTCCAGCGCTCGCAGGCGATCGACGTTATCTTCGAGCCAGGTCAGGAATGGCTCGTCGCAGATCAGCCCGTATTTGATGACTTCCGCCAGCCCGGCGGACAGTTCGCGGGGCGGCAGGGTGTTGAGGGTGGCGGTATCGATCAGCACCACGTTGGGCTGATAGAAGGCACCGACCATGTTCTTGCCCAGCGGGTGATTGATCCCGGTCTTGCCGCCCACCGAAGAGTCGACTTGCGACAACAACGTGGTCGGTATCTGGATGAAATCGACGCCTCGCTGGTAGCAGGCGGCCGCAAAACCGGCCATGTCACCGATTACACCGCCACCGAGGGCGATCACCGTGGTACGGCGATCGTGCCGTGCAGTCAGCAGGCCGTCGAAAATCAGTTGCAGGGTTTCCCAGGTCTTGAAGGCTTCGCCGTCGGGCAGCACCACGGAAATCACCGAGAACTGCGCGAGGCTGCGGGTCAGACGCTCCAGGTAGAGCGGCGCGACGGTCTCGTTGGAGATGATCGCTACTTGCCGCCCGCGGATATGCGGGGCCAGCAGCTCAGGCTGATCCAACAAACCTTCGCCAATATGAATCGGGTAGCTGCGCTCGCCTAGATCGACCTTGAGTGTCTGCATGTGTCCCCACAGTGAAGATGGAATCAGGCGTCCTGCCTTGAGTTTACGAATTCCATGGCGTCTGCTGGTGTGACGCCATTCGGTAGCCAGCCGCCACAACCTTGAGCGGCTGAGACAGGACGCCGAGGATAGCGCATTTCGCGCCGCGCATTAACGGGGCGGTAGCTGCTGCAAGCGTTCGAGGATATCGAGCACCACCATCCGCGGCGGCCGCTCATCGGTTTCAACCACCAGGTCGGCGATTTCCCGATACAGCGGATCACGGATCGCCAGCAAGTCCCGCAGGGTTTTCGCCGGGTCGGCGGTGCGCAGCAGTGGCCGATTGCGGTCGCGAGCTGTTCGGCCGACCTGCTGCTCGACCGACGCATGCAGATAGACCACCCGACCACCGGCGTGCAGCGCCCGGCGATTGGCTTCGCGCATCACTGCGCCGCCACCAGTCGCCAATACCACACCGTCGCACGCGCACAGCTCGGCGATCATTGCCTGCTCGCGGTCGCGAAAGCCCGGTTCGCCTTCCTTATCGAAAATCCACGGGATATTGGCGCCCGTGCGCAATTCAATTTCCTTATCGGAATCTTTGAACGGCAGGCGCAGCTCTTTGGCCAGCAACCGGCCGATGGTGCTTTTACCAGCCCCCATCGGTCCAACAAGAATCAAATTTCGCACAGAATCAATGACTCACAGCAATCGCCTGATTGTTCATGATACGCGGAGTGAGAAATACCAGCAGCTCGGATTTTTTCTCCGAAACCACGTCACGCCGGAAAAGGCGGCCAAGATACGGCACATCGCCAAGAAATGGCACCTTATCTACAACCTTGCTCTGAGTATTTGAGAAAACCCCACCAATGACGATGGTCTCGCCGTCGTTAACCAACACCTTGGCGTTGACCTCGTTTTTCTTGATCGGCGGTACGTCCTGCACTTTGTTCAGGTAATCCGGCTCATCCTTGGTGACCTTGACCTCCATGATAATGCGGTTGTCTGGCGTGATCTGCGGGGTCACTTCCAGGGACAGCGAAGCTTCCTTGAATGACACCGAGGTGGCGCCGCTGGAACTGGCTTCCTGATACGGAATCTCGGTGCCTTTGAGGATTTTCGCGGTTTCCTTGTCGGACGTGACCACTTTGGGTTGCGAGACGATTTCGCCGTTGCCGGTTTTCTCCATGGCCGAAAGCTCAAGGTCCAGCAGCACGTTGTCGGTAATGAAGGCGATGCCGATCCCCGAGGTATTGCCAGAGGTCCCCAGGTCGACGAACGGCGAGTTGGTACTGGTGCTGCCCGGCGTACCAATGGTGGTCGAAGAGCCGTTGACCCCGGAGGTGTTCCAGTTACCCTTCTGCGCCGAGCCACCCCAGCGTACGCCAAGGCTTTTGTCGTAATCGACGTTGGCCTCAACGATGCGCGCCTCGATCATCACCTGACGCACCGGAATATCCAGTTGCGCAACGATACGGCGCAGTTCGTCGAGGCGATCCTGGGTCTGGTAGGCGATGATGTTGTTGGTCCGCTCATCGACAGTGATCGAGCCACGCTCATCGGTTTTTGCGTCGTCACTAGTCACCGACTTGAACAGCTCAGCGATGTCCTTGGCCTTGGCGTAGTTGACTTGCAGCAGCTCACGACGCAGCGGCGCCAGTTCCGCGATCTGTTTTTGCGACTCCAACTCCTGACGCTCACGAGAGGCGATTTCAGAGGCGGGCGCCACAAGGAGCACGTTACCGATCTTGCGCTTGTCTAAATCTTTGGTTTTCAGCACCAGGTCCAGCGCTTGATCCCACGGCACATTCTGCAGACGCAACGTGATGCCGCCCTGCACCGTGTCGCTGGCCACCAGATTGAGGTTGGTGAAATCGGCGATCAGTTGCAGCACCGAGCGCACATCAATGTCCTGAAAATTCAGCGAGAGTTTTTCGCCGGTGTAGGCAAAGCGTTCAGTGTTGCGCTTGTGCAAGTCATCGACAGTCATCGGCCGGATGCTGACGGTCAGTTTGTTGTCGGTCTGATAGGTCGAATAATCGAAAGCACCACTGGGCTCGATACTGATGATGGCCCGATCGCCCGTGGCGCTGGCGTTGACGAACTGCACCGGCGTGGCGAAATCCTTGACGTCGAGGCGTACACGCAACCGTTCAGGCAATTGGGTCTTGGTGAAACCGACGATGATTTTGCCATCGCGTTCCTGGATGTCCGGGGCGATGGACGGATCCGACAGATCGATGACCACATTGCCCTCACCCTGAGTGCCACGCTGGAAATCCACGCCCCGGATGGCTTTGCCCACGGGCGCATTGACCCTGGCGGGCGCTGGCGTCGCAATGGCTGCACGCGGCGCACTGGCGGCAGGCCTGGACGCCTTGCTACCGGCCCCTTGCCCGACAACCACGAACAAATTGTTGCCTTCGACGCGAGCGTTGTATGGCGTCAATTGAGTCAGGCTGATGATCAGTCGCGTACGGTCCTTGGCCTCAACGACCGTGGCGCTGCGGGCGTTGCCGCCGCCCAGATCCCGATTCTTGTTCGCCAGCTGACTGGTGACCCCAGGCAGGTCCAGCGCAATCCGCGCAGGCTGCTCTGTCGTGTAACCGTGGGGCTGCGGTGGTGGCCCATCGAACGACAACTTCAACTCGACACGGTCACCGGGCAGCGCGGCGACATCCAGCGCTTTGAGGTTGGCCGCCAGTACCATCGGCGACAGAAACGCTATCCATAGCGAAATACCGAAGGTTGATAAAATCCTGTTCATTATTCGAGTTCCACTATGAGTGCTCTTTCAAAGGGATGGTCCGCGGCCGTTCCAGCCAGGCGCCTTCACCGTCAGGAACGATTTCGACCACGTCGACTTGCGAACCGCTGATGGCGACGATCCGCCCATCGTTACGCCCCAGGTAATCGCCGACTTTCAGCCGATGCACGCCGCCCGCCCCGCGCAACAGCGCAAAGGAGCCGGTTGCATTGGAGAGGGTGCCGACCATTTCAAACTGTTCGATGTTGAAACCTTCGAGGTACTGCTTGACCCGGTTGGGGTCGGGTTTGACGTTACGCGAGCCGTGCTTCTGACCGGCCAGATCGACTCTGACCTGCCGGGAGAACGGGCTACGCAGGTTGGCAGCGTTATAGGTGAATGTCGGGTAAGACCGGAATGTTGGCGTTGGTTCAATTTTGCCGGGGGCACGCAGGCGCACTTCGTTCAGGTAGGCGTCCAGGTCGCTGAAATCATTGTCGCCGCCACAACCGGCCAGGATGACCAGACACATAACCATCGACAGGCAACGAATCGGGCTCATTTCTGCAACCCCTTGTCGTTGTAGCGATAGGTCTTGGCCAGGATGCTCATGCGCAACTTCGGACCGCCATCGGGATTAGCCGGCGCCAGGTCGAAGTCATGCAGGGTGACGATCCGTGGCAGCCCGGCCACGCCGCTGACAAAAGTGGCCAGGTCGTGATAAGCGCCGGTGACGGTGATCTGGATAGGGAGCTCGATGTAGAATTGCTGGGTGACCTCCGGGAGCAGCTTGATTTCTTCGAAGTCCAGGCCGCTGCCCAGGCCGGTGCGGGTGATGTCCTCCAGCAAGCCGGGCACTTCGGTGTCGCTGGGCAATTGCCGCAACAGCATGCCGAAGGAGTTTTCCATTTCCTTCATCTGCTGGGTATACAGCTCCAGATTCGCCGCCATATGGGCTTTGGTCGCGAATTGCTCCCTGAGCGTCGATTCTTCCTCTCGCCTGAGTTCCAGGTGGTTTTGCAGGTCACTGATCAAGAAGCTGTAGCCAAGGGTTAGCACCAGGATCATCAGCAGGACACTTGCCAGGACCTTGATCGCCGGTGGCCAGGAACCCATGTTGTTGGTGTCCAGATCGTTGATGTCGATCTGGCGTAAGCCTTCGAACCATTCGGATGGTTTCATTTAGCGCCCCCCACAATCGCGGGCTGGGTCTGACGGACGGTCAACTGAAAAACATTGGCCTGATCCAGCTGACCGGCGGTGGTCGCCTTGACTTCCGTGAGGTTGGGCGCATCGAACCAATCGGAGGCATCAAGATTGCGCATCAGATCCGAAACCCGGTTGTTGGATTCCGCCGCGCCGGTGATGGACACGGTTTTGCCGACCATTTTCACTTCGGTGAAATAAACACCGTCCGGCAAGGTACGCGCCAATTGATCGAAAATCCTCCCGCTGATCGGCCGGTTGCCTTGCAGGTCCTGAATAATGCGCATGCGTTCGACGAGTTGCTGTCGGCGGGCCTTCAGATCGCTGATCTGTTTGATCCGCTCGTCGACCACAGCAATCTGCTTGCCAATGTAATCGTTACGGGCGACTTGCCGATTAATGGCGCTGTTAATGACCTGGTCCGCAATCAGCAGCGCTGCCACCGACCCCACCAGCACACCGACCAATGCCAGTAAAAAGCGTTTGCGACGCCCTTCGCGCAACTCTTCACGCCAGGGTAAAAGATTGATCCGCGCCATCAGTCGAAACTCCTGAGGGCCAGCCCGCAAGCAATCATCAGTGCCGGGGCATCGCTCGCCAGGGCACCGGCGTTGACCTTGCTGCTCAAGGTCATGTTGGAGAATGGATTGGCGACCTGGGTCGGCGTACCCAGTCGCTGCTCGATCAATCGCTCCAGCCCGGGGACCGAGGCGGTGCCGCCGGCCAGGAGGATGTGATCGACCGAGTTGTACTGGCCAGAAGCAAAGAAAAACTGCAATGAACGCGACACTTGCTGCACCAACGCATCACGAAATGGCTGCAAGACCTCGCTGACGTAATCGTCCGGCAAACCGCCCTGCTTCTTCGCCAGCCCCGCCTGTTCGACCGTCAAGCCATAACGACGCTGGATCTCTTCCGTCAGTTGACGCCCGCCGAACAATTGTTCGCGGGTGTAGATGATCCGCCCGTTGTGCAACACGCTCAGGGTGGTCATGGTGGCCCCGATATCGACCACCGCCACGGTCAGGCGCTCCTGAGAGGCGGCCAACTGGGTTGCCAGCAGGCCGAACGATCGCTCCAGGGCATAGGCTTCGACGTCGACCACGCGCGCGGTCAGCCCGGCCAGAGCCAGGGCCGCTTCACGGACCTCGACGTTTTCCTTGCGACACGCCGCCAGCAGCACATTGACCCGCTCGGGGTTGCGCGCCGACACGCCTTGCACTTCGAAGTCGATCGCCACTTCATCCAGTGGATAAGGGATGTACTGATCGGCCTCGATCTTCAGTTGGTTTTCCATCTCGTCGTCGGAAAGACCGGCGTCCATCTCGATGGTCTTGGTGATCACCGCCGAACCGGCCACCGCCACGGCAACGTTCCTGAGGCTGGTTTTGGCCTTGGATAGCACCCGCGCAAGCGCCTGCCCCACCCCTTCGAGCTCGGCGATATTTTTCTCGACCACGGCGCTGGCAGGCAGCGGCTCGACCGCATAGGCCTCGACCCGGTACCGGTCGCCTTGACGACTTAGCTCCAGTAGCTTCACCGACGTAGAGCTGATGTCGATCCCCAGAAGCGTATTGGCTTTTTTATTGAAGAGTCCTAGCACTACCAATTCCCTATGACTATCCGTGAGTTACGGACTCTGTAATATCCATTGCGTTCAATACCCTCCGTCTTGACAGAAGCGCAAATGACGCTCCCGACGGAAAAATGCTTATAATGCTGAGCGTTTTTTCCGCTTTCACTGCAAGCGCGGGTCATTCTCTGTATAGCCTGAACCCCTGATGCCTAATTCATTTTTTACCCTGGATATCCAAAAGCCTTGATTCGTCTGCTGAAATTTTTCGGTTGGTCCATCGTCGCCGTTTTCTGCGGACTGCTCCTGGGTCTGAGCGGCGCTTTTCTTTACCTTAGCCCCGGATTGCCATCCGTGGAGGCGCTGAGAAGTATTCAGTTGCAGATTCCTTTGCGGGTGTACAGCAGCGACAACAAGTTGATCGCAGAATTTGGCGAAATGCGCCGCACGCCAATCCGTTTCGCCGACATTCCCCCCAATTTCATTAATGCGTTACTAAGTGCTGAAGACGACAATTTCGCCAACCACTATGGCGTCGATCCCAGCAGCCTGATGCGTGCCGCCACCCAGCTGGTAAAAAGCGGACATATTCAGTCCGGCGGCAGCACCATCACCATGCAGGTAGCGAAGAACTTCTTCCTGACCAGCGAACGCAGCTTCTCGCGCAAAACCACCGAAATCCTCCTGGCCCTGCAGATCGAACGACAGTTGACCAAGGACGAGATCCTCGAGCTGTACGTCAACAAGATCTATCTGGGCAACCGCGCCTACGGCATCGAAGCAGCGGCGCAGGTTTATTACGGCAAGTCGATTCGTGACGTGAGCCTGGCGCAGATGGCGATGATCGCCGGCCTGCCAAAAGCCCCGTCGCGCTTCAACCCGCTGGCCAACCCGACCCGCAGCAAAGAGCGTCGCGACTGGATCCTGGGACGCATGTATAAGCTCGGCAAAATTACCGAAGCCGACTACACCACTGCGATCAATGAGCCGCTGAACGCCAGCTACCATGTGCCGACTCCGGAAGTGAACGCGCCATACGTCGCCGAAATGGCCCGTGCCGAAATGGTCGGCCGTTATGGCAGCGATGCGTATACCGAAGGTTTCCGTGTCACCACCACGGTGCCGAGCAATTTGCAGGAGATGGCCAACACCGCGGTTCATGAAGGCTTGATGACCTACGACCAACGGCACGGTTATCGCGGCCCCGAGTCACGCCTGCCGGGTAAAACCCGAGAGGCCTGGACTCAGGAGTTGACCAAACAGCGAATCATCAGCGGCCTGGAACCGGCGATCGTGACCCAGGTCGACAAGAACGGCGTGCAGGTGTTGACCCGCACGGGTACCGGCGAAGAGCACGTCGCCTGGGAAACCATGAAGTGGGCTCGTCCGTTCCTCAACACCAACAGCATGGGGGCCAATCCGAAGCAGCCGTCGGATGTCGCACAGGTCGGCGATCTGATTCGCGTGCAGCGTCAGCCAGATGGTTCGCTCAAATTCAGCCAGATTCCGCAGGCTCAAGGCGCGCTGGTTTCCCTCGACCCGCAGAACGGTGCCATTCGTTCGCTGGTCGGCGGTTTCGCCTTCGAGCAGAGCAACTACAACCGCGCCATGCAGGCCAAACGTCAGCCGGGTTCGAGCTTCAAACCGTTCGTCTACAGCGCAGCCCTGGACAACGGCTATACCGCCGCCAGCCTGGTGAACGACGCACCGATCGTGTTCGTCGACGAGTACCTGGACAAAGTCTGGCGTCCGAAGAACGACACCAACACCTTCCTCGGTCCGATCCGCATGCGTGAAGCGCTCTACAAGTCGCGCAACCTGGTATCGATCCGCCTGCTGCAAGCGCTGGGTGTCGACCGCACCATCGACTACATCAGCAAGTTCGGCTTCAACAAGCAGGACCTGCCGCGCAACCTGTCCCTGGCCCTGGGTACCGCGACCCTGACACCAATGGAAATCGCCACCGGCTGGGCCACCTTCGCCAATGGCGGCTACAAGATCACCCCGTACATCATCGACAAGATCGAAAGCCGCAACGGCGACACGCTATTCGTTGCCAACCCGCCGAGCGTTCCGAAAGGCGTCGTAGCCAGCGATGGCATCGCCATGCCGGCCTCTGACACCTTCACGGTCAACGCTACCCCAGGCGAAGCACCGAGCGCCCAGCCAATGCCACAAACGCCGGCCGTGGCCGAGCGCATCATCGACGGGCGCACTACTTACATCCTCAACAGCATGCTTGAGGATGTGATCAAACTCGGCACCGGCCGCCGTGCGCTGGCGTTGGGTCGCAGCGACATCGCGGGCAAGACCGGTACCACCAACGAATCCAAGGACGCCTGGTTCTCCGGCTACAACGCCGATTACGTGACCACCGTCTGGACCGGCTTCGACCAACCGGAAAGCCTGGGCAAACGCGAGTTCGGCGGCACCGTTGCCTTGCCGATCTGGATGAACTACATGGCGGCGGCCCTCAAAGACAAACCGCCCCACACCCAAGCGGAACCCGAAGGCATTCTCAGCCTGCGCGTCGACCCGATCAGCGGCCGCGCGGCCACCCCAAGTACGCCAGGTGCCTACTTCGAACTGTTCAAGGCCGAAGACACACCACCGTCGGTGAATGAGCTGAGCAACGGCAATGTGCCGGGCAGTCCGCTGCCAGCCGATGAGGCAGCGCCGATCGATTTGTTCTGATCGGATAGCGCAACGCAAAAGCCCCGCCTTCGGAAGAAGAGCGGGGTTTTTTGTTGCGTGCCAGTAATAAATGCATTTACCGGTAGGCCGCCTTCGCGAGCAAGCCCGCTCCCACATTGGAATGCGTTCCCCTGTGGGAGCGGGCTTGCTCGCGAAGAGGCCATCACAACCGCTGCAAAACTCTCAGGCAAAAAAAAGCCCCGACTCGCGAGAGCCGGGGCTTTTGGTTGATGCGCTACAACGGCTTAGCCGTTGAACACGTCATCCACGCTTTTCAGCGGGTAGTTCTTCGGATACGGCAGGGTCGCCACACCGGTCTCGATGGCGGCTTTGGCCACGGCATCGGAGATCAGGGTGATCAGACGGGCATCCATTGGTTTCGGAATAATGTACTCACGACCGAATTCCAGTTTGATGCCGCCGTAGGCGTCGCACACTTCCTGAGGTACTGGCAGCTTGGCCAGTTCACGCAGGGCATTGGCGGCAGCCACTTTCATTTCTTCGTTGATGCGCTTGGCGCGAACGTCCAGGGCACCACGGAAGATGAACGGGAAGCCCAGTACGTTGTTGACCTGGTTCGGGTAGTCCGAACGGCCGGTGGCCATGATCACGTCGTTACGGGTGGCGTGAGCCAGTTCCGGGGAGATTTCCGGATCCGGGTTCGAGCACGCGAACACGATCGGGTTGGCCGCCATGGATTTCAGGCCTTCAGCGCTCAGCAGGTTCGGGCCGGACAGACCAACGAACACGTCAGCGCCTTCCAGCGCGTCAGCCAGGGTGCGCTTCTCGGTCGCGTGAGCGAACACAGCCTTGTACTGGTTCAGGTCGTCACGGCCGGAGTGGATCACGCCGGTACGGTCAACCATGTAGATGTTTTCGATGTTGGCGCCCATGCTCACCAGCAGTTTCATGCAGGAGATGGCGGCAGCACCGGCGCCCAGGCAGACGATCTTGGCGTCAGCCAGGGTTTTGCCAGCGATTTCCAGGGCGTTGATCATGCCGGCCGCAGTAACGATTGCGGTGCCGTGCTGGTCATCGTGGAATACCGGAATGTCACACTGCTCGATCAGAGCGCGTTCGATCTCAAAGCACTCAGGTGCCTTGATGTCTTCCAGGTTGATGCCGCCGAAGGTAATGGAGATACGCTTGACGGTGTCGATGAAGGCTTGCGGGCTTTCGGAGTCGACTTCGATGTCAAACACGTCGATGCCGGCGAAGCGCTTGAACAGCACGCCTTTACCTTCCATAACTGGCTTGGAAGCCAATGGGCCAAGGTTACCCAGGCCGAGAATCGCGGTGCCATCGGAAATGACTGCAACCAGGTTGCCCTTGCCGGTGTATTTGTAGGCCAGTTCAGGATCGCGGGCGATTTCGCGTACTGGTTCGGCTACGCCGGGGCTGTAGGCCAGCGACAGATCGCGGGCGGTAGCGGTGGCCTTGGTGAGCTCGACACTCAGCTTCCCTGGACGGGGATGGGCGTGATATTCGAGAGCGGCAGTTTTCAGATCAGACATAGGGGCATTCCGCTTTTTACTGTTGGACAGACGGACCGCCGAGGATACTCGCCTCGCAAAGTCCTCACAAGACTGACCAGTCACCCCTGTCAAGCGCCCGGCCCTACGACTTTGGGCCAAGAGCCACGGAACACAAGGGATAGACTGTTCACAATCGACAGAAAAAATGTCTACAACTTTTTCTTACGGCGCCGCCTGCAACATCGCCGGATCGGTCAGCGGCAGAAGCCAGCGCGCCTGCCCCGGTTGCAACCCACCGCGGCGCGAACGATCCACCACCCAGCCACGAGCCTCGATTTGCTTGCCTTTGAGCTTTTCAAGCGATGCGACATCGAATTGCTCCAGCAGATTGGGTGCAACCCGCAATACAACCGAATCCTGCAACTCGATCCAAACCCCGCCGCGATTGCGCTGAACCTTGCTCACACGACCACTGAGCATGGCGAAACCGGACGCGCTGATCTGCTCCGCTTTCAATACAGGTGATTGTCGCCACAGCCCGAGACCGGCCCGACGAGCACTGCGTTCGGCCGCTTGCTGGCAGGCAACCAAATCGACGTTCGGTGCCACCGCCACCTGAAAACCGAGGCCCTCGGCGAGCATCTGCGCTTCGAGGTTGGCCCCATCGACACTGTAGACATGAGCCAGGGTGCGGCCGTAATGGTCCCTGCTTTCTTTACCCGGCAACAAACCGACTCGCCCATCGCTGGCAGCCACCAGCGCTTCAAGGCGTTTGCGCGCGGCCACGGCAAACGGTTCGTCGGAGCGACCCTGTTTGCCCAGCTCCGGCGTATTCAAACCGATCATGCGCACACTGCGGCCATCGCTCAGACGCAAGGTGTCGCCATCCACCACCCGTTGCACCGCGACCGGCGTCAGCCCGCTCGGCGCCGGGCAGAAGGCCTGAGCACTGGAAAGCCAAATCGCGGACACAAAAAAGGCGCCCGCGAGGGACGCCTTTTTCATCAGCAAGGAAAAGCCCACGGGGCTTTCGACCTTACTCTGCAGCAGCAGGAGCTTTCTTGCCGAAAGCGCCGAAACGGTCTGCGAAGCGCTGTACACGACCGCCAGTATCCAGAGTCTTCTGCTTACCGGTGTAGAACGGGTGGCACTCGTTGCATACGTCGATCGCCAGAGGCTTGGCCAGGTTCGAACGAGTTTCGAACTTGTTGCCACAGCTGCAGGTAACTGCGGTGATTTCGTATGTTGGATGGATATCGGCTTTCATGATGTATTCCTCAGGCTAGCGTGCCGCCACTCAACACCATTGTTGAATACCGCACGTAATTAGGCCGCGGATTCTACCAGACAATGCCATTCACGCAAGCTGTCGCTTAAACCAGTCGTCTGCTAGGCTCCCGACCTCAAGAGCAATCCCTGTGGGAGCGGGCTCGCTCGCGAAGAGTCCGTAACATTCAACATCTCAGGTGGCTGTTGCACCGCTTTCGCGAGCAAGCCCGCTCCCACAGGTCGCGCCCTGCTTTCTTTTTTGCCCGCTTATCGAGATCCCCCCGCGTGCCCAACGCCATTCTGCGCCTCGCCCTGCCTTCGCCTCTGCGCCGCCTGTTCGATTATCGTGCCCCGGCCGGTATCTTGCGTGCCCAGTTGCACCCCGGCATGCGCTTGCGGGTGCCGTTCGGTCGGCGGGAGATGATCGGGATTCTGGTGGAGGTCACCGACACCAGCGAAGTGCCGGCAGACAAACTCAAGCCGGCCCTGGCGCTGCTCGACGCCACGCCGCCGCTGCCGCCCGCACTGTTCAAACTGTGCCTATGGACCTCTCAGTATTACCAGCACAGCCTCGGCGACACGTTGAGCTGGGCACTACCGGTACTGTTGCGACAAGGCGAACTGGCCGAAGCACGCCAGGAACGCTTCTGGTCCGCCGCGCCCGGCGCCAGCCTTGATGACCCGCGCATCGCCCGCGCCCCCCGCCAGCGTGAAGCCCTGGCAACCCTGGCCCAGCATCCCCATGGCGTCGCCCATCAGTTACTGAGCAAACTGATGCTGAGCAAGGACAGCCTCGATCTGTTGCTGGCCAAGGATCTGGTGCAAGTCGAAATCCGCAAGCACGCCCCCGGCGCCCGCCACGAACACTGGCTGGCACAACCGGAATTGCCGCTCAACCCCGAGCAGCGCGCCGCTTATGAAGCGATTCGCGCCGGGTTCGACAGCTATCACGCGTTCCTGCTGGCCGGCGTTACCGGCAGCGGCAAGACCGAAGTCTATTTGCAGCTGATCCGCGAAACCCTCGAGGCCGGCAAGCAAGCCCTGGTGCTGATCCCGGAGATCAACCTCGGCCCGCAAACCCTGGCGCGCTTCGAGCAGCGCTTCAATGCGCGCATCGCGCTGATCCACTCCGCAGTCAATGACCGCGAACGCCTGGAAGCCTGGTTGGCGGCACGGGATGGCGAGGCCGACATTATTATCGGTACCCGTTCGGCACTGTTCACGCCGATGAAAAACCCTGGCCTGATCATCATCGATGAAGAGCACGACGGCTCTTATAAACAGCAGGAAGGCCTGCGCTACCACGCCCGCGACCTGGCACTGGTCCGCGCCCGGCAGGAAAACATCCCGATTGTCCTCGGATCCGCCACACCTTCGCTGGAAAGCCTGCAAAACGCCTACACCGGACGTTACGGCCTCCTACGCCTGAATGAGCGGGCCGGTGGCGCCAAGCAACCGCGTTTCCTGCGCCTGGACGTGAAAAGTCGTCCGCTGGACAGCGGCATTTCCGGGCCAATGCAGCAAGCCATCGGTCAGACCCTGGCCGCCGGCCAGCAGGTGCTGGTGTTCCTCAACCGCCGAGGGTTCGCCCCGACGCTGCTCTGCCACGACTGCGGCTGGATGTCTGAATGCCAGCGCTGCGACGCGCGAATGACCGTGCACCAGCGCTCCGGCGAACTGCGTTGCCACCATTGTGGCTACGTCGAACGAGTGCCCCGGCATTGCCCGAAGTGCGGCAAGGTCGATTTGCGGCCTGTGGGCGCCGGTACCGAGCGCGCCGAAGAACGCCTGGGGATTCTGTTTCCGGACGTCCCGGTGCTGCGGGTCGACCGCGACAGCACTTCACGCAAAGACGCGATGAATCAACTGTTCGCCACCATTCAAAAAGGCCAGCCGTGCATTCTGGTCGGCACACAGATGCTTGCCAAAGGGCACCACTTTCCACGGGTGACCCTGGTGTCGATTCTGGATGCCGACGGCGGGCTGTTCTCCGGCGATTTCCGCGCCAGCGAACGCATGGCGCAGTTGATCGTCCAAGTCGCCGGGCGCGCGGGGCGGGCCGAAGAACCGGGAAAAGTGATTATCCAGACGCACCTGGCGGACCATCCGCTGCTGGTGCAACTGACCGAACAGGGCTATTTCGCCTTTGCCGAACAGGCGTTGAGCGAACGCCGCTCCGCCGGTCTGCCGCCGTTTGCGCATCTCGCGTTGCTGCGGGCCGAAGCGCATAAACCGGGGCAGGCCGAAGGCTTCCTCGATGAAGCGTGCAGCGAGGCCGAGCGTTTGCTGGCCGAGCAGAATCTGACCGGTATCGAGTTGCTGGGGCCAGTGCCGGCGCCAATGGAGCGCCGAGCCGGAAGATATCGTGCACAGTTGTTGCTGCAAGCCACGGCCCGGGCGCCGCTGCATCGATTGCTGAGCAGTTGGTTGCTGGTTTTGGAGCAGATGCCGAGTGGCCGGGCGGTGCGCTGGTCTTTGGATGTCGATCCGGTCGATTTGTATTGATTGGAAGATGGCCTTCGCGGGCAAGCCTCGCTCCTACAGGGCAGTGCGCCGATCAAAAGATTGTAGGAGCGAGGCTTGCCCGCGAAGGCGGCCGATTTGTCACCACATATCCATAACCTGCCCGCTATAGTTGGCAAGCCCGTCTTCGCAACGGATAATGCCCAGTTTTTCCACCAGCGCATCGAAGCGCCGCCGCGCTAGCGGTCGAAAGAGAAGACCATGAAAGACACCATTCGCCAGCTGATCCAACAAGCCATCACCCAACTCGTCAACGAAGGTGTGTTGCCTGAAGGCCTGTCGCCGGCGATCCAGGTGGAAAACTCTCGCGACAAGAAAAACGGCGACTTCGCCAGCAACATCGCCATGATGCTGGCCAAGCCTGCGGGCATGAAGCCCCGTGACCTGGCCGAGAAAATCATCGCCGCGCTGCCGGCTGACGAGAACGTCTCCAAAGCCGAAATCGCCGGCCCTGGCTTCCTGAACTTCTTCCAGAACACTCAAGCCCTGGCGACCCGCCTGGACGCGGCACTGGCCGACGACCACATCGGCGTGCGCAAAGCCGGCCCGGTGCAGCGCACCGTGGTCGACCTGTCGGCCCCGAACCTGGCCAAAGAAATGCACGTCGGCCACTTGCGTTCGACCATCATCGGCGACGGCGTGGCCCGGGTTCTGGAGTTCCTCGGCGACGAAGTGATCCGCCAGAACCACGTTGGCGACTGGGGCACCCAGTTCGGCATGCTGATGGCTTACCTGCAGGAAAACCCGATCACCAGTGATGAGCTGTCGGACCTGGAAAACTTCTACCGCGCCGCCAAGCAACGCTTCGACGAATCCGAAGAATTCGCCGATCGCGCCCGCGGCCTGGTGGTCAAGCTGCAAGCCGGCGACCCGGACTGCCTGGCGCTGTGGACCAAGTTCAAAGACATCTCGCTGTCGCACTGCCAGAAAATCTACGAACTGCTGAACGTCAAACTGACCATGGCCGACGTAATGGGCGAAAGCGCCTACAACGACGACCTGATCAACGTGGTCAACGACCTCAAGGCCGCCGGCATGCTGGTCGAGAGCAACGGCGCGCAGTGCGTGTTCCTCGATGAGTTCAAGAACGCCGACGGCGACCCGCTGCCGGTGATCATCGTCAAGGCTGACGGCGGCTACCTCTACGCCACCACCGACCTGGCCGCCGTGCGCTACCGTAGCGGCAAGCTCAAGGCCGATCGCGCGCTGTACTTCGTCGACCAGCGCCAGGCCCTGCACTTCCAGCAAGTGTTCCAGGTCGCGCGCCTGGCCGGCTTCGTGACGCACCCGATGGAAATGGAACACATGGGCTTCGGCACCATGAACGGCGCCGACGGCCGTCCGTTCAAGACCCGCGATGGCGGCACCGTGAAACTGATCGACCTGCTGACCGAAGCCCAGGAACGCGCCTACACCCTGGTGAAGGAGAAGAACCCGGAGCTTGCCGAAGACGAGTTGCGCAACATCGCCAAGGTCGTGGGCATTGGCGCCGTGAAATACGCCGACCTGTCCAAGCACCGCACCAGCGATTACAGCTTCAACTTCGACCTGATGCTGAACTTCGAAGGCAACACCGCGCCATACCTGCTGTACGCCTACACCCGGGTGGCCGGCGTGTTCCGCAAACTCGGCAAGGATTTCAGCGAAGTCGAAGGTAAAATCAGTCTCGAAGCAACCCACGAACATGAGCTGGCCGCGAAACTGGCGCAGTTCGGCGAAATACTGAACAACGTGTCCGACAAAGGCACGCCGCACATCCTCTGCACCTACCTGTACGATGTCGCCGGCCTGTTCTCCAGCTTCTACGAGAACTGCCCGATCCTCGGCGCCGACACCCCGGCGCAAATGCAGAGCCGCCTGCGCCTCGCCGCGCTGACCGGCCGCACTCTCAAGCAAGGCCTGGAACTCTTGGGTCTGGAAACTCTGGAGCGTATGTAAGTTGGCTGCCAAGAAAAAACCTGCACCCAAGCGTGGCGCCAGCCGTTACCAAGCTCCTGCAAAGCAACCGATCCCGGGCTGGCTGTGGATGGCCATCGGCCTGACGGTCGGTGCGTTCATTGTGTTCCTGATGAAGCTGGAACCGGGCAAGGGCAGCGATACCGTCAAGCGCGAGAAGATCGAGCAGCAGAAAGCCACCAAGATCGCCGAGGCCAACAAGACTCCGCCGAGCCCGACGCAACCGGTGAAGCCGAAGTACGACTTCTACACTTTGCTGCCGGAATCGGAAGTCATCGTACCCCCGGACGCGGTGCCGGAGAAAACCCTGCCGACGCCACAAGTACCGGCCATTCCGACCACGCCGGTGACGCCAGAACAAGCGGCGAAGATCGACACGGCCCGGGCTCAAGCGGCATTGGCCGGCATCACCCCGCCGCCAGCGCCGCCCGTGGCGAAAGCTGCGCCGGTGACCAAGTTCTTCCTGCAGGCCGGTTCGTTCCGCAAGGAAGCCGATGCCGACAAGGTGCGGGCGCAGATCATTCTGCTGGGTCAGGCCGTGGCGGTTGAATCCGGCACGGTGAAGGACGAGACCTGGTATCGGGTGCTGGTTGGCCCGTTCAGTAACCGCGAACAGCTGACAACCGCTCAGAAGCAACTGGCCGGCAGCGGCTTCAGCAACCTGTTGTTACAACAACGCCAAAGCCGCTGATCTCCGCGGGGACACCGTGTCATCGTTCTTCGCGGGCAAGCCTCGCTCCTACAGAATCACGTAAATCTCTGTAGGAGCGAGGCTTGCCCGCGAAGGCGCCCGAACAGACAACACCCCCATCCCCGCCCTACACCGCTCGTCCCCTCTCCCTTCCTACAGTTGAAAAACGCTCCACCACCCCCATATGAGTTGACATAAGGCATTTTCGCCCCGCTGCGTGGAGACTCTCCCTTGACCACCATCGTTTCAGTTCGCCGCCACGGCAAAGTCGTCATGGGCGGCGACGGCCAGGTTTCGCTCGGCAATACCGTGATGAAAGGCAACGCGAAGAAAGTTCGCCGCCTTTACCACGGCCAGGTTATCGCCGGTTTTGCCGGGGCTACCGCTGACGCCTTCACCCTCTTCGAGCGTTTCGAAGGCCAGCTCGAGAAACATCAGGGCCACCTGGTTCGCGCCGCCGTCGAACTCGCCAAAGAATGGCGCACCGACCGCTCCCTGAGCCGCCTCGAAGCGATGCTCGCGGTCGCCAACAAAGATGCCTCCCTGATCATCACCGGCAACGGTGACGTGGTTGAGCCCGAAGAAGGCCTGATCGCCATGGGTTCCGGCGGCGGTTACGCCCAGGCTGCCGCGAGTGCCCTGTTGAAGAAAACCGATTTGTCGGCGCGGGAAATCGTCGAAACAGCGCTCGGCATCGCCGGCGACATCTGCGTATTCACCAACCACACCTTCACCATCGAGGAGCAGGATCTCGCTGAGTAAGCCTGTTTTGGCCTAGCGCCACGGCTCACTTCTGCTTGAGGACCGCCAATTACTATGCCCATGACCCCCCGTGAAATCGTCCACGAACTCAATCGCCATATCATCGGCCAGGACGATGCCAAACGCGCCGTCGCCATCGCCTTGCGTAACCGTTGGCGCCGGATGCAGCTGCCCGAAGAGCTGCGCGTCGAAGTCACCCCCAAGAACATCCTGATGATCGGCCCCACCGGTGTCGGTAAAACCGAGATTGCCCGTCGCCTGGCCAAGCTCGCCAACGCGCCGTTCATCAAAGTCGAAGCGACCAAGTTCACCGAAGTGGGCTACGTTGGCCGTGACGTCGAATCGATCATTCGTGATCTGGCCGACGCTGCGATCAAGCTGTTGCGCGAACAGGAAATGACCAAGGTTCGCCACCGCGCCGAAGACGCCGCCGAAGAACGCATCCTCGACGCCCTGCTGCCACCGGCACGCATGGGCTTCAGCAACGAGGACTCCGCACCGTCCCAGGATTCCAACACCCGTCAGCTGTTCCGCAAACGCCTGCGTGAAGGTCAGCTGGATGACAAGGAGATCGAAATCGAAGTGGCCGAAGTGTCCGGCGTCGATATCTCCGCGCCACCGGGCATGGAAGAAATGACCAACCAGTTGCAGAGCCTGTTCGCCAACATGGGCAAGGGCAAGCGCAAAAACCGCAAGCTCAAGGTCAAGGAAGCGCTGAAACTGGTACGCGACGAAGAAGCCGGTCGCCTCGTCAACGAAGAAGAATTGAAGGCCAAGGCCCTGGAAGCCGTCGAGCAGCACGGCATCGTGTTCATCGACGAAATCGACAAGGTCGCCAAGCGCGGTAATTCCGGGGGCGTCGACGTGTCCCGTGAGGGCGTACAGCGCGACTTGCTGCCGCTGATTGAAGGCTGCACCGTCAACACCAAACTGGGCATGGTCAAGACTGACCACATCCTGTTCATCGCTTCCGGCGCGTTCCACCTGAGCAAGCCGAGCGATCTGGTGCCGGAGCTGCAAGGTCGCCTGCCAATTCGGGTCGAACTCAAGGCCCTGAGCCCGGAAGATTTCGAGCGCATCCTCAGCGAACCGCATGCATCGCTCACCGAGCAATATTGTGCACTGCTGAAAACCGAAGGCCTGCTCATCGAATTCCTCCCGGACGGCATCAAGCGTCTCGCCGAGATCGCCTGGCAGGTCAACGAGAAAACCGAAAACATCGGCGCCCGTCGCCTGCATACCCTGCTCGAGCGCCTGCTCGAAGAGGTGTCGTTCAGCGCCGGTGATCTGGCCAGCACCCACGAGGACAAGCCGATCCTGATCGATGCCGATTACGTCAACAGCCACTTGGGCGAATTGGCGCAGAACGAAGACCTGTCCCGTTATATCCTGTAAGCCATACTTACAGCGGTAGCGGACCCTGTGGGAGCGGGCTTGCTCGCGAAGAGGCCGTAACATTCAACATCTGTGTTGACTGTTACACCGCTTTCGCGAGCAAGCCCGCTCCCACATTTGAACTGTGGTGTTTTGCAGATCAGGTTCCACCAGGTCTCCCACACAGACGGACTGCCAGCCATGACCCAACTCCCCACCGACATCAAACTCCACAAAGCCTCGAAAACCCTGTCGCTCAAATACGCGTCCGGCGAGGAATATCACCTGCCCGCCGAGTTTCTTCGCGTGCACTCTCCTTCCGCCGAAGTCCAGGGCCACGGCAAACCTATCCTGCAATTTGGCAAGATCGGCGTCGGCCTGAGCAAGGTCGAACCGGCCGGTCAGTACGCACTGAAATTGACCTTCGACGACGGCCACGACAGCGGCCTGTTCACTTGGGAGTATCTGTACCAGCTGGCAGTGCGCCAAGAAGATCTTTGGAACGATTATCTTGCGGAACTCAAAGCGGCTGGAAAGACCCGTGATCCGAATGAGTCGGTCGTCAAGCTGATGCTCTAATACAGGCCTCTGGCTGTTTAGAGGGCATTTTCTAATTCCATCTGTTTGAATGCTCCGCTGCGGTGTCAACGATTGGCCCGCTTGCGAAAAAAATTAAACTCGGGTAACCAATGGAGCTGGCAAGTTCCGTGCATTTGTAGCTATTCGCAATTAACGGTCACCCGAGCAGTAGTACCTGGCGTTTGCTGTGTGACTACACAGCTGAGCTCAGGTACTCGTCTCAGGACAATGGAGCGTCGTAGATGAGTAACAAGCTTAACGATGACTTGAAATTTCAGGCTTCGGAAAATACCTTGGGGCTGAATCCTGTTGTTGGACTACGTAGAAAGGATCTCTTGGGCTCTGCCCGCATGGTGCTGAGCCAGGCCATCAGGCAACCCATCCACAGTGCCAGGCATGTCGCTCATTTCGGCATCGAACTGAAGAACGTACTGTTTGGAAAATCCGAGCTTCAACCGCAAAGTGATGACCGTCGCTTCCTTGACCCGGCGTGGAGTCAGAACCCGCTCTACAAACGTTATTTGCAAACTTATCTGGCGTGGCGCAAGGAGCTTCACGCGTGGATCGATGACAGCAATCTTTCGCCCAAGGACGTCGCTCGCGGGCATTTCGTGATTAACCTCATGACCGAAGCCATGGCCCCGACCAACACGGCGGCCAATCCGGCGGCGGTCAAACGCTTCTTCGAAACCGGTGGCAAGAGCCTGCTCGACGGTCTCTCCCATCTGGCCAAGGATCTGGTGCACAACGGCGGTATGCCGAGCCAGGTCAACATGGGCGCGTTCGAAGTCGGCAAGAGCCTGGGCGTGACCGAAGGCGCAGTGGTGTTTCGCAACGATGTGCTGGAGTTGATCCAGTACCGACCGATCACCGAGCAGGTGCATGAACGCCCGCTGCTGGTGGTGCCGCCACAGATCAACAAGTTTTATGTTTTCGACCTGAGCCCGGACAAGAGTCTGGCGCGCTTCTGTCTGCGCAACAATGTGCAGACGTTCATCGTCAGCTGGCGTAACCCGACCAAGGAGCAGCGCGAGTGGGGTCTGTCGACCTACATCGAAGCGCTCAAGGAAGCGGTCGACGTGGTCACCGCAATCACCGGCAGCAAAGACGTGAACATGCTTGGCGCCTGCTCCGGCGGCATCACCTGTACCGCCCTGCTGGGTCACTACGCAGCGATCGGCGAGAAGAAGGTCAACGCCCTCACCCTGTTGGTCAGCGTGCTGGACACCACCCTGGACAGCGATGTGGCCCTGTTCGTCGACGAGCAGACCCTCGAAGCCGCCAAGCGCCATTCCTACCAGGCCGGCGTGCTGGAAGGTCGCGACATGGCGAAAGTTTTCGCCTGGATGCGCCCCAACGACCTGATCTGGAACTACTGGGTCAACAACTATCTGCTGGGTAATGAGCCGCCGGTTTTCGACATCCTGTTCTGGAACAACGACACCACCCGGTTGCCGGCAGCGTTCCATGGCGACCTGATCGAGATGTTCAAAAACAACCCACTGATCCGCCCCGATGCACTGGAAGTGTGCGGCACAGCGATCGACCTCAAGCAGGTGACCGCCGACATCTTTTCCCTGGCCGGCACCAACGATCACATCACTCCGTGGAAGTCCTGCTACAAATCCGCGCAGCTGTTCGGTGGCAAGGTCGAGTTCGTGCTGTCCAGCAGCGGGCATATCCAGAGCATTCTGAACCCTCCGGGCAATCCGAAAGCGCGCTATATGACCAGCACCGACATGCCGGTCAAGGCCGAAGAATGGATGGAAAACTCCACCAAGCACACCGACTCCTGGTGGTTGCATTGGCAGGCGTGGCAGGCCGAGCGTTCGGGCAAGCTGAAAAAATCCCCCGCCAACCTTGGCAACAAGGCCTATCCAGCGGGTGAGGCTTCGCCGGGTACCTACGTGCATGAACGTTGAGCTTCAAATAACTCGCAGTCCGCGGCACTGGGAGGTGCCGCGATCTCTATCGATTACTCTCGAGGCCAGCCTCGAACATTCTGCGACGGCCCGGGACGGCTCGATCAGCGTTTAAAACCTACAGGGCTTCGTGCATGCCGCAACCGTTCGTCTTTCGTACCGTCAACCTGGATGGCCAAACCCTCCGCACTGCGGTACGCCCCGGCAAGCCTCACTTGACGCCCTTGCTGATTTTCAACGGCATCGGCGCCAACCTGGAGCTGATATTCCCGTTCGTCCAGGCTCTGGATCCGGACCTGGAAGTCATTGCCTTCGACGTGCCCGGTGTCGGCGGCTCATCGACTCCCAATCGACCCTATCGCTTCTCGGGCCTGGCAAAACTCACGGCGCGAATGCTCGACTATCTCGATTACGGGCAAGTCAACGTGATTGGCGTTTCGTGGGGCGGCGCTCTGGCGCAGCAGTTCGCCCATGACTATCCCGAGCGCTGCAAGAAGCTGGTGCTGGCGGCCACGGCGGCGGGCACCGTGATGGTTCCGGGCAAGCCTAAAGTGCTGATGATGATGGCCAGCCCGCGACGCTATATCCAGCCCTCCCATGTGATCCGCATTGCACCGATGATCTACGGCGGCTCGTTCCGTCGCGATCCGACCCTGGCAGCCAGTCACGCCGCCAGGGTTCGTTCGGCAGGCAAGCTCGGTTACTACTGGCAACTGTTCGCCGGCCTCGGCTGGACCAGCATTCACTGGCTGCACAAAATCCATCAACCGACCCTGGTACTGGCCGGCGACGACGACCCACTGATCCCGCTGATCAACATGCGCATGCTGGCTTGGCGAATTCCCAACGCCCAACTGCACATCATCGACGACGGCCATCTGTTCTTGATTACCCGCGCCGAAGCGGTGGCACCGATCATCATGAAGTTTCTCGAGGAAGAACGTCAGCGCGCAGTAATGCATCCGCATCCGGCGCCATCGGGCGGTTAACCGACCCCGGCTTTCATTTATGAAAAGGAGTCGGCAGGAGGCCGTGCCGCGCAACAACCCGCAACAACGTCTATGGTGTTTTGTTCGGGTGTGTTTGTTTTTGGCCTGATGACGAAGGAGTGTTAACTCATGCGCGACAAACCAGCGAAGGGCTCTTTGCCCACTCCCGCTGCATTCATCAATGCTCAGAGTGCGGTTACCGGTCTGCGCGGCCGGGACCTGCTTTCGACCTTGCGCAGCCTGGCCACCCACGGCCTGCGCAACCCGGTGTATACGGCCCGGCATGCCTTGAAGCTGGGCGGCCAGTTGGGCCGCGTGTTGTTGGGTGAAACCCTGCATCCGACCAACCCGCAAGACAGTCGCTTTGCCGACCCGACGTGGAGCCTCAATCCCTTTTATCGCCGCAGCCTGCAGGCCTATCTGAGCTGGCAGAAAGAAGTCAAAAGCTGGATCGACGAAAGCAACATGAGCCCGGACGATCGTGCCCGCGCCCACTTTGCCTTTGCCTTGATCAATGACGCCGTGGCGCCGTCCAACACCCTGCTCAATCCGCTGGCGATCAAAGAGTTTTTCAACTCCGGCGGCAATAGTCTGGTGCGGGGTATCGGCCATCTGGTCGACGATGTCCTGCACAACAACGGCCTGCCAAGACAAGTCACCAAACAAGCATTCGAGGTGGGCAAAACGGTCGCCACCACTACCGGCTCGGTGGTGTTTCGCAATGAGCTGCTGGAGCTGATCCAGTACAAGCCGATGAGCGAAAAGCAGTATTCCAAGCCATTGCTGATCGTGCCGCCACAGATCAACAAGTACTACATTTTCGATTTGAGCCCCAACAACAGCTTCGTTCAGTTCGCCCTTAAAAACGGTTTGCAGACCTTCGTTATCAGCTGGCGCAATCCCGATGTGCGTCATCGCGAATGGGGATTGTCGTCTTACGTCGAAGCCGCTGAAGAAGCGATGAATGTGTGCCGGGCAATCACCGGCGCGCGCGAGGTCAACTTGATGGGGGCCTGTGCCGGTGGGCTGACCATTGCCGCATTGCAAGGGCATTTGCAGGCCAAGCGACAGCTACGACGAGTATCCAGCGCGACCTACCTGGTCAGCATGCTCGACAGTCAGATAGACAGCCCGGCTACCCTCTTCGCCGACGAACAAACGCTGGAAGCGGCCAAGCGCCGCTCGTATCAGAAGGGCGTTCTGGAAGGTAGTGACATGGCCAGGGTGTTTGCCTGGATGCGTCCCAACGACTTGATCTGGAATTACTTCGTCAATAACTACCTGATGGGCAAGGAGCCGCCGGCGTTCGACATCCTCTACTGGAACAATGACAACACGCGTCTGCCGGCAGCATTTCATGGTGATCTGCTGGACTTCTTCAAGCACAACCCGCTGAGTCATCCTGGCGGGCTGGAAGTGTGCGGCACGCCGATCGACCTGCAGAAAGTCACCGTCGACAGCTTCAGCGTGGCAGGCATGAATGATCACATCACCCCGTGGGATGCGGTGTATCGCTCGACATTACTGCTGGGGGGCGAGCGGCGCTTCGTGCTGTCCAACAGCGGTCATGTACAGAGCATTCTCAACCCGCCGAACAATCCGAAAGCCAACTACGTCGAGAATCCGAAACTGAGCAGCGACCCGCGGGCCTGGTATTACGACGCCAAACGCGTCGACGGTAGTTGGTGGACGCAATGGCTGGACTGGATTCAGGAACGCTCCGGCGCACAACACGAAACCCGGATGGCCCTCGGTAACCAGAACTATCCACCGATGGAGGCGGCACCCGGTACTTACGTGCGCGTGCGCTGACGTTTAACGAACCACGGCCACCAATGGCCGTGGCATGACTCGACCATTAAGAAGACTGGATGAAAACCCGCGACCGGATTCTCGAATGTGCCCTGCAGTTGTTCAATCAGAAGGGCGAACCGAATGTGTCCACCATGGAAGTGGCCAACGAAATGGGCATCAGCCCGGGTAACCTCTACTACCATTTCCACGGCAAGGAACCGCTGATCCTCGGGCTGTTCGAGCGCTTCCAGGCCGAGTTGACGCCCTTGCTCGACCCACCGTCCGATGTGGAATTGGCGCCTGAAGATTACTGGCTGTTCCTGCACCTGATCATCGAACGCCTGGCCCATTACCGGTTTCTGTTCCAGGACCTGTCGAACCTTGCCGGCCGCCTGCCGAAACTGGCCAAGGGGATACGCAACCTGCTCAATGCGTTGAAGCGCACACTGGCTTCATTGCTGGCGCAATTGAAAGCTCAAGGTCAGTTGGTCAGTGACACCCAGGCGCTGGGGCAACTGGTGGAACAAATCACCATGACGTTGCTGTTCTCACTGGACTATCAGCGAATTCTCGACCGTGAAGGTGAAGTGCGACTGGTGGTGTATCAGATCATGATGCTGGTGGCGCCGCACTTGCTGCCGCCTGTCAAGGTTGCGACCGAGCGGTTGGCATTGCAGTACCTCGAAGAGCACGACTAACCCTGTGGGAGCGGGCTTGCTCGCGAAAGCTACTCATCATTCAACATTGATGTCGATTGACCCACCGCTTTCGCGAGCAAGCCCGCTCCCACATTGGATGTGTGGTGCTTTCTGGAATCCATGCACAAACAAAAACGCCCGACCTTCGCAGGCCGGGCGTTTTTTTAGTCCTGAAATCAGGACTGACTGGTTGGCGTCGATGGAGCCGGCGCAGCAGTCGGGGTTACAGCAGGTGTCGGAGCAGTGGCGGAGTTCGCCGTGCTGACCGGGGTTACCGGTGGCTTGGCGGCAGCCACTACTGGTTTCGGTGCAGCCGCTTTCGGGGCGGCCGGTTTTTTCACTGCAGGCTTCTTGGCTGCCGGCTTTTTCGCAGCGGCGGGTTTGGCTGCTGCGGTTTTAGCTGCAGGTTTGGCCGCCGGTTTAGCGGCTGGTTTTGCGGCCGCTTTGGCTGCAGGTTTCGCCGCGGCAGTTTTGGTTGCCGGTTTGGCGGCAGCCTTGGCCAATGGTTTGGCTACGCTTTTGGCCGCTGGTTTGGCCGCCGCGGTTTTCGCCGCAACAGGCGCAACCTTGGCACCGGTGAGTTTTTCGATTTGCTTGGTCAGGGTATCGACCTTGCTGTGCAGTGCCTTGACCTCATTGCGGCTCGGTACACCCAGGCGCGAAATGGCGCTGTTCAGACGCTTGTCGAAAGCCCCTTCCAGCTCATCCCATTTGCCCAGTGCACGATCTTTCACGCCGCTGATGCGCGACTTGGCCGACGAAGCGGAGTCCTTGGCGGCATCGACTTTCTTGCCGACAGCGCTCTTGGTGAGCTTCTCGGCTTTCTCGCCGTCCTTAACCAATGTATCGAAGAGCTTGCTGCCGTCAGTGTCGATCTTCGAGTACACGCCTAAACCAGCCAGCCAGATCTTGCGGGAGTAGTCTTCGACCTTCCCGATCCACGAGCTGCCTTCTTTTTCAGTATTCTTTTTACCAGCCATCCCGTTCTCCTTAAGATTTACGCGCGACACGTTCGAGCAATGCCGTCAGCTCATCGAGCTTAGCAGAGAGTGTCTCAACGTCATGTTTAGACGGAATGCCGATACGATTCAAGGCACTTGCGATACGTGTATCGAAAGCCCTTTCGACTTTGTCGAGTTGAAGTTCGACTTTGCCTTTGAAAGTGCTCACTTCACTCTTGGCTTCATCGATCTCGGCATTGGCCGCTTCAAGTTTTTCAGTGACTACTTTTTTGCCTTTCTTTTCAACAGCTTGACCAGCCTTGATCAGCTCTTGAACGTACTCGCTACCCTCTTGGCCGACCTTGGTGTAAGCACCCAGGCCAGCGAGCCAGATCTTGCGGGCATACGATTTGACGTCGCCCAGAGCGTTAGTTTCAACGTCGACTTTTTTCTTCAAAATAACTTTGGCCATGGTGCACCTCACGCGCAGAAGGGTCGAGGAACTGCCCGCAGAGAGTCGGGCTCAGGCACAAAGTAGTGAGAATAATTAGAAACGGCACCCTAACAAGTGACATAAACAAGTAGGTACGCCGCCGAACCTGTGGGAGCGGGCTTGCTCGCGAATGCGGTGTGTCATTCAGCATTGATGTCGACTGACACACCGCATTCGCGAGCAAGCCCGCTCCCACATTAATCGTATTTCACACAACGACCGGATTATGCCAACGCTTTATCGAGCGCCCTTTCGATTTCCGATTTGATCGTGCCGCTCATGGCAGACATCAACAGGCCCAGTTCGACATCGACCTTGATCGAGTCCTCGCCCACATACACCGCCCCTTTTACGCCCGAGCGTCTGAGGTTCAGAGTGTCGCCAGACCACTGCGGCTCCAGGCCATATTGTTCGGACAGTTTCTGCGCCAACTTGTCGGCCTTCTCGCGGGCCGCTTCCTTACCCAGGCCGTGGGCACGCTCAACACTAATACGGGCCATCGAATGACTCCTGCTTTATCGTGACTTGCTCAAGACATCTTGACCCTGCATGCGTCAAAACGTCCCGGTAGTTGCCTATCTTACCTTCAGCCTTGCCAAGACAAAGCAGGCCACCAGGATTAGAATGTCCCGCATTCTCTTTTGGTGACAGCGATATGACTGATCAGCGCAAAGGCAGCGATGCCGAACCCACCACTCACTTCGGCTTCAAAAACGTTCCGGAAAGCCAGAAAGCGGAAAAAGTCGCTGAGGTTTTCCACTCGGTAGCCGCCAAGTACGACCTGATGAACGACCTCCTGTCGGGCGGCATGCACCGCCTGTGGAAGCGCTTCGCAATCGAACTGTCGGGCGTGCGCACCGGTAACCGCGTGCTGGACATCGCCGGCGGCACCGGCGACCTGACCAAAAAGTTTTCGCACCTCGTTGGCCCGACGGGCCAGGTCGTTCTGGCCGACATCAACGAATCCATGCTCAAGGTCGGTCGTGACCGCCTGCTGGATCTGGGTGTGTCCGGCAACGTCGAATTCGTCCAGGCCGACGCTGAAAAGCTGCCGTTCCCGGACAACCATTTCGATTGCGTGACCATCGCTTTCGGCCTGCGCAACGTTACCCATAAAGAAGACGCCCTGCGCTCGATGCTGCGCGTACTGAAACCGGGCGGCCGTTTGCTGGTGCTGGAATTCTCCAAACCGACCAACGCACTGATGTCCAAAGCCTACGACGCCTACTCGTTCGCCTTCATGCCGCTGATGGGCAAGCTGATCACCAACGACTCGGAAAGCTATCGCTACCTGGCCGAATCGATCCGCATGCACCCGAATCAGGAAACCCTGAAGTCGATGATGGTCGAGGCCGGTTTCGACCGCGTGACGTACCACAACATGACCGCAGGCATCGTCGCCCTGCACCGCGGCATCAAGCCCTGATGCTGCTGGCCGGCCTGCTTGCCAGCGTTGAGCTCGGCCTGAACCGGGTGCTGCGTCTCGACAGCACGGCGCTGCCGCGGCTGGCGCATTTGAGTGGTAGGGTGATTGCCGTCGACTGCCGCAGCCCGGCGCTGCAACTGTTCATCCTGCCCAGCGATGAAGGCCTGATGCTCGCCTCTCAGTGGGAAACCGGTGCCGACTGTACCTTGCGCGCACCGGCCTCAAGCCTGCTGAAACTGGCGACGAGCAAGGACAAGACTTCGGTTCTGCATGCGCCAGAAGTCGAACTCGACGGCGACAGCGGCGTGCTGCTGGAACTGGCGGCGATCCTTCAGGACCTCGAACTGGACTGGGAGTACGAACTCTCGCGCTGGCTGGGACCTGTGGCCACGCAACTGGTCGGCGGTCACCTGCGCAGTCGCGCACGCTGGTATCAACAAGGGTTCGCCAGCCTGAATCAGAACCTGGGTGAATACCTGGCCGAAGAATCGCGCGCCCTCGTCGGTCAGCGCGAAGCTGACGCCCGTTTTAATGAACTGGACCAGATCAAGCTCGATCTGGAACGTCTCGAGGCGCGTTTCGAGCGCCTTTTCCGATCCCTCGACCCAAGCGATAACGCATGAAGCTGCTTGCCGTCCGCCGTTTGTTGCGCATCCAGCGCGTTGTGATTCGCTACCGCCTCGATGACTTGCTGTTCGCCCTGCCACTGCCCTGGTTTTTGCTGGCGCTGCGCTATGCCTTGCCGTGGCGCTGGTTTCCGCGCAAGACGCTGGACCTGAGCCGTGGCGCGCGACTGCGCCTGGCGCTGCAGGACCTGGGGCCGATTTTCATCAAGTTCGGCCAAATCCTGTCCACACGCCGCGACCTGTTGCCCGAAGACATCGCCGATGAACTGATGAAGCTGCAGGACCGCGTGCCGCCGTTCGACTCGCAAGTGTCGATCCGGCTGATCGAAGAGCAGCTCGGCAAAAAAATCAGTGAAGTCTTCAGCCGTTTCGACGTCGAACCGCTGGCCTCGGCTTCGGTGGCGCAAGTGCATGCCGCGCAGCTGAAAACCGGCGAAGAAGTCGTCGTCAAGGTGATCCGCCCGGGTCTGAAACCGATCATTGCCCAAGACCTCGCGTGGCTGTTCATCCTCGCCCGCGCCGCGGAAAAACTCTCGGCCGACGCTCGCTTGCTGCACCCGGTAGACGTGGTCAGCGACTACGAAAAAACCATCTACGACGAACTCGACCTGCTGCGCGAGGCGGCTAACGCCAGCCAGCTGAAGCGCAATTTCGAGGGCTCGCCGCTGCTGTATGTGCCGCAAGTCTATTGGGACTGGTGCCGGCCGAAAGTGCTGGTGATGGAGCGCATCTACGGGATTCAGGTCACCGACCTCGCGACCCTGGCCGACCAGCGCACCGACATGAAAATGCTCGCCGAGCGGGGCGTGGAGATTTTCTTCACCCAAGTGTTCCGCGACAGCTTCTTTCACGCCGACATGCACCCCGGCAACATCTTCGTCAGCACCGTGCAACCGTGGAGCCCGCAGTACATTGCGATCGACTGCGGCATCGTCGGCAGCCTGACCCCGGAAGACCAGGACTATCTGGCGCGCAACCTGTTCGCGTTCTTCAAACGTGATTACCGGCGTGTCGCGCAGTTGCACATCGATTCGGGCTGGGTGCCGGCGGAAACCAAACTCAACGAATTCGAAGCAGCGATCCGTACCGTGTGCGAGCCGATCTTCGAAAAACCGTTAAAAGATATTTCCTTCGGTCAGGTGCTGATGCGCCTGTTCCAGACCGCTCGACGTTTCAACATGGAAGTGCAGCCGCAGTTGGTATTGTTGCAAAAAACCCTGTTGAACATCGAAGGTCTGGGCCGTCAGCTGTACCCGGACCTCGATCTGTGGAACACCGCCCAGCCGTTCCTCGAACGCTGGATGCGCGAGCGCGTCAGCCCCAAAGCCTTGTTAGGCAACGTGCAGAGCCAGTTCGAGCAGATCCCGCACCTGGCCAACATGGCCCGCGACCTGCTCGAGCGCATGTCCCAGCCCCACGCCAACGACCCGCCTCCCCCTTGGCACAAACGCAAGGATGACTGGTTCCTGCGGTTGCTCGGCACCGCTCACCTGGCGGGTGGCACGATACTCGCCGCCGGTGGCCCGTTGAACGAACTGGGGCACTGGCCCGCCGGAATCATGGTGGCGGTCGGCTTGTATCTGGTCGTTCGCCGATAGCCAGTTGGATGATCGGCTGGCACACTGTTTGAACGCTGAATTTGAACATTGGCCTCAACTATTGAAGTAGAGCCCGCGTCGGAGTCGAAGATGAAAAACTGGCTGGACGAGATCAAGTGGGACGCCGACGGCCTGGTGCCGGCGATTGCCCAGGATCACAAGACCGGACGCGTCCTGATGATGGCCTGGATGAACCGCGAAGCACTGGAATTGACCGCCGCCGAGAACCGTGCCATTTACTGGTCACGTTCCCGTGGCAAGCTGTGGCGCAAGGGCGAAGAGTCCGGCCACGTGCAAACCCTGCATGAGATGCGCCTGGACTGTGACGCTGACGTGATCATCCTGATGGTTGAGCAGATCGGCGACATCGCCTGCCATACAGGCCGTCAGAGCTGCTTCTATCGCGTCTTCGAAAACGGCGACTGGAAAACCGTCGACCCGGTGCTGAAAGACCCGCACGCTATCTATTCCGCAGGACACAAACATGAGTGACACTTTGACCCGTCTGGCTCAAGTACTGGAAGAGCGCAAAGGCGCCGCCGCCGACAGCTCGTATGTCGCCAGCCTGTACCACAAGGGTTTGAACAAGATTCTGGAAAAAGTCGGCGAAGAGTCGGTCGAAACCATCATTGCCGCCAAGGATGCCGCCATCAGCGGTGACTGCAGCGATGTGATCTACGAGACCGCCGATTTGTGGTTCCACAGCATGGTCATGCTCGCCCAGTTGGGGCAGCATCCACAGGCTGTGCTTGATGAACTGGACCGTCGCTTCGGTCTGTCCGGACACGTCGAGAAAGCCTCTCGCCCGTCCGCCTGAACAACTATTAGAGAGGAACGCAGCATGGGCATTTTTGACTGGAAACACTGGATCGTCATCCTGGTTGTCGTGGTGCTGGTGTTCGGCACCAAGAAGCTGAAAAACCTCGGCACTGACGTGGGCGAGTCGATCAAGGGCTTTCGTAAAGCCATGAACGACGACGAGAAAGCGGCCGACCCGACAGCGACCCCGGCCCAACCGGTTCCGCCAGCTCAACCACAGACCACACAGTCCGTGAACCCGACGCACACCATCGACGTGCAGGCGCAAAAAGTCGAAGAGCCGATCCGCAAAGACTCGTGAGCACTGACTAATGTTTGGTATCAGCTTCTCTGAACTGCTGCTCGTCGGCCTCGTCGCCCTGCTGGTGCTGGGCCCCGAGCGTCTGCCGGGTGCTGCGCGCACCGCCGGCCTGTGGGTCGGGCGGCTGAAGCGCAGCTTCAACGCGATCAAACAGGAAGTTGAACGTGAAATCGGTGCCGACGAGATTCGCCGGCAACTGCACAACGAGCACATTCTGTCCCTGGAGCAGGAGGCGCGGAAGATCTTCACGCCGACTCAACAGGAGCCGACGCCGGTGGAACCTGTGGCGACGCAGACAATTCATGCGCCTGCGACTGAGGCTACGCCGGTAGTTGCAGCCGCTGCACCTGCACCTGCACCTTCAGTAGAACCTGTTGCTCCTGCCGCCGCGCCGACAACGCCGGCGCCTCACGACACCACTTTGCCGCCGCGAGCCCCATGAGCGATCTCCCCGAAAACGACCAGCACATGCCGCTGGTTTCGCACCTCACCGAGTTGCGCACTCGCCTGCTGCGTTGTGTCGTGGCGGTGTTCATCATTTTTGCCGGGCTGTTCGCCTTCACCCAGCAGATCTACACCTTCGTCTCCACACCGCTGCGCCAGTACCTGCCGGCCGGCGCGACGATGATCGCCACCGACGTGTCGTCGCCGTTCCTGACGCCGCTGAAACTAACCATGATGGTCTCGCTGTTCCTGGCGATCCCGGTGATCCTGCACCAGATCTGGGGCTTTATCGCGCCAGGCCTGTACAAGCATGAGAAGCGCATCGCAGTGCCGTTGCTGGTCTCCAGCATTCTGCTGTTCTACACCGGCATGGCCTTCGCCTATTTCCTGGTGTTCCCGCTGATCTTCAAGTTCTTCGCCGCCGCCACCCCGGCCGGCGTGGAAATGATGACCGACATCACCAGCTACCTCGATTTCGTCATGACGCTGTTCTTCGCCTTCGGCGTGGCGTTCGAGATTCCGGTGGCTGTGGTGCTGCTGGTGTGGATCGGCGTGGTCAACGTCGCCTACCTGAAGAAAATCCGCCCGTATGTGATCATTGGCTGCTTCGTGGTCGGCATGATTCTGACGCCGCCGGACATCTTCTCGCAGACGTTGCTAGCTGTACCGATGTGGTTGCTGTTCGAAATCGGCATCCTGTTCGGCAGCCTGATCAGCAAGCGTGGCGAGCATCCGGACGACCAGCCAGCTGACGATCACAACGACCAGCCACCAGCGACCCAAGCGTGAACCTGCTGCTCCTCGAAGAGGCCGACTTCATTGCGGCCGACCGGGCGATCTTGCGCGATCGCCGGTTGACCCACATGCAGGAAGTCCACCGCTCGGTGGTTGGCGACAGCCTGCGGGTCGGGCGTATCGGCGGCTTGATGGGCTCAGCCGAGTTGCTGCGCCTGGACGCCGATGAAGCCGAGTTGCGCGTCACCCTCGACCAGCCGCCACCGGCCAAGCTGCCTCTGACTTTGGTGCTGGCTTTGCCGCGACCGAAAATGCTCCGCCGAGTGTTTCAGACCGTGGCCGCCATGGGTGTGCCGCGCATCGTGCTGGTGAACAGCTATCGCGTCGAGAAGAGTTTCTGGCAAACCCCGTTCCTGGAGCCCGAGGCGATTCGCGAGCAATTGATCCTGGGTCTTGAACAAGCCCGCGACAGCGTGCTGCCAGAGGTCGTCATCGAGAAGCGTTTCAAGCCCTTTGTCGAAGACCGTCTGCCGGCCATTACCGAAGGCACCCTCGGCCTGGTCGGTCATCCCGGTAACTACCCACCCTGCCCTCGCGGCCTGGACGAGCCAGTGACCCTGGCTATCGGCCCCGAAGGCGGCTGGATTCCCTACGAAATCGACTTGCTGGGCAAGGCTGGCCTGCAACCGGTGCAACTTGGTGACCGCATCCTGCGGGTTGAAACTGCCGTTACCGCGCTGCTCTCGCGGCTGTTTTAACGTCAAACATCACACCTGTGGCGACGGGGCAACCTGTAGGAGCGAGGCTTGCCCGCGAAGAACGATGACGCGTCATGCCTGAAAAACCGCGGTGCATTCTTCGCGGGCAAGCCTCGCTCCTACAGGATCTTCGTCGCTCAAATTTCTTAACATTAGGGCAAAACCCTCGCCGCCCGAACATTGCGCCGCGCCTACAGAACGCCGCTCGCCTGCCGATACAGCTCCCATAAAACCAATTAATGGTCCGAGGGAGTAGCAGCATGTACCGATGGCTGGCCGAGAAACTGGGAAATGTAAGCGTCAATCGCAAACTGGGTGTCGGCTTCGGTCTGGTGCTGCTTCTGACCTTGTTGATCACCTTTACCGGCTGGACCGGCCTGAGCGGTGTGATCAGCCGTGGCGATACGCTTGGGTTTATTTCCAGCCTCAATGAGCTGACCAAAGACCTGCGTCTCGCCCGTCTGGATTACGACATGCGCCGTGGCGAACAAGGCCCGGGCGCCGTCAACGAGCTGATCGGTCAACTCGATACCGGCCTGAAAACCGCCCGTACGCTGGTCGAACAGCCTGCCGACGTGGCAATGGTCGATCAACAGCTTGCCGCCGTCAGCGAGTACAAACGCGCCTTCGCTGATATGACTCAGGCTACCGCCACCCGCGAAGATGCTCGCAGCAAATTGGGCGCCACTGCCGATAACGCCGTGGCCCGGGTCGCTGAAGTCGAAAAATCCCTGCTGCAAGGCGACAGTGTCGCCCAGTTCAACAGCGTGATCGACCTGAGCAAGCTGATCCAGCAAGCGCGTTTCCAGGTCCGCGGTTACACCTACAGCGGCAAGCCCGAAGCCGAGCAGCCAGCGCTGGACGCCATCGGCAATGCTCTGAAAAACCTCGAAAGCCTGCCGTCTCAACTGCCGGAACAACACATCGCCAACCTGCAACAAGCGACCGACTCGCTCAAAGCCTATCGCGCGGCGGTCAGCCAATTCCGCGACTCCCAGGTCGCCAGCGCTGCCGCCCTCAAACGCATGAGCGCGCAAGGCGACATTCTGTTCGACGTCAGCAAAAAGCTCACCGTCTCGCAAACCGTCGTGCGTGACACCGATGCGGCACATGCAAAAAACCTGCTGCTGTTGGCCACCGTCCTGGCGTCAGCCTTTGGTTTGTTCGCGGCCTGGGCCATCACTCGCCAGATCGTCATTCCCCTGAGCCAGACCCTCAAAGTGGCCGAACGTGTTGCCGCGGGCGACCTGACTCACAATCTCATTTCAGAACGTCAGGACGAACTGGGTCAGCTACAGCGCGCCATGCAAAGCATGACCCTGGGCCTGCGAGAACTGATCGGTGGCATCAGCGATGGCGTGACCCAGATCGCCAGCGCCGCTGAAGAGCTGTCCGCCGTCACCGAGCAGACCAGCGCCGGGGTCAACAGCCAGAAGGTCGAGACCGATCAGGTGGCCACCGCCATGCATGAAATGACCGCCACGGTGCAAGAAGTCGCGCGCAATGCCGAGGAAGCGTCCGAAGCGGCCGTCGCCGCCGACCAACAAGCCCGCGAGGGTGACAGAGTGGTCGGCGAAGCCATCGCCCAGATCGAGCGCCTGGCCGTCGAAGTCGGCAACTCGACCGCCGCCATGGGCGATCTGAAACGCGAAAGCGACAAGATCGGCAGCGTGCTCGATGTGATCAAGTCCGTGGCCCAGCAAACCAACCTGCTGGCGCTCAACGCCGCCATCGAAGCCGCCCGCGCCGGTGAAGCCGGGCGCGGTTTTGCGGTGGTCGCCGACGAGGTCCGCAGCCTGGCTCAGCGCACACAGAAGTCCACCGAAGAAATCGAAGAGCTGATCGTCGGCCTGCAAACCGGCACTCAGCAGGTCGCGACCATCATGGACAACAGCCGCAGCCTGACTGACAGCAGTGTCGAACTGACCCGCCGCGCCGGTGGCTCGCTGGAAAGCATCACTCGAACCGTATCGGCGATCCAGTCAATGAACCAGCAGATCGCCGCCGCTGCCGAGCAACAGAGCGCCGTGGCTGAAGAGATCAACCGCAGCGTGCTGAACGTGCGTGATGTGTCCGAGCAGACCTCGGCCGCCAGTGAAGAGACCGCGGCCTCCAGCGTCGAGCTGGCACGGCTGGGGACGCATTTGCAGATGCTGGTGGGGCGGTTCAAGGTTTGAGCTGATGCGGGCATCCCGGTTCGCTTGAAACCGGGCTGATGCCATCGCGGGCAAGCCCGCTCCCACAGAATCCTGCCATCCATGTAGGAGCGAGGCTTGCCCGCGAAGGCTTCTCCCCGTTCTCACAGAATTTGCGCCCGCCCCAAAAAGCAGCAGGCGAAAAAAAGCCCCGCTTCCTTTCGAAAGCGGGGCTTTTCATCAGGCCAACTGAGGCTGCACGCTCACAGGCTTGAGCGGCAACAGCGGCGCATGGGGATCGGCATCCACCGATGTGCGCCAGGCTTGCAGCCACTCGGCGTGGCCTTCGTTCCAGACTTGCTCATGCAAGCGACCCAGTGCCACCGGATCACTCAGCAGGGCCACGCGCTCGTCGTTGGTCAGCCCGGCAGGCCCGACCTTCATCGCATGGCGAACCCGCTCGATACGCAGCCATTCGATTGGCTCGGCCTGACGGTGACGAGACGTCGCCAGCGCACACGCCAAAGCGTTCTGCTGAGGATCGACCACCGACCGGACGAAGCCGTCGTTCAGTGCATGCCAACGGTTTTCGTGGGTGTACTGATCGGTCGCCAGCAATTCCTGTGGCGGGGCATATTCCTCAGGAATCAGGAACAGGCTTTCGTCACGGGACTTCAGGCCCAGGCCGACGCGACTGGAGATCACCGATACCGGGATCGACAACATCAGCGAACCGACGATCGGCACCAGCCACCAGAGGAAGCTCGGGTTCAGCCAGATCACCAACAGCGCCCAGAAGAAGCCCAGCAAGGTTTGCGGACCGTGGCGTTTTACCGCTTCGCTCCATGGCGTCGAGTCATCGTCACGTTGTGGCGAGTTCCAGGTCGCGGCCCAGCCGAGGAACGCGGCGAGTACGAAACGGGTGTGGAAGATCATCCGCACCGGCGCCAGCAGCATGGAGAACAACATCTCCAGCAGCATCGACAGCGTCACCTTGAACTTGCCACCGAACTCTTTCGCGCCCTTGGCCCAGATCAGGATGATGCTCAGCAACTTCGGCAGGAACAGCAGCACGATGGTCGTCGAGAACAGCGCAATTGCCTTGTCCGGCTGCCATTGTGGCCACAGTGGATAGAGCTGACGCGGTTCCAGGAAGTATTGCGGCTCCATCAACGTGTTGACCGCCAGCAAGGCCGTCGACAACACCAGGAACAAGAACCACAACGGCGCAGACAGGTACGACATCACGCCGGTCAGGAACACCGCACGGTGCACCGGGTGCATGCCTTTTACCAGGAACAGCCGGAAGTTCATCAGGTTACCGTGGCACCAGCGACGGTCACGCTTGAGTTCGTCCAGCAGGTTCGGTGGCAGTTCTTCGTAGCTGCCGGGTAAGTCGTAGGCAATCCATACGCCCCAGCCGGCACGGCGCATCAGCGCAGCTTCGACGAAGTCGTGGGACAGAATCGCTCCGGCAAACGCGCCTTTACCGGGCAACGGCGCCAGGGCGCAGTGCTCGATGAACGGCTTCATGCGGATGATCGCGTTGTGACCCCAATAGTGGGATTCGCCCAACTGCCAGAAGTGCAGACCGGCGGTGAACAGCGGACCGTACACACGCGTGGCGAACTGCTGCATACGCGCATAAAGGGTGTCCATGCCCGACGCACGCGGCGCGGTCTGGATGATCCCGGCGTCCGGCGTGGCTTCCATCAGGCGCACCAGACTGCTCAGGCATTCGCCGCTCATCACGCTGTCGGCGTCGAGCACGACCATGTACTTGTAGTCACCACCCCAACGACGGCAGAAGTCGTCGAGGTTGCCGCTTTTACGTTTTACGCGGCGACGGCGGCGGCGATAGAAGATCTTGCCGAAGCCTTTGCCTTCACGGCAAACATCCAGCCAGGCCTGCTGCTCGGCAACGCAGATATCGGCGTCGTTACTGTCGCTGAGTACGAAAAAGTCGAAGCGATCCAGGTTACCCGAGGCCGCCACCGATTCGAAGGTCGCCCGCAAACCGGCGAACACCCGCGGCACGTCTTCGTTGCAGATCGGCATCACCAGTGCAGTGCGTGCGTCCTTCGCGATCGGCTCGTTGCCGGCGCTGGCGCCGGAAATGCGGTACTTGTCACGACCGGTGATCAGCTCAAGGAAGCCCATCAGCGCAGTCCAGAAACCGGCCGAGACCCAGCAGAACAGAATCCCGAACATAATCAGAATGCTGGTTTGCAAGGCATAGGGCAGCACTTGCGTGGCGGTTTGGCTCAGAGGTTGATGCAGGACTTCTTCAAGATCGACGAACGACCAGCCCTGGTACGGCATGATGCCTTTCATGTACCAGCCGGCGACGATCGTCTGACCGAGCATCAGCACCAGAAGGATGTAGCGTCGGATCGAACCGACGGTGCGCCAGCGAGCCGCCGGCAGCACGTTCTCATCCTTCGGCGGGGCCGGCGGATTGGTGCGACCGGTCAGCCGACGCCAGCCACGCACCAGAATGTTGGTGCGCCACGGCTCGGGCACGACTTTGGTCCGACGGATCGGTGGGGTTGCCTTCAGGCAAACCCGACCACTGGCGTCGAGCACCAGCATTTCCGCGTCCGCCAGTTCTTCGGCGGAGTTCAGGGTCAGGCGCCGGCCAACCGAGGCTTGAGCAGCCTCGGTTGGCGCGTCGAACGTCGAGGACGACAGACGTTCGTGCAGTTCACTGAAAGACTTGCAGCCCGCGAGTTCCGCGCGCTGCTCGTCGCTCATCGGCAAATGCGCCAGGTACTCGGCAAGCGTTTGTGGCTGTACGTGTGAATTACTCATCGGCGGGCAACTGATAGCTCCAGGTCTCGGTCAGGACTTGTTCAGTCGGTGCCGATTCCGTTGTGGCTGGGGCCGCTTGGGCAGCGACAGGCTGCTTGGCGTCTTTGTTGTCCTTGTCCTTGGTATCCTTGACTTGCAGGGCTTGTGATTCAGCCTGCTTGGCTTCCTTGTCCTTCTTCTCTTGCTGGCGGGCGGCAATCTTGTCGGCCTTGGCAACGGAAGAACTGGACGCTGGCGCAGCGGTCTTGAGCGCCTCGGCAGGCGTGATGTTCTTGACCAGCGCAGCGCGCATTTCGGTGGCCTTGCCCGGATCCTTGATCTTCATCCGCAAAGTCAGGCGCCAGCCCTTGGTTTCAGGGTTGTAACGGACGCTGTTCTCGACCAGTTCTGCGTTGTCGCCAACACTCACCTGGCTGCGCACTTCAGCATCTTCCGGCAGGACTTGCAGGGACGGGCCTTCGAAATCCACCAGATAGGCCACGCTGCCGTCCGGCTGACGAATCAGGTTCGACTGCTTGACGTCACCCGTGGAACGCAGGGTCTGTTGAACCCAGGCGCTGTCCGGCGAATGCAGGGAGGCTTCGTCGATGGTCCAGTGCATGCGGTAGGCAACGTCCAGGGACTGGCCAGGCTCAGGCAGTTTTTCCGGGCTCCAGAAAGCGACGATATTGTCGTTGGTTTCGTCGGCCGTAGGAATCTCTACCAGATCGACGGAGCCTTTGCCCCAATCGCCTTTCGGTTCGATCCAGGCACTTGGGCGCTTGTCGTAGCGGTCATCGAGGTCTTCGTAGTGACTGAAGTCACGGCCACGTTGCAGCAAGCCGAAACCGCGCGGGTTCTCGATCGAGAAGTTGCTCACCGCCAGGTGTTTCGGATTGTTCAGTGGGCGCCAGATCCATTCGCCGTTGCCGGCATGGATCGAAAGGCCGCTGGAATCGTGCAGCTCGCGACGGTAGTTCAGCACTTTCGACGGCTGGTTGGCGCCGAACAGGAACATGCTGGTCAACGGCGCAACGCCGAGTTTGGTGACTTTGTCACGCAGGAACATCTTGGCTTTGACGTCGACGACCGTGTCGCTGCCTGGACGCAGGGTCAGGCGATAGGCACCGGTGGCACGCGGTGAATCCAGCAGGGCGAAGATCACCAGATGCTTGTCGCCCGGCTTCGGCTGTTGAATCCAGAACTCGGTGAAGCGCGGGAACTCTTCGCCGGATGGCAACGCGGTATCAATGGCCATGCCGCGAGCGGAGAGCCCGTAGGTTTGCCCCTTGCCGATGACGCGGAAGTAGCTCGCGCCAAGCATGGTCATGATTTCGTCTTGCTTGTCGGCCTTGTTGATCGGGTACAGCACACGGAAACCGGCATAGCCCAGCTGTTCGGTGGCTTTAGGATCGAACTTCACGTCGCCGAAATCGAAACGACTTGGGTCGTATTTGATCTCTTCGACGGTGTTGGCCGTGATTTCGTTGATTTTCACCGGCGTATCGAAGTGCATGCCCTGGTGATAGAACGACAGCTTGAAGGGGGTTTTCTGGTTCGCCCATTCGGCTTTTTCCGTGAGGAACCGGATTTTTTGATAGTCCGCGAATTTCATCTCGCGAAATTCATTCGGCAGGTTACTGCGCGGGGCTTCGTACTTTTGCCCGGCCAGCTCTTTTGCCTTGACCGATACGTCATCCAGATTGAATGCCCAAAGTTGACCGGCGCTGAACAGGCAGAGCAGTGCAGAGCCTGCTACCAGAGCGCTTCGAAACCGTTTGGCAGACAATTTTGGTGCATTACAGGGACTAACAATCACGAGCAACCCTCGCCGAAAACAGATCAAAAAACCAACGGCCAGTTAAAGTGCCAGCACGGTGTGCGGTGGAAAAAAACCGACCCTGCGAACGACTCTTGCCAAGTTGGCGAGCATTGTTCCGACTCCTATGGGGCAAAATGATTCCCCAACAGGTCTCGGACAAGTCTCTACCTAAGTCAAAACGGACCAACGAACGCTGATCCCCGTAGCGCGCGATTATCTAGCAGGCCGCGTTACAACGCATCAGGGGGAACCAAGTATTTATCGGGAAAAGCCTCTGTTTTCAGTCGAAATGCACTTAAAAAGATGTTTCAAGCGCTTTCACGTCTGTAACAGGAAGGTTACCGGGCCATCATTGACCAGATGCACCTGCATATCCGCGCCGAATCTACCTGATGCCACAGTGCCATGCATCTGTTTCGCTTTACCTGTTAGATAGTCGAACAGTTCCTCACCCAAACCTGGAGGAGCCGCAGTCGAAAAACTTGGGCGCAACCCGTTTTTGGTGTCAGCGGCCAGGGTGAACTGCGAGACCAGCAGCAACCCGCCGCCTATGTCCGCCAAGGACAGATTCATCTTGCCCTCGGCGTCACTGAATACTCGATAGTTAAGCAGTTTATGCAGAAGTTTGTCGGCACTGGCCCGCGTATCGTCAGGCTCGACCGCCACCAGCACCAGCAACCCCTGATCTATCGCGCCAACCACCTCTCCCGCAACCTCGACTCGCGCGCCACGCACGCGTTGTAGCAGGCCCTTCATGCTTCGTCAGGCGACAAGTCGAGCATACGACGGGCCATCAGATCAGCGGCGCGTACCAAGGCATCCGTAATACCTGTTTCGGACGCCGCATGGCCGGCGTCGCGAATCACCTGCAACTCGCTGTTCGGCCAGGCCTGATGCAGTTCCCAGGCGTTGTCCAACGGACAGATCACGTCGTAGCGACCATGGACGATGACGCCGGGCAGGTGGGCGATCTTGGCCATGTCGCGAATCAACTGGTTCGGCTCGAGGAAAGCATTGTTGGTGAAGTAGTGGCACTCGATACGGGCGATGGACAACGCACGCTGAGGCTCGGAGAAGCGGTCGACCACCAGCGGATTCGGCCGCAGGGTGGCGGTGCGCCCTTCCCACATGGACCAGGCTTTGGCCGCGTGCATCTGGGCGATCTGATCGTTGCCGACCAGGCGTTTGTGGAACGCCGAGAGCAAGTCGTGGCGCTCATCCTGCGGGATCGGCGCGATGTAGTCCTGCCAGTAATCGGGAAACAGGCGACTGGCGCCACACTGGTAGAACCACTCGATTTCCTGGGGACGGCAGAGAAAAATCCCGCGCAGAATCAAACCGAGCACGCGTTCCGGATGGGTTTGCGCGTAGGCCAGGGCCAGGGTCGACCCCCAGGAGCCGCCGAACAGCACCCATTTGTCGATGCCCAGGTGCTTGCGAATCCGCTCGAGGTCGGCGACCAGATCCCAGGTGGTGTTGTTTTCCAGGCTGGCGTGGGGCGTGGAGCGACCGCAACCACGCTGGTCGAAAGTGACAATGCGATACAGGTTCGGATCAAAATACCGGCGGCTCTGGGCATCACACCCGGCGCCGGGACCGCCGTGGATGAACACCACCGGCAAACCTTCCGGCGAACCGCTTTCGTCGACATACAGCGTGTGGGTTTTATCGACGGCCAGATCGTGCCGGGCGTGGGGTTTGATCTGCGGGTACAAAGTCTGCATTGCGCGCTCCGTAAGGGGTCGAGGTCATCCCTGGGGGGACTTCTATTATTCTGCCGTCCGGCATCATAAACCCGAATTACGTCAATGAGCATGCCCCTTGCAGCGTCAGAGTTTGTCAGCCGTCGTCTCAGCCAAATAGCCGAGCAGGGTTTCATAGAGCCGGTCGACCTCGGCGACCTGCCCCCGCGCCCGCAAACAGCCGTGAACCAGTCCTTCCCCGTAATAAAGCGTTGCGCTCACGCCGGCGGCGTTGAGTCGCTCGGCGTAAAGCACGCCGTCATCGCGCAGCGGGTCGAACTGCGCCACGGCGATCAACGCCGGTGGCAGACCGCTGAAATCGTCGGCGAGCAAGGGCATCGCATAGGCACCCGGTTGTCGACTACCGCCCAAATACAACGCGAAATAACACTCCAGGTCGCTGCTGCTGAGCAATGGCGCATCGGTGCACTCGCTGCGCGACGGCAATCGGTGATCGCCGCCCAGTCCCGGATAGATCAGAACTTGCGCGCACGGCATAGGTTCGTCGGCATCGCGTAAAGCGAGGCACAACGCGGCGGCAAGGTTGCCGCCAGCGCTGTCGCCCACCACCAGGGTGCGTGCAGGGTCGAGCCGAAACGGTCCTGTACGCAGCGCGCGCCAGACACCCAGGCAGTCATCGAACGCCGCTGGAAATGGATGCTCCGGCGCCAACCGATAATCGACGGCGATCACCAGCACGCCGAGCACCGACGCCAGTTCGGCACAGATGAAGGCGTGGGAGTCCAGATCCCCCACCATCCAACCGCCACCGTGCAGATACACAATGCACGGCCAACCGTTGGTCGATGGCGTGACCGGCGGTTGCCAGGAGCGCACGGCAACGCCTGCCAATTGAAAGTCGGCCACCTCAAGCCCCGCAGGACACGGTGGGGTAAACGCCTGGCACATCTCGCTGTAGGCCTGACGCAAACCGGGGAGGCTGCTGTCGGTGCTGTTGAAGCTGAGGGTTTTCTCGACGAAAGCCGCCATCTGTTCAGAGAGTGGATAAGAAGTCATGAGTCTGCAGCCAAGAGGAGAAAATTGAGCGACGAAAATCCTGTAGGAGCGAGGCTTGCCCGCGAAGAACGATGACGCGCAATGCCTGAAAAACCACGGCGCATTCTTCGCGGGCAAGCCTCGCTCCTACAGCATCAGGGCAACCCCCTCGCCACAGTGATCCCGCTCGACCAGTCAGTTCTTCAAACTGGCCTGAACGGTTGCCACACCCTCCTTGCCATCAAAACTGCTGACCCCTGCCAGCCAGCGCTGAAGATCTTCAGGATGATCACGCAGCCATTGCCTGGCGACATCCTGCGGCGTCTTGCGCTCCATGATCGGCACCATCAACTGACTTTCCTGGGCGGCGGTGAAGGTCAGGTTTGCCAGCAAGCGGTTCACGTTCGGGCAGCGCTCGGCATAGTCCGGCGCGGTCACGGTGGAAACGGTCGCCGCTCCCTCGTTCGGCCCGTAGACGTCTTCGCTGCCGGTCAGGTAGGTGACGTTCATGTTGATGTTCATCGGATGTGGGGTCCAGCCGACGAACACCACGAACTCCTTGCGATTGACCGCCCGTTGTACGGCGGCGAGCATCCCGGCCTCACCGGACTCGATCAGTTTGAAGTCCTTCAAGCCAAATTGATTGCTCTCGATCATGGTTTTGATCGTGGTGTTGGCGCCGCTGCCCGGCTCGATGCCGTAGATCTTGCCGCCGAGCTGATCCTTGAATCTGGCGATGTCGGCGAAGGTTTTCAGGCCCGCCGCCGCAACATAGTCAGGCACGGCAAGGGTCGCCTGGGCATCCGAGAGGCTCGGTTTGTCCATGACCTTCACTTGATTGGCAGCCACAAACGGCGCGATGTTTTTGTCCATCGCCGGTTTCCAGTAACCGAGGAAGATATCGAGGCGTTTGTCGCGGATGCCGGCGAAGATGATTTGTTGCACGGCGCTGGTTTGCTTGCTTTCGTAGCCGAGGCCGTTGAGCAATACGTCAGCCATGCCACTGGTGGCGATGACGTCGGTCCAGTTGACCACGCCCATGCGTACGGTTTTGCAGGATGGCTCGTCACTGGCCAGAACGCTGGTGCTCAGAAAAGCCGTGCCGCAGAGGATTGAGAGACAGCGGGTGAACAGTCGTTTCATCGGGAGAGTCTCGTGCGGCAGATTATTGTGAGGGCCGGTATCTTCGTGCACCGTGCCCAGAACATTACGCAGCGTCGAGAGGGTAAAAGTGAACTGTGGCGACCGAGATTTGCACGGTGGCGACAGTTCCAGTCAGGTATCGAGGCGAGTGATGACCTGTAGCGTAGGGGTTAAGCGCAATCCATGTGGGAGCGGGCTTGCTCGCGAAGACGGTGTACCAGGCAACATAGATGTCGACTGACACTCCCTCTTCGCGAGCAAGCCCGCTCCCACAGGTGAATGGTTATGCCTGATATCGCTGTTGACCCCAAGCCAGCAACCCTTGCAGCAATTCCCTGAGCACCACTTGCGTCGGCGCTGCCAAATCCGGGCGATAACGGAACGGCTCGAACTCTTCCATGTACGTGCACTGACCCAACTCAAGTTGCACGGCATGGATGTTCTCGGCCGGGTTGCCATAGTGCCGGGTGATGTGCCCGCCCTTGAAGCGACCGTTCAGCACATGGCTGTAATCGCCGTGCCGTGCGCAGATGGCTTCCAGTTGGCTGGCCAGTTGTGGATCGCAACTGGCGCCGTTGAAGGTGCCGAGGTTGAAGTCCGGCAGTTTGCCGTCGAACAGGTGCGGGATGATCGAGCGGATCGAGTGTGCATCGAACAGCAGCGCGTAGCCGAATTCGGCTTTCAGTCGCGCCAGCTCTTCCTGCAAGGTGCGGTGGTACGGCGTCCAGATGTGCTCCAGATAATTCGCGCGTTCTGTGGCCGAGGGCTCCATACCCTCACGGAACAATGGAATACCGTCGAACAACGTCGCCGGGTACAAACCAGTGGTGGCGCCGACATATAAAGGCTTGTCATCGGACGGTCGGTTCAGGTCGATGACAAATCGCGAGTACTCGGCTGCCAAGGTGCTGGCGCCCAGCTCGGCGGCGAATTCGTACAGCCTGGGGATGTGCCAGTCGGTGTCCGGCAGGCTTTTCGCGTCGGGAATCAACCCGGCTTCGACCGCCGGGGTCAGTCGCAGGCCGGCGTGGGGCATGCTGATCAGCAGCGGCACGCGGCCTTGTTTGAAGTTCAGAACCTTATCCACAACTGCTCTCCTAAACGCTTGTTTCGACGCCGTGACGCACGACGCGTTTTTCCAGGTCGCCGCCCAGCCAGTACGACAGGTCGGCTGGTCGATCAATCTGCCAGGCGACGAAGTCTGCGACTTTGCCGGCTTCCAGCGAACCATGAGTCTCGGCCATGCCCAGCGCGGTGGCGGCATGAATCGTTGCGCCAGCCAGGGCCTCTTCCGGGGTCATGCGCAAACAGGTGCAGGCCATGTTCAACATCAAGCGCAACGACAGCGCCGGCGAAGTACCCGGGTTGAGGTCGCTGGCGATGGCGATTTTTACGCCGTGTTTGCGCAGGGCTTCCATCGGCGGCAATTGGGTTTCCCGCAGGAAGTAAAACGCGCCGGGCAGCAACACCGCGACCGTGCCGGACTTGGCCATGGCGATGGCGTCGTCTTCGGTCATGAATTCCAGATGATCGGCGGATAATGCGTGGTAACGCGCCGCCAGGCTCGAACCGTGCAGCGACGACAATTGCTCGGCATGCAGCTTCACCGGCAAACCGAGGTTCTGCGCGGCGACGAAAACCCGTTCGACCTGTTCCGGCGAAAACCCCAGGTATTCACAGAAAGCGTCCACTGCATCCACTAGCCCTTCGGCAGCCAGGGCCGGGAGCATTTCAGTGCAGATGTGATCGATGTAAGCATCGGCGCGGTCTGTGTATTCCGGCGGCAAGGCATGGGCCGCCAGGCAGGTGCTGCGCACGCTGACTGGCAGCTCGGCGCCGAGACGACGAACGACCCGAAGCATCTTGCGTTCGTTGGTCAGGTCCAGGCCATAACCGGACTTGATTTCAATGCTGGTGACGCCATCGCGCATCAGGCTTTTCAGACGCTTGGCGGCGCTGGCGAACAACTCGTCTTCGCTGGCAGCTCGGGTGGCGCGCACGGTGCTGGCGATACCGCCGCCGGCCGCTGCAATTTCCGCATAGCTGACGCCTTGCAGACGCTGCTCGAATTCACCGCTGCGGTTGCCACCGAACACCGTGTGAGTGTGGCAGTCGATCAGGCCCGGAGTGACCCAGGCCCCGTTGAGGTCATTGACGGCCGGGTACTCGCCCGACGGCAGTTCGCCGCGCGGACCAATCCACTCAATGTGCGCACCGGACGTCACGATGGCCGCATCCTCGATGATCGAGTAGACGCCTTGCGCCATGGTTGCGACGTGGCAGTGTTGCCAGAGAGTTTTCATCCGTGGCCTCCGTTAGGTTATCGATGAGAAAAAGAAGGTTCCCGCTCCACCGGTACTGCCTTGCCTGCCGCCGGTTTCACCCACGTCAGGTAGGCCAGCACCAGCAATACAATCCAGACCACGCCGACGACCAGAGCCGCCTGGGTGTCCGGGAAATAGCCCAGCACGCCAAAGATGAACAGCATGAAGGCAATCGCCGCCATCGGCGCATAGGGCCAGAACGGCACCGGGAATTTCAGTTGGGTGACCTGATCCGCGCTCATGGAGCGACGCATCGCCACCTGGGTGAACAGAATCATCAGCCAGACCCACACCGTGGCAAAGGTCGCAACGGAGGCGATTAACAGAAAGACGTTTTCCGGAATCAGGTAGTTCAGCAACACGCCCAGCAGCAGCGCGCTGCTCATCACCACCACTGTCAGCCACGGCACACCATTGCGCGACAAGCGGGCAAAGCCTTTGGGGGCGTGCCCTTGCTGAGCCAGGCCATACATCATGCGACCCGCGCCGAAGATGTCACTGTTAATCGCCGACACCGCCGCCGAGATCACCACGATATTGAGGATGGTCGCCGCCGAGCTGATACCCAGGTTGTCGAAAATCTGCACGAATGGGCTGCCTTGGCTGCCGATCTGCTGCCATGGAAAGATCGACATCAGCACCAGCATCGTCAGCACGTAGAACAACAAAATACGCAACGGTACGGCATTGATCGCCCGGGGCAGCACGCGCTGTGGGTCTTTGGCCTCACCAGCCGTTACGCCGATGATTTCAATGCCGCCAAACGCAAACATCACCACGGCGAACGAAGCGATCAGGCCACCCACGCCATTGGGCATGAAGCCGCCATGGCTCCAGAGATTGCTGATGTCAGTCGCCTGGGCGCCAGGCGCGGTGCTGATGCCGAACAACATGATGCCGAAGCCACCGAGGATCATCGCGACGATGGCCGCGACCTTGAGCAGCGACAGCCAGAACTCCATTTCGCCAAAGACTTTGACGTTACACAGGTTCAAGCCGCCGACCACCGAAACGATGCCCAGGACCCAGATCCAGCGATCGACTTCCGGAAACCAGAAGCCCATGTAAATGCCGAATGCGGTGACGTCGGCCATGCCGACGATGACCATTTCAAATGCGTAGGTCCAACCGAGGATGAAGCCCGCCATCGGCCCTAGATAGGTGCTGGCGTACTGGCCGAATGAGCCCGCCACCGGGTTGTGCACCGCCATCTCGCCGAGGGCGCGCATGACCATGAACACCGCCGCGCCACCGATCAGGTAAGCGAGCAGGACCGCAGGCCCGGCCATTTGGATGGCCGAGGCAGAACCGTAAAACAGCCCGGTGCCGATCGCCGACCCCAGCGCCATGAAGCGAATATGTCGGGCAGAGAGCCCGCGTTTCAAACCTTTTGTTGGCTGTTGCATTTTTCGTCCTTAATTATTCTTATCCGACGCAAAATCGAATCGCGAGCAGGCTCGCTCCCACAGGTTCAGCGCAATCCAATGTGGGAGCGGGCTTGCTCGCGAAGAGGCCATTACAGGCTAGGCAACAACTTCGCCGAAACCAGCTCGTTCAGACAACGAGTCGCCAGAAGCTCGCTAGCAGCATTGATGTCCGGCGCAAAGAACCGATCCTTCTCATAGAACGGCACTTCGGCACGCAGAATGGCACGAGCCTTTTCCAGTTTCGTCGAGGTCTTCAAACCCTCACGCAGATCCAGACCCTGGCAGGCCGCCAACCATTCCACCGCGAGAACGCCGCGAGTGTTTTCGGCCATTTCCCACAGACGCTTGCCCGCCGCCGGAGCCATGGACACGTGGTCTTCCTGGTTGGCCGACGTTGGCAGACTGTCCACCGAATGCGGATGAGACAGTGCCTTGTTCTCGCTAGCCAGTGCGGCAGCGGTCACCTGGGCGATCATGAAGCCGGAGTTCACGCCGCCATTGGCCACCAGGAATGGCGGCAGTTGCGACATGTGCTTGTCCATCATCAGCGAGATGCGGCGCTCGCTCAGAGAGCCGATTTCGGCGATGGCCAGGGCCATGTTGTCGGCGGCCATGGCCACCGGCTCGGCGTGGAAGTTACCGCCCGAGATCACATCACCTTCAGCGGCGAACACCAGCGGGTTGTCCGATACAGCGTTGGCTTCGACAGCGAGCACTTCGGCAGCCTGACGGAACTGGGTCAGGCAGGCGCCCATGACTTGCGGCTGGCAGCGCAGGGAGTACGGGTCCTGGACCTTTTCGCAGTTCTGGTGCGAGTCGGACACTTCGCTGCGCTCGCCCAGCAGATCGCGATAAGCGGCAGCGGCATCGATCTGGCCTTTCTGGCCACGAGCGGCGTGGATGCGGGCGTCGAACGGCGAGCGCGAGCCCAATACCGCTTCAACCGTCATACCACCAATAGCCAGGGCGCCAGCGAACAGGTCTTCACCTTCGAACAGACCACGCAACGCGTAAGCGGTGGACACCTGAGTACCGTTGAGCAGCGCCAGACCTTCTTTGGCAGCCAGGGTCAGCGGGGTCAGACCGGCAACTTTCAGCGCTTCGGTGGCTTCCATCCACTCGCCTTTGTAGCGCGCCTTGCCTTCGCCCAGCAGCACCAGCGACATGTGCGCCAAAGGCGCCAAGTCACCGGACGCACCTACCGAACCTTTCAATGGAATGTGCGGGTAAACCTCGGCATTGATCAGGGCGATCAGTGCATCGATTACCACGCGACGGATACCCGAGAAGCCACGGCTCAGGCTGTTGACCTTGAGCACCATGACCAAGCGAACCAGTGCGTCGCTGATCGGCTCGCCGACACCGGCGGCGTGGGATAAAACGAGCGAGCGCTGGAGGTTTTCCAGGTCTTCGCTGGCGATACGGGTCGAAGCCAGCAGGCCGAAACCGGTGTTGATGCCATAAGCGGTGCGGTTCTCGGCGAGGATCTGTTCCACGCAGGCAACGCTGGCTTCGATCTGGGCCGATGCACTGTTGTCGAGGGTGATTTTGACCGGGTGCTGATAAACATCACGCAGTTGGGCAAGGCTCAGTTGGCCGGGAATCAAATTAAGCGCAGTCATTTTATGCTCCTTTTGAGAGTTTGTTGTTAACTCACCAGACGCTCCGGAGATGTCCGTTGTCCGTCGCGTCTGCCTTTTGGGGAGCCGCGCCTTGGCACGCTGGTGTGGTGGAAATCAGTTCAGGTTTGGTAAAGCCTTGTGCAGCAAAATCGGGTCTTTCAATACGCTGGCAGCAGCGGCGATGTCCGGTGCCAGCCAGCGGTCCTGGTCGTAGGCCGGAACCCGCTCACGCAGCAGACGCCACGCGGTATCGGTGCCAGCGCCAAAGCGTTGCTCTTTGAGGAACTCAAAAGCCTGGGACGCCAGCAAATATTCAATGGCGAGGATCTGCGTGCAGTTTTCCAACGCGCGATGCAGCTTCAGCGCCGCATTGGTGCCCATGCTCAAGTGGTCTTCCTGCAAGCCCGAGGTGACGTAGTTGTCGAGCACCGCCGGTTGCGCCAGTTGACGATTTTCCGCACACAGGGACGCGGCAACGTACTGGACGATCATCATCCCGGAATTCACCCCGGGATTGGCCACCAGAAACGCCGGCAGACCGCTGACGTGCGGGTTGATCAAGCGGTCCAGCCGACGCTCGGCGATGGAGCCGATTTCGGCCATGGCAATCGCCAGCAAATCCGCCGCCAATGCCACTGACTGACCGTGCGGGTTGGCCTGGGACATCACCCGGAAGTTGTCCGGCGTGCCCAGCAGCATCGGGTTGTCGGTGACAGAGTTGAGTTCGGTTTCGATCTGCTGTTTCGCGTGTTCAAGTTGATCGCGAGCGGCGCCGTGGACTTGCGGGATCGAGCGGATGCTCAATGCATCTTGAGTGCGAATGCCCTTGCTGCCGGCAATCACTTCACTGCCGTCGAGCAACGCCCGCAGGTTGATGCCAACTTGCTGCATGCCCGGGTGAGGCTTGAGCGCGATGATCTCGGCATCGAACGCGGCAATCTGGCCACGCTGAGCTTCGAAGCTCATGGCACCGATCACATCGGCCCACTGCACCAGACGCGTCGCATCGGCAATTGCCAGACAGCTGAGACCGGTCATGCATGGCGTGCCATTGACCAGGCACAAACCATCTTTGGCGCCGAGCTGAACCGGTTGCAGACCTTCCTCGCTCAAGGCCTGCTGCGCGGAAATGATCTGCCCGCGATAGCTGACATTGCCGACACCCAACAGCGCAATGCTGATGTGGGCCATGTGGGTCAGGTAACCCACCGAGCCCTGGGAAGGTACTTGCGGGGTGATGCCGCGATTGAGCAGCGCCAACAGGGCTTCGACCACCCGCCGATGAATGCCGGATTTGCCGTGGCTGTAATTGACGATGGCGGCGCACATGATTGCGCGGGTCTGTTCGTCGGCCAAGGGTGCGCCGACGCCACAGGCGTGACTGAGCAAGGTATTGCGCGACAACTGGCTGAGTTGTTCGTCTTTGAGCGAGACGTTGCACAAGGCGCCCAAGCCGGTGTTGACGCCGTAGGCACGCTCGCCGCTGGCGACGATGCGCTGGACGATCGCCTGGGCATTCTCGATCCGCGCCCAGACCTGTGGTGACAGCTCAAGCTGTGCGCCATGGCGAGCGACGGCAACCACATCCTGCCAACGCAACGGGGCGTCGGCGATAACGATTTTTTCAGCCTGGGACATCTTCAACCTCGTGCGTACAACCTTGATATTGATGCAGCTTCACTGACGCCTTCGCGGGCAAGCCTCGCTCCTACAAGGTTTGTGTCGTTCCCACATCCGGATGGCAAACGCCAATTCTGTAGGAGCGAGGCTTGCCCGCGAAGAGGCCCGCCCGATCACCGCAAATCTCTCAAACTACCGCAGCCCGCCGCTGTACGAACCGGTCCACATACTCATCCGCCGGCGAATGCAGGATCTCTCGTGGCGTGCCGACCTGAATCAGGCGGCCATCCTTGAGGATCGCGATGCGGTTGCCGATGCGCACGGCCTCGTCGAGGTCGTGGGTGATGAAGACGATGGTCTTGTGCAGGGTCTTTTGCAGTTCCAGCAACTGATCCTGCATTTCGGCGCGGATCAGCGGGTCGAGGGCGCTGAAGGCTTCGTCCATCAAGATGATGTCGGTGTCCGCCGCCAGGGCGCGCGCCAGGCCCACACGCTGGCGCATACCGCCAGACAGCTGATGCGGGTATTTGTTTTCGTAGCCCTTCAGGCCCACGGTGTTGATCCAGTGCAGCGCGCGCTCGGCGCACATCTGCTTGCTCTCGCCACGCACTTTCAAGCCGTAGGCGACGTTATCCAGCACGGTCTTGTGCGGCAGCAGGCCGAAGCTCTGGAACACCATGCTGATCTTGTGTCGGCGAAATTCGCGCAGGGCTTCCATGTCGTATTGCAGGATGTCCACGCCGTCCACCAGGATCGCGCCGCTGGTAGGGTCGATCAGGCGATTGAAGTGGCGCACCAGGGTCGACTTGCCGGAACCCGACAGGCCCATGATCACGAAGATCTCGCCGGTGCCGATGCTCAGCGACAGGTCGTTCACGCCGACCACACAACCGGTTTCGGCCAAGACCTGGTCCTTGGTCTTTTTCTGGCGAATCATTTCCAGCGCGTCTTTGGAACGGTTGCCGAAAATCTTGAAGACGTTCTTGACTTCAATCTTGCTGATGGCTTCGTTGCTCATTTGCTCACCTCATGCCGTGGCCGACCATACGCCTGAGTAATGCGGTCGATGACCACTGCCAGAATCACGATCGCCAGACCGGCTTCAAGGCCACGTCCGACGTTGAGGGTCTGAATCCCCACCAACACATCTTCACCCAAGCCACGGGCACCGATCATCGAGGCGATTACCACCATCGACAGGGCCATCATGGTGGTCTGGTTGATCCCGGCCATGATGCTCGGCAGGGCCAGCGGCAGTTGCACGCCAAACAGTTGCTGCCAGCGATTGGCGCCGAAGGCGTTGATCGCTTCCATCACTTCACCGTCGACCTGACGAATACCCAGATCAGTCAGGCGGATCAGCGGCGGCGCGGCGTAGATCACTGTGGCGAAAATCGCCGGGACCTTGCCCAGGCCAAACAGCATCAATACCGGGATCAGGTACACGAAACTCGGCATGGTCTGCATGATGTCCAGCAGCGGCATCAGCACCGAACGCAGGCGATTGCTGCGTGCCGAGAGAATACCCAGCGGAATGCCGATCAGCACCGAGATGACCGTCGCCACCATCATCAGCGCCAGGGTCTGCATCAGCTTGTCCCAGAGGCCGACCGCCCCCACCAGGAACAGCAGACCGACGATGACCGACGTGGTCACGACTTTACGGGTCGCGTGCCAGGCAACGCCCGCCACGATCGCCAGCATCAGCCACCAGGGCGCAGCACGCAGCAGCCCTTCGAGATTGACGATGGCCCACAGCAGGGTGTCGGAGATGCTGCGAAACACATCGCCGTAGTTGGTGACCAGCGAATCGACCCAACTGTTGACCCAGTCGGCGATGGAAAAGGTAAAGCTTTCGGGAAACATAAAAAGACTCTCAATCAAGGGGTTGCGATCAAGCATCCGACTGCCGTTGCCGACAGTCGGAGACACTCGACCTACAAGGCCGCGTCGATCTTTTTGGCTGCGTCTTCGCTCACCCACGCGTGCCAGACTTCAGGATGTTCCTTCAAGAAGATCTTGGCCAGTTTTGGCGATTCGATCCGCTCTTTGGCCATGCGCCCGAGGTTCTGATTCAGCAGGTCGATTGGCAGGTTGACCTTTTCCAGCACGGCCACCAGTTCCGGGGCTTGCTCGTGGAAGGTCTTGGACAGGCCGACCTTGATGGTCACGCTCTTGTCCACGCCTGGCTTTTCTTCGAGTTTGACCAGGTCGACCTGGCCCATCAGTGGGGTTGGCGACCAGTAGTAGAACAGGATCGGCTCGCCACGCTTGTAGCTCGATAGCACTGCCGCATCCAGCGCCGGGCCGGTACCTGGGCGGAAGTTGGTGTAGGTGCTTTCCAGGCCGTAGCTTTTGAGCATTTCGCTGTTGTCCAGCTCACAGGTCCAGCCGGCCGGGCAGTTGTAGAAACGGCCCTTGGATGGCTCTTCCTGATCCTTGAACACGGCAGCGTATTTGCCCAGATCGGCGATCGCTTTCAGGTCCGGGGCTTTTGGCTCCAGCTTGCGCTTGGCATCGCCTTCGATCACGTAACGCGGCACGTACCAGCCTTCGATCGCGCCAACGACCGGAGCGCCGACACCGATAACCTTGCCGGCCTTCTCGGCCTTGTTCCAGACTTCACTACGACCGACCCACTCTTCGGCAAACACTTGAATGTCGTTGCTGCTCAGGGCGTTTTCCATGGTGATGGAGTTGCCTGGCAGGCTGTCAGTCTTGCAGTCGTAGCCTTTCTCCAAGACGATTTGCATCACGTCGGTCAGCAGCATGCCGCTTTCCCAGTTCAGGCCGGCGAACTTCACCGGTTTGCCCGATTCGCACCAGCCAGCCGCCTGGGTGGCGCCAGCACTGGCCAGCAGGCCCATGGAAAGCAATGTGGTCAGCAGGGTCTTGTTCGATTTCATTGTTTGACGCTCCTAATCATGAGTTGGCTTACGGCAGTCAAGAGGCATCCAGCCCTGTCCACGTCCAATCAGGCCTGCGCAGCAGCGCGACCGGCCCCGCTTGTTTCAGGTTGTACATCGCTGTCCTGCTCGACCGGCAGGATCAGGTGATCGGGTACTGCGCTGTGCCATTTTTTCGCGCACACGTAATACAGGCCTGCGGGAAGCACCAGACCGATGATCCAGGAAATATCCACACCGCCCAGAGCGTCCACCAGCGGACCGGTATAGAACTTGGTAGCGATGAACGGCAGTTGCACCAGCACACCGAAGACATAGACGCTGATACCGAGGGGGTTCCAACGGCCGTAGCGACCGTTCGGATCGGCCAGCGCCGGCACGTCATAGCGTTCGCGGGTGATGCAGTAGTAGTCCACCAGGTTGATCGCGCTCCATGGCGTGAAGAACGCCAGCAGGAACAGGATGAAGGACTTGAACGCACCGAGGAACGAGTGCTGACCGAGCAGCGCCATCAGGGTCGCAGCACCGACGATGACCAGCACGAAGACCAGACGCTGCAAGCGCGATACCTTCAGGTCACCACGGAAGCCGCTGATGATGGTCGCAATGCACATGAAGCTGCCGTAGGAGTTCAGCGTGGAGATGGTGACCTTGCCGAACGCGATGCTGAAATACAGCAGCGCAGCGGTGGCACCGGTACCGCCCAGACCGACGATGTAGGCGACTTCGTGACCGGCAAACTGGCCGTTGGCCGATGCGGCAGCGAACACGCCGAGGACCATCGCTACCTGCGCACCAATGACCGAACCCGCGCCTGCGGCAAAAAAAGTTTTCACCGAGGAAATCTTGCTCGGCAGGTAGCGTGAGTAGTCAGCCACGTAGGGGCCGAAGGCGATCTGCCAGGACGCCGCGAGCGACACCGCAAGCAGAAAGCTGCTCCAGCTGAAGTGGCGGATTTGCAGGAGTGCGCCAACGTCAGTCTGGCTCATCAGGCGACTGAACAGGTAAACGAAGGCAATCACGCCAATGACGCTGGCGACACGGCCGATGAAATGGATCACCCGATAACCGAGCACCGTGACCAGCACGATGACACTGGCGAAGATGAGGATACCGACGCTGTCGCTGACGCCAAACAACTGGCCCAACGCCTGGCCGGAAAGCACGGTGCCCGTTGCGGTGAAGCCCAGGTACATCAGGCACACCAGCACGATCGGGATGGCCGCGCCATACACGCCGAACTGTACCCGGCTGGAGATCATCTGCGGCAGGCCAAGCTTGGGCCCTTGCGCCGCATGCAACGCCATTACACCACCGCCGAGCAGTTGACCGATCAACAGACCAATCAACGACCAGAACACATCACCGCCCAGCACCACGGCCAGGGCCCCGGTCACAATTGCGGTGATTTGCAGGTTGGCACCCATCCACAGAGTGAACTGGCTCAACAGACGACCGTGTCTCTCCGCTTCCGGGATGTAGTCGATCGAACGTTTCTCGATCAACGGTTTACTGCCTGCACGATCGCTGTTAACAGCCATGATTCAACCTCTGTGGATTGTTATTCGATGTTGGTGATCCCTGTAGGAGCGAGGCTTGCCCGCGAAGAATGCACCGCGGTGTGTCAGTTAAGACGCCTTCGCGGGCAAGCCTCGCTCCTACAGGTATTTCTGCGTTATTTACCGGTAATCATCGGCAGGTTCAGACCCTGCTCCTTGGCGCAGTCGATTGCGATCTGGTAACCCGCATCGGCGTGACGCATGACACCGGTAGCCGGGTCGTTATGCAGTACGCGAGCGATACGCTCGGCCGCTTCGTCCGTACCGTCGCAGACAATCACCATGCCCGAGTGCTGGGAGAAGCCCATGCCGACGCCGCCGCCGTGATGCAGGGAAACCCAGGTCGCGCCGCTCGCGGTGTTGAGCAGAGCGTTGAGCAGTGGCCAGTCGGACACGGCGTCGGAACCGTCCTGCATCGATTCGGTTTCGCGGTTAGGGCTGGCAACAGAGCCGGAGTCCAGGTGATCGCGACCGATCACGATTGGCGCGGACAATTCACCGCTGCGAACCATTTCGTTGAACGCCAGACCCAGCTTGGCGCGCAGGCCCAGGCCAACCCAGCAGATACGTGCCGGCAGACCCTGGAAGCTGATGCGCTCGCGCGCCATGTCCAGCCAGTTGTGCAGGTGGGCGTCGTCCGGGATCAGTTCTTTTACTTTGGCGTCGGTCTTGTAGATGTCCTGCGGATCGCCCGACAGTGCAGCCCAACGGAACGGACCGATGCCGCGGCAGAACAGCGGACGGATGTAAGCCGGTACGAAGCCTGGGAAGTCGAACGCGTTTTCAACGCCTTCTTCTTGTGCCATCTGACGGATGTTGTTGCCGTAGTCGAAGGTCGGAATACCCATTTTCTGGAATTCGAGCATGGCTTTAACGTGTACGGCCATGGACTGCTTGGCGGCTTTGACCACGGCAGCCGGCTCGGTCTTGGCGCGAGCGCGGTACTCTTCCCAGGTCCAGCCGGCTGGCAGGTAGCCGTTGAGTGGGTCGTGGGCGCTGGTCTGGTCGGTGACCATGTCCGGGCGCACGCCACGCTTGACCAGTTCCGGCAGGATTTCAGCCGCGTTGCCCAGCAGAGCGATGGAAATCGCCTTGCCTTCCTTGGTGTATTTGGCGATGCGGGCCAGCGCGTCGTCGAGATCGGTGGCTTGCTCATCGACATAACGGCTGTTCAGGCGGAAATCGATGCTGACCTGCTGGCATTCGATGTTCAGCGAGCAAGCGCCGGCCAGGGTTGCAGCCAGAGGCTGAGCGCCGCCCATGCCGCCCAGGCCTGCGGTCAGGACCCAACGACCTTTGAGGTCATCGTTATAGTGTTGGCGACCGGCTTCGACGAAGGTTTCGTAGGTGCCCTGAACGATGCCCTGGCTGCCAATGTAGATCCAGCTGCCAGCGGTCATCTGGCCGTACATGGCCAGGCCTTTGGCGTCGAGTTCGTTGAAGTGTTCCCAGCTCGCCCAGTGTGGCACCAGGTTGGAGTTGGCGATCAGCACGCGTGGGGCGTTGCTGTGGGTCTTGAACACGCCGACCGGCTTGCCGGATTGCACCAGCAGGGTCTCGTCGTCGTTCAGGTTGGTCAGGCTTTCGACGATCTTGTCGTAGCATTCCCAATTACGTGCCGCACGACCGATGCCACCGTAAACCACCAGTTCTTTAGGGTTCTCGGCGACTTCCGGGTCGAGGTTGTTCATCAGCATGCGCAGCGGCGCTTCAGTCAGCCAGCTCTTGGCGGTCAGCTTGTTACCGCGGGCAGCGCGGATTTCGACGTTACGAAACTTAGTAGGCTTATTGTCAGTCACGAAAAAGACTCCTCATCAATCAATCCAAACCAGCCCTGGCGGTGGGCAAGCCAGCCTGTGCGCGTCAAAGCGCCACAAGCGAATCAGTGGACGTTGCGAGGAGTCTCGATCGACTCATACGCATACGTCTTTACTTGTACATACAAGCATATGCAATCAAGCGGCCAACTTGCTGGATGGGTGTTCAAGAAAAGTTTTAAAAATGGCTGGAGAGCGCCTGAATCAAGGGTTCTGGCGAAGATGAAATTTTTCTGGGGGATTTTGCGAAGGGCGTGGCAGCTGTTACTTGAGCGTGGTTTTGCGCCACGCTGGGGCGTTCGGTAACAAAGTGGTGCGCAATGGGAAACGGATTTGAACGGTGGAAAGCTTCGCGGGCAAGCCTCGCTCCTACAGGGTTTATGTTTGCCATCCCAACGTGAGAACGACAAAAAACCTGTAGGAGCGAGGCTTGCCCGCGAAAGGATTTTGGATCAGCGTGCGATCAGCTCGATCACGCAGCATGGGCCGTTGCTGGAGATATCCAGCAGGCCAACGTTACCGTCCAGTTGCAGACAATCATGGCGCCCTAGCTGAGAGGCGTTGTTACCCACCGTCACTTCAAGCTGTTCAGCCACGCTGAACACCAGCACGGTGCCGGCGGAACTGAAAAACCGCTGCTCACCCTCCAGCCACTGCAACCGCGCGCTGTAACGGTCCGGCGCATAAATCAGGTTGAAATCGCGAATCGGCCCGCCGAGCAATGTGCAGGACACATGACTCTCGCCACTGAAAGCAAAGGGGTCCAGTGGTAACAATGGCCGAGTGTCCTGACCATCAACCCGCAAGCTCATGCCGTCGCCTTGCAGCACGGTGATCACCCGCTCATAGCCGGCAAAGGTTGAAAAACCGCCCGACTCGCCAATATCGGCAATCGACAGGCGCCAGCCGAAACCCTCAAGGCCGGCACCTCCATCACGGGTGATTTCTTCGGTGCTGCCACCGCCGTTTTTCCACGGCATACGCGGGTAATCGGCCGCGCGTAAAACTTTCAACTGGCTCATTTATGGCTCTTTATTTATGGAACCGTCCTTCCAGACGATGACGGGAACCGGGGTGGATCAAACGGGCGGCGGTCACTGGCTGACGGCCGGACCAGGTGCGGCGACGAATCAGCAGGCACGGCTCGCCCTTTTCAATCTGCAGCAATTTGCATTCAGACGGCTCGGCAAGAATCGCTTCGACCACGTGCTCGCCTTCGGTCAGCGGCGCAACCTGGTTCAGATAGGCGTAAGGCGTTTGCAGGGTGAAGTCTTGCTTGAGGTACTCCGGCGCCACCAGCGCGTTGACGAAACGGTCTTCGATCTGCACCGGAATATCGTTTTCGAAATGCACGATCAGTGAGTGGAACACTTTCTGCCCTTCGCGCATGTCCAGCGCCAGGGCTCGCTCGGAACCGGCGGCCTCTTCTTCGAGGGTGATCACCTTGCATGTATGGCGATGGCCACGGGAGGCAATTTCGTCGGCGATGTTGTGCACTTCAAACAGGGCGGACTGGCTTTTCGGCTCGGCGACGAACGTTCCGACGCCTTGCATACGCACCAACAGGCCATCGGCGGTCATCTCGCGCAGGGCGCGGTTGATGGTCATGCGGCTGAAACCCAGCTGGCTGACCAACTCGCTTTCCGACGGAACGCGGTAATGCGGCGGCCAGTTTCCACTATCGATCTGCTGGGTGATCATCTGTTTGACGCGGGCGTACAAGGGCGCCGGACTGTCGCCCAGATTGGCGCTCAGATTGGCATTCGGCGGCAATGTGGCAGAGGGAGTCGGCACGGTTAATCCTTGTTCATCTGTTAGAGGTTGCTAGCTTGCCGGAGTTTACCGAGCAGGCAAACGTCTGTATATGTATATACAAATAACACACGATGGGGTGCTGAACCATGTCCGCCTTCTTTGCCGAACGCGCGCTGCTGCCTAGTGGATGGGCCAACAATGTACGTCTTGAGGTCAGCGCCGATGGCGTGCTGACCCATATCCAGGCCGATTCTCACGCAGATGACGCCGAACGGCTGAGCGGTCCGCTACTGCCGGGGATGCCGAATTTACACTCCCACGCCTTCCAGCGCGCCATGGCCGGGCTGGCGGAAGTGGCGGGTAATCCGAATGACAGTTTCTGGACCTGGCGCGATTTGATGTACCGGCTCGTCGGAAAAATCAGCCCGGACCAACTTGGCGTCATCGCCCGTCAGCTGTACATCGAAATGCTCAAGGCCGGTTACACCTCGGTCGCGGAATTTCATTATGTACACCACGATACGAGCGGCCAACCGTACGCAGACCCAGCCGAACTGGCGTTGCGCATCAGCCAGGCCGCCAGCTCCGCCGGTATCGGCTTGACCCTGCTGCCAGTGCTCTACAGCCACTCCGGTTTTGGTGGCCAGGCCCCGAACGAAGGTCAGCGCCGCTTTATCAACAGCACCGAAAACTACCTCAAACTCCAGTCGCGCTTGCAGCCGATCCTGGCGCAGCAACCGGCGCAGGTATTGGGTTTGTGTTTCCACTCGTTGCGCGCGGTCACCCCGCAGCAGATCAGTGAAGTGCTGGCGGCCAGCGACAAGCAGTGCCCGGTACACATTCACATTGCCGAACAACAGAAGGAAGTCGATGACTGCCTGAGCTGGAGCGGTCGCCGTCCACTGCAATGGCTGTACGAAAACACCGACGTCGATCAGCGCTGGTGCCTGGTCCACGCGACCCACGCCAACCCGGAAGAAGTCACCCTCATGGCCAAGAGCCGCGCCATCGCCGGCCTGTGCCTGACCACCGAAGCCAACCTCGGCGACGGGATTTTTCCGGCGGTGGATTTCCTGGCGCAGGGTGGGCGCATGGGCATCGGCTCCGACAGCCATGTGTCGTTAAGCGTGGTGGAAGAATTGCGCTGGCTGGAATACGGCCAGCGTCTGCGCGATCAGCGGCGAAATCGTTTGTATGGCGCGGATCAGCCGATGGTCGGCCGCACACTGTACGACGCCGCGCTGGATGGCGGTGCCCAGGCGCTGGGGCAACCGATTGGCGCCCTGGAAGTGGGCAAGCGTGCTGATTGGCTGGTGCTGGATGGTAACGATCCCTATCTGGCGACGGCCAGCGGCGACGGGATTCTCAATCGTTGGCTGTTTGCCGGAGGTGACCGTCAGGTGCGGGATGTGCTGGTCAACGGCCAGTGGGTTGTGCGTGATGGGCGGCATGCCGGGGAAGAAGAGAGTAATCGGGCGTTTACCCAGGTGCTGCGCGATCTCTTGGGCTGACCCAAAAAAAATGTGGGAGCGGGCTTGCTCGCGAAAGGGCCGTCACCATCAACACAATTGTTGACTGACAGACCGCTTTCGCGAGCAAGCCCGCTCCCACATTAGATCGCCGGTAACAGTTAGTTCGAAGTCTTGGCCATCTTGCTATCCGACGCGCGCCAGATCAGTCGCGTCGTGTCATAACCCTGCTGACGCGCCTTGCTCAGCAGCTCTTCTCGCACCACGCCATTGACCGTCGGGGTGCGTGACAGCAGCCAGAGGTGACGGCGGCTCGGGTCGCCGACAATCGCGGTCTTGTAATCATCGCTGACGTACAACACCCAGTACTCTCCCTTCGCCACACCGGGGATCAGTCGCGAGAACCAGGTATCGAACTCGACCCACAACTTGTCGGCCTTGCCGGGTACCTGTGGATAAGCCGTGCCTTTGGCCTCTTCCCATTGCCAGTCCGACGTCAGGCAGCGGTTCAGCACCGCCATGTCACCTTCAGGTTTGAGACTGTAATGGGCCTCGGATTGTGCGCAGTTGCGCTGGAAATACACCGGCAGACGCGCCAGTTCGTACCAGGTTCCCTGGTAGCGCTTGAGGTTGACCGTGTTGACGGTCTTGGGTGCCAACGGATCTACGCCAGAAGTGGCGCAGCCGGCCAATACCAGGCCGGCAAAAAGTACGATCAGTAACCGCTTCATTATTTTTTTCTCCCGTGGGCGAATAGCCCCGGTTTACTTCAGGCCTTGGCCAGAAAACATCAGCACTTTGTCACCGGCATACTGCACGCTGATAAAGCTGTTTTTGTCACCCCAGGTGCAACTGGACATGCCGAGTGCGCCGGAGCAATCGGTCGGTTTGCCCAGCAAGGTTTCAACCTCGGCCTTGGGCATGCCGGTCGACAGCTTCGAATAATTTTCCTGATTGATCTTGCCGCACGCTGCCAACAACACGCAGAACGAGAGCAAGGCGATAGATCGCAGCGACATGGTGTAACTCCTGGGGCGTAGGGAATGGCATGGCTGCCAAGCTGAAGCTTAGAAGAGAAAACCCTTGTCTGGTTCCCTGACCCTGCGGCTATTTGTTCGGCCATCCGTCTGCCCTTTACGATAAATCAGCCACTTTTTCGCGCCGTTGAGTATTTCGTCGGTTTTCCCGCAGGCCGCCTAATCTTTGGCGCCGGCCAGTCGACATAGAAGCAGTGTAAAGCCTTCCACTGTGGCAAATTGACACCCCTTGTTGACCAGCCCTTCGCGGTAGCTCATTTAATGACCAGAAACATGAAATTCAGCCACAAAATCCTGTTGGCCGCCGCCCTTGTGGTGGCCGTTGCATTCGCCTGTTTCATCCTGTTCAACGATTACCGCCAGCGGCAGACCCTGCTCAGCAGTACCGAGTCCTCGATGCAGGAACTCGGCAGCCTGACCACCAGCAACATTCAGACCTGGCTGGAAAGCCGCATTCAATTGCTGCAATCGCTGGCCCAGCAAATCGCCGTGGACGGCAGCGCCCAGGCCAATCTCAAGCGCGCCATCGATCTGCCGGCCTACACCGGCAACTTCCAGCTGAGCTACTTCGGCGGCACCGATGGCGTTATGTTCTCGGTCCCGGCCGGCAATCGCGCCGCGGACTACGACCCGCGCGCCCGTGGCTGGTACAAGGCGGCCAACAACGCGCAACAGACCATCGTCACCGAACCCTACATTGCGGCATCGTCGGGCAAACTGGTGATTACCGTTGCCACGCCGGTGAAGCACCAGAATCAAATGATTGGCGTCGCCGGTGCAGACATTGATCTGTCCAGCGTCAGCGCGATCATCAACTCGCTGAACTTCGGCGGTCATGGCCATGCATTTATCGTCAGCGCCGACGGCAAGATCCTGATCCACCCGGACAGCAAACTGGTGCTCAAGAACCTGGCTGACGCTTACCCCAACGGGGCGCCGAAAATCAGCCCGGGCCTGAAGGAAGTCGAACTGGACGGCAAAACCCGGTTCATTTCCTTCACTCACGTCAACGGCGTGCCGTCTGCAGACTGGTACGTGGCGCTGGTGCTGGATAAAGACACCGCGTTCTCGATGCTCAGCGAATTCCGCACCTCGGCGATCATCGCCATGGTCATCGCCGTGGTGATCATCATCGCGCTACTGAGCATGTTGATCCGCGTGCTGATGCAACCGCTGCTGACCATGGGTCGCGCCATGCATGACATCGCCGAGGGCGAAGGTGACCTGACCAAGCGCTTGACCATTCACGGCCAGGATGAATTCGGTGCGTTGGGCACCTCGTTCAACCGTTTTGTGGAACGTATTCATACCTCGATCCGTGAAGTGTCCTCGGCCACCGGTCAGGTCAATGAAGTCGCCTTGCGCGTCGTAGCTGCATCGAACTCATCGATGTTCAACTCCGATCAGCAAGCTTCACGCACCAGCAGCGTGGCTGCAGCCATCAACGAATTGGGTGCCGCCGCCCAGGAAATCGCCCAGAACGCCGCCCTCGCCTCGCAACATTCGAGCGACGCCCGTGCCTTGGCCGAAGACGGTCAGCAAGTGGTGGATAAAACCATCGCCGCCATGCAGCAGCTATCGGCAAAAATCAGTGATTCCTGCGGCAACATCGAAACCCTGAACAGCAACACAGTGAACATCGGCCAGATTCTGGAAGTGATCACCAGCATCTCGCAGCAAACCAACCTGCTGGCGCTCAACGCGGCCATCGAAGCGGCCCGTGCCGGTGAAGCCGGCCGTGGTTTTGCCGTGGTTGCCGATGAGGTGCGCAACCTCGCCCACCGTACTCAGGATTCGGCGCAGCAAGTGCAGAAGATGATCGAAGAACTGCAAGTCGGCGCCCGGGAAGCGGTCAGCACCATGACCGACAGCCAGCGCCAGAGCGAAAGCAGCGTCGGCATCGCCAACCAGGCCGGCGAACGCCTGGGCAGCGTGACGCAGCGCATCGGTGAAATCGACGGGATGAATCAGTCCGTGGCCACCGCGACCGAGGAGCAAACCGCTGTGGTTGAGTCGATCAACGTCGACATCACCGAGATCAACACGTTGAACCAGGAAGGTGTAGAGAACTTGCAATCGACTTTGCGTGCGTGCGCTGACCTTGAGCAGCAGGCGGCGCGGTTGAAGCAGTTGGTAGGTAGTTTCAGGATTTAGTGTTTTCAAGGGCCCCTTCGCGGGCAAGCCTCGCTCCTACAGGGACTGGCGCACCGCACAACCTGTAGGAGCGAGGCTTGCCCGCGAAGACGGCATTAGCCGCAAAGAAACTTTAGAAGCGAGATCCGGGGCCTGAAAGAAACTCCAACTCTTCAGCCGTAGACTCACGCCCCAACACCGCATTGCGATGGGGAAACCGTCCAAATCGCGCAATGATCTTCTGATGGCGCTCGGCATAATCCAGGTTGTCGGCAAACACCGTCCGATCCGCCTCGGGTTGCTGTTCGACCAGATCCAGAAACCGCGAAACCGCTTCGTTCTGCACCGCCAGATTTTCGCAGTGCTCGAACACCAGATAGACAAACACCCGCTGGATCGGCCGCAGTTGCCGATCGAAATCCGCAGCAATGCCTTGCGCTACCAGAGCCTGAGCCCTGAGATCGCCTGAAAAGGATTTGGGGGTATCGCGAAAGATCATGCGAGGAAGTTGATCGAGCAACAGCACCAGGGCCAGCCAACCTTCGGGGCGTTGCGCCCATTCGGTCAAACCGCCGGCCAGCGCCTGCTCGACCAGGCTCCCGAAACGCGTCCGCGCTTCGAGATCCTGGCTGTCGCGCTTGCCGAACCATAACTTGCCCTTGTCAGCCGCTATTTCGTTGGGTGATTCGAAAGATCCAAACCACCATTCGAGTAACGGCTGCCAGGGCGCGGTCATGGTTTATTCCTTGTGGTAAGCCGTGACGCGGGCAACTTCTTCCTTCGAACCGAGGAACACCGCAACACGCTGGTGCAGGCCTTCCGGCTGGATGTCGAGGATGCGCTGGTGGCCGTCAGTGGATGCGCCACCCGCTTGTTCCACCAGGAACGACATTGGGTTGGCTTCGTACATCAGACGCAGTTTGCCCGGCTTCGACGGCTCGCGGCTGTCGCGTGGGTACATGAACAGACCGCCGCGGGTCAGGATGCGGTGCACGTCCGCGACCATCGCCGCGACCCAGCGCATGTTGTAGTTCTTTTTCAACGGGCCTTCTTCGCCAGCCAGCAATTCGCTGACGTAGCGTTGTACCGGAGCTTCCCAGTGACGCTGGTTGGACGCGTTGATCGCGAACTCCTGAGTGGACTCCGGGATCTTGATGTCTTCATGGGTCAGCACGAAGCTGCCCATTTCGCGGTCCAGGGTGAAGCCTTTCACGCCGTCGCCCAGGGTCAGGATCAACATGGTCTGTGGACCATAGATGGCATAACCGGCGGCCACTTGCTGGGTACCTGGCTGCAGGAAAGCCTTTTCATTCAAGGGCTCGTTCTGGCTCAGGTATTCGTTCGGGCAACGCAGTACCGAGAAGATGGTGCCGACCGGCGCGTTGATGTCGATGTTCGACGAACCGTCCAGTGGGTCAAATACCAGCAGGTACGCGCCTTTCGGGTATTTGCCCGGGATCTGGTAGGCGTTGTCCATTTCTTCGGACGCCATGCCGGCCAGGTGACCGCCCCACTCGTTGGCTTCGAGCAGGATTTCGTTGGAGATCACGTCGAGTTTCTTCTGCACTTCGCCCTGGACGTTTTCAGTGCCCATGCTGCCCAGAACACCACCCAGGGCGCCTTTGGAGACGGCGTGGTTGATTTCCTTGCAGGCACGCGCCACCACTTCGATCAGGAAGCGCAGATCGGCAGGAGTGTTGTTGCTACGGGTCTGCTCAATCAAATAGCGACTCAAGGTAACGCGGGACATGGACGGCTCCGGTGGAATGGGGGGGGCTAAAAACCCGCGCAGTTTAACGCGAGTCGGGGCGCATTTCCTCCTATCAGACGTGATACACCCAATAGAGTTCATGTGCGGGGTTGAGCGTAGTTCGAAATGGGGCCGATGTGGCCTGCGGATCAGTGGCAGATTGAGGTTTTTTTGTGGCTGATAGACCGCTTTCGCGAGCAAGCCCGCTTCCACAGTAGATCTTCAGCGTGCACAACATTTGTGTGCGACCGAGATCCAGTGTGGGAGCGGGCTTGCTCGCGAATGGCGCATAGCACCAGCCATTCTCAGGACTTAGCAGCAGGCTTGCGCAGCAAGCTGAACGCCATGGCCCCCAAAAACAGCACACTGAGCAACAGCACCGCCCACAGCCCGAATTTCTTCCAGTTCGTGTCCGCCACCGTTGGCACGGTCGCCGCCGGCGTCACCACGACCCCAGCCTCCACCGTCGCCTTGCCCAACGCCGCCAGTTTCGCAGCGCTGTAATCGGGAATCAGCGTCGATAATGGCAAGCTCGCCGCCTTCACCGTCGCACTCCCCAACGCCAGCGTATAAGGCCCGGCACCGCGTGCCAGGAACACCAGTTGCGTGGAGCGCACGGCAAATCGCACGGTCGGCGCTTCGGCGCCCAGGCCACCGCCGCGCTCATCCACCGTCAGCTTCAATTGCTGCACGGTCTGGCCCGGCAGCTGCAATTCGTTCTGCACCACGTCCTGGCCATTCTGGGTCAAGCGGTAGAGCAAACCGCTGGTCAGCGTTTGCCACGGCAGGCTGGTTTCCCGGCGACCCGACAATGTCACCGGTGCCAGGCTGTTGGGCTGATTCAGCTCGATCTGCAAGCGCTGGACATTCAACCCCATCGGCAATTGCCAGATGTACTCACCGGCCTTCACGCTGGTGCCAGCCAACGGTTGTGACCAGACCAACGGCAGCGGCAAGGTGCGAGGGTTGGTGCTTTCCAGTTGCGCCGACGTCAGCGCTGGCGCCGATTGCGGTGAGCTCCACAGCAAACGCAGATAGCGCGCCGATTGCCCCGGCAGGCCGACCTCATGCTGTTCAACCCGTTCGTCGGCAAACGTCAGACGCGCCACTTGCCCTTCGCCCCACGACTGCCAATGCTGCAAATCGTCGCTGGCTTCGATGCTGAAACGCTGAAAGCCGTCGCGATCGCTGGTCCAATCGAGGATCAATTGCTGTAACGGCGCCTTGATTCGACTGGCATCGAGTAACCAGCCGCGCAGCTCTTCTTCGCCCGCCTCCAACTGGCTGGACGGCTGCACCTCGACCAACGTGCCGTTGGTGTTCGATTGCACGCGGACACTCGGCGCGCGTTCGGTGGCTTCCGCCGAGTTGTACAACGGGAACCACTTCACGTCGTGAAGTGTGCGGTTTTCGCGGGTCTGCGCGGGTTCTCGGGCCAGCGCATAAGCCTGAGGCTCACCGGCGGCGTTGAACACGCGTAGATCGCTGAGATCGGTTTGCCGCGCTTTCAGTTGCACGCCCAAGGGCAATTCCAGGCGATACCACGGGCCTTCGCCACTCACCGACAACGGCACCTGCGCGGCAAAGTCCGCCGGTTTTTCCTGCGCGCCGGCCGACAGCGTCACACCCAACACCACAGCCCCCCACCAGCCCAGGTTCAGTTTCTGACTCAAGACGACACTCCTTCGGTTTCAGGGGCCGGTTTTTCAACATCCGGCACAGCTTCGGCACGCTTGGGTGGCAATGGAGCGAAATAGCCCACCACCAACAGCAACACGCCAACGCCGATAAACGACACGATCCGCGCGAGCCCGCCGCGGTTACTCAATTCAACGAAGAACAGCTTGGCGACCACCAACGCGATCAGCGCCGCGCCGATCAGCCAGACTTCGCGGCGATGACGCAGATGCCCACCGATCATCAGACTCAGGGCCATCAGGGTCCAGACGATGGACAGGCCGGCCTGCACCAACATCGACCCAAGCAGCAGATCCAGCGCGTACGGCACGCCACCCCAATGGTGAGCCGCGCGCATCACCAGCGCGGTGAAGAAGACGAACAGCGAAACCCCGGCGATCACTTGCGTGGCGTTATCGGCGTACTCCTTGCGAATTGCCAGTTGCGCCACGGCGCTGCGAGACCAGATGTAAACGCCGAACAGGGCAAACAGCAGGCCCAGCTCCAGCGGGTTGATCAGTGGCACATACGGCAACGGCTCGGCGGTGCCGTCACTGGCGATGTTCGCCAACCAGAACCAGCCGAGCATCAACAGTGCCAACGGCGCAGCGGCATAGACCCGGTACTCGCGGGGATAAGCCGACACCGGCCATGGCCACGCACGCGGTGCAGCCATCAGCACCAGATACAGGCTCGGCAGAATCGCCCAGCCCAACCAGCGCCAGGCGTTGTACTGTTCCGACAACAGCAGCAGACCGTAACGCAGCTCCAGGGCCAACACGCCGATCAACAGCCAGCAGCCGAGCACATGGGCGGTGCTCAGGGCTGTTGCGGGCAGCGTCGGCGCCAGACGCCGCAGCGAGATGAAATGCACGACAAACACCGCGATCCAAACCAGCCAGCCGAAGTTGGCGGCCGGGTGATAACGCGAATGCCAGGCCGCGAGCAGCACCAAACCGGCAGCGGGAATCAGCAACGTGCAGAGCAAGCCCAGCGACGACCACTTCATGCGTAGCGCCAACACCGCCCACAGCGCGACACTCACGGCGGCGAAGGCCAGCAACAAAGTGGCTTGCAGATTCAACGGCGCAAAGCGCAGCACTTCGCTGACCCACGCCAGCGCCCACCAACCCGCGCCCCACACCAGCAATACTTCGGACAAGCGCTGCAGGCTCAACCCATCGAAGGCCGAGGCATGGTTGCCGAGCTGCAAACGCCAGGCCCCGACGAAGGCGGCCAGCCCTAGCACCAGCGGCGTCCAGAAACCGCTATGCGCCAACGGTCGCAACCCTTCGCTGAGCAGCGGGCCGAGCAGGTCTGGCCCGGCGAACAGGAACGCCGCGCCACCGATCACCTGCAACAGCAGACCAAAGACAAAACTCACGCGCTGCTTCAGGTACAGGCTCAACCAGATGATGAACAAACCACTGGCGGCCCACACCGCGCTCGCGGTTTGCCACGGCAACACGAACAGCACCGCGAGGTTGATCAGCACCAGGCCGGCCAGCAACACCACTGACAAGCCGCGCAGCAAACGCACGTCGCTGCGCACCATTTCGTCGCGGGCCGCCAGCAACATCCCGGCGATCAATGCCAGCCCGATCAGGGACGCGCTGAGCAAACCGCTCCAACCGGCGCTGAACACCGCGGCAGACTCGCCGCCCGCCCCTTGCAGCCGCAACAGGAACAACGCACCGCCAAGCAGTTGCACAGCGAACGCGGTGAACAGGAAGGTTCGCGATTGCAGGCGCAGGCCGACGAACAGCGTCGCCAACCCGGCCAGCGCCCAACTGATCGCCGTGCCGTGGGTGAAGAAAAACAGCGGCGCCAGCAGATAGAGGAACGTCAGCCCCAGACAGGCCAGCACCGGCAGTGCTTGGCGCTCCCACTGCGACGCCTGTTCAGGCAACGCTTTGCGCAACTGGTAGAAGCTGAACAGCAGCGCCACGCCGAGCATCAACGCTCCCAGCGGTGCGCCATCGAGCAGGCTGCTCTCACCAGTCCGCAGCTCACTGAGAAAGGCCAGTGCCGAGCCCAGCTGCAGCAGCAAGGCAAAGGCTCGCGCCAGCGGTCGTTGTTGACGCAGACCGAGCCAGAAAATCCCCGCGCCTTCCACCGCCCAGGCAGCTGCGGTCCAACGCGCGTCGAGCCCCAAGGGAATCGCCAGGCTGGCGAAAATCACCCCCAACGCCAGACAGGTTTCCGCCAACAACAATGCTCGACCGCCCATCAGCAATCGGGCCAGCCCCATGTAAATCATGCCCAGTGCCAAGGCGCTGAAGGCGGCGGCAAATTCCAGATGCTCCACCAGCGCGAACTGCAAACCGAAACCCACCAGCGGAGGGGCGAACAGCATCGTGCCGTCGACGTAATCGCCCTTGCGCGCCGACCAGTGCAGCAGCGCCTCGCGGCTGTCGTCCTCGGGCGCATCGCTCATTTCCAGCAGTTTGCGCCGGGCGAACAACAAGCCGATGGCCAGGTACATCAGGAAAAACAGAATCAGGAACGGCTCGGTACTCCACAGCAATTCCGGTGTATAGGAACGCAGACCCCAGGCCAACCCGATGCCGAAGGTGCCGACAAAACCGATCAGGTTAAGCAGCCGCCAGGCCTTGAACCACGCGATGGCGAGGATGCCGGCATTGAGCAAGGCGAAGTAGCTGAACAGCGCGACATGGTTGCCGGCGCCGGTGGAGGTCAGGATCGGCGCGGCGAAACCACCCAGGGCAGCTGCGGCGGCCAAGCCCAAGGCGTTTTGGGTAATGGCGAGAATTGCCGAGAACACCGTCACCACCACCAACAGCCCCAGTGCAGCCGTGGGGTCGAGCAATGGATGCAGACGCATCGCGGCAAATACGGTCAGGTACAACACCGCGATCCCGGTGCCTTGCAGCATCAACGCGTAATTGCTGTTGCGCAGACGCAGCCACCAGCCCAGCGCGAGCAAGCCCAAGGCCGCCGCCGCGACACCGGCGTAACGCAACTCGACCGGCACTACCATGCCTTCGGTGGCGTAGCGCAACAGGAAGGCCAGGCCGAGGAACAACAGCACCACGCCGACCCGCAACACGGTATTACCGCCGAACAACCAGTTGCGCGCGCCGCTGATGGCGCGCTCGATGAAGTTCGGGCCGCGAGGCGCCGCCGGCGGCTGTGGTTCACGGGCAACCGGTTCGGGTTTCCAGAGATCATCGGGTAGCGGACGACTGGTTTCGGTGGCGGCCGCCGTGATGGGTTCAAATTCAGGCGGCAGCTCCCAGATCAGCTCCGGGGATGCGAGAGGCGCTTGTTCAAGAATGATTTCAGGGGATGGAACCGGCTCGCTAGGCGCAGGTTCAATGGCTTCAGGTGTTTTGACGCCCGACACTTCCAGCAATGCCAATCGCTGCTCGACCGCATTCAGCGCAACTTGCGCCTGATCGAGCAAGCGTCGCTGCTCGGCGCTTTGAGTACTCAAGCGGCCGATGCGGATGGCTTGGCCAATACCCAGCCCGAGCAAAGCGCCCAACAGCGCATCGCTGAACGACTCGTCGAGTAGCCAGCCCAGCAGCAGCCCAATCAGCATGAACATCCATTGCATGGTCGATATCCCTAAGCGGCCCCGCGGCGGGGCGAATCCGGGCGATACAGCGTCAAAGCTCAGTCTAGTGAGCAGACACCCGGAGTCCAGTGTGAGAGCAGATTGCATCTGCACCACAAATCCAATGTGGGAGCGGGCTTGCTCGCGAAGAGGGCCTGACATTCGACAATGATGTTGAATGTCGGTCCGCTTTCGCGAGCAAGCCCGCTCCCACAAGGGTCAAGTTGGTGCTTAGTATATCGATCAGGCCCAACGGACGTTGGGCCTTGCGCACATTTGTTGCAGAAAGTTACTCCAAAGCCTTCCAGATATCCGTGGCGTACTCGCGAATGGTCCGGTCGGACGAGAACCAGCCCATCCGCGCGCTGCTCAATACCGCCGAGCGCCACCACTCTTTGGAGTCGTGCCAATGAGCCTCGACCCGCATCTGAGCGTTCCAGTAAGAGTCGAAATCGGCGCAGACCAGGAAGCGGTCATAGTCCACCAGCGAATCAATCAGTGTGGTGTAGCGGGACGGATCGTCTGGTGAGAACACCCCTCCGCGAATCGCTTGCAACACATCGTTGAGTCGATGGGAGGCGGCAATGTCCGGTGCCGCGCTGAACTCATGGTTGAGTTTGCGCGCTTCCACTTGCTCGGCGCTGAGGCCGAAGATGAACATGTGTTCGACACCAATGCGCTCGCTCATCTCCACGTTGGCCCCGTCCAGGGTGCCGATGGTCAGCGCGCCGTTGAGGCCGAACTTCATGTTGCTGGTGCCCGAGGCTTCGAAGCCTGCGGTGGAAATCTGTTCCGACAAATCCGCCGCTGGAATGATGCTTTCGGCCAGGCTGACGTTGTAGTTGGGCAAGAACACCACTTTAAGCAAACCACGCACGGTCGGGTCGTTGTTGACCACCCGGGCGATGTCGTTGGTCAGTTTGATGATCAATTTGGCCTGGTGATAACTGGCCGCCGCCTTGCCGGCGAAGATCTTCACCCGCGGCACCCAGTCGATTTCCGGTTCGGCACGAATCGCCTGGTACAGCGCAACGGTGTGCAGCAGGTTGAGCAACTGACGTTTGTATTCGTGGATCCGCTTGACCTGCACGTCGAACATCGCCGCCGGGTTGATCGCGACCCCCAGCCGTTCATGAATCAGGTATGCCAAGGCTTTCTTGCTGTGCAGCCGCTGTTCGGCGAACTGTTTGCGGAATGCAGTCTTCTCGGCAAACGGTTCCAGCCCTATCAGGCTTTCTTCGGGGTTATCCAGCATATCCGGGCCGAGGGCGTCGACCATCATCGAGGTCAGCTCGGGGTTGGCCTGGTAGAGCCAGCGGCGGAAAGTAATGCCGTTGGTCTTGTTGTTGATCCGCTCCGGATAGAGTTTATGTAACTCGGAAAACACGGTGCTGCGCATCAGTTGCGTATGCAGGCCGGACACGCCGTTGACGCTGTGAGAACCAAGGAATGCCAGATTGCCCATGCGCACGCGACGACCGTTGTCCTCCTCGATCAGCGACACCGCACGCAACACGTCGAAATCGTGAACGCCCTTGGCCCGCAATGAGTCGATGTGCTGGGCGTTGATCAAGTAAATGATCTGCATGTGCCGTGGCAGCATCCGCTCCATCAAACCGACCGGCCAGGTTTCCAGCGCCTCCGGCAACAGCGTGTGGTTGGTGTACGACAGCGTGTCGACCGTAACTTGCCACGCCGCATCCCACGCCACGTCATAAACGTCGACCAACTGACGCATCAGCTCGGCCACGGCAATCGAGGGGTGAGTGTCGTTGAGTTGAATGGCCGCGTGATCGCCCAGGGTCAGCACCGAGGTGTGCATGTTGCGATGGCGGCGCAACAAATCCTGCAGGGATGCAGCGACGAAGAAGTATTCCTGACGCAGACGCAGTTCCTGGCCGGCCTCGGTGCTGTCCGCCGGGTAGAGCACGCGGGAGATACTTTCGGCCCGGGCCACTTCTGCCACCGCGCCCAGGTGGTCGCCAGCGTTGAAGCGCTCCAGGTGCAACTCTTCCATGGCCCGGGCACGCCACAGTCGCAGCGTGTTGACACTCGCGCCGCGCCAACCGACCACCGGGGTGTCATAGGCAATGGCCCGCACGGTTTCCGCCGGGGACCAGACTTGCCTGGATTTGCCGTTTTCATCGGTCACGGTTTCGACACTGCCGCCGAAGCCGATCGGGTAGGCGACCTCCGGCCGTTCGAACTCCCACGGGTTGCCGAAATCCAGCCAGTGTTCGGTCTGCTCCTGCTGCCAGCCGTCGACGATGGCCTGACGGAACAAACCGTGTTCGTAACGAATGCCGTAACCATGGCCGGCGATGCCGAGGGTCGACATGCTTTCCATGAAGCACGCCGCCAGACGCCCGAGACCTCCGTTGCCCAGCGCCGCATCGGGTTCCAGCAGACGGATGCGTTCGATGTCGACGCCAAGTTCGGTCATGGCCTCGCGAGCCACATCGAGCAGGCCGAGATTGCTCAGGCTGTCATAGAGCAAGCGGCCGATCAGGAATTCAAGGGAGAGGTAATAGACCCGTTTCTGGCCTTTGCGGTAGATCTGCCGGGTGTGGTCCATCCAGTGCTCGACCATGTGATCGCGCGCCGCCAGGGCGATGGCTTCGAACCAGTCGTGGTCGAAGGCGTGATCAGGGTCTTTGCCCACCGCGTAGGTAAGCTTGGTCAAGACGGCGTCGCGGAATGCGGCCACCTCTGCTTCGCGAACAAGTGGTTCTTGAGTCATCGATAAGACCTCGAGCGAGCGTGAAGTTGTCTGAGCCTAGTCGGTCTGACAGACCATTGAGACTCTGGTTCGGCAGTTTTTCCTGTTAGTGCGAGATAGGTCGACATTACGTTGTCGCGTGCCAGAAACAATGCAGGGGCCGTGCCGGACACAGGGATTATTTTGCGCCAAGCGAAAAAATCTGGCGAAAGGTTGTTCAAAAATCCACCAGTCCCGGTATGATCGCGCGCCCTGATGCACACGCTGGTAACAACCGATGATGAAGCCCAACCTGATCGCCGCCGCGGAGATCGATCGCCTCGATACCTGGGCAAAATACTCTGCCCCGATGTGCGGTTCCTGCGTGTCCAGCTGCTGCACCTTGCCGGTCGAGGTCAAGATCAAGGATCTGATCCGTATCGGCATTGTCGACGAATTCGAGCGTGGCGATCCGCCGAAGAACATCGCCAAGCGTTTGCAGAAGGAAGGAATCGTCGAGCGCTATAACCAGAAGTCCGAGATCTTCACCCTTCAGCGCATGAGCAACAACGATTGCCTGTACCTGGATCGCAAGAGCCGTTTGTGCACTATTTATGATAAGCGCCCGGATACCTGCCGCAATCACCCGAAGATCGGACCGCGGCCGGGGTATTGCGCGTACAAGCCTAAAGAAGTGGTGCGCGAGAACAGCGCCAGCCGTAGGACGCTTGAGAAGTTCTGATCCGGAATCGCGCTGCCGGATAGATCGCCTTCGCGGGCAAGCCTCGCTCCTACGGGTTTTGCACGCGTCATAAGAACGGTGCATGACCTGTAGGAGCGAGGCTTGCCCGCGAAGGGGCCCGAATTGACACCGCACAAGCCCCAGACAAACAAAAACGCCCCCGACCTTGCGGTCGGGGGCGTTTTTTTAAGCGCTAACTAAGTCGAAACTCAGTTACCAGCTTTCTTGGCAGCGCGGGTACGCTCGCTTTCGCCCAGGATCTTCTTACGAAGACGGATGGACTTAGGAGTGACTTCGCACAATTCGTCTTCTTGAACGAATTCCAGAGCCTGCTCCAGGGTGAAGCGGATAGGCGGAACCAGAGCGATGGTTTCGTCTTTACCCGAAGCACGCATGTTGTCGAGCTTCTTGCCTTTGGTTGGGTTGACGCCCAGGTCGTTGTCGCGGCTGTTGATGCCGACGATTTGACCTTCGTACACGTCTTCACCGTGACCCAGGAACAGTTTGCCGCGAGCTTGCAGGGTTTCCAGCGAGTAAGTCAGCGCCTTACCGGTAGCAACCGAAACCAGCACGCCGTTCTGACGGCCGGACATGTCGCCGGACTTCATCACGTCGTAACGGTCGAAGATCGAGGTCAGGATGCCTGCACCGGAGGTCAGGGTCAGGAACTCGTTACGGAAACCGATCAAGCCACGAGCCGGGATGTTGTACTCAAGGCGCACACGGCCCTTGCCATCCGGAACCATGTTGGTCAGGTCGCCTTTACGGATACCGATCTGTTCCATGATCGAACCTTGCGATTCTTCCGGCAGGTCGATGGTCACGTTTTCGTACGGTTCGTGCTTGACGCCGTCAACCATGCGGATGATCACTTCCGGACGACCAACACCCATTTCGAAGCCTTCGCGACGCATGGTTTCGATCAGTACCGAGAGGTGCAGCTCACCACGGCCGGAGACTTTGAACTTGTCGGCGGTGTCGCCTTCTTCAACGCGCAGAGCAACGTTGTAGAGCAGTTCTTTATCCAGACGTTCCTTGATGTTACGGCTGGTGACGAACTTGCCTTCTTTACCGCAGAAAGGCGAGTCGTTTACCTGGAAGGTCATGGAAACGGTTGGCTCGTCAACGGTCAGCGGCTTCATCGCTTCGACGTTCAGTGGGTCGCACAGAGTGTCGGAGATGAACAGCTGGTCGAAGCCGCTGATGCAGACGATGTCGCCGGCAGCTGCTTCTTCAACGTCGATGCGGTGCAGGCCGTGGTGACCCATCAGCTTCAGGATACGACCGTTACGCTTCTTGCCGTCGGCGTCGATAGCAACAACCGGAGTGTTCGGCTTGATGCGACCACGAGCGATACGGCCAACGCCGATAACACCCAGGAAGCTGTTGTAGTCCAGAGCGGAGATTTGCATCTGGAACGGACCGTCACGGTCGACTTTCGGCGCAGGTACGTTGTCGACGATCGACTGGTACAGCGGAGTCATGTCTTCAGCCATGTCGGTGTGTTCCAGACCGGCAATGCCGTTCAGGGCCGAGGCGTAGACGACTTTGAAGTCCAGCTGTTCTTCGGTAGCACCGAGGTTGTCGAACAGGTCGAAGATCTGGTCCAGAACCCAGTCCGGACGCGCGCCTGGACGGTCAACCTTGTTGATCACCACGATTGGACGCAGGCCGGCTTCGAAAGCCTTCTTGGTCACGAAACGGGTTTGCGGCATAGGGCCGTCTTGAGCGTCAACCAGCAGCAGAACGGAGTCAACCATCGACATTACGCGTTCAACTTCGCCGCCGAAGTCGGCGTGGCCCGGGGTGTCCACGATGTTGATGTGGTAGCCGTTCCAGTTGATGGCGGTGTTTTTCGCCAGAATGGTAATACCGCGCTCTTTCTCCTGGTCGTTGGAGTCCATCACGCGCTCGTCGTTGAGCTCGTTGCGCTCCAGGGTGCCGGATTGACGCAAGAGTTTGTCTACCAGGGTGGTTTTACCATGGTCAACGTGAGCAATGATGGCGATGTTGCGTAGATTTTCGATCACTTGTGTATCTCGATCAGAGGATTCGGTGTGCTGACAAGTCTTGGCAGCGATTTACAGTAGAGTCCGGCAAAGCCGTTACAGCTTGACGGCGGCGTCGGGGGGCCGGTGACGCAGGCCACAGGCAAACAGCCCCGGGCACTTAGCTCGGTCGATAAACGCGCACATTGGCATGCCCCTCACTGAGCAAATGGTGGGCATGCAGGCGACTCATCACGCCTTTGTCGCAATACAGCAGGTACTGGCGAGTAGGGTCCAGTTCCTTGAAACGAGCGTTCAATGCATAAAACGGCATCGTCTGCACCTCAATGCCAGCAAGTTCCAGCGGCTCGTCTTCAGCGGCATCCGGGTGACGGATGTCGATGATGATCTGGCCCGCCAGAGCTTCGCTGACTTCTTCGATCTGCAAATCCTGGCCCAATTCGTCGATTACGCGATCGATCGGCACCAGTTTGGCGTTCTCGAGCGCACGCTCAAGGACCGCCATGTCGAATTCTTTCTCTTCATGCTCCACGCGCGGACGCTTGGCGTGGGTCTTTGGGTTCACCGAGATGACCCCGCAGTATTCCGGCATATGCTTGGCGAAATCGGCAGTACCGATTTCGTTGGCCAGGTCGATGATGTCCTGCTTGTGACTGGCGATCAGCGGGCGCAAGACCAGCTTGTCGGTCACGCAGTCGATCACGGACAGGTTCGGCAACGTCTGGCTCGACACCTGGGAAATCGCTTCGCCGGTGACCAGCGCTTCGATCTCCAGCCGATCGGCAATACGGGAAGCAGCGCGCAACATCATACGCTTCAAAACTACGCCCATATGACTGTTATCGACTTTCCCGAGAATTTCTCCCAGTACTTCCTCGAACGGCACACTGACAAATAACACGCGTTGGGAGCTGCCGTACTTCTTCCAGATGAAGTGCGCGACTTCCATGACGCCCAGTTCGTGGGCTCGTCCGCCCAGATTGAAGAAGCAGAAATGGCTCATCAGCCCGCGGCGCATGATCTGGTAGGCGGCGACGGTGGAATCGAAGCCACCGGACATCAGTACAAGCGTCTGTTCCAGGGCACCCAGCGGATAACCGCCGATGCTGTTGTGCTGGCTGTGGATCACGAACAACCGTTTGTCGCGAATTTCGATGCGAACTTCGATTTCCGGCGCTTTGAGCGAGATTCCGGCGGCGCCGCACTGACGACGCAGTTGGCTGCCGACGTATTTCTCGACGTCCATGGAGCTGAATTCGTGCTTGCCGGCACGCTTGCAGCGCACCGAAAAAATCTTCCCGGCCAGGGCGTCACCGAAATGCTGCTTGCACTTGGCGACGATGTCGTCGAAGTCGCCCAACGGGTATTCATCGACCTGCAGGAAATGCGCGATACCCGGCATGCAGCTCAGGCGCTCGGTCATCTCCTTCAGGGCTTTCGGCTCGCTGACGCGGGTTTCCAGCTCGAGATTGTCCCACACACCGTTGACCACCACAGCCGGGTCCAGATCGCGGAGCACGGTACGGATGTTTTTGGCCAACTGGCGGATGAAACGCATCCGTACCGGGCGGCTCTTGATGGTGATCTCGGGGAAGACTTTTACGATTAGTTTCATGAAAACAGCGCGCGCTGGGCCAGCCGAAAAAGGGGGGCGCGGATTATAGCGGAAATTGCTCAAGGTTTAACCAGTTAATGTGCAGAAGGTTTTGTGCGCACCAAAACAGGTCATTTATGGAATTCGACGCTACATTACAGGGCGAGGTTTGGCGCTTTTCGAGGCTTTGCACCTTTATAAGCGTGATATTGGGGCAAAAAACCCATGGTGGGGCACTGGCATGCAATTTGCTCCCTTGTGAGGCAGGTTGCCTTGGCAGAGTATTCGCGCCGGCATCACCCACATTCTAAGGGCATCCACTACTAAGCCCGAAGCCACCCGGAGGACACTATGTCGAAGTCGGTTCAACTCATCAAAGATCATGACGTCAAGTGGATTGATCTGCGCTTCACGGACACAAAAGGCACTCAGCACCACGTGACCATGCCGGCTCGCGATGGGCTGGATGAAGCTTTCTTCGAAGAAGGCAAAATGTTCGACGGTTCCTCCATCGCTGGCTGGAAAGGCATCGAAGCTTCCGACATGATCCTGATGCCGGACGACAGCACTGCCGTTCTCGACCCGTTCACCGAAGAGCCGACCCTGATCCTGGTTTGCGACGTGATCGAGCCTTCGACCATGCAAGGCTACGACCGTGACCCACGTGCGATCGCCAAGCGTGCCGAGGAATACCTGAAGTCGACCGGTATCGGCGACACCGTATTCGTTGGTCCAGAGCCTGAATTCTTCATCTTCGACGAAGTGAAGTTCAAGTCCGACATCTCCGGTTCGATGTTCAAAATCTTCTCCGAACAAGGTTCGTGGATGTCCGACCAGGACGTGGAAGGCGGCAACAAAGGCCACCGTCCAGGCGTCAAAGGCGGCTACTTCCCTGTTCCGCCGTTCGACCACGACCACGAAATCCGTACCTCCATGTGCAACGCCATGGAAGAAATGGGCCTGGTCATCGAAGTTCACCACCACGAAGTGGCGACTGCCGGTCAGAACGAAATCGGCGTGAAGTTCAACACCCTGGTTGCCAAGGCTGACGAAGTTCAGACCCTGAAGTACTGCGTACATAACGTTGCTGATGCATATGGCCGCACCGCGACCTTCATGCCTAAGCCTCTGTACGGCGACAACGGTTCGGGTATGCACGTTCACCTGTCCATCGCCAAAGATGGCAAGAACACCTTCGCTGGCGAAGGCTATGCCGGCCTGTCCGATACCGCTCTGTACTTCATCGGCGGCATCATCAAGCACGGTAAGGCTCTGAACGGCTTCACCAACCCGTCGACCAACTCCTACAAGCGTCTGGTCCCAGGTTTCGAAGCGCCAGTGATGCTGGCTTACTCGGCTCGCAACCGTTCGGCTTCGATCCGTATTCCTTACGTGTCCAGCCCTCGCGCTCGCCGTATCGAAGCTCGCTTCCCGGATCCGGCAGCTAACCCGTACCTGGGCTTCGCTGCACTGTTGATGGCTGGCCTGGACGGCATCCAGAACAAGATCCACCCTGGCGACGCAGCTGACAAAAACCTGTACGACCTGCCGCCTGAAGAGGCGAAAGAGATCCCACAAGTTTGCGGCAGCCTGAAAGAAGCCCTGGAAGAGCTGGACAAAGGTCGTGCGTTCCTGACCAAAGGCGGCGTTTTCAGCGACGACTTCATCGACGCTTACATCGCCCTGAAAAGCGAAGAAGAAATCAAGGTTCGCACCTTCGTACACCCACTGGAATATGAGCTGTACTACAGCTGCTGATCCGGTAGCGCCGCGCTACGCGGCGTGACAAAAGAGAGGCCTCCTTCGGGAGGCCTTTTTTATGGGCGACCGTCTGTCATCGGATGCCCGGTTGCGTGCATCATGGCTTTCATCCGATAAAGCCGAGATGCCCCATGCGCCTACGTCCATGCCTTGCCCTGCTCACCGCCCTGCTGGCCAACAGTGCTTTTGCCAGCCCGGCACCTGCCGCCCTCGCCCCGTTGCTTGGCACCATCGAAGAACGCCTGGCGATTGCCGATCAGGTCGCGCTGAGCAAATGGGACAGCGGCAAACCTGTCGAAGACCGGCAGCGCGAGCGCGAAGTCATTGCCGGTGCTGTCGCTCTGGCACCTGCCTATAAATTGAGCAACGAAGCCGTCGAACAGTTCTTCTCGGCGCAGATCGAGGCCAACAAACTGGTGCAATACGCGCACCTGTCTGACTGGCATGCCCAAGGCAAGGCGCCCAATGATCCTCGCCCCGATCTCATCGGGCAGATCCGCCCCCAACTTGATCAGTTACAAAAACGCCTGCTGCAACAACTGGCCGATTTCAGCCCTTATCGCAACGACCCGCAGTGCCCGTCATGGCTGGCCAAGGCCAATAAAACCGGCGCCCAAGCGCCACTGCGAAAACTCGCCCAGGTACGCGCCACCGCCGAGTTGTGCAGCGCCAGCCGCTGAGCCGGTCTGCCGGCGTGCGCTGAAGTGCTCTATGCTGTCGCCATGAACGGAACAGGGCCGGACACTTGCCCAACGGCCAATGGAAGCCTGCAATGCGCTCATTGTTGTTATGCCTGCTTGTGCTGATCGCCCTGCCCGCCGCCGCGCAGATCTACAAATACACCGACGCCAACGGCAACACCGCGTACAGCAATCAACCGCCCGATGGCGTAAAGGCTCAGCCCGTGGAGTTGCCACCGCTCAACAGCGTCGAGCTTCAACCTCCGAGCGAACCTGTAGCGCCTGCGCAAGCCAGTAGCCGCGAACAGCCCGGCAGCGCCTATCAAGTACTGGAGCTAACCGGCTTGCCCACCGAAGAAGCCCTGCGCGCCAACAACGGCACGTTCACGGTCAGCGCATTGATCCAACCGCGCCTGCAAGGCTCTCATCGATTCAGGCTGTTACTGGACGATCAACCCTACGGCCAACCGAGCAACGTGCCGATTCTGCAACTGGTGAACATCGACCGTGGCGAACACCGCCTCGCGGTTCAGGTGATCGATGGGCAAAACGTGGTGCAGCAGAGCCCCACCGTGACCTTCACCGTACAACGGGTGCATAAGCCTTGAGGTACTGGCTGTTGGTCGCATGCCTGATCGGCCTGCCGGCATTGGCCGAGGTTTTTACCTACATAGACGCCCAAGGCAATCGGGTCTTCACCGATCAGCCGGGCACCCGTAATGCCAAGCGTGTACCACTGGCGACCAGCAATCGGATGTCGGCCAACCCGAGCAGCACCGCGCCAATGACGGCCACGAAAGCCAAACCACTGTTTCATTACGACATGCTTCGTGTGCTGGTGCCGGACCCGGATGCCACGATCCGTAGCACTGCCGGTGAATTGATCGTCAGCGTTACCAGCGAACCCGGCCTGCAACAGGGCCATCGCTATCGCCTGCTACTGGATGGACAACCCACCGCCGAGCCTGGCCCGAGCCCGGTGTTCGCCCTGAGCAACATCGATCGCGGCAGCCACAACCTGTCGGTGGAAATCCTCGACGAACAGGGCCGTACCGTCGAACGCACGGCCAATCAACCCTTCCACATGCAGCGCATTTCCCTCGCGCAGAAACGTCAGGTCAAACCCTGCGTCCTTACCGACTACGGCCAACGGCCGGAATGCCCCCTCAAAGACAAACCCGAAGAAGAAAGCTCCTTCTGGCGCTAATGCCCGTGTAGGAGCCAGGCTTGCCGGCGAAAGCGCTCTTAAGGACGCCTTCGTCGGCAAGCCTGACTCCTACATGTCCGACCTTCCTGCGCTTCTTTTACTTCGTTCAGGTTTGCGCACTATATTGGTGCAATAGAGTGCACAGTACTCACAACACAACCCATTTTGGTTCGAAAGTACCCGCAAAAGCTGGCAGAACGCCACGCAAATGAGCGTTAAACGCCTGTTTCAGGCTCTAAACGCTTCTTTTCGGAGCCTTGGTTTGGTTTTTGCATTTTCCCCGTATCGGCGCGTTATTCATGCGCATGCCCTGCTCCAAAAGAGGTCCTGATGACCATTAGCGACGCACTACACCGCTTGCTACTCGACAACCTGACCACCGCAACCATTCTGCTCGACGCCGAACTGCGCCTTGAGTACATGAACCCGGCGGCGGAAATGCTGCTGGCCATCAGCGGCCAGCGTAGCCATGGACAGTTCATCAGCGAGTTGTTCACCGAATCCACCGAGGCGCTGAACTCCCTGCGCCAGGCAGTCCAGCAGGCGCACCCGTTCACCAAGCGCGAAGCGATGCTCACCGCCCTCACCGGCCAGACCCTGACCGTCGACTACGCCGTGACACCGATCCTGAGCAATGGCAATACGCTGCTGTTGCTGGAGGTTCACCCGCGTGACCGCTTGTTGCGGATCACCAAGGAAGAGGCGCAGCTGTCGAAGCAGGAGACCAGCAAGATGCTGGTACGCGGCCTCGCCCATGAAATCAAAAACCCGCTCGGCGGGATTCGTGGCGCGGCTCAGTTGCTCGCCCGTGAATTGCCGGAAGAAAGCCTGCGCGATTACACCAACGTCATCATTGAAGAAGCCGATCGCCTGCGCAATCTGGTGGATCGCATGCTCGGCTCCAACAAATTGCCGTCACTGGCCATGTGCAATGTCCATGAAGTGCTGGAGCGCGTGGGTCAGCTGGTAGAGGCCGAAAGTCAGGGCTGCATCACTTTGGTGCGTGACTACGACCCAAGCATTCCGGATGTGTTGATCGATCGCGAACAGATGATTCAGGCCGTCCTGAACATTGTGCGCAACGCGATGCAGGCCATCAGTAGCCAGAACGAGCTGCGCCTTGGCCGCATCAGCTTGCGTACCCGCGCCATGCGCCAGTTCACCATCGGTCACGTGCGCCACCGCCTGGTGACCAAGATCGAAATCATCGACAACGGCCCGGGGATCCCCGCCGAGCTGCAGGAAACCATCTTCTTTCCCATGGTCAGCGGTCGCCCGGACGGTACCGGGCTGGGCCTGGCCATTACCCAGAACATCATCAGCCAGCACCAGGGCCTGATCGAATGTGAAAGCCATCCAGGCCACACCACGTTCTCGATCTTTCTGCCACTGGAACAAGGAGCCACATCGACATGAGCCGTAGTGAAACCGTGTGGATCGTCGATGACGACCGTTCTATCCGTTGGGTCCTGGAAAAAGCCTTGCAGCAGGAAGGCATGACCACGCAAAGCTTCGACAGCGCCGACGGCGTGATGAGCCGCCTGGCGCGCCAGCAGCCGGACGTGATCATCTCCGACATCCGCATGCCGGGTGCCAGCGGCCTGGACCTTCTGGCACGGATTCGCGAACAGCACCCACGACTGCCGGTCATCATCATGACCGCGCACTCCGACCTGGACAGCGCTGTCGCGTCCTATCAGGGTGGCGCGTTCGAATACCTGCCCAAGCCGTTCGATGTCGACGAAGCGGTTTCACTGGTCAAGCGCGCCAACCAGCATGCTCAGGAACAGCAAGGCCTGGAAGTCCCGGTCGCCCTGACCCGTACGCCAGAAATCATCGGCGAAGCACCGGCGATGCAGGAAGTGTTTCGCGCCATCGGCCGCTTGAGCCACTCCAACATCACCGTGCTGATCAATGGCGAATCCGGTACCGGTAAAGAACTGGTGGCCCACGCCCTGCACCGTCACAGCCCACGGGCGGCCTCGCCGTTCATTGCGCTGAACATGGCGGCGATCCCCAAGGATCTGATGGAGTCCGAGCTATTCGGCCATGAAAAAGGCGCTTTTACCGGCGCGGCTAACCTGCGTCGCGGGCGTTTTGAGCAGGCTGATGGCGGCACACTGTTCCTCGATGAAATCGGCGATATGCCGGCGGACACTCAGACGCGCTTGCTGCGGGTATTGGCGGACGGTGAGTTCTACCGTGTCGGCGGTCATGTGCCGGTGAAGGTCGACGTGCGCATCATCGCCGCGACTCACCAGAATCTGGAAACCCTGGTGCATGCCGGAAAATTCCGTGAGGACTTGTTCCACCGCCTCAACGTGATCCGCATCCACATTCCACGGCTGTCGGACCGTCGCGAAGACATCCCGACCTTGGCCAAGCATTTCCTCAGCCGCGCCGCGCAAGAACTGGCAGTGGAACCGAAGCTGCTGAAAAGCGAAACCGAGGAATACCTGAAGAATCTGCCGTGGCCAGGCAACGTGCGTCAGCTGGAGAACACCTGCCGCTGGATCACGGTGATGGCTTCGGGTCGCGAAGTGCACATCAGCGATCTGCCGCCAGAGCTGCTGAGCCTGCCGCAGGATTCGGCACCGGTGACCAATTGGGAGCAAGCGTTGCGTCAGTGGGCTGATCAGGCGTTGGCTCGCGGCCAGTCGAGTCTTCTGGACAGTGCCGTGCCAGCCTTCGAGCGGATCATGATCGAAACCGCCCTCAAACATACCGCCGGCCGCCGCCGCGACGCTGCCGTGTTGCTGGGTTGGGGCCGCAATACCTTGACGCGCAAGATCAAGGAATTGGGGATGAAGGTTGATGGTGGGGATGATGATGAGGGGGATGAGGGCTAGTCAGGCCTTCGTCGTTCTCTGGATCCATTCGCGGGCAAGCCTCGCTCCTACAGGTTTTGTGCCAAGCCGTCTTTTGTGGCTGACATCAAACCCATGTGGGAGCGGGCTTGCTCGCGAAGAGGCCATCACATTCAACATTGATGTTGAATGACACACCGCTTTCGCGAGCAAGCCCGCTCCCACATTTAGAACTCAATGCACCGCGGCAATGCACCGTGAACCGCAATCGAGCACGACAACCGATCTGAAACCCCGCCTTCATTTGCAAAAAAAACCATAACGCAGAAACACAAAAACCCCGAATTACGGGGCTTTCAGCGCTGTTGGGCGGCTTTCTGTTGCAACTTGTTAAAAACTGGCACGCCCCCTGCAATAGTCCATTCAGTGATTCGATTCACTACCCAGTTTCGGGGACCTTGGTACAGGCAGGCCGGGGATTCCCCTCTTTACACCGGGCTCATACCGCAATTGCGACGAGCCCATCCCGTTTTGGGGTCCTTGGTACAGGCAGGCCGGGGATTCCCTCTTTACACCGGGCTCACGCCGCAATGCGCGAGCCCTACCGTTTTGGGAACCTTGGTACAGGCAGGCCGGGGATTCCCTCTTTTATTGCTCTCGGAGATGGATCTCCAGCCGCCAGCGGTCATCGACCTCGCTACCGGCCCACTCGCCCTGCAGCGGCCGGGCCGCCACCAGCGTCAGCAACAGTCCCCCATCACTCAAACGCGTTCGCCAGTTCACGTCCTTGCCGTTGAGCTTGAGCTGACCTTTCTGTGCCTTGCCTTGCGCCTCGAACAACAGCGCCACGCTGCCGTCGACTATCTCGCCGTGGGTTTTGGGTTCGTTGTTGAACCACACCACCAGTCCATCGTTCGTCACCTCGACTTGCTCTAAAACACTGGGGTCGGGCGCGGTCAGGCGACCGATCATCAGGCCCACCATCACCCCGACAATCGCCAGCGAAGCCATCACCCTTGGGAATAGTTTCGAACGAGGGTCCTTTGGCGGCGTAGAATGCCCGTCATCTTTACCTTCGGAGCCGTGCATGTTTCACGTCATCCTTTTCCAACCAGAAATTCCGCCGAATACCGGCAACGTTATCAGGCTGTGCGCCAACAGTGGCTGCCACCTGCATTTGATCGAACCGCTGGGCTTCGAGATGGACGACAAGCGTCTGCGCCGGGCCGGCCTCGATTACCATGAGTATGCCACCCTGCAACGCCACGCAGACCTCGCCAGCTGTCTGGAAAGCCTCGGCCATCCCCGGCTGTTCGCCTTTACCACCAAGGGCTCGCGGCCCTTTCACGACGCCAGTTTCGCCGAGGGCGATGCCTTCCTGTTCGGCCCGGAAAGTCGTGGCTTGCCGGCCGAGGTGCTCGATGCCCTGCCTAGCGAACAACGCCTGCGCCTGCCGATGCGCGAAGGCTGTCGCAGCCTGAACCTGTCCAACACCGTGGCCGTCGCGGTTTACGAAGGCTGGCGTCAACTCGGGTTCAAGTAACACCGCATAACAAATGTGGGAGCGGGCTTGCTCGCGAAGGGGCCATAACATTCAACATCTTCGTTGACTGTTACACCGCTTTCGCGAGCAAGCCCGCTCCCACATTGGACTTGCTTTGACGCACAGACCGCTTACTGAACGGTCGGAGTCTCGCCAGCCGCCTGCATACGTTGCAGCTCTTGTGCGTACAGCGCGTCGAAGTTCACCGGGGCCAGCATCAGGGCCGGGAACGAACCACGGGTCACCAGGCTGTCCAGGGTTTCGCGAGCGTACGGGAACAGGATGTTCGGGCAGAACGCACCGAGCGTGTGGCTCATCGAAGCATCGTCCAGGTTCTTGATCAGGAAGATCCCGGCCTGTTGAACTTCAGCGATGAACGCCACTTCTTCACCGTTTTTCACGGTGACCGACAGAGTCAGCACGACTTCGTGGAAGTCGCCTTCCAGAGCCTTCTGACGGGTGTTCAGATCCAGACCGACACTCGGCTCCCACTGCTGGCGAAAGATCGCCGGGCTTTTCGGGGCTTCGAAGGACAAGTCGCGTACGTAGATGCGCTGCAAGGAGAATTGCGGTGCGGTTTCTTCTTCGCTAGCTGCAGTGTTCTGTTGGTCAGTCATCTCAGATCCTTTCTGATCTCGGGTCTTGTAGGGTTGGCTATTTCAAGTAAGGCAGTCAGGCCTTGAGCAGGGCGTCGAGCTTGCCGGCGCGCTCCAGGGCAAACAAATCATCACAGCCGCCAACGTGGGTGCTGCCGATCCAGATCTGTGGCACGGACGTTCGTCCGGCTTTCTGAGCCATCGCGGCACGCACCTGCGGCTTGCCATCGACCTTGATCTCTTCGAAGGCTACGCCTTTGTTCTCGAGCAGGTACTTGGCTCGCGAGCAATAAGGGCAGTAATCGCTGGAATAGACGACGACGTTGTTCATATCACTTCACCAGCGGCAGATTGTCGGCTTTCCAGCTGGAAATACCGCCAGACAGCTTGGCGGCGGTGAAGCCGGCTTTCATCAGTTCGCGGGCATGAGTGCCGGCAGTCTGGCCCATGGCGTCGACCAGGATGATGGTCTTGGCCTTGTGCTTTTCCAGTTCGCCGACGCGAGCGGTCAGTTTGTCGTGAGGAATGTTCAACGCGCCAACAATGTGACCAGCGGTGAAATCCTTGGTCGAACGAATGTCGATCACAACGCCCGCGTCCTTGTTGACCAGCCCGGTCAGTTCACCGGTGCTCAGGCTGCGGCCGCCGCCTTGCATCTGATAAGCGATCAGCAACGCCAGCAGTACGACGAAGATACCGACGAGCAAATAGTGGTTAGTGGCAAATTCAATCAGGTGAGCAACCATCGAAGGAGGTTCCAGGGCGTTAAAATGTCGGCCAGTATACACAGCCACTATGGTGGGCCAAACCCCGTCCGGCGGTGACGGCGTCGGAACTTCGCTTTAAACTCCTACTCCCTTTTCCATCGCCCTCTTTTAATTCAGCCACGAGTGGAATCCATGACTACCACGCCTAAACCTTTGGTCCTGATTATTCTCGACGGCTTCGGTCACAGTGAGAGCCCTGAATCCAACGCCATCTATGCGGCGAAGAAGCCTGTACTGGACCGCCTGTGGGCTACCGTACCGAACGGCCTGATCTCGGGCAGCGGCATGGACGTCGGCTTGCCGGACGGCCAGATGGGCAACTCCGAAGTCGGCCACATGAACCTTGGCGCCGGCCGCGTGGTGTACCAGGACTTCACCCGCGTGACCAAAGCGATCCGCGACGGCGAGTTCTTCGAGAACCCGACCATCTGCGCCGCGGTGGATAAAGCCGTTGCTGCCGGCAAAGCCGTGCACTTCATGGGCCTGCTGTCCGATGGCGGCGTTCACAGCCACCAGGATCACCTGGTCGCCATGGCTGAACTGGCCTACAAGCGCGGCGCCGAGAAAATCTACCTGCACGCGTTCCTTGATGGCCGTGATACGCCACCGAAAAGCGCTCAGTCGTCGATCGAGTTGCTGGACGCGACCTTCGAAGCCCTCGGCAAAGGCCGGATCGCCAGCATCATTGGCCGTTACTACGCCATGGACCGCGACAACCGTTGGGATCGCGTGTCCCAGGCCTACAACCTGATTGTCGATGGCGCCAGCGAATTCAACGCCGCCACCGCACAGGAAGGCCTGCAAGCCGCGTACGAGCGTGGCGAGAGCGACGAATTCGTCAAAGCCACCAGCATCGGTGAACCGGTGAAAGTCGAAGACGACGACGCCGTAATCTTCATGAACTTCCGCGCCGACCGCGCTCGCGAGCTGACCCGCGTGTTCGTCGAAGACGATTTCAAGGAATTCGAACGCGCTCGCCAGCCAAAACTGGCCGGTTTCGTCATGCTGACCCAATACGCCGCCAGCATTCCCGCGCCGTCGGCCTTCGCCGCGAGCAGCCTGGACAACGTGCTGGGCGATTACCTGGCGAAAAACGGCAAGACGCAGCTGCGCATCGCCGAAACCGAGAAGTACGCCCACGTGACTTTCTTCTTCTCCGGCGGTCGCGAAGAACCGTTCCCGGGCGAAGAACGCATCCTGATCCCGTCGCCGAAAGTCGCCACCTATGACTTGCAGCCCGAGATGAGTGCCCCGGAAGTCACCGACCGCATCGTCGATGCCATTGAAAACCAGCGCTATGACGTGATCGTGGTCAACTACGCCAACGGCGACATGGTCGGCCATAGCGGCGTATTCGACGCGGCAGTCAAAGCGGTTGAATGCCTGGACCTGTGCGTCGGCCGTATCGTCGAGGCGCTGGAAAAAGTCGGCGGCGAAGCCCTGATTACCGCTGACCATGGCAACGTCGAGCAAATGTCCGACGAAACCACCGGCCAGGCGCACACTGCACATACCACCGAGCCGGTGCCGTTCATCTATGTCGGCAAGCGGGACTTCAAGGTCCGCGACGGCGGCGTGCTGGCGGACGTCGCGCCGACCATGCTGATGTTGCTGGGGCTTGAGAAGCCTGTGGAAATGACCGGGACTTCGATTCTGGTGTAATCCGCCCTATCAAACACCGCCAAAACCCTGTGGGAGCGGGCTTGCTCGCGAATGCGGTGTATCAGTCGACATCAACGTTGCCTGACACACCGCATTCGCGAGCAAGCCCGCTCCCACATTGGTTTTGCGGTGTTTTTTTGTCCAGTTATCACACAACCCCAATTGGGCATTTTTTTTGCTGCGCTTGGCGGGCATACTAGGCCGTCCCTTTCCCTGGTGTCGCCCGCCTCTATGCTTCGCGTCCTGATAGCCCTTGCCCTGACTTGCCTGCTTCAACCGGCCTTTGCCGACGAGCGCACGCAAACCCAACAACAGTTGGACGCCACGCGTCAGGACATTGCCGAGCTGAAAAAATTGCTGGGTAAACTCCAGGAAGAAAAATCCGGGGTGCAGAAAGACCTCAAGGGCACCGAAACCGAGATGGGCAAGCTCGAGAAGCAGGTCGAAGCCCTGCAAAAAGAGCTGAAGAAAAGCGAATCCGAGCTGCAGCGACTCGATGCTGAGAAAAAAAAACTCCAGAGCGCGCGCATTGAACAGCAACGACTGATCGCCATCCAGGCCCGCGCGGCCTATCAGAATGGGCGTCAGGAATACCTCAAGCTGCTGCTCAACCAGCAGAACCCGGAAAAATTCGCTCGCACCCTCACCTATTACGACTATCTGAGCCAAGCCCGCCTGGAGCAGCTGAAGAATTTCAACGAAACCCTGCGCCAACTCGCCAATGTCGAAAAAGACATCGCCATGCAGCAGGCGCAATTGCTGGTGCAGAAAAGCAGCCTCGACAGCCAGCGCGACGAACTCGACAAGGTCCGCAAGGAGCGCCAGCAAGTCCTGGCCAAACTCAGCGACGACGTGAAGGCCCGCGATCAGAAACTGGCGGCGCGCGAGCAGGATCAGGCAGATCTGTCTAAAGTCCTTAAAACCATCGAAGAAACCCTGGCCCGTCAGGCCCGAGAGGCAGAAGAAGCGCGGCAAAAAGCGCTGATCGCCCAGCAGGAAGCCGAAAAAAAGCGTTTACGTGAGGCTCAGGCTGAAGCAGATGCCACTGACGCCCCACGCAAAACCGTTAAATCGACACCCGGCGCATTGGTTTCAAGTTCAGGCGAAACCTTTGGCGGCCCCTTTGCTTCCACCCGCGGCAAACTTCCATGGCCGGTTGATGGTCGACTGCTGGCGCGCTTCGGTGAAAGCCGTGGTGACGATGCCCGCACCAAATGGGACGGCGTGATGATCAGCGCCTCCGCCGGCAGCCAGGTGCATGCCGTTCACGGCGGCCGCGTGGTGTTTGCCGATTGGTTACGAGGCGCCGGGTTGCTGGTGATCCTCGACCACGGCAACGGTTTCTTGAGTCTTTACGGTCACAACCAGACGCTGCTCAAGTCTGCGGGTGACGTGGTAAAAGCCGGTGAGTCCATCTCCACTGTCGGTAGCAGTGGCGGGCAGGACACACCAGCGCTGTATTTCGCTATTCGTCAGCAGGGTCACCCGAGTGATCCAGCGCAATGGTGTCGCGCGCAAGGATAGGCGTTGAGTCACCTACATTAGGAGTTCGTTCGACATGCTGTATTTGTCCCGCCTTACCTCGCTGGCCCTGACGATTGCCCTGGGGATCGGCGCACCGTTGGCGTTTGCCGCTGAGCCTGCCCCGGTGATCGCACCTGCGGGCACTGCTGCGACCACCAAGGCGCCATTGCCGCTGGACGAGTTGCGCACTTTTGCCGAAGTCATGGATCGGATCAAGGCCGCCTATGTGGAGCCGGTGGACGACAAGACCCTGCTGGAAAACGCCATCAAAGGCATGCTCAGCAACCTCGACCCGCACTCCGCGTACCTCGGCCCGGAAGACTTCGCTGAATTGCAGGAAAGCACCAGCGGCGAATTCGGCGGCCTGGGCATCGAAGTCGGCGCCGAAGACGGTTTCATCAAAGTGGTTTCGCCCATCGATGACACCCCGGCCTCCAAGGCGGGCATTCAGGCCGGCGACTTCATCGTCAAGATCAACGGCCAGCCGACTCGCGGCCAAAGCATGACCGAAGCCATCGACAAGATGCGCGGCAAGATCGGCCAGAAGATCACCCTGACCCTGGTACGCGATGGCGGTGCGCCGTTCGACGTGACCCTGGTCCGCGCCATCATTCAAGTGAAGAGCGTGAAGAGCCAGCTGCTGGAATCCGGCTACGGCTACATCCGCATCACCCAGTTCCAGGTCAAGACCGGCGAAGAGGTCTCCAAGGCCCTGGTCAAGCTGCGCAAGGACAACGGCAAGAAGCTCAGCGGCATCGTCCTCGACCTGCGTAACAACCCGGGCGGCGTGCTGCAATCGGCGGTGGAAGTGGTCGACCATTTCATCACCAAAGGCCTGATCGTCTACACCAAGGGCCGTATCGCCAACTCCGAATTGCGCTTCTCCGCCACCGGCAAGGACGAAAGCGAAGCCGTGCCAATGGTCGTGCTGATCAACGGCGGCAGTGCCTCGGCCTCGGAAATTGTTGCCGGCGCCCTGCAGGATCAGAAACGCGCCGTGGTCATGGGCACCACCAGTTTCGGCAAAGGCTCGGTGCAGACCGTGTTGCCGCTGAACAACGAGCGCGCACTGAAAATCACCACGGCGCTGTACTACACGCCGAACGGCCGCTCGATCCAGGCTCAGGGCATCGTCCCGGACATCGAAGTGCGCAGGGCCAAGATCACCAACGAGCAGGACGGCGAATACTTCAAGGAAGCCGATCTGCAAGGTCACTTGGGCAATGGCAACGGCGGCGCCGATAAACCGACCGGTTCCGGTGGCAAAGCCAAGGCCATGCCGCAGGATGACGATTACCAGTTGGCCCAGGCCCTGAGCCTGCTCAAAGGGCTGAGCATCACCTCCGGCCGCTGAGATGCGCCTGCGGTTGCTCCTCGGCCTGCTGTGCTGTCTGGCGGGTGTCGCTCACGCGGCGCCTGCCACGACGGCGGCCACACCGGCGAAGGCTTATCTGAGCCTGATCATCGATGACCTGGGGCAGAACCTGCTTCAGGATCGCCGCGTGCTGGCGCTGCCCGGCCCGGTCACTGCGGCGATCATGCCCGACACCCCCCACGCCACCGAGTTCGCCCGCGAAGCCCATCGCGCCGGCAAGATCGTCATCCTGCACATGCCCATGGCCCCGGCCACCGGGCCGTTCGCCTGGCATCCCGAATTGCCCATCGAAGAACTCGAGAAGCGCTTGAACGCGGCGTTCAAGGCTGTGCCGTATACCGCTGGTATCAACAACCACATGGGCAGCCGCATGACCGCCCAGCAACCGGCCATGGCCTGGCTGATGGCCGACTTGCAGCGTCGACACAAGTTCTTCGTCGACAGCCGCACCAGTGCACAAACCGTGGCCGCCGCCGAGGCGCAGAAGATCGGTTTGGCAAGCGTTTCGCGGGATGTGTTCCTCGATGACGAGCCCACTGAAGCCGCAATTTTCATTCAGCTACAAACGGCTATCAGCCTGGCGCGCAAGCAGGGTTCTGCGGTGATGATCGGGCATCCGTATCCGCAGACATTGGCGGTGCTTGAACGTGAATTGCCCAAGCTCAAGGCTCAGGGCATTGACTGGATCGATATCCAACAAATGATCAGCGTGCGTGGCAATCGCGCGACGGCGGCACATGGCAAGGATGGCCAGTACCGCCTCCCGACCGCCCGGTAATTGCTCGCAGCCCACTCCATTTCGCGATAACTATTTATACCTGTCGGCACACAGACGCGTGCCACGATAGCGCTCACCCCGAATTTCATCACCAAGGAATGGACATGAAATATCTCAGCTTGTTTTGCTTCACCGGCCTGATTGGCCTGCTGGCTATTTCCGCCGTGCAGGCCCGCGACCTGGGCGAAGGCGCTGTCAACGACTCGCCGTCAAGGGCACTGCAAAACAGCAAACATTTTTATGAAATCTGGAGCGGCGTGGGACGACTCAGTCTCCACTCGGGCGAGACTTGCAGCGCCGTTCTACTGGATACGCGAAACAGGCAAGGCCGAGCCACTGGCCCTGCTTACCTGCTCACCAGCGGTCATTGCGTATTCTTTGAGTACGGTTCGGCGCGGACCAATCTGCCTTTGAAAGCCAGCGTCACCTTCCGCTACTTTCATGACGTACCACAGCGTAAGCGCCAATACGCCATCCGAACTGCCCGATGGAGCAGTCTGGTCGGGACCGATCTTGCAGTACTGGAGGTAGACGCAACTTTGGCGTCGCTGATACAGGCCGGGATCAACCCGCTCAAGCTGGCCTCCCATCAAACCTACGAAAGTCAGAATGCGCTTAACGTTGGCGCGCCGGGCGGCTTTACCGAACAGGGGCTTCGATTGAGCGCCTGTGCTGAACAAACCGCCGGAACGTTTATCGATCACCCTGGGGTTTTCCCTTTGGCCATGAAAAACAGCTGCGATCTTCACGCCGGCAGCTCCGGTAGCCCGATGCTGAACCGCCGCACCAATGAAATCACCGGCATCGTCAGTAAAGTCGGGATCTCGCGCAATACCCCGGCGCCGCCCGATTGTGAGCACTCGACGTCTTGCAAGGCCGCCCGTTTCAACTACAGCTACTCGGCCAACTTCCTGCACAAGTGCTTTATTGACGGCGTTTTTACCCGCGATGGGGCTCAGTGTTCGTTGGAGCCGGTCGAGCTGACTGTCATGGAGCCCTGGAAGCTCAAGTCATACGTTTATAGAACGCAAAATGCGGATGAGCAGATCGTATTGCCTACGTGGGACTTCAGGTTCTCCCTCGAGGCGCCCTTCTACCGCTACAAAACGGTCCACAACGCTCGGGATTGTCAGGCGCCACGCAACTATAGCGCCGCCATCCGCGCTGAAGATGCTTACATCAATACTGAAATCGGGCCACAAAGCGGCGCCTATGCGCTCTGTATTATCGGTGTCGCCTCACGGGAACAGCAGCTGACAAGGGCGACATTGAATAACGTGTTTACAAGTGCCATGTACTTGAGCGCGACGCCGGACGCTGCGTTTCAGACCCCATCGAGGTAATGGCTACAGATAGCGCCCCATGATGTCATCAACAATGCCTTCCTTGCGCAGTTGATCCAGCGCGGCTTGCAGCTTGGCGACAGTTTCGTCCGGCACGTCCTTGTTCAGCGCCAGGTAGAGCTCGGCGCTGTTGAAGCGCAGCACGGTCTTGAGCCCGTTCACGCCTTCCTGGCGCGCCAGGTAGCGGCCTGCCGGGTCACCCGTGGCCCACAGATCAATCTGGCCGTTGACCAGTTTTTTTGCATTATCTTGATCGCGCAGCACAACAATCGGTTTCAATCCTTGCTTGGCCAGTGTCTCGGCAATCGCATCGCCCTTGTAGGCGCCGATCTTGTATTTGCGTGCCTGCTCCAGCGACTCGAGGGTGATCTTGCTATCGGCCTTGGCCAGCAGGATCCAGTCGTCCGGGCCGATAGGGCCGACCCACTTGAAGAGTTTCTCGCGGTCCGGCAACCGTGCCATCACGAACACGCCATAGCCAGGTTTTTCCAGAGCGAGTTTGTAGATTCGCTCCCAAGGGAAACGCAGTGTCAGGCTGTAGGTAATGTCGGCGCGTTTGAACATCTCGCGGACGATATCCACGGCGATGCCATTGATATTCTCGTCCTGAGCAAAATTCTTGCCGTTCTTCGCCATGTTGTACGGCGGGAAGTTTTCCGTCAGCAACACCAGACCGGTGCCGGGATTTTCTTCGGCGTGAACTCCGTTGATGAACAACAGAGAAGCGCTGGCGAGGACAAGAAGAAGACGTTTAAGCATGTCGGGCTACCGGAATCCATGGCGTGCCCAAGAGTGCCTTGAGCCCGCCATACTGTCCACTGGCCTGTTTAACGCATCACGATGCCGCGATGAGCCATGTAAGCCTTGGCTTCCTGCACGGTGTATTCGCCGAAGTGGAAAATACTCGCCGCCAGCACCGCGCTGGCGTGGCCTTCGAGGATGCCGTCGGCCAAGTGCTGCAAGTTGCCAACACCGCCGGACGCGATCACCGGAATCCCCAGCGCATCACTGATGGCGCGGGTGACGCCCAGGTCGAAGCCGTTTTTCATGCCGTCCTGGTCCATGCTGGTTAGCAGGATTTCGCCGGCGCCGAGGCCTTCCATCTTCTTCGCCCACTCAACGGCGTCGAGGCCGGTTGGCTTGCGACCGCCATGGGTGAAGATTTCCCAGCGCGGGGTTTCACCCGGACCGGACACTTTCTTCGCGTCGATGGCGACGACGATGCACTGCGAGCCGAAATGCTGGGCTGCTTCGCCGACGAATTCCGGGTTGAACACTGCTGCGGTGTTGATCGAGACCTTGTCCGCACCGGCATTGAGCAAGTTACGGATGTCCTGCACAGTACGCACGCCGCCGCCAACGGTCAGCGGGATGAACACCTGGCTGGCCATGCGTTCGACGGTATGCAGCGTGGTGTCGCGACCGTCGACGCTGGCGGTGATGTCGAGAAAGGTAATCTCGTCGGCACCTTGCTCGTCGTAACGACGGGCGATTTCCACCGGGTCGCCGGCGTCGCGAATATTCTCGAACTTGACGCCCTTGACCACCCGGCCGTTATCCACGTCCAGGCAAGGGATGATGCGTTTGGCCAGCGCCATGGTGAGTCCTCAGCCTTTGTACGAATCGCAGAAAGCTTGCGCTTCAGCGACATCGAGGGTGCCTTCGTAGATCGCCCGGCCGGTGATGGCGCCGATGATGCCTGGCGCCTTGGCGTCGAGCAGCGACTTGATGTCGCCCAGATTGTGGATACCGCCGGAAGCGATCACCGGAATCTTCGTCGCCGCGGCCAAAGCGGCGGTGTACGAAACGTTGCAGCCCTGCATCATGCCGTCTTTGGCGATGTCGGTATAAACGATCGCGGACACGCCGTCGGCCTCGAATTGCCTGGCCAGGTCGATCACCTGAACGGTGCTGATTTCAGCCCAGCCGTCGGTGGCGACAAAACCGTCTTTGGCATCCAGACCGACGATCACTTTGCCTGGGAACGCGCGGCAGGCCTCGGCAACGAAAGCCGGATCTTTCACGGCTTTGGTGCCGATGATCACGTAGCTCACGCCCGCTTTCACGTAGTGTTCGATGGTTTCCAGGGAGCGGATACCGCCGCCGATCTGAATCGGCAGGTTCGGGTAGCGCTTGGCGATGGCGGTGACTACTTCGCCGTTGACCGGCTGGCCTTCGAAAGCACCGTTCAGGTCGACCAGATGCAGACGGCGGCAACCGCCTTCCACCCACTTGGCAGCCATGCTCACCGGGTCATCGGAGAACACCGTGGAATCTTCCATGCGGCCCTGGCGCAGACGAACACAGGCACCGTCTTTGAGATCGATAGCGGGAATAATCAGCATCTGGCAAACCTTCAAATTCGAGTATTCAGCTTCGCTCGGAAATCAGTTTTTCTCGAGCGCCCACAGGTCGCTTTCGATGCTTTCGAACCTCTCTTTGAGGTGCGTCTGCACATCGAAAATCGCCCTGTTGTAATAGTGCGGAGCAATTTCGCGGGTAAACAGCTCAAGGATTTCAGCCGCTTCGAACGAACCCAGGTCCAGCTCGAAGCGATCCTCCATGAAGCGTTTGATCTTGTGATTGGCCTCATTCTCCTGCTCGGGAGTGAGGGTCAGGATCGGCGGCTTCTTTTTGGCAGCCATTTACCAGCGACCATCCCACGCAGCGAAGTTCTGCAGCAATTGCAGGCCATGGGTATGGCTCTTCTCCGGGTGGAACTGCACGGCGAAACGCGAGCCGTCGGCCAGCGCTGCGGCGAAATCGACCCCGTAGTGACCGCTACCCACCACCTGCCGCGCATTGCCGGCAGCGATGTAGTAGCTGTGCACGAAGTAGAAACGCGCCAGGTCCGGAATGTTGTGCCACAGCGGGTGTTCTACCGTCTGCTTCACTTCGTTCCAGCCCATGTGCGGCACTTTCAAGTGTTCGCCGTCTTCGTGCAAATCCTTGCCGAAGAACTTCACCTGACCCGGGAACAGGCCAATACAGTCCACGCCATCGTTCTCTTCGCTGCTGTCGAGCAGGGCTTGCATGCCCACGCAGATGCCGAGGAACGGACGGTCCTGGCTGACTTCACGCACCAGCGAGTCGAAGCCCAGGCGACGGATCTCCGCCATGCAATCGCGAATCGCACCGACGCCGGGAAATACCACGCGATCGGCTTCGCGAATCACATCGGCATCGCTGGTGATCAGCACCTTGCCGGCACCGACGTGCTCGAGGGCCTTGGCCACCGAGTGCAGGTTGCCCATGCCGTAATCGATAACCGCGACCGTCTGCATTACAGAACGCCTTTGGTCGACGGCATTTGCCCGGCCATGCGGTCATCCAGCTCCACAGCCATGCGCAGGGCGCGGCCGAAAGCCTTGAACACGGTTTCGATCTGGTGGTGGGTGTTGTGCCCACGCAGATTGTCGATGTGCAGGGTGACGTTGGCGTGGTTGACGAAGCCCTGGAAAAATTCCTGGAACAGGTCAACGTCGAAACCGCCGACGGTCGCGCGGGTATAAGGAACATGCATCTGCAGGCCAGGACGGCCGGAGAAGTCGATCACCACACGCGACAGCGCTTCATCGAGCGGCACGTAGGCGTGGCCGTAGCGACGAATGCCTTTCTTGTCGCCGATGGCTTTGGTGAAGGCTTGACCCAGGGTGATACCGACGTCTTCCACCGTGTGGTGGTCGTCGATATGCAGGTCGCCCTTGCTGACAATATCCAGGTCGATCAGCCCGTGACGGGCGATCTGGTCCAGCATGTGCTCAAGAAAAGGTACACCGATATCAAATCGGGCCTTTCCGGTGCCATCCAGGTTGATCGAGGCTTTGATCTGGGTTTCCAGAGTGTCGCGCTCGACAGACGCCATACGTTCGGCCATCACCAGCTCCGCAAAAATCATTGGGGCGAAAAAGGCAGCCATTATAGGGTCGCGGGCGCTAAACAGAAACACGAGAGGTGATATCACTGACGGAGTGAATCCCCTGCCGTCGGGGATAGACATGTCAGTACAAGCCGGCAAACACAAAATCTATGTCCACGGAGAGCAAATGTGGGAGCGGGCTTGCTCGCGAAAGCGGTGTGTCAGGCAACATTGATGTCGACTGACACACCCTCTTCGCGAGCAAGCCCGCTCCCACAGGGGTTTGCGTTAGTGGAAGAGAACCGCAGTCTTCTGCAGGGTCACCCAAACACCCCACGCCAACGGAATACCCACCACCAGCCATGCAGCCACAGCCAAAGGCTTGGTACCCGCATCCGCTTTCCACTCCAGCACAGTGCTGGCGTCAGCACCTTTGTCGTGGCCCAGCGCTTGTTCGGCGGCCAGTTCGGCCTCGGTCATGAAGTACTTGTCGGCCACCGGACGCACCAGCAGGTTGCAGATGAAACCCAGCACCAGCAGGCCCGCGAGGATGTACAGGGTGATGTCGTATGCCGCAGCGCGTTCAACGCCGATGCTCAGCTGATATTCACGCAGGTAGTTCACCAACACCGGCCCCAACACACCCGCCGCCGCCCACGCCGTCAGCAGACGACCGTGGATCGCACCAACCATTTGCGTACCGAACAAGTCAGCCAGGTAAGCCGGCACCGTCGCAAAACCACCGCCGTACATCGACAGAATGATGCAGAACGCCGCCACGAACAGCGCAACGTTGCCCAGATGACCGAGGTTCGGGATCAGCGCGTACAGCGCGAAACCGAGGGCGAAGAACACGAAATAAGTGTTTTTGCGACCCAGGTAGTCCGAGAACGAAGCCCAGAAGAACCGGCCACCAATGTTGAACAGACTCAGCAAACCGGTGAAACCGGCCGCAATCGCTGCGATCGAGGCCAGTTGCCCGGCGTCCAGCTGACCAAACGTCTGGTCGGTGCCCAGCAATTTACCGGCGAAGACTTCCTGCAACAGCGGCGAAGCCATGCCGAGGATGCCGATACCCGCCGAAACGTTCAGGCACAACACCAGCCACACCAGACGGAATTGCGGGGTCTTCCACGCCACATTCACGTGCACGTGACGGTGAGTGATCATCGCGTTCGAGGCTTTTTTTGCCGGAGCAGTCCAGCCTTCAGGCTTCCAGCCGGTTGGCGGAACGCGGTAGGACAGCGCACCACCGATCATGAACACGAAGTAGATCGCGGCCATTACCAGGAAGCTCTGCCATACGCCCACGCTGGTTGGCGAAGCGAAGTGCCCCATCAGCGCTGCTGCCAGTGGAGCACCCACCATCGCGCCTCCACCGAAGCCCATGATCGCCATGCCTGTGGCCATGCCGCGCTTGTCCGGGAACCACTTGATCAGGGTCGAGACCGGCGAGATGTAACCCAGCCCCAGGCCGATACCACCAATGACCCCGGAGCCGATCCACATCAGCCAGATCTGGTGGGTATAGACCCCCAGCGCCGAAATCAGCAGACCGCCACACCAGCACAGTGCCGACACCACACCGGCCTTGCGAGGACCTGCGTGTTCCAGCCAGCCGCCCCAGATCGCTGCCGAGCAGCCAAGGAAGATGAAGAACAAGGTGTAGATCCAGCCGAGCATCGAGATCGGCCAGTCGCATTGAGATGAAAAGACCTGAGCGATGAAGCTCATGTCTGGCGCGCAAGTCACGGCCTTGGTGACGCCCAGGGCTTTGGACAACGGCAACCAGAACACCGAAAAGCCGTAGGCCATGCCGATGCACAGGTGGATGGCCAGAGCGGCCGGTGGTACCAGCCAACGGTTGAAACCGGGCCTGGCGATGATGCGCTCCTTGGACAGGAACGCGGGCTGGTCGGCTTTGATGCCGTCCGCCGTGATGCTCGTAGTCATGGTGTTTCCCCCAATTATTAGTATTGTTCGCCAGCCGTACTTCACCCCCAGCCTTAATGCACGCAGGCATGACTTTTTTTAGGTGAAGCTCCATTTTGGTGCGACATCACGTCGCAGAAGGGACGGACGAACGGGCAGAGGTTACCATTTGCAGGTGACAGAAAAACCAAACTGATATCACCTTTTTGTATGTCGTCTGTTCTCGTACAACCGCAAAAAAATATTTTCACGCGGATTAACTTTTCAAAGGAAGAGCCATGCCGATCATTGTCGAGCTGCTGAACCAAGCCACTTATCAGGATCAGCAAGATCTGCAGAAGATCTACCGCGACGCACCGGACTGGCTGTTTGCGCCATTCACAGGGGACATACAGTTGATCGAAGACTGCCTGCAGGACGGTGCGCTGATCGCCGGACGCTTCAACGATCGGCTGTTGGGGGCGGCACGTTTGCAACAGCACCAGGACGTCTGGCATTTGTCCCATTTATGCGTACGAAAAATCACCCGTCGCCGTGGCGTTGCCGAGCGTCTGGTGAACGAAGCGCAGAAAATGGCGTCGCAATCGGGCGCGACATTGCGGCTGTTGGCGCCTGCCGGGCACCTCGAAGCTCAAGCGCTGGCGGCTAAGCTGAAGGTGCCGCTGGATGAGCTCCCGACGTGATCGCTGACCGGTCGGCCACTTCGGAGCGCTATACTCCCCGGCTAAATTTCGAATTCGACTAATACAAGGACTCGCCCATGAAAGCGTTCGGCAAAATCCTGGGTCTGGTACTTCTCGGGCTGTTGCTGATCATTGTGGCGCTGGGCTTTGCCCTGACCCACCTCTTCGATCCCAACGACTATAAAGACGAGATTCGCCAGATTGCCCGCGACAAGGCCCACATCGAGCTGACGCTCAATGGCGATATCGGCTGGAGCCTGTTTCCCTGGCTGGGCCTGGAATTGCACGAAGCCAGTGTTGCGACCCTGGCCAAGCCTACTGAACCGTTCGCCGACTTGCAGATGCTCGGCCTGTCGGTCCGCGTGATTCCGCTGCTGCGCCGCGAAGTGCAGATGAGCGATGTGCGCGTCGAAGGCTTGAACCTGCGCCTGAACCGCGACAAGGATGGCCACGGCAACTGGGAAGACATCGGCAAGGTCCCGGCGCCTGCCACCCCGAGTACCTCGGCCACGCCGCCCGCCGCCACCGGCGAACCCGCGCCAACGACTACCGCTCAAGCAGAAAAACCGGCCCAGCCGATCCGCCTGGACATCGACAGCCTGACCGTTAACAACGCCCGCGTTGAATACAGCGATGAGAAAACCGGCAAGCAGTTCAGCGCCGAAAGCATCCAGCTGAGCACCGGCCCCGTGCACGACTCGACCAACATCCCGGTCAAACTCACCGCATTTCTCGGTACCAACCAACCGGTTCTGCGGGTGCGGACCGAGCTGGCCGGCGAGTTACGTTTCGAGCGGGCGCTGCAGCGCTACAAATTCGAAGACATGAAACTCTCCGGTGAAGTCGCAGGCGATCCGCTGCAAGGCAAGACCATGACCTTCGCCGCTCAAGGTCAGTTGCTGCTGGACAAGGCCGCCAACGTCGCCGAGTGGACCGGCATCAAAATCTCCGCCAACCAGCTGCGCGCCTTGGGTGAACTGAAGGCCAACGACCTCGACAAGACCCCGCAAATCAGCGGCGGCCTGTCGATTGCCCAGTTCGATCTGGCGAAATTCGTCGACAGCATCGGCCAGAAACTCCCGGCGATGGCCGAAGGCAGCCTGAGCAAAGTCGAGCTGGCCAGCCAGGTTGCCGGCACGCCGACCAGTTTGTCCCTCGACAACCTCAACCTGAAACTCGACGACAGCACTTTCAGCGGCCGCATTGCTATCGAGGACTTCGCCAAGCAATCGCTGCGACTGAATCTCAAGGCTGACACCTTCAACGTCGATCGTTACTTGCCACCAAAATCCGCCGAAGCCAACAGCGCGAAGCAGGTGCGTCAGGCTGAAGTGGCCAACACCGAGAACGAGGCCATGGCCGGCGCAGGCAGCTCACCGCTGCCACCCTCACCGACCAAAGGCCCGTGGAGCACCGAACGTCTGTTGCCGGTGGAGCGCCTGAGCAAACTCGACGTGAACGCTGATCTGACCTTCGGCCAGCTGACCCTCGACAAACTGCCGATTCAGAATGCTGCCCTCAAGGCCACAGGCCTTGGCGGCCTGCTGACGCTGGAGAACCTGCGCGGTGACCTGTACGACGGTAACTTCGAAGCCAAAGGTACCCTGGACGTGCGCCAGCAAGTGCCGGCGCTGAACATGCAGACGCGCATCAGCAAAGTGCCTGTAGAAAAAATCCTCGAAAGCCAGGGGAAAAATCCCCCGGTTCAAGGCCTGGTTACGCTCGATAGCGCGCTGACCAGCAGCGGCAATAGCCAGAGCGTGCTGATCGATAACCTCAACGGCAATGCCAGTTTCGTTATCAACAATGGCGTACTGCTCAATGCCAATCTTGAGCAGCAACTGTGCAAAGGCATCGCCACCCTGAATCGCAAAACCCTCACCGGCGAGCCACGGGGCAAGGACACACCGTTCGAAGAGCTCAAGGGCAACCTGACCTTCCACAACGGCGTGGCCAGCAACCCCGACCTGAAAGTGCGCATCCCGGGCATGACTGTCAACGGCAACGGCGACATCGACCTGCGAGTGCTGGGCATGGACTACCGCGTCGGCGTGATCGTCGAAGGCGACAAGAGCGATATGCCGGACCCGGCCTGCCAGGTCAGCGAGCGCTTCGTCGGCATCGAGTGGCCACTGCGCTGCCGTGGCCCGCTGGAACTGGGCGCGAAGGCTTGCCGTCTCGACAACGAACGCATGGGACAAGTCGCGAGCAAACTGGCTGGCGAGCGGATCAGCGAAAAAATCGACGAGAAGCTTGGCGATAAAGTCAGCCCGGAACTGAAAAACGCGCTCAAGGGGCTGTTCAAGCGATGAGAGCCGAACAGTTTTCAACGGCGGTGCTGGATTGGTACGACCGCCACGGCCGCCACGATTTGCCTTGGCAACAGGGCATCACCCCTTACCGGGTATGGGTCTCGGAAATCATGCTGCAGCAGACCCAGGTCAGCACTGTGCTGAACTACTTCGACCGTTTCATGGCCTCGCTGCCGACGGTCGAAGCCCTGGCCGCCGCGCCGGAAGACGAAGTGCTGCACCTGTGGACCGGCCTCGGTTACTACACCCGCGCGCGCAACTTGCAGAAGACCGCGAAGATTGTCGTTGCCGAATATGGCGGCGAGTTTCCTCGTGATGTGGAAAAGCTCACCGATCTGCCGGGTATCGGCCTGTCCACCGCTGGCGCGATTGCCAGCCTGAGCATGGGCCTGCGGGCGCCGATCCTCGATGGCAACGTCAAACGGGTGCTGGCGCGCTTTACCGCGCAAGAGGGTTATCCGGGCGAGCCCAAGGTTGCCAAACAGCTGTGGGCCAACGCTGAGCGCTTTACTCCATATGATCGGGTCAATGCCTACACCCAGGCGATGATGGACCTGGGCGCTACGCTCTGTACCCGCAGCAAACCGAGTTGCCTGCTCTGCCCGCTGGAAAAGGGCTGCGAGGCGCACATGCTTGGCCTGGAAACCCGCTACCCGATCCCCAAGCCGCGCAAAGCCGTGCCACAGAAGCGCACGCTGATGCCGATGCTCGCCAACGGTGAAGGGGCAATTCTGCTTTACCGTCGCCCTTCCACGGGCCTGTGGGGCGGTCTCTGGAGCCTGCCGGAACTCGACGACCTCGACGACCTGCAACATCTGGCTTCGCAGCACTCGCTGGAACTGGGCAGCCAACAGGCACTGCCGAGCCTGGTGCACACCTTCAGTCACTTTCAGTTATCCATCGAACCCTGGCTGGTTCAGGTCCAGGAGGCAGGCCATCACGTGGCCGAGGCCGACTGGCTCTGGTATAACCTCGCCACCCCGCCGCGCCTGGGCCTTGCCGCCCCGGTCAAAACCTTGCTCGAACGCGCGGCCGCCGTATTGAACGCAGGAGAGTCGTCATGACCCGCACCATCATGTGCCGCAAGTACAAAGAAGAACTGCCCGCCCTGGAACGCGCTCCATTTCCGGGTGCAAAAGGTCAGGACATTTTTGACCACGTCTCGGCCAAGGCCTGGGCCGACTGGCAGAAACACCAGACCCTGCTGATCAACGAAAAGCGCCTGAACATGATGAACGCCGAAGATCGCAAATATCTGCAGGGCGAGATGGACAAGTTCTTTTCCGGCGAGGAATACGCCAAGGCTGAAGGCTACGTTCCGCCCGCTGAATAACCCCGCTTTTTCGGGGGGTGGATCGTAAGCGACGGTAATAATTAAAATTTTTTTGAAAACTTTCTTGACGACCCCCTGAAAAACCAGTTTAATGCGCCCCGTTGCCCAGATAGCTCAGTCGGTAGAGCAGGGGATTGAAAATCCCCGTGTCGGCGGTTCGATTCCGTCTCTGGGCACCAAATACCGAAAACCCTGAATCGCAAGATTCAGGGTTTTTTTATGCCCGCGATTTGATCAGACGTCGCGCAAGTCGTCTCTCTTCGGCTAGTTTTCAGTCCCCCAGTGGAAGACCAGATTGCGAGCGGCACCGCTGCCTACATCCGCCGTATCACGCCGCACCTCACCCTTATGTGTCGCGACAACGGTGTACTTGCCGGCAGGCAGCTGAACGTAAACCAGCGGCCCAGCCTCACTCAGCGTCAGCACGGGTTGTCCTGCGGCTTTTTCAATGACCACATCCACATCGGGAACGTATTCATCCTTAGGCCCGGTAGAAAAGGTCATGTGCAGGTTGTAGCCCTGCGTTTGTTGGATAGCTTTAGCCTCATCCTCTCCGATACCGCCGGACAGGTAGGTAATCCCGTTTTGCTGTTGCTGCTGGACTTGCACGCCTGAGGGATCGATCGGTTCAAGACTGGCGGCGTTAAGCACGACTGGAAACATCAGTACGCCGACGGCGGCGATGGGCAGCATGAATGAATGGACGTTCTTCATGATGGCGACTCCCGGGTTGCTCAGAACCCAATCGTTACTCTTTTTAGATTTGTTACCGAATGTTCAAGTTTTAGATCGATTAGCACTTGAGCTCACTGCGAATCGGACTACGTGACGCGCTCCTCCTGCATGGGCTTCCGTCGGCCCGGTCCTGCAAAGCAAATTCGCCTTTCCTTCCGATTTACCAGCAACGCCCGGCATCGCGGACTATCACTCTCTTGCCATTCTCTTCCGCCTGTTTCCTTCAGCCGCGGAAAATCTCATGAATCCTCTCAAACCCGGTAACACTCAAGATCCACAGATCACTTCACTGCTCGGCAATCTTGGCGAGTTGATCCGTGAAGCGCGTCAGAAGGTGCTGCGAGCGGTCGATACCGCTCAGGTGCAAACCTGTTGGCAGATCGGACGGCATATTGTGGAGTTCGAGCAGGAAGGCGCTCGGCGGGCGGTGTATGGCAAGCAGTTGCTGTCGACGCTGGCGAAAGTTCTGACGTCGGAGTTTGGGAAAGGCTTCGACGCTTCCAACCTTCGCTACATGCGCCAGTTCTATCAAGCATTCCCAATTCGTGACGCACTGCGTCACGAATTGAGCTGGACCCACTACCGCAGACTGTTACGAGTCGACAACGACAACGCTCGCCACTGGTACATGAACGAATCTGCTCTGCAGAACTGGTCAAGTCGCGCCCTTGAGCGCCAAATCAATACCCTCTATTACGAACGCTTGCTGGCGAGCCGCGATCGGGCTGCCGTCAAACAGGAAGCCGACACCAATATCCAGCAAATGAACGCCAGCCCTCGGGATTTCATCCGGGACCCCGTGCTACTGGAGTTTCTGGGTATGCCTAACGCGGGCTTGATCCAGGAAAGCGAACTTGAACAAGCCTTGATCGATCAACTCCAGGGTTTCCTGCTCGAACTGGGCAAAGGCTTCGCCTTCATCGCTCGCCAGCAACGCATCAGTACCGAGAGCAAAGACTTCTACATCGACCTGGTGTTCTACAACTATCTGCTCAAGTGCTTCGTCATCTTCGACCTCAAGCGCGGCGTACTGACCCACCAGGATGTCGGCCAGATGGACATGTACGTGCGCATGTACGACGACCTCAAGCGCGGACCGGAGGATAGCCCCACCGTCGGCCTTATTCTCTGCGCGCAAAAAGATGAATCGGTGGTGCGCTATTCAGTGCTGCAAGGCAACGAACAACTGTTCGCCAGTACCTACAGACTGGTGCTGCCGAGCGAGGAGGAACTTCGCACAGAACTGGATCGGGAATGGGCGGTGCTTGAGGAGCGGTTACTCAAGCAGAGGCTCCGATAAGCACCGGTGGATTGTTCATAAACGGCGTGAAGACTATGGTGGTTGGCTAGCCGCAAAGGTTCAACGCCGATGAATTTGCAGGACATGCCCTCACTGGCCCCGACGCAACTTGAATTGCCGTTACCCACCGGCACACCTGGTGAATCTTTCAACGAACCCGCCGCCGACGGCTTCATCCTTGGCGGCTTCACCTGGCGGCATGCGAATCAAGACCCAACCCGTCCAGTGGTGATCATCAACGCCGCTACTTCAGTCCGTTGCCGACACTACTCGCGCTTCGCCGATTACCTGTTCGCCAATGGCTTCGACGTGATCACCTATGACTACCGCGGCATCGGCGAGTCGCGCCCTGTGTCGCTGAAGGGGCTTGAGGCCTCATGGTCCGACTGGGGCGCGCTGGATTTCGAGGCGATGCTGCAAAGGGCGCAACGCGAGTTTGCAGAACAACCCATCAATGTCGTCGGCCATAGCTTCGGCGGTTGTGCGGCAGGGTTGGGCGCCTCGGGGCATGTGATCCGACGCCTGGTGACGGTGGGTGCGCAGTTCGCTTACTGGCGCGACTATGCCCCCGCCCATCGCTGGCGAATGTTTGGGAAGTGGCACGTGACGATGCCATTGATGACCCTGCTTTATGGCTATTTTCCCGGCAAACGCCTCGGCTGGCTCGAAGACACCCCGGCCGGTGTAGTCCGCGACTGGAGCATGCCCACCGCCCGATACGAGAAACGCCCCAGCGGTCGTGTCATCCACGCCAAAAACGGTCAGCTGCCCTTCGCCAATGTCACCGCCCAAACCCTGGCGATCAGCCTCAGCGACGATCCCTATGGCACCATTGCGGCCATCGAACGCCTGCTCGACTACTTCACTGGCAGTACAAACACCCACCTGCGAATCACCCCCGAAGACATCGGCGAAGAAGAAGTCGGACATTTCGCCTTTTTTCGTAGCGCATACCAAGCCACACTATGGCCCATTGCATTGTCCTGGCTGCAGACCGGCGAGCTGGCCCCCGATACACCCGGGCGGCGAGTGCCACGCAGTTGATGGATGCGCCCCCTCAATGAATTACGGAACGACGCCCATGGCCTCCGCCAACAAGCAGAACAAACGCGCCTCCCGCGCCAAAGCCAAGGCCAAGCAGAACCGCACCCAGCGAGCTGCCGCGCCGGTCGAGCTGGACCCGAACGACGATCGCATCGACTTCGAATCGGTGGACCTGACCGAACTGTTCAAGAAAATGATCGACGCCGAAAAAATCAGTCAGCAAGCGATGTGCGCAGCCTTCCTCGAAGACCCGCTGCTGGAACTGGTGTACGAGCAGGAAGGCGAAGAAGGCGCAATGGACTTCATCCTCGCGGCACTGATCGAATACCGCCAATGGTCCACCGAGACTGACGAAGCCGGCGCCCTGGCGTGGATCGAATCTGCGGCCTTCCAGGCTGACTACGTGGCGGCGTCCGACACTATCGCAGCCCAAACCCAACAGAAACCAGACTGAGTTCCCATGGCATCCCTGAACAAGCAACAGAAACGCGCCAAACGCGCCAAAATCAAAGCCAAGCAAATCAATATCCACGGCAGAAAACCCGCCGCACTGGACGATGATCTGGGCGACATCGGTGAGCCGATCCCGGAATACACCTTGGCGATGTTCAGCAAAATGCGTGACGCCGAGGCTACCAGCCGCAACGACATGCTGCTGACCCTGCTGTCAGACCTCGCCGAAATCATCAGCGACCATCCAGAACTGCTGGACATGGAAAACGCCGACAACGAAGCCATGGCCGCCACACATTTGGCCGCCGACATGCTGATCGACTACCGCATGTGGGCTGATGGTATGGACCGCGACGCCGCCCAGGCCTGGCTGACCGACCCGCAGTTCATCACTGACTTTGGCGATGCGCTGGACAGTTATCGCCAGTCGCTGGATGTCCAGGAAGAAAAGGCCGAGTAAACGCCGGCGTTAAGCCGTAACACGATCTGTAGCAGCTGGCGAAGCCTGCGTTCGGCTGCGCAGCAGTCGTGAAGTCAGGCGACGCGGTTTATCAGGATGACCTCGCGAGCAGGTTTTTACGACTGCTGCGCAGCCGAACGCAGGCTTCGCCAGCTGCTACAAGTTTTGCGCTGTTGCTTGATTGGAAACAAAAACGGCCGCTTGTCATCACTGACAGCGGCCGTTTTGCGTTACGCGGAACGGATCAGTTCAGCACCACCGCGCCCACTTTCTGCAGCTTACGACGGCGAGCTACCAGCAACCCCGCCGCCACCACGAGTGCGCTTAGCAGGCCGGTCGCGAGGATCTCCACGCGATGGGCTTCCTGGAACAGCATGATGGTCAGGGCCGCAACGATGAATACGATCACTGCGTAGGTCAGGCCCGGGAACAGCCACATGCTGAAGGCGATTTTTTCACCGCGAGCCATACGCTGCTTGCGCATACGCAGTTGCGAAATCGCAATTACCAGGTACACCAGCAACGCGATGGCGCCCGAGCTGGCCAGCAGGAATTCGAATACAGCGGCCGGGGCCACGTAGTTAGCGAACACTGCAAGAAACGCAGCTGCGGTCGACAGCATCACGGCCCAATAAGGTGTGCCGCTGCTATTGGTGCGCTGGGAAACGGCCGGCGCATCGCCGCGTTTGCCCAACGAGAACATCATGCGCGAAGCAGTGTAGAGCGCCGAGTTGAGGCAGCTGGTTACCGCAACCAGAACCACGATATCGACGATCAGCTTGGCATTCGGGATACCCATGCGCTCCAGCACAGTCTGGTAGGAACCGACACTGGCCAGAATCGGGTCATTCCATGGCACCAAGGCCACAACGATGAAGATGGAGACGAGGTAGAACAAGCCAATCCGCCAGATCACCGAGTTGGTAGCCTTGGAAATCTGCTGGCCAGGGTTCTTCGATTCCGCAGCCGCGATGGTCACGATCTCGGTACCCATGAAGGAGAACATGGTGGTCAGGATGGCACCCAGCACCGCGCCCATGCCGTTTGGCAGGAAGCCTTGAGTGTCAAACAAATGCGACACGCCGCTGACCTGGCTGGTCGGCAGGAAGCCGAAAATCGCCAGAATGCCGAGGCCGATGAAACCGATGATCGCGATGACTTTGACCAAGGCGAACCAAAATTCGAATTCACCATAGTTCTTCACGCTGAACAGGTTGGTCACCGTCAGCAATAATGTGATGACCAGTGTGAACGCCCAGATCGCCACGTTCGGGAACCAGGCATGCAAAATGGTCGCGGCAGCGTTAGCCTCCAGCGGGATGACCAAAACCCAGAACCACCAGTAGAGCCAGCCGATGGTGAAACCGGCCCAGTGACCAATCGCGCGATCGGCGTACGTCGAGAAGGACCCTGTGTCTGGCGATGCAACGGCCATCTCGCCGAGCATTCGCATGACCAGAACCACTAAGGCACCGGCGGCCGCGTAAGCCAACAGCACGGCCGGGCCAGCAGCGGCAATGGCGTGGCCGGAGCCGACGAACAGGCCGGCGCCGATAACCCCGGCGATCGACAGCATGGTCACATGACGCGGTTTTAGCCCCTGTTCAAGGCCATTGGAGGAGCTTTGGCTACTGCTCATTAAAACTACCTTTGCAAGTAAAGCGATGACGTCGGCCCGGCCTGAAATCCCTTCTCGTAAAAAGAATCCAACAGGGCGTTTCTTATTCTGCACGCAATAATTGCGCCAAAATGTTTCACGCGCCCGTTACACGGGGCCTGCACGCTGATCGAGCAGTTATCGCAAGTCATTGAGATTAATGGCATTTCGCCAGAGCGTTACTCTGCCACCCACTTCAGTAACGAATCTGCGCACCAAAAACACATCAAGAAATACAGGTACGCACAATAAAAGTGCAGTTCGGGTACGTTTGTCCGGTTGGCGCTTCCAACACCCCGCCAAAGCTGGCAACATCGCGCCTTTTTTTACGCGACAGCCACGTCCAGGCGTGTTCAAACGGCTGTTCGGTTGTTGATGGGGCGACAGTCTGCTGTGCCGATGCGACAACCTGCCACATGCCACCCGTTTACCGTCCATAGCGCTGTTGGCTGCCATTCGAACGCTATGCTAGCTTGGCCGCCTCGCCAGGAAGGCCGCCAATAGCAGGAGCGCAAAACACTATGAGGAACGCACATGGCTGAGGCCACGCCCGCGCTTGAAATCCGCAACTTGCACAAACGCTACGGACAGCTTGAGGTGCTCAAAGGCATCTCGCTGACCGCCCGCGACGGCGATGTGATCTCGATCCTGGGTTCCTCCGGTTCCGGCAAGTCCACGTTCCTGCGTTGCATCAACCTGCTGGAAAACCCGCATCAGGGCCAGATCCTGGTGGCCGGCGAAGAACTCAAGCTCAAAGCCGCCAAAAACGGCGAACTGATCGCTGCCGACGGCAAGCAGATCAATCGCCTGCGCAGCGAGATCGGTTTCGTATTTCAAAACTTTAATCTCTGGCCGCACATGAGCGTGCTCGACAACATCATTGAAGCCCCGCGCCGCGTACTCGGGCAGAGTAAGGCCGAAGCCATTGAAGTCGCCGAAGCCTTACTGGCCAAGGTCGGCATCGCTGACAAACGCCACGCTTACCCGGCGCAACTCTCCGGCGGCCAGCAGCAACGCGCAGCCATCGCCCGCACCCTGGCGATGCAGCCCAAGGTCATTCTGTTCGACGAACCCACCTCCGCCCTTGACCCGGAAATGGTCCAGGAAGTACTTAATGTCATCCGCGCATTGGCCGAAGAAGGCCGCACCATGCTGCTCGTGACCCATGAAATGGGCTTTGCCCGTCAGGTTTCCAGCGAAGTGGTGTTCCTCCACCAAGGCCTGGTAGAAGAACAAGGATCGCCGCAGCAGGTGTTTGAAAACCCGCTTTCGGCACGCTGCAAACAATTCATGTCCAGCAACCGCTAACGGAGCTACCCGCATGCAGAACTACAAAAAAATCTTCCTGGCCGCTGCTGTCACCCTGGCCTTCAGCGCCGGTGCCGCCGCCGAGACCTTGAAGATGGGCATCGAAGCGGCCTACCCGCCGTTCAACAACAAAGATGCCAGTGGCAATGTCGTCGGCTTCGACAAAGATATCGGCGATGCCCTGTGCGCCAAGATGAAAGTCGAGTGCACCGTGGTCACCTCCGACTGGGACGGCATCATCCCGGCCTTGAACGCCAAGAAATTCGACTTCCTGATCTCCTCGATGTCGATCACTGAAGAGCGCAAGCAAGCAGTGGACTTCACCGCCCCGTACTACTCCAACAAGCTGCAGTTCATCGCACCGAAAAACGTCGACTTCAAGACCGACAAGGCTTCGTTGCAAGGCAAGGTTATCGGCGCTCAACGCGCGACCCTGGCCGGCACCTGGCTGGAAGACAACATGGAAGGTGTCGAAATCAAACTCTACGACACCCAGGAAAACGCCTACCTGGACCTGACTTCGGGTCGTCTGGACGCCATCCTGGCCGACAAGTACGTCAACTACGAATGGCTGAAAAGCGACGCCGGTCGTGCTTACGAATTCAAGGGCGATCCGGTGGAAGAAAGCGACAAGATCGGTATCGCTGTGCGCAAGAACGACCCGATCCGCGAGAAGCTGGACGCTGCGCTGAAAGAAATCGTCGCTGACGGCACCTACAAAAAGATCAACGACAAGTACTTCCCGTTCAGCATCTACTGATTCTGACCTGCTTGGCCGACGCCGTTTTCTGACGGCGCCGGTCCTTCGCATTGCCTGCCGCGATTTGAAAAGAAATCCATGATTATCGACCTCTACGGATTCGGCCCGGCGCTCGCCGCTGGTGCGCTGATGACTGTGAAACTGGCACTCTCGGCCTTGTGCCTGGGGCTGGTGCTCGGTCTGCTCGGCGCCTTGGCCAAGACTTCCCCGTACAAGCCGCTGCAATGGCTTGGCGGCACTTATTCCACGCTGGTTCGCGGCATCCCGGAATTGCTCTGGGTGCTGTTGATCTACTTCGGCACAGTCAACCTGATGCGTGCCTTGGGCGAGTTCTTCGGCAACCCCGACCTCGAACTCAACGCCTTCGCCGCCGGCGTGATTGCGCTGGGGCTGTGCTTCGGCGCCTACGCCACGGAAGTGTTTCGCGGTGCAATTCTGGCAATCCCAAAGGGTCACCGTGAAGCCGGCGTGGCCCTGGGCCTGTCGAAATTTCGCATCTTTACCCGGCTGATCATGCCGCAGATGTGGCGCATCGCCCTTCCCGGCCTGGGCAACCTGTTCATGATCCTGATGAAAGACACTGCGCTGGTCTCCGTCATCGGCCTGGAAGAAATCATGCGTCACACACAAATCGGCGTGACCATATCCAAGCAACCGTTCACCTTCTATATGGTGGCCGCCTTCATGTATCTGGGTCTGACCATTCTGGCCATGACCGGCATGCACTTTATGGAGCGACGTGCCGCTCGCGGCTTCGCGAGGAGCACCCAATGAACTGGGAAGTCATCATCAAGTGGCTGCCAAAACTGGCTCAGGGCGCGACGCTGACCCTGGAACTGGTGGCTATCGCCGTGATCGCCGGGTTGCTGCTGGCGATTCCACTGGGCATCGCTCGTTCGTCGCGACTCTGGTACGTGCGGGCATTCCCCTACGGCTACATCTTCTTTTTCCGTGGTACACCGTTACTGGTTCAGCTGTTCCTGGTCTACTACGGCCTGGCGCAGTTCGACGCGGTGCGTAACAGCTCGATGTGGCCCTACCTACGCAGTCCGTTCTGGTGCGCCACGGCGACCATGACCCTGCACACCGCGGCCTATATCGCCGAGATCCTGCGCGGCGCGATCCAGGCCATTCCACCGGGCGAGATTGAAGCGGCGCGGGCGCTGGGCATGTCCCGGGCCAAAGCGCTGTTCTACATCATGCTGCCGCGTGCGGCGCGCATCGGCCTGCCGGCCTACAGCAACGAAGTGATCCTGATGCTCAAGGCCAGCGCCCTGGCCAGCACCGTGACCTTGCTGGAATTAACCGGCATGGCTCGCACCATCATCGCCCGCACCTACTTGCCGGTGGAGATCTTCTTCGCCGCGGGCATGTTCTATCTGCTGATGGCTTACGTGCTGGTTCGTGGCTTCAAGCTGCTGGAGCGCTGGCTGCGCGTCGATGCCTGCCAAGGGCGTTGATTCCTGCGTGCTGACGGGCGAGCCCCTGCTCGCCCGTTTCACCGCGCTGGATGCTTTTCTGATCGAGCATCAAGCGCTATGGAAACCTCGACCGTTTACCCACCTGCAACTGCCTTGGGAAGCGTCCTACCCGGAGTTGGCGCTTTGGCTACGCGGACGGTCACTGGAGGATGCGGAAAGCAGTCATAACCAACCTTGTTTGCTTGATGCGCCGGAGCCATTTGCCTCATTGGCGGCGATGTCTGCTGACCTGAGCACGGTGGGTGAATTACCAGCTCGTACACTTGAAGCGGCAGGTCATCGATTGAATGTGGATGTGCCGGGACGCAAATGGCAGCAGATTGAAGCGTTCGCCGGTCGCCTGCAGTTTGCTCATGCACCGACGCATTGGCTGGATTGGTGTTCGGGCAAGGGCCATTTGGGGCGACGCCTGTTGCAAACCGGGCAACAACTGACCTGCCTGGAGTTCGACCCGGCGCTCGTCGCCAGCGGCCAGGCACTCAGCCAGCGTCATCAGTTGCATGCGCTGCATGTCGAGCAGGATGTGCTCGCGCCAGGCACAGCCTCCTTATTGAAAGCCGATCACACGCCCGTAGCGCTGCACGCCTGCGGTGATCTGCATGTGCGGCTGATCCAGCTCGCCAGCGCCGCCGGTTGCAAACAACTGGCCATCGCACCGTGCTGCTACAACCGGATCAGTCTGGACACCTATCAGCCGCTTTCCTGTGCGGCTGAGCGCTCCCACCTACGTCTCTCCCTTGATGATCTTGCGCTGCCGATGAGCGAAACCGTCACCGCCGGCGCTCGCGTCCGACACCAGCGCGACACCTCCATGGCCCGGCGTCTGGCGTTCGACTTGCTGCAACGGCAACTGCGCGGCGTCGACGAATACCTGCCAACCCCTTCCCTGCCCAGCGCCTGGCTGGACAAGCCTTTCGCCGATTACTGCCGCGATCTGGCAGCACTCAGAGACTTATCCACAGTTGGTGCCCCAGATTGGACTACACTCGAAACCGCCGGTTGGCAGCGATTGGCCGAAGTGCGCAACCTGGAGCTGCTGCGAGGCCTTTTCCGACGGCCGCTGGAGCTGTGGCTGGTACTTGATCGGGCACTTTTCCTCATTGAACAGGGTTACGCCGTTCGTCTCGGCACCTTCTGTAAAACTCCACTCACGCCGCGCAATTTCCTACTCCTGGCAGAACGTCCTTAAATAGCCACAGCCTGTGGATAACTCTGTTGATGGAATTATCGTGGATCCAATATCCGCGCCGTTTTACGCCTTAAACACTGCTGGTCATTTTTTGTTCACACAAATAAAAAACCCGCAAAACAGGCATTTGCGGACAAATGAGAACGAGTCTACAAAATCGTAATGAACAGGCAATCGCCCCTAGCCCATTGTGCATAAGCATTTCATCAAAACGACATAACCGCCGAATACCGGACATCCATAGCGGAAAATTGCACCTTGCAACGTCCCTTGCTATACACGCATACAAGGACGCCGACAGTGCGGACATGAACAAGAAAAATCTGACCGACAGGATGCAACCGTGACGTTCATTTCTTACGCCCAGAATTTCGAAGACATCCGCCTGTGGCGCGCCCTCAAATACGTCGAAAATGGCTTTTATATCGATATCGGGGCCAACCACCCCACCCAAGACTCCGTCACCAAGGCCTTCTATGACCGCGGCTGGACCGGCATCAACGTCGAACCCATGCCAAATTATTACGACGCCCTGTGCGAGCAACGCCCCAACGACATCAACCTGCAATGCGTGGCCGGCGAAAGTGCCGACGACCTGACCTTTTACGGCATCGCCGGCACCGGCCTGTCGACCCTTGACCCGGCCCTGGCCCAGCAACACAAAGACGCCGGTATGGACGTGCGCAGCCAAACCGTCAAATCCCGCACCCTGGCCTCCATCTGCGAACAACACGCCGGGAACCGTCCGATTCATTTCTTGAAGATCGACGTCGAAGGCCACGAAGAAACCGTTCTGCGCGGCATGGACTTCACCCGATGGCGACCGTGGATCATCCTCATCGAAACCCCATGGGAACGCGACCAGACCTGGGAAACCCTCGTCACCGGCGCCGGCTACCAGTCCATCCTGTTCGACGGCATCAACACTTACTACCTCGCCGAAGAACACCTGGCCCTCAAACCCGCCTTCGACATCCCGCCCTGCAACCTGGACGAATTCCAGTTCTGCCGCGGCCACAACTTCAGCCACCCCATCACCGACGCTGAAAACCACCTCGCTGCCGCCCTGCAACGCGCCGAACACGCCGAAGCGCAGTTGCGGGCGATGCAAAACAGCCGAGCCTGGCGTGCCCTGCAGAAACTCAAGAAAGTGCTGGTTCGCGCCTGACCAAACGCCTGCGTAAAAATAGTCTGAATTCAGGGGTTTACAGAACCAACCCAATCGCTATAATCGTCGCCCTAACATGCCGGTATAGCTCAGTTGGTAGAGCAACTGACTTGTAATCAGTAGGTCCCGGGTTCGACTCCTGGTGCCGGCACCATACAAGGTTCCAGAGAAGGCTTTCAAAATCTCTGAAACCCCCGAAAAACCCGCCTTCTGGCGGGTTTTTTCGTTTTGGGGTTCCATCGGTTTCCGTCAGAAACTGGTGGATTCCAACCGTTTTAAGGGTAGAGTTTGGGATACAGGTCACTTCGATAAAAGGGAGTACCCTTATGTCGCGCACCACAGCTCCGCTCTCCGACGCAGCTTGCCGCTTGGCAAAACCTACAGACCGCGCCTACAAGCTTTTCGACGGCGATGGCCTCTATCTCCTAGTCCAACCCAATGGCCGCAAAGGCTGGCGGCTCCGTTACGTCAAACCTGACGGACGGGAAGGACTGACCTCGTTCGGCAACTACCCCGTCATTGGCCTCGCCGATGCGCGCCGCAAGCGCTTGGAGGTCAAGCGAATGCTGGCGGATGGCATTGATCCCATAGAGACCAAGCACCAAGCCAAGGCGGAAGCTGTGATCAAAGGCAGAACCTTTGAAAGCGTTGCGCTGGACTGGCACACGGAAATGTCGGCCAAGTGGGCACCAGGCCATTCCAAGACAGTGATGAGCCGCCTCAAAACCCACGTATTCCCGCTGATCGGCGCAAGCGCCATTGTTGATCTCGACACCCATGACCTTATGCAGCCCTTGGAAGCGATCAAGAAGCGCGGAACGATCGACGTTGCTTTAAGGGTACAAAACTACCTGCAGAGCATCATGCGCGAGGCAAAGCGCCTCCGGCTTATCACCATAAACCCTGCTTACGATCTCGAAGGCTCGATCAAAGCCCCGCGGGTGGTACATCGCCCCGCTCTACCCTTATCGCGACTGCCGGAACTGCAGGAGCGGATCGACACCTATAAAGGCCGGGCACTTACCCGTCTGACGGTGATGCTGTCGCTGCATGTGTTTGTACGCTCCAGCGAGCTGCGTTTCGCACGCTGGAGCGAGTTCGACCTCAAGCGCGGCACCTGGGAAATCCCAGACACTCGGCCAGCGCTGGAGGGAGTACCCTTTTCCACAAGGGGTACGAAGATGGCCGGGGACATCCACCTTGTACCCTTATCACCGCAAGCGGTGGCCTTGCTTGAACAGATCCACGCCCTCACCGGTAAGTTCGACCTGGTGTTTGCAGGCGATGCCAAGCCCTGGAAACCCATGTCCGAAAATACCGTGAACAACGCGTTACGGACGATGGGATACGACACCAAAACCGATATCTGCGGACATGGGTTTCGTTCGATGGCCTGCAGCGCACTGATCGAGTCAGGACTATGGTCCGAGACTGCCATTGAAAGGCAGATGAGCCACAAAGAACGCAACAACGTCCGCGCCGCTTACATCCACAAGGCCGAGTTCATCGAGGAACGCAGGCTGATCATGAACTGGTGGAGTCGGTATCTGGAGGCCAACCGGCAGGAGCATGTCACTCCACACGAATTCGCGAACCAGACCGGAGCGAACGTCACTCGCCTAAAAGCAAAACGTGGCGCAACCGAGTAAGCGCTCGGTCTTTATATCTCAGTGATTCGCTTGTCCACGCGGGTCCATCCAAACAGGGCTGCAAAGCCGCCCTGCTTGGATGGACCTCACTTAAAAAATCTAAAGCCCGCGCAACAGTCTGTGGAAAACCACTGATTTCCACCGGTGGATAATTTCATCCACAGCCGCAGAACTCCCGAAAATTCGAGTCTTGACCCGAATTATCCACAGGCGTAGAAAAGATAGGGCAAAGCGCTGTCGTCGACAGCAACCCCAGGTAGCCAGAACCTTTGAGGCTACGCCACACCGTGGTGGTTCTCCCAAAGTGCGATTAGCGTCCGGCGGCTCGCACGGTCACAGCGATGTGATGGATGCCTACTTTTACCAGCGTGCCCACTGCGGCAACTCATTCCCTTTCATAGCCGCCCTGCAGCAACCTATCCGCTTGGCCATTTCCTTGCGCCAACCTGCGCCCGTCTCTTTCTTCCGGAAAGAGACGGGCGCTCCTACCGCTGCTGCAGCCCAACTCGTCCAAGGCTTTGCGGCATTCCCCCTCGTGACAATCGGCGTGACAAATACCGAAATCACCAGTAACAGCGATGTAGATGATGGTGCCGCAGCCCACGGAATGGACTGCACCTGACTGACAGTCAGGCACGCCCCGGTCATCGCTTCACTGCCTTCACCCGACTCAGGATCTCGCGGCATTGGTCTCGTCAGCCAGTGCAGCCTCCACCCGCCCACTTCTTCGGGAGTGCTCAGGAGGCCAGATCATGAGATGCCCAAGCTCCCGGTCGTAAAGAGCCGCCAGTCCCGCGTTAGTGGACAACCCTCACAGGTCGCAGGGGCCTCGATCCCTGATAACACTCAACATTCGTGGCGGGATGACGTGGGGATTGGCTTTAAAGGTTTGGCTTCAAGAGGAGTTTGATCATGGCACTGGTGGGCAGGCGAAATGGGCGCAATTTTGGCTATGGGCGACAACTGAGTTACGCCGGACCGCAAGCGCTAAAAGATCTATTTGGCGACGGGCATTACGGCACGGTCAAGACGTACAGTGATCGCTGGCAGGCGTTTGTGCGCTGGTGTCGGTCGGAGGATGGGCCCGGGTTTAACGATGCGCGGCAGATTGATCGGCAGACCTTGTTAGACTACGCCGGACATCTACGTCAGCAAGTTGAACAAGGTGAGTTCGCCATCGCCACCGCGCAAAACCGATTGTCCAGCGTGAACCGGACCATGGCTGCGCTTCGCGGTGATCAGTATGTGAAGGTCGTGAGTCCGAGCAAGGCGTTAGGAATGCGGCGCACCAGTGTTCGTCACTCGGTGCCGCAAGGCCAAGACCGCGAACACGTCAAGCAGATCGTCGACGTGCTCTGCGAACACCAAATGCCGCGCACGGCGGCCATCGCTCAGTTGGCGCGAGCCACAGGCATGCGCTTACGCGAGGCCATTTTGGCGGACCTACCCCGTCTAAAACATGAAGCCAAGCAATTCGGCAAGATCAACATCCAAGACGGCACCAAAGGCGGCCGTTCAGGCGCGTCAGCACCTCGTTGGATTACGGTAGATGATCATATTCGTAACGCACTGAGGTTTGCCGAAAAGGTCTCGCCCGACGGTAGCCGCAACCTGCTTGCACCGAACGAACGCTACCTCGATTTCTTGCAGGGAATCGTCCGCCCGGCACGGGACATCATCCATCAGCACGACCTCAAAGGCTTCCACGAATTGCGGGCAGCCTATGCGTGCGAACGCTATGAGCAAATCACCCAGCATCCTGCGCCCATCAACGGTGGCAGCTACTACCAACTCGACCGACACCTCGATCAGAAGGCCCGAGCACAAATCAGCTATGAGCTGGGGCACGGTCGTATCGATGTAGTTTCTGCTTACATCGGGAGCCGAACATGAGCAAGCCATTCGATATGGAACTGTTCCTCGAAGGCGTCCTGACCGGATCGAATAGCACACGCCAACGTCATATACGCCAAGCTAGATTAATTCAGAACGCGATTGCAGGACGGTGGCAACGAGACAACCCTTGGACATGGCAGCGAAAGCACTTGGAATGGTTTCTAAGGTACATCCAGGCGCAGAAAGCCAAATCCACAAGGTATTACTACGAGTTAACCGTAACATTGGTAGCTCTGCGCTTGGGAAAACCGTGGGTTTTTGGTCATGTTACCAAGGTAAATAGGCCCCATCCCGACTGACGGTCCTAAGTGGAAATCCTGAACTGTGTGGCGTAAAATCAAATATCGCGGATCCCAGACACAAGGCCCATCACTGCTACCTACTCTGGTCAATGCCCCACCTTGCACCATGAAGAGTCGTATCCCATGCAACTCCACTCGACCTCCATCGACAGCATAGCGGTATCGAACCCAAAACTTTATAAAGATCCTAAATCGTCGAAAGAGTCAAGGATATTTCCGTACTACGCGGGCTACTCCAGCGAATTCTCAAATAATCTGCTATCAACACTCGGATTGAGCCAAAACTCCATTATTTTCGATCCTTGGAATGGGAGCGGAACGACCACACGCTCGGCATTTACTAATGGTTTTGATTCTATTGGTTTTGATTTAAACCCTTCCATGGTTTTGGTTGCTAAAGCACGATTGCTTTCGCCGCTTGAGCACCCGAGCCTAGTTGCTATAGCAAAATCACTAGTTGAACAAGCGCGCATCACTACTAGTTCGTACAAGGGCAGTACGAGCGATCCACTATTAAAATGGTTCTCCGCGTGCAGCGCGACACCAATTCGAAATTTAGAGTCAAAAATCAATAGCTTTCTTGTTTCAAATGACGCATATGTGAAACTAGATAATAATCTGGCGATGGATCTAGTTTCGCCGTTAGCCGCTTTTTTCTACGTATCACTATTCCGGACTGTGAGAAAACTGCTTATCGACTTCATCCCATCCAATCCAACATGGGTAAAGCATCCGAAAACAAAGCTTAATCGTAAGCGTCCTTCGCTGGACTCAATCTTCACGGCCTTTATAGAAGAAGTCAAAATTTTGATTTCTCGGGAAAGCTCTTTCGAAGCTATCTCCAGAGATGCGGAATCAAGCGTTAAGCTTCAGATTGGTAATGCGGAAAATATTACACTGCATGACAATTCAGTCGACGCCATCGTATCCTCACCTCCCTATTGCACTAGAATCGACTATGCCGTATCCACTACTATCGAATTGGCAGTAATTAGATGTGAGCAAAGGGAATTCGACCTACTTCGTAGAGGCCTTACAGGCACCTCAACTGTCGAACGAACCGCGAGCCCCGTTGATGGCAAATGGGGAACGACATGCGTTAATTTCCTAGACGCCTTATATAATCATCCTTCTAAAGCATCAAAAGGATATTATTTCAAAAACCACTTACAGTATTTCGCTTCTTTATCACGCTCGCTCAGCGAAATCTCCCGAGTTTTGAAACCAGGGAAGCTCTGCTTCTTGGTTGCACAAGATTCCTATTATAAAGAAGTCCATAACGATGTCCCAACGATAACATCTGAAATGGCAAGCGCGTTCGGATTGGAGATTGTCCGTCGTGAAGACTTTAAAACATCACGCTCCATGGTTGGCGTGAATCTAAAATCAAAAAAATACCTTAACAGTAGAAATACAACTGAAAGCGTGCTGTGTTTTCAAAAACATTAAAGTATTCCTGATATTTTTATGAAGCGCATCATCCAATTGCTGCAGTGATAGAGAGAAAACAGATGAACGATTCAAACATTGCAGACAACGATATTGTTGACATGGAACCAGAGGGAGAAGGGCTTTCAGGTTTCGAAAAAAAATATAAAGCTCAGATGCGCCAGATTGTCACCCAAAAACTTGACATCCCTATTTCTACTCTACCTTCAATGCTTGCAGACAACATAAAAATCAACCCTGAGTTCCAACGTCGTGATCGTTGGGATGAGGAGCGTCAATCCCGTCTAATTGAATCACTCCTAATGAACGTCCCGATTCCACCGGTGTTTTTGGGAGAGGATGAATATGGGTTTTATGTCGTTTTAGATGGCAGGCAGCGGCTTACTGCAATACAGAATTTTCTAGACAATACGTTAACCTTGAAGGGGCTGGACGTCTGGGATGACTTAAATGGACTCCGATTTAATGACCTCGTCAAAAGAGGGCTGGACAAACACCTCACGAGACGGTTCCTGTCAGCTATTGCCTTACTTAATGAATCCTCATCAGCCATTAAGTATGATGTCTTTGACCGCCTAAATACAGGTGGCGTCAAAGCTAACGAGATGGAAGTTAGGAATGCTGTTTTTAGGGGGCCATTCACTGACGCTCTACACAAGCTTTCACGACATCCCGAGTTCTGTAAAGCATGGGAAATTCCTGTTGACGCAATTGAGGCTCAATCGAACCCAATATATCAAAAAATGATCGATCTTTCGATTGTTTTGCGATTTTTCGCTTTGTCTGATCCCGAAAAAATGGATACTACATTCAAGGATTTCCTTAGCGAGTTCATGGAAGAGCGCAATAAGCTTTATATAGCGGATCCAGACTTAGCAGTAAAAGATGCAGAACGCTTCGAACGCGCTGTATTGAATAGTGTCACCGTTTTCGGAAAAAACTCTTTCAGAAACCCTTCAAAAATGATGAAAGGCCCTCCATCTCTTCCTATTGCTGAAGCGATAATGATTGGCCTCTCAGATTATGAGCCTGCCTTAATCACTGAAGAGATCGCCACAAATATAAAGGCCGACTTTTCAAAGCTATGCAATGACGCAGATTTCCTTAAAGCTATATCAAGCGGCACAAATGGCAAAGGCGCAATTAAAACACGAATCAATAAAGCAAGAGCGATGTTCAGCTCACACCTAAATAAGAAAGCATGAGCTATGACTAACTGCTTTGTTGCTACAGATGAATTTTTATCCTCTTTAGACACCATCGAGACAGTTGCCCAATCGCTCTCCTCTCCAGCAGCTCTGAAACCGAGCCAACTTGCCAGCACAAACGCAGTTAGCTGCTCCATTATCGTTCTGCTGTCCGGGTATTTTGAGAGCTACTTAAAGAATGTTATTAAAGAGCATATTGAGTCAATTAACGACCTCAATAAACCCCTGACTACAATACCGCTTAGCATGCAGCTAAAGCACTATTCCGGAGGGGCGGACGCCTTAGTTTCAGCGAGTAAAAAAGACAAAAAACTCAAATCAACATCGATATCCCAAGACCTCACCAGGCGGCTTGGTTCGCTTGACCAATCCAAATACTATCTTGCTTGGGAGTCTTTTGCTAATACAAAGTCCAATCCCGGAACGGATACAATTTCGATGTTGCTTTCAGGGCTTGAAATCGAAAAGGGATGGAATTTGATAAACGATTTAAATAAATCTCACGGTCGACTTGATATGTTTTTAACATCCTTCATCGAGATGCGAAATGTATGTGCTCATACCGGACGCCATCAGACACCGCCTTCCGGCGCCGACCTAATAGATTATATTGATAGGTTTAGAGCATTAGGCGAATGCATAGACATGACGATTGGCGTCCGCCTTGCGCAGTTCTCTTAATCATAAGAACCTCACTACAATAACTTCAAAAAGGGTATTTTTTGAGATAGTACGTAAATAAATAATAAAAAAAACCTTAATTTACCTTGTGTTAGCTAATTTTTCGACTCCTGGTGCCGCACCATACAAAACAAAGCCCTCGCAGAAATGCGAGGGCTTTGTTGTTTCTGGGGTTGGAGAATCTGCTTCCACCCGACCTTGATAGCCCCACCAAATTCGCCTGCGCGCCTGCCATTACACATTCGCTTCAGCATGACGTTGACGAGCGACTGCACCCACCTGAAATGCACACCAATACACCCACCAAGCCTAGGTTGGCATCGTCAGCATGCTCAAATCGTGCGGGTCTTTTTTGCTCGAACCAGGGATACGACGATTTCCATCTGGGAAAATAAAGTTGTCCCTTTTCCACTTCTCAGAGGTTGTTGTTCCCGGATGCCGCTCCTGCGTGGGTCCCTTTGCCGAGCAAGGGGGCGGTTTCCACTTCCAGCATCAGAAGCACCATTTCCGTCAACTCGGCGTCGGACTTCTGTCCGGCATAGAGGTCATGGAGTGCTTTGGCGAAGGGGATGCGCAGGTCTTGGTTTTCTTCGCGGGCGGTATCGCTGTATTGCATTAGTTCGCTGATGGCTCGCAGCACAGCCGCTTGCCACCGAGCGGTGGTCCTAAGACCATCGCTGGTGATTGCAATCAACTTATCCTTCGTCAGTTGGCGAAGGGCAGGTTCGCGCAACGGCTTAAGCGGCTTTGGGTTGCGAGTGATCTTTGACATACCGGACGATACTCAGCGTTTCCTGCCGGAACTGCTCATAATCGATCTGCTGGGCGTTAATAAAGGTGCTGCCCATCATGGTCAGCGAGCCCATAAAGCTGGCTTCGGAAATTTCCTCATCGCTCGCGCCAAACAAGCGCGCGGCTTCGGTATGGAACAGGGCGCAATACTTGCAACGGGTCGCCCCGGAAACCGCCAGACCTATCAACTCCTTGTACTTATTAGGAATCTTGGTATCCGCCAGCCAGAAGTCCCGGGCCACGCCCCAGAATCCGATCGCTCCGCCTTCCGGCATCTGCTTGATCCACTCCGGTACCAGACCCAGGGTTTGCTCAATTTCCTGATAGGTATCACGAATGGCCATTTGACACCTCCTTACCTCTGGAGAGACATCTGCTACAGAGATACAACTAGTTTAGTTCGCTGGCGGCCATGCCAGAGCCGGCAGCAGCACGACTCCAGCAATGAATTCTTAAACATCGTAGAAACAACAGGATGGATTTAGTTTTTTTGGACGCAATGACGTACCACTAAGAACCTGAAGTTATAGAACTTGGCGGGTTTGCTCTGAACGCTCGTAGATGCGAATCCCGTCCGCATCGCAAGCGCTAAGCACTTAACTGTTTAATCCAGTCAAGGCTCGCAACAGTGGCACCGGAAGGACGGTATTCACACCCGATCCATCCTGTGTAGCCACGCTGCTCCAGCGCGGCGAACAAAGCTGCGAAGTCGACGTTCCCTGTTCCCGGTTCGTGACGCCCCGGGCAGTCGGCAATTTGCACATGGACGGTTCTGTCATAAAACCGAGCCAGAACATCTGCCGCATCTCCGGTCAAAAGCTGGGCATGGTAAAGATCGAGAATCAGCCCGACACTCGGAAAGGTCTCCAGCACCTGTTGCGCCTTGCTGAAGTCAGACATGTAATAGCCCGGCATCTCTTGCGTACAAATTACTTCGATAAGCGGCCGCAATCCCTGATCCTCGAAGTACTTGACGGCATACTCCAGGTTGCCTCCGAAGATAGGTCCTGCGTCATCCTGCGTCGTAACACCAGACATGATGTGGACATTCGAACATGCCAGCGCCTTTGCATAGCGGGCGGCCTGGAGCAAACCGTGGCGAAACTCTTCTTCCTTGCCCTGCAAGGCAGCGATGCCTTTGGTAACGCCCGCCGGTGCGGCGAACTGAATCAACGGCAGACTGTATTGCGCCAGGTGGTCTGCCAGGAGGCTCGCGTCGAATTCATAGGGCGACGGGAACTCCACTGCCCGAAAACCCGCTGCGGCGGCGGCTTCGATGCGTTGCAGAAAAGGCAATTCATTGAATTGGAAACCGAGATGAGCGTTGAACTTGAGCATTAGATAAATATCCATCCTTGGGAAGAAATGAAATCATCAGCCTGGAGCATCCTTCGCTGCTCCAGCACTGCATCAAAACAAAGCCCTCGCAGCAATGCGAGGGCTTTGTTGCTTCTGGGGTGTAAATCAGGTCTCAGTGACCGGCACTCTGCCCGCCATCAACATGCAGAATCTCCCCGGTGACAAAGTTGGCGCTGTCCAGATACACCACAGCCTGAGCAATATCGTTGATCTCCCCCATGTGCCCAACCGGATGCAAACTTCCCAGTGCTTCGTGAGTTTCCTCACCATGCATCGGCGTCTTGATGATGCCCGGGGAAACCGCATTCACCCGAATGCCACGCTTGGCGTACTCAATGGCCAAGGATTTGGTCGCCGCGTTCAACCCACCTTTGGTCAATGAGGCCAACACCGACGGCACACCGTCAATCGCGTGGTCCACCAGGCTGGTGGTGATGTTGACGATGTGGCCGCTGCCCTGTTTTTCCATCTCGGTGATCGCGAGTTGGGTGATGTAGAAGAAACCATTCAGGTTCACCGACAGCACCGCGGCATAGTCCTCAGGGGTGTAGGCAGTGAATGGCTTGGCGATGAAGATCCCGGCGTTGTTGACCAAGGTATCGATACGGCCGAAACGTTCGATCGTTTCACGGATGACTCGCTGGGCGATCGCCGGGTCGCCAATGTCGCCGGCAACGGTAAGGATGTCCGGGTCGGTGGATGGCTGGATCGAACGCGAAGTGGCGACAATCCGGTAATCGAGATCACGGAAGGCCTTGACCATGCCTGCGCCAAGACCTTGAGAGGCGCCAGTAATAACGATGACTTTTTTCGAATTGCTCATGATGAACCCTCTACTACTGAATGATGGTTTTGACGGACGCGGTCATGACTGCCCCTGCGCTTCAGCCAGTTGCTTGCGGTATTGGGTAGTGGTGATCCCGGCATAGCCCCAGTTATCGGTGTCGACTTCTTCGATCACGATGTGGGTCAGGTCCGGGCGTTTGTTGAGGACGCGTTCCAGGGTTTCAGTGATTTCGGCGATCACCTGAGCTTTCTGCTCGGAGGTAACGCCATCGCGGGTGATGCGTACGCTTACGAAAGGCATGAGGAATCTCCAGTGGCCCTCTCATCGGGATGATGGGGAGGCGTTGGAGAGGAATGTATGAGGTTGGGTCAGGGGGATAAAGGTGGGGACGGGAACATCATTAGTGACGTGGTGTAATGAGTTGCCGGGAACACATCATCATGCGCAGACTATTGAAAAGAGATTTCCGCCCCCCAAAAAAGACGCCGACACACGGTCAAATACACCCGTTGACACCCGCGTCACACGGGAAGAAAATTTAATCGAGAGCGCGAAACCGACTGCCTTCAGGTGGCGATAGTCGATGTAGGAGCCCCGTTGATGACCTGAAAATCAGCGCTCGGGTAAACCTCTCCTCCCCTGCTTGAGGGAGCACAATATCAAGCACCTATTCACGAAAGCAGCCTGATCAGGCTGCTTTTTTTTGCCTTGGAAAAAGGTTTAGCTGCTGCCAAAAAACGCCCACACCTCCCCCCATCCGGGCCTTTTTTGCCCCCTGATCACCTACCTGCCACCAAAACCCCGATCCTGTGTAAGCCTCAAACCATCGGACGCAGAATCATTTCGCTACTAAACTCGGGACAAGCATGCTCAGGTGCAGGATCATAGCCAGCACGCGACCGACGCCCACCCGGCGGCCAGGTACACAACAATAGCCAGCCCACTTCAGAGGGCATTACCCAAATGGATAGCAGAACCTTACGTAACCTCATGCGCATTGTGCAGACCGGCTCATTGTCGGCGGCGGCAGAGCATTCCTGTTTGACCGTGCAGGCATTGGCCGCGCAGTTGAACAAGGTTGAAGAGCAGTTCGGTTTTCGGTTGTTTCGTCGCTCCAACAAGGGGCTGACCCTGACAACGCAGGGCACGGAGCTCACGCCCTACATGGACAAAGTGTTGGTCGCCACGCGGCAACTGGAAGAAAAAGTCGCCGCGCTCAAAGTGCCTGGGCAGCGCACGCTCAAGGTTGCGCTTAACACCACGCTCTCGGCCGACTTCAACCGGCGAATGATCGGACGCCTCATTGAGGTGTTTCCTGATTATCAACTGGAATTCAGCTACGCCGAGTCGATGGAAAACCTCAGCAAGTTGAAGAATGAGGATTTCGACCTGGCCGTGCTGATCGGCCCGCAACAACCGGGGTTACCCAGCATTGCCCTGCCCCATGTACAGGTGCAGGTGGTCGGTGCCCATTGCGGTCAGGAAAACGATCCGCTGATGCTGCTCGGCAATAAGTTTCAGGTTCGTCCTGCCGATGATTGTCCGTATTCCCACAGCTTCTTGCGTTTTCTCGACGCCGGCCTTGGTAATTACGAGTCAGGCAAGCGGATGATCTATTCCTGCAGCGAGACCCTGACCCTGTCGTTGATCACACAAATGGACGGCCTTGGCATGGTTTCCCGTGAAGCGGCGCTGCGTAACGGCCTGACCATTTTCCCGGGTTTCGAGGATTCCCTCGAAGTGCGGTTGGCGGTCAATAATCCCGAGTTGTCGGGCCAGGCCTTGAACGACGTGGTCGCTCTATCACTACATGAACGACCCGAGCGCAATGTACGCAGCCGTCCCAACCGCCACACTGAGAAAGAGGTTTTTGCTGAAATACGCACATAACAACGTCGGAATCGCTGCATAGAATTCCGGGCGATCGAGCTGCACCTGCTGATCCTTGATCAACAGCGGCGTAAGGCTGATTGCAGCGACGATCGCCACCGGCAGGTATTCCAGCGCCCTGGCGACGAAGGGCGGCCAATGGTCGGTGTTCACTTGCAGCGGCAATGCACGCGGCAGGAACGTCACGGCCATCATTAGCACGACGACCAGGATCAGGAACGTTTGGTCAGGCATACACCCACCCCGCAGCCCACGAATGTGGCGATGAATACGTTGAAGGGTGAGCTGCCGATCAGGCTCAGGACACCCATGCAGGCGACCGCGGCCAGTGCGGCGATCAGTTTATTGCGGGTGTTGCACAGCGATACCAGCACGTAGAGCATCATCGCGGTCAGCGCATAGTCGAGCTGATATTTGATCAGGTGCGCCGCGTACTGCGCGCAGATTGCTCCCAGCAAACCACCCAGTACCCACGACGTGTGGCAATACAGATTGAAGCCAATCAGATAACGCACATTGACCGGCGTGCCCTTGCCCAGTTTGACGCTGTGGAAGGCGAACGATTCATCGGTCAGCCCGCCGGCATAACACCAGCGCTCGAGACGACTGAGCCCCATCGCCTGCAAGGCCTTGGCCATGTAGACCGACATCAGCATGTGCCGCGCATTGATCAGAAACGTAGTGAGGATGATGGTGGTCAGCGACGCGCCGCTGGAGATCAGCGCCAGGGCGGCGAACTGCGAGGCACCGGCGTAGACGAACAGGCACATCGCGACCGGCAGCCACACGGGCAATCCGGCATTGACGGCCATCAAACCGAACACAAACGACACCGTGAAGTAGCCCGCAATAACCGGGCTCGCTTCAGCAAACGTGCGCGAGGGCTGGGGCTCGACCATCAGCGGCTGGCTGCTGGACGTCTCATTCATAAGTCCCTCTCAAAGGTCGTTTCGCCACGCGGCTCGCAAAAGCCCTGGGCACTCCAAAAACGTTTGCCGGCAAGGTTAGCATCGTCAACGAACAGGAACATCCGCAGCACACCGACCCGTTTCATGTCTGCCGACGCCGCTTCCACCAGGCGCTGACCGACGCCCTGGCTGCGATACACCGGGCTCACCGCCAAGTGATTGATGGTGCCACGGCTGCCGAGCATGCCGCCCAACACCGCGCCGACTACTTCGCCACGGATATCGAGCGCGAGGAACGCCGCAGTGGTTTTTTGCACCAACACACCGCGCAGGCATTTGGCGTCCTGCCATTCACAGAACGACACTTCTTCGAATTGCCGAAAGAAGCACTCCAGGCGCTGGGCATCCTTGGCCGTCGCGCGCTGCAGCATCACCGGTGCAGGGCACTCAGCGATGTGCAACATGGGGTCTAGCTGTTCAGCGAACAATGTCGAAAGCGGTCCCGGGCCGCGAGAAGGAAATGGCCAGAATCTGCCGATAGGCCATTTCGTGAGCGTGGGTGTTGCGTGCCGGTGTCACGTAGTGACGCATGTCGCGATCGAGGAAGTAGGTGGTGTCGAGGATTTCCAGATAGGTCGTCGCCGCCAATTGTTCCTCTTGGGGCGAATACAAACGGCTCTCCGCCCCATCCACGTTATTGCGACCCCAGAAATGCACACCGCTGAACGGATAACCGTCGCAATGAATACCTTCAGGGGTAATTTCCAGTTGCTTGCCTGGCTTGATTTCGATGCGGATCTGATGGATCTGGCATTGCCAGATTTCGTCGTGCAACTCCGGCGGCAATACGTTCTTGTACACCTCGAAATCCGCATCGATGAGGCTGCGCATCACCGGCGAATTGATGACTTCGTTGGAGAAATCCTGGAAGTGCCGCTCCAGTCCGCCGACGTAGCTGTTGTTGGCCTTCGATTGCACGTAGGCGCGGTGTTCCAGCTGCGTCAAGTCACGGGTGACCGGGTTGTATTCGAAATCGCTGTAACGACGGAAACGCATGCCCGCATCGGCCTGGCCGTAATAACTGTCCGGCTCCATGCTTTCCCAACTTTTGGTCAATCTGACGAAGTCGGAAAAATGACCGAACAGATTAAAGTCAGCTCCCTGGACGTTGACATATTTGTCGCGCCGTAGCGATTCGCCAACTTCTCTGTTTAAAACGATCATTACTAGGTCTCCGCTGCATTTAGCGGCTTAATCTAGTAGGTGCAGGATTTGCGGCCCATGAGAAAGAATTTCAGGCATATCAAGCGTTGATTGAAACGCAGTATGAAGTTGCTTTAATTCGACTTTCCGCGATCGAAAACAGCCATTTTTTGTATTTTCCTACGGTCATGAGGCGAAAAAAACCCTGAACCAGTCAGGGTTTTTATCGAGTCTGAACAACTCAGCCGATCATCAGAAGATGTTGATCGGGTAATCCACGAATACGCGCAATTCGTTGCCGCTGACGTTGTACTCGCTGGATTTGTGCGACACACGCAGGATCGAGCTGCGCACCTTCACGCTCAGGTCTTTGGCCGGGCCACTTTGCACGACGTACTTGAACTGGTTGAAGATCTCGCGCTCGGTGCCGCCTTCGCTGGTGGAGGTGGTGATGTTGTCACCGCGCACGTAGGCAACGTTGTAGCTCAGGCCAGGAACGCCGAATGCGCTGAAGTCCAGGCCATAGCCCAACTGCCAGCTGCGTTCGTCTTCAGCGTTGAAGTCAGACCAGTAGGAATTCGCCAGATAGATGGTGTTGCCACCGTCGCCGACGCGACCTTGATCCTTCTGGTAGCCACCGTAGGCGTAACCCAGGTTGCTGTCGCCGGTACTGCGCTGGTGAGCGAGAGTGAACGAATGCGGGCCGGTGGCGAAGGTCGCTGCCAGGCTCCAGATCTTGTTGTCGTCGCCGGTAGCACCGCTTTCACGGACGTAGGAATCGTCCAGCTTGGTGCGGTAGCCGTTGAAGTCCAGCGTCAGGGACTGATCCTTGTCGATCGGGAACACGTAGTTGGCGTTCACGTACTGTTTCTTCAGCACGTCTTCGACGTCGGACGCGTACAGCGCGGCCTTGAACTGTTCGGTGAACTGGTAACTACCGCCCAACACGTTGATCGACTTCAAGCCACCGCTGTCACGGCCTTCAGCACTTTTGCGCGATTCGGCGGTGAAGCGACCGGCGTTCAGTTCCAGGCCTTTGATCTCCTTGGAGGTGATCAAAGTACCGGTGTAGCTTTCTGGCAGCAGGCGCGAGTTGTCATAGTTCAGCACCGGCAAGGCTGGCATCTGGTCGCCATGGGTCAGCGTGGTGCTGGAGAGACGGAACTTGACTGCCGCGCCACCCTTCGACAAGTCGTCCGCCGCGTTGCCGCTGTCGCCCTGTTTGAAAAAGTCGATACCACCGGCGCCGCTGCGGCCTTTGCCGCCATCCAGACGCAGTGCGTACAGACCGAAAGCATCCACACCCACACCAACGGTGCCTTGGGTGAAGCCGGACGAGAAAGTACCGATCGCCGCTTGGCCCCACTCGGCTTTGTCCTGTCGGCCGTCCTTGTAGTCACGATTGATGTAGGCGTTGCGCAGCAGCACTTTGAGGCTGCTGTCTTCAACAAAACCCTTGGATTCGGCCTGGTCGTTAGCCATAGCCTGAGTGGCGCTCAACATCCCCAATGCGATCAGGCTGATTCGCTTGTTCAACATGTTATTTTCCTTATTACGGGTTGATACGCGCTGTGTCGAACCACTGAAATGGCGCTATCGCGCTCTTTTTTCACCCAAAAACAAAAAGGCCCGCCCACGAAAATTCGCGGCGGGCCTTTTATTGTTTTGTGAGTCATGGCGGTTAGCCACAGGCGTGGGGCGCATCCTATCTGCGCCCTTAATAAGGTGTCAATTTCAGGAATCGTCTGTGAATAGGCGAAAATCGTCTAAGAAATCACTTGTCAGCGATAGCCAATTGCACGGTGTGGCTGTCGACGAATTGTTCGAAATGCGTGACTTTGCCGTTGGCCAGGGTCCACAAGTGAGCGACCCGAGCATTCATCGGGCGCCCGGTGGCTTTGTAGATTCCGCTGTAATTGCCGTAGGCAAACACCTTGTCGCCCTGTGCGACGTAGTGCTCGACCTTGAACTGAAAATCTTCCCACTCGGTGGCCAGGCGCTTGAACACGTTTTCGACGATAGCGTCGAAACCGACATAGGTCCCGGCGTACGGGAAACCTGCGGCCTCAGTCCAGCGAGCGTCATCGGCCAGTGCCGCGGCGGTATTGCGAGCGTTCTCCTGGGAGTTGGCGCCTTCGTAGGTGCTTTTAATCAGGCTCAGGTTATCCATGGTGACTCCAGGTGAATTCAATGGGCGCAGCCGTCGAGGCCACAGGTTTGAAACGCGGATGAAGACTCTTTCGCCGCAAACGACTGACCCAGCCATTGGGCGAAGGCTTGCGGCTTGCCGAACCATGGGCCGATGTCGACCAAGGTGAATTGGCCATCCTGTTCCATCGCAAAAGTCGGAAAACCCTGTCCACCGACCTTGGCCAGGAGTGCGCGGCTGTCCTTGATATGGCGCTCGGTGTCAGCTTCATTAAATGCCTGTTGGAACGCCTCGGGTTCAAGGCCGGTCTGTGTGGCGAGTTCCAGCAGCACGGCGTTATCAGCGATGCGTCGACCTTCCATGTAATGAGCCGTCTGCAAACACCCCAGCAATGCTAGCCCGCAGCCAGCGATCTGCTCGGCTGCCAGCACAGCGGCAATCGGCGGCGCGGAATCGAACACTGCCGTCTCATCGCGCAGCAAACCTTCAAAATACGCCTCACCAAACGACTGGCCGGTGTACTCGGCGATGCGTCGGTCATGGGGCATGACGTAATTGCGCAGTTGTGACGAAACGGTCTGGCGGTTGGCGCCGGTCATCATGCCGCCACCGTGGGCGATTACCGGCAGCACGCTTTGGGCGGCCTGCACCAGTGGCTTGGCGCCGTAACACCAGCCGCACAATGGGTCGTAAATGTAGTGAAGGATCATGGGAAGACTCCGGCAACAAAGTAGGAAAACTCAATGCCGGCAGGTTAATCCCCAGACAGTTTCGGAAAAACGCTGGAATGGCTTTCAGTCTGTTTCATGAATCGGTCGAATACTTTCTGTTTCCGCCAGGTTATGGCCGATATGACCGGAACCTATATCTTCTAAACAATGCAAAACCTTGTGGGAGCGGACTTGCTCGCGAAGGGGCCATCATGTTCAACATCTTCATTGACTGACATATCGCTTTCGCGAGCAAGCCCGCTCCCACATTTGATCTCTAGTGTTCATAAAAATCTTCGCCCATAAAAAAGCGCCGCCTTCCCGGCAGCGCTTTTATCAATCCGTTGTTTTTCTTCTTATCCTTCCATCACATCCCACAGTGCGTCCAGTTCCGCCTCGCTGAATAAACCAGCAGGGTAGCGCTCGATCATCATCCGGCGCGGATCAGGTTCTCTGATCTGACGCGTTCCATTGGACTTCAACCATTGCGCCAAGACCTGGAGCGATTCGCTGTTAACTGCCAGGGGATGCATTGCCCGCTCGCTCACGACGTTCATTTCGGCGTTCATCTCAGCGCTCTCTCCTGGTTTGTGAGCGGCTAACTTATCCAAGGTTTATGACAGAACATCGAAGTTCTCTCCCTCCCCATGTTGCGCCATCGAAGATACAAGAGCTGTGCCAATGTTTTCGAAGTGTCGACAAGTGGATACAAAAAAGCCCGCAGTCCTGATGGGCTGCGGGCTTTCTGTGAAATAACGACGCTAAATCGTTGCTCAATCGATTCTTCAATCAACTCAAGCTGTTACGACCTCACTCACTCCTTGTGCGGCGCGGGTTGTTGTTGGGTAAGGCAGTGGATGTTACCGCCCCCCAGTAACAGTTCGCGACCCGGCACCATGACCACTTCATGCTGCGGGAACAAAGCCTGCAAAATCTCTTTGGCCGGACCGTCCAATGGGTCGTCGAAGCTCGGCGCGATAATGCCGCCGTTGACGATCAGGAAGTTCACATAAGAGCCGGCCAGACGAACGGTCGGATTGCGTTCCTGAGTGCCATCCACCGGATCGACACCTGCGCACTCTTCTTCGGTGGCATACAGCGGCCCCGGAATCGGCATCTTGTGCACCGTGAACGGGCGCCCCTTGGCATCGGTGCTGTTTTGCAGCACGTTCATTGCCGCCTGGCAGCGCGGGTAGTTCGGGTCCTGCGGATCGTCGGTCCAGGCCAGCAGTACTTCGCCCGGACGCACGTAGCAGCAGAAGTTATCCACATGGCCGTCGGTTTCGTCGTTGAACAAACCGTCCGGCAGCCAAATGATTTTATCCACAGCCAGATTAGCGCTGAGCACCGCTTCGATTCGCGCACGGTCCATGTGCGGGTTGCGATTGCGGTTGAGCAGGCACTCTTCGGTGGTAATCAGGGTGCCTTCACCATCGACATGGATCGAACCGCCTTCGAGCACAAAACCTTCGGTGCGATAGCGCGGGCTGCGCTCGATTTCGAGGATCTTGCCCGCCACCTGCGAGTCACGGTTCCACGGCGAATAAAGACCACCGTCAAAACCGCCCCAGGCATTGAAGTCCCAATCCACACCACGGACTTCGCCGCGATTGTTGATGACGAACGTCGGGCCAGTATCCCGAACCCAGGCGTCATCGCTGGACATCTCCACCAAACGAATATTCGGCACGTCGAGACGGGCGCGAGCATTTTCGTACTGGCCGGCGGAAACCGCCACAGTCACCGGTTCGAAACGCGCGATGGCCTTGGCCACCGCCACGTGCGCGGCTTGCGCCGGTTTGCCGCCCAGGCGCCAGTTGTCCGGGCGCTCGGGCCAGACCATCCAGGTCTGGGTCTGTGGTGCCCATTCGGCGGGCATGTAAAAGCCGTCGGTGCGAGGGGTACTGTTCAAAGTGGTCATGGTTCAGGACTCCAGGGAACCGTCGAGGGTTTTGATCGCGCCGTACAGGTTCGGGCGACGGTCACGGAACGAGCCCCATGCGCTGCGGATGTGCTCCAGCTCATCGAGGTCGAAACTGTGAACCAGAATGCCTTCTTCTGTTTCATTCAGCTCCTGGACTTTCTCGCCAAACTGGTTGGCGATGAACGACGAGCCGTAGAAGGTAATGTCGTAGCCGTCCTGCTCTTCGTTGCCGATGCGGTTGCTGGCAATCAACGGCATCAGGTTGGCGCCGGCATGGCCTTGCTGCACGCGCTGCCAATGGTCGCGGGACGAAATGGTCTTGTCGTGTGGCTCGCTGCCGATGGCGGTCGGGTAGAACAGGATTTCTGCGCCTTGCAGCGCCATGCTGCGGGCGCACTCAGGGAACCACTGATCCCAGCAGATGCCCACGCCGATTTTCGCGTAGCGGGTATTCCAGACTTTGAAGCCGGTATCGCCCGGGTTGAAGTAGTACTTTTCGTGGTAGCCAGGACCATCCGGGATATGGCTTTTACGATAAATCCCGAGGTTGCTGCCGTCGGCATCGATGATCGCGATGCTATTGAAGCGTGCGCGGCCGGCCAGCTCGTAGAAGCTGATTGGCAGAACAACCTGCAATTCTTTGGCGACCTTCTGGAAATGCTTGATGGCGACGTTGTCTTCGACCGTCGTGGCCAGCTGCAGGTAGTCAGGGTTCGGTTTCTGGCAGAAGTACGGTGCCTCGAACAGCTCCTGGATCAGGATGATTTGCGCGCCTTTCGCCGCAGCCTCACGGACCAGCTTTTCAGCGGTCTCGATGTTGGCTTCAAGGTCCCAGGAACAGGCCATCTGGGTAGCGGCGACGGTAACGATACGGCTCATGAATCATCTCCTGGGCAAGTGTGAAGGTCGAGGGTGGCATCGACCGATGACAGAAAGAGGCAGCACCGGGCGTGGTTCATCCACACCGTGGGCAGTGGCGACTTTATAGCCGATAAAAATCGGCTTTTAAAGCGATAAATATTCTTTTCGTCGGAAAATTCTCACTTAAACCCGATAACAATCGATATTAATGTATGTCTTTATGACGCCTTCGCGGGCAAGCCTCGCTCCTACAGGTCCGTGTCGTGCGCATATTCCGCGAACGACATAAATCCGTAGGAGCGAGCGGTGCGGCGATCCGACTTGCCCGCGAAAGCGATCTCAAGTCTTACAACCCCTCGTCCAACACCTTCGACAGCATGTCGACAAAGAAATCCACGCTCTGACGCGACGTAACCATCGGCGGCTTGATCTTGAGAATGTTCAGGTAATCGCCCGTCGGCTGCATGAAGATCCCCAGCTCACGAAGGCGATCGCACAACGCTGTGGTTTCTTCGGTCGCGGGCTCCAGGGTTTCTCGATTGCGGATCAACTCCACGCCCAGATAGAAGCCGGAACCATGCACCGCGCCCACCAACGGATGCTGGTCAATCAACGCTTCAAGACGTTCTTTGAAATACCCGCCCACAACCTGCGCGTTCTCCCAGAGTTTTTCTTCTTCCATCACATCCAGCACCGCCATGCCGATTTGGCAACTGACCGGGCTGCCACCGGCCGACGAGAAGAAGTAACCCTCGGCCTCCAGCGCTTCGGCAATTTCCCGTCGGGTAATGACTGCGCCCAACGGTTGGCCGTTACCCATGCCTTTGGCCATGGTGATGATGTCCGGCACCACGCCCTGCTCTTCGAAACCCCAAAAGAATTTGCCCATGCGGCCGTAACCGACTTGCACTTCATCGGCGATGCACACTCCGCCCTGAGCGCGGACCAGCGCATAGACCTGCTTCAAATAGCCCGGTGGCAGCGAGATACCGCCGGCATTGCCGTACACCGGCTCGCAGATGAAACCGGCCAGTTGGCGTTTCTGTTCGGCAATTTTTGCCAGGTTATGTTCGACGCTGCGCAAGTAGTCCGGTGCGCTGTCGATGCCACGAAATTCACCGCGATAGGTGTTCGGCGCGGTCACTGGATGCACCCAGTCCGGACGGCTGCTCAAGGCCTTGGGGTTGTCGGCAATCGAGGTCGAAACCGCGTCCGCCGCGACTGACCAACCGTGATACGCCTCCAGCACGCTGAGCATGTCGCGACCGCCGCTGTAGGCCCAGGCCAGGCGGATCGCCAGGTCATTGGCCTCGGTGCCGCTGTTGACCAGAAATACGCGATCCATGTTGTCCGGTGCCAGCTTGAGCAAACGCTCGGAAAACTCGGCAATCGCCGCGTAGTGAAAACGCGAATTGGTGTTGAGCAACGACCACTGCCGGCTGGCGACGGCAGCCATGCGCGGATGGCCATGACCCAGGACCGCGACGTTGTTGAGCATGTCGAGGTAAGAACGACCCTGCATGTCGATCAGGTGATTGCGCCAGCCGCGCTCGATGCGCGGCGGGTCGACGTAATAGTGCTTCTGGGAGCGAGCGAAACTCGCGTCACGGCGGGCCAGCAATGTCTGCGGGTCGAGTTCTTCTTCTGCATCACAGGCCAGGCCCAGCAACACGGCAGGTGAAGGACACAACGCCTGCCAGGCTGCCGCGCGCGAAGGTGTGCAAAACAACGGCGCATCTAGCTGAGCGCTTCGGCACAACTGCACGATCAACGGCCCGTTGACTGAGCCCAGCACCTGGCCTTTGACCAGCGCCGCGCTACTGCGCACCGATGGGGTCACACCCCACAATCGGACGCTGAGCTCCGGGCCGTCCAGTTGCAGAAAATTCTCCCCTTCGATATGGATAACCCCGGCGAACGGCGCTTCGACCGCCGTGCCGTCGGGTACTCGCAATGCAACATGTAACGGGAAAGTATCCGGTTCACTGGCGCTGTCCGGCCGAGTGCGGGACAGACGATACTGGCCATATCGACTGGCCGCCAGACCGTGAGCCGCGGCGGCCTCAGTCAGCAGACGTTGGTCGATCCCCTCTTGCTCCCAGTTACCCGCCTCGAAATGCGGACTGAGCACGCCCAGATCGATCAACGCAAATTCACGCCCCACCAGACTCGGCAACAATGGCGCGAAGCTTTCACTGCCGATGCTCGGCAGGCTTTGACCGACGGCGGTAAGAATCGCCGCCTCCATCAACTCCAACGGCACCGACGTGGCAACACGGAAAATTTCCCACTCATGGGTCAGGTTGTCGCGACTGTACTCATTGCCCGGATCAATGCTGACCTGCTGCTCGCCACTCAGCACCAGCACTGCCGAGCGGGCGACGATCAGCGGCCAGAGTGCCAGCAACTCTTCATGCTGCAACGGATTGACCGCGTGATAAGCCCGAACCGCCGGCAAAATGCAGAACGGATCGCCATCGGCATGGTGCAGCAGCGCGGCGCAGGTCACCGACAGATCGGTGATCCGCCAGGTACGGACCAGGTCGCCGAAATCGATGACGCCCTGCAACTGCCATTGGTGCTGCGAATCCCGCTGCCAGACTACGTTGTCGTCGGTGATGTCCATGTGAATCGCCTGCACCGGCAGCTTGTCCACCAAGGGCTGCAAATGGCGCTCGGCCTGTTCGGCAGCTTCAGCAATCAACCTTTGTTGTTGCTCATCCTTGATCACCGGCAGCAGATGCGCGATTAACGCATTGGCGTGGCGAGCGTCCCATTGCAGGGTGCGCTCAAGGCCTGGGTGATTGAAACCGGCCAGCGCCAGGTCCATTTCGCCGCAGAGCCGACCAAAACCGGCGACCACTGAATGGCTTAGATGATTGAGGTGCGTCAGGGGCTGGCCGTCGATGTAATCAAGCAGGCGCACGTGCACCGCTTGGCCGCCGACCTCAAGTGAGAGCAAGTCTGCGCCATTTTTGGCAGCAATCACTCCAGGCACCGGCACGCCGGAATGTTCAGCCAGATGCTTGAGCCCTGCGTGTTGGGCTTGCAGCTCCAGCGCCGAGTAATCGCCACGACAGATTTTCAGGACAAAACGCCCCTGCTCGCTGTCGACGCGCAAATTGAGATCCTGCTGGCTCCCAAGAGCCTGCAACCGCCCGCTCAGCCCGTAATGCTCTTTCAGCAGCTCTATCGCTTGCGCCGCAGACACCTGCGGGCTGGGCAGACTGGCGCGGTGAATCAACGTGGCGAGCGGCATACAACGACCCCTGAAATTTTATTAGGCGCTTATATCGCCACTGCTTGGGGCGATACGCAACCCCCTTCCTGGTTGGCGCAAATCAAATGCCCGCGCAACTCTCTTCATCGCCCCACTCGCACCCGCCGCCACTTTGCGTAAGAATGTCGGCCATTAACGCCTAATGCTGGAGAAACACCATGAATGTAGTCACCACCGACCTGCCCGGTGTTCTGATCATCGAACCCAAGGTATTTGGTGACGAGCGCGGTTTCTTCTATGAGAGCTTCAACGCCAAGGCTTTCGAAGAAGCGACTGGCCTGAACACCCAATTCGTTCAGGACAACCATTCCCGCTCGCAAAAAGGTGTACTGCGCGGTTTGCATTACCAGTTGGAGAACACTCAGGGCAAACTGGTCCGTGTCACCGCCGGTGAAGTGCTGGACGTGGCGGTGGATATTCGCCGCAGCTCGCCGCATTTCGGCAAATGGGTGGCGGTACGCCTGTCCGCCGACAATCATCGCCAACTCTGGGTGCCGGAAGGTTTTGCCCATGGTTTCGTGGTGTTGAGTGATTTCGCCGAGTTCCTCTACAAGACCACCGACTACTACACTCCGTCGGCCGAGCGCAGCATTCGCTGGGACGATCCGGACCTGGGCATCGACTGGCAGCTGGACGAAGCACCAAAACTGTCAGCCAAGGATCAGTCCGCCGCGTTCTTCAAGGACGCTGAAGTCTTTTCCTGAATGCCTGTGTGAATCTTCACCGCCAGTGCGCACTTGATCCTGGTGCGCAGACTGCGCCCGCAAGCCTAGGCATAATGCGTCTATACCCATAGGCGCTTGATGCTCATGACACCAACTCTCCCCCGCAGACCCCGCTGGCGCAGCCTGGCGCTACTCGCGTTGTGCCTGGCGCCCTTGCTGTGGCCGCTGGAGCATCTGGCCGAGCGTTACTACCGCAGCGAACTGGCCGGGCAGAACCGTCAAACCCTCGACCTCTACGTCGCCAACCTGTTGGGCACTCTGCATCGGTATGAAGTGTTACCGCAGATTCTCGGCGAGTTGCCCGCCCTGCGCGCGACATTGGCTGCACCCGACGAGGGCGTGATTCAGGGTAATGCCAATCGCCTGCTGAAAAACATCAGTGCCCAGACCGGCGCCGAAGTCATGTACCTGATGGACACCACCGGCAAGACGCTGGCGGCCTCCAATTGGGACAAACACGACAGCTTCGTTGGCCGCAATTTCGCTTTCCGTCCTTATTTCAGCGAAGCCATGGCCGGGCGTCTGGGGCGCTTCTTCGGCCTGGGCACCACCTCGGCCAAGCGCGGTTACTTCTTCGCGGCGGCGATACGTGATCGCGAAAAAATCATCGGCGTACTGGTGATCAAGGTCGACCTCGACCACACCGAAAGCCTCTGGGGTAAAACCCCGGAACAACTGTTGGTCACCGACCACAATGGCGTGGTCATCCTCACGTCACGGCCCGAGTGGCGTTTCCGCTCGACCCGTCCATTGAGCGACGCAGAACGCGAGGCCATTACCGCGATTCAACCCTACCCGACCCGCGATCCCAAGCCGTTGAATCTAGACGCCAACGCCTGGCTGACCCAAACCCGGCAGATCGAAGAAACCGGCTGGAGCGTCAGTATCCTTGCGCCGCGCACCCTGATCGATCGTCCGGTACGCACCGTCGTGGCCATCGGCGGCGCAACGCTGCTGGTATTGATGCTGCTGCTCGGCCTGATGATGCAACGCCGGCGCCATTACCTGGAGCGGATCGCCTTCGAAGGCAAGGCCCGCCACGAACTGGAGGGCCGGGTCGCCGAACGGACCAGCGACCTCGAAGGCCTCAACCGTCGACTCAAGCAGGAAGTGCTGGAGCGCGAACACGCTCAGCAGGAACTGGTGCGCGCGCAGGATGACCTGGTGCAGGCCGGCAAGCTCTCGGCGCTGGGGACGATGTCGGCGAGCATCAGCCATGAGCTCAACCAACCGCTGGCGGCAATCCGCAGCTACGCGGAAAACGCCGAAGTGCTGCTCGATCATCAGCGCACCGAGGATGCTCGCGGCAACCTCAAGCTGATCAGCGAATTGACCGGGCGCATGGCCTCGATCATCGCCCACCTGCGCGCCTTCGCCCGGCGTGATCGCCACGCCCCGGAAAGTGTTGCCCTGCAACCGGCACTGGACGACGCGCTGGCGTTACTGGCCAAGCGTCGGCGCAGCATGGAAGTCGAGCTGATCCGTGACCTGCCGGCTGCCACCCTATGGGTCGAGGCCGGGGAAACCCGTCTGCGCCAGGTACTCGGCAACCTGCTGGCCAATGCCCTCGACGCCCTGACGGAAAAAGGCCCGCCGCGTAAACTCTGGTTGAGTGCCGAGTCCACCGCCGACGGCGTCAATCTGTACATTCGCGACAATGGCCCCGGGTTCTGCCTGGAAGCGCTGGGGCGTGCCGGCGAGCCCTTCTACACCACCAAGACCCGCACTCAGGGGCTTGGCTTGGGGCTGGCGATCTGCGACACCCTGATGCGCGCCTTCGGTGGTGAATTGTCGTTCTCCAACCACAAGGAAGGTGGCGCCCTGATTACCCTGAAGTTGCGCGCAGGCGCACCGGGCGTGAGCCTGCAACCGTCCGAGGACCGAAGTGCATGACCATCGACAACCGCATCCAGGTCGTGTTGATCGACGACGATCCCCACCTGCGCCAGGCCCTGAGCCAGACCCTGGACCTGGCCGGCCTGAAAATCCTGCCGCTGGCTGAAGCCAAAGGCCTGGCCGGGCAGCTGGAGCGTGACTGGCCGGGCGTGGTGGTCAGTGACATCCGCATGCCAGGCATGGACGGCCTCGAACTGCTGACCGAACTCCACGCCCAGGACCCGGAGCTACCCGTGCTGCTGATCACCGGCCACGGCGATGTGCCGCTGGCCGTTCAAGCCATGCGTGCCGGAGCCTATGATTTTCTGGAAAAACCTTTCGCCAGCGACGCGCTGCTCGACAGCGTACGTCGTGCCCTGGACCTGCGCCGGCTGGTGCTGGACAACCGCAGCCTGCGTCTGGCCCTGAGCGATCGCAACGAACTGAGCGCTCGGCTCGTCGGGCAATCAGCGCCGATGCTGCGCCTGCGTGAGCAGATCGGTGCACTGGCGGCGACCAAGGCCGACGTGCTGATCCTCGGCGAAACCGGTGCGGGCAAGGAAGTGGTGGCGCGCGCGCTGCACGACCTGTCGAGTCGGCGTAACGGTCCATTCGTGGCGATCAACGCCGGGGCTCTGGCCGAGTCGGTGGTGGAAAGCGAGCTGTTCGGTCACGAGCCCGGTGCGTTTACCGGCGCGCAGAAGCGTCGCATCGGCAAGTTCGAATTTGCCAATGGCGGCACGTTGTTCCTCGATGAAATCGAAAGCATGAGCCTGGATGTGCAGGTGAAATTGCTGCGCTTGCTGCAAGAGCGGGTCGTCGAGCGTTTGGGCGGCAACCAGCTGATCCCGCTCGACATCCGCATCATTGCCGCGACCAAGGAGGACCTGCGTCAATCCGCTGATCAGGGCCGCTTCCGTGCCGACTTGTATTACCGCCTGAACGTCGCGCCGCTGCGCATTCCGCCGCTGCGTGAGCGGGGTGAAGATGCGCTGATGCTGTTCCAGCATTTCGCTGATGAAGCCAGTGCCCGCCACGGTTTGCCACCCCACGAATTGCAGCCGGGACACCGGGCGCTACTGCTGCGCCATACCTGGCCAGGCAACGTGCGAGAACTGCAGAACGCCGCCGAACGCTTTGCCTTGGGTCTGGAACTGGCGCTGGACAACAGTGCGCCGGATGGCGGCGTCGGCAGCACGATTGAAGTGGTCAGCGGCGGCCTGAGCGAGCAAGTGGAGAACTTTGAGAAGAGCCTGATTGCCGCCGAACTGGCGCGCTCACACAGCTCCGTGCGCAGTCTCGCCGAAGCGCTCGGCATTCCGCGCAAAACCTTGCACGACAAACTGCGCAAGCATGGTCTGAACTTCGCCGATGCCGGCGCCGGCAGCCACACTGACGACCTTGATTGAGCTACCGTAAAATCATCCCCTTCACACAAAAGGCCCGTGAATGAACCGCGACAGTCGTCACCTGGAATCGATCCTCCATTCTGACATCCCCCTCACGCGGGACATGGGCCTCAAAGTGCTCGACTGGCACGACCAACAACTGCGCCTGCACCTGCCGCTTGCGGCCAACGTCAATCACAAGAGCACCATGTTCGGTGGCAGTCTGTATTGCGGCGCAGTGCTGGCCGGCTGGGGCTGGCTGCATTTGCGTTTGCGTGAAGAAGGCATCATCGAAGACGGTCACATCGTGATTCAGGAAGGGCAGATCAGCTACCCGCTGCCGGTCACCATGGACGCGACGGCGATTTGCCAGGCACCGAGTGCGGCAGTCTGGAAGAAGTTTCTGGCAATGTATGAGCGGTATGGGCGGGCACGGTTGACGCTGCATTCGCGGATCGTGAATACCGGGAGTGAAGAGGATGCGGTGCGGTTTACCGGGCAGTACGTCCTTCACCGGTAAAGCAAAAGATCGCAGCCTCGTTTCACTCGACAGCTCCTACAGAAAAACGTGTCCCCCGTAGGAGCTGTGTAGGAGCTGTCGAGTGAAACGAGGCTGCGATCTTTTGATCTTTGATCTTTGATCTTCAACCCCGAGCCAAAGCCAACAATTTCTCCCGCCAAGCCGCTTTAGCCGGCAGCGCCAGGAAAAACTCATTCAGCAACGACTCCCGCGCCGGATAGCAGAACGGCTCACCGTTCAAATCCAGCACCTCTCCACCTGCGCCTTCCAGCACACCTTGCGCAGCCGCCGTGTCCCACTGCGAAGTTGGCGCCAACCGCGGATAACAATCCGCCGCGCCTTCCGCCAGCAGGCAAAATTTCAGCGAGCTGCCGATGTTCGCCAGTTGCAACTCACCCAGGCTATCGCTCAATCCCGCGAGTAACCGTTCCTGCTCAGGGCTCGAATGCCGACGACTGGCGACCACCGTGAAAAGCTCACCCGCAGCCGGAACCTCGCGAACCTGAATCGGCAACGGCTCGGCGCCTTTATCACCACGCCAGGCACCCAACCCTGCACCGCCGACATAAAAGCGCCCGTTGGTCGGCATCGACACCACACCAAACACCACCCGCCCCTGCTCGATCAGCGCAATGTTGACGGTGAACTCTTCGCTACCGGAGATGAACTCCTTGGTCCCGTCCAACGGGTCGACCAGCCACCAGCGCTGCCACCCGGCGCGCACGCTCTGGGGGATATTGGCGTCCTCTTCGGACAGCACCGGAATGCTCGGATCCAGCGCTGTCAGCCCGGCCAGAATCACGTGATGAGCGGCCATGTCGGCGGCGGTGACCGGGGAATCATCGGACTTTGCAGTGACAGCAACGTTGACGCGCCAGAATGGCAGGATCGCCTCGCCAGCCTTCAAAGCCAGTTCAACGACTGGCGCCATCAACGGATGGGGAAAATTCAAGTTCACGGCAAAAACACCCCACGCTGAGTCAGTAAGTCACGGGCCAGATACAGCGCCGCCAAGGCACGGCCCTCGGTGAATCGTGGATTCTGCGCCAAAGACGACAATTCACGCAGGTTGATCTTTTCCACCCCCATCGGCTCGGGCTCGTCACCCTCCAGGCGTTCTTCGTACAGCTCAGTGGCCAGCACCACCTGGATCCTCTGGCTCATGTAGCCCGGTGACAATGACAACTCGGTCAAATGCTCAAGCTGTCGCGCGCCATACCCGGCCTCTTCCATGAGTTCGCGCTCGGCCGCCGCCAACACGTCTTCGCCCGGCTCGATCAAACCTTTGGGCAGGGACAATTCGTATGCATCGGTGCCGCCGCAGTATTCCTCCACCAACACCGCGTGCTCCGCGTCGAGCATCGCCACAATCATCACTGCGCCATGGCCGGTGCCTTTGCTGACCAGACGCTCGTAAGTACGCTCCACGCCATTGGAAAAGCGCAACTTCAGCTCTTCGACACAGAACAAACGGCTGGTGGCGACAATGTCGCGGGCGAGTACGGTGGGTTTCTGGCGCATGAGAGGCTCCTTGGCGTAAGCGGGTTACTATACCCGGCCTATCCTGATTGTTTATCTCAGATATCTTTTTACCGCTGGAGAAGTTTTATGTCCCTGCTGCCCTGGCATGACATCGATACCGTTTTGCTGGATATGGACGGCACGCTGCTGGACCTTCACTACGACAACCATTTCTGGATGGAGCACCTGCCCCAGCGTTATGCCGAGCTGCACGGGGTGAGCCGGGCCATGGCGGAGCTGGAATTGCAGCCGCTGTTCGAACGCAATGCCGGACAATTGCAGTGGTACTGCCTGGATTTCTGGAGCGCCGAGCTGAAGCTGTCGGTGCGCGAACTGAAACTGGAAACCGCGCACTTGATCGCCCTGCGTGCGGATGCGGACACTTTTCTGGCGGCGATCAAACGGGCCGGCAAACGCGTGGTCCTGATCACCAACGCCCACCGCGACTCGCTGTCATTGAAGCTGGAACGAATTGAACTGGCGCCGTATTTCGAGCGCTTGATCAGCTCTCACGATTACGGTTTCCCCAAGGAAAACCCGCAGTTCTGGGATGCCTTGCAAGCCGACATCGGCTTCGATCCGGCGCGCAGTCTGTTTATCGACGATACGTTGCCGATTCTGCGCAGTGCGCGCAATTTTGGCGTGGCGCATCTGCTGGCCGTGAGCGAGCCGGACAGCCGAAAAGGGCCGAAGGACACGGCCGAGTTTGCGGCGGTGGGGGATTATCGGGAGTTGATTGCCGGGCTCTGATACCGAGTCGTCTGCTTCGCGGGCAAGCCTCGCTCCTACAGGCCCCTGTCGTTCGCGGAGTATGCGCACGACAGGAACCTGTAGGAGCGAGGCTTGCCCGCGAAAGCCATCACACAGTCTCGAACCTTACTCAGGAATCCGCAACACCTGCCCCGGATAGATCTTGTCCGGGTGCGAAAGCATTGGCTTGTTGGCCTCGAAAATCTTGTTGTACTTGTTCGCGTCGCCGTATTCGGCCTTGGAAATCGCGCTGAGGGTGTCGCCCTTTTTCACCGTAACGAAGCGAGCGGCCTTCGCCACCGGCCCGGTCACCGTGATCTGGTCATCCACGCTACCGACCCCGGCAATATTACCCAAGGCCAACAGAATTTTTTCCTTCTCTTCCTGACTCGCCACTTCACCAGTGACGATGACTTTGTCGCCCTCGATTGTCGCCTGAACATTCGGATTACCCAGGCCGACCTTGCTGATGTGTTCCTTCAACTGCTCGCTGGCATTCGCATTGCCAGGTGTCAGCAGATCAATAAGTTTTTCGCCTGCTTCTTTCACAAAGCTAAAAATACTCATGGTGCACTCTCCTTGGGGTTTAGGTTCCAGACGCCAAAGACTAGACCAGCCTTGCAAAGCCCGGTTCCCAGCCGACCAATGACCCAACCCCGCGCAGGCGGTAGAATCGCAAACCTTGCCCGCGCCCTGGAGCGAAGATGGACATCAAGCAGCTCAAATTCCTCATCGCCCTCGACGAAACCCGGCATTTTGGCCAGGCCGCCGCGCGTTGCCACATCACCCAACCGACCCTGTCCATGCGCCTGCGCAGCCTCGAAGAAGAACTCGAACTGCCACTGGTCAACCGCGGCCAGCGCTTCGAAGGTTTCACCGCGCCGGGCGAGCGCGTGCTGGCGTGGGCGCGTACGGTGCTGGCGGCCTACGACGGATTGCAGGCCGAAGCGGCAGCCTGTCGCGGCAACCTCGTGGGTACGTTGCGTCTGGGCGTGGTGCCGCTGTCGAGTTTCGATCCGGTACCGCTGATGCAGCGCCTGCACGCCGAGCACCCGAACCTGCGCTTCGAACTCTCGGCCCTGAGTTCCGAGCAGATCCTCGAGCAGCTGGCGAACAACCGTCTCGACCTCGGTGTGTCCTATCTGGAGCGTCTGGACGGTGAGCGTTTCGACTCCCTGGCTTTCAGCGAAACCCACATGGGCTTGCTCTACGATCAGCGTTTCTTCAGTTTCGGCGACGCGCCCTTGAGTTGGAAATCGTTGATTGAACTGCCGTTGGGCATGCTCACCAGCGGCATGCATTTTCGCCAGTCCATCGACCATAACTTCCACAGCCGTGGCTTGGCCCCCCAACCGTTGCTGCAAACCGATGCGGTCCACCAATTGTTACAAGCGGTACACGGCGGTCTGTGCTGCGCCGTGATGCCATTGGAAGGTGGACTGGAAAACCTCACCGATCACTTGCGCCTGCAGCCTATAGAAAGTGCCCAGACCCTCGCCCGGCTGGGGCTGATCATGCGTCGTAGCGCTCCGCGTTCGGCGCTTGCAGAAGCCTGTTTCGCGATCTATCAGCAATCAGTGGCCGTCTCTTGATCGACGTCATCTATCAGCAGATCAGTAATAGCAATTAGACACGACCCGCTGACCCGCCTAGGCTTAAAACTGACCAACCCATCGGTGATACCTGATGAACGCCAAGCGCCCTGCCCGCGCGGCGCCTGCTGTTGAAACGCCCGCGACCGTCGCCAGTCAGACATACAGTTACTGCAACCTTGAATACACCGAATCGGCCAGCACCGCGCTGGCCGAGGAAGTCGCGTTGGCGATTGCCTATAACGGCATCAGCCAGGCCGTCATGTTGGTCACACCAACGGATCTTGAAGACTTCATCGTCGGCTTCAGCCTCGGCAGCGGAATCATCGAAGACGCCTGCGATATCTACGACTTGCAACTCAGCGGCACGGGCTCGGCGCAATACGCGCAAGTGACCATCGCCAATCGCGCCTTCTGGAACCTCAAGCAGCAGCGTCGGCAACTGGCCGGCACCAGTGGTTGCGGGCTCTGTGGCGTGGAAGCGGTTGAGCAAGCACTGCCCGATCTCAAAGTCTTGCCCGGCGCCCCACTGCCCCCGACCGAATGGCTGGACGGCCTGCGCCAGCGCATCGGCGAATTCCAGCCGCTGGGCCAACATTGCGGCGCGGTACATGCGGCGGTGTTCATGAACGGCAACGGCGAATTGTTGCTGGGCCGTGAAGACATCGGTCGACACAACGCCCTCGACAAGCTGATCGGTGGGTTGATCCGCCAGAAGATCCCGATCACTGGCGGCCTGGCGATTGTCACCAGCCGTTGCAGCCTCGAATTGATCCAGAAAGTTTTACGCGCCGGCATTCAGACCCTGGTCAGTTTATCGTCGCCCACGGGCCTTGCCGTGCAATGGGCCCGTCGACACAACCTCAACCTCATCCACCTGCCGCAGAAAAGTGCGCCGCGGGTCTACAGCCCCGCGACGGAGAATCAAGCGTGAGTCAACATCGTCAAGCCGACCAGAAACCCGTCCCCCGCTACAAGCCCTACAAAGGCCCAGCCGGTGGCTGGGGTGCGCTGATCAGCGTCGCCCAGGCCTGGTTGACCAGCGATAACGCGCTGAAAAACCTGCGCATAATGCTCAAGACCAACCAGAACGGCGGCTTCGACTGCCCCGGTTGCGCCTGGGGCGATTCTCCGGAAAAGGGCATGGTGATGTTCTGCGAGAACGGCGCTAAAGCGGTGAACTGGGAAGCGACCAAACGCCGTGTCGACGCTGCATTCTTTGCCAAACATAGCGTCACCTCGCTGCTGGAACAGAGCGACTACTGGCTTGAATATCAGGGCCGCCTGACCGAGCCGATGAGCTACAACGCCGAAACCGATCGCTACCAACCCATCAGCTGGGATGATGCCTTCACCCTGATCGCCAAACATCTGCGCGGCCTGTCGAGCCCGAATCAGGCCGAGTTCTACACCTCGGGCCGCGCCAGCAACGAAGCGGCGTTCCTCTATCAATTGTTCGTGCGCGCCTATGGCACCAACAATTTCCCCGATTGCTCAAACATGTGTCACGAAGCCAGTGGTGTTGCGTTGGCGCAGAGCGTTGGCGTCGGCAAAGGCACCGTGACCTTCGATGATTTCGAACACGCCGATGCGATTTTCGTCTGGGGCCAGAACCCCGGCACCAACCACCCGCGGATGCTCGAACCCCTGCGCGAAGCGGTGAAACGCGGCGCTCAGGTGGTGTGCATCAACCCGCTGAAAGAACGCGGTCTGGAACGTTTCCAGCATCCACAGCACCCACTGGAAATGCTCACCAACGGCGACAAGCCGACCAACACCGCGTACTTCCGCCCGGCACTGGGCGGCGACATGGCGATCATGCGCGGCATGGCCAAGTTCCTGCTGCAATGGGAGCGCGATGCGCAGAAGGCTGGTGAACCTGCGGTGTTCGACCACGACTTCCTCAATGAACACAGCGTCAACGTTCTGGAATACCTCGGCATCGTCGACGACACCCCGTGGGAGCAGATCGTCGAGCAGTCCGGCCTGCCCCTGGTGGAAATCGAGCAAGCGGCGCGCATGTACGCCAAGGGCAAGAACGTGATCATGTGCTGGGCGATGGGCATCACCCAGCATCGTCATTCGGTGGCGACCATCCAGGAAATCGCCAACCTGATGCTGTTGTGCGGCAACATCGGCCGGCCGGGTGCCGGTCTGTGCCCGGTGCGCGGCCACAGCAATGTGCAGGGCGACCGGACAATGGGCATCAACGAACGTCCGCCGGTGGCGTTCCTCGACGCTCTGGAGCGGCGCTTCCAGTTCAAGGTTCCCCGTGAAAACGGCCACAACGTGGTCGAGGCGATTCACGCCATGGCCGACGGTCGCTCGAAAGTCTTCATCGGCCTGGGCGGCAATTTCGCCCAAGCCACCCCGGACAGCACGCGTACCTTCCAGGCTCTGGCCAACTGCGACCTGACCGTGCAGATCAGCACCAAGCTCAACCGTAGCCATTTGGCCCACGGTAAAGACGCGCTGATCCTGCCGTGCCTGGGCCGTACCGACATCGATATCCAGACCGAAGGCGCCCAAGCGGTGACCGTGGAAGACTCGTTCAGCATGGTCCACGCCTCCAACGGTCAGCTGCAGCCACTGTCGAACCAGATGCGCTCGGAGCCTGCAATCATCGCCGGCATCGCCGCCGCAACCCTGGGCAGCAAACCGGTGGACTGGAACTGGCTGGTGGCCGATTACAGCCGCATCCGCGACCTGATCGCCGACACCATCCCGGGCTTCCGGGACTTCAACGAAAAAATCCAGAACCCGGGTGGTTTCTACCTGGGTAACAGCGCCAGTGCACGTCGCTGGAATACCCCATCGGGTCGGGCCAACTTCCGTGCGAACAGGCTGCCCAAACATCTGGTGCATGAGCGCACCCGCGCCACCGGCGTGCTGCCGGACCTGATCATGCAGTCGATGCGCTCCCACGATCAGTACAACACCACGATTTATGGTCTTGATGACCGTTATCGCGGGGTGAAAGGTCAGCGCGATGTGCTGTTCGTCAATGAAGCCGACATCATTCGCCTCGGGTTCAAACCCGGGCAGAAGGCTGACATTGTTTCGATTTGGGATGATGGCCGTGAGCGTCGGGTGAAGGGTTTCACGCTGCTGGCGTTTGACATTCCTGCCGGGCAAGCGGCCGCTTACTATCCGGAAGTGAACCCGCTGGTGCCGCTGGAAAGCACTGGAGATGGCAGCCATACGCCGACATCGAAGTTTGTGGCGATTCGCTTGGAAGCGGCGAGTGAGACTGGGTTGATTTTGGCCAAGTCGGCTTAACGCGGCGTCTGAGCTGACGCCATCGCGAGCAGGCTCGCTTCCACAGACCTGCCAATACATCCGTCAGGAAGATGTTTGCTAGCATTGCGTTTGAATCAATCCAGATCAGACACGAGTGCTCAGCATGCAACTCCCGGACATGAACCTGTTGGTCGCCCTCGACGCCTTGCTCGATGAAGGCAGTGTGGTAGGCGCTGCACGGCGGATGAACCTCAGCCCGGCGGCGATGAGCCGGACGCTGACGCGGATTCGCGAGGCCATTGGCGATCCGATTCTGGTGCGCGCCGGTCGAGGCTTGGTGCCGACGCCCAAGGCACTGGAGTTGCGCGAGCAAGTGCGGGATCTGGTGGAGCAGGCCGCTTTGCTGTTCCGCTCCGCCGATGAGGTGGATCTGGGCAGTTTGCGCCGGCGGTTCAGCATTCGCGCCAATGATTTCTTTGTTGGCGTTTACGGCGGCAAGCTATTTGACACGATGGAACGCCAGGCCCCGCATTGCGAATTGCGCTTCGTTCCTGAGGGCGATGGAGACGACGAAGCCTTGCGTGAAGGACGTATCGATTTAAGCGTCAGCAACAATCGTCCGCTGATGCCGGAAGTGAAGGTTCAGAACCTGTTTTCCACGCACTTTGTCGGGCTGGTGCGTGAAGATCACCCGTTGTTCGACGAAGAAATCACCGCCGAACGGTACGCCGGGTTTTCTCATATCAGCATGTCCCGTCGCGGGATCGCCCGCGGGCCGATCGACACGGCGCTCAACGCCTTGGGGCTGGAGCGGCGGGTGGCGGTGATTGCACCGAGTTTCCATGCGGCGATGTTCGCCTTGCCGGATTCCGATCTGATTCTGCCGGTGCCCAAGGAGGCGCTGCTGAGCGTGCGACGCCTGGGCTTGAAACTGCGCTCGTTCACCCTGCCAATTCCGTTACCGACCCTGATGCTGACCCAGGCCTGGCACCCGCGTTTCGACAAAGACCCGGCCCATCGCTGGATGCGTGAAACCCTCAAGACCTGTTGCGATGAGACGTGGCTGGCCGCACAACCTACCTGAGTTGACGCAACCCCTTGTGGGAGCGGGCTTGCTCGCGAAAGCGGTATTTCAGTCAATATCAATGCTGAATGACACACCGCCTTCGCGAGCAAGCCCGCTCCCACAGGGGATCTGTGTCGTTTCAAAAATTTGCCAGCCATCCGATTTGATTGCTGCATGGAACGCACTTATAAGCTGCCAACAAGTCAATTTTCGTAACCTTCCACGCTCCCTAAAATGCTTCGGTATTCCCCTTCCGGAGCTTGCAGTACATGACTTCCCTCACGGTCACGGCGCCTCTCGCTGCGGCCAAACCAACGGCCGCCGTCGCGCCACCGGTCTTCGGCCCGCGAATCATCATCGGCCTGGTGGGCGTGTTACTGGCGGTGCTGGTGTCGGGCCTGAACGAGATGGTGACCAAGGTCGCGCTGGCCGATATCCGCGGCGCGTTGGCCATTGGTTACGACGAAGGCACCTGGCTGGTCGCCAGTTACACCGCGACCTCGGTGGCCGCCATGGCGTTTGCCCCTTGGTGTGCGGTGACGTTCTCGTTGCGGCGCTTCACTCTGTGCGCGATCAGCGCGTTCACCCTGCTGGGTGTGTTGTGCCCGTTCGCTCCGAATTACGAAAGCCTGCTGGTCATGCGCACCTTGCAAGGTCTTGCCGGCGGCGCGCTGCCGCCGATGCTGATGACCGTTGCACTGCGATTCCTGCCGGCCAACGTGAAACTCTATGGCCTGGCCGGTTATGCCCTGACGGCAACCTTCGGTCCCGGTCTCGGTACACCGCTGGCCGGGTTGTGGACCGAGTACGTCGGCTGGCAATGGACCTTCTGGCAAATCGTCGTGCCGTGCCTGATTGCAATGGCGGCGGTGGCCTACGGTTTGCCCCAGGATCCGCTGCGGCTGGAACGCTTCAAGTCATTCAACTGGCGTGGCTTGCTGCTGGGGTTCCCGGCGATCTGCATGCTGGTGATCGGCATTCTGCAAGGCAATCGGCTGGACTGGTTCGAGTCGAGCCTGATCTGTGGACTGCTCGGCGGCGGGCTGCTGTTGCTGGTGCTGTTTTTGATCAATGAATGGTCGCAACCGATTCCATTCTTCAAATTGCAAATGCTCGGCATCCGCAACCTGTCGTTCGCGCTGTTGACGCTGGCCGGCGTGCTGGTGGTGTTGCTCGCGGTGGTCCTCATTCCCTCCAGTTACCTGGCTCAGGTCCAGGGTTATCGGCCGGTGCAGACCGCGCCGATCATGCTGCTGGCGGCGCTGCCTCAGTTGATCGCGCTACCGTTGGTGGCGGCGCTGTGCAACCTGCGCTGGGTCGATTGCCGCTGGGTGCTGGGGATCGGCCTGAGCATGCTGGCGCTGTCTTGCCTCGGTGGTTCGCAGCTGACGTCGGCATGGATTCGCGATGACTTCTATGTCCTGCAATGGCTACAGATTTTTGGGCAGCCCATGGCCGTGCTGCCGCTGTTGATGCTCTCCACCGGCAGCATCACTCCGATGGAAGGGCCGTATGCCTCGGCCTGGTTCAATACCGTGAAAGGCCTGGCGGCGGTGATTGCTACGGGTGTGATCGAGGCACTGACCACCGCAAGGCTGCATTTCCACTCGACCATGCTGGTGGACAACCTTGGTAACTCGCCCCTGATCCAAAGCGACGCAAGCCTGGCTCACCGACTGCATCAACAGGCCCTGGTGCTGACCTCCTCCGATCTTTATCTGTGCATGGCCGGCGTCGCCGTGGCGCTGATCCTGCTGATTTTCTGGCTGCCGACGCGGATCTATCCACCGCGCGCGCCGACTTGAATGCTTCACTGAAACAGAAGGTTTTTATGACGACTCAATCAAAGCAAAAAGTCGCTGTCGGCGTTGCCGCAGTGATGGCGCTCGGCGTGTTGATTTACCTGCTGGCGCCGGGCTTGTTCGGCAAGCGTACACAGCAGAGCACCAACGATGCTTTCGTCTCGGCGGACTTCACCCGGGTGGCGCCGCGCGTGGCGGGGTTCATCAAGGACGTGCTGGTGGAAGACAACCAGCTGGTCAAGGCCGGACAGCTGCTGGCGTTGATCGACGACCGCGATCTACGCGCTGCCGCTGAAGCCGCCGACGCTGAAACCCTGGTGGCCAGGGCGCAGTTGCAAAACGCTCGAGCCACCCTGGAGCGTCAGACATCGGTGATCGCTCAAGCCCAGGCTACGGTGGTTTCAGCAAGGGCTGAAATGGCCTTCGCCGAGCATGAACTGAACCGCTACAACCATCTCGCCGGGGTCGGCGCCGGCACGGTGCAAAATGCTCAGCAAGCACGCACACGCATCGATCAGGCCTCCGCCCGTTTGGCCAATGCCACGGCGGTGCTCGCGGCGGAACGCAAGCAGGTGGAGATCCTGACCGCCCAGCGTGATGCGGCCGAAGGGGGGCTGAAGCGAGCGCAAGCGGCGCTGGAAATGGCCAGCTATGAGCTGTCCTATACGCGCATCGTTGCGCCTCAGGACGGCATGGTCGGCGAACGCGCGGTGCGGGTCGGCGCCTATGTCACACCGGGCAGCAAGATTCTGGCCGTGGTGCCGTTGGAGCGGGCCTATGTAGTCGCCAATTTTCAGGAAACCCAACTGACTGACGTACAGCCGGGGCAGAGCGTGCAAGTGCAGGTCGACAGCCTCGGCGGCGAAGCCCTGCGGGGCCGCGTGGAGAGCATCGCACCGGCCACCGGCGTGACCTTCGCCGCGGTCAAGCCGGACAACGCCACTGGCAACTTCACCAAGGTTGTGCAACGGATTGCGGTGAAAATCCTCCTCGATCCGGGCCAGCCATTGGCCGAGCGGTTGCGGGTGGGGATGTCGGTGGAGGCGAGGATTGATACTGCAAGCGCCAGCGAGCATGAGGTTGCGCAACGATGAACTTTGTTAATCGCACATCCCTGTGGCGAGGGAGCTTGCTCCCGTTCGAGTGCGCAGCGCTCGCAAATTTGGGGTCCGCTGCGCGGCCCAACGGGAGCAAGCTCCCTCGCCACAGGGTCAGCATTCATTCAGTGGTTTTTGTGTTGAGTCTGTTTTCTTTGAGTGCCTGCACCGTCGGCCCGGACTTCCAAAAGCCTCAGCCGCAACAAGTGGCCGAATGGTCCAAACCAACTAAAGCCGCCGCCAGTCAGATCATTCCCGGCGAAATGGACGAACGCTGGTGGGAAGTATTCCACGACCCGAAACTCTCGGCCCTGACCCAGCGCGCCCTGACCGACAACCTCGACCTGAAACTCGCCAGCAGCCGCTTGCAGCAAAGCCGAGCCGCGCGTCAGGTGATCACCGCCGACCGCTATCCCACTACCGCCGCCAACGGCAGCTACGGGCGTAAACGCAACAGCGGTGAAGGCCTGAACGATCCGTCGGGCAACGACGGCGACTCGGCGTTCAACCTGTGGGACGCCGGCTTTTCCGCCTCCTGGGAGCTGGATTTCTGGGGCCGTGTACGCCGCGAAACCGAAGCCGCCGATGCCACGCTGGAAGTGGCGGAAAACGATCGCCGTGGTGTGCTGCTGTCAGTGCTTGCCGAAACCGCTCAGGACTACATTCAACTGCGCGGTGTGCAAGGCACGATGGCCGTCACTGAGCAGAACCTCGACGTCGCCCGCCACAGCTTGAAACTCTCGCAATTGCGCCTGGCCGACGGCGTGGCGACGGATCTGGACGTCGCCGAAGCCGCTGCGCAAGTCGCGGCCATCGAATCACGTTTGCCGGCGCTGGAGCAGCGTCAGTCGCAACTGATCAACGCCCTGAGCCTGTTGATGGGCGAACCGCCGCAAGCGTTGTCCGCCGAGTTATCCACAGACGCTCCCGTGCCGCAAACCCCGCGTCAGGTCGCCATCGGCTTGCCGTCGCAATTGGCCGAGCGCCGCCCGGACATACGTCAGGCCGAAGCCCGCCTGCATGCCGCGACCGCCAGCATCGGCGTGGCCAAGGGCGACTTTTATCCGCGGATCACCCTGTCGGGCAATATCGGCTCGCAAGCCATGCAATTGAGCGATTTCGGCTCCTGGGGCTCGCGCTCGTTCGGCATCGGCCCGCAGTTGAGCCTGCCGCTGTTCGACGGCGGTCGCCTGCGCGGCATGTTGCACCTGCGCGAAGCCCAGCAACAGGAAGCGGCGCTGGCCTACCAGCAAACCGTGCTGCGGGCCTGGCATGAAATCGACGATCAGCTCACCGCCTACAACGCCAGCCAACTGCGCCGCGACAGCCTCGCCGAAGCCGTGCGCCAGAACCAGATCGCCCTGCGCACCGCGCAACAGCAGTACGTCGAAGGGGTAGTGGATTTCGTCAACGTCCTCACCGCGCAAGGCGAATTGCTGGCGACCCAGCAACAGTGGGTCGAGAGCTCGACCGGGGTGTCGTTGGCGATGGTTGGGTTATACAAGGCGTTAGGTGGGGGATGGGAATCGGTGTATCCGCTGATGGAGACGGCGCAGCGCTGATCTGCGCGCAGAAAAACGAAAAAACCGGCCGGAGCCGGTTTCTTCACCCTGACTGCCAGCGAATTTAATCGCTGCGTGTAGGGTTCAGTGGTGCAGAGAGATTAAAGTCGCATGTCGAAGGCTGCAATGGCTGATTGATGGGGAATCGCGTAGGACGCGTCCTGATAATTTGTAAGGTATTACATACTCCCTTGACCAATCAATGATGCCCATCCGCTTGACGCTCACCCCCGCTGTCATAGACTCCGCTCATCCGTCAGGGAGTTACGGTTATGCGGCGTTTTCGTGTTTGGGTTGCAGGATTGACCTTTGTAACGTGCGTAGTACAGGCGCAAACGCCTGCGCCAGACGATCCGTTGCTGGAAAGCAGCGCGGTTGGCGGGAATGCGTCGGTCAGCAATGAAGCCCGTGGTGTGCTGCGGGCCCGGGATCAGGCGGTGCTGGCCAGCGAGTTGTCGGGGCGGATTGTCGAGTTGCCGTTCAGTGAGGGCGAGTCGTTCAAAAAGGGCGACACCCTGGCGCGGTTTGACTGTTCGGCTTATCAGGCTCAGCTCAATGCGGCTCAGGCCGCCAGCCGTGGTGCTGGTGAAGAACTGGCGCACAACAAACAACTGGCGGCATTGAATTCGGTCGGACGCTTTGAAGTGGCGCGAGCCGAGGCCAAGGTCAGCGAGATTCAGGCTCAGTCTCAGGTCTATCAGGTTCAGGTCAAACGCTGCAGCGTGGTTGCGCCGTTTGATGGCCAGGTCGTCGAACGTAAGGTCAAGCGCTACGAAAGCGTTGCCGCCGGCGCGCCGTTACTGGACGTGGTCGATAACCGCACCCTGGAAATTCACCTGTTGGTCCCGTCGCGCTGGATGGGCAAGCTCAAGCCCGGCCAGACATTCAGTTTTGTCCCCGATGAAACCGGTCAGCCGCTGGATGCCACGGTCAAACGCCTCGGTGCGCGAATTGATGAAGGCAGCCAGACTTTGCTGCTGGTGGCGGCGCTGCCCAACGCCAACGGTCTGTTGGCCGGCATGAGCGGAACGGCGCATTTCGCGGAGCTCAAATGAACGCCCCGGTGACCGGCGGCGCCGAGCAGGTGTTCGCCAGGTTTCTCGACCTCGAACGCCAGACCCGCGCCGCGCGCACGCCTTCGCAACTGGCTTACAGCCTGGTCAATGACGGTCAGGCGCTGTTCGGTTTCCGCCATGCCGCGCTGTTGATCGCCGGCAAGGTGCAGGCGGTTACCGGTGTTAGTGCCGTGGAACCGAATGCGCCGTTCGTGGCGTTTGTCGAGCAGGCGGTCGCACAGCTGTTCAAGCTTGAGGTGCTGAAACAGGCGCGGGTGATTGCGCCTGATCTCCTTAGCGAATCGATTCTGGCCGACTGGCAAAGTCTGTCAGCCGCTCAGGTGTTCTGGCTGCCGCTGATCGATCATCAGGGCGAGGTGTTCGGCGGTCTGTGGCTGGCGCGGGATGTGCCGTGGAACCCTTCCGAACAAGTGCTGCTGTCGCAACTGGGCGACACCTACAGCCATGCCTGGCTCGCGCAGCAACCGCGCAAACCCTGGCGACTGCGCTGGACGCGCAAGCGTCAGGTGGCGCTGGTTGCCGTGTTGTTGCTCGGGCTACTGATTCCGGTGCGCCAATCGGTGCTGGCGCCGGCCGAAGTCGTCCCGTTGGGCGGTCGGGTGGTCGCCGCGCCGCTGGACGGAGTGATCGCCGAGTTTCTGGTCAAACCCAATCAGGCGGTGAAAACCGGCGACCTGCTGCTGCGCTTCGAAAGCACCACGCTCAAGGCTCAGGCCGATGTGGCCGAGCGCGCCCTGGGCGTTGCCGAAGCGGAACTCAAGGCCAATTCCCAACGTTCCTTCGCCGATGCCGAGTCCAGTTCGAAAATCGATCTGCTGGCGGCGCGAGTGGAGCAGAAGCGCGCCGAACGGGATTACGCCCGTGAACTGCTCAAACGCAGCGAAGTACGCGCCGAGCGGGACGGTATCGCGGTGTTCGCCGACGCCGAACGCTGGACCGGCAAACCGGTGCAAACCGGCGAGCGGCTGATGGAAATCGCCGACCCGAACCAGGCCGAATTGCGCATCGAGTTGGCCGTGGGCGATGCGATTGCCCTGGAGCCGGGCGCACAAGTCGCGCTGTTTCTCGACAGCGATCCGCTGCATCGGCACCTGGCCAAACTCGAACGTTCGGCCTACGAAGCGCAGCCCACCGCTGCCGGGCAACTGGCTTATCGACTGGATGCGACGTTCGACGCCGCGCCGCCGCGCATCGGTTTGCGCGGCACTGCGAAAGTCTTCGGCGACCGTGCGCCGCTGGCGTTGTACCTGTTGCGCCGACCGCTGGCCGGGTTGCGTCAGAGCGTGGGCCTGTAGATGAACCTGCCGAGCCTGCGGGCAGACCTGCAATTGTCGGCGGCGGCCCCGGCCCTCGACGGGTCGCCGCGCTGGACCCTGGCCGACCCGGTGCGCGGGCGCTATTTCAAACTCGGTGCGGCGGCGATGCGCCTGCTGCGCCATTGGTCGTTGGGCGACCCCGAGCAAGTGCTGCGTGCCGCCAACCGCGAACCGGGGCTGCCGCTGGATGGTGCGGCGCTTGAGCAATTGCTGGAGTTTTTGCGCGGCCACGATCTGATCTGCGCCCTCGACCCGTCGCAGCGCGCCAGTTATAGCCTGAAGGCCGCGGCCCAGCGCCAAAGCCTGTGGCAAATCCTGCTGCATCAATACCTGTTTTTCCGGATTCCGCTGTGGCGCCCGGACGCCTTTCTCAATCGCGCCTGGCCGTGGCTGGAGCGTTTCGGCCCGCGTGCATTGCGCTACGGATTGCCCGCGACGCTGGGGCTTGGGGTGTTTCTGGTGTCGCGGGACTGGCAGCGGTTTATCGCGACCTTTCCTCACCTGTTCAGCCTCGGCGGTGCGCTGGCGTTTGCTGTGGCGCTGTTTTTCGCCAAGCTGTGCCACGAGTTCGGCCACGCCTTCATGGCCAAGCGCGCCGGTTGTCGGGTGCAGAGCATGGGCGTGGCATTCATGGTGCTGCTGCCGATGTTTTACACGGATGTCAGCGACGCCTGGCGAGTCAATGATCGTCGGGCGCGGTTGCTGATCGGTGCCGGCGGGGTGCTGGCGGAACTGGTGTTGGCGTGTATCGCGCTGCTCGCCTGGTCACTGCTGCCTGACGGTCCCGGACGCACGGCGGCGTTCATGCTCGCCAGTGCGACCTGGATCACCACGCTGGTGATCAACCTCAATCCGTTCATGCGTTTCGATGGCTACTTCTTGCTCAGTGATTTCTGGGAAGTGGACAACCTTCAAGGGCGGGCCTTTGCCTTGTGTCGCTGGCGGCTGCGCGAGTTTTTGTTTGGCTACGCGGCCCCGGCGCCGGAGCCGTGGTCGCCGAAGATGCAGCGGCGTTTGTTGATCTGGGGGTATGGCGCGTGGTTGTGGCGCGCGGCGTTGTTTTTCGGGATTGCGCTGGCGGTCTATCACCTGTTCTTCAAGGTGTTGGGGATTTTCCTGATGCTGGTGGAACTGGTGTGGTTCATTTTCCTGCCGATCCTGAGCGAATGGCGGCAATGGTGGAGCCGTCGTGAACAGGCGCATGCGCCTCGGGTACTGCTCAGCGGTCTGGTGTTGCTTGGGTTGTTGTTGCTGCTGGCGCTGCCTTGGCGTAGCGCGGTGGAGTTGCCGACGATGCTTGAGGCCGGACGCGCCAGCGCCCTGCACGCGCCGGTGGCGGCGCGGGTCAAAACGGTGAATGTGCACGACGGCCAGGTCGTCGCTCAAGGTGAGGTGCTGATCGAGCTGGAATCCCCGGATCTGGATTCACGCCAGGCCATCGTCCGTCGCGAAATCCAGATCCAGCAATTACAGATGCGTCGTCAGGCCGGTCGTAGCGAAACCGCGGCCGACGCCGGAATCGTCGAGCAGCGCCTGGCCGAAGCCGTGGCCGAATATCGCGGCCTGGCCGCTCAGCGCGAACGTCTGCTGCTGCGCGCGCCCCACGGTGGCAAGGTGCGTGATCTGTTGCCGCAGTTGATGGTCGGCCGCTGGCTTTCGACCAAAGATCCTTTGACCCGGGTAGTCGAGGACGGCGCGCGGTTGCGCGGTTATCTGGCCGAGGCCGAACTCTGGCGTGTCTCCCCGGGAGCCAGCGGACGGTTCATCGCCGATGATCCGATGCACCCGGCGATCGCCGTGCAATTGAGCGAAATCGACACCAACGGCGTGGCTTATGTCGATCAGGAAGCGCTGACTTCCGATCACCACGGGCCGATCGCCGTGCGCCGCGATCAGCATCAACGCGCCGAGCCGGTACAGGCGCAGTACGGAGCGCGATTGAGCATCCTCGAAAATACCCCGACACCGGTGCAGCCGTTGCGCGGCATTGTGGTGTTGCAGGGCAGTGGCGAGTCGTTATTGGGCGTTGCCTGGCGACGCATGGCGGCGCTGGGAGTCAGGGAAAGCGGTTTCTAAGGAGGAACAGCGATGGCGAAAACCGATTCAATGGCAGCGGACGGCTTGGTGGTCAGGCCTTCGCGGACCAGTGATGGACCTTTTCTGCACAGCCTTTACCAGGCGGCGCGGCCGGATCTGCAATGGATCGACGGTGAGCAGGAAGTGGTTGAGCAGGTGGTTGCCCAGCAATTCAGGGTGCAGGAACAAGGGCTGGGGGAGAACTTCCCCAACGCCATGCATTATGTGATCGAGAAACTCGACACGGCCATCGGCGCACTGACCACCGACTTCGGCCCCAATGAAATCCGCGTGCTGTACCTGGCGTTTATCCCCCAGGCCCGCGGCAAGGGTTACGGTCGGACGGTGCTGCAAGGCGTGCAAAAAGCTGCGCAACAAATTCGCTGCCCCGTGGCGACGGTGGTCTGGGCCAATAACCTCCATGCTCGCCAGCATTACCTGGCGCTGGGGTTTCAGGTTGAAGAACGCAACCCGGCGGCAGAGCGGTTGGTGTGGTACCCACAGGGTTGAGCCCGGGGCAAGGCCCCCTCGCCACAGGCTCGCTCCCACATAAGCTCGATACAGAAATTCGAAGAGAACCACCATGAGTAACCTGACAATTATCCCTCTCAGCTCCGCCCTCGGCGCGCAAATCAGCGGCATCGATATCAGCCAGCCGCTGAACGTTGAGCAACGCGATGCCATCGAGCAGGCGCTGCTCAAGCATCAAGTGCTGTTCTTCCGCGACCAGCCGATTGAGCCGCAGCAGCAAGCGCGATTCGCCGCCTATTTCGGTGAGCTGCATATTCATCCGATCTACCCGAACGTGCCGGAGCAGCCGCAAGTGCTGATCCTCGACACCGCCGTCACCGACGTGCGGGACAACGCGATCTGGCACACCGACGTGACCTTCCTGCCGACCCCGGCCATGGGCGCAGTGCTCAGCGCCAAACTGCTGCCCGAATTTGGCGGCGACACGCTGTGGGCCAGTGGTATTGCGGCGTATGAAGCACTGTCCGCACCGATGAAAACCCTGCTAGAAGGGCTGACCGCTACTCACGATTTCACCCGTTCGTTCCCGCTGGAACGTTATGGCAACACACCCGAAGCCCTGGCCCAGTGGGAAGAAGCCCGGCGCAAGAACCCGCCGCTATCGCACCCGGTGATTCGCACGCACCCGGTGAGCGGGCGCCGGTCGCTATTCGTCAATGAAGGGTTCACGTCGAAGATCAATGAGCTGTCGGAAACGGAAAGCGAGGTGATTCTGAAATTCTTGTTCGCCCACACCACACGACCGGAATTCACCATCCGCTGGCGCTGGCAGAAAGACGACATCGCGTTCTGGGACAATCGCGTGACCCAGCATCACGCGGTGGATGATTACCGCCCGGCACGGCGGGTGATGCAGCGGGCGACGGTGTTGGGGGATGTGCCTTTCTTTCGGTGAGCACTCAGCTTCTTCAGTGGCTATGAGGGCCTCTTCGCGAGCAAGCCCGCTCCCACCGGTGATCGCATTCTTATCTAAGGACTCGGTCTAATGTGGGAGCGGGCTTGCTCGCGAAAGCTATGTGACAGGCGCCAGAAGACCCGGCGCCGAACACTTATTCAGCCGTCGAAGGCTTCTCCCAAAGATTGACCCCACCCTCCTGGGCAAACCGGTCAATCTCCGCCAGTTCTTCCACGCTGAAACTCAGGTTCTTCAACGCCCCGACATTCTCGATGATCTGCTCCGACCGGCTCGCGCCGATCAGCGCCGAGGTCACCCGTGGATCGCGCAGGGTCCAGGCCAGCGCCAGTTGCGCCAGGCTCTGACCACGGCGCTTGGCGATTTCATTGAGCGCCCGCACATGGGCGATGTTGGCTTCGGACAGGTGAGACGCCTGCAGCGAACCACCGCCCGGACGATTGACCCGCGCATCCGCTGGCACGCCATTGAGGTATTTGTCAGTCAACAGCCCCTGAGCCAATGGCGTGAAGGCGATCACGCCGGTGCCGAGTTCATCGGTGGTGTCCAGCAGGTCCTTTTCCACCCAGCGGTTGAGCAGGTTGTAGGCCGGTTGATGGATCAGCAACGGTACTTTCCACTCCTTCAGCAACCCGGCGATTTCACGGGTCTTCACCCCGGAATAAGACGAGATGCCGATGTACAGCGCCTTGCCCTGCTGCACGGCAGTGGCCAGTGCGCTGGCGGTTTCTTCAAGCGGCGTGTCCGGGTCAAAGCGGTGGGAATAGAAGATGTCTACGTAATCGAGGCCCAGACGTTGCAGGCTCTGGTCGAGGCTGGCCAGCACGTATTTACGCGAACCACCGCCCTGACCGTAAGGGCCCGCCCACATATCCCAACCGGCCTTGCTGGAGATGATCAACTCATCGCGGTACTGCTTGAAGTCTTCACGCAGCAAACGACCGAAGTTGATCTCGGCGCTGCCATACGGCGGGCCGTAGTTGTTGGCCAGGTCGAAATGGTTGATGCCCAGATCGAATGCCGTGCGCAGCAACGAACGCTGGGTGTCGATCGGCGTGCTGTCGCCGAAGTTGTGCCACAAGCCCAGGGACAACGCCGGCAGCACCAGCCCGCTGCGCCCCACGCGGCGGTAAGGGATGCAATCGTAGCGGTTTTCGGCAGCGGTGTAGGTCATCGAATCCTCTCTTGTCGGTCTTGAATGGGGTATCGACTGCTTTGCAAGTTGCCCAGCATACGCTTGGACAAACGCCGATAAACCTCGGACTCGAGAAAATGCTGAAACGTTTCACAAATTTCATCTCCAGTGCCAGACCCATCGCCAGGATCGCAGCCTGCAGGAGCTGCCGAAGGCTGCGATCTTTTGATCTTCGTTTGCCTTCAAACGGCCTGCGCAAACACCTCCCCCAACCAATCCACAAACACCCGAACCCGTGGCGACATGTGTTTGTTATGGGGATACAAAACGGAAACCGGCATCGGTGGCGGTGGTGTGTCGGTGAGGATTTCCCGCACCAGCCCTTGGGAAATCAGCGTTTCCATTCGGTAGTGCGGGCACTGGATCAGGCCCAATCCGGCAATCGCCGAGGCTGCATAAATCTGCGCACCGAACACCGACAATGCGCCATCGATTGCCACTTCTTTCAGCTCGCCATCCACCATGAATTGAAACGGAAACAACTTGGCGGTGGTCCGCGAAACGTAGTTCACCGCGCGGTGTTTTTTCAGGTCCTCGAGGTTTTTCGGTTCGCCATATTTGCGCAGGTAGGCAGGGCTGGCGCAGGTGATCTGTCGCAAGTTGGCGACACGTTTACCGATCAGTGCCGAGTCGCCCAAGGTGCCGGCGCGCAACACGCAATCAACGCCTTCTGCGATCAGGTCGACGAAGCGGTCGGCTTCGCTGATGGACAGGTCGATGTCCGGGTAGCGCGCCATGAATTGCGGCAACGCCGGGATCACGAAGTGCTTAGCCAAGGTGCCGTGCAGATCCACTCGCAACCGCCCTTTCGGCGCTACGCTGCGAAATGCCAGTTCGGCCTCTTCCAGTTCCGCCAGCAACTGCACGCAACGCAGGTAATACGCCTCTCCGTCCAGCGTCGGACGGACCTTGCGGGTGCTGCGCTCCAGTAAACGAGTACCGAGCCAGGCTTCGAACTGATTCAGCGTGTGGGTCAGCGTCGCCCGCGGCAGATTCAGGTCATCGGCCGCCAGGGTGAAGCTGCTGCGCTCGTAGATCCGCACGAACACCTTCATCGCTTTGACTTGATCCACGGGTCACTCCTGGCGCTCGATTGTTGGCGATTATTGAACAGTCAAGGCAACTCTCATGCATTTATCGGCCTGAGTAAACATGTGAGTCTGGCTCCACTTCAAACCACTCCAAGGAATCAACGCCATGACTGCTCAAACTTCGAAAGTTGCCATCGTGACCGGCGCCTCCCGCGGCATCGGCGCTGTGATCGCCAGGCAACTGGCCAGCGAAGGTTTCGCCGTCGCCATCAACTACGCCAGCAGCGCCACTGAAGCCTCAAAACTGGTGGTGGAGTTGCGTCAGGCCGGGCATCAGGCCATAGCGGTCAAGGCTGACGTGGCCAATGCCGATGACGTGCGCCGGTTGTTCGACGAGACCGAAGCGCAACTGGGCAAGGTCGATGCGCTGATCAACAACGCCGGCACCCTCAAAGTGATGCCGCTGGCGCAGCACACCGACGAACTGTTCGACCAGACTTTCAACATCCACGCCCGCGGCACCTTCAACACCTTGCGTGAAGCGGCGACGCGTCTGAACAGCGGCGGCCGGATCATCAACTTCTCCAGCAGCACCGTTGGCCTTAACTTGCCGGGCTACGCGGTGTACATCGCCAGCAAAGCGGCTGTGGAATCCCTGACCCAGGTGTTCGCCAAGGAAATGCGCGGGCGCAACATCACCGTCAACGCGGTGGCGCCTGGCCCGGTGGCGACTGAGCTGTTTTTGCACGGCAAGAGCGAAGAGCAAATCCAGACTTTCGCCAAGATGCCTCCACTGGAGCGTTTGGGTCAGCCGGAGGATATTGCTCGCGTTGTGTCGTTTCTGGTGGGGCCGGATTCGGCTTGGGTCAATGGGCAGATTCTGCGGGTGAATGGTGGGTTGGTTTAACTATGCTCGATGTATTGGGGTGAATCAGCAAGGTCGCCTTCGCGGGCAAGCCTCGCTCCTACAAACGCAGTGTCGTTCGACACAAAAATCTGTAGGAGCGAGGCTTGCCCGCGAAGACGACCTCAAAGAGACCACACATCTGAGGGAGAGGAACGCATCATGCACACCACCATCATCATCTTCTTCGGCCTGGTCCTGCTGGCGCTGATGCTGTTCATCGGCGAGAAAATCGGTTTCCCCCGCCAGACCCTGGCCTACAGTTTTGTCGCGCTGTGGCTGGCGTTGACCTTGATCAACGGCGCGGTCGGCATGGTTAACGCCGGCCAGCCGTTGAGCACGGAACTGGTGGTGGGTAGCGCGGTATTCGGCGTACCGGTGGCGGCGCTGGTGTTGTTCATGACGATGAGCACTGACGCCTGACAAGACGTCAGCGCCACCCTTTTCAATCAACGCACCAGGTGCAGGAACTGCATGTGCCGCTCGTACTGGTCGAGGATATCGTTGATGACCTGCTCCTTGGTGTAGCCCACCAGATCGTAATCCTGACTGCCCTCGCGCAAATGCACTTCGGCCCGGTGGTAACGACGGTTGTTGAGTTGCTTGGAACCCATGCCGCCACGGGCGAACGATGGCGTGAAGTACCCGCGCATCTGCACCTGATAGATGAACGGATGCAGTTCGCCGTGACCGATCTCCAGGCTGACGTTGTCATTGGCCGGATCGGGCTGAGTGACCACGTGCAAGCCCTTCTCGACGAACACTGCCGTCACTTCTTCAATCGCCGGGCGCACCGTCGCATCGAGGAAGCGATAGACCTCATCGCGCGACGGGAAATGCACCGCCTGACTCAAGCGCTGACGCCAACCTCCGCGTCGCGAGCCGGACACCGGCGCGAGGGAATGCAGTTGCGCGATCTGCTTCTGCGATTCCAGATAAAACGCCTTGTGCAGCCCCCACATCATCAGCAGCAAAATCAACGAGAACGGCAACGAGGTCAGCACCACCGCTGACTTCAAGGCGTCGATGCTGCCGGAGAACAACAGCGCGCTGGTCACCAACGCCGTCATCGCGCCCCAGAATACTCGCAGCCATTTCGGCCCGTCTTCATCCGGGTTGCCACCCTTGGCGGACAACGTCGACAACACCACAGTGCCGGAGTCGGCGGAGGTCACGAAGAACACGAAGCTGATGAACACCGTGACCGCAATCACGGTTTTGCTCCACGGGTAGGTTTCCAGCAGCAGGTACAGGGTCATCGACGGGTTGTCGATGGCCGACATACCGAGCGCGCTCATGCCGTGGTTGAGGACCTGATCGATGGCGCTGTTGCCGAAGATCGACATCCACGCCAGGGTGAAACCAAGCGGAATCAACAGCACGCCGAAGACGAATTCACGGATGGTCCGGCCCCGGGAAATCCGTGCGATGAACAGGCCCACGAACGGCGACCATGCAATCCACCAGGCCCAGTAGAACACCGTCCAGCCACCCAGCCAGTCGCTCGGTTTGTCATAGGCGTAGAGGTCGAAACTCTTCATCGGCAAGGCGCCGAGGTAATCGCCGATGTTCTGGATCAACGTGTTGAGCAAGTGCTGGGTGGGGCCGGCGAACAACACGAACAGCAGCAGCGCACAGGCCAGCAGCATGTTGATGTCGGACATCACCCGCACGCCTTTATCGACGCCGGACACCGCAACGATGATCGCCGCGCCCATCATCAGCGTGATCAACCCAACCTGAATCCACTGGGTGTGGGCGATGCCGAACAGGTAATCGAGCCCTGAGTTGAGGTGCAAAACACCAAAGCCCATATCGGCGCCGAGGCCGAACACCGTGGCGATGATGCCGAAGCCATCCACCGCGTAACCGATGGGGCCGTTGATGCGCTTGCCGATCAACGGATACAGCGCCGAACGCAGAGCCAGCGGCAGGTTATGTCGATAGGCGAAATAAGCCAGCGCCATGCCGACGAAGGCGAATACGCCCCAACCGTGCAGGCCCCAGTGCAGAAACAGAATCTGCATCGCCTGACGCGCCGCATCCGCCGTACCAGCCTCACCTTGCGGCGGTTGTGCCAGGTGCGTCAGCGGTTCGGACACGCAAAAGAAAAACAGCGTGATGCTGATCCCGGCGGCAAACAGCATGCCGGCCCAGGACAGGTAGCTGAATTCGGGCTCGTCGTGGTCGGCACCGAGCTTGATCTTGCCGTAGCCAGACAAGGCGGTGACCACCACGAAGACCAGATACAGCGTCATCGCGAGCATGTAGTACCAGCCGACCGTATTGGCCGCCCAGTTTTGCGCTTCCAGAAGCCAGGCACCGGCCTGTTCGGGTATCGCCATGACCACAACGGCGAACAACAAAATAAAGGTCGCCGCGAAATAAAACACCGGCGGATTCATGCGGACCTGGCCGCTTGCGGGGGTGGACGATGCACTCATCAAAAGTGCACCTCAAGGGGGTGAAACAGGGCAATCAAAAACGGACTCGGCAAAGGCAAGCCTCCTGTTGTGAGCGGGCAGCAAACCGACGGTTTAACTTGAATGAGCGTTCAAGTTAAACATGGATAGGGGGCTAAGGACTAATCGCAGGGCTCGGCGGTACTTTTCGTACGCTAGCTCAAGGATGGGTATTACGCGGGGTTTGGGGGATTCGTTCAGCGGGAAATTAGCTAAATGCCATTATCCTGGTTCGGCTTGAAACCATTCGCGAGCAAGCCCGCTCCCACATTAGACCGAGGCGCGGGACAGGTACGCGATCTAATGTGGGAGCGGGCTTGCTCGCGAAGGCGGCCGATCAGACAGCGAACATTTTCACAGGCTTACTTTTGTGTCCCATCATCATGCTGCAAATTCGCCTGGCTGAGGTTGCACCCCGCCGGCACACTGCGGGTCAGCCAGACGTTGCCGCCGATGGTCGAGCCCTTGCCGATGGTGATGCGCCCCAGAATCGTCGCGCCGGCATAGATCACCACATCGTCCTCGACGATCGGATGCCGCGGATGGCCCTTTTGCAACTGGCCGTCTTCATCCGCCGGGAAGCGCTTGGCGCCCAGGGTCACCGCTTGATAAATCCGCACGCGCTCGCCAATGATCGCGGTCTCGCCGATCACCACGCCCGTCCCGTGATCGATAAAGAAACTGCGACCGATCTGCGCACCCGGATGGATGTCGATGCCGGTGGCCGAGTGGGCGATTTCCGCGCTGATCCGCGCCAGTAGCGGCAAGCCGGCGCGATACAAATGATGGGCCAGACGATGGTGAATCACCGCCAGAATTCCCGGATAGCAGAGCAACACTTCGTCGACACTGCGAGCCGCCGGGTCGCCGTGATAGGCCGCCAGTACGTCGGTGTCCAGCAGAGTGCGCAGCCCCGGCAAAGCCAGGGCGAAATCCTGAATGATCTGGATGGTTTTGGCCTCGACTTCAGTGTCTGCCTGGGCACTGTGGCGCGCGGCGTAACGCAGTTCGAGCCGCGCCTGAGCCAACAACGCGTTCAATGCCACGTCGAGTGTGTGACCGACGTAGAAGTCTTCACTCTCCTCGCGCAAATCCACCGGGCCCAGACGCATCGGGAACAACGCACCGCACAAGGCTTCGAGAATATCCGCCATGGCCGCTCGGGACGGCAACTCGCGACCGCCCTGCTCGCCGCTGGCACGGCCGTTTTGTGCGCGCCACTGCTCACGCGCCGTACGCAGTTGGCTGACTATGGTCTGCAATTGCCAATGGCTGGAACGCTCGCTCACGGTAAAAACTCCTCACGGGCGGCCGGACTGTCTGGCCGCGTTAACCGCGATTACTTTACGGCAACGGCTTGCAGCCGAATTAAGAACCAATAGTGCTGTACTCAATACTTTTGGCTATAAGCGATTGGCAGTTGCCCCACTAAATACCCGTGCCTATAGTCCTGACATCTTCCTCCGCCAGTACGGACCCATGATCAAACAACAGCTTGCCCGCTTTAACCGCCTCGACCTGCTCGGTCATCCTACGCCCCTGGAAAAACTCGAACGCCTGTCGACCTGGCTGGGCCGCGATGTGTACGTCAAACGCGATGACCTGACGCCATTGGCACTGGGTGGCAACAAGCTACGCAAACTCGAATACCTGGCTGCCGATGCCCTGGCCCAGGGCGCTGATACATTGATCACTGCAGGCGCGATCCAGTCCAACCACGTGCGCCAGACCGCTGCCATTGCAGCCAAGCTTGGCCTGGGCTGCGTGGCCCTGCTGGAAAATCCGCTGGGCACTGACGACAGCAACTATGTCGGCAACGGCAATCGGCTGTTGCTGGACCTGTTCGATGCCAAGGTCGAGCTGGTGGAAAACCTCGACAACGCCGACGAGCAATTGGAAGCGCTGGCCGGGCGTCTGCGCAGTAACGGCAAGAAGCCGTACCTGGTGCCGATTGGTGGCTCGAATGCATTGGGTGCTTTGGGTTATGTCCGTGCAGGCCTGGAACTGGCCGAACAGATCAAGGACACCGGGCTGCAATTCGCCGCCGTGGTGCTGGCGTCCGGCAGTGCTGGCACCCACAGCGGCCTGGCGCTGGCTTTGAGCGAAGCACTGCCGGATTTGCCAGTGATCGGCGTGACTGTTTCCCGTAGCGATGAAGATCAACGACCGAAAGTCCAGGGCCTCGCCGAGCGCACGGCCGAGCTGCTGGGCGTGGGCCTGCCGGCGAATTTCAAAATCGATTTGTGGGACGAATATTTCGGCCCGCGTTATGGCGAGCCGAATGCCGGGACACTGTCGGCGCTGAAGCTGCTGGCGAGCCAGGAAGGGTTGTTGCTGGATCCGGTGTACACCGGCAAGGCCATGGCCGGTTTGCTCGACGGCATTGGGCGCCAGCGCTTCAATGACGGCCCGATCATCTTCCTGCACACCGGTGGGGCGCCGGCGTTGTTTGCCTATACCTCGGTGTTCTGAGAGCGCATCGCGCTCTTCGCGGGCAAGCCTCGCTCCTACGGTTTAACCGCACCCTCCTGTAGGAGCGAGGCTTGCCCGCGAAAGCGATCTCAAATTAATATGCAATTAAGAAATAACAAACTTGATATTTAGTATTTTCGTATCTAAAGGCAACATCATATAGTCGCGCCGCAGGCGAATTTGCAGCAAGACGCATAAGCTGCTTTAGGGCAGGATATCGCAGTCGTTCAAATCCCGAATTTGCCAACTTTCCATAAGCGTCTTCCATAAGAAAACACAGGGGCTTGTCATGAATTTTTCCGCATTACGTCGAAATCTGCTGGTGGGTTCGCTGGGCCTGGCGCTGAGCGCCGGCCTGCTCGGGCAGGCAGTTGCCGGTGAGCAACTGCAAAAAATCAAGGACGCAGGCGTGATCAACGTCGGTCTGGAAGGCACTTATCCACCGTTCAGCTTCGTCGACGAGGCCGGCAAACTGAGCGGCTTCGAAGTCGAGTTCTCCGAAGCCTTGGCCAAAGAGCTGGGCGTGAAGGTCAAACTGCAGCCGACCAAATGGGAAGGCATCCTCGCAGCCCTGGAATCCAAGCGTCTGGACGCGGTGATCAACCAGGTGACCATCACCGAAGAGCGCAAGAAGAAGTACGACTTCTCCACGCCTTACACCGTTTCCGGGATTCAGGCGCTGACCCTGACCAAAAACAAAGACACCATCAAGACCGCCGCCGATCTGGCCGGCAAGAAAGTCGGCGTGGGCTTGGGCACCAACTACGAGCAGTGGGTGAAAGAGAATGTGCCTAAGGCTGAGATCCGCACCTACGAAGATGATCCGACCAAGTTCCAGGATCTGCGCGTTGGCCGCATCGACGCCATTCTGATCGACCGCCTGGCCGCGCTGGAATATGCCAGGAAGGCCAAGGACACTGCCGCCGCTGGCGAAGCGTTCTCCCGCCAGGAAGCCGGTATTGCCCTGCGCAAAGGCGAACCTGAGCTGCTGGCAGCGGTGAACAAAGCCATCGACAAGCTGCGTGCCGACGGTACGCTGAAAAAGCTGTCGGAAAAATACTTCAGCGCTGACGTCACTCAATAATGGGAGAAGCTTTCCAACTTGCGCTGGACTCCGCGCCCTTTCTGCTCAAGGGCGCGTACTACACGGTCATCCTGAGCCTGGGCGGAATGTTCTTCGGCTTGCTCATGGGCTTCGGCCTGGCGTTGATGCGGCTGTCGCGCTTCAAACTGGTGAGCTGGATCGCCCGCATCTACGTGTCGTTCTTTCGCGGCACGCCGTTGCTGGTGCAACTGTTCGTGATCTATTACGGCTTGCCGCAATTGGGCATCGAACTTGATCCATTGCCAGCGGCCCTGATCGGCTTCTCGCTGAACATGGCCGCCTACGCCTGCGAAATCCTGCGTGCCGCCATCAGCTCCATCGAGCGCGGCCAGTGGGAAGCCGCCGCCAGTATCGGCATGACCCGCGCGCAAACCCTGCGCCGGGCCATCCTGCCGCAAGCGGCTCGCACGGCCTTGCCACCCTTGGGCAACAGCTTTATCTCGCTGGTCAAGGACACGGCGCTGGCAGCCACCATTCAGGTGCCGGAGCTGTTCCGTCAGGCACAGCTGATCACCGCTCGCACCTTCGAAATTTTCACCATGTATCTTGCCGCTGCGCTGATCTACTGGGTTCTGGCGACTGTACTGTCGCACCTGCAGAACCAGTTGGAAGCGCGGGTCAATCGGCACGACCAGGAGTCCTGACCCAATGATTGTCGTGGAAAAACTGACAAAGCAGTTCAAGGGTCAGGTGGTGCTCAACGGCATCGATCTGCAGGTGAAGGAAGGCGAGGTGGTGGCGATCATCGGCCCCAGTGGCTCGGGCAAGACCACCTTCCTGCGTTGCCTGAACTTTCTCGAGGAGCCTAGCAGCGGCCGGATCAAGGTCGGCGACATCGAGATCGATGGCAGCCGTCCCCTGAACCAGCAGCAGAGCCTGGTACGGCGCTTGCGCCAGCACGTGGGTTTTGTGTTCCAGAACTTCAACCTGTTCCCCCATCGCACGGCCCTGGAAAACGTGATCGAAGGCCCGTTGGTGGTGAAAAAGATCCCGCGCGCCGAAGCCGTTGCCCTGGGTAAAAAGCTGTTGGCCAAGGTCGGCCTGGCGGGCAAGGAAGACGCTTACCCGCGACGCCTCTCCGGCGGTCAGCAACAACGTGTGGCGATTGCCCGAGCGTTGGCGATGGAACCGGAAGTGATCCTGTTCGATGAACCGACCTCGGCGCTGGACCCGGAACTGGTGGGTGAAGTGCTGGCGACCATCCGCGGCCTGGCCGAGGAGAAACGCACCATGGTGATCGTTACCCACGAAATGGGCTTTGCCCGGGACGTGGCCAACCGTGTGGTGTTTTTCGACAAGGGTGTGATCGTCGAACAAGGCGAAGCCAAGGCACTGTTCGCCAACCCGAAAGAGGAACGGACGAAGCAGTTTCTCAGCAAGTTTCTTAATAACGCTTAGTGCTGCCCCACTCGAAAACTGTCAACTTCCATGGATGGAAGTGGCATTAACTCCGCTTTATAAAAGCAAATAGCATCTTTCAACGACTTACACCCTTCGCCCCACCCTAAATAACTTCCCGGCCTCCCATGCGGTACATATATATGTCCTGCAACAGATTCATATCGCCTAAAATTTATAAAATACCCTGCTACCCACGCTCAGAGGGTTGCTGCCTCAGAGGCATAAAACCCACCAAATACCCCACTTTATTCGACAGAGTGATGCGGTTTATTAACCCTACTGCGTAGGAGCTTTCTGAATCACGCAAGAACTAACCTTTAACCAACCCACGCTATTGACACCTATTCAAACGCACTCTTATCTAGTTCCCAACAGGCAACAGCCATCACACTCATTATTATTTAATCGCGCCAATAGCGAATCGTTTTGTTGCTTGGTAATTCACGCCTTTCGATCTTTCAGAAATGGACTTCGCGGCAAAGCCTCAAGGAGAGAAACCCATGACCAGCACTTCCAACAAACCTGAACTTGCAGCCCCGACCCTGGCGCAAAGCCACAAGGCCGGTATCAACATCACCTCGGCCGCTCATCTTATGATCGACGTGCCACCCTACCCCGGCATGGATGAAGGCGATCTGATCGAGCTGTTTTGGGACAACTGCTATGTCGCCTCCAGCGTGTTGGGGGCCGACCATGACAGTAAAGCCGTGAGCCTGCGGGTGCCGGAAAGCTTCATTGCCAATGGTTCTGCCCGCGTCCATTACAAGGTCATGCAGGTGGGGCAAGGGCCAGCGGTATCACCGGCGGCGCACGTCCAGATCAAACTCGATTGCCCGGGCGGCCTGCCCTCGCCCCTTTGCGATGAGGAAAACCAGAGCCTGGCGCCGGTGTTTATCCCCGAGACTATTCGCCGTCAGGGGGTCAATCCGAACCAGGTCAAGCGCGGTGTCCCGTTGACCATCGAACCGTACCTGAACATGGCCGCCGAAGACGAAATCACCTTGCGCTGGGGCGACGTGCGCATGGACCTGCCCAAGCTCAAGGCTTGCGATGTGGGTCAGCCGATTCAGGTGTGGGTGCCCCCAGCGATCATTGTCGAGGCCGGCGAAGACCTTCGACTGGAAGTGACCTACTGCATTCTTGATCGGGTGGGTAACAACTCGCGGTGGGCACCACCGCGCAGATTGAAGATCGGTTGCGCCAATCCCTATTTGAAGGCCCGGCCAAAGGAGTTACTCATGGCCGCCGAACCCCGCAAACACTGAGATCCATGTAGCAGCCGAACGCAGGCTTCGCCAGCTGCTACAAGGGGCGTGCCAACTCATCTATCGGGTGAGTAACGTACCTTCTATGCATATTCCTAAAAGTTAGTTCATTAATTATTTATACACGTTTATGGTATATACACCGGACCACCGGACATTCGTGTTTTTCGTTCGCCGCAACCCATGCGGCGCTTTCATGAGATGTGAGGTAGGTATGGTCCGGAACACAATCACCCCAGTGCAAATCGCCAGGGCATTGCGTGCAGCCAAGGAGCGGCACTGATGTCCAGTCTGGCAGACGCAGTAATCCAGAGTGATCTGGACATCGCCCCATTGTTGTTGCCCGCGCAGGTCTTGCGCAACGACGCACAAGCCATCAAGGCGGCCCATGAGCTGGCGCAAGTCGCCCGCCTGCAAGCAGCCAAACGTGACCAGCAACGCAAGTTGCCGTGGTCGGAAATCGAGCAGTTCACCCGCAGCGGTCTGGGCAGTATTTCCATCCCGCGAGAATACGGTGGCCCGCAGGTTTCATTCGTCACCCTGGCCTCGGTGTTCGCGATCATTTCCGCGGCCGACCCGGCGTTGGGGCAGATCCCGCAGAACCAGTTCGGGATTCTCAACCTGATCCTCGGCGCCGCCACCGAGTCGCAGAAAAAACAGCTGTTCAAAAGCGTGCTCGAAGGCTGGCGGATCGGTAACGCGGGACCGGAGCGCGGGACCAAAAATACCCTGGAGCTCAAGGCGCGGATCAGCGCCGACGGCGATGGCTTCGTCATCAACGGGCAGAAGTTCTATTCCACCGGCGCGTTGTTCGCCCACTGGGTGGCCGTCAAGGCGCTGAACGACGACGGCAAGCAAGTGCTGGCCTTCGTCCGTCGCGGTACACCCGGGCTGCGCATCGTTGATGACTGGTCGGGTTTCGGCCAGCGCACCACCGCCAGCGGCACCCTTTTGCTCAACAACGTGCGGGTCGACGCCGAGCTGGTGGTGGATAACTGGAAGATCAACGACAGCCCGAATACTCAAGGCGCCGTGTCGCAGCTGATTCAAGCAGCCATCGACGCCGGAATCGCCCGGGGCGCCATCGATGACGCCATCGAATTCGTGCAAAAACGCGCACGGCCGTGGATCGACGCCAAGGTCGACCGGGCCAGCGACGACCTCTATGTGATCGCCGACATCGGCAAGCTGAAAATCGAACTGCACGCCGCCGAAGCGTTGTTGCGCAAGGCCGGGCAAGTACTCGATCAGGTCAACGCCGCGCCGCTCACCGCCGAGTCCGCTGCGCGCGCCTCGATTGCCGTGGCGGAAGCCAAAGTACTGACCACCGAGATCTCGCTGCTGGCCAGCGAAAAACTCTTCGAACTGGCCGGCAGCCGCGCCACCCTCGCCGAATTCAACCTCGACCGCCACTGGCGCAATGCCCGGGTGCACACGCTGCACGACCCGGTGCGCTGGAAGTATCACGCGGTCGGCGCTTACCACCTCAATGGAACCTTGCCTGCGCGGCATTCCTGGATCTGACGACCAGAACCTTTTGACCAGATCCCTGGAGAAACACATGACTCTTTCTCACCACGTCGCGGTCATCACCAGCGATGAGCAAGCCCTGATTGTCGCCAGTGACCTGGCCGATGATTTCAAACGCGACAGCGCCCTGCGCGACCGCGAGCGTCGTTTGCCGTACCCGGAACTGGAAGTGTTTTCCCGTTCGGGTCTTTGGGGCATCAGCGTGCCAAAGGAATACGGTGGCGCCGGGGTTTCCAACGTCACCCTGGCCAAGGTCATCGCGTTGATCGCCCAGGCCGACGGCTCTCTCGGACAAATCCCGCAGAACCATTTCTATGCCCTTGAAGTGCTGCGCGTAAACGGCACCGATGAGCAGAAAAAACGCCTGTACGCAGAAGTGTTGGCCGGCCAGCGCTTCGGCAATGCACTCGCGGAACTGGGCACCAAAACCGCCCATGATCGCGTCACCAGCCTGACTCGCGATGGCGACGGCTACCGCATCAACGGCCGCAAGTTCTACGCCACCGGCGCGATTTACGCCCAGCGCATCCCCACGTCAGTGGTGGACGAAAACGGCGTGCAGCAATTGGCCTTCGTCCCGCGCAACAGCAAAGGCCTGACGGTGATCGACGACTGGAGCGGTTTCGGCCAGCGCACCACCGGCAGCGGTTCGGTGGTGTTCGAGGACGTCTACGTCGCCGCCGAGGATGTGATCCCGTTTCAAAGCGCTTTCGAACGCCCGACCACCGTCGGCCCGTTGGCGCAGATTCTCCATGCCGCCATCGACACTGGCATCGCCCGCGCCGCGTATGAAGATGCGCTGCATTTTGTGCGCACCAAGACCCGGCCGTGGATCGACGCCACTCATGAAAAAGCCACCGAAGACCCGCTGACAATCAAGAGCTTCGGCCACTTGAGTATCCGTCTGCACGCCACCGAAGCCCTGCTGGAACGCTCCGGCGAATTCCTCGATCAGGCCCAGGCCGACCCCAATGCCGAGACCGTCGCCGCCGCATCGATTGCCGTTGCCGAAGCCCGGGCCATCAGCACCGAAATTTCCCTCTCCGCCGGCAGCACGCTGTTCGAACTGGCGGGCAGCCAGGCGACCCTGGCGGAACACGGCCTGGATCGCCACTGGCGCAATGCCCGGGTGCACACCCTGCACGACCCGGTGCGCTGGAAATATCACGCCATCGGCAATTACTACCTCAACGATGAAAACCCTCCATTGCGAGGGACCATTTGATGGCTGGTGCCAAAAAGAAAATCCTGCTCAACGCGTTCAACATGAACTGCATCGGGCATATCAACCATGGCCTGTGGACCCATCCACGGGACAATTCCACCCAATACAAAACCATCGAGTACTGGACTGAACTGGCTCAGTTGCTGGAACGCGGACTGTTCGACGGTTTGTTCATCGCCGACATCGTCGGCGTGTACGACGTCTATCAAAACTCGGTGGACGTGCCGCTCAAAGAGTCGATCCAGTTGCCGGTCAACGACCCGCTGCTGCTGGTCTCGGCCATGGCAGCGGTCACCAGAAACCTCGGCTTCGGCCTCACTGCCAACCTGACCTACGAGCCGCCGTATCTGTTCGCCCGGCGTATGTCGACGCTTGATCATTTGAGCCGTGGGCGGGTCGGCTGGAACATCGTCACCGGCTACCTCGACAGCGCCGCCAAGGCCATGGGCCTGAGCGAACAGGTGGAACACGACCGCCGCTACGACCAGGCCGACGAGTACCTGCAAGTGCTCTACAAACTCTGGGAAGGCAGCTGGGAAAACGGCGCGGTGCTCAACGACCGCGAACAGCGGATCTACGCCTTACCTGCGAAAGTGCACAAGATCGAGCACAAGGGCGAGTTCTATCAGGTCGAGGGCTATCACCTCTGCGAACCGTCGCCGCAACGCACGCCGGTGCTGTTCCAGGCCGGCAGCTCCGATCGCGGTTTGCTGTTCGCCGGCCGGCATGCCGAGTGCGTGTTCATCAGCGGTCAGAACAAACCGGCGACCCGGGTTCAGGTGGACAAGGTTCGCGCCAGCGCCGTCGAAGCCGGGCGCAATCCCTGGGACATCAAGGTGTTCATGGGCTTGAACGTGATCGTTGGCGAGACAGAAGAGCTGGCCTGGGCCAAGCACGCCGAGTACCTGAGCTACGCCAGTGCCGAGGCAGGTGTGGCGCACTTTTCGGCGTCCACCGGGATCGATTTTTCCGAGTACGAACTCGACGAACCGATCCAGTACGTGAAGAGCAACGCCATCCAGTCCGCCACCAAGAACCTGCAAAACAACGACTGGACCCGCCGCAAACTGCTGGAACAACACGCCCTCGGTGGCCGCTACATCACCGTGGTCGGCTCGCCTGAGCAGGTGGCCGATGAACTGGAGTCGTGGATCGCCGAAACCGGTCTGGATGGCTTCAACCTGACGCGAATTGTCACGCCGGAAAGCTATGTGGATTTCATTGAACTGGTGATTCCGGAGTTGCAGCGCAGAGGGTCGTACAAGACCGCTTACGACGACGGCAGCCTGCGGGAAAAGCTGTTTCACGGCCAAGCGCATTTGCCTGAGCAACACACAGGCGCCGGTTACCGGCGCTAAAAGCTTCGCGAGCAAGCCCGCTCCCACATTAGATCTGTGGTGAACACAAAATTTGTGCCCGACTCGATCCACTGTGGGAGCGGGCTTGCTCGCGAAGAGGCCCACCCAAACACCACACATTCAATGCCCTGACTGGAAAACCATCATGACCAAAAAACTCTTACCCCACCCAGTCAAAGCACTGGCCCTGGCCCTCGGCCTCTTCAGTTCCGTCACCTTCGCCGCCGACGCACCGCTGAAGGTCGGCACTACCGCCGCCTTCGCCATTCCCCTGGAAGCCGCCGTAGAAGAAGCCTCTAAACAAGGCCTGAAAGTCGAACTGGTGGAGTTCAGCGACTGGATCGCCCCCAACGTCAGCCTCGCCTCGGGCGACATCGACGTGAACTATTTCCAGCACATCCCGTTCCTGGAAAACGCCAAGGCCGCCGCCGGTTTTGACCTGGTGCCGTTCGCCCCGGGCATCATCAACAACGTCGGCCTCTACTCGAAGAAATACAAAAGCTTCGACGATTTGCCCGAAGGTGCCAGCGTGGCCATCGCCAACGACCCGATCAACAGTGGTCGCGGCCTGCAACTGCTGGCCAAGGCCGGGCTGATCACCCTCAAACCGGGCGTCGGCTACAAGGCCACCGAAGAAGACATCATCGCCAACCCGAAGAAAATCAAAATCCTTCAGGTCGAGGCCGTGCAACTGGTGCGCGCCTACGACGACGCCGATCTGGTCCAGGGCTACCCGGCCTACATCCGTCTGTCGAAGACCTTCGATGCCAGTTCCGCCCTGCTGTTCGATGGCCTCGATCACAAGGAATACGTGATCCAGTTCGTGATCCAGCCGAAAAGCAAAACCGACCCGCGGCTGATCAAGTTCGTCGACATCTACCAGCATTCGCCCGCCGTTCGTGCAGCGCTGGATAAAGCCCACGGCAAGCTCTATCAAGCCGGTTGGGAAAGCTGAGCATGACGGCCGCGATCCAACGGCGACTGGAACTTCCGGAGCCACATAACGCCACACAAACCGAACTGCACCCAGACCTCAATCGCGCCCACGTGCGCTTTATCGGCCTGGGCAAAACCTACAACGGTCAGCAAGGTCCGGTGGCGGCCTTGCACGGCATCGACCTGGCGATCCAGCGCGGTGAAGTGTTCGGCATCATCGGTCGCAGCGGTGCCGGCAAGTCATCGCTGATCCGCACCATCAACCGCCTCGAACAACCGAGCAGCGGGCGGGTGCTGATCGATCAGGTGGACATCGGCGAGTTCGACGAAGACCGCCTGGTGGCGCTAAGGCGACGGATCGGCATGATCTTCCAGCACTTCAATTTGATGTCGGCCAAGACGGTTTGGCAGAACGTCGAATTGCCGCTGAAAGTCGCCGGTGTGCCCAAGGAGACGCGCGAGCAGAAAGTTCGCGAGCTGCTGGAACTGGTGGGCCTGCAAGAGAAACACAAAGCCTACCCGGCGCAGCTGTCCGGCGGGCAGAAACAACGCGTCGGCATCGCCCGCGCACTGGTCCATGATCCCGAGATTCTGCTGTGTGACGAGGCGACGTCGGCGCTGGATCCGGAGACCACGCAATCGATCCTCGGCCTGCTGCGCGAGATCAATCAACGGCTGGGTTTGACCATCGTGCTGATCACCCACGAGATGGCGGTAATCCGCGATATCTGTGATCGGGTGGTGGTGCTGGAACATGGGCGAATCGTCGAGCAAGGGCCGGTCTGGGAAGTTTTTGGCAACCCGCAACATGAGGTCAGCAAGACCTTGCTCGCGCCGCTGCAACACGGCCTGCCGGAAGAACTGCAAAGCCGCTTGCGTCCACAGCCGCAGTCTTCGGACGCCGCTGTGGTGCTGCGTTTGCAATTCACCGGCAGCACGAGCGAGGAGCCAGACCTGGCGGCGCTGTTCAGCGCTCTCGGTGGTCGCGTGCGCTTGCTGCAAGGGGGCGTGGAACGGATTCAGGGCCATGCACTCGGGCAATTGTTGCTGGCGGTGACCGGTTCGTCCCTCGGCACCGAGGAATTGCGTCAGCGCGCCGGCAACTGGGCGCAACAGGTGGAGGTGCTGGGTTATGTGGTTTGATCGGTTGCTTCAGGGTTTTATCGACACGTTTTTGATGGTGGGTGTGTCGTCGCTGATCGCGCTGCTGGCGGGCATTCCGTTGGCGGTGATTCTGGTCACCAGCACCAAAGGCGGGATCTACGAAGCACCGGCGCTGAATCGTGCGTTGGGCGCGTTCGTGAACCTGTTCCGCTCGATTCCGTTTCTGATTTTGATGGTGGCGCTGATTCCGTTTACCCGCCTGATCGTCGGCACCACGTATGGCGTTTGGGCAGCCGTGGTGCCGCTGACCATTGCGGCCACGCCGTTCTTTGCACGCATCGCCGAGGTCAGTTTGCGCGAGGTCGACCATGGGTTGATTGAAGCGGCGCAGGCGATGGGCTGCCGACGCTGGCATATCGTCTGGCATGTGCTGTTGCCCGAGGCGCTGCCGGGGATTGTCGGTGGTTTCACCATTACGTTGGTGACGATGATCAACTCGTCAGCCATGGCCGGGGCGATTGGGGCCGGTGGGTTGGGGGACATTGCTTATCGGTATGGGTATCAGCGCTTTGATAGCCAGATCATGTTGACGGTAATTGTGTTGCTGGTGGTGTTGGTGGCGGTGATTCAGTTGGGTGGGGATCGGTTGGCGCGTGGACTCAACAAGCGCTGATCGAGATAGCAGCCGCGATGCTCACCTTGTAGCAGCTGGCGAAGCCTGCGTTCGGCTGCGAAGCAGTCGCAAATCCTGCTTTCACAGTCTTCCTGAAACACCGTGAACTCTGATTTCACGACTGCTTCGCAGCCGAACGCAGGCTTCGCCAGCTGCTACAGACCGCGTTACGTCTTAACTGACTGGCATTAAGACAATCCCCTCGCCGAAGCGTAAGTTTTCTCACAAGAAAATCAGAGTGCCAGCAGGCCCGATCCCTTTCATTTGCAGGACGTTTCCTAGATCATTCCGCTCGCTTGCGCCGACAGAATCTGGTGGCTAGTCTCGGTTCGTCACTGCTCATCAGTGATCGGGTTTAGTCGCCCGGATCTTTCCAGGCGCACAGCGCCACCTCATGTCAGGTGTTTTTCATTGCCTGAAAGTTATGGTGGCTGTGCGCAGGGCACCCTCGGGTGCGCCGGTATTGCCTGGAGACCGGTCGACTAACCTGCGTGCAGCCGCCACCCCTATTCGTTTAGTCGCGATAACGGTTGGCTCCAATTAATTCCAGGAGTTTTACCAATGAAAAAATCCGTACCCGATCCACCTCCCGAAAACCCCACCAACGAAACCGCCACCGACGACCTGCTCAGGGATCGATCGGCGCTCTACCGTGCGATCGATTTCCACCTCACCGGCAAGCAGCCGACGGCGCCCGATGAATTACGCTTCTACAACGTCAGCAAAGACGTGAGCTTCGAAGACGCCCAGCTTTATGTGGCGGATCTGTTGCGCTGCGCCTCGGTCACGGCGTATCAGTGCGGCGATCAACTCAAGGGCGCCGATCGGGCATTGGTGTTCTCCGTCTGGCATTTGCTGGAGATTGCCAAGGCGATGGTTGATCGGTCCATTGAATGTCTGGGGATGAAACAGAGTTGAGTCTGGCTGAAGTCATTGGTCGCCAGTGATACCGCTTTCGCGAGCAAGCCCGCTCCCACATTCGATCTTCGGTGAACATGGAATTTGTGTTCGACGCGATCCATTGTGGGAGCGGGCTTGCTCGCGAATGGCTGCGCAGCAGCCCCCGGCGTCATGGCGTATATTCAGCTAATCCCAATTACCTGCGCAGCCAACCATGAAACAGACTCCCGACGACCTGGAGCAGATCACTTCCACCACCCTGGGCCATTACAACGCGGTGGCCGAGGACTTCCGTGAAGGCACTCGCGATCACGATGTCAGCCAGAACATCGATGCCCTGTTGCGGCATATCCAGGGTGAGGCGCCGTTCAGCATTCTCGATTTTGGCTGCGGCCCTGGCCGTGATCTGAAAACCTTCACCCGCCTGGGCCACAGCGCCGTCGGGCTCGACGGTTCTGAAAAGCTTGCACAGATGGCCCGGGAGGACAGTGGTTGTGAAGTCTGGCAGCAAGACTTTCTGAAACTTGACCTGCCGACCGAGCGGTTTGACGGGATATTCGCCAATGCCGTGCTGTTTCACATTCCGAGTCAGGAGTTGCCTCGGGTGCTGAAGGAACTGCGTGGGGCGTTGAAACCGGGCGGTGTGTTGTTCAGCTCTAATCCGCGTGGCGAGAATCAGGAAGGCTGGAACGGGCCGCGTTATGGGGCTTATTACGATCTTCAGGTGTGGCAGCAAATGCTGACTGAAGCGGGGTTTGTGGAGCTTGAGCATTACTACCGGCCAACGGGGCTGCCGCGGGAGCAGCAGCCTTGGTTGGCGAGTGTTTGGCGTAAGGTGTAAGCAGCTCAAGTCTGAGGTGTCGGTACTGACGCTTTCGCGAGCAAGCCCGCTCCCACATTCGACCGAGTTGTCCAGACGGACGCGATCGAATGTGGGAGCGGGCTTGCTCGCGAATAGAGCGCGCAGCGCTCGCCTCTATGCCTCTTTCTTCGGCTCGCGAACCTTGTACCAGGCCACGTACAGCGCCGGCAAAAACAGCAGCGTCAGCAAAGTCGCGATGATGATCCCGCCAATCATCGCGTAGGCCATCGGCCCCCAGAACACTTCCCGCGCAATCGGGATCATCCCCAGGCTCGCTGCCGCCGCCGTCAACAATATCGGGCGGCGCCGGTGTTCCGTGGCTTGCACCACCGCGTCCCACGGCGTGTAGCCACTCTTCTCGAAAGAGTCGATCTGGGTCACCAGAATCACCGAGTTGCGGATGATGATGCCGATCAGCGCCAGAATCCCCAGGATCGCCACGAAGCCCATCGGCGTACCGGTCGGGATCAGCGCCAGCACCACGCCGATCAGGCCCAGCGGCGCGACGCTGGCCACCAGGAACAGCTTCTGCACGCTGTGCAACTGGATCATCAGGAAGGTCGCCATCAAAAACAGCATCAACGGCACGACCTTGGCGATTGGCCCTTGGGCCTTGCCGCTTTCCTCCACCGTACCGCCAGTGGCGACTTTGTAGCCCACCGGCAAACTGGCGGCGAACTTGTCAATGTCCGGCTTTAGCTGTTGCACCAGGTCGGTCGGCTGAATCTCGTCGCGCACCGCGGCCTTGATGGTGATGGTCGGTTTGCGATCACGACGCCACACCAGTGGCTGCTCGAGTTCATACCGCACCGTGGCAAACGCCAGCAGCGGAATCGACGTGCCGCTCGGGGTGACGATCTGCAAGTTCTCCAGGGTTTTCGGACTGCCGCGTTCGGCATCCTCGGCACGACCCACCACGTTGATCAGGTAAATATCATCATCGACCTGCGTGACCGGCAAGCCGACGACGATGCTGTTCATCAGGTTCGCCACATCCTCCGATGACAACCCCAGTTGCCGTGCCCGGTCTTGGGCGATGTCGATGCGCAAGACTTTGCCCGGCTCGTTCCAGTCGTAAATGATTTCGCCGATGTGCGAGTTCTTATCCAGCTCGGTGGCCAAGGCAATCGCATGTTTGCGCACCTGATCGATGTCTTTGCCGCTGACCCGGTACTGAATCGGCCGCCCCACCGGCGGGCCCATTTCCAGCGCCTGGACGTAACTGCCGACACCGACGAATTCTTCGCGCAGGCGCTTTTGCAAACGCTCGGTCAGGGCCGTGCGCGATTCCAGGCCTTTGCTGACAATCACCAGTTGCGCGTAGTACGGGTTCTGCAATTGCTGGTCGAGGGGCAGGTAGAAACGGATCGCCCCCTCGCCGATGTAAGTGCTCCAGCGCACGATGTCCGGGTCGTCCTTGAACGTCGCTTCAAGCTTGTCCACCACCTTGCGGGTTTCGTCGATCGAGGCGTTTTGCGGCAGGTTCAGGTCGACGAGAATTTCCGGGCGGTCGGAGGACGGGAAGAACTGGTTCTGCACGAACTGCATGGAAAACACCGAGAGCACAAACAGCGCCACGGTGATGCCGATGGCCCACCAGCGATTGCGCATGGCCCAGAGCAGGCCGCCATTGAACGCCCGACCGATGCGCCCAGGCTCCGCGTCGTGAGGTTTCACATTGGCGCTCAGAATGTGCACACCGAGTACCGGGGCGAACAGCACGGCGACGATCCACGACACCAGCATCGCCACTGCGATCACCGCGAACAGCGTGAAGGTGTACTCACCGGCCGAGCTTGCGTTCAAGCCGATCGGCACAAAACCGGCGACGGTGACCAAGGTGCCGGTGAGCATCGGGAATGCGGTCGAGGTGTAGGCGAAGGTCGCCGCCTGCTCTTTGGTTTCGCCCATTTCCAGGCGCGTGACCATCATTTCCACGGTGATCATCGCGTCGTCCACCAGCAGGCCGAGGGCGATGATCAGCGCACCGAGGGAGATCCGCTGCATGGTGATGCCGCTGTATTCCATGAAGAGGAAGACCATCGCCAGCACCAATGGAATCGAACACGCCACCACCAGCCCGGCACGCACGCCAAGACTGACGAAGCTGACGATCAGCACGATCACCACGGCTTCGAACAACGCACTGGTGAAACCGCCGACGGCTTCTTCCACCACTACAGCCTGGTCGGAAACGGTGTGTACACCGACGCCCACCGGCAGGTCCGCCGTCAGCTCAACCATGCGCAGGTGCAGCGCCTTGCCGAAGTCCTGAATGTTGCCGCCCTTCTTCATGGCGATCGCCAGGCCAATGGCCGGCTGGCCGTTGAAGCGAAACTCCGGGGTCGACGGATCGACGTATCCACGGCTGATGTTGGCGATATCGGCCAGTCGATAGAAGCGATCGTTGAGCTTCAGGTTGACGTTGGCCAGGTCTTTCTCAGAGGCAAATTGCCCCGAAGTCCGCACCGAAATCCGCTCCGGACCGGCCTCGATCACCCCGGCTGGGGTCACGGCGTTCTGTGATTGCAGGCTCTGCACCACCTGACGCTGATCGATGCCGAGGGCGGCGAGTTTGCGAGTGGAGAAGTTCAGGTAAAGGACTTCATCCTGCTCGCCGACCATCTCGACCTTGCCCAGCCCCGGGACTTCACGGATTTCGGCCCGCACCTGTTCCACGTAATCGCGCAACTGGCGCATCGACAGGCCATCGGCGGTAAAGGCATACACCGAACCGAACACGTCGCCGAACTCATCGTTGAAACCCGGCCCTTGCAGGCCCTTCGGGAAGTCACCTCGAATGTCGTTGATCTTCTTGCGCACCTGGTACCAGATTTGCGGGATGTCCTTGGCACTGGTGGTGTCGAGCAGGTTAACGAACACCGTTGATTCGCCGGGGCGGGTGTAGCTTTTCACGTAGTCGAGCGAGTCTAGTTCTTCGAGTTTTTTCTCGATCCGGTCGGTGACCTGCTTGAGGGTCTGTTCCTGGGTAGCGCCGGGCCAGCGAGTCTGGATCACCATGGTTTTGATGGTGAACGAGGGGTCTTCTTCGCGACCGAGGTTCAGGTACGAAAACACGCCCATCAGTAGCGCGACGAACATCAAATACCAGACGAACGACTGATGTTTGAGGGCCCATTCGGATAAGTTGAAACTCCCTTTCATTGCGGGCTGTCCTCGTCAATTTTCACTTTCTGCCCCGGTTTGAGGCTGTTCACACCCGCGCTGACCACCCGCTCGCCGGTTTTCACGCCGTTGGCCAGGACCACCGTGGCATCGGTCCGGCTGATCAGGCTGACCTCCCTTGGCGAAACGGTTTGCGTCTGTGGATCAACGACCCAGATCCGCAGTTTTCCATCGACCTCCTGCAGCGCACTCACCGGCAGTTCGAGGCGCGGCTTGATCGCGGAGCTGAGGGTCACGCTGATCGCCGTGCCGAGGCGAAAGCCCGGTGGCGTATCGGCCAGGCTCAGGCGGGCGCGACGGGTACGGGTCGCGCTTTGCGCCTGGGGCTCGATTTCGCGCACGATGGCGGTGCTGGTGATGCTCGGGTCCAGTTGTGAGGCGACCTGGAACACCACGTCGGCTGGCAACTGATCAACCAGGGTATCGGGCAGGTCGATCACCGCTTCCTTGATGTCCGGCTGCGCCAGGGTCACTACTTGCTGGCCGGCCGTGACCACTTGCCCGGCTTCGGCGTTCCACGCGGTGACGATGGCTTTGTGATCGGTGCGTAGCTCAACGTAGTTGAGTTGGTCCTTCGCCTGATCGACGGCGGCCCTGGCTTGATCGAGGGACGCCTGGGTGGTTTTCAGGTCGGTCTGGGCGATGTCCAGTTGCGCCTGCGCGCCAACCCCGCGATTGAACAGTTCCTGCTGACGCCGGGCGTTGGCCTGAGCGTTGATGAGCTGCGCCTGAACCCGCGCCAGATCACCCTGGGCGGAGCGCAACTGGTTCTGCTGATCGGTGGGGTCGAGGGTCGCGAGCAACGCGCCCTTCTGCACTTCGGCGCCAACATCGACGTTACGGCTGGCGATACGCCCCGGCACCCGGAAACCGACGTTGCTTTCGTAACGGGCCTGAATGCTGCCGGCAAACCGGCCGAGGTTTTCTTGATTGAGCGCCTTCACTTCCACCGACAACACCGGCCGAACCGGTTCTGGCGGCGCTTCCTCCTTGGAACAGGCGACCAGCAACAAACCGGCGGACAACAGCAACAGGCGCTTCATGGCTGGGCTCCTGTCGCTGGGGGCTGGTAGGTGTTCTCGACAATCTCCACGCGCACGCCCGGATGCAGTAACTGACCGCCTGCGGTGACGACTTTTTCGCCCCCGTTAAGGCCGGCGCTGACAATGACTTTGCCAGTCAGGTAACGACCGACGGTGACGGTGTGCAACTGCGCCTTGCCCTCGGCATCCACCAGCCACACGGCCGGGTCACTGAGGTTTTTGGTCAGGGCCGCCCAAGGCAATTCCACCGCGGTTTTGCCCACCGGCTTGGCGGTGGCGCTCACCACCGACCCCAGCTGCATACCCTCGGGGAGGCTGTCGAGGGTGACTTTGACTTGTACTGTGCCGGTCTGCGCCGAGACTGCCGGCGTGACTTCCCGAACGGTGCCCGTGGTCTTGATTTTCGGGTTGTCGAGCAGGCTGACCACAATCGATCTGTCCGCCGGCGGCTCCGTCAGCAGTGACTCGTACACGTTGAACACCGCGTCACGCTCGCCGTCCCGGGCCAGGCTGAAAATCGGCACCGTGGCTTGTACCACTTGGCCGACTTCAGCCTGGCGCGCGGTAATCACTCCCGGCGCTTCGGCAATCAACGCGGTGTAGCTCAGTTGATCACGGGCGTTGGCCAATTGCGCTTGAGCGGCGGTCAGCGCGCTCTGACTGCTGCGCAAGGCGGCTTGGGCGGAGTCGTATTCGCTCTGGCTGGTGTAGCCCTTGGGCAGGAGTTTTTGTTGGCGAACGAAGGCGGCGGCGGTTTGTTTGACCCGCGCCTGTTCGGCAACGACCTGGGCCTGGGCCGAGTCGACGCTGGTTTGCAGGTCCTTGGGATCGAGCTTGGCCAGCACTTGTTTGGCCGAAACCCGGTCACCGACATCGACCATGCGCTGGATGATCTTGCCGCCCACGCGAAACGACAGTTCGGTTTGTACTCGCGCCTGGACGTCGCCGGTGAGTGTCACTGCAGCGGCGTAATCGGTTGGCTTGACCTCTTGCACGAAGACTCGTGGGCGGTCCTTCTCGACGGGCTTTTTATCGCCACAGGCGCTCAGCAGGGCGAAGAGGCTCAGGCCAACCATTAATTTCAATCCGGGACCCGCCATGCAGACTCCTTTGCGTTGTACGAACGTGCAAGTGACGATACGACTGTGAGCTTAGAACAGGGTTCAACAGGTGCACGGGTTTGCTGCATCGCATGGGGCTTGGGGGTTGCCTGTGGCGAGGGAGCTTGCTCCCGCTCGGCTGCGCAGCAGACGCAAAACCTGCTGTCTCGTTTTGCCTGACACACCTCGTTTAACTTTTTTGGGCCGCTTCGCAGCCCAGCGGGAGCAAGCTCCCTCGCCACATACGCTCACAGTCGCCGACTAAGACAAACTGGCGGCCCCTGCAGCAGGAAGCTTCCCATGCTCAAAACACTCGCGGTGGCCAATTACCGCTCGATCAATAAATTGGTGATTCCGCTTCAACGGCTGAACCTGATCACCGGCCCCAACGGCAGCGGTAAATCCAATCTCTACCGCGCCTTGCGTCTGCTGGCGGAAACTGCTCAGGGTGGAGTGGTCAATGGCTTGGCACGCGAGGGTGGGCTGGATTCGACCTTCTGGGCCGGGCCGGAAACCATCACCCAGCGCATGCGCAATGGTGAAATCCCGATCCAGGCAACCATGCGACACGGCGCCAAGCGCCTGCGCCTGGGGTTTGCCGGTGAAGACTTCAGCTACTCGATCGCGCTGGGCCTTCAGGAACAGAGTCTTTCCGCGTTTTCTCTGGACCCGGAAATCAAAAGGGAATGCATCTGGTCCGGGCCGTTCTATCGCCCGGCCAGCCTGCTGGTGGATCGTGACGGCCCGATGATTCGCACACGGGTCGGCCGCAGCTGGGAGGTGCTGGCCCAACGCACGCCGAATTTCGACAGCCTGTTCGATCAGGTTGGTAGCTTGCGTACTTCGCCGGAAGTCTTGCAGCTGCGTGAATTCATCCGCCGCTGGCGCTTCTACGATCACTTTCGCAGCGATGCCGAAGCTCCGGCGCGACAACCACAACTGGGCACTCGCACGCCGGTGTTGCACCACGACGGTCGCGACCTCGCGGCGGCGTTACAGACCATCCGCGAAATCGGCGATCCCGAAGCCTTGCAGGCGGCGATCAGCGACGCGTTCCCCGGCGCGACGCTGAACATCGCACTGCTGCAAGGTGGCCGATTTGCAATCGAGTTTTATCAGGAAGGGTTGTTGCGGCCGTTGTCCGCCGCCGAGTTATCGGATGGGACGTTGCGCTATTTGTTGCTGGTTGCGGCATTGCTGACGCCTCGGCCGCCGACGTTGATGGTGTTGAACGAACCGGAAACCAGTCTGCATCCAGACCTGCTGCCGGCATTGGCGCGGTTGATCATTCGAGCGTCCGAGCAGTGTCAGGTGTGGGTGGTGTCTCATGCGCGGCGGTTGATCTCGGCGTTGCAGCAAGACCCGGAATGCAATTGCATTGTGCTGGAGAAGGATTTCGGCCAGACCGGGATAGTCGGGCAGCGGATGCTGGATGAGCCGGTGTGGTATTGGCCGGATTGATCGGCGTCTTATCTGGCTGATTTGCTGCGGCAGTGGAAGACGACTATTTTCCTTTGCGCTGTAGGAAGGATCTTTTTTTCAAGACAGCCCTCCAAGAACGCACAGCTTTTGGCCAGACTCAGGGCCGAACCATCACAAGGAAGGGAAAATGGCTGACGTAAACGTGCCGCAGCGGCTGGATCCGCAAGACATCGTGAAATTGCTGATGGCGTTGCGCAAGGCGCTGAAGGCGCGGGCGGCCTGAAACTTTAAAGCAAAAGATCGCAGCCTCGTTTCACTCGACAGCTCCTACAGGGATACGCATTTCAATGTAGGAGCTGTCGAGTGAAACGAGGCTGCGATCTTTTGATCTTGGCGTAATAAAAAACGCCGACGCTGTATCAGCCGTCGGCGTTGAAACCTTGAAAAGGTTTGATACGGCGGTCAATCAGAACGCCGGCAGTACCGCGCCGCTGTACTTCTTGGCGATGAATGCCTTCACTTCCGGGCTGGTCAGGGCCTTGGCCAGTTTCTGGATGGCGACGCTGTCCTTGTTGTCTGGACGCGCCACCAGGAAGTTCACGTAAGGCGAATCGGCACCTTCGATCACCAGTGCATCTTTAGCCGGGTTCAGACCCGCGTCCAGCGCGTAGTTGGTGTTGATCATGTCCAGGTCGACCTGGTCCAGAACACGCGGCAGCATGGCCGATTCCAGTTCCTTGAACTTGAAGTTGTGCGGGTTCTTGGCGATGTCTTTCGGGGTGGCCACAGCGTTTTTCGGGTCTTTCAACTCGATCAGGCCAGCCTTCTGCAGCAGGATCAGGGCACGGCCACTGTTGCTGCCTTCGTTCGGGATGGCGATGGTTGCGCCGTCTTTCAGCTCAGCCAGGCTTTTGACTTTTTTCGAGTAGCCGCCGAATGGTTCGACATGCACGCCGATCACGGTCACCAGGTTAGTGCCTTTGCCTTCGTTGAAGTTTTTCAGGTACGGCAGGGTCTGGAAGTAGTTGGCGTCCAGACGCTTCTGGTCGACCTGCACATTCGGCTGAACGTAGTCGGTGAAGACTTTGATCTCCAGGTCCACGCCTTCTTTGGCGAGGGTCGGCTTGATCAGTTCAAGGATCTCGGCATGTGGAATCGGGGTCGCCGCCACCACCAGTTTCTCGCCAGCCTGGGCCAGGCCCGCGGTCAGGGCAGCCGCCAATGCGGTAAACAACAGAACCTTTTTCATGCAGTGTCCTTATCGAAATTCGCGGCCATCATCGACGACGGCTAAACAGTCAGGTGGTTTTTGTTAAGTGCCAGTGAAGTGCTATCGCTGGCGTGACGCGGACAATACCGGGATTTTTTATTCCCGAACAATATCTTTTATTCACTTTCATATTCCATTTTGTTCATACAGATCCAACTCGCCCAAAACCCTGTAGGAGCGAGGCTTACCCGCGAAGGAGTCCTCCCGAACAGACCGAGTCGCCGGCTTCGCGAGCAAGCTTCGCTCCTACAAAAAGCCCGGAACATGACCTCTGTAGGAGCGAGGCTTGCCCGCGAAGGCGTCCTCCCGGACAGACCGAGTCGTCTGCTTCGCGAGCAAGCTTCGCTCCTACAGAAGCTCGGTGGCTTTGAGCAGTTGTTTCAAGGCCTCTTTCTCGGCGGCGGAACCGTTGCCGAGGATTTTTTTGAGTTGCTGTTCGATCTGAAGCAGCGATACCGATGCCTCGGGCAAATTCAAATGCTCCGGCAAAATCTCATCGCCGGTACTCACCAACAACGCAAAGTGGATGACGTTCTCCAGCTCCCGGGTGTTGCCCGGCCAACTGTGCTGCTCCAGCAGATGCTGTGCGGCGTCGCTGATCAATGGCACCGGCAGATCGAGGCGTTGGCTGTAGATGCCGAGGAAGTATTCGGCCAGCGACAAAATATCACCCACCCGTTCGCGCAAGGCCGGCAGTTCGAGCTGGCCTTCGCTGAGGTAGTGATAAAGCCGTTCATGGAATTTTCCGGCAGCCACGGCCTGACCCAGATCGATGCTGGTGGCGGCCACCAGACGTACGTCCACCGGGCTTGGCTGCTGAGCGCCAACGCGAGTGACTTCGTGGTTTTCCAGGGCTGCGAGCAGCTTGATCTGGATTGGCAACGGCAAGTCGCCGATCTCGTCCAGATAGAGCGTGCCGCCATTGGCCGAACCGAACCATCCCGCACGACTGCTGGCCGAACCGCTGTAACTGCCGGCGGCATAGCCGAACAGTTCAGCGTCGGCGTAGGTCGGGCTGATCGCCCCGCAATTGACGGATACGAACAATCCACCACGGTCACTGGCGCGATGGATGTGCCGCGCCAGCAGTTCTTTACCGCTGCCGGTTTCACCGCGGATCAATACCGAGATCGAACGTGGCGCCAGTTGTTCCAGCTCCTGGCGCAACTGCCGGGAACGCGGATCGACGAACACCAACGCCTTGGCGCGAATGCTCAGCGGACTTTTTTCCGCATCAGGAAAGGTCAGCAGCGGCTGACCGAAGGTTTCATGCAAGCTCATGGCAGACTCCCGCCCAAAACCGCCGGCAGACGGGGGCGTTTTTTAAAAAAACAAAGGGTTCAAGCGCGACGCAGGGCGTGTTGTTCCATGCGGTTTTGCAGACGATAGAGGTACGCAAAACCCTGTTCCCAACGCTGGTGACCGGACTTCACGTTGATGTGCCCGGCCCCCGATAAAATCCCCGCCTCGGCGCCCCAGTTACGTGCCAGCTCAAGCGCTCGTGGCGCACTCACGGCACTGTCGTTGTCGGAGCTGACAACCTGGCTCGGGAACGGCAGCAACGTTGTCGGAATCGGTGCGAAGTTGCGCAAGGCCGGTGCGCAGGCCGGGCGTTCGACGTCCGCCGGCGCGACCAGCAAGGCGCCGCGCACCTGACGCAGAAAATTCAGTGGCGCCGTGGCCGCCCAATGGGCAACGGTGATACAGCCCAGGCTGTGAGCGATCAGAATCACTGGCGTGCTGTCGGCGGCAATCGCCTCGGCCAATACCGCAACCCAGTCCTCACGACGAGGCGTCAGCCAGTCGGCCTGCTCCACCCGCGCACTGTTTGGCAGGCTGTTCTGCCAATGGGTTTGCCAATGATCTTCTGGCGATCCTTGCCAGCCCGGCACAATCAGGTAGCGAATTGATTCGTTGCGCATGGGGGAGCTCTCCTGCTGCGTGTCTGTTCGTGACCGAGTATAGGGAGGAGAGTTATATTCGTTAAGGAATAAGAAGCTATTTATTAAGACCTATATCGAATATACAACGCGATCAAATGTGGGAGCGGGCTTGCTCGCGAAGGCGGTCTGTCAGTTGATATTGATATTGACTGACACGACGCCTTCGCGAGCAAGCCCGCTCCCACAGGGTTCACTGACTGGCACTTTATCCGGGATAAAAAAGGGGCCGCACCCTGCCAAGGAGACGGCCCCGGAAACTCGAAATCTGTTAGCGCTGATCAACATCGCTGTGACGCGATAATTGGCTGAAACGGTTATCCGATAAAGGAATATTTAATTACTTTAATAGGCCTGAATCGCATATTCGAATCGCTGCTTGCGTCACACCGTATCGTCCCTTTGGGTCAAATTGATGACCAGCATTTGAGTTTCCGGTTACCTCATCAAACCTGAGCGGCACGCACCTCTTGCATCTCGGCGGTGTCCTTGCGCACAAACCGGTTCGCCCGCCCGAACGTCCCGAAATCATTGAACCGCACCCCCATCTCGCGCATCACTTCATGCGCCACCGGGACGGTCATCTGGCGGATGTAAAACGGCTCTTTCACCACAAAATGATGGATCCCGTGGCTGCTGCCGAAGTTGAAGCAGAATGCTTGCAACGGCCACATCCACCAAGGGTTCAGCACCTGAGTCTGCTGAATCACATTCCCCGGCTCCACGTCACCGTAGTAGTGCATGTTCGAGCTGACAAAATGCAGGCAGAACGTGCGCAACACATTCGGGCCGATGATCACGACGGCCGCGATGTCGATCACCGGCATCACCGCCAAAGTAGTCGCCGACCATTCGATGGGCGCCCCCAGCAGATGCGCGATGCCGTTGGCGGAGTGAAAACCGAGGAACACGTACCACGCTCCCCAATGCACCAGCGCCAGCGGTGCGTAAACCTTCAGAAAACGCTTGATGATGCTGAACTTGTGCGCCCGGGTCTTGGCTCGCAGCATGCGGATGAACGCCGACATCACGTTGTCGCCGACCATCAATAGCCGCGCGATTCCCCACGGCTCACCGTTGGTGATCGCCCGCTCTTCCATGTCGGCTTCGGTGCCGGACACCTTATGGTGGTTGAGGTGCAAATGACGGCGGATCCAGGGATTGATGGTGCTCGGTCGCGCCAACCACACCAGGCCCATCATCAGGTTGTGCGGCACGCGCTGTTTGCGGAAGTACATGCTGTGGATCAGGTCATGCTCCAGCTCATGGGTCAGCGAGGCGAAAAACGCGTTGAGCAACAGGCATACCCACCAGGCCATGTACCCGGTGATGTACAGCGCTGCGGAACCGATCATCCCGGCCAACGCGAAGGCCAGAATGCCCGCGCCCAGGGCGTCCTGATGGTTGAGAATCGGGTAGCGCTGGCGCAGTTCGACGCCTTTGGCCAATACCACCTGGCGAATATGCGCTGCTCGCTGTGCTGCATTCAGTCGCTGGGGACTTGCACAAATACCGTCCATGCTTCCATCCTCTGGTTATTGATGTTCGCATCCTGCCTTGCGATGCTGTACGGAGCGGTAGCCGTGAACGCCAACCTGTTGACCGGACGCGCCATTCAATATGACTGAACCGACCTCCCTCGCCAGCTGGACCCGCGCACTGCGCAAGCAGCTCGAAGCGCTGGGGCTCGACAGCACTACCCTGTGCCAACAGGCGGGGCTCGACCCGCAGTTGATGGACGACCCGAACGCCCGTTACCCGTTGTCCGGCACCACGCGCCTGTGGCACATCGCGGTTCAGGTCAGCGGTGACCCGGCGATTGGCTTGCGGGTGTCGCGTTTCGTCAGCCCCACCACCTTTCATGCGTTGGGTTATGCGTTGGTGGCCAGTGGCAGCCTGCGGGAAGTCTTCGAGCGCATCGTGCGTTATCACCAGGTGGTCAGCGACGCGCTGGATCTGGAACTGACCCGCGCCGAGGATCGCTACTACTTCCGCCTGAAAATCCCCCCAGGCAACCCCGCGCCAGCCTTCGAGGCCATCGACGCCTTCGCGGCGATTTACGTGCGCACCTGCCGCAATCGCCTGGGCCGTGACTACGCCCCGCTGGCGGTTTATCTGCGCCGTCCGGAACCAGCCGACCCGCACCAATGGCACAAAGTGTTCCGCTCGCCGGTGTATTTCAACGCCGATGAAGACCGACTGGAATTCGCCCTGGTGGATTTCGACAGTCACCTGGACGATGCCAACCCGGAACTGGCCGAACACAACGAAACCGTGCTCAAACGCACCCTGGCGCAACTCAAACCCCTGACCTGGGAGCGCAAGGTTCGTGACGCCATTGAAGAGCAATTACCCGAAGGCGAACCGTCGGCCGATCGCATCGCCCAGGCGCTGCACTTGAGTCTGCGCAGCCTGCAACGGCACTTGGCGGATGAAGGTTGTCGGTTCGATACGCTGCTCAATGAAAGCCGGGAGAACCTGGCGCTGCTGCATCTGCGCGACCCACTGTGCTCGTTGGGCGAAATCAGTTATCTGCTGGGATTCGCCGACACCAGCAGCTTCAGCCGCGCGTTTAAACGCTGGACCGGAATGACGCCGGGGCAGTTTCGGGATGGGTTGCAGTGACAGATCCTAGAGGTGTTTTGAGTTTTCCGGCCTCTTCGCGGGCAAGCCTCGCTCCTACGGGATCAGCCCGCGAAGGCATCCGTCGCAACGCCACACATATTTCAACCTTTAACCAGACTGCGCGCTTGGCCTGATTTCCACTGATCCATCATCGCATCGCCAACCTCGGCAAAACTGCTATTGGCCCTGATGTAGTGAGCCATCTCCCCCATCGCCACTTCCATCCCGTGAGCAACCTGTTGCAGCAGCTCATTGCAGCGCCCTTCTGTCAGGTTGCAGGCCGACCGACCAAAACGCATCAGCATTTTGTACTTGGGCCACGCCTTCGATCCGCCTAACAGCAACGCCATGCTGTCGGCCTTGATGTAGACCGAAGTCGTAACAATGTCATAGGCCGGAGCCAAACCGATTTGCGCATCAGCGCCACAATGTTCATACAGCACACCGAAGTTCTTGAGATGAGCATCGCCGTTCTTCAAACCGGACGAAAGAGCAACGATTTTGAAAAAAGACTCAAGCGCCTGGTTGAGTAATGACGGGGAGACAAATTCCTTGATTTGCCTGGCAGCGCCTTCGTACGAACCGTCGTATTTGGCCTTCGAAGGCCAGGCATTGAGTACGCAGAAATCCTCAAAACCCAGATAGCCTTTGTCATTCAGATCGAAGCGCTCGACGATCAGAAATTTACCCCGTTCGCTGAGTTCGAACTTCGGCACCTCAAGCCCCGAATGGAGTGCGGCTCGCATGCAGAAGTACTCGTTGGCGGCCAGCTCCGGGTATTCCTCTGCACGGAAGGACTTGACCAGATGCGTTGCCCCTCGATGGGTCAGGCGGTCAATGATTGTCGCACTGTCGCGCACAAGCACCTTTGGCTGAACCCCCGAAACGCCTGAGTACTGACCATAGGTGTGCAACAGGTCATCGAACAGCCCTTGAGCACCATCATGAACCAGAAGATCCGCAAGGCTGGTTTCGGGGGGCGGCTCGTTAGCACTTAGCGTATTTGCGATTCCCACGCGTCCCAGCTGATGCGGACCAACGATCGCCAGCATTGCGAAGTCGTCGAATCCTCGCACCGCTTTGCTGAAGCGCCGAACCAATTCATCGCGCAGAGGACCTTCTGGCAGATTCATTTCAAAAACCGGCGGTACACCTCGCTCCCACGTGTAGCTCTCAAGGCGAGCGGGCATGGTCAGCGAGACGGCATTTTCCTCTAATGCGTCTTGCGCATAGGTGAATACTGAATCGACACCTGACTGTCCGCGGCCCAAGGCCCCTACCATGGTGCCGGAAACACTGACGTGCAGCCTTTCCACAACACGCCCCTCAGCCATGGAAGTTAACCTTTTTCAGGGTATCCAGCGTCGGACGCTTCGACTGCCTGGGTACAGCAGTCAGTTCGTATCCAAAGCCGTTCAAGATCGCTTCAACCTTGCGGATACCGATTTCAGAGACGGTGTTGTTCTCGATACCAGAAATCGTGGCACGGCTCATTCCGTACTGCTTTGCCAGATCCTGTTGAGACATCTTTCGCTCTTTGCGCAGTATTTTGATCAGTTTCCCAAGGTTTTCCATTCGAGTCGCTCGCATCGTATACAGTGCAAAATTGACTAATAGCACATACATGCATCGTATTTAATGCATAACTAGGCCGAAGTCTAGCTCATTTCTTGGCCAGTCTCGCTCTCAACGCCCCCGATCACGCCGCAACAACTTGCGCACCCGTTTCACCAGTTCACTGACGGCAAACGGCTTGAGCAGGTAATCATCCTCATGCAACTCCAGCCCGCGCAGTCGATCCTCAATGCCGTCCTTGGTGGTGAGGAGCAGCACCGGCGTGTCGCCGAGCTTGCGGATCTGTTGCAGCAACTGCCAGCCGTTGAGTCCCGGCAGCATCACGTCGAGGATGATCAGTTCATATTCGCCGGATTCGATAAAGCGCCGGCCGTCCATGCCATTGAGCGCCACATCCACCGTGTAACTCGCTTCGCTCAAGCCTTTGGCCAGAAGGCTGGCGGTCTCGGGTTCGTCTTCCACTAGCAACACACGCATGGCACACCTCGATTGTCGTCGTCACAGGCTAGGCGCGTTCGCGGATAAAGCCCATCAATACCGTGGTGATTTCAAAAGATCGCAGTCTTCGCAGCGCCTACAGGTGCACGTCAAATCATCGCCAACGCCCGCAACCGCTCGGCATCCAGAATCTCGATCTCGCCGTACTTGAGATCCACAACCCCTTGCCCCTGCAAATCCTTGAGGAGCTGATTGGTGGTCTGGCGCGACAGCGACAGCATCGATGCCAGTTGCTCCTGAGGCAGTTGCAGAACACGGCGCGGCGGGGCGATTTCACCGTAACCCTCGGCGATCATCAGCAAGCGATGAGCCAAGCGTGCCGGGGCTGGCATCAGGCTCAGCTGTTCGAGGTTGATGAAGGTCAGGCGCAGTTTGTGGCTCATCAGCAACGCCAGTTGCCGCCAGTAAGCCGGTTGTTGGTCGAGCACCTTCAGCAGCGTCGCCTGCGGAATGTGCAACAGGATGCACTGGCCAACGGCGTAGGCATCGTGGGTTCGCGGCTGGCCATCGAACAGGCAGATTTCGCCGAACCAGTGTGGCGACTCCACCAGGCTCAGCAGTGCTTCCTTGCCCTGCTCGCTCACCGCGCCAATGCGCACCGAACCTTCGAGCACTGCATACAGCCCGCATGGCGGATCACCGCGTTTGAATAGCAGTTGCCCCGACGGCAGGCGCCGAACCCGGGCCGCAGCCAGCAGACTATCCTGTAAAGGAACAGGTAAATGACTGAACCACTGCCCCGTATCCAGGCGCGAACGCCAAACCTGCATGTCCATGAAAACTCCTGGAGATTGTCGCCTGGCTGACAGAGCGAGAGATGAAACCCGGGGCATCATCCATCACCCTACAGGAGGAATAACAATGAAAAGCCTCGTTGACCATCTCAGTCAATACGCCGCCTACCACCGTGACCCGCGCAATATTGCCAGCCACTTTATCGGTATCCCGCTGATTGTAGTGGCGGTTGCGGTGTTGCTGTCGCGGCCGCAATGGGGCGCAGGCTGGATTTCGCCGGCGGTGCTGGTCGCGATGGCATCGGCGTGGTTTTACTTGCGCCTGGAGGTGCGTCTTGGGGTGTTGATGACCGTGTTGCTCGGTCTGTGCATTTGGGCGGGACAGGTTCTCGCGCAGCAAAGTACGCTGGTCTGGCTGGCAAGCGGCATCGGGATGTTTGTGGTGGGGTGGGCGATTCAGTTTGTCGGACATCATTACGAAGGGCGCAAACCGGCGTTTGTCGATGACGTGACGGGATTGATTGTCGGGCCGCTGTTCGTGGTGGTTGAGTTGGCGTTTTTGCTCGGGATGCGGCGTGAGCTTAAAGAGCAGATCGAGGCGCGAGTGGGTGGTGTGCGTTTGCGTCAGAAAGGTGCTGCGGCGTAGATCGCTTTCGCGAGCAAGCCCGCTCCCACAGGGTTTTGGGTTGGCCACAGATGTGTGTTCAACGCAGATCCACTGTGGGAGCGGGCTTGCTCGCGAAGCTTTTGCTTTTAAAGGTTGGCGACTTTCTGCCAGACCTTGGGCTTGAAGAACAACGTCTCACCCTTGGCCAATCCGACCAGGCTGTCGTGGTCTTTCACCACTTCAGCCTCGATCAACTCGCTCTGGCCTTCGACCTTCAGTGTCACCCGCGTAGTCGCGCCCAGCGGACGAATATCGCGCACTTCAGCCGCGTGGTGGTCTTCCAGCTCATGCCGCGACAGCGACACTTCGTGTGGACGGAACAGCACGTGCCGGTCTTCGCCCAAATGCAGACGGTTCGAGTCGCCAAGGAAGTGATAGACGAAATCGCTGGCCGGGTTTTCGTAGACGTCACCCGGTGAGCCGATCTGCTCGATCACACCCTTGTTCATCACCACGATACGGTCGGCGACTTCCATCGCCTCTTCCTGGTCGTGGGTCACGAATACCGAGGTCAGGTTGATGTCTTCGTGCAGCCGTGCAAGCCAGCGACGCAGCTCTTTACGGACCTTGGCATCCAGTGCACCGAAGGGTTCGTCGAGCAGCAAAACTTTCGGTTCCACCGCCAAGGCACGGGCCAATGCGATGCGCTGACGCTGGCCGCCGGAGAGTTGTTCCGGGTAACGATCGGCCAACCAATCCAGTTGCACCATGTTCAGCAGTTCGTGGACTTTAACCGCGATCTGGCTCTCGCTCGGGCGTTGGTTTTTCGGCTTCATGCGCAGGCCGAACGCGACGTTGTCGAACACCGTCATGTGCCGGAACAGAGCGTAGTGCTGGAACACGAAACCGACATTGCGATCACGCACGTCGTGGCCGGAGACGTCTTCACCGTGGAACACGATGTTGCCCTGATCCGGGGTTTCCAGGCCGGCGATGATTCGCAGCAACGTGGTCTTGCCGCAGCCTGACGGCCCCAGCAACGCCACCAGCTCGCCGCTTTGAATGTCCAGGCTGATGTTGTCCAGCGCCTTGAACGCGTGGAAGTTTTTGCTGACGTTACGCACTTCGATCGACATGACTTATTCCTCCGCGGCGCTGGCGCGCAGGCGGTTAATACGGTTTTCGCTCCACTGCTTGAGCAGCAGGATGAAGAGCGCCAGGATCAGCAACAGGCTCGCCACGGCGAACGCGGCCACGTGGTTGTATTCGTTGTAGAGAATCTCGACGTGCAGCGGCAGGGTGTTGGTCACCCCGCGAATGTGCCCGGAAACCACCGACACCGCACCGAACTCCCCCATCGCTCGCGCAGTGCAGAGCACCACGCCATAGATCAGGCCCCATTTGATATTGGGAACGGTGACGTGCCAGAACATCTGCCAGCCATTGGCGCCAAGCAGGCGCGCGGCCTCTTCCTCCTGAGTGCCTTGTTCCTGCATCAGCGGGATCAGCTCACGGGCCACGAACGGCACGGTGACGAAAATCGTCGCTAACACAATGCCCGGCAAGGCGAAGACGATCTGGATGTCGTGATCCTGCAACCACGGGCCGAACAGGCCCTGAGCACCGAACATCAATACATAGACCAGACCGGCGATCACCGGCGACACCGAGAACGGCAAGTCGATCAGCGTCACCAGCATGCTCTTGCCACGGAACGAGTATTTGCTCACGCACCACGCCGCACTGACACCGAACACCAGGTTCAGCGGCACCGAGATCAGCACCGCAATCACGGTGAGTTTCAACGCCGACAAGGCGTCCGGCTCGAAGATCGCGGTGAAGAATGCACCCAGGCCCAGCTTCAGGCCCTGGGACACCACGATGAACAATGGCAATAACAAAAACAGCGCGAAGATCAGCCAGCCGAGGCCGATCAAGACTCGCCGCGACGTGGCACTGCCACGGCGGGCGGCGTTCGAGGAGGCTGCTGCAATAGACGATTGGGACATTTTTGCGCCTCCTTATGGGGTTTCGATGCGCCGCTGCAGCAAGTTGATCAGCAGCAACAGGACAAAGGAAACCACCAGCATCAGTACACCAATGGAGGTGGCACCGGTGTAATCGTACTGGTCGAGTTTGACCATGATCAGCAGCGGCAGAATTTCGGTTTTCATCGGCATGTTGCCGGCGATGAAAATCACCGAACCGTACTCGCCGACCCCACGGGCAAAGGCCAAGGCGAAACCGGTCAGCCAGGCTGGCAGCAGCGCCGGCACCAGAATATGGCGGAAAACCTGTAACGGTTTCGCCCCCAGGCACGCCGCCGCCTCTTCCACTTCACGAGGGATATCGGCCAGTACAGGCTGTACGGTACGTACTACGAATGGAAGCGTTACAAAAGTCAGCGCCAGGGTGATGCCGAGGGGGGTATACGCGATCTTGAAACCCAGATCCGCCGCGAACTGACCCACCAGGCCGGTGGGGGTGTACAGCGCGGTCAGCGCGATACCGGCCACCGCGGTGGGCAAAGCAAAGGGCAAGTCGATCATCGCGTCGATGACTTTTCGTCCCGGGAAGGTGTAGCGCACCAGCACCCAGGCCAGCAGCGTGCCAATGATGCCGTTGATGACCGCGGCATAGAGCGCGGTGCCGAAGCTCAGCTTCAACGCCGCCAGCACCCGTGGCGCCGAGATGATCGCCCAGAACTGGTCCCAGGTCAGTTGAGCGGCATGTACGAACATCGCCGCCAGTGGAATGAGCACAATCAGACTGAGGTACACCAAGGTGTAGCCCAGCGTCAGCCCGAAGCCGGGTATGACGGGGGAGATACGACGTGACATAAAAGTCCTTGGTTGAGAACGCGCTAAGCCCCGACGGTGAAATCGGGGCCCGTTAGCCAATGCCAGCCACTTAAGTGCTAAACCTGTGGGAGCGGGCTTGCTCGCGAAGGCGGTGTGTCAGGCGACATCAATGTTGACTGTGCCGCTGTCTTCGCGAGCAAGCCCGCTCCCACATGGAATGCGCATTGGCTGATCTATTTCAGGTTACTGCGCCTGATAAATCTGGTCGAACACGCCACCGTCATTGAAGAATTTCGGTTGCGCGGTTTTCCAGCCGCCGAAGTCCTTGTCGATGGTCACCAGCTCCAGTGTCGGGAACTGTTTGGCGTACTTGGCGGCCACCTCTTTGTCACGTGGACGATAGAAGTTTTTCGCCGCGATTTCCTGGCCGGCCGGGCTGTACAGGTGCTTGAGATACGCTTCAGCAATGTCGGTGTTGCCCTTTTTCTCGGCGTTCTTGTCGACCACGGCCACCGGTGGTTCGGCCAGAATCGACAGCGAAGGCACGACGATGTCGAATTTGTCAGCGCCGCCGTCTTCTTTCAACGCCAGGAAGGCTTCGTTTTCCCAGGCCAGCAACACGTCGCCCTGACCGTTGTTGACGAAGGTGATGGTCGAGCCGCGAGCACCGGTGTCCAGCACAGGCACGTGTTTGAACAGGGTCTGCACGTACTCTTTAGCCTTGGCTTCGTTACCGCCGTTGGCTTTCAGGCCATAGGCCCAGGCCGCGAGGAAATTCCAGCGCGCCCCGCCGGAGGTTTTCGGATTCGGGGTGATGACTTCCACGCCGTTTTTGGTCAGGTCGCCCCAGTCCTTGATGCCTTTCGGGTTGCCCTTGCGCACCAGGAACACGATGGTCGAGGTGTAAGGCGTGCTCGCTTCCGGAAGGCGCTTCTGCCAGTCGGCCGGCAGGCTCTTGCCGAGCTTGGCGATTTCGTCGATGTCACCGGCCAGGGCCAGGGTCACCACGTCGGCCCGCAGACCGTCGATCACCGCCCGGCCCTGCTTGCCCGAACCACCGTGGGACTGCTGGATTTTCACGTTGTCGCCAGCGTGGTCTTTTTTCCAGAAGTTGATGAACTCGGCGTTGTACTCCTGGTACAGCTCACGGGTCGGGTCATACGACACGTTGAGCAGCTCGTAATCCTTGGCAACCGCGGAACCAGCAAAAAGGGCACTGGCCAGGGCGGCCAAAGCAAAATGACGAATCGACGACATGGTGAAAGCTCCTGGAATTCTTGATGTGTTGGCTTTTCTTATGGTCTGGAACGGGTTGCCTGTTTGAAGATCGCAGCCTTTACATCAGCCTCCCGTAGGAGCTGCCGAAGGCTGCGATCTTCCAATCTTTCAATCTTTCGCTTCAGCTCGGCTTGTTGCCCGGGCTCTGCAAACGGAATTTCTCTTTACGTTCGATCTGAACCACCTGGGCGTTATGCACGGTGATTTCCACCGCGCCAAAGCGCAGATCGCGCAAGGCGCTTTGGATCTCACGCAAAATGGTGGCTTCGTCCTGCCCGTCAACACTACGTAGGGATGCGCTCATGGTGCTGCTCCTTAATGAGATATGCCTGGCAGTGGCGGGCACTGCTTACGGCGTGAGAGCAATAGTAGATAGGCGCAGATATTCTTAAAAAGACTATTTAAGAATGTTTATATAACTAGAATGCATTATTTGATGGAGCAAGGGGTTGCGGAGGACCAACTACTTTCAAGGGCATACAAAACCCTGTGGCGAGGGGGCTTGCCCCCGTTCGGCTGCGTAGCAGACGCAAAAATTTGGGGCCGCTACGCGACCCAACGGGGGCAAGCCCCCTCGCCACAAAAAGCAGATCAGGCGCTCATCCAATCACTGGCGCCCGAGCCCAATCCAATGATGCCGCCGGCACTGGCCGCCCAAACCAGTACCCCTGCCCCAAATCGCAGTCGTGTTCGAGCAGGAAACTCGCCTGCTCGACCTGCTCGATCCCCTCGGCATGCACTTGCAGCCCCATGCTCTGCGCCAGCGCAATAATCACCCGCACAATCGCCACGTCATCCTCATCACTCGGTAACCCTGCGACAAATCCCTGATCGATCTTGAGCTTCTGCACCGGCAGACGCTTGAGCCGCAGCAATGATGAATAGCCCGTACCGAAATCATCAATGGCCAGCTGCACGCCCAACTCGCGTAAACGATGCATCTGCTCCAGCGCCACTTCCGGGTCTTCCATCACCGCGCTTTCGGTGACTTCCAGCTCCAGATACGCCGGGTCCAGGCCCGTATCGTGCAGCACCTGAGCCACTTGCTGATACAACTCGCGGCGGGCAAACAGGCGAGAAGAAACGTTCACCGCGACAAACGACAACACCACGCCCGCCGCTTGCCACTGGCACATCTGCTGGCAGGCCTGACGCATGATCCAGGCATCGATCTCGGCAATCAGCCCGGTGCGTTCGGCGATGGGGATGAATTCAGCCGGCGACACCAACCCACGTTGCGGATGCTCCCAGCGCACCAGCGCCTCGACGCCGATCAGGCGACGGGTTTTGAGGTCATGCACGGGCTGGTAATAAACCCGCAATTGCTCCTGCTCCAGCGCCTGGCGCAATTGGAACGCGACCTCGACGCGCTGCTGGGCATGCGCAGTCAATTCTTCGGTGTAGAGGGCATAGCCATCGCGGCCAGCGCTCTTGGTTTTGAACAGCGCCGAATCGGCGTTGCGCAATAGCTGCTCGGCGCTCAAGGCATCGCTGGGGAACAGGCTGATGCCAATGCTGGCATTGATGAACAGCGAATGCCCGTCGATCTGGAACGGTTCTTTAAGGCCATCGATGACTCGCTGAGCCAGCGCCGCGGCATGCCCCGGTTGCGGGCAGTTTTCAGTCAATACCGCAAATTCGTCGCCGCTGAGCCGCGCCAGCGTGTTGCCCGGGCCGAACAAGGCATTCAGACGCTCAGCCACAGCCTTGAGCAGTTGGTCACCGACACTGTGACCGAGACTGTCATTGATCAACTTGAAATGATCGAGGTCGATCATCAGCAACGCACAACCGCGCTTATGGACCTGCGCCGAAGCCACGGCCTGCCCGGCACGGTCGGTTAGCAGAAGGCGATTTGGCAGATCGGTCAACGGATCGTGATGGGCCAGATGCGTCAATTCATGTTCGGAGTTCTTGATTGCGCTGATGTCGGAAAACACCGCAACGTACTGGCTGAGCCGCCCCTGCTCGTCGCGAATGAGACGGATCGTCTGCCATTGCGGGTAGATCTCGCCGCTTTTACGACGGTTCCAGATTTCCCCGCTCCACTCGCCGAGGCTGTCGAGTGTCGTGAACATCGCTTGGTAGAAACCCGGCGGGTGATGGCCCGACTTGAACATGTTCGGTCGCTGCCCCAGCACTTCCTCGCGCTGGTAGCCGGTGATTTCCATGAACGCCCGGTTCACATGGACGATCAACCCGTTGCTATTAGTGACCAGCACCCCTTCACGGGTGCAATCGAACACCGCTGCCGCCTGACGTAAACGCTCCCGGTCGGCATTGCGCTCGCGCAATTTGGCGCCGACACCCAGGCAGCGAAACAATCGTGCCCGTGCAATGAAGATCAGCCCGGCACTGAACGCCACGCAGGCATAACCGTTGATCAGCTGCCAGCGCAGCAGGTCGGTGGAATTATCGAAGAACCTGTTCAATAAATAACCACTAAACTGGAGCCAGGTTACGGAAAGCACCAGGTAGAGCAGCGCTGCACGCAAAGCATCGCGATAGGTGGCTGACATTAGAGCGTCCATGTCCCTACAAAAAGGCTGGAATTATAGATTAAAGACACATCCAGCCACTCTTATCTGAAAGGGCGACTGGTTTTATCTGTGGGCTAAGTGATAATGCAACGGCTGTTTTTTTCTTTATCGAGGGTCCTATAGGCTATGTGGTACGAAGGTTTTCTTGGCTTATCGCCCTGGTCACTGGTGGCTGTCACCCTACTGATGACCCACGTGACGATCGTCGGCGTCACGGTTTATCTGCATCGCTATTCAGCCCATCGCTCGCTTGAGCTCAATGCCGGCCTGAAACATTTCTTCCGCTTCTGGCTGTGGTTGACCACGGCGCAGAACACCCGCGAGTGGACAGCTATCCACCGCAAACACCACGCAAAATGCGAAACCGTCGACGACCCGCACAGCCCGGTCATCAAAGGGCTGTCCACCGTTCTGCGCAAAGGCGCCGAGCTGTACCGCGCCGAAGCGGAAAACCCCGAGACCCTGCGCATCTACGGCAAGAACTGCCCCGAAGACTGGATCGAACGCAACCTCTACAGCCGCTTCCCGCTGTTGGGTGTGGCGATCATGGGCGTCATCGACCTGCTACTGTTCGGCACCATCGGCATCACCATCTGGGCCATCCAGATGATGTGGATCCCGGTATGGGCCGCCGGCGTGGTCAATGGCCTGGGCCATGCCATCGGCTACCGCAACTTCGAATGCCGCGATGCGGCGACCAATCTGGTGCCTTGGGGCATCCTGATCGGCGGCGAAGAACTGCATAACAACCATCACACCTACCCTAACTCCGCCAAACTGTCGGTGAAGAAATGGGAATTCGACCTCGGCTGGGCCTGGATCCAGGTCTTCAGCTTCCTGCGTCTGGCCAAGGTCCAGCGGGTTGCACCGATCGCCCACCGCGTTGAAGGCAAAGGCAGCCTGGACATGGACACTGCCATGGCGATCCTCAACAACCGCTTCCAGATCATGGCCCAGTACCGCAAGCTGGTGATCGCGCCGCTGGTCAAGCAAGAGCTGGAAAAGGTCGATCACTCGGTCCGTCATCAGTTCCACCGGGCCAAGCGTTTGCTGTCGCGGGAAACCAGCCTGCTGGACGACAAGCACCATATGCGCATCCAGACCATGCTCGAGCACAGCCAGGCGCTGAAGGTAATTTACGAGAAACGCCTGGCCTTGCAACAGATCTGGGTCAAGACCAGCTCAAATGGTCACGACATGCTGGCTGCCATCAAGGATTGGGTACACGAGGCCGAGGCCAGCGGGATTCAATCCCTGCGTGACTTCGCCGGCCAGTTGAAAACCTACTCCCTGCGCCCTGCCAACGCCTGATCCTCCACAGAAGAGGCTTTTCGTAGGAGCCAGGCTTGCCGGCGAAGGCGCTCTTAAACACGCCTTCGCCGGCAAGCCTGGCTCCTACGTATCCGATCCGCCCTTCGGGCTTGCCCCCCACCCGCTTGACGGCGAAGCCATCGCAAACCAGCGACGTGTTTTAACCGCCCGGCGGGAGCATGCTCTCTCACCACCCAAGGCGGGAACTTCGCTCCAAATCCCCTATCTCAAAGACACTTCGCCATCCAGGCGGGCTCTGTTTTTGGCCGCTGTCGACATAGCGGCACGCCCTTTGAGATTTGTGCCGATGGTCCATAAAAACCTACAAGACACATCCCTTCCACAGTGGCCCGAGGCCGCGCAAACCCTGATGGCGCTGATGCATGCCCAGGGTGAAGTGGCGCGCCTGAGCGAACGCGAACAGCTGTTCAGCTCGCTGCTGGTCAGCGTCAACGCCGTGCTTTGGGCATATAACTGGGAAACCCGCCAGGTGCTTTACGTCAGCCCGGCCTATGAACGGATTTTCGGCCGCCCCGCTGGCCTGTTGCTGTCCGACTACAACCACTGGCGCGACAGCGTCTATCCCGACGATCTGGACTACGCCGAGCGCAGCCTCGCGCAGGTGCTGGTCAAAGGCGCCGTTGAAGACCGCGAGTACCGCATCATCGCTGCCGACGGCCAAGTGCGCTGGCTCAGCGACAAGTGTTTCATCAACCGTCAGGCCGAGCCGGGTCAACCGGTGATCATCGTCGGCATTGCCGAAGACATCACCGAAAAAAAGCAGATGGAAGCCCAGCTGCAACATCTGGCCAGCACCGACGTGTTAACCCAAAGCAGCAATCGCCGACACTTCTTCGAATGCGCCCATCGCGAATTCGAGCAGGCGCGGTTGAACGGTGCGCCGATGGCGTTCCTGCTGCTGGACATCGATGACTTCAAAGTGGTCAATGACACCTACGGCCATCAGGAAGGCGACAAGGTGCTGCAACGCATCGCCGAGAGCGGTCGCGCGGCCCTGCGGCGTGGTGATCTGTTCGGACGGATCGGCGGTGAAGAATTCGCGGCGGTGTTTCCCGGCTGCGCACCGGACATGGCCATGCAAGTGGCCGAGCGCCTGCAACGGGAAATTCAGCGGTTAAGCTTCAGCCATGACGACCAGACCTTCGGCATCACCGTCAGCCAGGGCCTGAGCAGCCTCACACACGAGGATGAAAGCATCGACAGCCTGTTCGCCCGTGCCGATGCGGCGATGTACCAGGCCAAGCGCCAGGGCAAGAACCGCATCATTTCTGGCTGATTTTTTTGTAGGAGCGAGGCTTACCCGCGAAGGGGTCACCGCGGTTTTACTGACCCACCGTGGTGACTTCTTCGCGGGCAAGCCTCGCTCCTACAGGTTTTGCGTGAAGCTTATTTTTTACGCAAACGCATCAGCTCCGGCAATCCGATCTTGAGCAATCGCGCTGTGCGGCTCTTGGCCAGTGCCTCGATCCCCTCATGCTCGGTCAGGCGCGCCAGTTGCGCGGCCATGTTCATCACCAGCGCTTCGCGGGAGTAAACCCCGCCACCGAACTGGTAAACCGCCGCAATCAGCTCCCGCAGCTCCAAGGGCAGCCGCCAGCGGGTCCGTAGCGCCGAACCATAGGCCGCGCCGAACTCGGTCAATGCATCGCCGACTTCCTGCCATTCATCCAGCTCACCGCCAGCTTCCTTCCACTCCTGCAAACAACGCAGCAACGCCAGGTCGCCGAGGCAATGCAGCATGCCTGCGCAATAACAGCGCGCCTGATCCAGATCCAGCAAACGCGCCAGTGTCCGGGCGTATTCGGCGGTGTGCAGCGACAACTGCCAATAACGCTCGGCATAGTCCGCCAGCTGCGGATCACTGAGCCGGGCACTGCGTTTGAGAGCGAGCCCCAGAATCAGGTTCATGCTTTGCCCGGTGCCCAAGCGGTGCAGCGCCTGGGCCAGGGTTTGCACAGCGACGCCATGATGCTGGGCTGCGCTGTTGGCGGCAGCGATCAGGACAGCGGTAATTTGCGGATCAGTGCGGATTTCGTCTTCCAGCCGCGTCAGATCGAGGCCATCGGGATTGAGGCTACGTTTGATCGTCACCTGCACATCGGTCATCAACGGCGCACCCTCCGCCAGTTCGCGACGTCGCTCCAGGTACACCGACAAGGTCATGCCTGGCGCCAATGACGGCGCCTCACAGGACACCTCTTCGCCGGCGTTCAGCAACAAATCCTGCAGGCGCTGGGTCAGGCTTTCGATGTTCAAGGGTTTGGTCAGGTACGCCGTGGGCGCCAGGGGCAAGACTTCGCGCACGCTGGCGCTGTCGTTGCGGCTGCTCATCAGAATGAAGGGCAGCGGCGGATTACGCTTACGCTGCCGGACGCTGCGCAGAACATTCAGGCCATCAACGCCAGGCAACTCCCAGTCGACGATCACCAGGTCATAAGGGTTTTCCGCCAACAGCTGCAAGGTTTCCTGGCCATCGGCACACAGGTCCAGCCGCGCGTCACAGCGCACATTCAACAACACCTGCTTGAGCAGGTCGCGGGACCAGGGGTCGGCCTCGGCAATCAGCACACGCGGCACAGCGGGTAACACCACAGCAGTCATCGCACACTCCAACGGCAATGCTTGCACCTTAGTCAATGATGGCCATTCGATACAGCTCAATTGCCGCCGATCTTTTCAAGCAGATACAAAAAAACCCGCCGAAGCGGGTTTTTTGTCGATCAGGTCACAAATCAATCAGAGCTCAGAGAAGCACTCTTCGATGATCGCCAGACCTTTGTCCAGTTGCTCGTCCGGCGAGGTCAGCGGTACCAGTACGCGCAGAACGTTGCCGTAGGTGCCGCACGACAGCAGGATCAGACCCTTGTCGCGCGCCTTGGCCACAACCGATGCCACAGCAGCAGCGTTCGGCTTGTGGCTGTCGCCGTCGACGAACAGCTCGACCGCGATCATCGCGCCCAAAGCACGTACTTCGCCGATGACCGGGTATTTGGCCTGGATGGCTTTCAGGCCAGTTACCAGACGCTCGCCAACCGCTTTGCAGCGATCCAGCAGGTGCTCTTCTTCGAACACTTCCATCACGGCCAGGGCCGCGGCGCAAGCGATCGGGCTACCGGCGTAAGTACCGCCCAGGCCGCCTGGAGCGATGGCGTCCATGTATTCGGCCTTGCCGCACACACCGGCCAGCGGGAAACCGCCAGCGATGGATTTGGCGAAGGTGGTCAGGTCGGCAGCAACGCCCATCTGCTCCATGGCGAAGAAAGTGCCGGTACGGCCAGCGCCAGTCTGTACTTCGTCAGCGATCAACAGAATGCCGTGCTGGTCGCACAAAGCGCGCAGACGCTTCATGAACTCTTTAGGCGCGACGTAGAAACCACCTTCGCCCTGAACCGGCTCGATGATGATGGCAGCGATGTCACGCGGCTCGGCGTCGTTCTTGAAGATGCGTTCGATGCTGGCGATCGAATCGTCGATGCTCACACCGTGCAATTCGTTCGGGTACAGCGCGCGGAAGATGCCGCCTGGCATCAGGCCCATGCCGGCCGAGTAAGGCACGACTTTACCGGTCAGGCCCAAGGTCATCATGGTGCGACCGTGGTAAGCGCCGGTGAACGCGATCACGCCGGCACGGCCAGTGGCGGCGCGGGCGATCTTGATGGAGTTTTCCACGGCTTCGGAGCCGGTGGTCACCAGCAGGGTTTTCTTGGCGAAATCACCCGGCACCTTGGCGTTGATTTTTTCGCACACTTCCACGTACGGCTCGTACGCCAGAACCTGGAAGCAAGTGTGGGTCAGCTTATTCAGCTGCTCGGTCACGGCGGCGATGATTTTCGGGTGCACGTGACCGGTGTTCAGCACGGCGATACCGCCGGCGAAGTCGATGAACTCGCGACCTTCAACGTCGGTCACGGTAGCGTTCTTCGCGGACTCGGCGAAGATCGGGTGAATCTGGCCAACACCGCGCGGTACAGCGGCTTCGCGGCGTTTCATCAGGGATGCGTTAGTCTTGCTCATAGTGTCCTCATTCACCGCTCATCGGGCGGCGTGGTTCAAGGAAAATGCGGCGGGGAGGCAACTACGGCAGCATGCGATGATCGACTGCCACAGCTTTCCCGGCCACAGAGAAAATTCCGTTTGAAGCGCGCAAAGGGACAGCGCTCTCGTGCCCTTTGCGCTTGAAGCAATGCCTTGCCTTAGATGCCCAGGCAGAGGTATTTGATTTCCAGGTAATCTTCGATGCCGTACTTGGAGCCTTCACGGCCCAGGCCCGACGCCTTGATGCCGCCGAACGGCGCGACTTCGTTGGAGATCAACCCGGTGTTGACGCCGACCATGCCGTATTCCAGGGCTTCAGCCACACGGAACACACGGCCCAGGTCGCGAGCATAGAAGTACGAGGCCAGACCGAACTCGGTGTCGTTGGACATCGCGATCACGTCAGCTTCATCTTTGAAGCGGAACAGTGGCGCCAATGGGCCGAAGGTTTCTTCCTTGGCCACGGCAGCGTTATTCGGCACGTTGGTCAGAATGGTCGGCTCGAAGAAGTTGCCTTGCATGCTCTTGCCGCCCGCCAGCACGGTGGCGCCTTTACCGACGGCATCAGCAATGTGCTCTTGCACCTTGGCCACGGCTTTTTCGTCGATCAGCGGGCCAGTGGTGGTGCCGTCTTCCAGACCGTTGCCGATCTTGAGTTTGGCCACGGCCACTTTCAGTTTTTCGGCGAACGCGTCGTACACCGAATCCTGAATGTACAGACGGTTGGCGCAGACGCAGGTCTGGCCATTGTTGCGGTACTTGGAAATGATCGCGCCTTCGACGGCCTTATCCAGGTCCGCGTCGTCGAACACGATGAACGGCGCGTTGCCGCCCAATTCCAGAGAGACTTTCTTGATGTCTTTGGCGCACTCGGTCATCAACTGACGGCCGATTTCGGTCGAACCGGTGAAGGACAATTTGCGCACGATCGGGTTGCCGGTCAGCTCGCTGCCGATATCGCCAGCACTGCCGGTCACCACACTGAACACACCGTTCGGAATACCGGCACGTTGAGCCAGTTCAGCCAGGGCGAATGCAGAGAACGGAGTTTGCGAAGCCGGCTTGAGCACCATGGTGCAACCGGCGGCCAGGGCCGGGCCGGCTTTACGGGTGATCATCGCGGCCGGGAAGTTCCACGGAGTAATCGCAGCGGTCACGCCGATCGGCTGCTTGATCACGATCAGGCGCTTGTCTGGCTGGTGACCCGGAATCACGTCACCGTAGATGCGCTTGGCTTCTTCAGCGAACCACTCGATAAAGGAAGCGGCGTAAACGATCTCGCCCTTGGCTTCAGCCAATGGCTTGCCCTGCTCCAGAGTCATCAGGCGAGCCAGGTCGTCCTGGTTCTCGATGATCAGCTCGAACCAGCGACGCAGCTTGTTCGCCCGCTCCTTGGCGGTCAGGCCACGCCAGGCCGGCAGCGCTCTGTCAGCGGCTTCGATCGCACGGCGGGTTTCGGCAGCGCCCATTTTCGGCACAGTGCCCAGAATTTCGCCCGTTGCCGGGTTATTGACCTTGATCGTCTGACCGTTGTCCGCATCAACCCAAGCGCCATCGATAAAGGCTTGCTGGCGGAACAACTGGGTGTCTTTAAGCTGCATGTCGGCTTTCCTTAACAGCACCGCGCGAGGCGGAGCGAATTATGATTGTAGAAAGGCGCCTTATAGGCTGCCGTCAGGGAAATCATTCACCGGGCTGAAGCACATAAATAGCGCACAAATCGAACTCGTGCGGTTCAGCACCCAGACAAGAGCGTTTGAAATCTCAAACGAATCCTAGGATCAAAGGGGGTAAAGGACAATAGGCTGTTCGAAAAAAAGAACGAAAACGCCGCATTTGCCTATTTTTTCTGATCAGCGTAGCAAACGCAGGTTACGCTTTTGAAAAAGGCAGACGATTCAGCAGCATGGACGCCCGCAGCGCATATGAGTATCATGGCGCCCGCATCGCACCAGTAGCTCAGCTGGATAGAGTACTGCCCTCCGAAGGCAGGGGTCGTGGGTTCGAATCCCGCCTGGTGCACCATAATGTAGAAGTGAGAAAGCCTCAGGTCTTAGGGTCTGGGGCTTTTTTGTGGGTGTCTCGTCCTGAATAAGGTTTACACCTTCTGGCTTCTTTCAGGAAGGTGCAATGGCAGTGGTCAGGCATGCACCTCACGATCAAGAACGTCAGCTACCCACTGATTGATACTCTTGTGGGCTAACTGCGCTTTTACGGCGACGGTTGCGTGGAGTGCCGGCGCTAAACGCAGACTGAGATTGCCAGAATAGGGCTTCTGCGGCGCACGTCCGAGCTTGGCGCAAGTATCCAGATAATCAGTGACGGCCTCTTCGAATGCATTTCGAAGCTCCTGTACCGACTCGCCATGAAACCCAACGACATCTCTAATACCAGCAATATGGCCGACAAACAGGCCATCTTCCTCGCTGTATTCAATTCGGGCGGCATAGCCTTTGTAATTCATTACGTTCATGGGGTGACTCCTGCTTGTTCAAGGAAAGCCCGAGCATCACGAACCTGGTAGGGCTTTGCTTCTTTGTCCGGGTGTGGTCGGTGAAAGGTGGCAACCACACCGTTCAGCTCAAAGCGTACCCGGGACCCATTGCCTTCAATGGTCTTGGCACCAGCGGCGCCGAATAAAGACTCGATACGGGCCCACTCCAGCGTGGCTGGGGTCGGCCTTGAGAATATTGCTTTCAGGGTGCTGAGCTGTTTGTTATTCATGGTATGAAATTATGATACCAGGCAAAAGAAAGCAACCGCGAATCCTTATCTATCTGGGCCTGGACGGATGAGGATTGACCAAGACTGGCAGAAACTCGACTGGTAGGGCGGAAAAATCCAGGCAATAAAAAACCCCTGAGCAGTCTCAGCACCGAAGCGCATCAACCGACAGGGGCCGTGTTGTGGGTGATCGTAAGGGTTGAGGACTTCTCGTCAACTGCCGGTAGGCACTGGTGACCCAGTCAAGGCAGAGGCAACCGTCAAGGAAAACTTGACGGTTCGAATCGCTGACTCGTTTCAGGTCAGCCGCGTGCGGATGAACCAGTCGCTGCCGATGCTCATCGCCTTACCCCACAACATTTTCTGGGTAGTTCTTGGGTAGTTTCTTGGGCGGTTTCTTGGGTAGTTTCTTGGGTAGTCAGCGGCGCTGCTGCTACCGCCCCCTACACCTGTTGCGCAAAACACGCCTAGATGGACTCAAGGTCAAACAGCATTTATCAATGACAAAAAACCGCCAAAGCGGTTTTTTCATTCTGTCGTCCAGTCAAACTCGTCGTACTCATCATCGTCTTCTTCATCCTCGATCAACTCATCATCAAGAACGTCATCCTCAAGCGCTTCTTCTTGCTGCTTCGCCAGAAGAAACTCCTTACGACTCTCAGTCACTGCTCGCCGTAATTCCTCACCCTTCACCGGGCAGTTGAGCATTTGGGCGATGCGGTCGATTTTTTTTGCCACGGCATCCTCCAACGCATCGGCTATAGGCCGATAGTGCGCGCTTTCGGGTGTCGATGCCAAATTTGCCGACCGCTGTTCACCTCATTTTTTCTGCAAGTCCTTGAGTCGGGCCGTGAGGTTTTCCTTGGGGAAGCGCTTGTGCAATGTCGTCAGCAGCGCCTCGGCGGCTTGTGTCTGACCGGTCTCTTGCAGGCGTATCACTTCACGTAATTGATCATCCAATGACTTGGCCGGCGCGGCTAAGCGTTTGCTGATTTTTGCTTCGTCAGCCATTTCGCTGTTGATCGACTCACGCTGCAACGGTGCCGAGAACTCCGCCATGGGCGCGGCAGGTGCCGGAGCGGATATAGCGCCGGCCGGTTCATCCTGGGAGCGGGCAGCGGCTTCCGGTTTGGCAAGCGGTGCGGACGCTTTTGGCGCAGGAACAAAGTCATAACTCGGCAGTTGTTCCGGGGTGCGCTGCACCAGTGCAAGCATCAGCGCGACGCCAACGAGGCTGGCGAATGCAACCTGCCAACGGGGTTGCTGGCAAGCGCGGAGCCAGCGCTGCCACAGGTTCGGCTTCGGTGTTGGGGCTTCGCGATGGGCCGTTGCGAGGATGAAGGCGTCGAGATGCGCCGGTGGTTCGCCGCTGCTGTGATCGCGAAAATGCTTGAGCACTTCATCGTCGGGCGATGGCGGTGTTTGTCGGGCGTCAGTCATGTCAGTACCTCCTCGGCCAGCAGCCGACGCAGTTTTTGCTGGGCGTAGCGCAAGCGGCTTTTAACGGTTTCCAGCGGGGTTTCGGTGAGGATGGCGATCTGCGGCAGGTCGAGGTCGCCGTGGGCGCGCAGCAGGAACACTTCGCGCTGGTCGGCGGGCAAGGTTTGCAGGGCGGCTTCGAGGCGTTGACCGTCGCGGCTCAGGCTCAGCAGTTGTTCGGGGTCGGCCGCGTCATCAATCAGGGCATGGGTTTGTTCGTCATAACTGTCGTGCAACGGGTTGTGGATGCCGTGTTTGCGCCAGTGATCGATCAGTCGGTTGCGGGCAATCTGGTAGAGCCAGGTACGAAAATTCGCCCGGCCTTGTGGCTGACTGGTGCTGCGGATCAGGCTCAGCCAGGTTTCCTGGTACACCTCTTCGGCCAGTTCGGGCTTGCCGCTGAGGCCGAGGAGGAATCGATAAAGGCCCTGACGGTGGCGGGCGTACAAAACTTCGAACGCCGGCCCGTCGCCCGAGCGATAACGCGCCAGCAGCGATTCATCGCTGCTGGCGGTTGAGCTGATTTCAGGATCGGACATGTCAGTGCTGGCCTCTTTCACTCTATCCGGTTGTCGTTGGGCTGTTGATTCGAGGCGGTCGGGGTTCGCAGGCTCTGCGCCAATTCCACCAATTGCACGAATTCACCGCGCAGGCCGAATTGATCATCGCCTCGTGCGCCACGGGCCAGGGCTTCGGTGTCCTTCAGGCTGAACTCACCGGTATAACGCCCGTCCTTGAGCTGCTGGGAAAATGCGGCGACGGCAGCGGCGAATCTCAGATCATCACTGGCGGCCGAGAGTTTGCCGGCCTCACCACTCAGGATTGGCCGCTCGATCAAGCGACTATTCCCACCTTCCGGCAACTGATAACGCACTCGCAGCATCGCCATTTCCCCGTTTTTTGCGGATACATCGGCCCCAGGATTGCCATAGCGCAGCGGTTCCAGCCAGCCCTTCTCGCCCTTGGGGACAATTTCATACAACGCGGTCACCGTATGTCCTGCGCCGATTTCTCCGGCATCGATTTTGTCGTTGCTGAAATCCTCGCGTTTCAAGGCGCGATTCTCATAACCCAACAGCCGATATTCGCTGACCTGCGCCGGGTTGAACTCCACCTGCAGTTTCACGTTTTTCGCCACCACCGCCAAAGTCGAACCGAGCTGATCCACCAGCACTTTGCGTGCCTCGCGCAGGTTGTCGATGTAGGCGTAGTTACCGTCGCCAGCGTCGGCCAGTTGTTCCATCAGGTGTTCATTGTAGTTATCCACACCAAAACCCAGGGTGGTCAGAGACACGCCGGTCTTGCGTTTATCCACAGCCATTTGCTTGAGGCTGTCAAAGTCGCTGATGCCAACGTTGAAGTCACCATCGGTGGCCAGCAGGATGCGGTTGATGCCTTTGGGGATAAACGCTTGTTGGGCCATTTGATAAGCCAGTTCGATACCCGATGCTCCGGCGGTCGAGCCGCCCGCAGTCAATTGATCGATGGCGGTACGAATTTTCGCTTTTTCCCGTCCGGAAGTCGGCTCCAGCACCACGCGAGATTCTCCGGCATACACCACCAGTGAAACCCTGTCCTGCTCGCGCAGTTGATCGACCAGCAATTTCAGGGTGCTTTTGACCAGCGGCAAACCTTCGCGGCGATCCATGGAGCCGGACACGTCCACCAGAAACACCAGGTTCGCCGGGGCCAGTTCCGCCACCGCATGATCGGATGCCTTGATGCCGATGCGCAGCAATCGGGTATGCGGGTTCCATGGCGACGGCGCCAGCTCGGTGGTCACGCCGAACGGCGAGCCATCGGTGGGCAAGGCGTAGTCGTAGGGGAAGTAATTGACCATTTCTTCCAGGCGCACCGCCCCATCGGGAGGCAAACGCCCCTGATTGAGCAAGCGCCGCACGTTGGCGTAAGCACCGGTGTCGACATCGGCACTGAAGGTCGAGACCGGTGCTTCGGCCACGCTGTGGATCGGGTTATCGGCCAGCGCCTGATATTGCTCCCGCTGCTCATCCCGATAGCCCTGTGGATAAGCTTCACCGGCCGGCATGGGCGCGAAAGCGACCGACGGTGCCGGTCGCGCGCTGCGCTTGGCCATCGCGGTATCTGCCATGACCGCCTCGCTACGCACCAACGCTTCAGTTTTCAGCGCACCTTGAACCGGTGGCGCGACCACTGCCGGAATGTTCGTCTCAGAGTCTGGCGTGGATGAAGCGCCGCAACCGGCAACGGCCAGCAGCAACCCGGCGGCGAAACCCTGGGCGGCCGGGCGGAGGTAGTGCAGAGGGAGGGACATGGGGGCTGACCTCAGGAGGAAATTGACTCATTCATCCTCTGAGACGGACAGCCCGGCAGGTTCGGGTTAATCGCCGGAAAAAATCTTCAGCGGTGATAACGCCGCACCACGCTGCTGTTTTTCAGCACATGGCCTTTGATTTGTTCCATCAGCTGCGCGCGGGTCAGGCCGGCAGGCAAGGCATCTGGCGCCAGGTCCAGGGCGTAGAGCTGAATGAGGTAGTGATGGGAGCTGTCGCCGACGGGCGGGCAAGGGCCGATGTAACCGGTGGTGCCTTTGCTGTTGCTGCCGCTTACGCCTTCAAGGGCGGATTTGGCGCCGACGCCGGCCGGAATCTGATGTGTGGTGGCCTTGATCCCGTAATGAATCCAGTGATCGACACCCAGGCCTTTCTGGCCGTCCGGGTCGTGCATGACGATGGCGTAACTGAGGGTGCCCGCAGGGCCGGCGTTCCAGCTCAAGGCCGGGGACTGGTTCTTGCCGCCGCAACCGCTGGCATCGCTGGCCGCCGCCGACGTGAACAGACGATTGTCCGAAACGCCGGGAATGCTGAGGGTGAAACGCTCCTGGGCCTGCGCCGGAAACTGCACGCAAAGGGCGACTGCAACGGCCGCCAGCCAAGGGTTCAAAAAGGTCAATCGGGTCATACCGGAGCACCTTGTGCGGGTGAGGCCGTCGTCGGCTGGCAAACTATAGCCGGACCGTTCGTGCGCTGGCAGCAGGAATTGGCTGAACCTCGGAATAAGCGCCAAACTCCTAAGTGAAACACTTGCCAGGAGATCGATCATGGCCCTGCATCGCGTTGCCCGTTTCGCCGATGTGCCCCAAGACCGTGGCCTTGAAGTCCGGATCGATAAGACGAAAATCGTCTTGCTGCGGCTCGGCGATCAATTGCGCGCCTATCAGGGCAAATGTCCCCACGCCGGGGCTCCCTTGGCCAAAGGTGCTCTGTGTGAGGGGCGGCTGATCTGCCCGTGGCACAAGGCAGCGTACCGGCTCGAAGACGGCGCGTTATGCGAGCCACCGTCCCTGGACAGTCTGCGACGCTACCCGCTTGAAATCCGCGACGATGAGGTCTGGGTCGATGACCAGCCGATGCCCACCGCGAGCACCCCACCGGCGGACGATAAGCGAACCTTTGTGATCATCGGTGCCGGTGGTGCAGGTACGGCTTGTGCGGCGGCGCTGCGGGAGAAAGGTTTCGGCGGCCGGGTGGTGTTGATCGACCGCGAGCCCGAGGCCGGTTACGACCGTACTGTGTTGAGCAAATTTGTGATTGCAGGCGAGATGCCGCCAGATGAAGTCCCGCCTCTGCGCGATGAAAGTTTTTATCGCGAACAACGCATTGAACAGATAAACAGCGATGTGATGGGACTGGATGCAGAGAACCGGACTCTGCGCCTGGCCGATGGTCAATCGTTGAGCTATGACGCCGCCGTGATTGCCACCGGCGGCATACCCAAAACCCTGTCGCTGCCTGGCGCCGATCTGCCGCAGGTATTCGTGCTGCGCTCGAAGGCGCAGGCGCAGCGGATTCTTTCAGTCGCAAAACCTGGTCAACGGGCAGTGATCGTTGGCGACAGTTTCATCGCTCTGGAGTCCGCCTCTTCCCTGCGTCAGTACGGCCTGGAGGTCACCGTCCTGGCCCGCCATGCCATCCCGTTCGAGGCGCACTTCGGCGACGCCGTCGGCAAGGCAATTCGTGCCCTGCACGAGGCCAACGGGGTGGTGTTTCATACGGATGGCGAAGCCGCGCAGATCGAAGGCACAGGCAAAGTCGAAGCGGTGCTGCTGGACAACGGACAGCGCTTGCCCGCGGACCTGGTGTTGGTCGGCATTGGCGTCACCCCGGCAACGGCCCCGTTTGCCGATCTGCCAAAAGAAAAAGACCAGTCATTGAAGGTCGACGGCGGGATGCGCGTGACCGACGGGCTCTGGGCCGTTGGCGACATTGCGACCTTCCCGCTCAACGGCCAGCCCCAACGGATCGAGCACTGGCGCCTGGCCCAGCAACAGGCGCGGATTGCGGCGGCGAATATGCTCGGCGGCGATGAGCGCTACCTCGATGTACCGTATTTCTGGACCTGGCACTTCGGCAAAAACTACGACTACCTCGGTCACGCCCAGGCTTGGGACGAGGTCGAGTTCAAGGGTGACCCTGACCATCCACCGTTTATCGGCCTGTTCGGCAAAAACGGCGTGGTGGCGGCGGCCGTTGCCTGCGATGAAGAGCGGGCGATGGCGATGCTTGCTGAACGGATGAAGCAGCCGCTGTCGGTGGATGAGGCCTGGCGGCTGATCAGGGACATAAATTGACGGCTGTTTTCCCCCGCCGACCACCGTAAAACTCTATGGCGAGGCGCAAACCTGTGGCGAGGGAGCTTGCTCCCGTTCGTCTGCGCAGCAGACGCAAAATCTCTGATCTACCAAAGATCTTGTGAGCGCTACGCACTCAAACGGGAGCAAGCTCCCTCGCCACAGGGGAATGCAAGCTAGACCCGGCTCATTGGCTCGCGGTTATCGTCATCTTCGGCTGGCAGGCGGATTACCAGCGGATGCTCCAGCGGCGCCAAAGGCGACGGTAGGTCAGCCGGGGCGACCGGGATGAAGTGCGTAACGACGTGGCTGACATCGCCATCCTGATCGTTATGAATGGTCATCGAACCCGGCGTGCGCAGTTTCGCCAATCGGTCGCCGGTCAGCTTGAAGCTTTTGCTGAGCCCCTGATCATCCACCACCGGCGCCGGCAAACGGCGCTGGGCGAAGCTCTTGCTTTTGCGCTGTTGATAACGCGCCCATGTGATCAGGATCACCGCGTTCAACAACGCCACCCACAGGTAAATCTGCAACGTGCCGAGGGCGTCGAAAAACGACGCATCGATGCGCGGGCCGTCATGGGTATCGATCAACGGCCACAACCCCCGCACCAGTAAATACAGCAGACCGATCCAGGCCAGCACGGTTAAGAAGACATCGATCACGACCAGAAAGGGCCGCTGCCGGGTTCTGATGATTTTCATTTGATGACTTCCTCTTCATCGTCATTCAGCGGCTTGATGCCCCGGTCCGGACTGACCCAACGCGCGCGCTTCTGATGTTGACCGAACAGCACTTTCGGGAAGCTGACCAGGGTGGTAAGCAGGCTGATGAACCAGAACACCAGCGGATACCAGACCACCCAGAACATGGTCTTGCCGAGGCCCTTTTCGTAACGGCGATCGATCAGGATGCTGACGGCGAATTGCACCAGGCAGACCACCGCCAGCAGCAGCCCGGTAAACGCCGGTGGCAGCAGGTGATCAACGGCAATGGCGGGCGGCATCTCGATGAATTTGCCAACGCCCCAGAAAATCACCGACAGCAGAAAGGTGAAGGCCCAGCCGGTGGAGAGGCAGTATTCGAACAGCAGCGGCCAGAGGTAACGATGGCGGTATTGCCAGATGCCACGGATGTTTTTGAACAGCACCTCGGCGCCGCCCTGGGCCCAACGCAGACGCTGTTTCCACAGGCCGCCGAGGGTTTCCGGCATGAGGATCCAGCACAACGCGCGGGGCTCATAGAAAATGCTCCAGTGATCCAGTTGCAGCTTCCAACTGATGTCGATGTCTTCGGTGATCATGTCCGGGCTCCAGTAGCCGACCCGGTTCAGCGCCGTGCGACGGAAGGCGACGATCACTCCGGAGACGGTAAAGATCCGCCCGAACACCCGTTGGGTGCGCTTGATCAGGCCGATGATCGACGAGAACTCGCCGACCTGCACGCGGCCGATCAAGGTCGAACGGGTGCGGATTCGCGGGTTGCCGGTGACGGCGCCGAGGCGCGCGTTATCGAGCATCGGCGCCACCAGATACGCCGCGGTGTTCGGCGCCAGCAATGCGTCGCCGTCGATGCACACCAGATACTCGCTGCGCGCCGCAATGGCGCCCATGCGCAGGGCCACGGCCTTGCCCTGGTTCTCCGCCAGGTGCAGCACCCGCAGACGCGGATCCTGCGCCGCCAGTGCATCGAGCACCGCGGCGGTGTTGTCCTTGGAGCCGTCGTTGATCGCAATCACTTCGATGTTCGGGTAATGCTGGGCCAGTGCCGCGTGGATGGTATCGGCCGCGTTGTCGCCTTCGTTGTAGCAAGGGATCAGGATCGAGATCAGCGGTTCGCCGGCCAGCGCTGGCGGCAACGTATCGTCCTGCCACGGCCAGTGCCGCTCCCAGTGCAGCCAGAAATACAGGCCGCCGGCGATCCACAACCCCGACATGAACAGTGGATAAAAGAACACGAAGTCCATCAGGAATTGCCCGGTGAGCAGAAAGATCAGCCCGAGGGGAACCCCAAGGACGATCGCCAGAACCAGCAGGGCTAAAAGTCTGTCCAGCATGTTATGGATTCCACTTGTTGGAGAGCGCGGGCCGCACGGTTTTCAGCTCCGGCTGGTTCTCGAGGAAGTTGTCCGGGTAGTAGCCAAAACTGGTGGCGCCCTGACGCTTGAGGCGGCCCATCCACTCAGCCAACTGTTCGCCGTCGATGTCGGCGTCGGTTTTTTTCGTCCAGTCACGGGCCTGCAATTCGAACACCGTGCGCTCGAGTGCGCCGGGGCGCGATTTCACCGTTGCCACCAGCGTTTCGAGCCAAGGGCCGGATTGTTGGCGGCTCTGTTTTTCCATGAGTGGCATGGCCATCGGCGCCGTCCAGTCGTAGGCGCCCAGGAAGTCGTCGAGGTTCTGCGCGAACCAGGCTTCGCTCTCGGGGTTGAGCATCGGCTCGGCGAAAATATTGCGCGCCGTTTTCACTTGCGGGCCACGAATGGCGCGAACCTTGGCGGTCAGTTCGTGAGTGAAATCGATCAGGTAGCGGCTCTTGAACCGCGTCCAGCGCTGCAAGGTGGCCGGATCGTCACGCAGGGCGGCAATCGAACCCGGCAGACCGTTGGCGGCATAAACCTTCAGGGCTTCAGGGCCGGCATCTTCGAAGTCCGACAGCACCGCGTCATCGTGATAGAGGATGCCGTCGACCGAGGTCAGACGCGCCAAATCTTCGTAGATTTCACCGATGATGCGCCGCACGTTCGGGTCGAATGGCGACAAGCGCTTGTACTGGTCCGGATCGATCGAGCTGATGCCGGTTTTTGGGTCCCAACGAGTGACCCGTGGCAGCTTCGAATCCAGGGCAAAACTCAGCACCGGCATCCAGGCATAGACTTTGACCTGAGCCCGAGTGCGCAACTGCCAGGCCACGCGATCGAAGATATCGGCGCGCATCGGCAAGTGCCGGTTAGGAAAGTACAGCGAGTGCACCAGGCCATCGCCCGCAGGGTCGGCGAAGGCTTGCAGGAACACCGTGTTGGCGCCCATGTCGGCCATGCGCTGGATCAATTTGCCGAGGTTGATTTCCTGTTGGGCCGGGTCTGGATCGTAGACGTTGTCCAGGTCCACATGCACCACGCGCATCGGCGATTCGGCCTGCACCGAAACGATGCTGTTGGCGAAGTGTTCGCCATCCGGGTCCGAGGCCACCAAAAAGCGCGGACTGCTCATCAGGTTGTCGAGGGCATCGAGACCATCTTCCAGCGTCAGGGCCATCTGATAACCCTGCTCGTTGACCACGTGCAACGAGGTGCCGTCCGCCGCGCCATAGGGCCAGACCCAGACACGCGGTTTGTAACCGGTGACCTTGCGGATCTTCTCCGAGATGGCCGCCACATCGGCGCGCATCCGGGCCTGGAATTGGGCTTCGGTTTCATAGCGACCGGTAGCCGCGTCATAGTGCCGGGTCGCGGCCGCCGGTTGCAGGTTGCCTTGCGGGTTGGCCAACACGCCTTTGTGGCTGGCGTCGGTGTGGGCGGCGATTTCCACCAGGCCGGATCGGGAAATCTCGCGGATCTGCTCCCAGGTCAGGAAGTCCGAACGCTTGCGCGGTGTACCGGCGAAATCCACCGGCTGGTTCAGCGGCGTATCGATCCACACCCCGACCGGCGCCAGCAAGGCGGGCCAGTTATAGGCGCGCAGCACCGGCAACACGCGGGTGTAGAAGCTCGAATAGCCATCGTCGAAACTCAGCATGATCGCCCGTGGCGGCAGCTCGGGGCCGCCGTTGCGAACAGCCATGATCTGGTCGACGGTGACCGGTTTGTAGTTGTTCTCCCGCAGCCACGCCAGTTGCTCGAGCAGACGCTCGGTGCGCACGGCCACCACCGCCTGATCGGGGTCACGGTCTTCGACATCGTGGTAAGCGATTCCGAGTACATGGTTTTTCGGCCACGGCTTTTCATTGGCCGACACCGGGCGTTCGGACGGCGGTGCGAAGGCCGGGGCTTGCTGGGCGCAGGCGCTGATCAACAGCGCTCCCAGCAAAAGGATGAAACGCGAAATAAAAGGCATCTTCAAACTCTTCTAGAAGCGGTAAGTGAGGTCGACGAGCAGGCGCAGATCGGTTTCGCGGTCGCCGTCATAAGGCCGGTTGATCACGCTCAGCAGGCCGCCCACCTCGAATACGTCGTTCCAGCTGTAGCGCTGGCCGTAACCCAACAGGCCGACGCCGCCGGTCCCGTGATCGCGCTGGCTATAGGTGCCCGCGCCGGCCTGGAACTGCTGGCTCCAGGAGGTTTCGTAGCGGTGGTAGAGCACGTGATTGACGTTCACCGTCGGCAGCACGCTGAAGTCGGATTTGGGGTTGAAATACGGCACGTCGTCGGACTTGGAGTTACGGCTGGTGCCGACCTCCAGGCCGAGGTCGACCTGCAACCCCGGCGCGCGGTAAACACCCTCGCGACCGGTGAGCAAGGCTTCGACACGGTTGTTGCCGTCGCTGAAGTGCGAAGGGCTGACCGCCAGCCTCCACTCGCGGCTCTCATTGGCGCGCCAACGGATGAAACCGCTGCCGCCGTTGGCGGTGATGTCGCTGTTCAAGGCCCGCAACGGCGTTTGCGCCGACAGGTATTCGAGGCTGCCGCCGTACTGCCAGTGATCGTCAATGTCTCTGGCAATCGCCAGGCGCGCACCCTGTTTGTCACCGAAGCCATAGGAATGGTTGGAGACTTCCGCCTCCAGGGTCATATCGCGAGTCCGGCGTTCGAGCCCGACGCGCTGAAAACGATGGTGGCCGGTGCCTTCCTGGAAGTCGCCGGTGGCGTAACCGGCACCGGCGAACACGCGCCAGTCTTCATCGATAGGTGGGCTGTACAGCGTGGTTTCGAGGCCGAAATCGCGACTGCCGTTGACCGCCCCGGCGTCGTCGTTGCCCCCGCCATAACTCTTGCCACCGTAGGCCTCCACCCGCAGCTCGGCCATGTCATGGACCGCACGTTGGCGCTGCAAACGCTGAACCTGACGGTTGTCCGGAAAACGCGCGACCACATCGTCGGTCAGCACATCCATCTGCCGCCATTCCTGCAGATCCATGGCGGTGTGACCTTGCGCAACTTCCAGGCCGATGTCCCGCGGCGCCATGCTCTCGGTTTCCTTGAGCTGATTCTCGGCGCGCCGTGGCCAGTCCCGGGCCAGGTACAAGTCGGCCTGGGCCAGACGCAGGCCGAGGTTGCCCGGGGCCTGATCCACCAGCGTCTGCAAACGCTGCTCGCCCGACGGTAGATCAGCGCCGTAGGTGCCGGCCTGGGCAGCGAGTTGCTGCGCGTCCATCCATTCATCGTTGGGATTGCCCACCGGCAAGCCCTTGAGCTCGACCCGTGGCTTCTGGGTCTTGGCCAAGTCTTCAGCGACCTGACGTGCTTCATCGGCCTTATCGCTTTCGAGCAAGGCGTAATAGAGCGCGGTACTGTCTTCCAGACGGTCGCCGACATCGGCATCCGGCGCCACCAGCACCTGACGATACAAATCGGTGGCGATTTCTGGTTGACGCTGGTCCAGATAAGACGACGCCACCCAACGCAAGGCATAGGTCGGAATCTTCACACCTTCGGCGAGCAATTTCTGGTATTCGGCGATCACATCAGCGGTGCGCGCGCGGGCTTTGAGGGCGCCCATGCGATCGATTCGCCAGCGGATGACGTCATCGTGGGCCTGAGGATCCGGCGTCCAGGTCATCAACAACTGGTCGTAATCGGCCAGAGCCCGATCAGCGATCAGATAACGTTCTTTTTCGCTGCGGGTGGCCAGCTCGGCCAGCCGCACGCGTTCTGCGGCCAAGTCACCTTCAAGACGTCGCAGCGTGACCGGATCCAGCAATCCCGGCCGCTGACGCGCCAGGCGCAAGGCCGGTTCCGGCAGGCGGGCGCGTTGCAGGGCAATCACGTATTCCCGAGCGACGTCGGGCTTGCTGCCGGCGCGGACGAAGGCCTGATCGTATTCAAACAACGCGTCGTAGGTGGCACCGGCGCGGGTCAAGGCGTAAGCCAGGGCCAAGCGGCGGGAAGGGTCATCCGGTTTCGCCGCCACCAGCGCCCTGGCGCGGGCAACCGCCTCGTCAGGCTTACCGGCGTCGGCCTGGGTCATCGCCAATCCCAGCTGCAGGTCGGGATTTTGCGGTTCAAGGGCCAAGGCCTTGTTGTACACCTGGGTCGCCGAGTCCCAGCGCTTGAGGTTGCGATAGGCACGCGCAGTAGCGGTCAGGGCCTGAACCGGCAACGCCCGATTGTGCCCCTGGGTTTCATAGACCTGAACCACTTCGGCGTCCAGACCGGCCCAGCTGGCGATCTGCAAGTGATCGCTGATCTGACCGGTGGTGGCCTGGTTGACTGGCACCTGACGCAATACCGTCAGCGCAGGCGTGTAGTTGCCGGCCCGTGCATCGCGAACCATTTGGTCGTAGGGGGTGTCGGCGAACGCCTGCATCGGCCACAACAACTGGCCGCACAGCGCAACGCGAAACAGGGGGCGTAAACCACGATGAATAAAGGGACCAGCAATACACGGCATTCGTCAGCATCCTTACATGGCCAGCCGGGTCGCAATGTCCCCTTGCCCATTCGTAGCGGAAAGCCGGATCGAAAGACCCGGCCAGGCTTTATCGACGCAATTTTGCATGCAAGCGAAGTCAACTATTCAGAGCACAATAATTGTTCAGATTCGTGATGTTCAGGCCTTCTCCAATGCCCAGTCAGCCAAGGTACGGAACCTATGGGAGCGGGCTTGCTCGCGAAGCCGGTCTGTCAGTAGACATTGATATTGACTGACACGACGCCTTCGCGAGCAAGCCCGCTCCCACAGGGGCCTGCGCTCGAGACTGGCATTGGAACCTCCTTCCCCTCTCCCCGTTTCCAAACCCCAGACAGCAAAACGCCCGGCGTCTGCGTAATGCAGAGGCCGGGCGTTGCGGTGAGGCCTGTAGTTTTACTGGATGCTGACGTCGCCCGTGCCGCCAAGTTTGCTCATCACGAAGCCGACAAATTCTTCGAGGGTCATTTTCTGGCCGTTGAAGTCCACCTGATTGTTGGCGTAGTGCAGCTTGGTGACGACGTTGTTACCGTCCACTTTCGCCAGTTGGGTGCCCACCGCCATGCTGCTGAACATGTCGGCGGTTGCGCTCGCCTGATCGGCAATGAGCTTGGCGTCGGTCTGGCCGTCGATTTGCGACTGCACGGTGAGCACGTCAACCAGCATTGGCTTGGACACCAAGAGGTTGAAGTCCAGCAGCGCGATCAACTGCTTGACCAACTGGTCTGGCGGCAAGTCCATGGACTGCGGTTTGGTCAGGTCCAGCACCAGGTTGGCGCGGCTTTCGCCGTTGGTGGTGTTGAACGAGAGGTTTTCCAGAGCCACCTGGGGACCTGCGGCCAGCAGTTTCTCCAGGCCGGTCTTGACCTGAGCCTCTTCGGCCGGGGTCAGGTTCAGTTCCGGCGCCGGTAGACCGGCGGCAGCGGCTTCAGTGGCGGCCTTCTCGTACGGTTGCAGTTTGGTCTGGTAGATCTGCATCAGCGACATCGTTGACGGGATGTCGAGGTTTTTCAGGCTCATGGCCATTTGTGCAGAGCCGATAACCTTGCCGTTCAAGGACACTTCACCGACCTTGTAATCGGCACGCCCCGAAGCGTTGGTGCCCGATTCCTCGGTCTGGTTCTTCATTTCAAAGTTCTTGACGCCGAGTACCGACTGCTTGGCCCCGAAGGTGGTCTTGCTGTGGGTCAGCTCGACGGTGTTTTCGCCGGTGTAATAGCCGTACGTGCTTTTGTTCAGGTTACTGGCCACGGTCAAGCCGTTGAGCTCGACCTGCACCGGGGTCTGATCTTCAGCCACAGTGGTCAGCTTCAGGCTGTCCATATAACCGTCTGCCTTGACCTTTTGCGCCTGAGCACTGGCGGCTACATCGAGTTTCATACCGGAAAAGGTCAGATTGGATTTGTCATCCAGTGCGGTTTCCAGCGGCAGAAACTCCAGGGTGCCCTTGGTGGAATTGTCGTAGCCGATGTTAACCACGCCTTTGACCGGGGATTTGTCCTTGGCGGCAGCGAACCACTTTTCGGTCAGCGGGGTCTTTTCCAGCTCGTAGTGACTGGTCGCCAGGACCGGCAACCACTTCAGCGACACCAGGCGCGAGAACGGCAGCGGACCGTGTTCGATGCGGTCGACGAACAGCAACTCGACCGGTGCTTCACCAAACATCTCGCCCTCACCCTTGAGGCGATAGTGCGCAGTGCTGCTGAACACATGGCGATCCAGCGACACCAGTTCCAGCGACGCCGTGCCGTTGGAACCAGCCAGCGCGACTTGCAGCTCTTTGTTGGCGTCGGTGATCGAGGTATTCAGCACTCCATCGAGTTTGCTGCCGGTGTACCACGCACCGCCAGCGCTGATTGCACCGATGGCCACGACAATTCCTAGAAGCACGCCTGCTGATTTATTCATGAAGTATCCGTTCAATGTCCGTTGTTGAAAGTGTGGTCGTCTTCCCTGAACCCATGGCGGGTCGCGGTCACGACTGCGCTGAAAGTGGGATGGAGATTAGCATTTGCTCCGCAAAGCGGCCCAATGATTAAAGGTGAAAGAGTGTCTATGGGATATTGCTGCTTGTGGACAACTGGCAAGGGTTGAGAGTTTCGGCGGTCATTCGATCGCCTTCGCGGGCAAGCCTCGCTCCTACAGGATTTGTGTCATTTGCGAAATTTGCGCACGACACAAATCCTGTAGGAGCGAGGCTTGCCCGCGAAGGCATCAGTCCAGCCAACCTCAATTCAGGAATACTGAACCTCAATCTCATCAAGCTGATGATCAAAGCTCTTGAGCCGAGCAGTCCACGTATACACCAGCACTTCAAAATCCCGATTGATCACCGCCCCGCCGGTCACTTCCGCGCGCGGGTCGCAGAAATCCAGCTGATAGCGTTCACGGGCCATGGCGTTGGCGACATCGGACAGCTCTCGCGCATTGTTGAGCCAGTGCCACCCTTCATCGGCCACTTGCTTGTCCAGCGCCAGGCATTGTTTTTTCAAGGTTTCGAGGCTTTTTTCCAGCGGCGTGCCGGTGAGTTCGCCCATGACTTCCTGGAACGTGCGCCCCGGTTGCCAGTAACTGCCCCAGAAATACCGGTCGAACACCGTTTCGACGCGACGCAAAGCCACCTTGGTGTCCCAGATCAGCACCAGGGTCTTGCCTTGTTCAAGTTGTCGCTTCTTGATGCGCTGGTTCTGTAATGAAGCCCAGGCGACCACCACGATAGCCATCACGGCGATCAACGCTGCTGCGCTGTCGAGGAATATCAGCGCCGTGTCGAGCTGGTGGGCCAGCATGACGCCGTAGAAATAGGTGGCCGACAGCAAAACCAATGCCGCAATGGCGCACCAGAAGCCGGGAGCGTAAGGGTTTTTCATTATTAGATCCCCATGATCAACGCAAGCCTTGATCGACGGGTTCGCCACGCGCCCCCATCAAGTCAAAGCATAGCAACGGCCTCAGGGTTTGCCGGGCTGTGACCCTTGCGTTCGTCCGCTTTCCCGGCCGCAACGCAAAGAACGTCCGTCTGTCGTGACGTGTACAAGCTTGACCCAAAAAATGTAGTGAAGATGTATATACTTCGTCAGTACATATTCCGAGGACTTGGACATGTCAAAACAAGCCGTTTTTACGATGAAACTCGAACCCGAATTGCGTGAACAGTTCATGGCCGAAGCAGAAGCTTCTCATCGTCCTGCCTCTCAAATCGTCAGGGAAATGATGCGTCAGTTCGTTCAAACCCAACGAGAATCGCGCGAGTACGAAGCATTCCTGCAACGTAAGGTCGACAAAGCCCGAGTGTCCATGCGCGCTGGGGATGGCCTGACCAATGAAGAAGTTGAAGCAGAATTCACTGCCAGGCGAGTGCGAGCAGCTATACAAGAATGAAGATAATCTGGACGCCAACAGCAGCACAGGATCGTGCAGACATTTGGGATTACCTGCATGCCGTCAACCCGCAAGCCGCCATCGACATGGACAACCGCTTCAAAGACGCGATATCCCGCATTGCCCAATACCCTGAAAGCGGCCCTGTCGGAATCATTGCAGGTACCCGCGAGCTAATTCCACATCAGAGCTATCGTGTCGTTTATGAACCGGGGCCAGACGCGATCTGGATACTCGCTCTAGCGCACACGTCCCGACAGTGGCCACCAGAAAAATGATTGTTACACCCCCCGCCCCTTCCTCAACAGCACATCCAGCTGATCCACCACCTCCGCCCAATCCGCATCATCCAGAATCTCCTCACGCAGCAGCGCTGCCTGGCTCTCGTTCCAGAAGAACGCTTCCGCCAGGTGCAGTTCGGGCTTGAGTGGTGAATGGGTAGCGATGAATTTATCGATGCTTTCGGCGTCATCCGGCAGGCCGAGTTGTTTGAACAGGGATGGGAGGCTGTGGGTTGGGGATTCCATGTCGGGCTCCTTCGTGATCGCTTATTGGATGGGTGACCGGGGTGCGGCTATTCGCGGGCAAGCCCGCTCCCACAGGGTTTTCGCAAGTCCTGTAGGAGCGAGGCTTGCCCGCGATGACGTCAGTCGGGGCGACTGTTATGCCGAAAGACTCAACTCGCACACCTCGGCATGCGGCACCATTTTCAGAAATTCCGGCACGCTCATGTGTACCAGGTTGTTGTGGTTGCCGGCTTCCAGGTAAATATCTTTCTGCCGGGTCAGCTGTGGGTCGATGACCATGTCCATCCCGTAGGATTCACCCAGTGCAGGCACGGCGCCGCGTTCGCAATCGTCGAACAGGTGCGGCAGGTTGCTTTCACGGGTGACTTGCCATTCGCTGCTGCCACGGACTTTGCTCAGGTCCAGGTGACGGCTGGCAGGCAGCACGGCCATCAAGTAATGCCCGTGGCGGTCGTCGAGGATCACCGATTTGGCGACCCGTTCGGCAGGGATACCCGCGAGCCGAGCCGTTTCAAGGCTGCTGGCCGAGTGCGGGTGGGAAACGATGTCATATTCGCAGTGGGCCTTGTCCAGGCTGTTCTGCACGGTTTTTGCCATACGCATGATGCACCTCGGTGTCCGCAGCAACGAATCGCGGACGATGGTTAACTTTTGCCTCCCTTAAAAGTCTAGGCCCGCTGGTGGGATCCGGCGGGAAATCCGCCCGTCGGACGCTGTCGACACTGGTCAAAATTCATACCAATGCAGGGTCAACTAGACTTGTATACAGAGCCCTGAACGGCTCGCGGACGGATGACTCTCCCGGAGGGTCAAGTGAACATGCGTTGCTGTGCAATTACGCTGCTGCTGGCCCTGAGCGGACCGGTTTTCGCGGCGGACACTCTCGTGGTGCTGGTTCCCGATCCCCTCGGGCTCTGGTTGATCACCTTCGGCATTGCGTTTCTGATCGCCGAGGCGGCCTTGCCCAATTACGGCGTGGTCGGCCTGGGCGGCCTTGTGATGTTCGTGATTGGGGCAGTGATTCTGACTAACGCCGAAGTCCCTGTTCCGTTGATGATCGGCTTGGGACTGATCAGCGCACTGCTACTGATTTTCCTGGTGATCCGCGCCTTGAAAACCCGACCGCGCCGCAACGTCAGCGGTGACGCCGAAATACTGGGCGCCGTGACGCCGATAACGTCGTTGCAGGCCGGTAACGCTTATATCGGCTGGGTGCACCTGCAAGGCGAGCAATGGCAGGCAATGAGCGAAACACCGCTGCAACCGGGTCAACAGGTCCGGGTAGTGGCACGCAAGGGTCTACTGCTGGAAGTGGTCGCGGCTGACGCGGCGCCCGTATGAACAATGATGGCGGAGAATAGTCATGGGTCTGCAACTGGGTTTTGCCGCGCTGCTGTTACTGCTGATTGCACTGGCGGGGTCGACCTTCCGCATCCTGCGCGAATACGAACGCGGCGTGGTGTTCCAGCTCGGACGCTTCTGGCAGGTCAAGGGCCCTGGCCTGATCCTGCTGATTCCGGTGGTTCAGCAAATGGTTCGTGTCGACCTGCGTACCGTGGTGCTCGACGTACCGCCGCAAGACGTCATCACCCGGGACAACGTCTCGGTCAAGGTCAATGCGGTGCTGTATTTCCGCGTGCTCGATCCGCAAAGGGCGATCATTCAGGTCGAAGACTTTCTCATGGCCACCAGCCAACTGGCCCAGACCACATTGCGGGCGGTGCTCGGTAAACATGAACTCGATGAATTGCTGGCCGAACGGGAACGGCTGAACGTCGATATCCAGCAAGTACTCGATGCGCAGACCGACGCCTGGGGCATCAAGGTGGCCAACGTCGAGATCAAGCACGTGGACCTCAACGAATCGATGATTCGCGCCATCGCCAAGCAGGCCGAGGCCGAACGGGAACGTCGGGCCAAGGTGATCCACGCCGAAGGCGAGTTGCAAGCCTCGGAAAAACTCATGCAGGCGGCTGAAATGCTCGGCCGTCAGCCGGGGGCCATGCAACTGCGTTACATGCAGACGCTGAGTTCGATCGCCGGGGACAAGAGTTCGACCATCGTCTTTCCGCTGCCGATCGAGTTGCTCAAGGGGATGGCGGACTTGTCGTCCAAGCCTTGATGCACTGATGACTGTGGCGAGGGAGCTTGCTCCCGCTGGGTCGCGTAGCGGCCCTAAAACCTGCGACTGCTTCGCAGCCGAGCGGGAGCAAGCTCCCTCGCCACAAAAGCCATTGCGCTCATACTTTGCGCAATTGCTCCAATGCCTCATAAGGCTTCCGCGCCCACTGATTCACCCGCTCACGAAGCAGCACCGAGGCCTCTCGACGCTTGTCATCGCTGTCACCAACAAACCCCTGCGACGGCTGCTTGGCATGTTGTCCCACCGCCGCAAACACCTGCTTTCGCTGCTCGACATCCAATGCAAAGAACGCTGCCAACCGCCCCGCCATCGCCTGCGGCAGTTCGCTGTAGTTCACCGCCAGGCCGCCAAACGCCCGGCATTGCGCCAATCCCTGCGCCAGCAACCGCCCCAACCGCCGGGCGATGTAATCCTCACGGCTGCTGAACGGAAATTTCTCATCCAGCACGCTCGCCCCGATCATCCCCGGCACCATGTGCATACCCGGGCGACGCAGATGCGAGACGGCGATCTCCAGCGGATCGCGATAAAGAAACAACCACGGCGTTTCGGGGAAGCATTCGCGCAGTAACGGCAGTTCACCGATATTCCAGGCGTCGAGTTTGATCACCAGCCGTTGCTCCACGCCAAGCCGACGTTGCCCGTAAGCAGACAGCACCCCTTTGATGGCTGCACGGCGCTCGACGGCGGGTAAATCACTGCGCAGCAAGGCATCCAACGGCGGTGGCTCGCTGACGACAATGTGGCTGTCGAGTTGCGCCAGCATCTGGCTGATCAGGGTCGAGCCACATCGCGAGGCATGAAAGATAAACGCACTCGGGGCCAGCCCAGGGCTGCAAACCTGCCAGTCAGCGAGGGTCGACAATGCAGATTTCCGGCGAAACGCCTGATTGAACGGCAGTCGCAGCGCGTCTTCCACGGCCTCACGAAAAAACGGCTGATGCAGCGGCGTGTCACCGAACCAGCACCAGTCGACTTGCCATTGCCCGGCCTCTTGCCACACGCGAATCGGCAACCAGCCTTCCAGGTTCAGGCGCTCCATTGTTCATTCCATTGACGGCGACCGTCGCGCATCGCCGCGCGCAGTTCTTCAGCGGTGAACGCAAGTCCACGCTCGGCGGACAGTTCCAGGGTACGGACGATAAAGGCTTCGTTGTCCTGCAACCCCTGCAAGGACTTGCACAGCTGCGGATCGCTGGCCACCAATGCCTGGAACTGTGCTAAAGCGTCATGACCGATTTGCGGCGGCGGCGTGGTTGCCAACCCGTCGAGAATCGCTTGCTCCAGCCAGGTGTCGGGCCGGCAATCAAGCACCAGATGAACCCGTGCCCGGGTATCGCGATTGTCCACGCGATGCGGCCGCGACAGGTCGAGAAACCAGCATTCGCCAGCGGCCATCGGCATGCGCTGGCGGTCCAGCAGAAAGTCCACTCGGGGTGGACTGAGCAACGGGATATGCAGACGCAAGTCAGCGTCTGGCGCGCCCAGGTCATAGTCGCGATGCTCGTGAATGCGCCCGCCCGGGCCGAGCCGCAGCAGACGCGCGCAGACGATCTGCAGCGGCAGATCCCGCAGCCCTTGTTGCCATCGAGCATCTTGCAGCCAAGGCGCACGCAACAGCGTCTCGCCGCGACCGGGCGACAGTTCAGTCAAGGCATCGGCCGCGCAAATCAGCGCCACACCGCTCCAGTCGCCAGCGTAATAATCGCTATTGAAGTGGCTGTGCCAGGCGTCCTCGCCAATCGCCCCCAGCGCCTGCAACAGCAACGGCAAATCCACCGTTACCGGCAAGCGGGAGAAGGCCGGCCGACTCATCGTTTCGGCAACACCGCGCATTCGCCGAGCCAGGTCAGCAAACGGTCGAGACAGGCCTCGACCGACTGCGCACCTGTGTCGAGCACCAGCGACGCGCATGGCGGTGGCTCGTAAGGCGCAGAAATACCGGTAAACCCCGCCAACTCACCCCGTCGAGCCCGGGCGTAATGACCTTTGGGATCGCGCTGTTCACACACCGCCAACGAGGCGCTGCACCAGACTTCACGGTAATCCTCCCCCAATCGTCGGGCGAACACTTCACGCAACTCCACCAAAGGCGCGATCATCGCGAGGATGACGACCTGCCCGTTCTCGACCAACAGTGCCGCGAGTTCACTGGCACGGCGGATGTTTTCCAGGCGATCGCTGTCGGTAAACCCCAAATCGCGATTGAGCCCGACCCGCAGTCCGTCGCCATCGAGCACCACACTCTGCACGCCGTGCTCGAACAACTCGGCGTGCAGTGCCTGGGCCAATGTTGACTTGCCCGCGGCCGGCAAACCGGTCAGCAAAATTGCCGTGCCGCGATGGCCGTTGCGGGTCTCCCGTTGGGCGCGGCTGATGCTCGCCGTCGGCGCCAGCAGATTATTGGACCGGGGCATGGGCCACCGGCACTGAGATGTTGCCCGCCGCCCAAGCCTCTTCGCGATTGGCCAGGGCCGTGGCGATGGACTGGACTTCGGTCGATTGCACTTCGTCCGGCAGCGGATCGAGACCGGCGCTGGCGAAGATCTGCCCGTAAGCGTTGCGCAGGTCGGCGTAAGACAGGTCGCGTCGCAGATCGGCCTGCAAGGTGTTCAGCTCGCCCTGGATCAGGTCCAGTTCGCCCAGCCCGGCCGCCTGATGACGATTGCGCAGTTGGCCGACGATTTGCCCATCGATGTCTGACAGTTGCTGATTGGTCTTGAACTGCCGCATCGCCTCGCGATAGTTGGCGTTGGCCACGTAAAGCTGCGCCAGTATGGCAATCGACATCGCCTGCCTGCGCGCCGCGGCGACTTCTTCACCGGCCTTGGCAACGTCAATCGCGGCGGGCGCGGAAATCACATTGAACAGGTTCCAGGTGACTTTCACCCCGTAATCCGCCCAGCCCTGTTCCACCAAAAACGAGTTGCTGTCGTAATGCCCGCCAGCGGCAAACTCCAGCCCCGGCAGCAGACGCAGCATGGCTTTGCGGGTTTCGGCGGCGCTGATCCGGGTCTGGTAATCCTGCTCGCGCAACTCCGGCCGACTGGTCAGGGCTTCCTGTTCCAGGCTGGCGAGATCAACCTTGAGTTCCGGGATAACGTAGTCGTCCTGGGTCGCCAGCGTCAGATTGGTGCTCAGCGGCAGGTTGATCAGCGTTGCCAATTCGGTTTTCGCCAACGACAGTGCGCGGCGTTGTTCTTCCAGTTGGCGGGTGGCTTCGATCAGCGAGCGTTGATAGCCCAATGCCTGAATCGGATCGCCAATACGCTGCTCGCTCATGCTCTGGCTATTGGTGCGAGCGTTTTCGACCCGGACCATGAGGCTGTCGATCTGTTTGAGCAAACGTTCGGCGGCCATGGCTCGCCAATAGGCCGAGCGCACGTCCTGCACGATGGTGTTGATAACCTTGCGCCGACGCTCCTGGACGATCAGTCGCTGGTCGCCCTGTTGCTTGGCGCTGATGTAGCTGACACCAAAGTCGAGCACGTTCCAGACCATGGTCAGGTCCGCCACTTCACGGTCGCGGTCCTGGGAGGTCGACGGCTCCAGGGACTGGGCCCCGGTCTCGACGCTCTGGCTGCTGGAGGCGCTGACGTTGTTGCGCCCCACGTAACCGGCGTCCAGCGCCATGCGCGGCAACATGTCGAAGCTGGCGAGGTCGAGTTGGCGCTTGGCCAAGGCCTCTTCCATGATCTTGAGCCGGCCTTCGAGGTTGTATTTCACCGCCCGGGCCATGGCCTGGTGCAGGGTCAGCGGGCCGCTGAGAGGTTCCTGCCCCTTGTACATGTTTTGCAGATCGCTTTGGGCGCGCTGTTGGCTGACGCTGCGTTCGATCGGTTCACTGGTGACTGCACACCCGCTGATCGCCAGCGCCAGCAGGCTGGCGCCGAATAACTTCTGACTTCTCTTCATCCTTGGAGCCCCCAGATGCCGCCCTGCTTTAATGGTTTTTTCAGGCCTGCATTTCACTGATGCCGACCTGGTGCAAAGCCGCGGCCAGGCTTTCGATCTGCCGCTGCTCGGTGTCCTTGAGTTGTTGCAATTGCTGACCAAGACTCGGTGCGCCAAACACACCACGCAGTCCTTGGGAAGCATCTCCCATCCTGATTGAGTTATTGCCGAAGGCGTTCAGCGATTCCCCCTCACTGCCCGTGTCCTGATTGAACAGATTTGACAGCGTGCTGCTGCCAAAGACCCCGCCGTCGCCACCGCCAAAACCGAGGAAGCCGTGACCTGAGCCATCGCCACCGTTTTCACTGCTGCTGAATACCTGCGCGATAAAGCTAGGCGTCAGTGCCCCGTGGCTCATGAAAATATCGCCCAAAGGCCGAATGCCGTTGCCGATCACTCGCTGTTCAAACAGCGGGGTAAAGGTCAGCGGCGAGCCGAGATCGCCAGTGGGCGCAGTGAAGATGATCGGTTGTAATGGCACGTTGGGCAGATCGGGCACGGTGACAGGAACCGTGACCCGGAACTCGGGTTCCGGCGGCACCACGACAGGCGGGGACGACGGTGCAACGACCGTATTGATCGCATAGCTGTTCGATAGGCTGACACCGCTACCCGTGTTGCCTGCTGAATCGCTGACGCCAGCGACGCTCAGGCTGATCGCATTGTTGCCACTGCTGACATTGGCGTTCGGCGTCAGGGTCGCGGTCCAGGTTCTACCACCATCACTGCTGCTCAAACCGGACAAGCTGCCGTTCGCCACGCTGACGTCGGACAGGTCGAAACCACTCACAGCTTCGTTGAAGGTGAAGGTCACCAATGAGGTCTGGCCCACGCCCAGGTTCGGGTTGGCAACCACCACCGTGGCCGTCGGCCGTTCGCCGTCGATGGCGTAGTTGTTGGACACCGCGACGCTGGCGCCGATGTTGCCCGCCAGATCCGTCACGTTGCTGGTGTCCAGCGCAATGAAATTGCTCGGGTCGGTGATGCTCGCGGTGGGTGTGAACGTTCCGGTCCAGGTCTTGCCGCCGTCGCTGCTGGCCAGATTGGTCAGCTCGCCGTTGGTGACGCTCAAGTCCGACAAATCGAAGTCGCTGACCGCCTCGCTGAACGTGAAGGTCACCAGCGTCGTCTGGCCAATGCCCAGGTTCGGGTTGGCAACCACGATGGTGACGGTCGGGCGAGTCGCATCGAGTGCGTAGTTGTTGGAAATGGCGATGCTGGCGCCGGCATTACCCGCCGCGTCGAGCACATTGCCGGTGTCGAGCAGGATCAGGTTGGTCGCATCGTTAAGGCTCGCGGTCGGTGTGAGTGTGGCGGTCCATGTCACACCGCCGTCGCTACTGGCCAGGTTGGACAGCACGCCATTGGCCACGCTGAGGTCCGACAGGTCGAAACCGGACACCGCTTCGCTGAAGGTAATGGTCACCGTGGTGGTTTCACCAATGCCCAGCTTATTGTCCGCCACCACAATGGTCGCGTCAGGGCGAACGGTATCAATCGCGTAGTTGTTGGAGTCGGTCACGCCGACGCCGCTGTTGCCCGACGCGTTGGTCACACCGCTGTTGTTCAGGCTGATCAGGTTAGAGGTGTCCGTCACGCTGACCGCAGGGGTGAAGGTTGCGGTCCAGGTCACGCCACCATCGACGGACGAAACGTTGCTGAGGGTGCCGTTGGCTACCGTCAGGTCGGCGTTGTCAAAACCGCTGACCGCCGAGCTGAACGTGATGGTGACCAACGAGGTTTCACCGACCTTCAGCGCATTATCGGCAACCACGATGGTGGCGGTCGGCACCTCGGTTTCCACTACATAATTGGCCGAGTTGGTGGTGCCAGACCCGGCATTGCCGGCCAGGTCCGAGATGCCGCCGTTGCTCAACGTGATGAGGTTGCTGGTATCGGTAATCCCGGCGGTGGGAGTGAAGGTCCCGGTCCAGGTGATGCCGCCGTCGCTGCTGCTCACCGCGCTCAACGTGCCGTTGGCGATACTCAAGTCAGCGTTGTCGAAACCCGTTACCGCCTCGCTGAAGGTGATGGTCACCAGCGCGGTTTCGCCCGGTTTCAGGGTCGTGTCGCTCAGCACGATAGTGGCGGTCGGGCGTTGGCTATCGATGGCGTAGTTATTCGAATCGGTGGTCCCGGTCCCCGTGTTGCCTGCCCCGTCGATCACTCCGGTGTTGTCCAGGGTAATCAGGTTGGTCGAGTCGGTGATGCTCGCCGTCGGCGTCAGGGTGGCGGTATAGGTGATGTTATCGCTGGTGCTCAGATTGCTCAGGGTACCGTTGCTCACGGTCAGGTCAGCCGTGGTAAATCCGGTCACCGCCTCGGAAAACGTGATGGTCACCACCGAGGTTTGCCCCACCGCCAGCGCCGCGTCCGCGACCACGATGGTGGCCGTCGGGCGCACGGTGTCGATGGCGTAGTTGTTGGAATCGGTGGTGCCGCTACCGGCGTTGCCCGAGCCGTTTTGTACACCGCTGTTATCCAGGGTGATGACGTTGCTGGTGTCGGTGATGGCGTTGGTCGGTGTGAAGGTCGCGGTCCAGGTGACGCCGCCGTCACTGCTGCTCACGGCGCTCAAGGTGCCGTTGGCGATGGTCAGGTCAGCGTTGCTGAAGCCGCTGACCGCTTCGCTGAAGGTGATGGTCACCAGTGAGGTTTCGCCGATTCTCAGCGCATTGTCGGCAACAACGATAGTGGCGGTCGGCAGCACCGTATCGAGGGTGTAGTTGCCGGAGTTGGTGGTGCCGCTGCCCGTGTTGCCGGCCAGATCGGCCACACCGGTATTGTTCAGGGTGATGACGTTGCTCGGGTCATTTACACCGACGGTTGGCGTGAAGGTCGCGGTCCAGGTAATGCCGCCGTCGCTGCTGCTCACCGCAGTCAGGGTGCCGTTGGCAATGGTCAGGTCGGCGTTGGTGAACCCGCTGACCGCTTCGCTGAAGGTGATGGTCACCAGCGAGGTTTCGCCCGCGGTCAGTGTAGGATCGGCCAGCACAATCGTCGCGGTCGGACGCACGGTGTCGATGGCGTAATTGTTGGAGTCGGTGGTGCCGCTGCCGGCGTTGCCCGCCAGATCCGCGATGCCCGTATTGTCCAGGGTGATCAGGTTGGTTGTATCGTTGATGCTCGCGGAAGGTGTGAAGGTCGCGGTCCAGGTGATGCCGCCGTCGCTGCTGCTCACCGCGGTCAGGGTACCGTTGGTAATGGTCAGGTCCGCGTTGGTGAAACCGCTGACCGCTTCGCTGAAAGTGATGGTCACCAGCGACGTTTCGCCGATTCTCAGCGCGGTGTCCGTCACCACGATCGTTGCCGTTGGCCGCACTGTATCGATGGCGTAGTTGTTGGAATCGGTGGTGCCGCTGCCGGCATTGCCCGAAGCGTTTTGCACACCGCTGTTATCCAGGGTGATCAGGTTGGTGGTATCGGTGATGGCGTTGGTCGGTGTGAAGGTCGCGGTCCAGGTGACGCCGCCGTCACTGCTGCTCACAGCGCTCAAGGTGCCGTTGGCGATGGTCAGGTCGGCGTTGCTGAAACCGCTGACTGCTTCACTGAAGGTGATGGTCACCAGTGAGGTTTCGCCGATTCTCAGCGCATTGTCGGCAACAACGATAGTGGCAGTCGGCAGCACCGTATCGAGGGAGTAGTTGCCGGAGTTGGTGGTGCCGCTGCCCGTGTTGCCGGCCAGATCGGCCACACCGGTATTGTTCAGGGTGATGACATTGCTCGGGTCATTCACGCCGACGGTTGGCGTGAAGGTCGCGGTCCAGGTAATGCCGCCGTCGCTGCTGCTCACGGCGGTCAAGGTGCCGTTGGCGATGGTCAGGTCAGCGTTGGTGAAACCACTGACCGCTTCGCTGAAGGTGATGGTCACCAGCGAGGTTTCGCCCGCGGTCAGTGTTGAATCGGCCAGCACAATCGTGGCGGTCGGACGCACGGTGTCGATGGCGTAATTGTTGGAGTCGGTGGTGCCGCTGCCGGCGTTG